>NZ_CXPG01000001.1 GCF_001403735.1 Jannaschia rubra
AGAAACCGTCTGCGTCGAGATCCATTGTCGCACGGCCATCGCGTAGGGCTTCGGCGATGGCCGCCTCACCCCTCGTGGTAATTTCCTGGGTGACAGTCGCGACTTGGAACGGGGCTGAGCGAAGGTTGAGTAGATTGGGCAAGGCAGAGAAGGAACTGGCAACGGAGTACGACCCGTCCCCGGTTCCCTGGACGCGCTCGATGTCTATGAGTACGTCGCGGGCGCCTCCATCGCGGCTATCGATGTAGACGTCGCCGCCTCCAAAGCCGAAAAACGAGCCGTTCGACCCGCCGTCAATAACGTCCGCGCCGCCGCCGCCAGTCAGGACGTCCGCGCCCTCACCACCATAGATGCGATCGTCGCCGCTGCCCCCAGCAATGGTGTCGTTGCCAGCAAAGCCGAGCGCGACATCACCTCTGCTGGTCAGAGTGATCCGGTCGTTGCCGGGACCGCCCCCGACGATCACCGACGTGTCTCCTCCAATGGTCTGCGTGATCGAGTAGTTTCCGAACGCTCCGGACGGCGACAGCAG
>NZ_CXPG01000002.1 GCF_001403735.1 Jannaschia rubra
CCCGTGAGACGGCCCGCGGTCCGCGAGCCGGTCGGCGATGTCCTCCGCCTCGATCTCGCGCGTCCGCTCCCGGGCCAGCTCCTGTTCCCTGGCGGCAACTTCCAGCGCGGCCTGCCGCTCCTCGGCCTCGCGACCGGCGGTCAGCTCGCCGACCCGCTGCGAGAACGCGTCCCGGTCGACGGAGGCGAAGGCGCTGCGGAGCCCCGCGGCGAGGCCCCGGGCCTCCTCCCGCGCATGCCCTTCGCTTGGTGGCGAGGCGCCCACCTCCAGCTCCACCGCCTGCGCCTGCACGCCCTGCCGGGCCTCCAAGACGTCTCGCAGCCGCGTGGTGAGGTCTCGGTCGTCGCGTCGGTCCTCCGGCTCCCCGCCCCCTGCGCCGCCCCCGGCCAGCGCCAGCTCGCCCTGGTGCTCCGGTCCCGACAGCCCGCGCACCCGCTCCGCCACGGAGGCGGCCCGTTCGGCGATCCACGCCCCCACCTCCCGCGCGAGCCCCGCCGCGATCGCGCGCACCTCCGCCGCCCGCTCGCGGGCCTCGTGCCAGGCCGCGACCCGCCCGACCTCGTGGCCGCGCTCCTTCATCTGCCAGGCCCCGGCGGAGAGCTGCGGCAGGGGCGGCCGGTCCAGCTCGACGGCCCGCACCGTCTCGCGCAGCTCGGCCCCCTCGTCGCCCCGCTCCCGCGCCGACGCCGCCAGCTCCAGCGCCTCCGCGCGCTGCGCCTCC
>NZ_CXPG01000003.1 GCF_001403735.1 Jannaschia rubra
CCTCACCGAGGTTAGGCGAAGAGGAACTGATCCTCCGTGAGGGCGTGCGCGTCGAGCCCGTAAACCGCAAGCGAAGTCGCATCGTCGAATTCGAACTCTGTCCGCCCTTGCGAACCCGATGCGAACGTCAATACATCGGCGAAGGTCTCGATGCCTTCAATCTCGAAGACGATCCGATCACCTTGTCCAAAGCCGTAGACTCGGTCCGTTCCGCCACCATCGGCGAAGATCAGCGTATCGTCCCCGCCACCCAGAAAAATGCGATCGTTGCCCGCTCCGCCCGCCACGCTGTCGTCGCCCGATCCCGCAAAAATGCGGTCGTCGCCAGAGCCGCCAAGCAGGGTGTCGTTACCCCCTTGGCCATAAAGGCGGTCATTACCTTGACCACCCGCGACAATGTCGTCGCCATCCTGACCGAAAAGGCGATCATCGTCCGCCCCGCCCGAGAGCAGGTCGTCGCCCCTACCACCGTAGAGTGCGTCTTCGCCCCGGTCTCCAAAGAGCCGGTCGTCTCC
>NZ_CXPG01000004.1 GCF_001403735.1 Jannaschia rubra
CGTCCATGCGGTGATTGGAACTCCAAAGCGTGCGAAGGCCAACTCGTGATAGTCCTCAATCGTGTTGACCGACAGTTCTTCACCGCGCAGTGCGGGAGAACCGGCTGCCGTGCGCGCATTGAAGTCGCGGATCATCAGATCGATCCCGATCTGCGCGAAGTCATTGGGGAACAGCAGAATGCCGGATCGGTTCGCGACGGCTTCGTTAAAAATGTTGGCCACCTCGCCGGAGAAGGTCTCCTGCGTCACCACGCCAACGGCCAAGGCACCATAACGATAGCCCCATTCGCCGAGTTGCTCGTAGTAGGCGATCCGATCCCCCGCCGTGACGTGGTCGCGGAGGATGGCAATGCGGGACGAGGTCAGCGCGAGGGGCATGATGGTGTTCCTATTCTGGTGCGACCGAGATCGGATAGGTGAGGAAGCATCGCAGGAGGTCGTTCGTTCGTTGCCGCAAATCCTGCCATGCTTCCAGGTGGGATCGACGGAAGGTAAGCTGTGCGGTCAGTGCGTCGTGGGAAACGCGCGCGGTGCAAATTGGAAC
>NZ_CXPG01000005.1 GCF_001403735.1 Jannaschia rubra
ACGGCGCCCTCGTGGACGGTCACGAGGCCGAGATGACCTGGTCCCGCGCCGGCGCGGCGACGATCATCATCGACCACACCGCCGTGCCGGGCGCCCTGCGCGGCCGCGGCGTGGGCCAGGCCCTGGTGCGCCGCGCGGTCGAGGATGCCCGCGCCGAAGGCCGCAGGATCGTGCCCCTCTGCCCCTTCGCCCGCGCACAGATCGCAAGACACCCCCAATGGCAGGACGTGCTGGAAGGTTGATAGATTCCGGTCCGAAGGTATTCACCCTGCAAGAAACGCCATCCCATCCGTTCGGCTGGGAAAGATGGCTGGGACGGACGCCCCGCAAGACTTGTCGAGCGGTGCGCCGTCGCTAGGTCGTCCGTCGCCGGAATGACCGTCGTGCCGGATGGCGATCACCGGCGATCCGGGATCCATCGCGCGACATGAATCGGATGAATCGTGGCCCGGGACCGCGCGATCGATCCGCCGGCGCTGGCCTTCGCGTCTCGGGCGGTGTTTTCCATCGCCTTCGGTCCCGGCGCGCGATGCGTCCAACCACCGTATCGCCGCGGAACTTTCCGGGATCGCCCAAGCGCGATGTCGGATGCCGACCCTTGTTTCGCTGGCGGTGACGAGCGGATCACGCCATCACGTCGCGAAAAGCCGTGGCCCTGGCACCGCGTCTCCGCGCGAAAGATCGCCCACGTCCGGCCGCCGCGGAAACCCACCTGCCTTCCTTCGGCGCGCCGACCGTGAGAGACCTGTCGTCGCCATGCCCGATTTCACCAACCTGCTTTCCATCGCCGTGACGCTTTACGTGGTGGGAGCGACGATCTTCATCGTGTCGGAAAACCGGCGTCCGCAGTCGAGTTTCGCCTGGCTGTTCCTGTTCTTCACGCTGCCCGTCGTCGCGCCTGTCCTCTATGTGCTGTTCGGGCGGATGCGCGGGGGCGTCGGGCGGACGCGCACCCTGACGCGGCACGACCTGCCCGGGCACCTGGTCCAGACGCTCGACCGATTGCAGGCGGAGCATGTGCGGGCGATCGAAGACCTGGCGGGATGGCATTACCCGCGCGACCGGCTGGCGCGGATGATCCATTCCAACTCGAACGTCTACGTCACCCTGTCGAACCGGGTGGAACTGCTGCAGGACGCATCCCGCCAATACCCGCGTCTGATGGACGACCTGCGCGCCGCGCGGTCGAGCATTCACCTGCAATACTACATCTGGGAGAACGACACCGTCAGCGCGGAGTTCGAGGCGATCCTGATCGAGCGGGCGGCGGCGGGGGTCGAGGTGCGGCTGCTCTATGATCCGGTGGGATCCATCGGCTCCTTCGGCCCGTTCCGGCAGCGGGCCTTGCGCGCGGCGGGCATCGACG
Organism: Jannaschia rubra; assembly: GCF_001403735.1. Classification (GTDB taxonomy): domain Bacteria; phylum Pseudomonadota; class Alphaproteobacteria; order Rhodobacterales; family Rhodobacteraceae; genus Jannaschia; species Jannaschia rubra. The sequence continues at coordinate 1,367 of NZ_CXPG01000005.1, forward strand.
TCCGGCCCTATTCGCCGCTTTGGCGGGTGCATACCATCTCCTATCGCAACCATCGCAAGATCGCGGTGATCGACGGACGGATCGGCCATACCGGGGGCCTGAACATCGGCAAGCAGCACCTCGACCCCGGCCGGGGGTTCGCCCGCTGGCGCGACACCAATCTGCGGCTCGAAGGCGCGGCTGTGCTCGCGCTCCAGGGGGTCTTCGCCATCGACTGGTCGAACGCCACGCGCGAACGGCTGCTCGGCCCCGAATACTTCCCCGAGGCGCCGCCCTTGGACGACAACCTGCCGGTGCAGCTTTGCCTTTCGGGGCCCGATTCCGAATGGCGCGCGGTGCGGCAGCAGTATTTCGCCATGATCGTCGGCGCACGCCGGCGGGTGCGGGTGCAGACGCCGTTCTTCATCCTCGACGACACGGTGATGGAGGCGCTGAAGGCCGCCGCGCTCGCCGGGGTCGACGTGTCGGTGATGATCTCGGCGCGCGGTCCGGGACAGCACGTCCCTTACTGGGCCGCCAACACCTTCAAGGCCGAGGCGGCTGAGGCGGGGGTGGAGGTCTTGCTCTATGAGGACGGCTATCTGCATGCCAAGACGGTGACGGTGGACGGCGAGGTCGCCTCCGTCGGGTCGGGCAACTGGGACATCCGGTCCTTCTCGATCAACTACGAGCTGAACGCGCTCGTCTACGATGCCCGGCTGGCCGGCGATCTCGAAGCGGCCTATGACGCGGACCGCGCCGCCTGCCGGGTCTTCGACGCTGACGCCTACCGCGCGCTGCCGTTCTGGATGCGGCTGCGGGATTCGGCCGCGCGACTGGTGTCGCCACTGATGTAGGCGCGGGCCCTCAGGTCAGCTTCCGACCCAGCAGGGTGCCCGGACCCGCGCCGGTGCTGGCGCCCGGCCAGACGGCCGCGCCGGTGTGGTAGAGACCTTCGAGCGGCGTGGCGCCGTCGGATCGGCCACGCATCGGCCGGAAGATGGCGTTCTGCGACAGGTGGTGGCTGCCGCAGACCTGGTCGCCGCCCACGAGGTTGGGGTTGTCGGCCTCCAGGTCCAGGGGCGAGACGCAGCGCATCCCCAGGATCAGGTCGCGCAGGCCGGGCGCGTGACGCTCCACGATGTCGAGCGCGCGCTCGGCGAAGGGCGCGAGCGCGGCGTCCCAGTCGGTCGCCTCGATCTCCCCCGCGGCATCGCCCCGGATCTCGCCCGGCACCATCCGCACCTGCAGCCAGAGGGCGTGCCTGCCTTCCGGCGCGCGGCTGGGGTCGATGGCCGTGGGCTGGCCCACGACGATCATCGGCTCCTCCGGCAGAAGGCCCGCGAGCGGCTGCTGGTAAGCCCGTGCCATCATGTCGAGCGTGGGCGCGATGGTGACATAGGCATAGTCGCGCAGCGCTTCCCCGGCACGCCAATGGGGCAGGTCCGACAGGGCGAGGTGGATCATCACCGTGCCCGGCGCGTGGCGGAAGGTGGCGAGCCCCTCGTCATAGCGCGCGTCGCCGGTGCCCCCCGTCAGACGGGCCATCGCGCGGGGGGCGACGTTGGCGACGATGGCCTTCTCCGCGCCGATCCGCCGTCCGTCCGACGTCTCGACCGCCTCGGCACGGATGTCGTCGTGCAGGATGCGCGTGACCTCGACCCCGCATTCGACGGTGCCGCCCTGTGCCTCGATCTCGGCTACCATGGCGCGGATGATCGTGTCGGAGCCGCCCCGGCCCAGATACATGCCCCCCGCCTGGTCGCCGAAGGCTTCGAGATAGGGAAAGATCGCGCCCGAGGCCACGTCGGGCGCATAGTCGATGTGCATCCCCCAAGGCGCCAGCGCGGCGCGGATCTTCTCGGACTCGAACGTCCGGCCCAGCCATTCGCGGGGCGAGGAGAGGAGGAACCGCGCGATGTCCAGCGTCCCGCCCCGGCCGTTCTGGCGCAGTGCGTTGAACCCGAGCCCGCTCAGCGCGGTCCATTTCATCGGGCTGGCCATCAGCCCGCCGATGATGGCGGATCGCGCGGGAAACCCGTGGGTCAGATCTCTCCAGGCCGCCGCATCCCGCTCCGACAGCGCCGCCACGCGGGCGAGGTTGGCCTGCATGTCGGTACCCACGCCGAACCACGTCCCGTCGTCGTAGACGGAGGCAAAACAATGATCCGCCTTCACGAACTCCGCCCCCTGTCGCTCCAGCGCCGGGCCGAAGTCGCCGTAGAAGGCCGAGTTGCGGAAGTTCGACAGGTTCATCGCCGCCCAGTCGTGGCGGAACCCCGGCTCGGTCAGCTCCTGCGTCTTGACCGCGCCGCCGGGCGTGCCGGCGCGCTCCAGCACCCTGACCGACCAGCCCGCCCGCAGCAGGTAGAGCGCGCAGACGAGGCTGTTGTGCCCCGACCCGATGATGACGGCGTCCTGCGTGTCCTGGGTCATGGGGCGTTCCTCCGGCGGATGGCATCCCCTTCGAGGTATGCCCTGCGCCCCGAAGGGCAAGGCCGGGGTCTCAGGCGTCCCGCGACGGCAGCGTCATCCAGAGCCAGGCGCCCGGCAGCGAGGCCACGACGCTGCCCAGGACGAAGGCCAGCAGCGACACCGGAACGGAGGTTTCGGGCGGGATGCCGAACTGCGCCAGGACCACGGCGAAGGCCGCGTCGCGGGTGCCCACGCCCGCGAAGGTGATCGGCACCAGTTCCACCAGGCTGACCAGCGGCAGCGCGATCAGGAAGTGCCAGACCGCGATATCCGCATCGAAGGTCAGCGCGCAGGTCCAGAGGAACACCGCCCGGAACACCTGAAGCAGCAGCGCCAGCACGAAGGCCCAGGCCATCATCCGCCGGTTGCGGAAGGTATCCAGCGCCTCGAACGCGCGCCCGACGAGCAGGTGCGGGCGATCGAAACGGGACATGGCGCGCAGCACGGCGCGGCGCAGCCCCCGGTGCATGACCGCTCCCACCCCCGCCACGATCGCCAGCAGCCCCCCCGCGCCCCAGAGGACCAGGTCGTCGCGCAGCGCCGAAGGCAGCAGCGCGACGGCGAGCAGGGCGAGGACGACCTGCGCCAGCAGCGACAGCACCCGGTCGGCCAGCACCGAGGAGACCGCGACGACCCCCCCCGTCGCGCGCGAGAGGCCGAGCACGCGCATCGCCTCCGTCCCGATGGTGCCGGGCAGGAACAGGCCCGCGAAGGCACTGACGAAGGTCAGCCGTACGAAGACCATGGTGCCGACGCCCAGGGCCGGATCAACCAGCCGCGACCAGCGATAGCCCGAGAAGGCCATGAGACCCACGCCCGTCGCCACGGCGAGCGCCAGATACCCCGGACGCGCGTCCAGAAGCGTGTCGGCCATGGCCCGCAGGTCCAGAAGGCTCAGCAGGAACAGGATCAGCACGAGGCCCAGCCCGTAGCGGACCCAGGGCCGCCGCAGCAGGGCGCGCAGGCTCCGGGTCACGCCTGCCACGTCAATAAACCGCCCGGCCCGAGACCCGGCGCAGGACCTTGGCCAGCAGGATCGCCGCCATCGACCGGCGGCCCCGGCCCGGCAGCCGCCGCAGATAGTCGGACTTGAGCCGCACGCTGCGGAACGGATCGTCGCCCGCGCGGTTCCCCCGCCGCTCGGGCAGAAGGCCCCAGAAGGTGCTGGCGTGCCCCGTCTCGCGCGCCGCCGCGACGGCCGCCTCCGACCCCAGCGTATAGGGCAGGCAGAGGTGGCGCACCCTGTGCCCCGGCAGCCGCGCCTCGATGATCCGCCGCGCTTCCGCAAGGCTGTGGCGCATTGCGGCGTGCGTCTCGTCGGGCGCCTCGGCGGTGCCGATGGGCAGGCCCGCCTTCCGCCGTTCCTCCACCACCCCATGCAGCCTGTCGCGCCAGTTGGGCGCGTCGAACCGGCCCCCGGCCGCATCCCGCAGGTCGGCGATCAGCCCGGCGTCGGGGCGAAAGGCGGGCGCCCCCGACATCCGCGAGGTGGTCTCGAACAGCGGATAGCCGAGGGCGGAGTCCTCCTCCCCCGGTTCGTCGCCCGTTGCGAAGGGGATGTCGAAGGGCGCCGTGCGGTCGCGGGGGCCGACGAAGCCCAGAACGCGGTCCGACGCCGGCACCTTGTGATGGAACAGCGTATGCGACTGGAAATCCACGAGGCCGGAGCGCGCCATCGCCGCGATCTCGGGCCAGGTCATCAGGTCGGGGTCCGCGCTCGCCAGTCCTTCGGGGCGGTCGTCGGTCGTGGGCCGCACCCCGTCCGCGTCGCGGATGTAGCCGGGGATCAGGAAGACCACGGCCGTCATCCCGTAACGCCGCAGCAGGGGAAACCCATGGCTCCAGACGCTCGCCCGCCCGTCGTCGATGGTCAGCAGGACCGCGCGGTTCGGCATGGGGCGCCGCCCGGCCAGCGCCTCGACGAAGGCGTCGCAGTCGAGCGTGCGATAGCCGTTGCCGGCAAGGAACTTCAGGTCCGCCTCGAACTCCGCCGCGTCGATGCTGTGATAGACGAAGACCGGGATCTCGCCCTGCAGCGCCTTGGGTCGCCGCGCGCCAACGAAGCCGGGATAGCGGCCGCGCGTCAGGCTGGCGACCTCCGCCCCCATCTCGGCGGCGGTGCCGAGCGCCTTGCGGAGGCGCTTCATGCGAACCGCCCGACGGCGCACCAGTAGCCCGCGAGCACCCGGCTCGCCCCCCGGACCAACCGGCGCAGCGCCGGGCCGGACCGCCGCACCGGCACCGTGAGGCGGCCGGCGTGCAGCACCCGCCCGTCGCCCACCCGCCGGGTCGCGGCGATCCGCCGCCGGTCCGCTCCGATCCCGCGCCGCAGCCCCCAGACGTCGCGCACCGCCCGGCCATAGTCGCCAAGGCCCCCCGCGATCCATAGGAAGCCGATCAGCACCGCCTCGAACGGGATCAGCAGCGGCGCAAGCAGGATCAGCGTGCGCAAGCGGTACATCTTGAACAGGATCAGCAGCCGGTTGCGGATCTGCCCGTAATATCGCGGCGTGCCGCGGATGCGGGCGTGGTACACCACGGCATCGGGCACCGAATAGCATGCCCGCCCCGCGATCATCATGCGGTGGTGCAATTCCCCGTCGTCGCCCCAGCCGATCACGAAATCCTCGTCGTAGCCGCCCACCTCGCCCAGCCGGTCGCGGTCGAGAAGCTGGATGCCGCAGCCGATGCCCCGCACCGGCCCCCGCGCGCGCAGCGTGGCATGGTCCATCGACGAATCCTGCGACCAGCACAGGAAATGCAGGTTGTGGCTGCGGTTGCAGATCTGCCCCGACCCGTCGTCGAACAGCACGACCGGCGTGCAGGCCGCGGCGTCGGCCCGTTCCGCGAGCACCGCCTGCATCCGGTGCACGGCCTCCGGCGCGAAGGTCACGTCGTTGTCCGAGATCAGCACGAAGCGGTGCCGCGCCGCCGCCAGTCCCGCGTTGCGGACGACCGAGGTGCGCCCGGTGTTCTGCGGCAGGCGCACGATCCGAACGTCGGGATAGGCCGCGGCGACGAGGTCCGGCCCGCCGTCCGTCGATCCGTCGTCCACCAGGATGACCTCCGCGGGCGGCGGCTCCTGCGACAGGATCGAGGCGAGCGTCCGCAGGACATAGTCCGCGCCGTTGTAGTTGATGACCGCGCAGGAATAGGGCGGCGCGTCGACCCGGTCGGGCCTGCCGGACGGATTGTCCATCGATCTGTCTCCCCCTGCCGCGAAAAGGCGTCGCGCTGCCGGATACCCCGCCCGGCCGTCGCTGCGGACCTGCGCAGAATCGTCCCCGTCCGATACAGGACAAACCGGACGGCGGTCATGGGCTAAATGACGACCGTGTCGAAGTCATCTCCTGACCCGCGCCCCCATCCGGGGCTTGGCCGGGCCCCCGATCCATGCGTAACCTGACCGCGCAGGGCGATGGCCCGACCGAGGGGAGACGACACATGCTGAAGCCCGGATTCGCGATCCTTCTGCTCACCACCGCCGCGGGCGGCGCCATGGCGCAGGACAGCGCCCCCGATGCCTGCGCCGCGCTTTCGGGCCTGGGCCTCGCCGACACCGCCGTCGCCCTCGCCGCCGAGGTCGAGGCGGCGGGCGACCTGCCGCCCTATTGCCGTGTCGCCGGCACGATCCGCCCTGCCATCGGGTTCGAGGTTCGCCTGCCGGCCAGCGACTGGAACGGCAAGTTCTACATGGCCGGCTGCGGCGGCTTCTGCGGCAAGGTCGACGCCGAGTCCCCCAATACCTTCAACGCGATCAACCACGCGCTCCGCCGCGGCTACGCCACGGCCACCATGGACGGCGGCCACTGGGGCACCGGCTCGACCGACGCGCGATGGGCGGCCGCCGACCCCGTGGCCGAGGCCGACTGGGGCTACCGCGCGGTGGAGCAGACGACGCGCGTGGCCAAGGCCCTGACCGAAGCCTATTATGACGCGGCGCCGGAACGGTCCTATTTCGACGGCTGCTCCACGGGTGGGCGGATGGCCAACATGGCGGCGCTGCGGATGCCCGATGCCTTCGACGGCATCATCTCGGGCGCCCCGGCGCTCGACTATCCGGGCCTCGTGGGCACGTCCTTCGCCTGGATCGCGCAGGCCAACGACGACGGCTCGGGCGGGCGCATCCTCGATTCGGCCGACGCGCAGATCGTGGCCGGGGCCGTGACGGCGCAATGCGACGCCGCAGACGGGGTCGAGGACGGGATGGTTTCCGACCCCGCCACCTGCGACTTCGACCCATCGACCCTCGACCTCTCGCCCGAAAAGATCTCCGTGCTGGAGGCGTGGTATTCCGAACCGGCGGACAGCCAGGGCCGCAGCCTCTTTCCCGCCAGCGTGCCGGTCGGCTCCGAACCCTTCTGGCCGCTCTGGCTCACCGGCCTGCCCGGCGGCGGCGGCGCGCTCGTGCCCGAGGCGTTCGGCCCGAACTTCCTGCGCTACATGGCCTTCCCTGACGATCCCGGCGCGGATTACGGCCCGCAGGACTTCGACTTCGACACCGACCCGGCACGCATGGCGCCGCAGGAGGCGATCTACAACTCCGACGACCCCGATCTCGGCGCCTTTGCGGAAAGCGGCGGCAAGCTTCTGATGTATCACGGCTGGGCCGACGCCATCGTCTTTCCGGGCAAGACCGTCGACTATTTCGAGACGCTCGGCCAGACCACCGAAGGCGACTTCGCCCGGCTGTTCATGATCCCCGGCATGGATCACTGCGGCATCCAGGGAACCGGGCCGGGCATCGCGCAGGACGGCTTCGACGCGCTCGGCGCGCTCGACGCCTGGGTCGAGACCGGCACCCCGCCCGACAGCCTGCCCACCACCAAGGTCGTGGACGGCACGCCCCAGTGGTCCCGCCCGGTCTGCGCCTGGCCCGCCCGCGCGGCCTTCGGCGGCGAGGGCGACTGGCGCGACGCGGCGAACTGGACCTGCGAGGAAGGCTGAGCGACCGAGGGCCGCTGACGGCCCGTCGGGAGGCGTGCCCGTCCCTCTTGGACCCGCGGAGGTGCTTGCCATGGGCCCCGCCGCTTGCGAAGCCATGATACGGCGCCTGTCGCGCCCGAGGAACACGCCCTGGCCGCGCCCGTCACATCGCCCTTCTCGGTGCCCATCTTCCGGGCCATCTGGCTGGCGTCGATGTCGTCGAACTTCGGCGGGCTGGTGCAGGCCGTCGGCGCCTCCTGGTTGATGACCTCGCTGTCGGACTCGCCCCAGCAGGTCGCGCTGGTGCAGGCCTCGACCGCGCTGCCGATCATGCTGTTCTCGCTGACGGCCGGCGCGATCGCAGACAACCTCGACCGCCGGCGGGTGATGCTCGCGGCGCAGGCCCTCATGCTTTGCGTCTCGGTCCTGCTCGCCGTCTTCGCCTGGAACGAGTGGCTGACGCCCTGGGGGCTGCTCGCCTTCACCTTCGCCATCGGCTGCGGCACCGCGCTCAACAACCCCGCCTGGCAGGCCTCGGTGGGGGACATGGTGCCCCGCGCCATCCTGCCGGGCGCGGTGGCGATGAACTCCATGGGGTTCAACATCGCCCGCTCGGTCGGTCCCGCCATCGGCGGCGCCATCGTCGCGGTGGCGGGGGCGGCCGGCGCCTTCCTGACCAACGCGCTCAGCTACGTGGCCCTCATCGTCGTGCTGCTGCGCTGGAGGCCCGACGTGCGGCCGCGCGATCTGCCGCGCGAGCGCATCGGCACCGCCATGGCCGCGGGGCTGCGCTATGTGGCCATGTCGCCCAACATCCGCATCGTGCTGGCGCGCGGCTGCGTCTTCGGGGCCGCCGCGGCCGCCCTTCCCGCGCTCATGCCCGTGGTGGCGCGCGACCTGATCGCCGGCGGGCCGCTCACCTACGGCGTCCTGCTCGGCGCCTTCGGGGTGGGTGCGGTGGGCGGCGCGCTCTCGACCGGCGCCCTGCGCCTCCGGCTCAGCACGGAGTGGATCGTGCGCCTCGCCTCCCTCCTCCTCGTCGCGGGCGCCGTGGGCACGGGGGTCAGCCGCACGCCCCTCCTCACCATCCCCGCGCTGATGCTTGCGGGGGCGGGCTGGGTGCTGGCGCTTTCCACCTTCAACGTGACGGTGCAGCTCTCGACCCCCCGCTGGGTCGTGGGCCGGGCACTGGCGCTCTACCAGATGGCGACCTTCGGGGGCATGACCGCCGGGGCCTGGGGCTTTGGTCTGGTGGCCGAACAGGCGGGCGTCTCGACGGCCCTCTATGCCGCCGCGGGATTGCAGGCGGCGGGCGGACTTCTGGGCTTCCTCCTGCCGCTGCCCGCCAGCGGGACCGACGACCTCGAACCTCTCGACCGCTTCCGCGAGCCGCGGACCGCCGTGCCCATCCATTTCCGCTCCGGCCCCATCGTCATCACCATCGACCACCGGATCGCGGCTGCTGACGTGCCGCGCTTCCTTGCCGCGATGAACGAACGGCGGCGCATCTCGCTGCGCGACGGCGCCCGGCGCTGGACGCTCCTGCGCGACCTGGCCGACGCCGAACTCTGGATCGAGCGCTACCACGTGCCCACCTGGCTCGAATACGTGCGCGACAACCAGCGCCGAACGCAGTCGGACCGCGAGAACTTCGACCTCGTCCGCAGCCTTCAGATCGACGGCCAGGTTCCCGTCGTCCGCCGCATGATCGAACGTCCCGTGGGCTCCGCCTCCGCCCACCATCACCCCTCGGGGCGCGAGGCGGGCGACCCCCTGACCGACCCGACGCGCGCGAGCTGACCCGTCGGCGCGTTCCGATCCGCGCCGTGCGCTTCAGACGGGATCCCAGCAGAAGACGTCGGCCGACACGTCGAGGGGCACGAAGGCGGCGCGGAGGGCGGGGATGGCCCGCTCCCGGACGGCGTCGATGCTCCAGCCGTCGCCCGCGTGGACGGAGCGGACGGGCCGGGATTGCGACATGAGGAAGATCTCGTTGTTGCGGACGGCGAAGATCTGGCCGGTGACGTCGGCGCCCGCATCGGATGCGAGGTGGAGGGCAAGGGGCGCGATCTTCTCGGGCACCATGGCCTTCATGCGGTTGACGCGCGCCTCCTGCTCCGGGCTGTCCACCTTGATCGAGGAGGTCATCCGGCTCCAGGCGAAGGGCGCTATGCAGTTCGACCGCACGTTCCAGCGCGCGAGATCGAGGGCGATGGACTTCGACAGCGCCGCCACCCCGAGCTTCGCCGCCGAATAATTGGCCTGCGCCAGGTTGCCGATCAGGCCCGAGGTCGACGTCATGTGGATCAGGCTGCCCGCGTTCTGGTCGCGGAAGACGTCGGCGGCGGCGCGGCTGGTGTTGAAGCTGCCGTAGAGGTGGACCTTCACCACGGCGTCGAAATCCTCATAGGTCATCTTGTGGAAGAAGCCGTCGCGCAGGATGCCCGCGTTGTTGAGCACCGCATCGAGGCGGCCGAAGGCGTCGGTGGCCTGCCGCACCATGGCGCGGGCGCCGTCGGGGTCGGCCACGCTGTCGCCGTTGGCCACGGCGGTGCCGCCCATCCGCTCGATCTCGGAGACGACGGCGGCGGCGGCGTCGCTCGATTCGCGCTGGCCCCCGAGGGAGGCGCCGAGGTCATTGACGACGACGCGGGCGCCGGCCTTTGCGGCCTCCAGGGCGATGGCGCGGCCGATGCCGCCGCCCGCGCCGGTAACCAGGATGACTTTGTCGTTCAGGGGCTGTTGGTCGGTCATGAGGTCTCCGTCGGTGGGGTTGGGGCGTCGGGGGCGGCGCGGCGCAGGACGCGCGTCTCGATCTGCAGGGCGGCGTCGCGCAGGGCGTCGCCGATGCGGTCGAGGTCGCAGGGCGCATGCTGGCCCGCGATGGTGATGCTGCTCAGCCCCAGGCGGGGCCGGCCCGCGGCGTCGGAGGCGAGCGAAGCGACGATCTCGAGCCCGCGGAACAGGCGGCCGCGGTCGAAGGCCACGCCGGTGCGCCGGGCGGTGCAGGCATCGTCCCAATAGGCGTCGAAGCCGGGCGCGGACTGCCAGCGCACGCCGTCGTAGCCTGCCCGCGCCGCGTCGCGGTCCATGCCCGTCGCGGCGACATAGCACCGTCCGACCGCGCCGCCGAAGACCGGCAGGCGGGCGTTACGGGCGATGACCGCCTGCACGATGCGTTCGGGCGTGAAGCGGTCGATGAGGACGATGCGGTCGGTCGCCGTGATCTGCCAGAGGGCGACCATGGTGCGGTGGTCCTGCGCGATGGCCCCCAGCATGGGGCGGATCAGCCGGGTCGGGTCGGCGCCGAGCAGCGGCGCGGCGAAGTCGAGGAGGCCCAGGTCGGGCGTGTAGGTCTTGGCCGCCGGGTCGAAGCCGATCAGCCCCTCATGCGTCAGCGTCCGCAGGATGTTGAAGGCCGAGGAAACGTTGAGCCCGGCCTCGCGCGCGATCTGCGTGGCCCCCATCGGCCGGCCGCGCGCGGTCAGCAGGTGCAGGATGCGGACGGCATTCTGCACGGCGGGGACGAATTTGACGGGCGGATCGCTGGACATTCCATTTCCTTGGTGGAATGTTATTCTTTATACGGAATGACGGCGCCGGCGCAAGCGGCGCCTGCCGGACCAGGGGAGGGACCCGCATGACCGCAGGAGTGGACGAGGACGTCTTCGCGCAGCTTGTCGAGACGGTTGACCGGTTTGCGCGCGAGCGCCTGATCCCGGCCGAGCACCGGGTCGAGGCCGAGGACGAGGTGCCCGAGGAGATCGTGGGCGAGATGAAGGCCATGGGCCTGTTCGGCCTGTCCACGCCGGAGGAGTTCGGCGGCATCGGCCTGAGCGTGAGCCAGGAGGCGGTGCTGATCGAGACGCTGTGCTATGCCTCGCTCACCTTCCGGTCGCTGATCGGCACCAACGTGGGCATCGGCTCGCAGGGGATCGTGATGGACGGCACGGCGGAGCAGAAGGCGCGCTGGCTGCCGGGGATCGCCAGCGGCGAGGTCATCAGCGCCTTCGCCCTGACCGAGCCCGACAACGGATCGGACGCGGGTGGCATCCGCACCATGGCCCGGCGCGACGGTGACGACTACGTCATCGACGGGACCAAGCGCTACATCACCAACGCGGTGCGCGCCGATGTCTTCACCGTCTATGCGCGCACCGACCCCGAGGAGCCGGGGGCGAACGGCGTGTCGGCCTTCATCGTCCCGGCGGATACGCCCGGCATCCAGGTGGGCAAGCCCGACCGGAAGCTGGGGCAGCGCGGGACCAAGACGTCGGACGTGGTCTTCGACGGGGTGCGGGTGCCGGCCGAGGCGATGCTGGGCGGGCCGGAACGGCTGAACCGCGGGTTCCGCACGGCGATGAAGGTCCTCGACCGCGGGCGCATCCACATCGGCGCCATGTCGGTGGGGCAGGCGCAGCGGATGCTCGACATCGCCACCGACTATGCGCTGGAGCGGCGGCAGTTCGGCGTGCCCATCGGCGAGCATCAGCTGGTGCAGGGCCTGATCGCGGATTGCCAGGCGGAGCTTCAGGCCGGGCGCGCGCTGGTCCGCAGCACGGCGGCCACCTTCGACCGGGAAGGCAAGGCGATCCTGGAGGCGGCCTGCACCAAGTATTTCTGTACCGAGATGGCGGGCCGGGTGGCGGACCGCGCGCTTCAGATCCACGGCGGGGCGGGATACATGGCCGAATACGATATCGAACGGCTCTACCGCGACGTGCGGCTTTTGCGGATCTACGAGGGGACGAGCCAGATCCAGCAGCTCGTCATCGCGCGGCGCACGCTGGCCGGGCGCGGGGCGTGACCGTCCCCGAGACGCCCGCCCGGCGCCCGGAGGAAATGCCGGGGCAGTCGAACTTCGCCGGACTGCTGGGCATCGACGTCGTGTCGGTCGCGCCCGAGGCCGTCACCTGCACGATGAAGGTGACGGAGGCGCTGGCCAACCGCAACGGCGCGCTGCACGGCGGCGCGGTGATGACGCTGGCGGACAATGCGGCGGGCACCTCGGCCTTCATCAACATCCCCGCGGGGCGGTCGAACACCACCATCGAGAGCAAGACCAACTTCCTGCGCGGGGTGCGGGTGGGCGATACCGTCACCGCGCGCTGCGAGCCGATCCACCGGGGGCGCACGACGCTGGTGTTCCAGATCACCATGACGCGCGGCGACGGCAAGACCGTCGCCGTCAGCACGCAGACGCACATGATCCTCGACTGGGAGCGGTGATCCGCGCGCCCGGGCCAGACAGACGCAGAAAGGCACGCCATGTCCGACATCGACACATCCCGCCAGGGTCCGCAGGCGACCTATCAGGCATTCCTCGCGCAGGGCCGCTTCATGATCCAGCGGTCGCGGGAGACGGGGGAACACGTCTTCTGGCCGCGCGTCGCGGCGCCGGGCGGGGCGGGCGATCTTGAATGGGTGGCGCCTTCCGGAAATGGCACGGTCTACGCCATCACCGTCAACCGCGCGCGGTCGGGGGACCGCAACATCGCGCTGATCGAGCTGGCGGAGGGGGTGCGGATGATGTCGACGCTGCCCCGCGTCGAGACGGCACCCATCGGCGCGCCCGTCACGGCGCGGATCGAGGAGGCGGCGGACGGGCCCCGCGTGGTGTTCGACCTGACCGGGGGAGATGCGGCATGAGCGTCGATCTGCGCGGACGCGCCGCCATCGTGGGCATGGCCACCGCCGGCACGGGCGAGGCGCCGGGGTTTTCGGCCATGGAGCTGCTGGGGCAGGCGGCGCTGGCCGCCGTGGCGGATGCGGGCCTGACCATGGGCGACATCGACGGCGTCTTCGCCGCGACCAGTTCGCACGCCTTCCCGACGATGAGCGTGGTGGAATACCTCGGCCTGCGCCCGCGCCATTTCGACGGCACCAATGTCGGCGGCTCCAGCTTCGAGCTGCATCTGCTCCAGGCCACGCTGGCGCTGGAGGCGGGGCTCTGCGACGCGGCGCTGATCTGCTATGGCTCCAATCAGCGGACGGCGGGCGGGCGGCTCGTGTCGATGAGCGAGCCGCAGTGGCACGAGACGCCCTATCACCCACGCCACCCGATCACCGCCTACGGCCTCGCCGCGAGCCGGCACATGCACGAATACGGCACCACCCGCGAGAACCTCGCCGACGTGGCGCTGGCGGCGCGGGACTGGGCGAACCTCAACCCCGATGCCTTCGCGCGCGGGCCGCTGACGAAGGAGGAGGTGCTGGCGTCGCGGATGATCTCGGACCCGCTGACCAAGGCGGATTGCTGTCTCGTGACCGACGGGGCGGCGGCCTGCGTGCTGGTGCGGGCCGACCGGGCGCGAGATCTGGCGGCAAAGCCGGTCTATTTCCTCGGCGGCGGGGCCGCGAACTGGCACCGCTCGATCGTGGCGATGCCGGACCTGACCACCACCGCCGCGGTCGAGAGCGGGCCGCGCGCGCTGGAGATGGCGAAGGTGGGACGGGAGGAGCTGGACCTCGTGATGCTCTACGATGCGTTCACGATCAACACGGTGCTGTTCCTCGAAGACCTCGGCTTCTGCCCCAAGGGCGAGGGCGGACGCTTCGTCGGCGATGGGCGCATCGCACCCGGCGGCGAGCTGGCCGTGAACACCAACGGTGGCGGCCTGTCCTGCGTGCATCCAGGAATGTACGGCCTGTTCCTTATCGCGGAGGCGGTGGCGCAGATCCGGGGGCAGGCGGGCGAGAGGCAGATCGCGGATTGCGATCTGGCGCTCTGTCACGGCAACGGCGGCACCCTGTCGAGCCAGTGCACGGCGATCCTGGGGTCGGAGGCCACGCTTTGACGGCCAGCGCGCTCGACCGGCTGCTGGCGCCGCGCTCGGTCGCGGTGATCGGCGCGTCGGAGGATGCCACCCGCATCGGCGGCCGGCCCATCGCGGCGATGCTGGCGGCGGGATACGCGGGCCGCATCCTGCCGGTGAACCCCAACCGCCGCGAGGTGCAGGGTCTCACCTGCCATGCTTCGGTGGACGACCTGCCCGAAGCGCCCGACGCGGCGCTGATCGCGGTTCCGGCGCGGATGGTGCCCGAGACGATCGCGGCGCTCGGCCGGCGGGGCTGCGGGATGGCGACGCTGTTCTCGGCGGGCTTCGCGGAGGCGGGCGCCGACGGGGCGGCGGCGCAGGCCGACCTGCTGGGGCGCGCGCGGGACGCCGGGATACGACTGCTGGGGCCGAACACGCTGGGCGTCTACAACGTCGACCTGGGGTATTACGGCACGTTTTCCTCCTCGCTCGACACCGGGTTCCCGCGGCCGGGCAACATCGGCATCGCCAGCCAGTCCGGGGCCTTCGGCGCGCATCTGGGCGCGCTGGCGCGGGACCGGGCGCTCGGCTCCTCGGTCCTCGTCACCACGGGCAACGAGGCGGACATCACCGTGGCCGATGCGATCGCCTGGATGGCGGCGCGCGACGGAACCGACGTGATCTGCGCCTACATGGAGGCGGTGAACGACGCGCCGGGCCTGTTGTCGGCGCTGGATGCGGCGCGCGCGGCGGGCAAGCCGGTAATCGTGCTCAAGGCCGGGCGCTCCACCCTGGGCGCGCGGGCGGCGGCCTCGCATACCGCGTCGCTGACCGGGGATGCGGTCGTGGCGGACGCGGTGCTGGCCGCGCATGGCGCCATCCTCGTGCGCGACCCGGAGGCGATGATGGACATCGCTTATGTCGCGTCGAAGAGGATCGTGCCGCGCGACCGCTCGCTCGGCGTCATCACGGTGAGCGGCGGCGCGGGCATCGTGATCACCGACGAGGCGGAGCGGATCGGCCTGCCCATGCCCGAGATGCCGGCGCAAGCGCAGGCCCGACTGAAGGCGCTGCTGCCCTATGCCGCGCCGGCCAACCCGCTCGACTGCACGGCGCAGGCACTGAACGACCCGTCGCTGCTCGAAAGCTTCACGCGGGCGGCGCTGGCGGATGGCGGCTATGGCGCGGTGCTGTCGTTCCTGACCTATGTGGCCGGGTCGCCCGCCATGTCCGAAACCATCCTCGCGGCCATGCGGCCCCTGCGCGCCGAATGGCCGGACCGGATCATCGCAATCTGCGGCCTGGGCGCGCCGGAGGTCATGGCGCGATACGACGCAGAGGGGATCCTGGTGTTCTCGGACCCCTGCCGCGCCCTGCGCGCCATCGACGCGGTCTGTGTCTGGGGTGCAGCGCGAGGTGCGGTACGGCGGGACCCGCCCGTGCCGCCGGAGGTGGCGCTGCCCGACCGGGCGCCCGACGAGGCGGAGGCCAAGCGCCTGCTTGCGGCGTCGGGTATCAGTTCAGCTCCCGAGGAGGCCGTGCAGGGCGTGGAGGCGGCGGTCGAGGCGGCGGACGCGCTCGGCTATCCGGTGGTGATGAAGATCCTGTCGCCGGACATCCTGCACAAGTCCGACATCGGTGCGGTGCGCCTGAACCTCGGCGACGCGGAGGCGGTGCGCGGGGCCTATGGCGCCATCGAGGCCGCCGTGCGCAGCGGCGCGCCGGAGGCGCGGCCGGCGGGCATGCTGGTCGCGCGGCAGCTTTCGGGCGGGATCGAATGCCTGATGGGGATCAACCGCGACCCGACCTTCGGGCCGGTGGCCGTCTTCGGTCTGGGCGGCATCTTCGTGGAGCTTCTGGACGACGTGGCGCTGCGGGCCTGCCCCTTCGACGAGGCGACGGCCCGGGAAATGATCCTGTCGATCCGGGGCGCGGCGATCCTGACCGGCGCGCGGGGGCGGCCGCCGGCGGACGTGGACGCGCTGGCCGCGATGCTGTCGGGGCTGTCGGTCTTCGCCGTCGGGGCGGGGCCGCGCCTGCGGTCGGTGGACCTGAACCCGGTGCTGGCGATGCCCGAGGGACAGGGGGCCTTCGCCCTCGACGCCGTGATCGAACTCGACGGGGAGGCATGACATGGCCATTGACCGCGACCGCCTGCTGAACCACGACATCCCCGAGGTGCGCCAGAGCTATGGCCCGCGCGAGGTCGCGCGATACGCGCTGTCCATCGGGATGGGGCAGGACCCGACCGACATGGCGGTGCTGCCCTATGTGGGGGGTCTCGGCGACGACATCCGCGCCATGCCCGCCATCGCCTGCGTGCTGGGCCATCCGGGGTTCTGGCTGTCGGACCCCTCCACCGGCGTGGATGCGCTGCGGGTGGTGCACGGCGAGCAGGGCATGACCATCCACGCGCCGATCCCGCCGGAGGGCACCATCCGCGCGAAGACCCGCGTGACCGAGGTGATCGACAAGGGGGAAGGGCGGGGCGCGCTCCTCTATTCCGAGAAGGAGGTGCGCGACGCGGCGACCGGTACGTTGCTGGCCACCTGCCGTGGCACGACCTTCCTGCGCGGCGACGGCGGGTTCGGCGGCCCCTCGGGGCCGGTGCGGCCGCCGCATGTCCTGCCCGAGACGCCGCCCGACCATGCGTTCGTCACGCCGAACCGGCCCGAGCAGGCGCTGGCCTACCGCTGGAACGGCGACGACAACCCGCTGCACCTCGACCCTAGGGTGGCGGCGAAAGCGGGGTTCGAGCGGCCGATCCTGCACGGGCTCTGCACTTTTGGCTGCGCGGCCCATGCGCTGCTCGCCGTGCTCTGCGACCATGATGCGGCGCGGTTCGGGGCGATGGACGGACGCTTCACCGCGCATGTCTTTCCGGGCGAGACGCTGCGGACCGAGATCTGGCGCGACGGGTCGTTCCGCACGGTGGTGGTGGAGCGCGATGCGGTGGCCATCGGCAACGGCCGGTTCGAGACGAGGACGACGCGATGACGGGGCTTTCGGTCGAACGGCACGGGGACGGGCTTGCCGTCGTGACGCTGGACGATGCGGAGCGCCGCAACCCGCTGGGCCACGGGGTGCGCCAGGCCCTGACGCGCGCCCTGTCGGAGGCGGAGGCCGACGACGCGGTTCGGGCCGTCGTCCTGACCGGGGCGGGGGGCCAGTTCTCGGTGGGCGGTGACATCCGTGATCAGGGCGCGCGCAGTCCCGCCGAGCAGCGCGAGCGTTTCGCCACGGTCAAGGATATGGTGGGCCGCATGGTCCACCTGTCAAAACCCCTCGTCGCGGCGGTCGAGGGATGGGCCGCGGGCGGGGGCTTCGCGCTCGCCATGGCCTGCCCGGTGGTGGTGGTGGCGCGGGACGCGCGGTTCACGGCGGCCTTCACGAAGATCGGCCTTATCCCCGACATGGGATTGCTGGCGACGTTGCCGGCCCGGATCGGCCCGGCGAAGGCGCGGCGGATCATCCTGTCGAACCGGACGATCGGCGCGGAGGAGGCGCTGGCCCTGGGGATGGCCGAGGAGATGGCGGAGCCGGGGGCCGCGCTGGCACGCGCCTGCGCGATCGCGCGGGAGGAGGCGGAGGGCGCGCCGCTGCCGCGGCAGTTCGTCCTCGACTGGTTCGCGCGCGAGGTGGATGCGGCGCTGGACTATGAGCGGAGCCTGCAACCGATGCTCCTGGGCAGCGAGGATGCCGCCGAGGGACGTCGCGCCTTCTTCGAGAAACGCGCGCCCCGCTTCCGGGGGCGCTGATCTTGGCGGACGGCGCGGTCGCGGCGGGTCATGCGGTCGCACTGCGAAGCCTTCTGCTCGCCGTCGCATCGGGCGCGGCGCTGGTCCTGGTGTTCGTGCGGGCGGACTGGCTGGCACTGGCGGCGATGGCCGCGCTGCTGGCCTATCTCTGGCTCGGCCGGCGGCTGTTCACTCTGGGCACCTGGGTGCCGGTCGCCCTGTCGCTCGCCGCGCTGGCGGTCGCCGTGGCGCGGGGAACGGGCGCGCCCGTGCTGTTGCACGCGGTGGACCGATCGCTGTTCCTCGCCGCGCTCATCACCCTTCTGGGCACGCTCCGGGCCGCCGCCTCGCTGGCGCCGGAGGTGGCGCAGGCGGGGGCCTATCTGACCGGCCAGCCGCCGTCGCGGCGCTATCTGTCGCTGACCTTCGGAGGGCACCTGTTCGGCGTACTCATCAACTTCGGCGGGCTCGCCATCCTGCTCGATCTCGCAGCGCGGTCGATGCGGGGCGAGGCGACCCTGCGCCTGCCGCCGGACCTGCGCGAGGTGAAGCTGCGCCGGATGACGGTGGCGATCGTCCGCGGCTTCGGCCTGATCTCGCTCTGGTCGCCCTTCGGGTTCGCCACGAACGTCGTGCTCATCACGCTGCCGGGGCTGACCTACCTCGACTTCGGCCCCATCGGCTTCGCGGCGAGCTTCGTCTTCGTCGCCATCGGCTGGGCCTTCGACCGGGTCGGCAACCGCCGCCTGCGGGCGCTTCCCTCGGCCCGCGCGGCCCCTCCGCCCGGGGCCTGGCGGGGGGCGGCGATGCTGCCGCTGCATGTCGCGGCCCTGGGGATCGCGATCTTCGCGCTGCACGAGGTTGCGCCGCTCGACTTCCAGGAAGCGCTGATCGTGCTGGTGCCGGCCTACTCGGCGCTCTGGGCCGGCTGGTCGGGGCTGCGCGCGGGCGTCGGGCCGGCGGGCGGCGTGGCGGCGGCGAGCCGGGACGCCTGGGCGCGGCTGCCGCGGATGGCGGGCGAGGTGGGGGTCTTCGCGGCGGCGGGGTTCCTGTCGGTGATCCTGCTTGCCATCGTGCCGGTCGATGCGCTGCGCGCCCTGATCGCCGACCTGGGGCTGGGGCCGGTCGCGCTGACGCTGGGGCTGGCGCTGTCGGTGCTGGGGCTTGCCTTCGTGGGGATCAATCCCATCGTCACCTCCTCGGTGCTCGGGGCCATCGCGTCGCAGCTCGCCGTGCCGGGGCTGAGCGACCTGGCCATCGCGCTGGCCATCATCGGCGGCTGGACCGGGGTCATCGGCCTGTCGCCCTTCATCACCACGATCCTGTTCTGCGCGGCGATCATCGACCGGCCGGCCATGCGGATCGGGCCGGTATGGAACGGGGCCTATTCGCTGACGATCTTCGCGGTCTGGTGCGCCTTCCTCGGGGCGGCCGTGGCCCTGGGGGCGGTCTGAGCGGGGCTCAGCGGGGGGCGAATTCCGCCCGGATCGCCGGGCCGTCGCCGTCGAGCGCCGGGGCGCGCGCGCGGTCCATCCGCCGCGCGCCGTCGAAGCGCGCGGGCGGGGCGGGCAGGGCCACCCCCGCGCCGCCCGGCGTCTCCACGCGCGAGGTGGCCAGATGCGGATGCGCGATCAGCCCGGCCATGTCGTTGACGCCCGCGAAGGCGATGCCCGCCGCCGCCAGCCGGGCGGACATGGGGGCGAAATCCTCCGCTGCGAGGGCCTTCGCCACGGCGGCATCCACGCGGTCGCGGTTCCGGACGCGGGCCGTGTTGGTGGCGACCTCGGGGTCCGCGACCATCCCGGGGCGCGCGAGTACCATGGTGCAGAGCGCGGCCCATTCGCGGTCGTTCTGGACGGCGATCAGAAGCTCCCGCCCGTCGCGGGTGCGGAACACGCCGTAGGGCGAGATCGACGGATGGGCGAGGCCCGCGCGGCGCGGGGCCTTTCCGGCCGCCGCATGGAGGAAGGGAACGGCCAGCCAGTCGGCGATCACGTCGAACATCGACAGGCGGATGTCGGCGCCCGCGCCGCTGTGCCCCCGCGCGATCAGGGCTTCGAGGATGGCGGCCTGCGCGGCCGCGCCGGTGGCGATGTCGACGACCGAGATGCCGACGCGCGCGGGCGCCTCGGGGCCGCCGGTCACGCTGCAGAGGCCGGAGTCGGCCTGGATCAGCAGGTCGTAGGCCTTGCGCGCGGCATAGGGACCGGTCTCGCCGTAGCCGCTGATGGTGCAGGCGATGAGGCGGGGGTTGCGGGCGCGAAGGGCATCGGGGCCGAGGCCGCGGCGTTCCAGCGTGCCGGGCCGCAGGTTCTGCACCACCACATCGGCCGCATCGGTCATGGACAGCAGGAGGTCGCGGTCGGACGGGTCGTCGAAGTCGAGCGCGATGGATTGCTTGCCGCGGTTGAGCCAGACGAAATAGCTGCTCTCGCCCGCCGCCGCCGTGTCGTAGCCGCGGGCGAAGTCGCCTTCAGGCCGCTCCACCTTGATGACGCGCGCGCCGGCATCAGCGAGGCGTGAGGTGCAGTAGGGCGCGGCGACGGCCTGCTCGATGGCGACGACGACGATGCCGTCCAGTGGTCCCTGCGCCATCGGCCGATCCCCTCGCTGAAGTCCGGACCGAGCCTAGCCTGCCAGTCGTCATGCCGCCAAAGACCGTTTGAGAATGACAGTCATGCCCGCGCGACATGGCGGCTGCTACAGCGTCGTCCCGGGCCATTCGCCGGAGGTCGAGAGGCGGTGCACCTCGGCGATGAGGAAGTCCGAGAAGGCGGTGGACAGGCGCGAGACCGGGCGGTCGAGGGGGGACATCAGGACCAGCGTGCGGTCGATGTCGCGGTGGACGATGGGCCGTGCGACGAGGCGGCCCGCGCGCACGTGGTCGATGACGCTGACGAGGGGCAGGATGGTATGGCCGAGGCCGCGTTCCACGAAGGCGAGCATGGTGGGCAGGATGTCGATTTCGAGCACCACGTCGAGCGTCGCGCCCTCCCGCTGGGCGATGGTCTCGATCCGGCCGCGCAGGCCGTGTTCCGGGTTGGGCAGGATGAGCGGCAGGCCCAGGGCCTCGCCGGCGGTGACGGGGGTTCCGTCGGCCGGGCCGGTGGCGGCGGACTGGATCAGGAACAGGCGTTCCAGGATGACGGGACGGGTGCGGATGGCGTCGGACCGCTGGCCTTCATAGGCTACGCCAAGGTCGATCTTGCCGCGGATGAGCCAGTCGCGGACATGGCCGCTGAAGCCCGAGACGATCCGCAGGCGCACCTGCGGGTGCTCCTCCATCGTCCGGAGCACGAGGTGGGTGGCCAGAACCTCGGCCACCGTGGGCGGCAGGCCCAGCGTGAGGACGCCCGAGAGGCCCTGCCCCGCGCCGCCGATCTCTCCGGCCAGACCATCCACATCCTCCAGGATCAGCGCCGACCGGCGGGCGAGGCGCAGCCCCTCGTCCGTGGGCACGACCCCGCGACCGTGGCGGCGCAGCAGGACGACGCCCAGCTCCGCCTCCAGCGCCTTGACCTGGCGGCTGAGCGCGGGCTGCGCGATGCGGAGCTGTTCGGCGGCGGCGGTGATGGAGCGCAGGTCCACGATGCGGACGAAGCTGCGAAGCTGCCGTAGGTCCATCCATGCCTCCCCGGTATCTCTGATATAGCAATAATGCATTTGCAACATGGCTGCCAGTCTCCCACGCTCCGGGGATGGGAGAATGGGGAGCCGTCCGTCTTCGACGGCGGCGCCTGCGGGCGGGCGCGGCATTGGCCTTGGCACCCTCCGGAACGATCAGGGGAGGAACGACATGAACTTCACGAGCTTCAGGACGACGGTGGCCGCGCTCGCCACCTGCGTGGCGCTGCCGGCCGCGGCGCAGGACTTGCCGGACACGATGGTCTGGACGGCCTATGATGTGGGATCGGCCGGTTACGCCGAAGCCTCGGCCATCGCGGATGCCTTCGGGCGCGAGTTCGGCACGCGGGTCCGCATCCAGCCTTCGGGCAGCGGCATCGGGCGGCTTCAGCCGCTGTTGCAGGGACGCGCGGACTACGGGTTCCTGGCGACCGAGGCGTTCTTCATGGGCGAGGGGGCCTATGACTACGCGACGAAGGAATGGGGCCCGCGCCAGTTGCGCGCCGTGGCGGGGCGCCCGGCGGGCATCACGCTGATCGCGGCGGGGGACGCGGGCATCGACACGGTCGCGGACGCACGGGGCAAGCGGATCGCCTTCGTCGCGGGCAACCCGTCGGTGAACGTGAAATGCGAGGCGATCCTGGCCTTCGGCGACCTGACGCTCGAGGATGTCGAGGTGGTCATGTTCCCGACCTATGCCGCCGCCATGTCTTCGATGACGCGCAACGAATCCGATGCGACCTGCACAACGCCGACGACGAGCCAGCTCTACGAACTGGCCGAGAGCCCGCGCGGCATCCACTATGCCCCGCTGGAGGCCGACAACGCCGAAGGATGGGAAAAGCTGCTGCGCGTGCTGCCGATCATGGGCCCGTCCGACGAGGACATCGCCGCGGGTCTGCCGGAGGGCGAGATCGCCAAGATGGCGGCCTATCGCTATCCGGTCATCACCACGACGAAGGACAAGGCCGAAGACGAGGTCTATGCCTTCATCAAGGCGCTGGACGAGAGCTACGACCTCTACAAGGACGGGACCGCCACCATGGGGCGCTGGTCGCTGGACCTGGCCGGCAAGCCCGCGATGGACGTGCCGTTCCACGACGGCGCCGTGCGCTACCTGCGCGAGATCGGCGTCTGGACGGACGAGGACGAGGCCTGGAACCAGAAGCGCACCGCGCGGATGGATGCGCTGGTCGCGGCCTGGGACGAGTTCCTGGAGGCCAATTCCGATATGCCCGATGCGGAATACGCCGACGCCTGGATGAGCCGCCGGGCCGAGGTCCTGGCCTCGCTCGACTGATCCCCGTGCGGGATCCTGCCCGGCGCCTTCCGCGCCGGGTCTCGATTTGAGGGCTTCGGGGGCGATGCCATGACAGACGACAGCGCAGGGACCGCGGAGGAGCGTCCGCCCAAGGCCCCCGTCGGATCGACGGAGCCTGCGGGCGCGGTCCGCTGGCTCGTCCTGGCGCTCGGAGCGGCAGGGGTGGCGCTTGCGGTGAACCAGCAGTTCCTGCTCGGGCTGTTCGGGTTCCAGCCGCTGGGCAACGCCTATCTCTACTACCTCATCGCGATCTTTCTCGCCGTCACCTTCCTCGTGCTGCCGCTCTGGTCGGGGGCGCCGCGCTGGACGGTCTGGCCGAACCTCGTGCTGGCAGCGCTGGCGCTGGTCAGCGCAGGCTGGCTCGGCAATCACGGGCTCGACATCATCCAGCGCGGCTGGGAATACGACGCGCCGCCCACCGCCGACGTCATGGCCGGCATCCTGATCGTGCTGGTGCTGGAGGGCGTGCGGCGGGCGGGCGGGCCGATCCTGCTGGCGACGGCGCTGCTGTTCGGGACCTTCCCGCTTTACGCCGGGCACATGCCGGGGTTTCTCTGGGGGACGCAGTTCGGCCCGGTCGAGACGGTGCGCGCGCACGTCCTGGGCGTCGAGAGCATCATCGGCATCCCGATGCAGGTGGTCGCGGAGCTGGTGATCGGCTTCGTCATCTTCGGATCGGTGCTTGTCACGACGCGGGGCAGCGACTTCTTCATGGCGCTCGCCGCCGCGCTCATGGGGCACACCCGCGGCGGGCCGGCCAAGGTGGCGGTGCTGGGGTCGGGTATCCTGGGCTCTCTGTCGGGCAGCGTCATCTCGAACATCCTGACCTCGGGGCCCTTCTCTATCCCCACGATGCGGAAGGTCGGCTATCCGGCGGGCTATGCCGCCGCGATCGAGGCCTGCGCCTCCACCGGGGCCACGCTGATGCCGCCGGTGATGGGGACGGTGGCCTTCGTCATGGCGTCGTTCCTCGGCGTGCCCTACGGCACCATCGTCATCGCCGCGCTGATCCCGGCCCTGCTGTTCTATGCCGCGCTCCTGTTCCAGGTGGACATGTTCGCGGCGCGGCGCGGACTGGAGGGGTTGCCGCGGTCCGAGATCCCCCGGGTCTGGCCCATCCTGCTGCGCGGCTGGCCCTATCTGCTCAGCCTCGCGGTGCTGATCTTCGTGCTGATGGGGCTGCGCCTCGAATCCCGCTCGCCCTACTACGCCTCGGCGGTGATGCTGGTGGCCACGGCCTTCCGCAAGGAGACGCGGCTGACGCTGGCACGGGCCAACGACCTGCTGCTCGACATCGCGGTCAACGTGGGCAAGCTCGTGGCGATCCTCGCGGGGATCGGGCTGGTGGTGGGCGGGCTGTCCTATACCGGCGTGGCGGGGGCCTTCTCGCGCGAGTTGCTGCTCCATGCGGGTGGCAACATCCCCTTGATGCTGCTGGCGGGCGCGGTGACGAGCTTCGTGCTGGGCATGGGGATGACGGTGACGGCCTGCTACATCTTCCTGTCGATCCTGCTGGCCCCCGCGCTGATCCAGGCCGGGCTGAACCCGCTGGCGAGCCATCTGTTCATCCTCTACTGGGGGATGCTGTCCTACATCACGCCGCCGGTGGCGCTGGCGGCGATCACGGCGGCGAACATCGCCGGCTCCAGACCCATCGAGACGGGGTTCCGGGCGATGCGGCTGGGCCTACCGCTCTTCGTGCTGCCCTTCATCTTCGTCTACGACCCTGCCCTCATCATGGAGGGGACCGCGCTCCAGATCGTCGAGCGCGTGGGCCTGACGCTCATCGCCATCTGGGCCATCACGGCGGCCTTCGAGGGATGGATCTACGGAGTGGGCACCGTGGGCGTGGTCAGCCGCGTGGTCTTTGCCGCGGGCGGCGTGCTCATCATCCTGCCGGAGCTTCTGACCAGCATCGCGGGGGCGGGGGTGCTGGTGGCGGTGGCGGCCTTCAACCTGTTGCGGCGCGGACGGCGGTCCGCCTCCAAAGCCTAGGAGACCCCTATGGACAAGAGAGCCAAGGACCTCGCGGAGGCGGTCGCGCCCATCCCCGACGGGGCCAGCGTCATGATCGGCGGCTTCGGGTCGTCCGGCATCCCCTTCGGCCTGATCGACGCGCTGCTGGAACAGGGCGCGCGCGAGCTGACGATCATCGCCAACAACGCCGGCGCGGGCGAGACGGGCGTGGCCAAGCTGCTGCGCGACGGACGGGTGGCGAAAGTCGTCTGCTCCTACCCCCGCTCGCCCGGGTCGATCTGGTTCGAGAGGCGCTTCGAGGCCCGCGAGATCGAGCTGGAGGTCATCCCGCAGGGCACGCTGGCCGAACGCATCCGCGCGGCGGGCGCGGGGCTGGGCGGTTTCCTGACGCCCACGGGCTATGGCACCCTGCTGGCGGAGGGCAAGGAGACGCGGGTAATCGACGGGCGCGGCTATGTGATGGAAGGGCCGCTCCATGCCGATTTCGCGCTGCTGCGGGCCGAGGCCGGCGACCCCTGGGGGAACCTGAGCTATCACGGCACGGCGCGGAACTTCAATCCGGTCATGGCCATGGGCGCGCGCCACAGCATCGCCGAAGTCCGCCACCTGTCGGAGGCCCCCCTCGAGCCGGAGCGCGTCGTCACCCCCGGTATCTTCGTGCAGAGCGTCGTCGAATACGGAGTGCGCCCATGAACCGTCTCAGCGACAGCGACCTGGCCGCGCGGGTGGCCCGCGACATCCCCGACGGGTCCTACGTGAACCTCGGGATCGGCAAGCCCACCCATGTCTCGGCTCATGTCCCCGATGGGCGGGAGGTGGTCTATCATTCCGAGAACGGCATCCTCGGCGTCGGGCCGACCCCCCCCGCGGGGCAGGAGGACGTCGAGATGATCGACGCGAGCAAGCGCTACATCACCACCGCGCCGGGCGCGTCCTTCTTCGAACATGCCGACAGCTTCGCGATGATGCGCGGCGGGCACATAGATATCGCGGTGCTCGGCGCCTATCAGGTGGCCGAAAACGGCGACCTGGCCAACTGGGCGACGCTCGACGAGACGTTCCCGCCCGCGGTCGGCGGGGCCATGGACCTGGTCGTCGGCGTGCCCCGCATCCTGGTGATGATGCGCCACACCGGGCGCGACGGCGAGGCGAAGCTGCTGCGCCGTTGCACCTTTCCGCTGACCGGGCTCGGCGTGGTGAGCCGGGTCTATACCGACCTTGCCGTGCTCGACGTGACCGACGCGGGCTTTGTGCTCGTGGACCTGACGCCCGGCAACTCGCTGGCCGAGGTGCAGGCCGTGACGGAGGCCACGATCCACACCTGACCCGCCGCATTCCGAACGACAGGACACCGCATGAAGACCAGCGCCCCCGATACGCACGACGACCTGCGCGACGCGCTTCGCAGCCTCTGCGCGGCGTTTCCGCCCGAATACCACCGCAGGCACGGGGCCGAGGGCACCTATCCGGTGGAGTTCATCGACGCGCTGACCGAGGCGGGATGGATGGCCGCGATGATCCCCGAGGCCTTCGGCGGCTCGGGCCTCGGGCTGACCGAGGCGAGCATCGTGATGGAGGAGATCAACCGCGCCGGCGGCAACGCGGGCCATTGCCACGGCCAGATGTACAACATGGGCACGCTGCTGCGCCATGGGTCGGACGCGCAGAAGGAACGCTATCTGCCGTGCATCGCCAGCGGTAAGCTGCGCCTGCAGTCCATGGCCGTGACCGAGCCGACGACGGGAACGGATACGACGAAGCTCAAGACCACGGCCGTCCGGAAAGGCGACACATATGTCGTCAACGGCCAGAAGGTCTGGATCAGCCGGGTGCAGCATTCCGATTTGATGATCCTGCTCGCCCGCACGACGCCGCTGGCCGAGGTGGCGCGCAAGTCGGACGGACTGTCGGTGTTCCTGCTGGAGCTCGACGGGTTGATCGGCCGGGGGATGGAGGTGAAGCCCATTGCCAACATGGTCGGGCACGAGACGAACGAGCTGTTCTTCGACGACCTGGAGATCCCCGCCGACACGCTGATCGGCGAGGAGGGGAAAGGGTTCCGCTACATCCTCGACGGGCTGAACGCGGAACGGACGCTGATCGCCGCGGAATGCATCGGGGACGGCTACTGGTTCATCGACCGGGCGGTGGCCTATGCCGGCGAGCGCGAGGTCTTCGGCCGCCCCATCGGGCAGAACCAGGGCGTGCAGTTCCCGCTCGCCCGCGCCTTCACCAACATCGAGGCGGCGAACCTGATGCGGTTCGAGGCCTGCCGCCGCTTCGACGCCATGGAGCCGGCCGGCGCACAGGCGAACATGGCCAAGCTGCTGGCGGCCGATGCCTCCTGGGAGGCGGCGAACGCCTGCATGCAGACCTTCGGCGGTTTCGGCTTCGCGCAGGACTACGACATCGAGCGCAAGTTCCGGGAGACGCGACTCTATCAGGTGGCGCCGATTTCGACCAACCTCATCCTGTCCTACGTGGCCGAGCATGTCCTCGGCCTGCCGCGCAGCTTCTGAGATGGAGCGCGTAGCCGCCCCCCTGTGCTTTCCGCTCTTCGTGCCGGCCGACCGGCCCGACCGCTTCGCGCGCGCCTGCGAAGCGGGCACGGACTGTGTCGTCATCGACCTGGAGGACGCCGTTCCCGCGCGCAGCAAGACGGCCGTGCGGCGCATCCCCCACGGGGCGCTGCCCGACGGGCGGACGGCGCGGCTGTGGCTGCGGATCAACGGCTGCGGCACGCCTTGGCATACGGACGACGTGGCCTTCGCGCGGGCGGCGGAGTTCGACGGCGTGATGCTGCCCAAGACCGAGAGCGCGGCCGAGATCGACACCCTGCGCGCCGCGCTGGCGCCGGGGCGGACGGTCGTGGCGCTGGTCGAGACGGTGGCGGGGCTGGCCGCGATCGACGCCATCGCCGCGGCGGCGGACCGCGTCGCCTTCGGCTCCATCGACATGGCGGAGGACATGGGCTGCGCGCATCTGCGGTCGGTCCTGCTGCCGGTGCGGAGCGCCATCGTCCGGGCGGCGCGGCTGGCCTGCCGGCCCGCGCCCATCGACGGCGTGACGGCAGAGGTGCGCGATGCGGGTGCGGCGGCCGACGACGCGGTTCACGCGCAGGAGATGGGCTTCGGCGGCAAGCTCCTGATCCATCCCGCGCAGGTCGAGCCGGTGCGCGCGGCCTTCCGCCCCGCGCCCGCGCTGGTGGACTGGGCCTGCCGGGTGGTCGACGCCTCGGCGGACGGCACGACCGTCACGGTGGACGGCGCCATGGTGGACGCGCCGCTCGTCGCCCGCGCGCGCCGCATATTGGACCGTGGGAGGGAACTTGCATGACCCAGCCTGGAATCGACATGGACCGTCTGAATTGCTGGCTCGGCCGCGAGGAGGCCGCGTCGGACGTGGTGACGCCCGGTCTGGTCGAGAGGTTCCGCGCGACCTTCGGGGGTTGGCTGCGGGCAGGGGGCGATGAGGTGCCGCCCGGTCTGCACTGGTGCCTTGCGCCGCCCGCGGTGCCGCGCGGCGACCTCGGTCCCGACGGCCATCCGGCGCGGGGCGGCTTCCTGCCGCCGGTGCCGCTGCCCAGCCGGATGTGGGCGGGGGGCGATCTGCGCCTGCTGCGGCCCCTGCGGATCGGCGACACCGTCACCCGCCGGTCCCGCATCGGGGCGATCACGCCCAAGGACGGGCGCAGCGGGCCGCTCGTGTTCGTCGCGTTGCACCATGTCCTGAGCGTGGGCGGCGCGCCCGTCATCGAGGAGCGCCACGACATCGTCTATCGCCCCGCCCGCACGCCCGCGGCGCAGGCCGCGCCCGACGACATCGGCGCCCCGGTGCCCGAAGGCGGCTGGGTCGGGGATGCGGTCACGCTGTTTCGCTACTCGGCGATGACGTTCAACGGGCATCGCATCCATTACGACCGTCCCTATGCCACGGAGGTGGAGTTCTATCCCGGCCTCGTGGTGCACGGCCCGATCCAGGCGACGCTTCTGCTGAACGCCGCGGCTGCGCGGGCGGGGCCCGCGTTCCGCTTCGCCTATCGCGGGGTCTCGCCGCTCATCGCGGGGCAGCCGGTGACGCTTCACGCGCAGGAGGATCGCCTGCGGCTGGAGCGGCTCGACGGCACCGTGACCTTCGAGGCCAGCCATTCCCCGATCTGAAGGAGCTCCGACATGGGCCCGACGACTCTCGACGACCTCAAGGCCGGCCTGACGCTCCCGCTGATCGGCGCGCCGATGTTCCTCGCATCCGGTGTCGATCTGGTGGTGGCGCAATGCCGCGCCGGGATCATAGGCACCTTCCCTTCGCTCAACGCGCGCCCGGCAGCCGCCATCGACGACTGGCTGACGCAGATCGAGACGCGGCTCGCGGGAACCGGGGCGGCGGCGTATGGCGTGAACCTGATCGTGAACGCCTACAACGAGCGGCTGGAGGAGGACCTCGCCGCCATCGTCCGCCACAAGGTGCCGCTGGTCATCACCTCGCTTTCGGCGCCCGACAGGGTGGTCGAGGCGGTCCATTCCTATGGCGGACTGGTGTTCCACGACGTCATCAAGGCGCGCCACGCCCGACGCGCTGCCGCCTCCGGCGTGGACGGGCTGATCCTGGTCGCGGCGGGGGCGGGGGGTCATGCCGGAACGCTCAGCCCCTTCGCGCTGATCGAGGAGGTGCGCGCCTTCTGGGACGGGCCGCTGATCCTGTCGGGGGCCATCGCCAACGGGCGCGCGATCCTGGCCGCAGAGGTGCTCGGCTGCGATTTCGCCTATGCCGGCACGGTCTTCATCCCCACGCGGGAGGCCATTGCGCCCGAAGCCCACAAGCAGGCCATCGTCGAGGCGGAGGCCGACGGCATCCTCTATACCCCCTATTTCTCGGGCACACACGCCAATTACCTCTCCTCCAGCATCGTCGCCGCCGGTGTCGATCCGGAGGAGGCGCTGCGGGCGCAGCCGCGGCAGATGGCGTCCAAGAACGATCCGGCGCGGCCCAAGGCCTGGAAGGACGTCTGGAGCGCGGGGCAGGGCGTGATCCAGTCGCAGGCGGTGGAGCCGGCGGCCGAAGTGATCGCGCGCCTGCGCCGGGAATACGATGCGGCGCGGAGAACCCTTTGCGCGACGATAGAAGGACCAACCCCATGACCGGAACGATCCACCAGAACGTGCCCGACAGCCGGGGCACGAACGCCTGGCGCGCCGACCCGGCGTTCGCGGCGCTGCTCGACCTTTACATGACGCCGCAGGTGCGCGCGCTGCTCGACCCGCAGCTCGACCGGATGGGCGCGCTGGTGGGCGACCGGCTGGAGCGGCTGGCCATCGAGGCGGACCGGAACCCGCCCGTCCTGTCGCTGCGAGCGCGCAACGGGGCGCCCGACGAGCGGGTCGAGAAACACCCCGCCTACCGCGAACTGGAGCAGGTGGCCTTTGCGGATTTCGGGCTGGCCGCCATGTCGCACCGTGCGGGCGTCTTCGGGGCCGGGGCGCCGCTGCCGCCCGTGGCGAAATACGCGCTGGTGTTCTTGCTGGTGCAGGCCGAGTTCGGGCTTTGCTGCCCGCTCAGCATGACGGATTCGCTGACCCGGACGCTGCGCCGGTTCGGCGATGCCGACCTCGTCGCGCGGCATCTGGACGGTCTGCTGAGCCAGGATATGGAGGCGCTGACGCAGGGTGCGATGTTCATGACCGAACAGGCCGCGGGCTCGGATGTGGGCGCCATCGACACCGTCGCGCGCGAGGAGGGGGGGGAATGGCGCCTCTGGGGCGACAAGTGGTTCTGCTCGAACCCCGATGCGGGCCTCGCCATGGTGCTGGCGCGGCCGGAGGGGGGCCAGGACGGGACCAGGGGCCTGTCGCTGTTCCTGCTGCCGCGCGACCTGCCCGACGGGAGCCGGAACGCCTATCGGATCGTGCGGCTCAAGGACAAGATGGGCACGCGGTCCATGGCCTCGGGCGAGATCGTGATGGAGGGCGCGGCGGCCTGGCTGGTGGGCGATCCGGGGCAGGGCTTCAAGCAGATGACCGACATGATCAACATGTCGCGGCTGGCCAACGGCGTGCGCAGCGCCGGTCTGATGCGCCGGTCGGTGGCCGAGGCGCTGTTCATCGCGCGCCACCGCACGGCCTTCGACGGCCGCCTGATCGACAAGCCGCTGATGCGGCGGCAGCTGGCCAAGATGGTGGTCAGCGCCGAACAGGCGCGCAGCATGGTGTTCCACACTGCCCGTGTCCTGGAGGCGGCCGACGGCGGTGATGCGGAAATGGCCCGCGTCCTGCGGATCCTGACGCCGCTCATCAAGTTCCGGACCTGCCGCGAGGCGCGCAAGGTGGCCGGCGACGCGATGGAGGTGCGTGGCGGCTGCGGCTATATCGAGGAATGGTCCGACGCGCGCGTCCTGCGCGATGCGCATCTGGGCTCCATCTGGGAGGGGACGAGCAACATCGTGGCCCTCGACGTGGCCCGCGCCGCGCGGCGCGCGGGGGCGGGCGAGGCGCTGACTGACTACCTCGAGGGCCTGCTGTCCGAGGTCGACACCCCTCTTGCCGATCAGCTTCGCCCGCTGCTCGGCCGCGCCGCCGCGTTGCTGACCGAAGCCGCCGAAGGGGCGGAGGCGGAGGTGCGCCGGGCCGCGACCGCGCTCTACCACGTGACCTCCGCAATCTTCCTCGCCTGGGAAGGCGCGCGGATCGAGGGGCCGACGGGCACCGATCGCAGGCGCCTGGCGGAACTGGTGGTCACGCATCGCCTGTGCCCGGCCGATCCGCTGGCGCCCGTCGCGGCGGACCCGGAGTGGCTGCCCGACCTGCTGGCGCGCGCCGGGTGCGATACGGACGGGTGAGGGTCGATTGACGCGAATGGAGTGCGATCGGCTGGTCGGGCTATCCGGCCCTCCGGGGGGGGAAGCCTGAACGATGCGTTCCTGGCGTTACCCCAGGTCCCCCGTCAAGGTCCGCCCTCGTTCCAACCACCCATGACCGCGCTCTGCGATACTTCGCCAAGACGATATCTGACCCCGGACGCAGGCGTCGCGCATAGCCTTTGCCCGCACCTCCAGCATCGATCGGGAAGCGTCCCCAAGTTCGCGCACCCGGGAGCGGTCGTTTTTCGCCGTCCCGCAGATACATCGGACGCGATCCTTGCCGGCCTGCTTCCAGCGATGCAGAGGCTGTGGGACGGCTTGCGGACCCGCACCCTTCGACAGCTTGGGCAACGGTCCGTCTTGCAGCGATGAAAGAGATTTCATCCAAGTGGACTCGGCAGGCTGACGATGACAAGTCGCGGGAGCCGAACTAGATGCGGAGATCGAGATGAACCTCGAGACCAGCCAAGATCGCCGAGGTGCATGGAAGTACCGGCTACACGACCGGTTCTGGAAGCTCGTCGCAAGCAGGGCGCAGAAACCGAAACCCGGCGTGGTGACGGATCCGACGCTCCACGCGGGGGGACGCCTCGATGCCGACGTGTGCATCGTCACGAACTGCACCTTTCCCGGCGGGAACGCGGTGACCACGCTGACCGAACTCGAAGCCTTCGAGGCCGCCGGGCTCCGCGTTCTCATCGTCAATTGCAGCATCAAGCGGTCGCGCTGGAAATGGCGGTGGATGTCCGAGCGTTTCCTGCCCTGGCAGGACCGGGTCGTGCCCGCTCATCATGTCGAGCATCTGACCTGCCGGACCTTGATCGCCCGCGGTCCCCGCATGATGACCACCCGTCTGTTCGAGAAGCTGACGCATCGCATCACGCCGGACCATGCGATCATGGTGATCAACAACGCGGCCTGGAACGAGGATGGCAGACCCATCTTCGATTGGCCGGATCTGCACCGCCGGGTCGCGGCCCTGCCCTGGCCGTCGGTCGAACTTTGCCCGCTGAGCCCCCTCATCCGGGCCGAGTCCGACCGCGACCTGGAGGGAACGGACGTGACCTCGCGCCTGTCGCCACGCGACTGGCCCCCCGTTCTCGACGAGACCGCCTTCGAGTTCGCGCCGCGGCCGAGGCTGACGGCGCCGATCACGATCGGCCGGCACGCGCGGGATCATCCGGGCAAGTGGCTCGAGGATCCCGACGAGTTGCTTGCGGCCTATCCCGAGGGCGATCCGGACCTGCGGGTCCGTATCCTGGGCGGCGCCGAAGTGGTCGAGATGATGCTCGGACGGACCCCGGACGGGTGGGAGGTGCTGCCGTTCGGTCTGGGCGGGGTGCAGGACTATCTTGCGTCGCTCGACGTCTTCGTGAACTTCCCCTCGCCCGAGCGGCACGAGGCCTTCGGGCGGACCATCGCGGAAGCGGTGCTTTCGGGGCTCCCGGTGATCCTGCCGCCGCGGTTCGAAGCGACGTTCGGGGACCTGGGCTTCTACTGCATGCCGGCCGAGGTGCGCGGCGTGATCGAACGGCTTGCCGCCGACGATCCGGGCCGGTTGGCGCATCTTGCGGCCTGTCGTGACCTCGCCGCGGAACTCTACGGTCGGGCAAGCCTGGTCCGACGCCTGCGCGACGGCGGCGCTGTCCCGAAGCCGCGCCTGTCCGAAGAGCGCCGGGCCTGGCGGTCGACGATCCTGCCCCGGCCGTAAGGACGTCGTGCCGGATCCGGCTTCATTGTCGGCCGTCACCGTTTCGGTCTAGGGAGGTTGCATGCGTATCGGTCTGTTCAACGACACCTCCGTGAGCGGGCATCACGGATGTACCGCCGTGATGACGACGCTGCTGCGCGCGCTTGCGGCGCGGGATGCGGACCCGGTCTGGCTCTGGCCCGTCGGGGTGCCCTGGCAGCCCCGTGTCCGCTGGCTCGACCGACGGCCGGTCGATGCGATCGTGGTCAACGGCGAAGGGACGATCCACCATTCCGCCGAGCGCCAGCGGACGCGCGATTTGCTCGAACTGCCGGCCTATGCGCGCAAACGGGGCGTGCCGATCCATTTGCTCAACGCGTCGATCTCCGACCTCGATGCTCCGGCGATCGAGGCGCTGCGCGGGTTCGACACGATCCACGTCCGGGAGTCGGAAAGTCTCGGTTACCTCTCCGGGCTGGGAATCGCTGCGACGATGGTGCCGGACCTGTCGCTCGGCGTGACGTTCGCACCCCCCTCGTCGGAACGTGACGGGATCCTCGTCACCGACAGCGTCCTCAGGGAAACGGCGAAGGCGCTGAGGACGGTCGCCGCCGAGATCGGGGCCGACCATGCGCGAATGCGGCCGAAGAAGAGAGGCCCCCGCTTGGCCAGGTTGCGTCACCGGCTGGAGGACAAGTGGCCGCCGCTGGCCGCGGGGCGGAACTGGCGCCCGCGCTCGGACGTCGATGCCTTCGGTCGGCGCCTTTCGACGGCGGCGCTGGTCCTGACGGGACGGTTCCACACCGTCCTGCTGTCCCTGGCGACGTTCACGCCCGTGATCGCCCTGCCGTCCAACACCCGCAAGATCGAGGCGGTGATGGCGGATTCGCTTGGTCATGAGGGCCGGATGCTGGAACTCGACCTGCTCCGCGATCCGGCCACCATCGAGCGGTTGCGGGCGGGCGTGCCATACGCCGAGGCGGACCGGGCGGCGATCCGTCGCTACCTCGAGCAGGCCGAGATGGGGCGCTCGCGGATGTTCGACGACATTCTGCGGCAGGTCGGCAGATGAGGATCCGGACCCGGCGGATCGAGGCGGCGGCGAAGCGGTTGCGCGCGCGCCTCCAACTCGTTCCCTGGCTGCCCGGCGGGCCGGATCAGCTTCGGCCGTCCGACTTCCGCGACCTTCGGGTCATCGTGATCGGCCCGGCCGAGACGGTGACGGAGGATCTGGAGGGGACGGACGTCGATTCCTACGATGTCGTCGTGCGTCTGAACAACGGCCTCATGCTCTCGGAGGCGCAGCCGGACGTCCTCGGCCGCCGCACCGACGTCCTCTTTCACAACCTCCGGGAGGAGGGCGAGCGCAGTGCCGGGGCCATCCCCGCTTCCCGCCTGAACGCGCTCGGCGTCGGCATGGTCGTCTATCCGCACTGGCGCAACCGGCGCCTGCGAGATCTCTATTGGGCGAAGCGAGCCGAGCTGGGGCGCGACGGCGGCCCGCCGGTCAGGATCGTCCCCCCGCGGATGACGGACCGGATCCGCCGGGCAATCGGCGACCGACCACCGACCGTCGGGACCTCCGCGGTGATGTTCTTCCTCGACTGCCCCATCGCCGAACTTGCCATTCACGGTTTCACCTTCTTCGAGACGGCCTATGCGTCGGGCTACAACCCGGCCGTGCGCACCGGCGCGGAGGCGCGGGCCTGGGTCGATGCCCGCGGGGCGCACGAACCTCTCAGCGAGAAGGCCGCCCTGCGGCGCCGCCTTGAGGCTCCGCATCGGCCAGAGGTCGTTCTCGGCCGCCACGTGCGCCGCCACCTTTATCAGGATTGAGCTTGGACCCACATCAGTTGGATATTCCGTATTGACCCCCATCGACGAAACCCGGCTTTCGGCCGATCTGCGCCGCATCATCGCAGGGCGGCCCGTTTCCCTGGTCGGGAACGCGGCCTCGCTGCTTGCGTCGGGTCACGGGTCCCGCATCGACGCCGGCTGTGTCGTCCGGCTGAATTCAGGCATCCCCGTCCGGCCGGCGGCCCAGGGTCGGAGGATCGACGTCCATTGCTTCAGCACGCGACCCAGCCTGGAACGCAACCTGCGCCTCGCGCCGTGGCGCATCAGGTTCAAGCGTGGCTATCTGCGGGGGGCCTATTCCGTCTGGATGAGCGAGGCCGACCGGAGCGAGGCTGCCGATCCGGACCAGGCCTTCTATCCCCGTCACCTTCGGGAGGACCTGGCGGCAGCGCTGGGGGCGCGTCCCTCCGTCGGTGTCGCCACATTCCACATGCTCTCGACGCTGACGGACGCAGGGATCCGTATCTTCGGCTTCGACTTCAAGGCGAGCGGGACCTACTACCGGACTAAGGACAACAAGGGCGCCCACGATTGGGCGGCCGAACGGGACTTCGTACTCGAAGCGGTGGAGCGGAACGGCTGGCAGATTTTCTCCTGACCGATCAAGAGGCTGCCGGTCGTGTCAACCGGCCGCCAAGGCTGCCTCTATCCGCCCGCGCAGGTCCTTGACGATGCGGGCCTTCAAATCCGAGATGTCTACGGGCTTCGGTAGCGGCAACTTCGCTGGGCCTGATATGCGTTCGCGCAGGGTCAACGATGGCAGACGCGGAATACCTGCCTCGTCGATGACGCTCGTGCGCCTTCCGACCGGACCGGTGAACACCACCGGGATTCCCATCGCAGCGCAGGGCATCGCACAGTGGATACGCGAGGTCACGACGTATCGTGCGGTCCGCCCGTACGTCCGTACCATTTCGGTCGCATATTCGATTCTAAGATCGTTCGGCACGGCAACGAGCCGGTGACTGACATCCCGGATGGCGAGACCTTCGGGGTTGTCGATCTTTCCCACTGGCCGGTTTCTATCCGCTTCCACCAGGTAGATGGAATCCGCGTTCCGATCTTCGGGAGCGTCGAAGGTTAGCGTCGCGCAATAGGAGAAATAGGCCTCAACGCCGAGCGAGCGGATGAATTCCATTGTGGCCTTGTCGCGGCAGCCAATAGGCGCGTGCCGTCGCAGATACTCGACGTTTTGCGCCACGGTCTCGCGCATCCGCTTCTGGACGTGAAAGCCAAAGAACAACGGTACGATCCGGTCGCTCGGCGGCCAGTTCCGGATTTCGTTCTGGAACCATCCGTTCATGATCAGGAGAGCCCGA
This sequence comes from Jannaschia rubra, assembly GCF_001403735.1. Taxonomy (GTDB): domain Bacteria; phylum Pseudomonadota; class Alphaproteobacteria; order Rhodobacterales; family Rhodobacteraceae; genus Jannaschia; species Jannaschia rubra. The sequence continues at coordinate 37,883 of NZ_CXPG01000005.1, forward strand.
TCGCCCCGATACGTGTCGAGATGATCCCGGGGGATAAACAGATCGACGGCAGGAAGGTGTTGCATGACGGCCACCGACTGCACGTCGTCGCCGATGTTGTTTCCGGGCCATGACAGGGCTGCGATCTTCATCTTTCTCGTCTCCTATTGGCCACGCACGCGCAAAGCTGTCTTACGGTTCGACAAGCCTTTGGTCCATGGTCCGCCCCGGTCGCCCCTCACGTCCCCTCGAACTGCAAGGCGTGCAGGTTTGCGAAGAGGCCGCCGCGGCTGAGAAGTTCGGACTGCGTTCCCTCGTCGTCGACGCGGCCGTGTTCCATGGCGACGATCTTGTCGGCGCCGGCGACCGTCGAAAGGCGGTGCGCGATGACGAGGACCGTCCGGCCCCGGGACAGCGTCTCAAGCGCGGCCTGGACCTTGACCTCCGCCGCGGAGTCGAGCGCCGAGGTCGCCTCGTCGAGGAGCAGGATGGGCGTGTCGCGCAGGATGGCGCGGGCGATCGCGACGCGCTGGCGCTGTCCGCCCGACAGGTTGGAGCCGCGCGGGCCAGCGCGGGTGTCGAGGCCCGCGGGCATCGCATCGACGAACTCGGCGACGTGGGCCGCCTCGATGGCCGCGCGCAGCCGGTCCTCAGACACGTCGGTGCGGCCGAGGAGGATGTTCTCGCGGATGGTCTCGTCGAACAGCAGCGCGTCCTGCGTGACCACCGAGAACAGCGACCGCAGACCGCCCAGCTCCATCCCCGCGATGTCCTGCCCGCCGATGGTCACGCGGCCGGATTTCGGCTCGACAAGGCGGGTCAGGACGTTGAAGACGGTCGTCTTCCCGGCACCCGACGGACCCACGAGCGCGGTCGTCCGGCCGGCCTGGGCGGTGAAGTCGAGGCCCCGGAGGATCTCGGACTTGCCGTAGGACAGCCGCACGTCCTCGAACCGGATCGTCGTGTCGGGCAGGTCCGGGCGGCGCAGGACGGGTTCGGGGCCGGGCAGGGTGGGCCGCATGTCGAGCAGCTGGAACACCCGCTCGAGGCTGGCGGCGGCCTTCTGCCATGTCCCGGTGAGCGACGCGAGGCGACGGATCGGCTGGAATGCCAGGGTCATGGCGGCGAAGAAGGACATGAAGTCGCCTACCGTCTTCTCGCCCGAGATGATCTCGCGTCCGCCGTAGAGCAGGACGCAGAAGAACCCCAGGCCGACGGCGAGGTCGACGAGCCCCGGGATCATCGCCGATCCGGCCGCCGATTTGACCTTCGCCGTCACGAACGCATCGGTGAGCGAGACGAACCGGCCGACCTGGTATTGTTCCAGCCCGTTCAGCTTGACCGGCGTCACGCCGTGAAAGACCTCGTCCAGGCGCGTGGTCCGCGCGGCGGTGATTTCCCGAAGCGCTGCGCTTTTCTTGCGGATGTAGCGTTGCAGCACGAAGTTCGGACCGATCAGGAACGGCGCGCCGATCAGGGTGACCAGCGTCCAGACCGGATCGATCAGGATGGCGACGGTCCCCAGTGAAACCAGCCCGACGGCATCGCGCCCGGCCCCGAGGATCAGCGCCTGCCAGATGCCCTGGGTCGCGGTCGCGTCGGAGGCCACGCGGGCAATCATCGTTCCGGGCGATGTCGCCTGAAAGAAGGCGTTGTCCAGCGTCAGCACATGCCGGAGGAGATCCGCCTGCATGTCCGCGGAATTGCGGTTCGAGATCCGTGTGACGATGATCCGCTGCGCCACGCCGGTGACCGCCCGAAGCGCGAACAGCCCGAAGATCCCCAGGCCGACCCACCAGATTGCATCGGCCTGTCCGCCCACGAAGATACGGTCGAACATCGGCTTGAGCAGCCAGGACAGCAGGCCGAGCGTGCTGCCCTCGATGACCATCAAGGTGCCTGCGACCGCGATCATCGGGGCATGACGCCGAAGATAAGTGCGCCACAGGCGCGCGAACATCTCGCCGTCTCCGTACGGCCGGTCCTTCAAACGCTTTCGTTTCGCCAATTCCTGTCCGGTCCCGGAAGCTGTGGTCAGAACGGGGCTAGAGGTTTCCGCCTCGCGCGTCCAGTTCTTGCCATGCCCGTTCCGGCCGCGATGCGCCGCCCCGGTCACCGTCGCCGGACTATGCAGCGCGGAGCAGCATGTTTTCGCCCGCCGCAACGTTGACCGGCCCCCCGGACCTGCGCGCGGCGCCGTCCGGTAAGCCTGGACGGCAGCAGACCTTGTCCGACGCGGCGATCCAGGCCCGTCCGACGATCAAGGTCCTGTCTGGCCTGCCGCCGCGTCAGACGATCGAATGTATCGTGAGTCTTCTGGAGCTTGCCAGCCTCGGCTCGCCGGTCGCGGAGTTTTCGACGTTCTGCCGCTGTCAGAGGAGGCTGGCCGTGCAATTGCCCCACCGGGGGTCGGGCGGGCCGCTGCTCCTGCTCGTCGACAGCACCGGCATCAAGGCCCACCGTCGAAGCCTGGCCGAGACGAGGATGAACTGCGTCAACCTCCCGGGTCCGAGACCGGCCTGCCGCGATTTCGAACGCCAGACCGCCGAACTTCAGGTCCGCAGCGCGATCCTCGACCGCAGCGCCGCTCTCGGCATCCCCGTCACGCGGCCCATTGGCTGTCATCAGACAGGGAAAGGGAAGAACGGCCGCCAGGAGATCTACGCAACATGGTCCTCAAGGCGCCATCCGAAGAAGGGTTCGTCCAAGTCGCCTTCGTCATCCTTCAGAACTGGCAACCGGATCCCCCCTTCCGCGTTATGGTCTGCCCCTTGCGCGGACGGGCGTGAGGGGGAGGACGATCGATGGCGAAAGGCGGACTGAGCGACCGGGACCGCAGGCTTCTGTTCGGAGACGGCGACTTGCGGCCCGGCGAGGCCGTCGTGCACTTCGAGCACGGTCTGGCCAGTTACGGCGGCGAAGAGACGATCGAAATCGAAGGGGAAGACCAGACGCTTCATGTCTTCATCTATCGCCATGGCGGCAAGCTGATGCTTCCCGCCGAGCCGGGACGCGACTTCTGGCCCTTCGGCGCTCCGGCGAGTGACGTAACCCTCGATCGGCTGAAGGCCGGAGATTGGGAACGACGTCGCGACGAAATGATCGCGGAGCTTCGCGACGGCGTGGCAAAGCTTGTCGAGGAGGATCGCGCGCGGCGCGAGAACCCGGCACGGGCACTCTGCCCGCCGCAGGGCGAGATGGAAGATTTCGCCAAAGGGTTTGCCCATGAACCGACGTCCGATCAGGCGCGCGCGATAGATGCCGTCCTCGATGACCTGGCGCGCGACGTGCCCATGGACCGGATGCTGATCGGCGACGTGGGGTTCGGCAAGACGGAAGTGGCTCTCCGTGCGGCGGCGGCCGCGGCGTTCAGCGGGCATCAGGTGCTGTTTGCCGCCCCGACGACCGTGCTGGTTCGTCAACATGCCCGCACACTGCGCGAGCGTTTCGGGCAGGACATGGTGGTCGAGTTGTCGCGCCTGACACCCGACGGGGAGCGATCGGAGATCCTGGCCCGCATCGCGTCGGGCGAGGCGAAAGTCATCGTCGGCACGCAGGCTCTTCTTTCGGATGACGTGACGTTCGCGGCCCTTTCCCTCGCCATCATCGACGAGGAGCAGCGGTTCGGGCAGGAGCAGAAGCGCGACCTGCGCGGCCTCGTTCCGGGCCTCCACGTCCTGGGCATGACGGCGACGCCCATACCGCGGTCGTTGGCCGCCGCCGAGATAGGATTGATGGACGTCTCGGTCGTCGCATCCGCGCCCGCGACGCGTCTGCCGGTCGAGGTCCGCATCTCCGGCTTCGACCTCTCCGCCATCGAGACCGCCATCGGGGAGGAGATCGCGCGCGGCGGTCAGGTCTTCGTCGTGTGCCCGCGCATCGAAGGGGCCCGCCGGATCGAAGCCGTGCTGGAGCAGCGGGGGGCCGATTTTTCCCATGTTCTCGCTCATGGCCAGATGGACGACGACGTGCTCGACACAGGGATATCACGGTTCATGGAGGGCGACGTCGATGTCCTGCTGTCGACGACCATCATAGAGAGCGGGCTCGACAACCCGCGGGCCAACACGATGATCGTGCTGGATGCCGAGCTTTTCGGTCTGGCCCAGCTGCATCAACTGCGCGGTCGCATCGGGCGCGGGAACGTGGCCGCGAAGATGCTTCTGATGACGGATATCGAAGGCGAAAATGCCGCCGCGGCCGAAACCGGAGAGGCGGAGGCCGACGCGGCCCGGCGCCTTCAGGTCTTTGCCGAAATGTCCGACATCGGCGCGGGGTTCCGCATCGCGCGCGAAGATCGTGACATGCGCGGTTTCGGAACGATCGACGGTGATGAACAATCGGGCCATGCATCGCGCTTGGGCATCGGGCTCTATCGCCATATCCTGCGCGAATACGATGCGGGCAAACGGATCTGACCGCCGAAGCATGCGGCGACGGCAGACCGGATATTTCGCGCCGCAGGCTCCGCGCCGGGGCCGAAAGGCATCGAGGCCTCCTTGCTCCTGCTCCGGTTCCGGGCGCGTCGACCTTAGGCCAGCTGCCTCGCGCCCGGCGCGATGCGGAGTTCATGGGGCGCAAAGCTGCGGCCCGGGCGGCGGACCGGTCGCCCGGCGATCGCCTCGGTATAGATATCCTCCGCCCTGTCGATCATCCGTTGAACCGAAAAGTGCTGCTCGACCCGCGCGCGGCAGGCCGGTCGCGACATCCCGATGGCGGCCTTCAGCGCTTCGGCCAAGGCCTCCGGGTCGTGCGGCGGGGCATAGGTTCCCGTGTCGCCGACCACCTCGCGCACCGCACCCATGTCGATGCAGGCCACCGGCAGGCCCGTCGCCATCGCCTCGATCGCCGCCAGGCCGAAGGGTTCGTCCCAGAGCGGAGTGAACAGCAGCGCCGAGGCCTTTCCGACTTCGCGCGCCAGCGCCGGGCCGGCGAGATGCCCCCCGTATCGGATGGCGGAGGACAGATGCGGCCGGACCTCAGCCTCGAAATAGTCGCGATGTTCGATCGTGCCGAAGATCGTCAGGGGCACGCCGGCCAGACGGGCCGCCTGCGCCGCCAGGTGGGTTCCCTTCGTCGGCGTGATCCGTCCGCACCAGACGGCCGAGCCATCGCCCTGTGGAACATAGGGCCAGTCGGCCAGGTCGATGCCGTTGGACAGCACCGAAGCCTCTGCCGGGGCGCCGTTCGGCCACCAGCGACGCACCTGTACCTGCGACGTCGTCGTGAACCGAACCCACGGCGCGACGCTGTCGTGCACCGCGCGGCGCAACACGTCGAAGGGCGGCACGTGCAACGACGTGACCATCGGCAGACCCTCGCTTGCCGCCAGCCGCGGGATGAAGCGATGAAGGCCGTTGTTGTGGATCACGTCAAACCGCCCGCGCAGCAGGTCGCGGGCCGCGCGCGCGTAGGCGTGGTCGAGATGGTCGGTCAGGACAGTCGTGCCGTGATACCGGTGCCACGGAAACTCCGCGTCGTAATGAACCGGCAGGACGGCATGGATCCGCACCCCCGCGGGCATCCCGGACGCACTGTCGCCCGACGCGAAGACCGTCACCTCGTGCCCCCGATCCGCGAGGTGCCTGGCCAGATGCCAGGAATGCGCCTCCATCCCGCCCGCGAAGGGGGGCGCGATCGGATGCCGGATGTGGGCGACGAGGGCGATCCGCATCACTCGGCCGCGATCCGTCGGCCCGGGGTCAGCAACTCCGCCTGCAGGCGGGTCATCTCCGCATGGCGTTCGGCCATCGTCCTCGTGTCTTCGGTGCCGGCAATCCGACGCTCCCGGTCCTCCAGCAGGCGGATGACCGGGCCGGTCGCCGCATAGGGCATGTCGGAGCGTTGTTCGCAGAGCGCGAAATCCTCGGGTCCCGGTTCGCGCAACTGGCGCAGCCCGTCGGGGCCATTCTCGATCAGGCCCATCATGCGGAAACCGTGCAGCCAGTGTTCCATGGTCCGGTGGCCCCATTTCGCGGCGAAGATCTCGGTGTTGCGCAGGATCGACGCGATGTGGTGGATCGGCGGCATGCAGTGGGCGTGATGCTGATGATAGGAGCGTGCGCCTCTGATCCACCAGATCGGGATACCCTTTTCCTGAAGCGTCCGACCGAAATCCGTATCCTCTCCGCCGTAGCCACGGAAGCGTTCGTCGAACCCCCCGGAGGCGGCCCAGTCGTCACGGTGCATCGCGAAGGTCAGCGACCAGAAGCAGCGGTAGTCCTCACAGCGCTTGCGGTCGCTCTCGGGCGGCCCCTGCCGGTCGGAATGGCGCACGGCGACGGCGTCGAACGTCTCGGCCGTCCAGCCCGGCCCGGTCGCGCCGGCGGGCAGGTAGAGGACTTCGCCCATCGTCAGCCCGTCGCCCTTTCCGGTATGTGCAGCATAGTCGGCCACCAGTTCGGGATGCGGGATGCAATCGACGTCGAGGAACACCAGCACGTCCCCCTGCGCGGCCGCGCCCGCGGCGTTGCGCGCGCGGGCCAGCGGCAGCTCGTCGTCGACGATGTGGATCTGCCGGATCGGGAAGTCGGTGTCGGGCAGGTCGGTATAGGGTGCGTCCTGCATCACGGCGATGATCATCTCGTGGGGCTGATGGGTCTGCCGTGCCAGCCCGGCGATGACGTGGCGCAGGTGCGCCTCGCGCCCGCGGGCCAGGGTCAGGATGGAAACGGAAGGGGCGGGATCTGTCATGGCAAAGCTCCGGCTGCAGGCTGCGAAAGCGGGGTGTCAAGGCGCTGGCACAGGGCGTCCAGCCATCGCGCCACATGGGCTGCGGCATCGGGCCGGACCATGTCGCGCTGAAGGTCCGGGTCGTGATCCCGACGCACGCGGGCGATCGCCGCCTCCCATGCCGGGATCGAGGCGGGCATGGACCCGAGGTGCATGGCCACGCCTGCCGCGTCGAGCGCCTTCGCCTTGGCGATCTGCTCATCGAAATACCGCCATTCCGGCACGGCGATCCACGGCAGCCCGGCGGCCAGGATCTGCTGGCAGGTGGTGTTCCCGGTCGAGGCGACGACCAGGTCGGCGGCGGCCAGATGGGCCGGGATATCGTCGACCCATCCCTTGTGCGTAAGGTTCGCGGGTTCCGTCGCGTGCCAGTCGCGGGCGACCTGTCCCACGGTGATCCACCGGGTCCGGGGCATGGCGCGGGCTCCGAGGGCAAGGGGCGCGGCGGAGAGGCCGGACCCGCCGCCGCCTGACAGGACAAGGACGACCTCCTCCCCTGCGCCGATGCCCAGACGGGCCCGCGCCTCGGCACGGTCGGGCAGGGCCGTGTCCGCCCCGAGTCCGCCGGCGAAGACCGCCTTGGCGCGCATCTCGGGCGTCCAGTCCTCCTGCGCCAGCCGGACGTCGCATGGCACGATGAGGCCCGCCGCCCCGTCATAGGCCGCGCGATGCCCCGCATCGGTCCGATCCCCGTGCTGCAGGACCTTCACATGCGGGACGGAGCAGATGCGGGCCAACTGCGCCACCTCGGCGGAGACGTCGCAGACGATCAGCGCGGGGTCGGCCGTGACGAACCAGCCTGCGATCCGCCCCATCGCCTCGCGGATGCCGGGCCATCCCAGCGGCGCACAGTGCAGCGTTTCGGGCGTGGGTATCCAATCGGATGCGCGTTCCTGCCCGGTCGGCTCGAAGAGGGACGGGATCCGTATGACTTCGGCGGCGGGATGCGCGGTTCGCACCAGTTCCGGCCGGGCGCAGAAGATCGTGACGGGCCGATCGGCGGGCAAGGCGTCGACGATCGCTGCGCAACGTTCCGCATGGCCACGTCCCTGATGGTGCAGGAAGTAGCCGATCGGCCTGGGGCCCGTATCCGGCCCGCGACCGAATGACGCGACGAAATCCTTCATGCCGACACCCGCGCCGGGGTGGTGGGGACGAGCACACCGGCCCGGCCCAGCCCTTCGAGCACGCCGTCTGCGTGGTTTCCTCGGGCGCGGTACAGACCGGCGCGGGGTGGCAGGGCGTCAAGCTCGCGCAGGGCGTTCCCGACGATGATCCCGTCGCCGCAGGCGGTGAGCATGTCGATATCGTTGCCGCTGTCTCCCGCGACGATGCAATCGGCGGCGGACAGGTTGTACCGCCGCGCAAAGGCCCGGATCGCCGCCGCCTTGCCGCCGTGAAGGGGCAGCACGTCGATCAGTCGCTCATGCGACGCCACGACGCGGGCCTTCAGGCCGGCCGCCTGCAGGTGACGCCGGATCCGGGCCGCTTCGGCCTCGTTCCCGAAGCAGGCCAGTTTCCAGCCGCGCTGCTCGATCGGGGTCTGCATCGCGGCGGCCGCCTCTGCCAACGCCCGGGCGACGGCGGCGCGATCCCAGTCGCGGCCGATCTCGGCGGCATAGTCCGGGCAAAGGATCAATCGTCCATTCTGCCCATGACGGTGCAGCTCCGTTCCCACGGCGGTGATGAAGGCATCCGGCTCGGGCAGGGACCACTCGGCCAGCACGGCGCGCGCCTCGCTGATGCATCGGCCAGTGGCGACGACGAAGGGAATGTCGCGGGTCTCGGCCCAGTCGCGGAACAGTTCGGCCGAGCGGCGGCATCCCGTCAGCGTCCCGTCGATGTCGCAGGCCAGCACGCGGCGGGGGGCGGCGAACGTACGGGCAGGGCGACGCAAGCCGCCATAGACCCGCTGCGCCCGGCCGGCCCAGACGTCCCAGTCGAAGGCGCCGATGTTGCGTCGGCCGGCCTGCGATGCGCCGGTCCAGCGGGCCGGGTCCCCAAGCAGGCCGGCGATGGCTGTCCCCACCTGTTCCACGTCGCGGGGATCGACCGTGACGCCGTGACCCAGGGTCGCGAGGATGTCCACGGGCCCGCCCTCGCGCGTGGCGACGACCGGCAGGCCGGCTTGCGCCGCTTCCAGCAGGGTCAGGCCGAAGGGCTCGTGCAGGGCCGGGTTCACGAAGACGCCGCCGCGCTGGCGCGCCAGCCGGTAGAGCTGCGCCACGACGTCCGGTGAATGCCGCGCCGGCAGGGCGATGCGGCCGGCATGCGGGGCGGCGAGACGCTCCAGCTCCTCGATCACCCCGCGCGTTTCCGGGGTTTGGACGATGTCGGGGCCGCGCTGCCCGGCCAGAATGACGAGGTTGGCACGGTCGTAGAGAAGCGGATCGTTCAGATAGGCGCGAATCAGCGTCGCCAGGTTCTTCTTGCGAACCGGCCGCGCGATGGCGAGGATCATGGGCCTGTCCGCGTCGTCGAGCAACGGATCGACCAGCGCGCGGGCCACGGCCGTGCCCGGCCCGGACGGGGGCAGGATGACGCCCGGCGGAATCCGGTGCGTCTGCGCCGCGACATCGACGCCATAGTCCTCCACCTGCCGTTCCGCCTCATCGCGGGACGACACGACGATCGCGTCGGAGGTGCGCAGGGCGGCCCGCTCCTCCTCGATGCGTGTCGTCAAGGCCGCCGCGGGAGTCCCCCCCATGCAGCCGAGCTTATCGATCCCAAGCGAATGCGGCGTATAAACCACAGGGATGGAGTGCTCCTCGGCGGCATCCCGGACGACGGCGGCCGCATCCGCGAAATGCACATGGATCACGTCCGGCTTGCGCTCGAACCCGGAGATAAGCCGGGAAAACGCCCGCCCCATCGCGGGACGGTCCGCCATCAGCGCTTCCTTCGCCAGATACCGGCTGTCGGGTGTCGCAAGCCGCAGGATGCGGGTCTTCCGGTTCACCCGCTGCGACAGACGGGCATAGTCGCGCCCGAGGGTCGGGTCATCGAAGGCACGTGTCACGATGTCCACGCGGGCCACGTCGGCGCGTCGCGCCTGCGCCAGCGCGGCACCGAGAACATAGGCGATATGGCCACCGGTATCGTCGGTGATACCATACGACACGTCGGGAAACGTCAGACAGCCCCCAAGGGCAACGTGAACGATGTGCATGGCAATCCTCAATGGCAGTACCCCTTAACCAGAAATCGGGGGGGGCGTTCCATCCGACAGGCCGGCGGCGAAGCGATTGACCGCCCGATCGCGCGATGCGACCAGTAAAACAAAGCGAGTCCTTTCAACCTCCTGGGATGTCATCTTGTGCGAGCCGCGGGCAAATCGGCGATCCGTCATCGCTACCTGTTCGTCGGGGGCCTGCACCGCTCCGGCACCAGCCTGCTGTCCCGCATGATCGGCACCCTTCCGCAGGTCGCGCAGATCGAGGATGCGCCCGTGCCGGAGAACGAAGGCGCGTATCTGCAGGGGGCCATTCCACACGATGCGCTGTCGGGCCGTCCGATGCACTTCGCGACCGATCCCGCCCAGCATCTGACCGAAGACCATCCCCTGAACCGGCTGGCGACACGTGAGAGGCTCGAGGTGGATTGGGCCCCGTGGTTCGGCCCGGGCACGTGGCGGGTTGAGAAGTCGCCCGTCAACCTGACGCGGATGCGCCTGCTGCAGCAGCTCTTTCCCCTGTCGCAATTCGTCGTGGTCCTGCGCCATCCCGAAGCGGTCGCCGCGGCCGTGGCGAAATGGGTGGACGCCCCCGCGCGGGCGCTGATCGACCATTGGCTCGACGCGCACGACCGTCTGGCGATCGACCTCGACCATCTGCATTCCGTCATGGTCCTGCGCTACGAGGATCTGACGGACCGGCCCGCGGCCCATCTCGCGGCCGTCGCGGCGTTCCTCGACCTGCCCGCGCCGACCGTTCCCCCGGCGGAGACCGTCTCGAACCGCAATGCCGAGTACCGCGGAGCCGCGCCCCTGACGGACGGGCAGGCCGACCGCGCCGGCCGCTGGGGCTATGCGCCGAAGCTGGCAATACTCGCAGGCCAGCCACCGATTGTCCGCCATCCCCTGCGCGCCGTTCGCACCGCGACCGAGGCGTGCCTGCGAAAGGACTGACGCGCGACTGCGGAAGATCGCGTGCAAGCGGGCGGTTGCCTGGGGGAGTTTCGGGGCCGGCTCATTCCCTTTCACTATTGCGGCAGATGCAACGAACAATACGGAATTATGTGTATTCTTCCGCGGAAGGTCCGGCCTTATCTCACGTTGCAAGCGAGGCAAGCCAGCCAGGATCCCGGGCCGCCCACTACCGGCGTTGTGAGGCCATGAGGTCGCGCGGCGGCGCCCGGCCTTCCCCGTACGAGGAGAATTTGCGATGAACGACCGTCAACTCGAAACCATATGGGCGCCGCGCATGCTCAGCCTGCTGCGGATCGTGGCCGCCCTCATCTTCTTCGCGCACGGGACCGACAAGATCCTGGGCTTTCCAGACACCGGTCGGACGCCCGACGCCTTCACGCTAGGGTGGATCGCCGGCGTGATCGAACTCGTCGGGGGTGGGCTGCTGATTGCCGGGCTGTTCACCCGCCCGGTCGCCTTTCTGACGTCGGGCCTGATGGCCGCCGCCTATTTCATCGCGCACGCTCCGCAAAGCGTCTTTCCCGGGATCAACGGCGGCGATGCCGCGATCCTCTACTGCTTCGTGTTCCTCTATCTCGTCTTCGCGGGGCCGGGGCCCTGGAGCATCGACGCCCTTCGGAACGAACGGTCGGGCGCACGCGTCTGATACGGTACCCTCATTTCCCACCCCTCACAGGAGACTTTCCATGTCTGTCAAGCTCGCTGTCATCTATTATTCCAGCTACGGGACCAATCATCGGATGGCCTCGATCGCGGCCGAGGCGGCGCGGGCGGCGGGGGCGGAGGTTCGGTTGCTGAAGGCGCCCGAGACCGCGCCGGCCGAGGTCGTCGCCGGCATCGATGCCTGGAAGGCCCAGGCCGAGAAGGGTGCCGATGTTCCCGACGCGACGGTGGAGGACATGGAATGGGCCGATGCCTATCTGATTTCGGCGCCGACCCGCTTCGGCATCATGGCCAGCCAGATGCGCGCCTTCATCGACACGCTGGGCGGGATCTGGTCCAGGGGCGGGCTGGCGAACAAGCCGGTCTCGGCGATGACCTCGACGCAGAACGTGAACGGCGGGCAGGAGACGACGCTGGTGTCGTTCTACACCACGGTCATGCACTGGGGCGGGGTCGTGGTGGCGCCGGGCTATACCGACGACGTCATCTTCAAGACCGGGGGCAACCCCTACGGCTACAGCCACATCGCGGGCGCGGAGTTCACCGAGGAGGTGCAGGCCGCCATCTCGCACCAGGCCCGCCGCCTGGTCGATGTCGCGGGGAAGCTGACGGCCGGCGACGCCTGAGGCCGGGGGGTCGGGGGGCCATCGTCCGGGACGGCCCCCCGGCGGGTCTCCCGTGCTCCCCTGCGCCGTCACCTCGACCCCGCTGCCCTGACCTGCGGTTTTTCCGGCCGGACGGTCTAGGTTGTCTTGTTCCACGCAATCCTTCGAAAGTCCCTCGATGCCCCTGTCGTTCCGCCTCGCCCTGCCGCTTGCAGCCTGCATCGCCCTGAGCCCCGCCGCCTTGCGGGCGGAGGGGGATCAGGGGCGGGGGGCGATGCGGCAGATCTCGACCCACATGGGCGAGATGACCATGTCGGCCGAGGCGGGGGACCTTTCGGTCGACGACGCCCTGCGGTTCGAGCCCTACCAGCAGCTC
>NZ_CXPG01000006.1 GCF_001403735.1 Jannaschia rubra
GCGAGGTGCATCCGGTCGGCCAGCTCAGGGAACAGCTCGCGCCCGGCCTCGTAGCGGTCGTTCATCGTGTCCCGCAGGCCCACACCGAGGCGTGCAGCCACCTCGACCACCCGGTCCGCGCCCTCGCGGATCGCCTCGATGAAGGGCCATGGATCGCTCCAGTCCTTCACCCCGCCCAGCCGGTCGAGCGTCAGCGGCCCCTGGGGCGGCTCGTAGTCCGCTCCCAGCTCCTTGTGGCGGGCGATCTCCTTCTTGAGCCGTAGGACGCCCTCCAGGGCCTCTGCGTCGCTTTCGGACAGCTCCGTGGCCCCGATGGCCGACTTGAGCGTCTGGGGGGCCTCCGAGAGCCCCTCGCGGGCCTTGTCGAGCATCGCCCCGTAGGTCTCGGGGCTGACATGCTGGCGCTGCGTGATCTCCTTGCGGGTGCCGCGCACGATCTCCGGGTCCAGCTTCTCGCCGCACCAGTCGGCCCAGGAGGTCTGGAGGGCGGCGTATTCGTTGCGCTCGCCCGTGGCCCCCTTCAGCTCGCCCAGGGCCTTGTTGGTGGAGATCACCGGCTTGCCGCGGCTTTCCCGGACGGGGGAGACCATCAGATCCACCACCGCGCCGCCCTTCTCGTCGAGATCGAGGCGACTGGCGAAGACCGCGCCCTCCCCGCCCCAGCTTTCCGCCCAGGCCTTCGCCTCGTCGTGGAGCTGGCGGTTCCGGGGATTGGCCGGGTCGTGGAGATCCCCCGCCTGGCTCACCCAGTCCGGGGAGACGACGCAGATGGCCTGGAGGGCGATCGGCGCGCCCTTGCGCTCCCCGGCCCCGGCCTCGGCCTTGTGGACCCGGAAGGCGGCCAGGTAGTCGCGGTCGGTCCCGTCCTCGAGCTTGGACCAGGCCAGGCCGTCCCCCGGCACGGCGCCTTCCCGGACCCGCGCCCGGCCGGTCTCGTCGTGCCGCTGAGCATGGAGGGAGGCCCCGCGCAGCTGGGCGATGGAGGTGATCTTGTTGACGCGGATGGCGGCCTTGAACATGGGGTCAGTATACGGTGCAGGCAGGGCATTGCCATTTAAAATGACAACCCACTAGGCGATTGTCTCCGGCTGCG
>NZ_CXPG01000007.1 GCF_001403735.1 Jannaschia rubra
CGACAGATCGAGGATCTCCGCGAGGTCTGAGATCGTGTAGACGCTGGGAGTCGCCGGGGTGGTCGCCGGGGCAATGCACGCTCGAATGAGCGCACAGCACAGCTCCAACCAAGCATCCGGACCTCCTAGGTATTCCCACCATTCGAGGCCGACACGAACTGTTGCCGACACGCTGAGCGGTCCGTCGTCGTACGATATAGACCAACTGTCCTCGTGGGACTGGGTGAGAGTCGATTGGCGCGGCCGCTGTTCAGCCACATGCCTGATGATGTGCCAGTCTTTCTTGTTCGACTGTTTTTTGGTGCCGTAGAGGGCGCCATAGGTGAATTCGATCCGCTGGGCGCTGTGTGCTACTGCCCATGAGTGGGCCCTCCCGACCACCTCCGCGCCGATCTTCCCCGCCATATCATCGTTAAGCGTTCGAGGTCCGCTTTTGAGCGTCGCCCCGACGAACGTCCCGGAGCCTTGCTGAACGAGCATCCCATCTAGGAGGGAGTCGTGGGTCTGCATGGCGCTTTCCACGGCTTCCCAACCGTAGACGGGGAGCACGATCTTCTCGATCATGTTGCCTGCCGAGGTTTCCATGGATGAGAAGACCTTGGCGGGGACGAGAGCTTGCTCGATGTCGGCGACGTGCGCGTAGCTCTTCTGCTTGGAGTAGAACATCAGGACGAACGGGCTGGTAGAGAACTTCTCCAGCTTGGCGTCGTTCGAGGGCAGGCCACCGATGAGCACGTCCACCCTGCGGCGGAACTCGTTCTCCATGGCGAGAATCCTATCGCGTGCGCCAGGATCGCTATCGACCCGCCTGAGACCGTCGAAGATATCTTGCTTGCGAAGCAGGAGCGGGGTTGTGCGGGGCAAGCCTGAGTGTCTGGGCATTAGCGGGTCGCCTCGATCTTCCTCGAACTTCTTCGAGTGACGGGGGGGGCATATCGAACCCCCTTGTTGTTGCCTTCGTCGCTCCAAACCTTGGTTTCACCGGCCTTGTACCACTGCCGCGTCCGGACATGCGATTGGATGTAAACGACGCGATAGGCCTCTGGGGGGGTGCGATCCGTTTGCCAATCATTCTCCGATAGATCGTCCATAGCTTCTGCGATCACTTCCCCCGCCACTTCGCCCAGTCGCACAGGGACGGCGTTGCCGACCTGCGCATACTGCTGCGATGGCTTCCCTTCGATGGCCCACTCGTCTGGAAAACCTTGAATCCTCGCGTATTCCCGGAGCGTCAGGGCACGTGTCTTGGTGGGATGGCAAAGGGACGTACTGGCATGGTTCGGCATCGTCACGAGGGTCGGACATGGCAGGTCGAACGTCAGGCGCCTCCACCAGCCCGAACGCCCCCCTT
>NZ_CXPG01000008.1 GCF_001403735.1 Jannaschia rubra
ACCACCATCATGGCGACCATCCAAAGGATAAACATCATAGGCAGTCGGGAGGGTAGTCGGAACCGAAGAAGACTCAAAGCGAACCAAACAGGCAAAAAATTTAGGGTCGGCATCAAAAGCAATATCAGCACCAACAGAAACAACCTGATTAGCGGCGTTGACAGATGTATCCATCTGAATGCAATGAAGAAAACCACCATTACCAGCATTAACCGTCAAACTATCAAAATATAACGTTGACGATGTAGCTTTAGGTGTCTGTAAAACAGGTGCCGAAGAAGCTGGAGTAACAGAAGTGAGAACCAGCTTATCAGAAAAAAAGTTTGAATTATGGCGAGAAATAAAAGTCTGAAACATGATTAAACTCCTAAGCAGAAAACCTACCGCGCTTCGCTTGGTCAACCCCTCAGCGGCAAAAATTAAAATTTTTACCGCTTCGGCGTTATAACCTCACACTCAATCTTTTATCACGAAGTCATGATTGAATCGCGAGTGGTCGGCAGATTGCGATAAACGGTCACATTAAATTTAACCTGACTATTCCACTGCAACAACTGAACGGACTGGAAACACTGGTCATAATCATGGTGGCGAATAAGTACGCGTTCTTGCAAATCACCAGAAGGCGGTTCCTGAATGAATGGGAAGCCTTCAAGAAGGTGATAAGCAGGAGAAACATACGAAGGCGCATAACGATACCACTGACCCTCAGCAATCTTAAACTTCTTAGACGAATCACCAGAACGGAAAACATCCTTCATAGAAATTTCACGCGGCGGCAAGTTGCCATACAAAACAGGGTCGCCAGCAATATCGGTATAAGTCAAAGCACCTTTAGCGTTAAGGTACTGAATCTCTTTAGTCGCAGTAGGCGGAAAACGAACAAGCGCAAGAGTAAACATAGTGCCATGCTCAGGAACAAAGAAACGCGGCACAGAATGTTTATAGGTCTGTTGAACACGACCAGAAAACTGGCCTAACGACGTTTGGTCAGTTCCATCAACATCATAGCCAGATGCCCAGAGATTAGAGCGCATGACAAGTAAAGGACGGTTGTCAGCGTCATAAGAGGTTTTACCTCCAAATGAAGAAATAACATCATGGTAACGCTGCATGAAGTAATCACGTTCTTGGTCAGTATGCAAATTAGCATAAGCAGCTTGCAGACCCATAATGTCAATAGATGTGGTAGAAGTCGTCATTTGGCGAGAAAGCTCAGTCTCAGGAGGAAGCGGAGCAGTCCAAATGTTTTTGAGATGGCAGCAACGGAAACCATAACGAGCATCATCTTGATTAAGCTCATTAGGGTTAGCCTCGGTACGGTCAGGCATCCACGGCGCTTTAAAATAGTTGTTATAGATATTCAAATAACCCTGAAACAAATGCTTAGGGATTTTATTGGTATCAGGGTTAATCGTGCCAAGAAAAGCGGCATGGTCAATATAACCAGTAGTGTTAACAGTCGGGAGAGGAGTGGCATTAACACCATCCTTCATGAACTTAATCCACTGTTCACCATAAACGTGACGATGAGGGACATAAAAAGTAAAAATGTCTACAGTAGAGTCAATAGCAAGGCCACGACGCAATGGAGAAAGACGGAGAGCGCCAACGGCGTCCATCTCGAAGGAGTCGCCAGCGATAACCGGAGTAGTTGAAATGGTAATAAGACGACCAATCTGACCAGCAAGGAAGCCAAGATGGGAAAGGTCATGCGGCATACGCTCGGCGCCAGTTTGAATATTAGACATAATTTATCCTCAAGTAAGGGGCCGAAGCCCCTGCAATTAAAATTGTTGACCACCTACATACCAAAGACGAGCGCCTTTACGCTTGCCTTTA
The DNA here is from genome assembly GCF_001403735.1 of Jannaschia rubra. Classification (GTDB taxonomy): domain Bacteria; phylum Pseudomonadota; class Alphaproteobacteria; order Rhodobacterales; family Rhodobacteraceae; genus Jannaschia; species Jannaschia rubra. Next base: position 1,843 of record NZ_CXPG01000008.1, read on the forward strand.
GTACCTCGCAACGGCTGCGGACGACCAGGGCGAGCGCCAGAACGTTTTTTACCTTTAGACATTACATCACTCCTTCTGCACGTAATTTTTGACGCACGTTTTCTTCTGCGTCAGTAAGAACGTCAGTGTTTCCTGCGCGTACACGCAAGGTAAACGCGAACAATTCAGCGGCTTTAACCGGACGCTCGACGCCATTAATAATGTTTTCCGTAAATTCAGCGCCTTCCATGATGAGACAGGCCGTTTGAATGTTGACGGGATGAACATAATAAGCAATGACGGCAGCAATAAACTCAACAGGAGCAGGAAAGCGAGGGTATCCTACAAAGTCCAGCGTACCATAAACGCAAGCCTCAACGCAGCGACGAGCACGAGAGCGGTCAGTAGCAATCCAAACTTTGTTACTCGTCAGAAAATCGAAATCATCTTCGGTTAAATCCAAAACGGCAGAAGCCTGAATGAGCTTAATAGAGGCCAAAGCGGTCTGGAAACGTACGGATTGTTCAGTAACTTGACTCATGATTTCTTACCTATTAGTGGTTGAACAGCATCGGACTCAGATAGTAATCCACGCTCTTTTAAAATGTCAACAAGAGAATCTCTACCATGAACAAAATGTGACTCATATCTAAACCAGTCCTTGACGAACGTGCCAAGCATATTAAGCCACTTCTCCTCATCCAACGCGTCAGTTTTTGACAGAATCGTTAGTTGATGGCGAAAGGTCGCAAAGTAAGAGCTTCTCGAGCTGCGCAAGGATAGGTCGAATTTTCTCATTTTCCGCCAGCAGTCCACTTCGATTTAATTCGTAAACAAGCAGTAGTAATTCCTGCTTTATCAAGATAATTTTTCGACTCATCAGAAATATCCGAAAGTGTTAACTTCTGCGTCATGGAAGCGATAAAACTCTGCAGGTTGGATACGCCAATCATTTTTATCGAAGCGCGCATAAATTTGAGCAGATTTGTCGTCACAGGTTGCGCCGCCAAAACGTCGGCTACAGTAACTTTTCCCAGCCTCAATCTCATCTCTCTTTTTGCGTTCTGCTTCAATATCTGGTTGAACGGCGTCGCGTCGTAACCCAGCTTGGTAAGTTGGATTAAGCACTCCGTGGACAGATTTGTCATTGTGAGCATTTTCATCCCGAAGTTGCGGCTCATTCTGATTCTGAACAGCTTCTTGGGAAGTAGCGACAGCTTGGTTTTTAGTGAGTTGTTCCATTCTTTAGCTCCTAGACCTTTAGCAGCAAGGTCCATATCTGACTTTTTGTTAACGTATTTAGCCACATAGAAACCAACAGCCATATAACTGGTAGCTTTAAGCGGCTCACCTTTAGCATCAACAGGCCACAACCAACCAGAACGTGAAAAAGCGTCCTGCGTGTAGCGAACTGCGATGGGCATACTGTAACCATAAGGCCACGTATTTTGCAAGCTATTTAACTGGCGGCGATTGCGTACCCGACGACCAAAATTAGGGTCAACGCTACCTGTAGGAAGTGTCCGCATAAAGTGCACCGCATGGAAATGAAGACGGCCATTAGCTGTACCATACTCAGGCACACAAAAATACTGATAGCAGTCGGCGTGTGAATCATTAGCCTTGCGACCCTCGGCAGCAAGAACCATACGACCAATATCACGAAAATAGTCACGCAAAGCATTGGGATTATCATAAAACGCCTCTAATCGGTCGTCAGCCAACGTGAGAGTGTCAAAAACGATAAACCAACCATCAGCATGAGCCTGTCGCATTGCATTCATCAAACGCTGAATAGCAAAGCCTCTACGCGATTTCATAGTGGAGGCCTCCAGCAATCTTGAACACTCATCCTTAATACCTTTCTTTTTGGGGTAATTATACTCATCGCGAATATCCTTAAGAGGGCGTTCAGCAGCCAGCTTGCGGCAAAACTGCGTAACCGTCTTCTCGTTCTCTAAAAACCATTTTTCGTCCCCTTCGGGGCGGTGGTCTATAGTGTTATTAATATCAAGTTGGGGGAGCACATTGTAGCATTGTGCCAATTCATCCATTAACTTCTCAGTAACAGATACAAACTCATCACGAACGTCAGAAGCAGCCTTATGGCCGTCAACATACATATCACCATTATCGAACTCAACGCCCTGCATACGAAAAGACAGAATCTCTTCCAAGAGCTTGATGCGGTTATCCATCTGCTTATGGAAGCCAAGCATTGGGGATTGAGAAAGAGTAGAAATGCCACAAGCCTCAATAGCAGGTTTAAGAGCCTCGATACGCTCAAAGTCAAAATAATCAGCGTGACATTCAGAAGGGTAATAAGAACGAACCATAAAAAAGCCTCCAAGATTTGGAGGCATGAAAACATACAATTGGGAGGGTGTCAATCCTGACGGTTATTTCCTAGACAAATTAGAGCCAATACCATCAGCTTTACCGTCTTTCCAGAAATTGTTCCAAGTATCGGCAACAGCTTTATCAATACCATGAAAAATATCAACCACACCAGAAGCAGCATCAGTGACGACATTAGAAATATCCTTTGCAGTAGCGCCAATATGAGAAGAGCCATACCGCTGATTCTGCGTTTGCTGATGAACTAAGTCAACCTCAGCACTAACCTTGCGAGTCATTTCTTTGATTTGGTCATTGGTAAAATACTGACCAGCCGTTTGAGCTTGAGTAAGCATTTGGCGCATAATCTCGGAAACCTGCTGTTGCTTGGAAAGATTGGTGTTTTCCATAATAGACGCAACGCGAGCAGTAGACTCCTTCTGTTGATAAGCAAGCATCTCATTTTGTGCATATACCTGGTCTTTCGTATTCTGGCGTGAAGTCGCCGACTGAATGCCAGCAATCTCTTTTTGAGTCTCATTTTGCATCTCGGCAATCTCTTTCTGATTGTCCAGTTGCATTTTAGTAAGCTCTTTTTGATTCTCAAATCCGGCGTCAACCATACCAGCAGAGGAAGCATCAGCACCAGCACGCTCCCAAGCATTAAGCTCAGGAAATGCAGCAGCAAGATAATCACGAGTATCCTTTCCTTTATCAGCGGCAGACTTGCCACCAAGTCCAACCAAATCAAGCAACTTATCAGAAACGGCAGAAGTGCCAGCCTGCAACGTACCTTCAAGAAGTCCTTTACCAGCTTTAGCCATAGCACCAGAAACAAAACTAGGGACGGCCTCATCAGGGTTAGGAACATTAGAGCCTTGAATGGCAGATTTAATACCAGCATCACCCATGCCTACAGTATTGTTATCGGTAGCAAGCACATCACCTTGAATGCCACCGGAGGCGGCTTTTTGACCGCCTCCAAACAATTTAGACATGGCGCCACCAGCAAGAGCAGAAGCAATACCGCCAGCAATAGCACCAAACATAAATCACCTCACTTAAGTGGCTGGAGACAAATAATCTCTTTAATAACCTGATTCAGCGAAACCAATCCGCGGCATTTAGTAGCGGTAAAGTTAGACCAAACCATGAAACCAACATAAACATTATTGCCCGGCGTACGGGGAAGGACGTCAATAGTCACACAGTCCTTGACGGTATAATAACCACCATCATGGCGACCATCCAAAGGATAAACAT
>NZ_CXPG01000009.1 GCF_001403735.1 Jannaschia rubra
GCCGGTCTCGACGCGGTTATGAGAACATGATTCACTTCCGGCACGGCAGCGGTGGTTAGGGTGACGATGCGTGGGACGGACGAAGCGAGCGGGTCGCCGTTCAGCTATGTCGACCTTGAGGAGCGGATCCCTGCGGGTCATCCGCTTCGCAAGATCCGGCAGATCGTGAACGATGCGCTGACGAGCCTCGATGCCGAGTTCGACGCGCTCTATACCGACTTTGGTCGCCCCCCCATTGCGCCGGAGCGCCTGATCCGTGCGAGCCTTCTCCAGATCCTATTCTCGATCCGCTCGGAGCGGCAGTTGATGCAGCAGATGGACTATAACCTGCTGTTTTGACGGTTCGTCGGGCTGGGCATCGACGACCCGGTCTGAGTTCCCACGGTGTTCAGCAAGACCCGCGACCGGCTGCTGACAACCGACATGTCGCGCAAGGTCATGGCCGCGATCCTCGCGCACCCTCAGGTCAAGCCGCTGCTGTCGGACGGGCACTTCTCGGTCGACGGCACCCTGGTCAGGGCATGGGCGTCCATGAAGAGTTTCCAGCCGAAGGAAGGTACAGCGCCGCCGCAGGATGATGACCCCGGCGGGCCGCCATCACCACCAGCCGACGAGACCGCCCCGGACACCGACCAGCCCCAGCAAACCGAGACCCAGCCGATGACCGACACGCCCCGCCAGACCCGCAACCCCGAGGTGAACTTCCGGGGCCAGAAGCGCTCGAACGCAACCCATGCGTCCGTAACGGACCCCGACGCGCGGCTTTGCAAGAAGGCGCCGGGCGCGGCTGGATGAACGTTCAGTGGCAGGTCAGTGTCTTCGGCGGCGCAAAGCCTGAATATCGACGGCAAGATCGGAGCCAAACCGCAGCTCAATCCTCACCTTTAAATGCAGTTTCAAATGCTGTCACCCAATCCTCTATTGAATCCTGTTCAATTCCCAATTCCGTTCTGCAATCAAAAATTGGAACGCCGTCTTTCGGCTTCAATTGAGAATCCCACCTTTCCCTTAGCCATTCGATTTTAGAAAATATTCGCGGACTGTCAACAACTCCTTCGTGGGCAGACTCAAGTTCAGATTTAATCCGCCTTGCTTTCTCTTTAGTAAGGTACGGCAGTTTTTCACGAGCATCACTTCTGACCCATACAAATGGTTCAAGTGACCATACACCATCGTCGTCCCGCACCAGACGATCGTCCTTTTGAACACCTGTCGCCGCTCGGTTGACAAACTCTACAGCAGATTTTCCCATCGCAATACGCGGATTGATGGCCAGCTTGCTTTCGACTTCATAGGCTTCGACAATGGCAGGCCCCCACGGCGTCGTCCTTGTCTTGGAAATCAAGCCGTGAGACATCCCGCCCCGGATCCAGACGCCGATCTCCATAAGATCGAGAGTCAGCTTCGCCAGCACGACAAACAGCTCAGCCACAACCTCCGCAGATGGAACAACAGACATCACGATGCAGTCCGAGAAGGCATGGCTATGGAAGTCGCTGTTGCTCTTGGACGGAAAGACGATATCTCCGCGAGACTGGCCTAGGTCTTCGATCACTTTCAAAGCCGCAGCCACTCGGTTCGCCATCTCGCCATCGGGGTCTCTTGCTGCCTGCCGGACCATGGCGCCGAACCCAAGGATATCGATGAAGACGACAAACCGTTCTTCCAGAATCTCACTCAATCAGAAGTTCCTTTGCCTGCCAGAACGATGTTTCCGAGGAAACGCTTCGCCTCACTCACAGCGACCCGGAACCGAACGCCGGGATTTGCTCTTTCGCCATTTCACCCTTCGTCGGCAAGATGCATCCGCGTCAACCTGTGCCACACCACCGTTGACACCGCCCCGCCCTTTTGCGTCTGTTCAGCCGCAACCAAGGGGGAGGAGACCGACATGATCATGACCCGTCGCCACGCCATCGGTGTGATTGGCGCCGCTGCCGGCGCCGCGTTGGCCACGCCCGCGATCGCGCAGGGCCGCACGATCCGGGTGGGCGCGCTGCGCTTCACCAGCCACGCTGCGACCTTCATCGCGCTGGAGCGGGGCCTGTTCGACGAGGCGGGCCTGACGGTCGAGCCGGTGTTCTTCGAGGCGGCACAGCCCATGGCGGTGGCCATCGCCTCGGGCGATGTGGACTATGCCATGACAGCGATCTCGGGCGGGCTGGTCAGCCTGGCCGAAAAGGGCGCGATCAAGGTCTTCGGCGGTGCGCTGTCGGAAGAAAAAGGCATCCCCGGCCAGGCGATCCTTGTGTCGGACGCCGCGTATCAGGCGGGCGTCACCGCGCCGGGCATGCTCGACGGCAGGCGGTTCGGGATGACGACGGCCGGGTCGTCGTTCCATTACATGGGGTCGAAGATCGCGCAGGCCGAAGGCATCGGGCTGGAGTTCGTGCCGCTGCAGAAGGTCGGCGCCATCATAGGCGCGCTCAAGACCGGGCAGGTCGACGGCTGGACCATCGTGCCCCACATTGCCAGCGGACTCGTCGCCTCGGGCGAAGTGCACCGGGTGGGCGAAGTGGCGGAGTATCTTCCGGGCTATCAGGTCACGACCATCTTCGGCTCGACCGTGAACGTGGCGGACCGGGAGCTGACGACAGCCTATCTGGGCGCGATGAATGCGGCGACGTCGATCTACAACTCCACGATGATCGACCGCGCCGGCGGAGAGGAGGGCGTAGCGGAGATGGTCGCGCTGCTGCAACCCTACGTCTATCCCGATCGCACGGTCAAGGAGGCCGCGCCCCCCATCATCCAGGGCACCATGCGTCTGAACGAAGGGGCCGCGCTCAACGTCGCGTCGGTACGCGATCAGTTGGAATGGTTCCAGTCGGAGGGGCTGATCGACAGCGCGATCACGCTGGAGCAGCTCATCGACACCTCCTACGTCGAGACGGTCGGCAGCTAGTGGACCTGACGGTCGAGGGCCTGTCGCATCGCTATGGCGATACCGAGGTGCTGCGGGACGTCTCGCTGGACATTCCGGCAGGGCGGATCGTCTGCATCGTGGGGCCGTCGGGCTGCGGGAAATCGACCCTGCTGCGGATGATCGGCGGGCTTGAGCGGCCGACCGTCGGGGCAGTGATGCAGCGCGGCGCCCCGCCGCGGGGGTCGCTGAACCCGCTGACCTTCGTGTTCCAGGACTTCGCCTTGCTGCCCTGGCGCACGGTGGACGGGAACGTGTCGCTGGTGCTGGAGGATCACGCGCTGAGCCGTGCGGAGAGGCGCACGATCATCGATGACGTCCTGGCCCGCACCCGGCTGACCGATTTCGCGGGCGCCCTGCCCCGGCAGCTGTCGGGCGGCATGAAGCAGCGCGTGGCCATTGCCCGCGCCCTGGCCGTGAACCCCGCCGTCATGCTTATGGACGAGCCGCTCTCCGCGCTCGACGCGCAGACGCGGGAGCTTCTGATGGACGATCTCGTGGCGCTCTGGCTGCGGGAGCGGTTCACGGCCGTCTACGTCACGCACAACCTGGCCGAAGCGGTGCGTCTTGGCCACCGCGTCGTCGTCCTGTCGCGCAGGCCCGGCCGTATCCGCGAGGTGGTCGAGATCGACGCGCCGCTGGATGCGCGGGGAGCGATGGAGGACGTGCAGAGCCACCTCTGGGGCCTGATGCGCGACGAGGCGCGGGCAGCCGATGCGGAGCTTCTGGATGGCTGACTCCCGCCCCGTGCCGTTCCGTGGCGGCGGCTTCGTAGCCCGCCCGCGCCGCTGGGTGGGGGTGGCGGTCATCGTAGCTATCGTCCTTGCCATCGAACTGGGGCTCCGGATGGGGTGGATGTCGCGCCTGACGCTGCCGCTGCCGTCCGACGTCGCCGGCACGTTCGTGCAACTCTGGGACACGGGGCTTCTGTTCAAGCACCTCATCCCCTCGCTCAGCCGACTGGCCGTGGGTGCGACGCTGGGCGCGCTGGCGGGGATCGGCGTGGGCACGCTGATCGGGCTGTTCAGCCTGGCGCGGGCGGGGTTGGTGCCGCTGGTGGCGGCGATCTTCCCGATCCCCAAGATCGCGCTGCTGCCGCTGTTCGTCATCTGGTTCGGCATCGGCGAGCCGTCGAAATACGCGCTGATTGCCTTCGGCACCTTCACGCCCATGGTCGTCGCGACCTATGGTGCGGTGGACAACGTCGATCGCACGCTGATCCGCATGGGGCAGTCGTTCGGCCTGTCCTGGGGCAGCATCGTCCGCAAGATCGTGCTTCCGGGAGCGATGCCGGGCATCCTGTCGGGACTGCGGATCGGCCTCGCCATCTCGATCATCCTGCTCGTCGCGGCCGAGATGCTGGGCGCGACCTACGGCATCGGGGCCTACATCCTAGAGGCCGGGTCACTCTATGATCTGGAGCGACTGTTCGCCGGCGTCGTCATCCTGTCGCTGCTCGGGGTTCTGACGAGCGCCGCGATCGGACTTCTGGAACGGCGGCTTCTGCGCTGGCGGGTCTGAGGCGGGAAGCCTGGTCACCTGCGGACCGAACGCAACCCCTTGCGGGGGCCGAAATCGGCTTCGGTCTGGCGCTTTGGTGCGGGATGGGCGATTGCTGCGGTCAAGGATGCCCGCCGCGCCCGAAGCGCATTGCCCACACGTCCACAGCAGCATGAGGGGACAGAGCTTCCGTGCATGAGCCGCAGATCCTCCTGTTCATCCTCAACATCGCGGGGACGGCCGCCCTTCTGATCTGGTCGGTGCGGCTGGTGCGAACGGGCGTCGAACGTGCCTTTGCGACGGAGCTGCGGCAGGTGCTGCGCCGGTCCACCTCCGGCCGCGTCCTTGCGGCGACGACTGGGCTGGGCGCGGCGGTGGCATTGCAGAGCTCGACCGCGGTGGCGATCCTCGTATCCAACTTCGTTTCCAAAGGGGGCCTCGCGGCGACGGCGGGGCTTGCCATCCTTTTGGGCGCCGATGTCGGGTCGGCCATCGTGGCGCAACTGCTGCTGGTCAGGCAGACCTGGCTGATACCGCTTCTGCTGCTTGTCGGGGTCGCGCTGTTCATGCGGGGCGAAGGGCGACGGACGCGGCCCGTCGGGCGCATCCTGATCGGTCTGGCGCTGATCTTCGCATCGCTCGACATGATCCGGGCCGCGACGGCTCCGTTGATGGACAGCACGGGCACCATCGCGGCGATGCAGTATCTCGGCGGCGATCCACTGACGGCCTTCGTCATCGGCGCGGTCTTCGCCTGGATGGTGCATTCCAGCGTCGCCGCTGTCCTGCTGTTCGTCACGCTGGTGGGGCAGGGCCTGTTGCCTGCTTCCGCTGCGGCCGCGATGGTGCTGGGCGCGAACCTGGGCGGCGGTTTCATCGCCTACATGCTGACGCTGGCGGCCCCGGTGACGGCCCGCCGGATCGTGGCCGCGAACCTGGGGCTGCGGGGAAGCGGGGCACTGCTGGTGCTGGCCGTCCTCATCGTCCAGGGGTTCGCCCTCGATTGGCTGGGTGCGAAGGACGCGCGACAGGTCATCAATCTGCATCTCGTGTTCAATCTCGGCCTGGCGGTCGTCGGGCTGGCCTTCCTCGGCCCGGTCAGCACCCTCGCCGCCCGCCTGCTGCCTGACCGAACGGACCCTTCGGGACGTCTCGCCATGCCCGGCGCGCTGGATGAAGCGACGCTCGACCGGCCGGACCGCGCGCTCGATTCTGCAGCGCGGGAGGTGCTGCGGATGGGAGAACTGATCGAGACGATGCTGCGCGCGGCCGGTCCCCTTTTCGAGACCTGGGACGAGCCGACCGCGGAGGCCATCCGCAACCGCGACCGACAGGTGAGCCGGATGCACTTCGCACTCAAGCTGTTCCTGGCCAAGATCAACCGACAGCAACTCGACGAGGAACAGAGCCGCCGGGCCATGGACCTCGCCTCCATCGCGATCAACCTCGAAGCGGCATCGGACATCGTGACGCGCACCATGCTAGACCTCGCCCGGCGTCTGCACGTCGACGGGATCGCCTTTTCAGCCAAGGGTGGGAGGGAAATCGGCGATTTTCACGACCGGGTGCTGACCAACGTGCAGCTGGCGCTGAACGTGATGATGACGCAGGACCCTGACGCCGCCCGCGAACTGGTCGCGGCCAAGGACAAGGTCCGCGCCGTCGAACAGCATCTGCAACGACAGCACCTGGGGCGGCTGATGGACGCGCTGACCGATAGCATCGAGACGAGCAACATCCACCAGGAGACCCTGCGAGCGCTCAAGCAGATCAACACTGCATTCTCGATGATCGGCTATTCGATCCTGGCCCGGACCGGAGACCTGCTGTCCAGCCGCCTCTCGAGTGCCGCGGGCGACTGATCCGGCCGGCCCCGGTCGCCATCGTTCCCGCTGGAACAAGGCGTCGATCTGTCATACGAACCGCCCCAGCGGCCCTGTAGCTCAACTGGATAGAGCAAGGACCTTCTAAGTCCGAGGTTGAGGGTTCGAGTCCTTCCAGGGCCGCCAGTTGAGCCATGCTTGCCAACGGGGCATGAGAGCGCGCAGAACGGCGGTTTTGCATGCGCGCCCCTCCCAAGAGATTTCTGTGAATATCGAGAAATTTTAGCTTATCTATTAAAACACAGGGGTTTCGTGGGATTGGCCGAGGTCTGACGTCGATTGCCCGCCGCTGCCTCCTTGTCGGCGGCGCCATTCGAACGCAGCCCATTACTCAGTGGGCATAGGTGTCGCGCTGGCCCTCGTGGTAGCTTGCGCAACAGCATTTACGCCCTGGCGATTTCCCTTAACAGGCTGCTGAAAAAGGCCGGTCTCGACGCGGTTATGAGAACATGATTCACTTCCGGCACGGCAGCGGTGGTTAGGGTGACGATGCGTGGGACGGACGAAGCGAGCGGGTCGCCGTTCAGCTATGTCGACCTTGAGGGGCGGATCCCTGCGGGTCGTCCGCTTCGCAAGATCCGGCAGATCGTGAACGATGCGCTGACGAGCCTCGATGCCGAGTTCGACGCGCTCTATACCGACTTTGGTCGCCCCCCCATTGCGCCGGAGCGCCTGATCCGTGCGAGCCTTCTCCAGATCCTGCTCTCGATCCGCTCGGAGCGGCAGTTGATGCAGAAGATGGACTATAACCTGCTGTTTTGATGGTTCGTCGGGCTGGGCATCGACGACCCGGTCTGAGTTCCCACGGTGTTCAGCAAGACCCGCGACCGGCTGCTGACAACCGACATGTCGCGCAAGGTCATGGCCGCGATCCCCGCGCACCCTCAGGCCAAGCCGCTGCTGTCGGACGGGCACTTCTCGGTCGACGGCACCCTGGTCAGGGCATGGGCGTCCATGAAGAGTTTCCAGCCGAAGGAAGGTACAGCGCCGCCGCAGGATGATGACCCCGGCGGGCCGCCATCACCACCAGCCGACGAGACCGCCCCGGACACCGACCAGCCCCAGCAAACCGAGACCCAGCCGATGACCGACACGCCCCGCCAGACCCGCAACCCCGAGGTGAACTTCCGGGGTCAGAAGCGCTCGAACGCAACCCATGCGTCCGTAACGGACCCCGATGCGCGGCTTTGCAAGAAGGCGCCGGGCGCGGCGGCGTTGCTGTGCTTCATGGGGCATAAGCTGATGGAAAACCGGAACGGCCTCGTGGTGCAGGCAGAGCTGACCCACGCCCCCTCTCGGCAGATTGCTGCGCAATCGCCTACCGGGCGATGGATGGGCATGGCGAGCGGAAGGCGGCACTCGAGATGATCAACCGGCACTCACCGGGCTCGACCCGACGCCTGGCGCTCGGGGCGGACAAGGGATACGACAGCACCGGATACGACAGCGCCGACTTCGTCGCCGAGTTCAGGCGCATGGTCGTGACACCGCACGTCGCGCAGAAAGCCCGGCATTCCGCCATCAACGGACGGACAACCCAGCACCTCGGCCACGCCCTGTCCCAGCGGCGCCGGAAGAGTATAGAGGAACCGTTCGGCTGGGCCAAGACCGTCGGCGGCATGTCCCAGACCGTTCATCGCGGGCTCGACAGGGTCTGCGCCCAGTTCACGATGACGATGGCGGCCTGCAACCTCGCGAGGCTGCCGAAACTCCTGGCGGCCTGACGAAGAAGGCAACTCAGACCCCGCGACCGTCGCCGATGCCGATGCCGAAGAAAACCGCCTTCAAATCGTGACGGCAGGAACAACGTCCTTCAAGGCCGACTTCTTCAGCAGCCTGTTAGATGTCGGAGAAGTGAGCGGCCTGACCGGGCCACCCATTTTTCCGAGTTTCAGTACAGAAACTCTATCCCTACTCCGCCGCCCTTGCATGCCGCTTGCGCTCGTGCGGGTCGAGGAAGCGCTTGCGCAGGCGGATCGACTGGGGCGTGACCTCGACCAGTTCGTCGTTGTCGATATAGGCGATGGCCTGTTCCAGCGACATGGTGATCGGCGTCGTCAGGCGCACGGCCTCGTCGGTGCCCGAAGCGCGGACGTTGGTCAGCTGCTTGCCCTTCAGGGGGTTCACTTCCAGATCGTTGTCTCGGGAATGCTCGCCGATGATCATGCCCTGATAGACCTGCTCCTGCGCGCCGATGAAGAACTTGCCCCGGTCTTCCAGCTTCCACAGGGCATAGGCCACCGACACCCCGTCCTCCATCGAGATCAGCACCCCCTGGCGCCGTCCCGGGATGGCGCCCTTGTAGGGGGCCCAGTCGTGGAACACGCGGTTCAGGACGCCGGTGCCGCGCGTGTCGGTCAGGAATTCGCCATGATACCCGATCAGGCCGCGCGACGGCACATGGGCGATGATGCGCGTCTTGCCCGCGCCGGCGGGTTTCATCTCGGTCAGCTCGCCCTTGCGGATGCCGGTCAGCTTCTCGATCACGACGCCCGAATATTCGTCGTCCACGTCGATGGTGACTTCCTCGACGGGTTCCAGCCGCTGCCCGTCCTCCTCACGGAAGACGACCTGCGGGCGGCTGACCGACAGTTCGAACCCCTCGCGACGCATGTTCTCGATCAGGACGCCCATCTGCAATTCGCCCCGACCCGCGACTTCGAAGGCCTCGCCACCCGGCGTGTCGGTGACCTTGATGGCCACATTGGTCTCGGCTTCCTTCATCAGCCGCTCGCGGATGACGCGGGATTGCACCTTCTTGCCTTCGCGGCCGGCCAGCGGGCTGTCGTTGATGCCGAAGGTCACGGTGATGGTCGGCGGGTCGATGGGCTGCGCGGGCAGGGGCGTGTCCACCGACGTGTCGCAGAGCGTGTCCGCCACGGTCGCCTTGGCCATGCCCGCCAGGGTCACGATGTCACCCGCCTCAGCCACGTCGATCGGCTGCAGCGCAAGGCCCCGGAACGCCTGGATCTTGGTAACGCGGAACTGCTCGATCTTCTCGCCGGTGCGCGACAGCGCGTTCAGCGTCTGCCCGGACCGCAGGGTGCCCGCCTCGACCCGCCCGGTCAGGATGCGACCGATGAAGGGATCCGCGCCCAGCGTCGTGGCCAGCATGCGGAACGGCTTGTCCCGGTCGGCCATCTGCTTCGGTTCGGGCACGTGGCTCAGGATCAGGTCGAACAGCGCATCCAGCCCCTTGCGCGGCCCGTCGAGTTCCATGTCGGCCCAGCCGCTGCGCCCGGAGGCATACATCACCGGAAAGTCGAGCTGGTCGTCGTCGGCGCCGAGGTTCGCGAACAGGTCGAACACCTCGTTCAGCGCGCGGTCCGGCTCGGCATCGGGCTTGTCCACCTTGTTGAGCACCACGATCGGCCGCAGCCCGAGCGCCAGCGCCTTGGACGTCACGAACTTCGTCTGGGGCATCGGCCCCTCGGCCGCATCCACCAGAAGGACGACGCCGTCCACCATCGACAGGATGCGCTCCACCTCGCCGCCGAAATCGGCATGGCCGGGCGTGTCGACGATGTTGATGCGGGTATCCTTCCACTCGACGCTGGTGGCCTTGGCCAGGATGGTGATCCCCCGCTCACGCTCCAGATCATTCGAATCCATGGCGCGCTCCGCCACGGCCTGGTTGTCGCGGAAGGCACCGGACTGCTTGAGAAGCTCGTCAACCAGCGTCGTCTTGCCGTGGTCCACGTGCGCGATGATCGCGATGTTGCGAAGGTCCATTGGGTCAGCCTCGAATTGGGGGTGCGCGCGCGTTATCGTCAATCGCCGCGGAACGCCAGCGATTATGCGCCCGCACCGTCTTCCGTGCCCGGCGCCGCTGTGGTTACGTCGCGGCCATGTCGCGCCTTGTCCTGCCCCTTCTGCTGTCTTTGTCGTCGCCTGCTTGGGCGATGGAGTTTCCGGCACCCGTCACCGACGCCGACTACCGCGCGACGGACCCCGCGCAGGTCGAAATGGGGCGCCTTCTGTTCTGGGACGGAGTCCTGTCCGGCAACCGCAACATCAGCTGCGGCACCTGTCATCATCCCAGCTTCGGCACCGGCGACGGCCTCAGCCTCGGGATGGGAGAGGGGGGCAGGGGCCTCGGCCCCGACCGTGCCGTGGACCCCGCGAACCCGCCGGAGGAACGCATCCCCCGCAACGCGCCCGCGCTCTGGAACCTCGGCGCGTCCGAGTTCACGGTGCTGTTCCACGACGGCCGGATCGAACGGACCGAGGACGGCCTTCGCACCCCCATGGGCTCCGAGATGGTCGAGGGGTTCGACACCCTGCTGTCGGCGCAGACAATGTTCCCGGTGCTCTCGGCCGACGAGATGGCCGGGCATTACTCCGAGAACGACGTCGCCCGCGCCGTGCGCCAAGGCCTCATCACCGGCGAGGACGGCGCCTGGGAGGTGCTGGCGGCCCGCGTGCGCGCGATCCCCGAATACGCAGCGCTGTGGGAGCGGGCCTTTCCCGGCGACGACAGGCTCGACTTCACCGACATTTCCGACGCCATTGCGGCCTTCGTCGAACATGAATGGCGCTCCGACACCTCCCCCTTCGACGCCTGGCTGCGCGGCGAGGCCGATCTGCCGGTCGAGGCGTTGCAGGGGGTGGAGCTGTTCTACGGCGCAGCGGGCTGCGCCGCCTGCCACGCAGGCCCGTTCCAGACCGACCACGGATTTCACGCCATGGGCCAGCCGCAACTCGGCCCCGGCAAGCGCGCCCGGTTCGAGACGCACGCCCGCGACGACGGCCGCTTTCGCGTGACGGGGGAGGAGGGCGACCGCTTCGCCTTCCGCACGCCTTCGCTTCGCAACGTGACCGAAACGGGTCCCTGGGGCCATGCGGGGGCCTATTCGGACCTGAGGGCCTTCCTGCGCGACCATGCGGCGCCTCGCGCGGCGCTGGGCTGGTACCGGCGCGACGCGACCCTGCCCGAGATGGAAGCCGAGGACTGGACCGTCATGGAAGACGCCGAACAGGTCTCGGCATTGGCGGCCGCCGTCCGCGGCCCCGACCGGGTGCTGACGGAAGCCGAGGTCTCAAACCTCATGGCCTTTCTCGAAAGCCTGCGCGACGAGGCGGCTCTGGCTGGCCGGCTGGGCATCCCCGAAACCGTGCCTTCCGGCCTGCGGGTGGATCGCTGATCGGCCCTATCGCGTGACCGTTAGGCGCCCCGGGGCCACCCTCTCCCACTCCCCGGCCGTCCCGTCGGGCCAGGTCACGCGCAGGTCTGCCGTGCTCGCCGCGCCGATCCCGAAATGGAGCGGCCCCACCGCGCCGCCCGCGTGGCCGCCGCCCAGCGTCAACTCCTGCATCTGGACACCTTCGGGCGTCCGCACCTCGACCCAGGCGCCGACGGCCGCGCGGTTGCCGCCCGACTGCTCCAGCGTGACCGACAGCGCGTTTCCCGCCGTCGAGACGTTGCGCCAGACCTCCAGCGGCGCGCGCCGGTTTACGACCGCGAGGTCGAGCCGCCCGTCGCCGTCCAGATCCACCAGCGCCGCGCCCCGACCGCGGTGGGCCGAGGCGACGCCCGCCGCGACCGACACTTCGACGAACCGGCCGCCATCGTTCCGCAACAGGTTGTTGGGGTCCGCCATCGCCATGTCGGGCATCTGGTCCACGTTGCCCTTGGCGATGAACAGGTCGGCATCGCCGTCGTTGTCCACGTCGCCCCAAGCCGCATGCCACCCGGTCGACGGCCGCCCATCGCCGCCCGCATGCGGCCGTTGGGCATAGCTGCCGATGTCGAAGGGCGCGGGCGTCAGCCCGTCGGGGCCCGACAGTAGCGTCAGCTGATCGCCCATGGACGTCAGCATCAGGTCGGGCAGCCCATCCCCGGTGATGTCGCGCGACGCGATCCCCATGCCCCAGATCGAGGGCGCGTCGAAGCCGTCCGCCGCCGTCAGGAACCGCCCTTCCCGCAGGGACCACATCTGCTCTGCCCCGCCGCGGACGTAGTAGTGACGGTCGTTCGACAGCCGCAGGGTCGTCTCGCCGTCGCGGTCCTCGTCCGAGAACAGGATGGACAGGGCACAGAAGCCCGGTGTCAGGACCGTCTCGACATAGGCCCCCTCCGGTCCCGGCCGCAGCAGCCAGTTGTCGTCGCAGGCGCCGAACGGCCCCTCCGGGTCGTCGCGGTCGACGTAGTTGCCGAAGGCCAGCGTCGGCCGGTCCTGCCCCGCCTCCCATGTCGCGGAAAAGGCGGTGGTCCAGGCGCTGCCGCCCGGCACGCCGAAGTCATGGGGCGCGAAGCCGCAGGCCCCGTCGCCCCTGAGCGTCAGGTTGCCCCCCACCCGCAGCACCACGAGGTCCGACGCCCCGTCGCCGTCGATATCAAGCGCATAGACCCCCGTGCCTCCCGTGATCCGCGGCAGGGGGCCACGCTCGAACCTCATGCCGCCCCGGTTGCGCAGCAGGGTCATCGGCGCCGCGCCCCCGGCCGCGAGCAGGTCCGGCAGGTCGTCGCCGTCGCAATCGATGGCCGCCATGCCGCCGCCGACGAAATGCTCCCACCCGCCGGAGTAGATGTGCTCGGGCACCGCTACCGGCTCGAACGCCACATCGGCGATCGCGGGCGTGGCCAGCAGGAAGGCGATCCACCTCATGCCAGCAGGCGCGGCGTCAGGTCCGACAACGCCAGCGCCGCAGCACCCCGCGCCCAGACCAGATCGTCCCAGGCGTTGACCTCGACCGGGGGGGGCGTGTTCAGCGTCAGCCCCGGCAGCTCCGCCAGCATCTCGGCGGCGTAGAGGTAGTCATAGCGCATCCGGCTGCCCGACAGGATGATGCGGTTGGGGTCGAACAGGTTGGCCACGTTGGCGAGGCCGAGCGCAAGATACCGCCCCGCCCGGTCGAAGATCGCGCGCGCCGCCTCGTTCCCGCCCTTGGCCTGCGCATAAAGCGTTTCCAGCACCTCGCTCCGCGGCGGCAGCGCTCCGTCGAGGGCGATGGGCGCCTCGCGCACCAGGGCGAAATCGGCGACATAGGCCTCCAGGCACCCCCGCTGGCCGCAGCGGCAGAGTGCGCCGTCAAGCTGCACCTTGGTATGCCCCAACTCCATCCCGAAGCCATGCGCGCCACGATAGGGGGCGTGGTCGACGACAAGGCCCAGCCCCACGCCGTATTCGATGGTCACGACCGCGAAATCCGACAGCGACCGGCCCCGCCCGAACCACAGCTCCGCCATGGTCAGCAGGTTCGCGTCGTTGTCCACCGACACCGGCAGGCCCAGCCGCGCCGACACCGCGCCGGCCAGATCGACGTCGCGCGCGGCCAGGATGGGCGACCAGCGCAGCCGCCCGCCGGTGTGATCGACCATCCCCGGCAAGCCCAGCCCCGCGCCGAGGATCGGCGGCGCCCCATGGCCTGCCGCCCCGGACAGGCGCGACAGCAGCGTCGCCACGTCGTCCAGAAGCCCCGCCACCGAGCGGTCGGCCCCTGACCGTGGCAAGGTCGCCTGCGCCACCGGTTGCCCGGCCAGATCGACCAGCAGCGCGGAGTATTCGTGATCGCTGACCTTCATCCCCGCGACCAGCCCGCGGCGGGCGTTCAGGCCGAGCGTGACCGGCGGGCGGCCCCGGCCGCTGGGCTGCCCCTCGTCCTGCAGCTCACACAGGAGGCCCCCCGCGAGAAGGTCCGATACCGGGGGCGTGACCGAACCCGGCGACACTCTCAACTCCTTTGCCAATGCCGCGCGACTGATCCGCCCGGCAGAACGGACCTGTTCATAGATCCGCTGGCGCAGGGACAGGCTGCCGGACTGCCGCGCCCGCCGCAGCGGGCCGCAGCCCGGCGCGTCGGCCAGGGAAAACCGGGCTGCATCGTGGGCGTCGTCAGGTCGATTAGTTGTGTCCGGCAACTATTCTTTCCCCGCTAATCCGAAAAGGGAGGGCATTCCGGCCCGCCACACCCGTGGGGCCGCGTCGGAGTGAACGATTCTTCCGACATGTCGTCAAATTAATTTTGACAGCAGAACTAAAACTTGGTTCCCTTCCGCATCCGGTGGCGGCAACGTCCGGCGACCGCGATCCAATGGGAGGATACGATGAAGACATTTCTGACGGCGGCCGCTGCCGCATCCTTGACCTTTGCCTCGGCCGCGCTGGCCCAGGACGGCCCTGTCGTGGGCGTGAGCTGGTCCAACTTTCAGGAGGAGCGCTGGAAGACCGACGAGGCCGCGATCCGGCAGGCGCTTGATGCCGCTGGCGCAAGCTACATTTCCACCGATGCGCAGTCGTCGTCATCGAAGCAGCTGTCGGATGTCGAATCGCTGATCGCACAGGGAGCCGACGCCCTCATCATCCTGGCGCAGGACAGCCAGGCCATCGGCCCCGCCGTCACCGCCGCCCAGAACGAGGGCATCCCGGTCGTGGGCTATGATCGCCTGATCGAGGATCCCTACGCCTTCTATCTCACCTTCGACAACGTCGAGGTCGGGCGGATGCAGGCCCGTGCCGTGCTCGAGGCCGCGCCCGAGGGCAACTACGTCATGATCAAGGGCTCGCCCACCGATCCGAACGCCGACTTCCTGCGCGGCGGCCAGCAGGAGGTGCTGCAGGAGGCCATCGACGCAGGCAAGATCACCATCGTGGGCGAGGCCTATACCGACGGCTGGCTGCCCGCCAACGCGCAGCGCAACATGGAGCAGATCCTGACGGCCGAGGACAATCAGGTGGATGCCGTTGTCGCATCGAACGACGGCACCGCCGGCGGGGCCGTGGCCGCGCTGACCGCGCAGGGTCTCGACGGGATCCCGGTGTCGGGGCAGGACGCGGACTTCGCCGCGCTGAACCGCGTGGCGCAGGGCACGCAGACCGTCTCGGTCTGGAAGGACTCGCGCGAGCTGGGCAAGGCCGCCGCCGAGATCGCGCTCGCCATGGCCGGGGGCACCGAGATGTCCGCCATCGAGGGGGCGGAGGAATGGACCTCGCCCGGCGGCACGACGCTCTGGGCCGAGTTCCTGGCGCCCGTTCCGATCACCCGCGACAACCTGACCGCCGTGACCGACGCGGGCTGGATCCCGGTCGAGGAACTTTGCCAGGGCGTCGAGAACGGCCCCGCGCCCTGCAACTGATGCCATTGGCCCGCCCTCCGCGGGGCGGGCCATCCGCAACACACTGCCGGAGACCGCGATGACCGACGCAAGCCTCGCCCCCGCCAAGCCCCGCCAGGGCCTCCGCGCGCTGGAGCTGGACCTGCGCCTTCTGGGCATGATCGGCGCCTTCGTCCTGATCGCCGTAGCGTTCCACCTGGCCAGCGACGGGCGGTTCATCACGCCGCGCAACCTGTTCAACCTGACGATCCAGACGGCCAGCGTCGCCATCATGGCGACGGGCATGGTCTTCGTCATCGTCACCCGCCACATCGACCTGTCCGTCGGCTCGGTGCTGGCGACCTGTTCGGCGGTGATGGCGATGACGCAGACGCTCGTGGTGCCCGACTGGCTGGGCCTCGGACTGGGGCACCCGGCCACCGCCTGGATCGCCATCGCCGCAGGCATCGCCACCGGCGCGCTCATCGGGGCGTTCCATGGCTGGCTGATCGGCTATCTGACCATTCCCGCGTTCATCGTCACGCTGGGCGGCCTGCTGATCTGGCGCAACGTGGCCTGGTATCTGACCGACGGACAGACCATCGGCCCGCTGGACGAGACGTTCCAGCTGTTCGGCGGCATCAACGGCACGCTGGGTGAGACCGGATCCTGGGTTCTGGGCGGGCTGGCGGCGCTGGCCGTCGTCTGGGCGCTGTGGTCGGCGCGGCGCGGCAAGATGGCCCACGACTTCCCCGTCAAGCCGCTCTGGGCGGAAATCGCCGTGGGCGCGGCAGCCATCGGCGCCATTCTGGGTTTCGTGGCGCTTCTCAATGCCTATACCATTCCGTCGCGCGTGCTGGCGCGGCGGTTCGAGGCACGGGGCGAGGTGATGCCCGAGGGGCTGGTGCAGGGCTACGGCGTGCCGATCTCGGTCGTCCTGCTGATCGCCGTGGCGATCGTGATGACCGTGATCGCCCGGCGCACGCGGTTCGGCCGCTACATCTTCGCCACCGGCGGCAACCCCGATGCGGCAGAGCTTTCGGGCATCGACACGCGCTGGCTCACGGTCAAGATCTTCGCCCTGCTGGGAGTGCTCTGCGCCATCTCGGCCATCGTAGCCTCCGCCCGGTTGACCAACCATTCCAACGACATCGGCGTGCTCGACGAACTCCGCGTCATCGCCGCCGCCGTCATCGGGGGCACCGCGCTCAAGGGGGGCGTGGGCACGATCTACGGCGCGATCATCGGCGCTCTCATCATGCAGTCGTTGCAATCGGGGATGGCGATGGTGGGGGTGGACGCGCCGCTCCAGAACATCGTGGTGGGCGGCGTCCTCGTCCTCGCCGTCTGGATCGACATCGTCTATCGCAAGCGTGCGGGGGCCTGAGGCATGGTTGACAGAACCGGAACCCCGCTTGTCGAACTGCGCGACATCTCGATCGCCTTCGGGGGGGTGCAGGCGGTGGACGGCGTTTCCCTCGACCTCTGGCCGGGCGAGGTGGTGGGCCTGCTGGGCCACAACGGCGCGGGGAAATCCACCCTCATCAAGATCCTCTCGGGTGCCTACCGCATGGATTCGGGCGAGATCCGCATCGACGGGCAACCCGCCGACATCCGCAGCCCCGCCGACGCCCGGCGCCACAACATCGAGACGATCTACCAGACCTTGGCGCTGGCCGACAATCTGGATGCCCCCGCCAACCTGTTCCTCGGCCGCGAACTGACGACCCCGCTGGGGTTCCTCGACGACGCCCGGATGGAGGCCGAGACGCGCCGGATCATGGCCCGCCTCAACCCCAACTTCCGCAAGATCAAGGACCCGGTCTCGGCGCTTTCCGGCGGTCAGCGGCAGTCGGTCGCCATCGCCCGCGCGGTCTATTTCAACGCCCGCATTTTGATAATGGACGAACCCACGGCCGCCCTGGGCGTGCATGAGACCAAGATGGTCGCCGACCTGATCCAGGAGTTGAAGGCGCAGGGTCTCGGCATCTTCCTCATCAGCCACGACACGCGCGAGATGATGGCGCTCTGCGACCGCGTCTCGGTGATGAAGAACGGGCAACTGGTGGGCACGGAACGGGTCGAGGACGTGACCGAGGACGACATCCTGAGCATGATCATTCTGGGCAAGAACCCCAAGGCGGCGGCATGAGCTTCATCGGCCTCGACCTCGGCACCTCGTCGCTCAAGGCGATCCTGGTGGACGACGGCGACCGCGTGCTGGCCGAACATGCCGAGCCCCTGACGGTGCAGCGCCCCCACGACGGCTGGTCCGAACAGGATCCGCAGTCCTGGTGCGACGCGGCGCGCACCGCATTGGCCGCGCTGGCCGCCCGCCACGATTGCGGCGGGTTGCAGGGGATCGGCCTTGCCGGACACATGCATGGCGCGACGATGGTCGGGGCGGACGACCGGGCGTTGCGGCCCTGCCTTTTGTGGAACGACACCCGCGCGCACGAGGAGGCGGCGGCGATGGACGCCGACCCCCGGTTCCGCGCCGTGACCGGCAACATCGTCTTTCCGGGCTTCACGGCGCCCAAGGTCGAATGGGTCCGCCGGCATGAGCCCGCCGTCTTCGACGCGACGGACAGGATCCTGCTGCCCAAGGACTTCCTGCGCCTGTTCCTGACCGGGGAGCATGTGTCCGAAATGTCGGACGCCGCCGGAACCGCCTGGCTCGACACGGGCGCGCGGGACTGGTCGGACGACCTTCTGGCGGCCTGCGACCTGACGCGCGACCACATGCCCCGCCTCGTCGAAGGCTTCGCCATCAGCGGCACGCTCCGCGCCGATCTCGCGCGCGAACTGGGCCTGCCGCAGGTGCCGGTTGCCGGCGGCGCGGGGGACAACGCCGCCGCGGCCATCGGGGCCGGCGTGGTGCAAAACGGCAGCGCCTTCCTGTCGCTCGGTACCTCCGGCGTTCTGTTTGCGGCGACCGACGGCTATCGTCCCGATCCTGGGACGGCGGTCCACACCTTCTGCCATGCGCTGCCCGGCACGTGGCATCAGATGGGGGTGATCCTGGCCGCGACCGACGCGCTCGAATGGCTGTCGCGCCTGACGGGGCAGTCGGCGGCACATCTGACGGCCGACCTGGGGCCCCTCCGCGCGCCGGGCCGGACGCTGTTCCTTCCCTATCTGGGCGGCGAGCGGACGCCCCACAACGACGCCGCCATCCGTGGCCAGTTCCTGCACCTCGACCACGCCACCGATGCCCGCGCCGCCACCCGCGCCGTGCTGGAAGGCGTGGCACATGCCTTCGCCGACTGCCGCGACGCACTGGCCGCGACGGGCACGACGATCCACAGCGCGCTGGCCATGGGTGGCGGGTCGCGGTCGGACCATTGGCTGCAGGTGCTGGCCACGACGCTCGGGTTCCCGCTGGACGTGCCGGCGCAGGGCGAATTCGGCGCGGCCCTCGGGGCGGCGCGGCTGGGCCGGATGGCCGCCACCGGCGCGGGCCCGGAGATCGCCACGCCCCCCGCCATCGCCCGCACGGTCGAGCCCGACGCGGCCTTGGGGCCCGCCTTTGCCGAGGCCCACGCCCGCTACCGCCATGCCTACGACATCTTGAGGACTCTCTGACCATGACCGATTTCTTCGCGGGCCTCGCCCCCGTCCGCTTCGATCCCGATGCCGCGGACGACCTGTCGTTCCGCCACTACGACGCCGACGAAATGGTGATGGGCAAGCGGATGGAGGACCACCTGCGGTTCTCGGCCGCCTGGTGGCACAGCTTCGCCTGGCCCGGCGGCGACCCCTTCGGCGGTCGGACGTTCGAGCGTCCGTGGTTCCCCGACGCCATGGGCGGCGACACGATGGAGGCCGCGAAGCTCAAGGCCGACGTGGCCTTCGAGATGTTCGGCCTGCTGGGTCAGCCGTTCTTCTGCTTCCACGATGCCGACATCCGGCCTGAAGGCGACGGTTTTGCCGAAAACACCCGCCGGCTGGAGGAGATGACCGATTACATCGGCGGCAAGATGCAGGCGGGCGGCCCGAAGCTCCTCTGGAGCACGGCCAACCTGTTCGGCCATCGCCGCTACATGTCCGGGGCGGCCACGAACCCCGACCCGGATGTCTTCGCCTTCGCCGCCGCCACGGTAAAGACCTGCATCGACGCCACGCACCGGCTGGGCGGGCAGAACTACGTCCTCTGGGGCGGTCGCGAGGGGTACGAGACCCTGCTCAACACCGATCTCGCGCGGGAGCGCGAACAGGCGGGACGGTTCCTGACGATGGCCGTGGACTATGCCCGCAAGATCGGCTTCGACGGCACCATCCTGATCGAGCCGAAGCCGCAGGAGCCGACCAAGCACCAGTACGACTACGACGTGGCCACGGTCTACGGCTTCCTCAAGGATTTCGGGCTGGAAGGCGAGGTGAAGGTCAACATCGAGCAGGGCCATGCCATCCTCGCCGGCCACAGCTTCGAACATGAGCTGGCGCTGGCAGGCGCGCTTGGCATCTTCGGCAGCATCGACATGAACCGCAACGACATGCAGTCGGGCTGGGACACCGATCAGTTTCCCGAAAACGTCCCCGAAGTCGCGCGCGCCTATTACGAAGTGCTGCGCGCGGGCGGGTTCATCACCGGCGGCACCAATTTCGACGCCAAGCTCAGGCGCCAGTCGCTCGACCCCGTCGACCTGATCGCGGCGCATGTCGGCGCCATGGATGTCTGCGCGCGCGGGTTCAAGGCGGCGGCGAAACTGCTGGAGGACGGTGTGCTGGAGACCGCGCGGGTGGAACGCTATGCCGGCTGGGACGGCTCCGACCTGCTGGGATCGGATCTGGAGACCATCGCGCAGCGGGTGGAACGCGACGGCTTGAACCCCGCCCCCCGCTCCGGCCGGCAGGAGCGGCTGGAGAACGTCTGGAACCGCTACGTCTGACCGAGGCGTCAGATCACCGCAAGTTCAGGAAAGGGTTGCCCGGCCAGCAGGCGGTCCACGCCGAAAGGCGCCATATCGAGGGTGACATACCCCCCGTGGACGATGCGTTCGGCCAGACCCCGCCCCATCGCGGGGGACTGCTGAAGCCCGTGGCCCGAAAAGCCGTTCATGAACATGAAGCCGGGCAGGTCGGGGTGCGGCCCCAGCACGGCGTTGGCATCGAAGACGTTGAGGTCGTAGTGCCCCACCCAGGACCGCTTGATCCGGATCTCCTCGAAGGCGGGGATGCGGGTGGCGAGCAGGGGCCAGACGTGCTCCTCCCAGATCGACCAGTCGCCCGCGAAATCGTCCGGGTCCACCGCCGGGTCATGATCGGGCGTGGCCCCCGCCATGTAGGCCGCGCCGTCCGACCGTACATGGATGCCCGAAGGGTCGATGGTCAGCGGCAGGTCGCGGTCGAGAGGCCGCGCCGCCTCGAACACCCAAGTGTAGCGCTTGCGGGGCTCCACCGGCAGGTCGAGCCCCGCCATCCGCGCCACCTGCGCGCCCCGCGTCCCGGCTGCGTTGACCACGATGTCGGCGGGCAGGCGCGTGCCGTCCGCGAGCGTCACGCCCGACACCCGCCCGCAGCCCGCGTCGATGCCCGTTACCTCGCCCGCGACGTAGCCCACCCCCCGCTCCCGCGCGATGCGCCGCCACCATTCGAACATCGTGGTCCCGTCGAAGTAGCCCTCGTCCCGCGTCCCGTGCGACCCGAGAATCACGCCGTCGAGGTCATAGAACGGCCAGGCGCGCGCGATCTCCTCCGGTGTCATCAGGCGGGTGCCTGCCCCCGCGGCGACCTGCACCGCGTGGGCGCGCGTCAGGCGGTCGGCCTCCGCCGCGTCGCCCGCCAGATAGAGGTATCCGAAGGGATGGAAGTGGATCGGCGGCACGCGGTCGTCGGCCATGTGCATCTGGAAGGCCCGCAGGTATTCGACTCCGAACCGGCTGATGGCGACGTTGAGCGGGTTGCCGAACTGCTGCCGGATGCAACTGTTGGAAAACGCCGTTCCGCAGGCGGCATAGGTCGGGTCGCGCTCGACCACGGTGATGTCACGGGGCGCATGCCCCAGCTCGGTCAGCCACCACGCCAGCGACGACCCCATCATCGCCCCGCCCACGATCACAACCCTGTCCGCCATGGCGCGTCCTCCCCGTGACCACGCTACCGCTTGCGGCCGCCCATGCAAGACGGCACGAAGGCGCCATGACGCGAAATGCCGCCACGCTCGCGGGGTTCGGGGCCGTGGTGCTCTGGTCCACGCTGGCCCTCTTCACCACGCTCTCGGGCGAGGTGCCGCCGTTGCAGCTTCTGGCGATGTGCTTCGCCATCGGCGGCATGCTGGGGCTGGTCGCGGGTGTGTCGCGTCGGGGTTGGCGGGCGGTGCGGGATGCCGGGCGGCAGCCCTGGCCGGTCTGGGTGCTGGGGGTGGGCGGGCTGTTCGGCTATCACCTTCTCTACGTTCTGGCGCTGCGCGCGGCACCGCCGGTGCAGGCGAGCCTCATCGCCTATCTTTGGCCCCTGCTGATCGTTCTGTTCGCCAGCCTGTCGACCGGCGACGGCCTGCGCGCGCACCACCTTGCCGGTGCGTTCCTCGGGTTCGCGGGAGCGGCGCTGATCGTGACGGGCGGCCGGGGCGTCGCGCTGTCGGCGGATCATGCTGCGGGCTATGCGCTGGCGCTGGTGGCGGCGGTCGTCTGGGCGGGCTACTCGGTGCTGTCCCGCCGGGTCGCCTCGGTCCCCACCGACGTGGTGACGGGGTTCTGCCTTGCGGCGGCCGTGCTGTCGGCTGTGGCGCATCTGGCGCTGGAGCGGACGGTCGCGCCGCAGGGCGTGGAATGGCTGGCGATCCTGGGGCTGGGGGTCGGGCCGCTGGGCCTCGCGTTCTTTCTCTGGGACATCGGCGTCAAGCGCGGCGACCTGCCGGTGCTGGGCGCTGCCAGCTATGCCGCGCCGCTCCTCTCGACGCTGGTGCTGGTCGCGGCGGGGCAGGCGCAAGCGACCTGGGCGCTGGGGCTGGCCTGCCTTCTGATCACCGGGGGCGCGGCACTGGCGGCGCGCGACATGCTGCGGCGACAGGCGGCAGCCTAGGCCGCGGGGGCCTTGTGGGTCAGCGAAACGAAGACGTCCTCGAGGTCCGGCTCCTCCGTCCGCACGTCGCGGATGGTGACGCCCGCCTGCTGAACCGCGGCCAGCAGGTCGCCCGCCGTGATCATGCTCCGGCCATAGTGGAAGGCCAGCGCACCGTCCGGCCGCCGCTCCATCTCGACACCTTCAGGCAGGGCAAGGGGGCCGGGGTCGACGTCGGACACGATCACCAGCGTCTTGGCGTCCAGCCGGTCGAGCAGGTTGGCCGTGCGGTCCCGCACGATCAACTCGCCGTCGCCGATGATGACGATCTCGTCGCACATCTCCTGCGCTTCCTCGAGGTAGTGTGTGGTCAGGATGATCGTCATTCCCCGCTCCTCGTTCAGGCGGCGGACGTTGCGCCACAGCATCTGCCGCAACTCGATGTCGACGCCCGCCGTCGGCTCGTCCAGCACCAGCACCTGCGGATGATGCACCAGTGCCTTGGCCAGGAGCAGGCGGCGGCGCATCCCCCCCGACAGGGTGCGCGCATAGGCGTCGGCCTTGTCGGCGAGCCCCACGAGATCGAGGATCTCCATCGTCCGCCGGTCGCGCCGAGGCACGCCGTAGAGCCCGGCCTGAACCTCCAGCGCATCCTTGGGCGAAAAGAACGGGTCGAGGTTCAATTCCTGCGGCATGACGCCGATGGCGGCGCGGGCCTGCCGGGGGTTCACGTCCTGATCGAAACCCCAGATGCGGACCTTGCCGGCGGTCTTGCGGACGAGCCCTGCCATGATGTTGATCGTGGTGGATTTTCCCGCGCCGTTCGGCCCCAGCAGGCCGAAGATGCTGCCCGTGGGGATCGTCAGGTCGAGGTTCTTCAGCGCCTCTTTCGCGGGGGTCCGCCGGTCGCCGGCGTAAACCTTGCGAAGGCCGGTGATCTCGATGGCGTCGGACATGTTGCCCCTCCGGGTGTTGCGCGTGCCCCGGTCGCTGTCGCATAAGGCCGGGACGCCTTCACCTATGCCGGTGAAGGCCCTGCGACAACCCAAGGCCATTGACCCCCGGGAGCCTTCGTCATGACCACAGGAACCCCCCGTTATCCCAGTCGACAGCACGACCTGCCCCCGCCCGAGACCGAGGTGGTGCACAGCCTTCGCGTGGCCTGCGACGGCAACGGGGCGGGCGGCCACCCCCGCGTCTGGCTGGCCATCGACCCCCAGCAGGGCTGGGTCGACTGCGGCTACTGCGACAAGCGGTTCGTGCTGGAAGGCGATGGCCACTGACGACGGCGCCTTACGTCACGGCCTGCCGCTTTCGTGAGTGGAACCGGGCGCGGGCCCTGTTAGATGTATTTGCATGATCGCGCCCGACACCCCCCTTGGCACTTCCTCCGAGCCCGCCCGCCCCTATGACCGGGCGGAGCTCGTCAGCGATGCCGTGGTCCACCTCGCGGGATTGATCCTGGCGCTCGCGGCGGTGCCGGTTCTCATCACGCTGACGGCGACGTTGCGGGGCGATCTGCCGGCGATCGCCGGCGTGTCGATCTATGGCGCCACCCTGATCGCCATGTTGTCCGCCTCGCTGGCCTACAACCACATTTCGAACCCGGCCTGGTCGGACCGGCTGCGACGGCTCGACATGGCGGCGATCTACCTCAAGATCGCGGGCACCGTGACGCCCTTCGTGCTGCTCTCGGGCACCGGGACGACGTTTCTTGCCGCGATGTGGACCGCTGCCGTCGTGGCGACGGCCACGGCCTTCCTGCGGCGGCGTCGGTCGACGGGGCTGTCGGTGGGTATTGGCCTCGCGATGGGCTGGGCCGTGTTGCTGGGCGGGGGCGAGGTGGTTGCGACGACCTCCTGGCCCGTCTTCGCGCTGATGCTCGCCGGCGGCATCCTCTATTCGCTGGGCACGCCGTTCCTCGTGCTGGGGAACATGCGGTTCCACAACGCGATCTGGCATGGCTTCGTCGTCGCGGCCTCGGTCACCTTCTTCGTTGCCGTCACCTGGCACATGGTCGGCACGCGCCTCGTCTGACCCGGCGGCGGTGTGGCGGCGCGCGCGGGTTCGTGGCATGACGGCGGCGACACGGGCGACAAGGGGCGCGACATGACCTTCGGCAAGGGCCACCACCTGCATCTGATCGACGGCTCGGCCTATATCTTCCGCGCCTTCCATGCGCTGCCGCCGCTGGCGCGCAAGTCCGACGGCCTGCCTATCGGGGCGGTGGCGGGGTTCTGCAACATGATCGACCGCTACGTCGTGGAAAACACGGGCCCGGATGCCGCGACCCATGTTGCAGTGATCTTCGACAAGGGGTCGCACACCTTCCGCAACGACATGTACGACCTCTACAAGGCCAACCGATCCGAGATGCCCGAGGACCTGCGCCCGCAGATCCCGCTGACACGCGAGGCGACGATGGCCTTCAACATCGCCTGCGAGGAGATGGAGGGATGGGAGGCCGACGACATCATCGCGACCCTGTCGTGCCGCGCGCGCGAGGCGGGGGGCCGCGTCACCATCATCTCATCCGACAAGGATCTCATGCAACTGGTCGGCGGGGGCGTCGAGATGCTCGACCCGATGAAGAACCGACGGATAGATGCCGAGGGCGTGTTCGAGAAGTTCGGCGTGGCCCCCGAGCGTGTCGTCGACGTGCAGGCGCTGGCCGGGGATTCCGTCGACAACGTACCCGGCGCGCCCGGCATCGGCATCAAGACGGCGGCGCAGCTGATCGGAGAATACGGCTCGCTCGACGCGCTGCTGGAGCGGGCGGAGGAAATCAAGCAGCCGAAGCGCCGCCAGACCCTGATCGAGCACCGCGAACAGATCGAACTCTCCCGCAGGCTCGTCCAGCTCGACTGCGACAGTCCGCTGACCTTCGGCCTCGACGACCTGGAGATCCGCGATCCCGATCCCGAGAAGCTGCTCGATTTCCTCAACCGGATGGAGTTCCGCACCCTGACGCGCCGCATCGCCGAGCGTTTCGGCAAGGAACCCCCCGCGGTCATCGAGGCGGCCACAGCGCCCGTCCCCGACGCACCGGAGGAGGCGCCCATCGATCACGACGCCTATGAGGTCGTGCGCGACGAGGCGGCGCTTCAGGTCTGGCTCGACCGGATCGCGCGGGCGGGCGCGGTGGCCGTGGACACCGAGACGACCTCGCTCGACGAGATGCGGGCGGAACTGGTGGGCATCAGCCTCGCCACGGAACCGGGCGTCGCCTGCTATGTGCCGCTGGCCCACCGCACCGGCGGCGGCGACCTGTTCGACGGCGAGGCGCAACTGGCGCCTGGCCAGATGGACAAGGCCCACGCGCTGGAAATGCTGGCACCGATGCTGGGGGATGCAAGCATCCTCAAGATCGGACAGAACATGAAATACGATTTCAAGATCTTCGCCCGCGAAGGCGTCACGGTGGCGCCCATCGACGACACCATGCTGCTGTCCTATGCCCAGCACGCAGGCCTGCACGGGCACGGCATGGACACGTTGGCCGACCGTTATCTCAACCACCAGTGCATCCCGATCAAGACGCTGATCGGGACGGGCAAGTCGCAGGTCACCTTCGATCGGGTCGAAATCGACCGGGCCGCCCCCTATGCGGCCGAGGATGCCGACGTCACCCTGAGGCTCTGGCGCCTGCTCAAGCCCCGCCTTCATGCGGCAAGGGTCACTAAGGTCTACGAGACGCTGGAACGGCCGCTGGTTCCCGTACTGGCGCGGATGGAAATGGCGGGCATCCGCGTCGACCGTCAGGTGCTGTCGCGCATGTCCGGCGCCTTCGCGCAGAAGATGGCCGGGTTGGAGGAGGAGATCCACGAGAAAGCCGGCCGGTCCTTCAACGTCGGCAGCCCCAAGCAGTTGGGCGAGATCCTGTTCGACGAACTGCGTCTGGAGGGAGGCAAGAAGGGCAAGACCGGCGCGTACGGCACCGGCGCCGACGTGCTGGAGGATCTGGCGACCGAACACGAACTGCCGCGCCTGATCCTCGACTGGCGGCAACTGTCCAAGCTGAAATCGACCTATACCGACAGCCTTCAGGAACACATCAACCCCGACACGGGCCGCGTCCACACCTCCTATTCCATTGCTGGGGCGAACACCGGGCGGCTCGCCTCTACCGACCCGAACCTGCAGAACATCCCCGTGCGGACCGAGGAAGGCCGCCGCATCCGCGAGGCTTTCGTCGCCCCCGAGGGGCGGGTGCTGGTGTCGCTGGACTATAGCCAGATCGAGCTTCGCATCCTGGCCCATATCGCGGGGATCGATGCGCTCAAGAAGGCCTTCGCCGAAGGGCAGGACATCCACGCCATCACCGCCAGCCAGATGTTCGGCGTGCCCCTCGACGCGATGACGCCCGAGGTGCGCCGGCAGGCCAAGGCGATCAACTTCGGGGTGATCTACGGCATCTCGGGCTTCGGCCTTGCCCGAAACCTGCGCATCCCGCGCGACGAGGCGCAGGCCTTCATCGACACCTATTTCGAACGCTTCCCCGGCATCCGCGCCTATATGGATGACACGGTGAAATTCGCGCGCGAGCATGGCCGGGTCGAGACGCTGTTCGGCCGCCGCATCCACACGCCCGAGATCAACGCCAAGGGTCCCGGCGCCGGCTTCGCCCGCCGCGCCGCGATCAACGCGCCGATCCAGGGCACCGCCGCCGACGCCATCCGCCGCGCCATGGTGCGGATGGAAGACGCCATCGACGGGCTGGATGCCACGATGCTGCTGCAGGTCCACGACGAACTCCTCTTCGAGGTGGCCGAGGGCGACGCCGAGGTGCTGATCGCCCGCGCGCGCGAGGTGATGGAGGGGGCGAACATGCCGGTCGTGCCCCTGTCCGTCCCGCTGACGGTCGAAGCGGGACAGGGCGCGAACTGGGCTGCGGCGCATTGACGGGAACGGCCAGCACAAGGAACGGGAAACTGAATGGACGCGATACGTAGACTGGCTATCGCCACGCTGGCACTGGCACTGCCGGGACAGACGCTTGCCGACGTCTTGTTCGAAAGTTTGGACGAGATCGTCGTGGTGCGTGTGCTCGATATGTTCGGAACCGCTTCGGTGGACGTGGTTGCGCAGGGCATCGACATGGTGACCTGCATCCTGCTGGACGCGAACCGGAAGCCGCTCGCTGTTGCTACGGGCTTTCTCCAGAACGGGGCCGGTCAAGCGCTCGCGGCGGACGTCGACGCGACTGCGGTTGCCAGCGTCCAATGCAACGGGAGTTCGATGTAATCCATGTCCCACGACCACAACCACGGCCATTCCCACAGCCACATCGACCCGGAGGCGGGCGACCGGAAGGTCATGGCCGCCATCGCGGTCAACCTCGGGCTCACGGTTGCGCAGATCGTGGCGGGGGTGGTGTCAGGCTCGCTGGCCATGATCGCCGACGCGGTCCACAACCTGTCGGACGCGCTCAGCCTCGTCATTGCCTTCGCGGCCCGCAAGATCGCACGGCGGCCTTCGGACGCGCGCATGACCTTCGGCTATGGCCGGGCCGAGATGGTGGCCGCGCTGGTGAACTATACCTCGCTCGCCATCATCGCGCTCTGGCTGCTGTGGGAGGGCACGGCCCGCCTGTTCGACCCGCAGCCCGTGGCGGGCTGGATCGTGGTGATCGTCGCCGGCATCGCGCTGGCCGTCGATCTGGTCACGGCCGCGCTGACCTATGCGATGTCCAAGACCTCGGCCAACATCCGCGCGGCCTTTCTGCACAACCTGGCCGATGCCCTGGGATCGGTTGGGGTGATCGTGGCGGGCACGCTGATCCTTCTGTTCGACTGGTGGATCGTCGACCCCATCGTGACGCTCGCCATCGCGGGATACATCCTGTGGCACGTCTGGCAGGGCACGCCCCGCGTCATCCGCATGCTGATGCTGGGCGCGCCGCCCGACATGGACGCCAAGGCCGTGCTGGCCGAGATGGAGGGGGTCGATGGCGTGGCCTCCGTCCATCACCTCCACCTGTGGGAGATGCAGGAGGGGCAACCGGCGGTCGATGCCCATGTCGTTGTCGATGAGGCCGATCCCGTGCTGGTGCGCCAGCGTGTGATCGACCGCCTGCACGACGTCTTCAGGGTCGAGCACACGACACTGGAAATGGAGCGCCCCGGCGCCTGCGAACCCGATGTCTCGGTCATCGGTCACTGACCGACGGGTCAGGGCGCGGGCGTGCCGCCCGTCAGGATCGTGGCCATCCGGTCCGCGTCGATGTTGCCGCCGCAGTTGATGACTGCCACGGTCCGACCGGCCATCGCCTCTCGCTCCTGCATGAGGGCGGCGAGCGGCGCGGCTCCCGCGCCCTCGGTCGCGTTGTGCGTGGCGGTCCAGTAGAGGCGGATCGCTTCGGCCACCTCGTCGTCGGACACGGCGACGATGCGGGCAGCCCCCCGGCCGTAGATCTCCAGCGCCTCGCGCACCGGAGTCCGCACGGCGATGCCATCGGCGAAGGTCCGCGCCGTGTCGGTCGATATTGCCTGCCCCGCCGCGACCGACATTCGCGCGCCCTGGGCGGCCTCGCTGACGACCCCCACGATTTCCGCGCCATGTCGCAGGGCGTCGCGCGCGGCGATGCAACCGCAGATGCCCGAGCCGCAGCCGATGGGCACGTAGAGTACCTCGATCTCGGGATGCGCCGACAGAAGCTCCCACCCATAGGTCGCAACGCCGCGCACAAGCTCCCGGTGGAAGGGCGGCACGACGGTCAGCCCCTCCTCGCCAGCCGCGCGGATCGCCGCCTCCCGCGCGGTCTCGAAGTCGGTGCCGTGGATGCGCAGTTCGGCGCCCCAGGCCTTCATCGCGGCGTTCTTCTCGGGCGAATTGCTCTCGGGCACATAGACCACCGCGCGCAATCCTGCCGCCGTGGCCGCCCGTGCCTGCGACTGGCCGTGGTTGCCGCGGGTCGCGGTGACGATGCCTGTCACGTCGGGGCGCGTCCGCGTCAGCCAGTCGATGAAGGTGATCCCGCCGCGCACCTTGAAGGCGCCGGTCGGGTTGTGGTTCTCGTGCTTCACGATGACCTGTGCCCCCGTCGCCCGGTCGAGCAGGGGCCAGCGCATCTGGGCCGAGGGAGGCATGTTCCGGTGCACAAGCCGCGCGGCCGCCTCGATCTCCCTCAGGTCGAACATGGGAACCTCCTTGGCAATCAGATCGCGAACAGGGTGATGGCGGGAAAGGCCAGCAGGATCGCCACCCGTACCACGTCAGAGGCGAGGAAATACACCACCGCCCGCCAGGTCCGGACGATGGGCGTGCCCGGGTCCATGGCGTTCACGACGAACAGGTTCATCCCCACGGGCGGGGTGATCAACCCCACCTCGACCACGATCAGGGTGAGGATGCCGAACCAGATCGCCGCCTCCTCCGGTGTCAGCCCGAAGTCGAGAGCCATCACCACCGGAAAGAAGATCGGCACGGTCAGCAGGATCATCGACAGCGAATCCATCACGCAGCCCAGAGCAAGATAGAACAGCAGGATCGCCACCATCACCGTCATCGGCGCGAACCCCTGCGCGGCGATCCAGAGCGCCATTTCCTGCGGCACCTGCGTCAGCGCGAGGAAGCCGTTGTAGAACCCCGCACCCAGCACGATGAAGAAGATCATCGCGGTGGACATGGCCGTGCCCATGAAGGCCTCTGCCAGCGTCCGCCCCGTCAGCCCGCCGCGTGCCCAGGCGATGAGACCGGTGCCCGCCGCGCCTACCGCCGCGCCCTCGGTCGGGGTGAAGACGCCTCCGTAGATGCCGCCGACCACCGCCACGAAGACCGCGAGCACTGGCCAGACCGCCAGCAGGCGATGGATGCGCCGTCTCATGGGGATCGCGTCGCGCAGGCCCCCCGGCACCGGGTTCCTCGCCGCATGCACGCGGATGGCTACGGCGTAGCCCACGGCCGCCAGAAGGCCCGGCACGATGGCCGCGGCGAACAGCTTGGCGATGTTCTGCTCGGTCAGCACCGCGTAGATCACCAGCACGACGGACGGCGGGATCAGGATGCCGAGCGTCCCCCCGGCGGCCAGCGTCGCCGTGGCGAAGCCGCCGTCGTATCCGTGGCGTCGCAACTCGGGCAGGGCGACGCGCCCCATGGTCGCCGCCGTGGCCAGCGACGAGCCGCAGATCGCCCCGAACCCCGCGCAGGCGCCGATGGCCGCCATCGCGACCCCGCCCCTGCGATGGCCGAGGAACCCTTCGGCGGCATGGAAGAGCGCCCGGCTCATCCCGCCCAGGGTGGCGAAATGACCCATCAGCAGGAACATGGGCACGATCGACAGGAGATAGCTGGAAAAGGTCGAATAGGTCTCGTGCTTCAGACGCGACAGCGCGACGGTGTTATCGCCGGTCACGACATAGAGCCCGCCCAGGGCGACCGCCAGCATGGCCAGCCCGATGGGCATCCGCAGGAAGATCAGCGCCAGCAGCACCGGGAACGACCACAGGCCTGTGGCAAGATCGTTCAAGACGCGGACCCCTCGGGCGGCAGGATCACAGATCCGGTCGCCGCCTCGATCAGCCGCGCGACCGCGACATGGACGGCGACGGCCGCCGAAGCGATCGCCCCCGTCAGCGCGGCGGCATAGGCCCACCAGATCGGGAACTGGATCAGGAAGGTCGTCTCGCCATAGCGCATCTTGTCCTGCGTCCCCTGCCAGAGCTGCCAGCCGATCAGGATCAGCACCGCCGCGAACAGCACGGCCCAGAGCGCCGCGAGCCCCCGCCGCGCCCGCGGACCCAGCCGCGCGGTCAGCGCGTCGACGCTGGCATGGCCCCCCCGGAGTTGCGTGATGGGCAGGAAGGCAAAGACGGCGAAGGCCATCCCCGCCTCGACCAGCTCCAGATCGCCGTGAATCGGACCCAGCCCCGTGGCGAGCAACGCCTCGGACAGAGCGCTCCCGGCCAGGGGCGGCGATTGCAGTACCCCGTTCAGGAACCGTCCCGTGATGGAAAGGCAGGTCAGGAGGATCATCGCGGTCAGGACGGCGCCGCCGAGGAAGGCCATCAGGCGGGCCAGGGCCGCGATCCAGCGTGAGATCATGGCAGCCGTTCCTTCCGCGCGTGGCGCCTCAGCCGCCGTAGCCGTCCATCAGGCCGCGTGCCCGGTCGATCAGGGCCTGCCCGTCGATGCCCGCGGCCTCCATCTCGGCCACCCAGGCCTCGTGCACGGGCTGCGCCGCGTCCCGCCAGACCTGCGCCTCCGGTCCCGACAGGGTGACGACGGTATTGCCCGCGTCGACCGCCGCCTGCCGCGCAGGCGCGTCGGCGGCGGCCTGTGTCCGGCCAGCGAAGACCGAGAATTCAAGCCCCGAATTGGCGTCGATCACTGCCTTCAGATCATCGGGCAGCCCTTCGTAACGCGCCTTGTTCATCGCCAGAACGAAGGTCAGGGTATAGAGCATCGGCCCCTCGAACTCGGTGTGATGCTCCACCAATTCCGGCACCTTGAGCGACCCCGTCACCTCCCACGGCAGGGTCGCGGCGTCGATGACACCGCGCGACAGGGCTTCGGGCACGGCGGGCACGGGCATGCCCACGGGCACGGCACCCAGCGTCTCGAGCATCCGGTTCACCGTCCGCGACGGGCCGCGGACCTTGACGCCGCGCAGGTCGCCCGGCACGCGGACTTCCCGGTCGGCGTGGATCAGGCCCTGACCGTGGACCCAGGTGCCGAGCAGATGGACGTCCGTGAACTCCTCCTGCATGTCGCTCTCGAACATCTGCCAGAACGCCGCGGATGCGGCCTCCGCATCGCTCACCATGAAGGGCAATTCGAAGACCTCGGTTCGGGGAAAGCGGCCGGGAGTGTAGCCCACGACCGTCCAGATGACGTCCGCCACACCGTCGATGGCCTGGTCCATCAGCTGCGGCGGCGTCCCGCCCAGTTGCATCGACGGATAGCGGTCCACCTTGATGCGGCCGTCGCTGTCCCGCTCCACGTTGTCGGCCCAGACGTCCAGGATCTGCGCGGGCACGTTGGCCTCGGCGGGCAGGAACTGGTGCAGCTTCAGCACCACTTCCTGCGCCAGGGCGGGCAGGGGCAGGACGGCCAGCGCAGCGGCGAGGCCAAGAAGCGTTCTGCGGTCGGTCATCGTCTCAGGTCTCCCCCGGGTGGCGCGCCCGCGACATCACCACGGATGGTCGCCCGTGCCAACGCCAAATCCCTTCAGCGCCGCCCCTCGCGCAGCCACGCCAGCGTCGCCAGCCCCGCCGCCAGCAGCAGGAACAGCCACGCCGGTACCAGCGACAGGACGCGCACGTCCGCCGTCAGATAGGCGCCGCGCGGGGTCCAGCCGATCCAGCCGCGCCCGGCGGCCCGCCGCCCCTCGCGCACGGAGCGCAGGTCTGGGGCGCCGTCCTCGACCGCGATGGCGCCACCCCGGCGTGCGTCGATGGCATCCGCCAGAACGACGTCGGTGGCGATGGTCTCGACGAATTCGCGCGGGGCGGCGGGGCCAAGGCCGATCACCGCCGTCCGGTCCCCCTCGACAAGACGATAGAGGCCCTGTTCGCCCCCTTCGATCCGTCCGACGAAGCGGCCCGGCGCCTCCTCGGTCAACGCAAGCTCCGTCTCGGTTCCGTCGGGCGCCGTGACCGTCACCGCGCCCGGCGTCTCGCCCAGGGTCCGCCGCGTCACAGTGATCTCCTGGCCCAGCGCACTCGCCGTCAGGGCTTCCTCCTCCAGCTCCGGCTCGGCCATGAGCCAATGCGCCAGCCGCCGCAGCAACTCCGCCTGCGGGCCGCCGCCCTCATAGCCGCGATCCCACAGCCAGACGTGGTCCGACCCGAGCAGCGCCACGCGTCCCGCCTTGACGCGGTCCAGCACCAGAAGCGGCTCGCCCTCGGTGCCGTCCATCACCACCTGCGCGTCGGGATTGGCAAGCACCTGCACCTGTCGGAACCACCGGCCCCAAGGTGCGCCGTCCTCGCCGTATCCCTGCGGCAGACCTTCCGTCACCGGGTGCTTCTCGCCCGTTTCGGAAACCGTAGGCAGGAACGGCCGGTCGAGCAGGATGGCCGTCGGCGCCGCGGGCAGGATCGGCGCCAGGGGCGAGCGATAGAGGCTGTCGGCCGAGGCATAGTCCGGCCCCGCCGAGATCAGAAGCGCGCCGCCCTGTTCGACGTAGTTGCGGACGTTGTCGAAATAGATCGACGGCAGGATGCCGCGCCGCTTGTAGCGGTCGAAGATGATGAGGTCGAATTCCTCGATCTTCTCGCTGAATAATTCACGCGTGGGAAAGGCGATCAGCGACAGCTCGTTCACCGGCACGTTGTCCTGCTTGCCCGGTGGCCGCAGGATGGTGAAATGCACGAGGTCCACGGCGGAATCTGCCTTGAGCAGGTTGCGCCAGGTCCGCTGCCCCGGATGCGGCTCGCCCGACACCAGCAGCACGCGCAGCCGGTCGCGCACGCCGTTGATCTGCACCACGGCGGCATTGTTGCGGTCGGTCAGCTCGCCGTCCGCCTCGGGCACGGTGAACTCGATCACGTTGAGCCCGCCGTGCGGCAGGGCGATGGGAAGCTCCAGATCCTGCCCCACGGGGATGCGGAAGGCACGGGGCTGGCCGCCGTCGACGGAGACCACGATGTCGGCCTCCGCGCCCATCTCGGGCGGCACATCGCCCTGATCCTCGATCCGCAGGGTGATCGTGAACTCCTCGTCGAGAATGGCGAAGCTCGGCGCGTTCGACACGATCAGCCGCCGGTCCCAGTCGTCGGAGCGGCCGGTCCGCAGAAGGTGCAGCGGTGCGGGCAGGTCGGGGGCCAGCCCCGCGTCGTGCACCCGTCCGTCCGAGATCACGACCGCCCCGGCGACCCGGTCGCGCGGCACCTGCGCCAGAACCTCGTTCAGCGCGCCCATGACCAGCGTGCCCTCGTCGCCCGACGCGTCCGCCACCCGCGTCACCCGCACGTCGAGCCCGTCCGCGTCAGCCTCGGCCAGCAGGTCGGCCAGCGCGGCCTCGGTCTGGCCGGCGCGGTCCGACAGGCGCTGGCTCGCGCTCTCGTCCACTGCGACGAGCAGGATGTCCGACAGCGGCTCGCGCTCCTCGGTCTGCAGGCTCGGGTCGAGAAGCGCCACGGTCAGCACGCCCGCGGCCAGCGCCCGCAGCCACCACCCCGGCAGGCCGCGCCATGCCGCAAGCAGGCAGAAGGCCAGCGCCACGCCCGCCAGCACCGCGATCACGGGCCAGGGCAGCATCGGGTCGAACAGGATCTGCCGCGTCATCTCAATTCCCCAGCCGGTCGAGAAGGGCGGGCACATGCACCTGGTCGGATTTGTAGTTCCCCGACAGCACATGCATCACCAGGTTCACGCCGAACCGATAGGCGATCTCGCGCTGCTGCTCGCCCGCATAGCCGCGTCCCACGGGCAGAAGCGCGCGGCCCCGGTCGTCCACGGCCCAGGCGGCGGCCCAGTCGTTCGCGCCGATCACCACCGGCGTCACGCCGTCGTTGAGGTTGCGAAAGGGCATCCCCTCGACCTGTTCCACGTCGGGGGACGCCTCGACCCAGACCTCGGGCGAGTTGTAACGGCCGGGATAGTCCTGCAGCAGGTAGAACGTGCGCGTCATCACGTGGTCCGGCGGCATCGGCTCCAGCGGCGGCACGTCGAGCGGCGCGGCCAGATCGCGCAGCCGGACGGAGGCGGGCGAGGACGACCCGAACCCGCCCAGGTCGGCGTCGCGGGTGTCGAAGACGATCATCCCGCCGCCGCGCAGGTAGCGGTTCAGGCGCGCATAGGCCTCGGCCGACGGAAGCGGCTGCGCCTCGGTCACGGGCCAGTAGAGCAGGGGGTAGAACGCAAGCTCGTCGGTCTCGAGGTTCACGCCGCGCGGGGCGTCGGGTTCCACCGAGGTGCGCTGCGCCAGCACGGTCGACAGGCCGCGCAGCCCCGCCGCCGACACCTCGTCGATGCGGGCGTCGCCGGTCTCGACATAGGCCAGCGTCACCTCGCCCGGCACGGCGGGGTTGTCCTCCTGCGCCCGCGCGCCCTGCGGCAGGCCCGCCGCCAGCACCACCAGAAGCGCCGCCGACATCCCGCGTCGCAGCCGCCCGCCCAGCCAGAGAGAGGCCAGCACGTCGAGCGTCAGAAGGCCCATGGCCAGTGCCAGAAGCCATGGCATCAACGGCGTCTCGGCCGCGCGGTCCAGCCCCTCGACCGCCGTGCCCGCCGGCCAGACGGCGGGCCCCAGAACCGCCTCCGCGTCCAGCACGTTCAACGCAAGGCTCGCCCCCGGCCCCTCGTAGACGCCCGGCGGCAGGGCCGGCGACGGCACCGGATCCACGAGATCCTCGCCCGCGACGCCCGCCATGCCGCCCGCATCGCGCGCGGTACCGAAGCCGTCGAGAACCGTGCGCGGCACCCAGGTCGTGCCCTCAAGATCCTCCGGCGACAGGGCGGGGGGGCGGGTGGACACGGCCAGCCGCTCCAGCATCTGGACGAAGAGGCCCGACAGCGGCAGCGTCGACCATTCGGCGTTGGCGGTGACGTGGAACAGCACCACCTGCCCCTCGCCCAGCACCTTGCGCGTGACCAGCGGCGTGCCGTCGGCGAGCGCGGCGATGGTGCGGTCGGCCAGCGTCGGGTCGGGCTGCGCGACGATCTGGCTGCTGACCGTGACTTCCTCCGGCGTCTGAAGCCCGGCAAAGGGCGAGGCCTCATCGAAGGGGCGCAGCGACTTCGGCTCGCCCCAGGACAGCGCGCCGCCCACGGTACGGCCGCCCGATCGCAGGCGCACGGGCATCAGCGGGTCCTCTACGTCCCGGCTCAGGTCCGAGGCGGCGAGGCGCGGGCCGGCGAAGCGCAGGAGCAGCCCGCCGTCCTCGACCCATTCCGTGACCTGCGCGCTCTCGGTCGGCGACAGGCGGGCCACGTCGGCCATGACCAGCACGTCCGGATCCGCGGGCAGGAGGGTCTGCAGGTCGCCCTCGATCAGGTCGGCGGTCGGGTCGAGCGCGTTCCGCAGGTAATAGAGCGGCGACAGCAGGTCCTGCGCCTCGTCCTCCGCCCGCGTCAGCAGCGCCACCTCCCGCCGCGCGAGGCTGTCGTCGGTCAGCGTCACGGCCCCGGCCGACCGCTCGCCCGCGATCTCGAACCGGGCGACGCGGTTGCGAAGCTCGGGCGGCAGCGATAGCTCGACCTCGGCCTCGGCCGCGCCCGCCTCGAAGGCGGCGGTTGCCACGCCCAGTTGCGTCAGCGCTCCGTTCGGCCCCGGTCCGATGGCGCGGATATCGACGCTCCGCGCCGTGCCGTCACCCATCCGCACCGCCTCCAGCGCGATCATCCCGTCCTCGTAGCGCGCGGGCCGCAGGCCGACCACGAAGCGCCCGCTTTCGATCACGCGGGCGGGCAGGGCATCGCGCCCCTCCCGTGCCAGACCGTCGGAGACCCAGACGACCTCCGCCCCATCGGTGTCGAGATCGGCCAGCCTTGCGTAGTCCGGCGCCCAGGCGCGCGGCTCGACCGAGGGCAGACGCTCGACCCAGGCGGCGGCGGATTGCCAGGGGATCTCCTCGGGCAGCGGCTCGGTCAGGGGCAGCACGGC
Organism: Jannaschia rubra; assembly: GCF_001403735.1. Lineage (GTDB taxonomy): Bacteria > Pseudomonadota > Alphaproteobacteria > Rhodobacterales > Rhodobacteraceae > Jannaschia > Jannaschia rubra. The sequence continues at coordinate 36,894 of NZ_CXPG01000009.1, forward strand.
GGCCAGACGCCCGGCCCGCGCGGCGTCGCGCAGCATCTCGTCGACCTTCGCCACCCGCGCCGGCCAATCGCGGGCCGAGGCCCAGCTCGCGTCCATCAGCACCAGAAGCGGCCCGCCGCCCGTGCCCGCCGCGCGCGGGTTCAGGATCGGCCCGGCGAAGCCCACGATTACGGCCGCCAGCGCCAGCATCCGCAGGGCCAGCAGCCACCAAGGCGTCGTCGCCGTCTGGCTTTCGTCGTCGCGCAACCCCAGCAGCAGGACGATGCCCGGAAACCGCCGGCGCACCGCCGCAGGCGGCACGGCGCGCAGCAGCCACCAGAGCACCGGCAGGAGGATCAACCCGATCAGCAGAAGGGGCGCGGTGAAGGCGATGCCGGTCATCGGTGACGTTCCAGCGCCGTATAGAGCGACAGAAGCGCCGCCTCGGGCGAGGCATCGGTGTGGTGCAGATGGAACCGCCAGCCCGTCCGCGAACACAGGTCGCGCAGCGCGGCCCGGCGGGCGGCAAGGCGGAAGAGGTAGTCGTCGCGAAGCTGCCCCGCCTTCAGCGTCTCGAAACGCAGCGTGCCGGACATGCTCTCGAACAGGGTGCGGCCGTCGTAGGGAAAGGCCTCCTCCTCGGGGTCGAGGATCTGCACCAGAACGCCCCGCACGCCCCGGTCGGCGGCGGCGGTAAGTGCGTCGGCCACGGGCTCCGGCGGCCCGAGGAAATCCGACAGGAAGACGGCGCGCGCGCCCATGGGCATCACGCGGGGCCGGGGTGCGCCGTAGTCCGGCCTATCGCCCCCTTCCATCAGCGCGTTGGCCAGCCGGATCAACTGCGCCCGCCCGCCGCGCGGCGGCTCGGGCAGGGTGGCGAGGCCCGTCCGCTCGCCCGCCTTCACGGCCAGCACCGCCAGCGCCAAGGCCAGCGTCTGCGCCCGGCGCAGCTTGGACGGCCGCTTGCCCGAGGCAAAGGACATCGATGCGGCGTCGTCCACCCACAGCATCAGCGACTGCGCCGCCTGCCACTCCGTCTCGCGCACGAAATGGGCATCGCCCCGCGCCGATTGCCGCCAGTCGATCGACCGGCGCGGATCGCCCGCCTGCGCGGCACGGAACTGCCAGAAGGCATCGCCCGGTCCGGCCCGCTTGCGCCCGTGTTCGCCCAGAAGGACGGTCGCCGCCAGCCGGTCCGCCGACATGAGCAGGCCAGGCAGGGCGGCCGCAGCCGCCTCCGACCGGGCGCGCAGGGTGGCGGGCGTATGGAGGATGTCGTTCAAGCCGCGCGACCGAGGCGCATCGTCCGGTCCGTCACTTCGTCGATCACCTCGTCCAGCAGCACGCCTTCGGCGCGGGCGGCAAAAGACAGGGCCATGCGGTGGCCCAGAACCGGCCGGGCCAGCCGCGACACGTCGGTCGGGTCGGGGGCGAGCCGCCCCTCCAGCAGGGCCTGCGCCCGCACCAGCAACATCAGCGCCTGCGCCGCGCGCGGACCGGGGCCCCAGGCGACGTGGCGGCGCACGGTGTCGGGCGCGTCTTCGCCGTCGGGTCGGCAGGCACGCACGAGGTCGAGGATCATCTCGACCACGGAATCGCCCACGGGCATCCGGCGCACCACCGCCTGCGCCGCGATAAGGCCCGCCGCGTCGAAAACCGCCGGCGCCTGTGCCTCCGCGCCGCCTGTCGTGGCCAGCACGATGGCCCGCTCGGTGTCGCGGTCGGGATAATCCACGTCGATCTTGACGAGGAACCGGTCGAGCTGCGCCTCGGGCAGGGGATAGGTGCCCTCCTGCTCGATGGGATTCTGCGTGGCGAGAACGTGGAACGGCGCGGGCAGGCGCCGTGTCTGGCCAGCCACCGTCACCTCCCGCTCCTGCATGGCCTGGAGCAGGGCCGACTGCGTGCGGGGGCTGGCGCGGTTGATCTCGTCGGCCATCAGAAGCTGCGCGAAGATCGGCCCCTCGATATAGCGGAAGGCCCGGCTGCCGTCGGCCGCCGTCTCCAGCACCTCGGACCCCAGGATGTCCGACGGCATCAGGTCGGGCGTGAACTGGATGCGATTGCCCGAAAGGCCCATCACGGTGGCCAGCGTCTCGACCAGCCGCGTCTTGCCCAGACCCGGTAATCCCATCAGGAGCGCGTGGCCGCCCGAGAGCATCGCCGCCAGCGACAGGCCGACCACCGCGTCCTGCCCGATGATGCGGGTGGCGATGGCGCCGCGCGCCTCGGTCAGGCGGGCGCCCAGGGCCTCGATCTCGTTCAAAAGCTCATCGGCCATTGCAATGCTCCCGCGGGGGTTATCTGTTGGGTACATCTATCGGTGACGGAGGCAGGGGCAAAGGGCAATGGCCGAACAAGATGACGTGAACCCCTCGGCGGCATCCCTCCTCGACGCGGCCCGCGCGTCCAAGGGGCCGCCGCCGGTGGACAAATGGGATCCGCCCTATTGCGGCGAGATCGACATCGTGATCCGCCGCGACGGGACCTGGATCCATGAAGGCACGCCCATCGGGAGACCCGGTCTGGTGCGGCTCTTTTCCTCGATCCTGAAGAAGGAGGGAGAACGCCATTTCCTCGTCACCCCGGTCGAGAAGGTCGGCATCAAGGTCGAGGATGCGCCCTTCGTCGCCGTCGATTTCGACGCGGGGGACGGCGTGATCACCTTCCGCACCAATGTCGGCGACACGGTGCCTGCCGGTCCCGACCATCCGATCCGGGTCGAACTGGCCGCCAACGGCGAACCCTCCCCCTATGTCGAGGTAAGGCGCGGCCTGCAGGCCCTGATCGACCGGAAGTCTTTCTACCGGCTGGTGGAACTGGGAGAGGAACGCGACGGCGTCTTCGGCGTGGCCTCGGGCGGCGCGTTCTTTCCCATCATCGCGGCCGACGCGCTGCGCTGACGGGCGCGTTCAGGCCGCCCGCGTGCCTTGCGCGGGATAGTCCTTCTCGATGATGAACCCCATCTTCGACGCCAGCAACTTCAGGTCCGGCCGAACGAAGGGGCCGCTCGCCATCTCGGCCAGATAGAGCGTTCCGTCGGGCTTCACGAGGAACAATCCCGGCTCGGAGAAGACCTCCGGCGCGTCGTCGCCCTGCCCCTCCGACAGGAACAGACCCCAGGCGCGTGCCTGATCCTCGGTCATGTCATGCGCCATCGGCATCGGATCGAGTCCCCAGTCGCCATGGGCCGCCTTCGCGCGGTCGGCGTCGTCCATCGACACGGTCACGACCTCGACCCCCTTCGCCAGGAAATCGTCATAGAGGTCGCGCAGGTCGGTCAGGTACTCCTTGCAGATCGGGCAATGCAATCCGCGGTAGGCCACGATCATCGTGAAGGCCTCGGGCGATTGTTCGGCCAGCGACCACTTCGCCCCGATGATGAGGTCCAGGTCGAGCGCGGGCGCGGGCCGGCCGGGCAGGGGCATGGATACGGTCTCGGTCACGGGCGTCTCCTGATGTTGGGTTCGCGTCCCAACCGCGGGGCGGGATGCCCGGTTCCATGGCCTAGAGCCTGCGCCACTCCCCCGGCGCCAATCCATCCAGCCCCCAGTCACCCACCCGTGCGCGGATCAGTCGCAGCACCGGCAGGCCGACGTGGGCGCACATCCGACGCACCTGCCGGTTGCGCCCTTCGGTGATCGTGATCTCCAGCCAGGCGTCGGGCACGGACTTCCGCAGGCGCACCGGCGGGTCGCGGGGCCAGAGCCACTCGGGCGCCGGCACCGCCCGGACCCGCGCCGGCGCGGTCGGCCCGTCCCGCAGGGTCACGCCCCCGCGCAGCGCGTCGAGCGCCTCCACGTCCGGCTCCCCCTCGACCAGGGCGAGGTAGGTCTTGGGCATGGCCTTTCGCGGGTCGGTGATGCGGGCCTGCACCCGCCCGTCGTCGGTCAGGATCAGCAGCCCTTCGCTGTCGCGGTCGAGCCGCCCGGCGGCATAGACGTCTGGCACGTCGATCCACCGCTTCAGGCCGGGCCATTTCCCCTCGTCGGTGAACTGGCTCAGCACGTTCATGGGCTTGTTGAAGGCGATCAGCATGGGGGACGATAGGCAGCGGTCAGAGGGTCGGGAAGGGGCGCCGGAGAAGGTCCCAGAAGGCTTCGACCTGCGCGCCCGGTCGATCGGACTTCTGGCGGATCCGGCGAAGCTCCCGCCGGCCGACGGGATGGGAGGGGACGAAGAACTCCACACCCTCGGGTTGGCTCCGCACGGCGTCGAAGGGCAGGATGCTGGCGCCCAGGCCACGGCGAACGAAGGACAGGATGGCGGTGGTGTTGCGTGCCTCCAGCGTGCTGGCGGCGAGCAGGGCATGGACGTCGGGGTCGTCGATCAGATGGCAGAGCGGATTGGCGATCAGCCGTTCCAGGGCCAGCAGGCCCCAGCCGGATCGTCCGCCCTCGGCCAGATGGGCAGCGTGGACAGGCCCGCCTTCGGCGCAGACGATCCCGAGGTCGTCGCAGCGGATCAGCTCCCCCTCCGACGGATCATCGGGCCGGGCGGAGATAATGCCTATGTCGGCCTCGTCGCGCTGCACGCGGCGGCGCACGGCGACGCTGTCGACGTCGCTGATCTCGATGCGGACATCGGAATGGGCGGTCTGGAACGCCTCGATCACCGCCGGCAACAGGGACACGGTCGCCGAGGGCACCGCGGCGATGCGGACGATGCCCGCAGTGGAGATGGCATGGCGACGGATCGCCTCGGCGCTGCGATCGAAGATGTCGGTGGCGCGGCGGCTCTCCTCCAGCACCAGCTGGCCCAAGGGGGTCAGGCGGCTTTTGCGATCGGTCTCGAAGAGGGGGGCGCCTATTTCGTCCTCGATCTGGGCGAGCGTCATCGAGATGGCCGAAGGGGTCCGTCCCAACAGGCGCGCGCCTGCGGCCAAGGTGCCCTGTTCGGCCACGACGCGAAAGACACGGAGCATTTCAAGCTTGATCGCCATTCAGGATAACTGAAGGTTGTTTCAGAACTTGCAGAATGACTGAAGTGACACACGCCGTCTAGGGTGTCTCTCACACACAGGAGACCGCCATGACCGAGCGCACCGGAATTTTCATCGACGGCGAATGGAGCGACGGCGTGTCGACTGTCGAGAACCGCAACCCGTCCGATACTTCGGAGCTGATCGGGCATTACGCGCAGGCGGATGCGTCGCATCTCGATGCGGCACTGGAAGCGGCGCGGCGGGCGCAGCCCGAATGGTGGGCAGCCGGCATCCAGAAGCGGCACGACGTTCTCATGTCCATCGGGACCGAACTGATGGCGCGGGCCGAGGAGATCGGCCGCCTGCTGTCGCGTGAGGAAGGCAAGCCTCTGGCCGAGGGTCGGGGCGAGGTCTATCGTGCAGGGCAGTTCTTCACCTATTTCGCCGCCGAGACGCTGCGCCAGCATGGCGATCTGGCCGAAAGCGTCCGCCCGGGCATCGAGATCGACGTCCGGCGCGAGCCGGTGGGCGTGGTCGCCATCATCAGCCCCTGGAACTTTCCCGTGGCCACCCCGGCCTGGAAGATCGCTCCGGCGCTGGCTTTCGGCAACGCGGTGGTCTGGAAGCCCGCGAACCTGACGCCGGCGAGCGCCGTCGCCCTGACCGAGATCATCGCGCGCCAGGACATCCCGGCGGGTGTCTTCAACCTGGTGTCCGGCCCCGGCCGCGACGTGGGCCAGCGGCTTGTCGAAAGCCCGGCGGTCGATGCGATCAGCTTCACCGGCTCGGTCCCGGTTGGACGCGCCATCGCATCGGCGGCGGTGGGCAACATGACGCGCGTGCAGATGGAGATGGGGTCGAAGAACCCGCTCATCGTCATGGACGACGCGGACCTCGACCTGGCGGTGGCGCATGCCGCCAATTCGGCCTTTGGCGGCACCGGACAGAAATGCACCGCCGCAAGCCGACTGATCGTGCACACGTCGATCCATGACGCTTTCGTGGACCGGCTGGTCGCGACGGCACGGGCGCTGAAGGTCGGGCATGCGCAGGAGGAGGACACCCAGATCGGCCCGGTGGTGAGCGAGGAGCAGCTGTCGCAGAACCTCGACTACATCGAACTGGGCCGGTCGGAGGGCGCGGAGCTTTTGTGCGGCGGCGAGCGGCTGGAGCGCGCGACCAAAGGTTATTTCATGGCCCCGGCGGTCTTCGCGGGCACCCGAAACGACATGCGGATCAACCGAGAGGAGATGTTCGCCCCCGTCACCTGCGTGCAGAAGGCCGAAAGCTACGACGAGGCACTGGCCCTGGCCAACGACACCGAGTTCGGGCTGACGGCGGGGATCATGACCCGGTCGCTGGCCCGCGCCAGCCATTTCCGCGCCAACATGCGGGCCGGATGCGTGATGGTGAACCTGCCCACCGCCGGCACCGACTATCACGTTCCCTTCGGCGGCCGCGGCGCGTCGAGCTATGGCCCGCGCGAGCAGGGCACCTATGCGGCGGAATTCTATACCACGGTCAAGACGGCCTATGTCGCGGCGGGAGCGCCGGAATGAGCGTCCTGATCGACGGGCTGCAGTATGCCAACTGGTCCGAAGGGATCTTCCGGCAGATGCGCGCGGGAGGCGTCGATGCCGTCCACGTCACGATCGCCTATCACGAGACCTTCCGCGAGACGGTGCTGAACATCGAACGCTGGAACCGCTGGTTCGAGGCTCATCCCGACCTCATCTTCCAGGGCCGGACCGGCGCCGATGTGACCCTTGCGCATGAGACGGGCCGCACGGCGATCTTCTTCGGCTCCCAGAACCCCTCGTGTATCGAGGACGACATCGGGCTGGTCGAGGTGCTTCATACGCTCGGCCTGCGGTTCATGCAGCTCAGCTACAACAACCAGTCGCTGCTGGCCTCGGGCTGCTACGAGAACGACGACACCGGACTGACGCGCATGGGTCGTGCCGTGGTGGCCGAGATGAACCGCGTGGGGCTCGTGGTGGACATGAGCCATTCGGGCGAGCGGTCCACGCGTGAGGCGATCGACCAGTCGACCCGACCCATCGCCATCACCCACGCCAACCCGGCAAGCTGGCACCCCGCCCTGCGCAACAAGTCCGACGACCTGCTGCGGGCCCTGGGCGAGGGCGGCGGGATGCTGGGGCTGTCGGCCTATCCGCACCACCTGCTGAGCGGCAGCGCCTGCACGCTGCAATCCTGGTGCGACATGGCCGCGCGCGCCGTCGATCTGGTCGGGCCGGAGGGCGTGGGCATCGGCACCGACCTTTGCCAGGACCAGCCCGACAGCATCGTCGACTGGATGCGGACGGGCCGCTGGACCAAGACCGTGGACTACGGCGAGGGGAGCGCGGAGGCGCCCGGATTCCCGCCGATGCCCGACTGGTTCCACGACAACCGCGATCTGGCCGGCATCCGCGGCGGGCTGCTGGCCGCCGGCCTCGACCGCGCGACGGTCGATGGCGTGATGGGCGGCAACTGGCACGCCTTTTTCAATCGGAGCTTCGGCGCGCAGAGCGCGTCGCCGGGGATGCAAAGCCGCGCCGCCGAATAGGACGCGGAACCATCACGTTCAGGGAGGGAACCAGATGAGCGATACCGACACGGAGACGGACATCCAGTCCGGTCGCATCGACAAGCCGCTGTTCGCGGTCGCGGTCGGGTTCATCCTGCTGTTCTGCGCCTATGCGCTGTTCGACATCGACGGCCTGTCCGCGCTGGTGGACGCGGGCTTCGCGTTCTCGGCACGGTACTTCGGCCTTTACTGGCAGGTGCTTCTGCTGGCGACGTTCCTGATCGGCCTCGTGGTCTGCGTCCTGCCGGGGGCGGGGACGATAATGGGAGGCCTCGCGCGGCCGGAGTTCAGGCTGTTCAGCTGGGGGTCGATGATCATGTGCACCCTTTTGGCGGGGGGCGGCGTGTTCTGGGCGGCGGGCGAGCCCATAGCGCATTTCCTGTCGGCGCCGCCGATCTTTGCGGACGTCGGCGACGACCCGCAGGCCCGCGCGAGTGCTGCGCTGGCGCAGAGCTTCCTGCATTGGGGGTTCCTCGCCTGGGCGATCCTGGGGTCGCTGACGACGGTGATGCTGATGCATTACCATTACGACAAGGGCTTGCCGCTTGCGCCGCGCACGCTGCTCTATCCGGTCTTCGGGGACCGGGCCATCCACGGACCCATCGGGTTGATCGCGGATGCGTCCTGCGTGATCGCGGTCGTGGCGGGGACCGTGGGGCCGATCGGGTTCCTCGGATTGCAGATGTCCTATGGCCTGAACGCGCTGACGGGGGTGCCCGACACCTTCACCACGCAGGCCATCGCCGTGCTGGCGCTCGTCGGGGTCTATACCGTCTCGGCCATCACGGGGCTGACCCGGGGCATCCAGCTTCTGTCGCGGATCAACGTGATCCTGGCCTTGGCACTTCTGGCCTTCATGCTGGTTGCGGGGCCTACGACGGGGATCTTCTCGGGCTTCTTCGGGGGGATGAAAGTGTATCTTGGCAACTTCTTCCAGATGGCGCTTCACCGGGGCGAGGCGGGGGTCTTCGGTGATCCGGGCTGGCTCGGCTGGTGGACGGTGTTCTTCTGGGGCTGGTTCATGGGGTACGGGCCGCTCATGGCGATCTTCATCGCCCGCGTGAGCCGCGGCCGGTCGATCCGCCAGATCATCGTGATGCTCTCCATCGTGGCCCCCATCGTCACCAACTTCTGGTTCACGATCATCGGCGGGTCCGGCATCTTCTTCGAGATCGCCCAGCCCGGCGTGATCTCGGGCCCGTTCGAGGGGTTCAACCTGCCCGCGGGCCTGCTGGCCATCACCCAGGCGATGCCGCTGGGGCTGATGCTGTCGGTGCTGTTCCTCGTCCTGACTATGTTCTTCGTCGCCACGACCAGCGATTCGATGAGCTACGTCATCTCGGCCGCCATGTCCGAGGGAGAGCCCACGGCCGGCCTTCGGGCGTTCTGGGGCCTTGTCATGGGGGTGATGGCGCTGATCCTGATCTCGACGGGCGCGGGGGGCATCGGCAAGCTGCAGAGCTTCATCGTGGTGACCGCCGTGCCCGTGTCGCTGATCCTGCTCCCGTCGCTGTGGGATGCCGTCCGCATCACGCTGATGCTGGGTCGCGCAGGCAGGACAGTCCACGCCTGACAGGGCGCGTGGCGGACGCAAGGGCCGCCACGGCCGTCGATCCGTCACCTTGGGGAGGAAACGTGATGTCCAGAACCGATCTTCATCCGATGCCCGACGTCGCCGCCTTCCGCCGGCCCGCGTCGGAGGTCATGCGTCTGGCGCGCATGGGGTGCAGCCATCCGACCCGTCTGTCGTTCCTGCGGACCCTGCTGCGACGGATGCGGACCGAAGGGTGGCGCATCGACCGGCCCGTATGGGAGGTGGACGACCGGGGCGTGGGCCATGCCGTCTACCGCGTGCGGGGCGGGGCGCATGCCTATAGCCTCGTCGCCTTCGCGCATGACCTTCCCGATGAGATGCGGTCGGATCGGGTGATCGCCACCGCATGGGACGCGACCTTTACCCTGTTCGACGGCGAGCCTTCGCCCGCCGACATCGAGCGTCTGCGCGCCAACGTGCCCTTGCAGGAAGCGGGCCGGGTCACCACGCGGGAGCTGACGCTGGCGCGCGCGAACCGGTCGGTGCGCCTGGTCCGCCACGTGATCGAGGCGCTGTCCGAAGGCCGCCAGCCCGACCTGAAGGAAATCGCGGCCGTTGGCTATCTGATGCGGACGACCGCGGTCTACGGGTCGGGCAAGTTCGGCGCCGCCGACCGCGCCGACATCGCCGATCGCCCCGAACTCGCCGCGCCCTTCCAGGTCGAGATGCTGACTGTCTGGCTGATCCGGGCCTTCACCGTGGACATCGTGGAGCACATGGCCGCCGTGCGCGGCGGCGTGGGGGCGGTGCGTCTCGACCCCGCGATCAGGCGGACGCTGGGCGTGGGCAATTCGACGGGGCTCGGCATGGCGCCCTTCGTGGTCCGCCACCCCATCCTTCTCAACAACTGGATGATGGCGCGGGAGGAGGCGTTGGCGCGCGTCCGCCACCAGCCCTCTGCGACGCCCGAAGCCGTGACCGAACTGCGCCGCGTGCTGGACCTGGCCATCCGGAACGCCGCCGCCTGGACATCCGAACATCCGGTTCAGGTGGCCAAGCTGGGTGACCTTCGGCGCGACCTGGACCTCGTGTCGGATCAGTTGACGCGATGGAACACCGGGCAATCGCGCCCCTGGGACGCATTGTGGCGATGGGGCGCGGGCACGCTGAGTTGCGAGGGGCAGGAGGCGCTTCTGTCGCTGATGCTGGAGCCGCACGGCGACCTGGTGGACGATCTGGCCACGACCATGGGCGCGGACGAGGCGGCGGCCTTCCGTCTGGACGGCGCGATGCGCGTGGGCGACCTGCGCGCGGTGCTGGCGGATCGCTATGGGTGGGCGCTGGCCATCGACTTCACCGCGCCCGAGAACGTGGCGCGGTTCTGGTACGTCTCGGAGGAGAAGCTGGAGCCCAGGCTGGGCGAGCGCGCAATAGAGGAAGGCGCCGCTCGGGAGCAGCCGCTCTGCATTGCGCGCCTGGCGAGTGAGTTGGAGGGGACGCTGCGCGACTACCCGGACGATGCGCCGGTCGCCACCGTCCTGCTGGCGCACCCGGAGCATCGGTTCATGGTGCGGCGGGCACAAGTCGCGCGCTTCCACCCCTACGCCGAGGTCCGCGACAACCTGATCGCGGCCGACATGCTGCCCATCGACCTGCTGCGCAGCAAGCTCGCGTTCTTCGGCGCCACCCGGTTCGACCCAAGGTCCGACCGCTGGGTCCGGATCAACCTGTTCCAGGGAGCGCCCTATCCCGACGAGATCGGATCGGAGGGGCCGCGATGACCGTCGAACCGTTGGACCAGACGCGCGGCGATTCGACGCCCTTCCTCAATGGCGCCCGGACCGCTGCGCTGTCGCGCAACGAAGTGGCCGCGCTCTGCATGAAGGCCGCACGCGGCGCGGGCATGTCCTGGGGGCTGGCGGAGGAGGCGGGGTTTGCCGCAGCCTGGCTCGTCCAGCATGGGTTCGACGGGCCGCGGTATCTGCACGCCTATCTGGCGGAGGCGCAGGGCCGCGCCTGGTCCGATCTCTGCCCCACGGTCGCGCCGGGCGAATGGCGCGCGCCGGAGGGTCGGACGCTCTGCCCGGTGTCGCTGGGCGCCACGCTCTGCGATCATGCGACTTTGGCCGAGGGATTGGCTGAAGGCTGCCCGTTGAGGATCGGCCCGGTGGATCACCCGGTGCTTCTGGTGCCGTTCCTTGCGACGATCGCCGGGGCCGCGGACATCCGGATCGAGCTGGAATGGGCCGATGGGTCGGTCTGCATCGGCGGTGATCCGGGCGATCTGGCCGGGGCCATGGACGGGCTGGCCGGATCAGCCGCGCTGTCGCTGACTGCGCGGCCCGGCCCCGCGCGCGCGCCGGCGGCTGCCGCATCGCCCCCGATCGATGCCGACACCATCGCCGCGCTGAACGCATTGGCCATGCGGACGACCGTTCCGCCGTCGGAGGCGTCCCGCGCGGGCGCCGGATCGACGGCAAGCGACAACGACTGACCCCGAAAGGAAATGACCATGACCCTTCACCGTCTGAACCCCGGCCCGCGCATGAGCCAGGCCGTCTGCATCGGCGATATCGCCTTTCTCGCCGGGCAGGTGCCCGACGACCTGACTGCCGATATCGGCGAGCAGACCCGTCAGGTCCTGACCAAGATCGACGCCGTGGTCGAGACGCTGGGCGCCGCCAAGGGGGACATCGCCTCGGTCCAGGTCTGGCTGAGCGACATGGCCGATTTCCAGGGGATGAACGCGGTCTGGGACGACTGGGTCGACGGCGAGGCGCCGCCCGCCCGCGCCACCGGCGGCTTGGCCCTCGCCCGCCCCGGCATGAAGGTCGAGATGATCGCCGTCGTGGCGCTTGGCCGCACGAAGTAGGGGACGGTCCGGCGGGGCAGTGGCGCGACGGGTTATCCGCGCGCCGCTGTCTTGCGGAACCGTCGTTCAGGTGATGCCCTGCGCCACCTCGGCGGGCGGGATTGACCTGCGCACTTCGAAAAAGGGCCGAAAAGAACGCCGGGGCGCATTCGGAATGCAGCTGGCACGTCAGCGGCCGGTCGCCGTTGCGCGAAATGGCGTATCTGCGGAAGTCCGACGGGACGATCACCTCCGCACCATTGGGCAGAACGGCGATCTGGCCTTGGTGCCAGGCCATCTACGCAATCCCGCCGCCCTCCACCTTGTATCGGACCGGACCCACGGACCAGCGGCCGGCAAACTTCTGGACTGTGCTGCCGGGCGCTTGCGTGAGGATCTGATGGCCGAAGCACACGCGGACGATCTACGCCCTCTCCCCGTAGGCCGCGCCCAGGAACTGCTGGAAGGGCGGGAGCCAGACGTGACCTTCGAAGGCCCCGAACCGCGACCCGGTGATGAGCCAACCATCTGCGGCCGTCACGTTATCGGATGAAGGGCGTTCTTCGGGAACTAGATGGCCGGTTCTTCGCGGACGCCTTCGTGCACGAACCCTGTCACAAAAAGGGTCGGGATGGCGAAAGAGACGACGGCCGTGATCGGGCCCGGACTTCGGGGCGCGGGATGTCGTCCACGAACGACAGCACGTTTTCACTGGTCGGAGCGTTGGCCGCACCGCCACGCGCCCGAACGATTTCGCCGTTGGCGGGGGCGTTGATGTACGGCGAGGAATGCAGGCACCGCAGGTGAGGCCGCACCGCTTCCGGAGACACCCGCGCTTGCGGTAGATCCTTCGTCCACTCGGAATGGGTCGAGCCCGATTCAGTCGAGGAGGGGGGCATGATCTTGATCGAGGGGACGGCGACGTGGTGTCACGTCGATCCGCTCGGCAGATGGGCTTTCGGAACCTCGTTGCTGTCGAAGACATCGTAGTCGGTCTTCATGCAGGTTTCCGCCTCGACGTTCGTGATCGTGTCTTTGGCAACATGGTCGGACCTGCTGTCGATATCGAGGTCACCCTCGGCCATGGAGTTCCGCGAAGGGGCCGATGGCCGCCGCGCCAAGGCACTCGTTCTTCGGCTACACGCCCAGACGATCCCGCAGTCCGTACCACCACGATCCGATAACGGAGTAAGGCACGCGCAGGGCCCGGCCTCCGGGGAACGGATACCAGGGCAACGACGCGAAGACGTCGAAACGGGACAGGTCGCCCGTGATCGCTTCCGACAGGATCCGGCCGAAGGTATGCGATCCGGTGACGCCGTGACCGCTGTAGCCATGGGCAAAATAGGTGTTCGCGCCGATGCGGCCCATCTGCGGCACCCGGCTGAACGACAGGGCGAAATTGCCGCTCCAGGCATATTCGACCTTGACGTGCGCCAGTTGCGGAAAGACCGCGGCGAGGTTCCGGCGCAGCTTGGCCTCGATGTCGCGGGGATCGGCCCCGCCATAGACCGTGCCGCCGCCGAACAGCAGCCGCTTGTCCGCCGAAAGCCGGTAGTAGTCGAGGATGTAGCGGATATCCTCGATGCAGTCGTCACCGGGGATGAGTGACGCTGCAAGGTCCGGATCGAGCGGTTCGGTCGCCATGACCTGCGTGGAGACGGGCATGACCCGCGCCGCCAGCTTCGGGACCACCTCCCCCAGATAGGCATTGCCGCAGAGGACGAGCGTCCTGCACGTCACCTTCCCCTGCGCGGTCGTGACCGTTGGCGACGGGGCTTCCGTATCCACCTTGGTCACCGGCGACATCTCGTAGATCGTGCCGCCGAGGCTCTCGAACGCCGCCGCTTCGCCCAGAGCGAGGTTCAGCGGATGCATGTGCCCGCCCGTGCGGTCGATCAACCCGCCGGCATAGAGATCGGAGCGGACATGGTCGCGCAACTGCTCGCGGTCCAGCATCTCTTGGTTGTCGATGCCGTAGCTGGCCCAGAGGGCGCGACGCTCCTCCAGTTCGCGCATATGCGCGCCGGTGAGGCCGACGAAGATGTTGTTGTCCTTGAGGTCGCAGGCGATCCCGTAGGTCGCGACCCGTTCGCGGATGATCTCGCCGCCTTCCTGAACCATTCCGGCGACGAAGTGCGCCGTGTCCTGTCCATAGCGTTTCCGGATCGTCTGCAGGCTGGCGTTCAGGCCGTTGACGATCTGCCCGCCATTGCGCCCCGACGCCCCCCAGCCCACGCGCGCCCCTTCGACGATGACGACGCTGTGGCCTTTCTCAGCCAGATGCAGCGCCGTGGACAAGCCGCTGTATCCTGCGCCGACGACGCAGATATCGGCCTCTATCTCGCCTTTGAGGCTGGGTCGGTCGGGGGCAGGGTTGGCCGAGGCGGCATAATAGCTGTTCGTGTGCCGCCCGTCGCCCGCATAGGACATCTCGCTCCGCGCATTCATCAGACGGTCTCCAGATAGCTGTGATATTCGTACTGGGTGACCTGCCGGTCGAGGCACATCGGTTCCGGGCGCTTGCAATGATGACAGATCCTTCCCGCATCGCCAGTCTCGAAGACGAAGGCGCTGGCCTCGATATCCTCGCTCCGGATGTCTGTCACGGCGCGGGACACGGGCGTCCGCATCGCACCCGCCAGGACCCTTTCGGGATTATTCAGGTCCAGCGGCTTTCCGGGCAGCAGGCCGTTCCGGTCGCAGGTGCAAGCCAGGACATTCGAGATACCCGCCTCTAGCGAAAGCCAGCCAAGGCTATCCATGTCCCTCATCGGAATGTATCGCTCATGTGATATTATTTTGTGACGTATGATCACAATTTGCCTAGTGTCAACGGCGGCCTTTGGCCTGTGACCCGTGAAGACATCAACGGGAGGCTCGGAACGCACATGGATGAGCAGGCAGAGATGCCCGATATCGCAGTCCGATCGCCTTCGACGGAGCAGGAGGCGGTCTTTCGCAGGCTACGGTCCGCCATCATGACCGGGAACCTCGCGCCGGAGACGACACTGACCATTCGGGGGTTGGCGGACCTGATGGCGTGCAGTCCGACGCCCGTCCGGGAAGCCGTCCGCAGGCTGAGCACCGAGAGCGCGATCGAAGTGCTGGGAAACCGGCGGATGAGGGTCCCGGCGATGACCTTGGCCAAGTTCGAGGAGATCTTCAGCCTGCGCGTGACGATCGAGAGCCATGCGGCGGTTCGCGTGCTGCCCTACGTCTCGGACGTGATCATCGAGGGGCTCGAACGCATCGATACGCGGATGGACGAGGCGCTCGTCACGGACGACCAACTAGGGCTTACAGTCCTCAACCACGACTTCCATCGCGCTGTCTACATGACCAATCCACATCAGGCGGCAATGCCCATGATCGAGAGCATCTGGCTGCAACTCGGTCCGTTCCAGCGCCAGATCCTGCAGAGCGGACTGGAGTTCTACGTCATCGACCGTCACAAGGAGATCCTGCGCGCCCTGCGGGATCGCGACCCCGGCGCACTCGCTGTCGCTATCGAGGCGGACATCCGGGACGGCATCTATCGCTCCGGCAGGCAATACCTTCTCGATCGCGCGAAGCTGTCGTCGCCTTCGCAGGTTCCCTACGGACCCTGACCCGAAACGAATTGGCCCTGCGTCGCCGCATCGTGATATCTTTATTCAGGATTGTATCAGAAAACGGGGTGGCATGGAGCGGACGTCGGGCGACTGGCAGGATGCCGCGACGGCCATCACATTTTCCGGACAGTCGGTGATCGACGGAAAGTCCGTCGACGGCTTGTCCGGCAAGACCTTCGCATCGAAAAGCCCGATCGATGGCCGTCATCTTCCGGATGTGGCGCTGTGCGATGCCGGGGATGTGGACCGTGCCGTCGCGAGCGGACGGCGCGCGTTCGAGGCAGGCGTCTGGAGCGGGACGACGCCGGCCGACCGCAAGCGCGTGATGCGGTGCCTGGCCGACCTGATCCGCACGCAACGCGATGAGGTGGCGCTGCTCGAGACCCTCGATATGGGCAAGCCCATCGGCGACAGCACGTCGATCGACGTCCGCGCCGTGGCCAATTGCTTCGACTACTACGGCGCGGCGATCGACAAGATCTACGATGAGATCGCGCCGACCGCGCGCAATGCGATCGCCCTCGTCACGCGGGAGCCGCTGGGCGTGGTCGCCGCCGTCGTGCCTTGGAACTTTTCCATGCTGATGGCGACCTGGAAGGTGGCGCCGGCGCTTGCCGCTGGAAATTCCGTCGTCTTGAAGCCGGCCGAGCAATCGTCGCTGACCGCGATCCGCCTGGTGGAACTCGCGCTGGGGGCGGGGGTGCCGCCGGGGGTCTTCAATGTCGTGACCGGCACGGGCCCGGACGTCGGGCGCGCGCCCGGGCTTCACATGGACGTCGACGGGATCTTCTTCACTTGCTCGACTCCAGTGGGCCGCATCTTCATGGAATATTCGGCACGGTCGAACCTCAAGAAGATCGGGCTGGAACTGGGCGGCAAAAGCGCGAACATCATCCTGTCGAGCTATCGCGACACGGCGCACGCGGCGCGTACTTCGGCCCATTCGGCATTCTTCAACCAGGGAGAGATGTGCACCTGCCCCAGCCGCCTGATCGTGGAGCGCACCATCCACCACGAGGTGGTCGAGACCCTGCTCGAGGTCGCGAGGGACTATGCGCCGGGCGACCCGCTCGACCCTTCCACCTCCATGGGCGCGCTCGTCGATCATCGCCACACGAAGCGGGGGATGGACTTCATCCGAACGGCGGAACGCGACGGCGCGACGATCAGGACGGGCGGACGACAGGTCAGGGAGGATACGGGTGGCTGCTATGTCGAGCCGGTGGTCCTGACCGATGTGACGAACGACATGACCATTGCGCGTGAGGAGGTCTTCGGTCCCGTCCTGTCGGTCATCGCCGTCGACGATATGGATAAGGCCGTGCGCGTCGCGAACGACACACCGTTCGGTCTCGCATCCGCCGTCTGGACCGACGATCTGACGACGGCGCACAAGGTCTCCGCGGGGATCCGCGCCGGGCTCGTGTATGTGAACTGTTATGACTGCGACGATCTGACGGTGCCGTTCGGCGGCTTCAAGCAATCGGGCATCGGGCGCGAAAGGTCGCTTCACGCCCTCGACAGATACACCGAATTGAAGACGACCTGGATCGCCCTCGGCTGAGGGGCGGGGCAGCACGTTTCATTGAAAGCACAGAAGACGAAGAACGCCGAAAAGCGTGGGGCGAACATCGCTCGCGGCGTCGGGATGACGACCCCGACCTATGCCACCAAGCCGAGGATGCAGAAATCCAGGATGTGATGAAGAACCACTACATCGGCTTCGCCGCCGGAATCGCGGCAGTCAACATTCGGCACCGTCACCCAAGGTAATCGCGGTCGGGAAGCAGCAGCTGGACCGGTTCACTCACATCTGCTACCAGGTCGCGCCCTGTCACGACTACATGGATCTGGCGGCGCGTCTGAACGACCTGTTGCCTGGCGATTTCGACAAGAAGACGATCGTCGTTGCGGCGGAAGCGGAGGTCGCCGGCGACGCCGTCACGATCGCGCGAGCCGCGACCGGCCGTTCCGCTGTCATCGCGTTCATCCGCGCCTTGCCCGGCCGAACCTTCATGGGCATGGCGCTGCCCGACAAGGTCATGCCCTACAAGAAAAGGTTTGGCGCGATGCCCGGCGACGTCTTTCGCGTGTCGTTCCCAACCTGACGGCGATGGCCAAGGGGTTGGACGGTAGCCTTCCGATCGCGGCCGCACATGCCGTCCTCGATAACATCGTGGAGGAGGAAACTCTGTAACCGCGCCGACGACCTTGGGGCGCGTCTGAAGCAGAGGCTGGAGGGCATGCGCGAGGGACTGCCCGAGATCGTCGATAGCCGCAGTCCGGTCTTCACGAAACAGTAAAGGTCGACGACGCGAGAACGGACCGGCCGAACCCCGATTTGGCGGATAGGACCCGAGGGGAGGCGCTGCAGCGGAACCTCATCCTTTTGACCTGCGGTGTCTACGGAAACGTCATCCGTTTTCTGGCGCCCATCCCCGACGATGTCTTCACTGAGACGCTGGATACCCTGGAGGATTCCGTGATGGCGGCGCGGACCGGTGCATGAGCAGCGGTCGCGGGTTGCGGGGATGCCGCCAAGGTCGGCCTGCGCGATCTGGCGCCGGTGATCAGGGCTCTCCGCCGAAATCGCCCTGCGTCGCGGGGTCAGATCCGGCCGAAGCCCACGATCAACTGGTGCAGGCCGATCGCGGCCCCGACGAGGATGGCGGCGGAGGCCAGCGGCGCGGAATAGGCGAGAACGGAAAACGCGGTGAGGCCTTGGCCCACGCTGCACCCGATGGCGAGGACCGCGCCGACGCCCATGGCGACGGCCCCCATGAGCTGGCGCCGCAATTCCCGCGGATCCTCGCAGGCCTCCCAGCGGAACTGTCCGCGGATCAGGCAGCCGACGAAGGCGCCCGCCAAGACGCCCGCGACCGAGCCGATGCCGAAATCCAGATCGGTACCGCTCGCCGTCATCAGCCAGAGCAGGGACCCGCCGAGCGGTGCGGCAAAGGAATGCGAGACGACCGGCACGGCGGCGAAGCCGGTGTCCGCGATCCAGGCCATGCCGATCCAGCCAGACACGATGGCCACGGCGACGCACAGACCCCAGCCGATGGCGCGCCAGTCCCGAAGGAAGGAGCGGTCGGCGAGGGACAGACCGATGAGGCCCAGGCCGGCCGCGATGCCGGGAATGGCCACCGGCATGCCGGTCATCGCGGCGATGCCATGGGCAAGGCCCTGCGGCTGCAGCGGAACGTTCGGCGGAAAGACCGCGACGCGCAGTGGGGCGAACGGGCCCGACAGGACGGCATAGGCCGCCAGCCCCATGACGATGACGATGACAAGGGATCGCATGTCGCCGCCACCGGCGCGCGCCAGCGCCCCGAACCCGCAGTTCCCCGCCAGCGCCATGCCGTAGCCGAACAGCAGCCCGCCTGCGACGACCGCGACCGGCGACCAGGGCGAGGCCAGGTTGAACGTGTCCGGAAGGTCGATCAGCCCCGCCTCGCCCGCGGTGAAGGTGAGGACGACGGCACCGCCAACTGCCACCCCCCACATCCGGGCGCGGGCCCACGAGGCCCGATAGAGGGCATCCTCGATCGCCCCGAGCGTGCAGAACCGGCCCAGACGCGCGGCAAGCCCGAGCAGCAGGCCGCCGAAGAACCCGACGAGGGCGGTCATGACGGGCTCGTCGATCCCGCCGATCATTCGGGAACCCGGCCCGGTGAGGCGGAAGGTGCGCCGGTCAGGACCGGGGTCCGCCCCGGCCGGCGGAGCCGTTGCAGAAAAGATCGTAGACCACGTCCATGATGCGCACGGCCCGGTCGTCGGCAAGGGAGTAGTAGATCGCCTTTCCCTCCCGGCGGGGCGTGACCAGCCCTTCGAGCCGGAGTCGGCCCAACTGCTGGGATACGGCGGCCTGTCGCTGGGCGAGCAGATCCTCGAGCTCCCTGACCGATTTTTCCCCCGAGGCGAGATGGCACAGGATCATCAGACGCCCCTCGTGGCTGATCGCCTTGAGGAAGTTGGACGCCGCCGTGGCGTTCTCGACCATGCGGTCGAGTTCTTCCTGGCTGGTATCGGGTCCGAATACGGGAAGGGCCATGCGCGCGATAAGGATCCATTCTGTTTCCCGCCCGATATGACGGGCCGACGGCAGTTGCCTGATGCCCTGTTAGCGGGCGTCGCGCCAACCGTCCAGTTCCGGAATGTCGCGGGCGGCATCGTCGAGCATGGCGCCCAGAACGGGCCAGAAGAATTCCTCCCCCGGATAGCCCTCGCGGCGCGCGATCTCGCGTCCGTCATGGACGAGGATGAAGGTCGGCGTGAACCTGATGCGCCCGGCCAGGTCCAGATCGTCGGGTACGGAGGCGTGGATGTCGATCCGGCGCAAGGGGGCCGCGTGCCCCTCGGCGGTCAGCGGATACTCCGGCGCGACCTCGGCGTTCCAGCGGGCGCACCAGATGCAGCCCGCCTCCTCGCCCATGACCAGCGTGACCTCGGCCGTGGCGACCCCGGGCGCAAGGCAGAGCATCGTCGCAAGGGCGGGAATTAGCGGTTGCATTTCATAATACATAATTTGAATGTTTGAATGCGGCAAGACATGGTTGCGTCCGATGTTCGACATCTCATTCTTCGGGGCCTTTCTGGCAGGACTGCTGTCGTTCCTGTCGCCCTGCATCCTGCCGATGGTGCCGTTTTATCTCTCCTACCTCGCCGGCGGCTCCGTGCAGGCGCTGGAGGAGGGGGATCTGCCGGCCGGCACGCGACGCCGGGCGGTGCTTTCGGCGGTCGCCTTCGCCGCCGGGGTCGCCACGATCTTCATGGGGCTGGGAGCGACTGCGACCGCCTTCGGGCAGATTGTCCGCGACTGGTTCGACGTCCTGCGCTGGATCGCGGCGGCGCTGATCCTGCTTATGGGAGTGCATTTCCTGGGGGTCTTCAAGATCGGATTGCTCTACCGGTCCTTCGGCCAGAACAGGACGGCCGCGCCGGGCGGCGGGGGCATGATGGCCGGCTACGTCATCGGCCTTGCCTTCGCGTTCGGCTGGACGCCCTGCGTCGGCCCCGTCCTCGCCGCCATCCTGTTCATGGCGGGGTCGCAGGAGAGCGTGTCGCAAGGCGTGATCCTTCTGCTGATCTACGCCATCGGCATGACGGCACCCTTCGTTCTCGCCGCTGCCTTCGTCGGGCCGTTCATGCGCTGGATGCGTCGGTTCCGCCGTCACCTGCCAACGATCGAGAAGATTATGGGTGTCTTCCTCATCGTCTTCGCGGTGCTGATCGCCACGAACTCGATGAACGTGATCGCGAACTGGATGCTGCAATTCTGGCCGGCAATCGGCTGATACCTTTCGGGAGGATGACATGACACGCTTGATGACCACCCTGGCCGCGACCCTGGCTCTGGCCCTGCCCGCGACGGCGGCCGAACTTGGCGATGACGGGCTGCACAAGGCGCCCTGGATGGTGGAGACCTTCAAGGACCTGCGGGAGGACCTCGACGAGGCGAATGCCGAGGGGCGCCGCCTCATGGTGATCGTGGAGCAGCGGGGCTGCATCTATTGCACGCGGATGCACGAGGAGGTCTTCCCCGATCCGGACATCGCCACGATGCTGGGCGAGGATTACTACGTCGTGCAGATCAATATGTTCGGCGACGTCGAGGTCACCGATTTCGATGGCGAAGCGCTGTCGGAGAAAGAGGCGGTCCGGAAGTGGAGGCTCAACTTCACGCCGACGATGATGTTCTTTCCCGAGGATGTGCCCGACGGAGTTGACGCCGAGTCCGCCGCGGCGGCGACCGTGCCCGGCGCCTTCGGGATCGAGACCACGCGCAACATGCTCACCTGGGTTCTGGAAAAAGGATACGACGGAGACGAGCCGTTCCAAGCCTACCATGCCCGCAAGCTCGGCGGCGGCTGAATTGGCATTAAAGTATTCACGATTGTGAATTGATCCTTGCGCGATCGTCCCTCCGCGGCATAGCCTCATGACCGGGAGACGAGACTGGGAGGTTTCATGAGACGCTTTGCGTTAGCTTTCGCGACGGCTGTTGCCTGCGCCACGATGGGAGCGGCACAGGATGTCGTGGCCCCCGGCGGTGTTGCCGTCGATGAGTACGGGGGCATCGCCACGTCCCTGACCGGCGCCCCCGGGGATCCGGCGAACGGGCAGGCGCTGATGGACAAGGGGTCTGGCAACTGCATCGCATGCCATGCGGTGACGGAGCTGTCCCATCTGGGCTTTCACGGCACCATCGGCCCCGTTCTCGACGGCGCTGCCGATCGTTGGACGGAAGCCGATCTTCGCGGAATCGTGGTGAATGCCAAGAACGTCTTCGAGGGGACGATGATGCCGTCCTTCTACCGGACCACCGGCTTCGTCCGACCCGGAGACGCCTTTACCGGAAATGCCCCCAAAGGCGACGTCCAGCCGCTTCTGACAGCGCAGGAGGTCGAGGATGTGGTGGCCTACCTCATGACGCTCAAGGAGGGTTGAGATGAACTTCACGAGACGCAAGACACTCATGACGGGAGCGACCGCTTTCGCGGCGGCGATGCTGCCTTTCGGCGCATATGCGGCCCTGTCCGACGACGCCATCGCGGAATTCACCGGGGGCGCCGAGGTCGGGTCCGAGGGGATCACGCTGACCGCCCCGGAAATTGCCGAGAACGGCAACACGGTGCCGATCGAGGTCGAGGCTCCGGGCGCTGTGTCGATCATGGTGCTCGCCGCGGGCAATCCGAACCCGGATGTCGGCACGTTCAACTTCGGCCCGCTGGCGGCACGCCAGTACGCCTCGACGCGGATACGTCTTGCCGGAACGCAGGATGTCATTGCTGTCGCCAAGATGCAGGACGGCAGCTTCGTGCAGGCATCGACCGAGGTGAAGGTCACCATCGGCGGCTGCGGCGGCTGAGATCGACGACAAGGAGAACCAAGATGGCAGAAGGCGTCAAACCCCGCGTCCGCGTTCCGAAGGAAGCGTCGGTCGGCGAGGCGATACTGATCAAGACCCTGATCTCGCACCAGATGGAATCGGGGCAGCGCAAGGACGACGCGGGAAACACGATCCCGCGCTCGATCATCAATCGGTTCACGGTCGATTTCGAAGGCGAGAACGTCATCGACGTCACGCTGGAGCCGGCGATCTCCACGAACCC
This sequence comes from Jannaschia rubra, assembly GCF_001403735.1. Taxonomy (GTDB): domain Bacteria; phylum Pseudomonadota; class Alphaproteobacteria; order Rhodobacterales; family Rhodobacteraceae; genus Jannaschia; species Jannaschia rubra. The sequence goes on from NZ_CXPG01000009.1 coordinate 59,501, forward strand.
TTATTTCGAATTCGAAGCGACGGTGCCGACATCGGGAACCTTCGTCTTCACATGGTACGACGACGACGGCGACGTCTACACCGACGAACAGTCGATCACGGTCTCCTGACTGGGGTCGAACGGTGGCGCGGATCCGGGGAGGAGGCCGCGCCGCAATCCCGGGGAGGGGAAGGGAGCATGAGAATGACGGTGAAGATGTTGTCCGCCACGGTCGCCGCGCTGACACTGGGGACCTGTGCAGCTTTGGCCGGTCCGGACGATGACCAGCTTGTGATCAACGGCGATTTGGAGATCGCGACCGAAGCCCCGGCCCCCGCCCATCTGGACGGCGCGCTGGGCGACACGATCTATTCGGGCTGGCGCTACCGCGAGGACGAGACGCAATCGGTTCAGGCCGACGATTTCGACAATCCGGGGATGCTCGGCGTCGAGAAGGCCCGCGATCTCTGGGTCGAGAGCGCGGGGACGGGCGAGGAAAGCTGCCAGTCCTGCCATGGCGAGCCCGAGGAAATGGCCGGCGTGTCCCCGACCTATCCGAAGTGGGACGAGACGGCGGGGGAGGTGCAGACCCTGACCATGCAGATCAACGAATGCCGGACGGAGCGCATGGGTGCTGAACCCTTCGCCTACGACAAGAGCGATGCCGTCGACATGACCGCGCTCCTCACTTCGGTCAGCCGGGGAATGCCCGTGAACGTGGCGATCGACGGCCCGGCGGAGGAGACCTGGCAGAGGGGGCATGACCTCTACTACACGCGCTTCGGCCAGATGGAGTTGAGCTGCGCGAACTGCCATGAGGACAACAACGGCCAGATGATCCGCGCCGATCACCTGAGCCAGGGCCAGAGCAACGGCTTCCCGGTCTACCGGCTGAAGAACACCAAGCTGAACGGCGTGCAGGACCGGTTCAAGGGCTGCATCCGAGACACCCTTGCCGAGACTTTCGCGCCCGGATCGCCGGAGCTCATCGCGCTCGAACTCTACGTCGCCTCGCGCGGCAACGGGCTGTCGGTCGAAGGGCCGAGCGTCCGCAACTGACCTTTCGAGCCCGTCTGCCGGAGATGGCAGACGGGCCTTTCTTTCTTCGAATACATGCGGTTTCTCGAATACGACCGGAGCGGCGACATGATTTCCAGACGAGACTTCCTCCAGGTGGCGATGGCGACCACGGCCATCTACGGGGGCGCTGCCTTCGGCACATGGTCCCGCGCAGCCGCGCAGCAGGCAATGACGCAGGACGATCTTCTGTCCTTCGAGACGACGGGCAACGTGACGCTGATCCACATCACGGACATCCATGCGCAACTGGTCCCCGTGTGGTTCCGCGAGCCTGAGATCAACCTCGGCGTCGGGGCCGCCGAAGGCCAGCCGCCGCACCTGACGGGAAAGGAGTTCCTGCAGCGCTACGGGATCGAGACCGGCAGCGCGGCGCAATACGCGCTGTCCTATCCCGATTTCACCGCGCTGGCCCGAAGCTACGGAAGGATGGGCGGCGCCGACCGGATCGCGACCATCGTCAAGTCGATCCGGGCAGAGCGGCCCGACGCGCTACTCCTCGACGGCGGCGACACCTGGCAGGGCAGCCTGACCGCGCTGCGGACCGACGGGCGCGATATGGTGGAGGTGTTCAACGCGCTCGGCACAGATGCGATGACGTCTCACTGGGAGTTCACGCTGGGCATCGACCGGGTGACGGAGATCGTCGAGAACGAACTGAACTTCCCGTTCCTCGGGGCGAACATCTTCGACGCCGAATGGAACGAGCCGGCCTATGAGCCCTATGTCATCTTCGAACGGGGCGGGGCGCGCATCGCCGTGATTGGGCAGGCCTTTCCCTACATGCCGATCGCGAATCCCGGTTACATGTTCCCCGACCTCAGCTTCGGCGTGCGGGATGAGCGGATGGCAGAAGTCGTCCGGGAGGCCCGCGACGAGGGGGCCGATGCGGTGGTCTTGCTGTCGCACAACGGCTTCGACGTTGATCGCAAGATGGCCGCCCGCGTGCCGGGGATCGACGTGATCCTGACCGGGCACACGCACGACGCGCTTCCCGAGCCACTGCTTGTCGGCAAGACGCATCTGATCGCGTCGGGCAGCCATGGCAAGTTCGTGAGCCGCCTCGATCTCGACGTGCGCGACGGCGAGGTGAAGGCGGTGCGCCACAAGCTGATCCCCGTTTTCTCGGACGTCATCGCGGCCGATCCGGAGATGACCGCACTGGTCGAGGCCCAGCGGGGCCCCTTCAAGGGCGAGCTTTCGGAAGTGATCGGACGGACGGAGTCGCTTCTCTACCGCCGCGGGAACTTCAACGGAACGTGGGACGACCTGATCTGCGACGCCCTGCTGCAGGAGCGGGAGGCGGATATCGCGCTGTCGCCGGGATTCCGCTGGGGCGCCTCCGTGCTGCCGGGGCAGGACATCACGCGCGAGGACATCTTCAACGCGACCGCCATGACCTACCCCGAGGCCTACCGCACGGAAATGACCGGCGAACAGCTGCACATCATCATGGAGGACGTGGCCGACAACCTGTTCCATCCCGATCCCTACTACCAACAGGGCGGCGACATGGTGCGCGTCGGGGGCATGGGCTACCGCATCGACATCGGCAGACCGGCCGGCAGCCGCATCTCCGAGATGACGATGCTTTCGACCGGCGAAGCGGTGGAGCCGTCGCGGACCTACGTCGTCGCGGGCTGGGCCAGCGTCAATCCGGAGGTCGAGGGGCCGCCGATCTGGGACGTGGTGGAATCCTACGTCGCGCGCGAAGGCACCGTCTCGATCTCGCCCAATCAGAATGTGCAGGTCGTCACCGGATGACCCGCCTGGAGCCGAAGGAGAACCACAGATGAGCGAGCACAAAGGTCCCAGCCGCCGCATGCTCCTGGGCGCGATGGCCGCGGGTGGCGCCGCGATGACGACTGGAATGGCCCGTGCTGCGGGCGATCCGGCCATCACCGAGCTGCAACCCTGGATGCGGAGCCTTGGAGACGGCGTCGACGCCCACCCCTACGGGATGCCGTCCCCGTTCGAGGCACATGTGAAGCGCCGCAACGTGGAATGGCTGACGGCCGATCCGGTGAGTTCGGTCAACTTCACCCCCATCCACGAGCTCGACGGCATCATCACGCCCAACGGATTGTGCTTCGAGCGCCATCATTCCGGTATCGCGCGGGTGGATCCCTCGCTCCACCGACTGATGATCAACGGGCTGGTGGACCGCGAGATCGTGTTCACCATGGACGACCTGAAGCGCTTTCCGCGGTACAACCGGATCCATTTCCTCGAATGCGCGGCCAACTCCGGCATGGAGTGGCGCGGTGCCCAGCTGAACGGGTGTCAGTTCACCCACGGCATGATCCACAACGTCATGTATACAGGTGTGATGCTGCGCGACGTCCTGGCGGCCGCGGGGGTGAAGCCGACTGGAACATGGCTGCTGGCGGAGGGGGCCGATGCCGCCGCGATGACGCGTTCCATCCCGATGGAAAAGGCGCTCGACGACTGCATGATCGCCTTCAAGATGAACGGCGAGGCGCTGCGCCCCGAACAGGGCTATCCGGTGCGCCTCGTCGTGCCGGGGTGGGAAGGCAACATGTGGGTCAAGTGGCTGCGCCGGATCGAGATCGGCGACCAACCCTGGCAGCACCGCGAGGAGACGTCGAAGTACACTGACCTGCTGCCCGACGGACGCGCCCGGCGATTCACCTATGAGATGGACGCGAAGTCAGTGATCACCAACCCGTCACCGCAGGCCCCGCTGAGCCATGGAAAGGGGCCGACCGTCCTGACCGGTATCGCCTGGTCGGGGCGTGGCACGATCCCGCGGGTGGACGTTACGCTCGACGGCGGTCGGAACTGGCATCAGGCGCGGATGGATGGCCCGAGCCTGGAGAAATCGATGCACCGGTTCTACTTCGATTTCGACTGGGACGGGCGTCCGCTTCTGCTGCAGAGCCGGGCGCATGACAGCACCGGCTACGTCCAGCCGACGAAGGATGCGCTGCGCGCGATCCGCGGACCGGATTCGATCTATCACAACAACGGCATCCAGACATGGCATGTCGACGAACGCGGGGAGGCCGAGAATGTCGAGGTCGGTTGAACGCAGGACGCGGTTCGCGATCGCTCTATGCGGCATCGCGGTGGCTGCGACGGCCATCGCGCCCGAGATGCCGAGCCGGCTCATGGCCAGCTTCACGATGACCGCGCAGGCGCAGACGGTGCCGACCGGGGAGGAACTTGCGCTTGGCCGGCTCGCCACGCCGGACGAGATCGCCGCTTGGGACATCGACATCCGGCCCGATGGCGCCGGCCTCCCCGACGGCTCCGGCGACGTCTGGACGGGCGAGGAACTCTATGTCGAGAACTGCGCCAGCTGCCACGGCGATTTCGGCGAATCCATCGGACGCTGGCCGCAGCTTGCGGGCGGGCAGGGGACGCTGACTCGCGATCGCCCCGTCAAGACGATCGGCAGCTATTGGCCCTATCTTTCGACGGTCTATGATTACGTTCACAGGGCCATGCCGTTCGGTGACGCGCAATCGCTCTCCGACGACGACGTCTATGCGATCACGGCCTACCTGCTCTATCTCAACGACCTCGTGGACGATGATTTCGTGCTCGACCGGGAGGCACTGGCCGGGTTCGACATGCCCAACGTGAACGGCTTCTATCCCGACGATCGCGCCGAGACGGAGTTCGGTGTCTTTTCCGCACCCATCTGCATGGAAGATTGCCGGAATGAGGTGGAGATCACCGCGCGTGCCGAAGTCGTGGATGTGACGCCCGACGACGAAACCGCGCGGCTCGCCCGAGAAGCAGCCGCGACGGGCGAGAACAGCGGCATCACCGAAGCGGACGCGCAGGTCACGACGCCTGACGGCGCGGCCGCGCCGACATCCGACCCGGATCTGATCGCGCAGGGTGAAGGCGTTTTTCGCCAGTGCAAGTCCTGTCATCAAGTCGGCGAGGGCGCGGGCAATCGCACGGGGCCGGTCCTAAACGGTGTCGTCGGCCATCAGGCCGGCGCGGTCGAGGGGTTCCGGTATTCGGGCGCTCTCGAGAAGAAGGCCGAGGCGGGACTGGTCTGGACGCAGGAGGAACTTGCCGCGTTCCTGACCGCGCCCCGGGACTACCTGCCCGGAACCAAGATGGTGTTCCGGGGTCTGCGAGACGAAGAGGAGCGGGCTGCGGTGATCGCCTACCTGCAATCGATCGAGGAATGAACGGCAAGCCCTGGGCCCGCCACGGGCCAGGAGCCGGACTGAAAAGGAGACGAAAATGCGGACTCTGACATTTGCAGCCGTGATGGCCGTCGCGGGCACCTGTGCGATGGCCGACGACATCGCTACCGAGGTCTTCGAAGGTGATGTGGGCGACGCCGCCTTTGCAGTGGAAAACGCCATCGTCGATGCTGGTCTGGTGATCGACTACGTCTCGAACGTGGGCGACATGCTGGATCGGACCGGCGCGGACCTCGATCTCGGACCCTCGCCCGTGGGCGCAGAGGCGAAGATCTTCGTCTTTTGCTCGGCCCTCGTCAGTCGCGAGGTGATGGAGGCGGACCCGATGAACGTCAGCAACTGCCCCTATGGCATCTTCGTCGCGGACATCGACGGCGCGACCGTCGTCGGACATCGACGCTATGCGGCCGAGACCATGGAACCGGTGAACGTGCTGCTTTCGGACATCGTCGCGGCGGCGATCGAATAAGGGCCGCCGCGTCGGGTCGCGGCCGGGTTTGCGATGGCTGCCGCGCCGGTGTGGCCGCCGGCGGGGCGGTCCCGGTCAGCTTTGAACGAAACGGAAGCCGTCACCTTCGGCGTCGACCCGGCCATACCCGCCCTGCGGCAGGTGGAAGCCGACGATCGCGAGGTCGTCTGCCCGGATGCGGTCGAACAGGGCGCGACGGGTCGCGGCGGCCATGTCCTGATCCTGATCGCTGCCCGAAGGCCAGTCCGGTTTGAGGAAGGCGACGTGATGGTTGCCGATCGCGTCGCCCAGGATGAGCGTGTCGCCAATCTGAAACGACATGTGTCCGGGCGTATGGCCCGGCGAGGCGATGGCCAGCATCCCCGACAGCACCTCGTCCCCGTCGTCGAAGAACCGCAACCTGTCGGCAAGGGCCTCGAGCCGCCGCGCCGCGCCCACGGCGAAGGTCGCCCGCGCCTCGCCAATGGTCTCCAGCGTCGCCGGATCGGACCAGTAGGCATGCTCCAAGGTGCCAATGTGATGCACGGCTTCTGAGAACAGTGGCTCATCGAAATCGTCGAGCGCGCCCCAGATATGGTCGGGGTGGGCATGGGTGAAGACGACGTCGGTGACGTCCGCGGGCGCGATGCCCGCCGCCTCCAGTGCGGCCAGGAGATGCCCGGCACTCGGCTGGAAGTCGGGCCCGGCGCCGGCATCGAACAGGATCGTCCGGCCACCGCCCTGCACCAGTGCGAGATTGCATTCCGGGGTCAGTTCCTCGCCGAGGTCGAAGGGCGCGACGACGGAGGCGAGTTCGTCCTTCGGCATCGGATCGAAGATGAATCCGCGCGGCAGGACGAGGTTGCCGTCGCTGACCGTGATGAGTGACTGGCCATCGGCGAGTTCGATCTGCGCGAGGGCGAAGTAGGGCAGCGCGACCCCGGCCAGGGAACTGGCGATGAAGGTTCGACGATCGATCATAGAGGCCTCAATACATTCATATACGTGAGTATGATCCACCATAAGGTTGGAGACAACATTCATGGTCGCGTTTCGACCGGAACGATGATCTCGTCGGGTGCCGACTTCGCGTTGCTGTCGGAACCGCGCCATCGCAGACGGGCAGGAGCGCATCAGCGTCTTTCTTGGCGCATGTGGGGCACGAGATTGTTGGACCTGGTCGTGGTCGCAGGCGTTGATCTGGCATGTGGTTTCCCGGACCACGCCATTGCCGATGGTCGTCCTGTCCGCGGAGCGTTCCGCCCCGGCTGCCTGCCGATCTACATGATCTGTCTGCTCGCCTGATCTGCCCAAGGCGTTGTCGAAGGTGACCTGCCACGGGATTTTTCCTCCACCGTTGATTGGAGTCCGCCCCAACCTGAGGACGGACAATGAAGCGCACGAGATTCACGGACGAACAGATCATCGGCATCCTCGCCGAGCACGAGACTGGCGCGAAGTGCGCAGACCTGTGTCGCAAGCACGGCATGTCGGAAGGCACTTTCTATAACTGGAAGGCCAAGTTCGGGGGCATGACGGTATCAGAGGCCAAGCGGCTGAAGGCGCTCGAGGATGAAAACGCCAAACTGAAGAAGCTTCCGGCCGAGCAAATGCCGGATCTGGCTGCGATGAAGGATCTGGTTTCAAGAAAGTGGTAGAGCCCGCCGTGAAGCGTGAAGCCGTCGCATATCTTCGGGCCGAGCATGGCCTGTCGGAGCGGCGGGTCTGCCATATCGTCGGCGCGGATCGAACGATGATCCGCTATCGATCTCGGCGCGCCTCGGACACGGTTTTGCGCGGTCGGTTGCGGGATCTGGCCGATGAGCGCCGGCGGTTCGGTTACCGGCGCCTGTTCGTCCTGCTGCGCCGCGAGGGTGAGCCTTCGGGGATCAACCGGATCTATCGGCTCTACCGCGAGCAGGGGCTGACGGTGCGCAAGCGAAAGGCCCGAGGCAAGGCCGTCGGGACCCGGGCGCCAATCCTGGTCGAGGCACGGCCCAATGCGCGCTGGTCACTGGATTTCGTCCATGACCAGTTTGCTGACGGCCAGCGCTTTCGGGTTCTCGACGTGGTCGACGACGTCACCCGGGAATGCCTCGCGGCGATCTCGGACACCTCGATCTCCGGACGCCGCGTTGCGCGTGAGCTCACGGCCCTGATCGAGCGCCGCGGGAAGCCAGGAATGATTGTCAGCGACAATGGGACGGAACTGACCGGTAACGCGATATTGCGGTGGTGCTCCGAGCGCCGGATCGAATGGCATTACATCGCGCCGGGCAAGCCGATGCAGAACGGTTTCGTCGAGAGTTTCAACGGGCGCATGCGCGACGAGCTGCTCACCGAAACCATGTTCCGAAATCTGGCTCATGCACGTGTCGTAATCGCCGCCTGGGCTGCCGACTATAACACCGAACGCCCGCATTCGGCATTGGATTACCAAACCCCGGCCGACTACGCGCGGACCCTGACCGCCGCAATCGCCCGCCCCGCTGCGCGAGATGAAAGCTCCGCGCGTCGGGCGATTGCTCAACCTGCGCCAAACGGCGTAAACAAAAACCGGGCTCCGGTCGCGGCTGGATGAACGTTCAGTGGCAGGTCACGTGCTACAAACAACGAGACGGAACGGCCTTGTCATGGGCATGAAGGCGTTCTGATCGAAGCAACAATGCGACCCTCTGTGCTGATCGTGCTCGAAGGGCCCCGGTGTGTGCAGGTTGGTGATCGGACGGCTGATGCAGTTGATGACGAAGCGGTTGGGCGCAGCCTCGCAAGACACCGGTATAGAACAGTGTGCTCGTTAAATATGGAGTCGTCCGTGGCCTTCGGAACACTTCCGTAGGCAGGCCTAGAACCTACTGAAACGACTTTTCAACCAAACAGAAGCCGATCGGCGTGGCTAAGAAACGGAATCTATGTGGCACGTTTCAAATTGACGGATGGTGGAGCCTAGGGGAGTCGAACCCCTGACCTCTTGCATGCCATGCAAGCGCTCTACCAACTGAGCTAAGGCCCCTGACCGGCCTGCGATCTAGGACAGGCCCGGGGGCGGCGCAAGCGGAAAAATCGCCTGCGTCGCCAGGATCCGCCTGACGCGGATCAGTCGTCGTCGTCGCCGCCGACGTCGGCGATCTCGTCGAGGGAGACGGTGTCGTCATCCTCGTCTTCCAGGACCGCGTCGTTATCTGCGACCTCGTCCTCCTCCAGATCGACATCGTCGTCGTCCAGCAGCAGGTCGTCGTCGTCCTTCTTTTTCTTCTTGGTGTCGGCGTCATCCTTGTCGGCCACCAGGATGCGGGTCTTGGTGCCGGTGTCGACGTTCACGACCTCGCCCGTGTAGGGGCTGACGATGGGCGAGCGGTTCATGTCGTAGAAGCGCTTGCCGGTCGTCGGGCAGACCCGCTTGACGCCCCATTCTTCCTTGGGCATGTCGCATCCTTCATCTTGTCCGGGCAAGATCGCCTCGGGTGCAGGGAATTGGGGGCGGATGCCACAGGGGTCAAGGCATGGCAAGCCCCAGATCGGCTGGGCGGCCCCGGGGCCGGAGGGACGGAAATGACCGACACACTGCCCGTTCCCGGTGCGCCCGACCTTCTGGTGCTGTTGCGCCGATCGGCCCGCGCACGGCGCATGTCGCTCCGGGTCGGGCGGTCGGATGGGCTTGTCACCTTGTCTCTTCCGCGCCGGATGTCGCTGGCCGACGCGCGCGCCTTCGTGGCGCAACAGGCGGACTGGATCGCGCGGCACGTCGCCGCCGCGCCCGCCCCGCGCCGCGTTGCCATCGGCGGTACGCTGCCCCTTCTGGGTCGGGAGGTTCCGGTGGTCGCAGGCTCCGGTCGGGCGGCGCGGTTCACCGGCGAGGCCATCGCAGTGCCCGACGACGGTCATGCGGGCGCGCGGGTGCGGGCGCTGCTGCGGACGCTTGCACGGACGCATCTGTCGGCGGCGGTCGACCGGCACGCCGCGGTGCTGGGACGGGCACCTGCCCGGATGACGCTGCGCGACACGCGGTCACGTTGGGGGTCGTGTTCGTCGCGGGGCGACCTGATGTTCAGCTGGCGTCTGGTCATGGCGCCACTTGACGTGCTGGACTACGTCGCCGCGCATGAGGTGGCGCATCTGGCCCACATGGATCACTCCGCCCGCTTCTGGGCGCAGGTTGCCGCACTGATGCCCGACTACACACCCCGGCGCGCTTGGTTGCGGGCCGAAGGGGCGGCGCTGCATGCCGTGGATTTCGGCGCAGGATGAGGGCATGATCCCGCCATGCTGTTGACCCCTCTTTCCGATGGCACAGGTGCCGCGCACGAACGGCTCTACCGCGCGCTCCGCAGCCGGATCATGCATGGCGAGATCGACCCCGGCAAGTCGCTGACCCTGCGCGGCATCGGGCGCGACTACGGCGTCAGCATGACCCCCGTGCGCGAGGCCATGCGCCGGCTGGTGGCCGAAGGCGCGCTGTCGCTATCCGCCTCGGGGCGGATCAGCACGCCCGCCCTGTCGACCGACCGGATCGAGGAGCTGGCCGCCCTGCGCTCGTTGCTGGAGCCGGAACTGGCGATCCGCGCCCTTCCGCGCGCGCATCTGGCACTGATCGACCGGATGGAGACGATCAACACCGCCATTGCCGAGCAGATCGTGAAGCACGACGCGTCGGGCTATATCCGGACCAACCTGGAGTTTCACCGCACGCTCTATCTGCGCGCGCAGGCCCCTGCGATGCTGGCCATGGTCGAGACGGTCTGGCTGCAACTGGGGCCGACGATGCGGGCGCTCTACGGACGGCTGAACCGGACTGAGGTTCCCAAGAACCACCGCCTGATCGTCGCGGCGCTGCGCGCAGGCGACGAGCCTGGCTTGCGGCTTGCGGTGCGCGCGGACGTGACGCAGGGCTTGCGCCTGCTGGCCGGCTGAGCGGTCAGAGTGAAAGCACGCGATTCAGGTCGCCAAGATCGTCGGACGGAATGCCGAGACCCCTGACCAGCCTGCGCAGAAACTTGCGGTCGGCCGAAGAAAGGGGGCCGTCCGCGAGAAGGACCGAGATCGTGGCATTGAAGATCACCATCTTCTCGGCCGGCGTCAGCCCATGACGCATCCAACGGAACCCGGGCGGAGGGCCGCCGCGATCCACGCGCATCGCGGCGTCGCGCAGGCGATCGGGATGGAAATCCATCCCGGTGGTATCGCGCGCGATGTCGGCGGCGCGGCGCAGGCGTTCGGGATCGATTCGTCGTTCCGCCCACACCGCGTGGCACATCGCGTCGACCATACGGAACCGGGGACCATCCGGCAAACCGGTGATGCGCCGGCGCAGCGCGCGCCGCCGGCGGCGCAGACGCCAGATCGCCAGAACGCCGACCAATGCCACCGGAAGGAAGGCTGCCGTCCACCACGTCAGGGATGCCCCACCCACTATGTCGCCCAACTGCGTGCCCCAAGTGCCGAAGAACGGCTGTTGCCAACGCTCGGACTCGACCTGTGCACGGGCGCCGTGGGCCAAGAACGCGGCCCCGGACGCAAGGAGAGTAAGGACGGATCGGATCAAGGGCACCACGCAGCTGCTTGGAGGGACATCAGAACGGTTTGACAAGCAAATAGCGGCAGGACTGGAAAGTCCCGCCGTCATATCGTGGCTGAAGATGGCCCGACCTTTTCCCGGCGGGAAACCTCCGTCAGGCGTGGATCGCACCGTCGCCGCAGGCCAGCGCCGCCTCGCGCATCGCCTCCGAATAGGTCGGGTGGGCGTGGCAGGTGCGGGCCAGATCCTCGGCCGCCGCGCCGAACTCCATGGCGACACAGACCTCGTGGATCAGGTCGCCCGCCATGGGGCCGATGACGTGGCATCCGAGGATGCGATCGGTTTCCTTGTCCGCCAGCATCTTGACGAAGCCGTCGCCCGCGAAGTTGGCCTTGGCACGACCATTGCCCATGAAGCTGAACTTGCCGACCTTGTAGGCGCGGCCTTCCTCCTTGAGCTGCTCCTCGGTCATGCCCACGCTGGCGACCTCCGGGTGGGTGTAGATCACGCCGGGGATCACGTCGTAGTTCACATGCCCCGCCTGCCCTGCCAAGATCTCGGCCAGGGCCATTCCCTCGTCCTCGGCCTTGTGGGCCAGCATGGGGCCGGGGGTCACGTCGCCGATCGCATGGATGCCGTCCACGTTGGTGGCATAGCGGTCGTCCACGGCGATCTGGCCGCGCGGCGTCAGCTTGATGCCCAGGGCATCCAGGCCCAGCCCTTCGGTCAGCGGCTTGCGCCCCGTAGCGACCAGTACGACATCGGCCTTCAGGTCATGCGCGCTGTCGTCCTTGCGAAGCTTGTAGTCCACACGCGCCTTGCCACCCTTGACCTCCACCTTGCTGACGGCCGCGCCTGTGACGAACTTGAGACCCTGCTTCTGCAAGAGCTTCTGGAAGGTGCGCGCGACTTCGGCGTCCTGCCCGGGGGTGATGGCGTCGAGGTATTCGATCACCGTCACCTCGGTGCCCAGCCGGCAATAGACGCTGCCCATCTCCAGCCCGATGACGCCGCCGCCCACCACGACCATGGACTTCGGGATCGACCCCAGCTCCAGCGCGCCGGTCGAGGTGACGACGACCTTCTCGTCGATCTCCACCTCCGCGCCCGGTACCGCGGCCGAGACGGAGCCGCTGGCGATGACGATGTGCCGCGCTTCGTGCGTGTCGTCGCCCACGCGGACCTTTCCCACCTCGGGGATCGACGCCCAGCCCTTGATCCAGTCGATCTTGTTCTTCTTGAACAGGAACTCGATGCCCTTGGTGTTCTGGCCGATCACGTCGTCCTTGTAGGCCAGCATCTGCTTCCAGTCGACGGAGGGCGATTTGCCCTTGAGCCCCATTTTGGCGAAGTTGTGCTCGGCCTCGTGGAGCGAATGGGTGGCATGGAGCAGGGCCTTCGACGGAATGCAGCCGACGTTCAGGCAGGTGCCGCCCAGCGTCTCGCGCCCCTCGACCACGGCGGTCCTGAGGCCCAGCTGCGCGCAGCGGATGGCGCAGACATAGCCGCCGGGGCCGCTGCCGATGATGATGACGTCGTATTGGGCCATGATGCCTCCGGGGGAATGGGTCGCGACATGCCGTGCGCGGAGCTTCGGCCCCGCGATCAGACGAGCGAGGAGATAACCATAAGGACGGTCGCCGTGAACCCCACCGCCCAGATCAGCGTCCGGCCGGGGTTCCACCCGAAGGCATAGGCCGGCACATAAACGACCCGCGCCGCCAGATAGACCCATGCGCAGGCCGCGGTGAAGTCCGTCGCCTGCCCCGACAGGGTGACGACGACGACCGCGATGGTGAAGAGGATCAGCCCCTCGAAATGATTGGCGAAGGCGCGTTGGAGGCGGGCGGTCCGTTCCGACAGGTTGCGCGACGGCGGGCGGTCGCGCGCAGACATGAGGTATCCGGGTCGCAATTCCATGTTGGCCGGGATCGCCATGAGCAGGAATTGCACCGCCTGCAGGAGGGCGGCCAAAGCCAGGACGGTCAGTTCGGAGGTCATGAACGCGGGTCCTTTCGGGGCCGGGGAAGCGGCAGATCAGGCGGTGCGCATGAACCGCGCGTCGAGCGGGCCGCCCGTCTGCGTCTCGCGGTCGAGCCAGTCCTGCGCCTTCTTGCGGTCATTGACCTGAAACAGGGCGGTGACGCCAGAGCCGTCAAGGTCGCGCCAGAGTTGAAGCAGCGTGAGGCCCGCATTCATGCGGGTCTCGGTGTGGGCGTCGAAGTCGCGCTTCCAGTCGTCGTAGGAGGCGGGGGTCTGGTGGAGGAGGAGGTTCATGGGGGGCTCCCGCATTTTCTCGAAGAGATGTGACGCCGGCCGTGCCGCTACCGACTGGATTTCTTGCCCCGATCTACTGACCTTGGCCGAGTTGAGGTTTGGCGGGCTGTATCTTTCCCTCAGGAGGAAACAGCTTGTCCTTGAACGCTTTGGATGCCGGAAACCTGTCCGGCCCGATGATGTTGCGCGCCGCGTCGAGCTTGTGTTTGCCGTCCTTGCGGTCGACGAGGGCCTTGAACTGCGACTCCATCGCCTCTTCGTCGGCAATTCCGAGGTGCCACGGAGCCAGGCAAACCTCGTAATGATTTAGGACATCGAGCATGATGTATCGCAATTGCATCGACTCGCCATGGGTGAACTGGACCGGCTCCCGATCCTTGCAGTGTCGTTCGTAGGCATCCGGAAACTCCCGCCGGAGGGCGGAGCAAGCGAATTCCTTTAACTCGCCTCCAAGGGTGATCGGCTTGGCCTCCCACAGGTTGATGAGCTGGTCCTCCGACATCCGGTCCAGCAACTGCACCATCTTGTTGTGTTCGGGCTTGGTGCCGGCCGTGTAGTGGCGGAGGGTGTTGACGAGGTTTTCCCGGCGTGTCCTGTCATGGTCAGCCTTGAATACTTCGTTGGACTGAGCCAGTTGCTGTGATAGTTGACGGATCTGCCATCCGGCAAAAAGCAGGCCGGCCCCGGCGATTACGAACCCTCCGATCTTGATCCAGAATCCCAACGACCACGGGCCATCGGGGTTCACGATAAGGGCCAGTTGCTGCATCTCCGCTGGTGTCATCAAGTGGCTTTCCCGGATGATGGCTGGTTCTACAGGTCCATCAGCAACCGCCGCGGGTCCTCCAGCGCTTCCTTCACACGAACAAGAAACGTCACCGCGCCTTTGCCGTCAACGATCCTGTGATCGTAGCTGAGCGCGAGGTACATCATCGGGCGGACCTTGATCTTGCCGCCGATCACCACTGGCCGGTCCTGGATCTTGTGCATCCCCAGGATGCCCGACTGCGGGGGGTTCAGGATGGGCGAGGACATGAGGGAGCCATAGACACCCCCGTTCGAAATGGTGAAGGTGCCGCCCTGCATGTCCGCCATCGACAGCTTGCCGTCGCGCGCGGCGCGGCCCTTGTCGGCAATGGCCTTCTCGATTTCGGCGAATGACATGGCGTCGGCGTCGTGGATCACCGGCACGACCAGGCCCTGCGGCGTGCCCGTGGCGATGCCCATGTGGACGAAGTTCTTGTAGACGACGTCGGTCCCGTCGATCTCGGCGTTGACCTCGGGGACCTCGCGCAGGGCGTGGACGCAGGCCTTCGTGAAGAAGGACATGAAGCCTAGCTTCACCCCGTGCTTCTTCTGGAACAGCTCCTTGTATTCATCCCGCAGGTCCATGATCGCCTTCATGTCCACCTCGTTGTAGGTGGTCAGCATGGCGGCGGTGTTCTGCGCGTCCTTCAGGCGGCGGGCGATGGTCTGGCGCAGACGGGTCATCTTCACCCGCTCCTCCCGGCCCTCATCGCCGGCGGCCACGGGCGCGCGGGGCGCCTGTTTGGCCTGCGGGGCAGGGGCCTCCGTCGCGGCGGAGGCTGCTTTCAGCACGTCCTCCTTCATGACGCGGCCATCGCGGCCGGTGCCCGTCACCTGATCCGACGTCAGGCCCTTTTCGGCCATCAGCTTCTTCGCCGACGGCGCATCTTCCACGTCGGCGCCGGACCTGTCGGACGGTGCGGACGCCTCCTGCGGCGCTTCGGCCCTGGGCGCGGCACCTTCGCCGCCCGCGATGACGGCGAGCTTGCCCCCTGCGGCGACGGTCTCGCCTTCCCTGGCGACGATCTCGGTCAGCGTTCCGGCTGCGGGGGCAGGCACCTCGACCGACACCTTGTCGGTCTCCAGCTCGCACAGCATCTCGTCGGCGGCTACGGTGTCGCCCAGCTTCTTGAACCACGTGGCGACCGTCGCTTCCGACACCGATTCGCCCAGGGCGGGGACCATGACGTCCGTGGTGTCGCCGGAAGTGTCGGGCTTCGTCTGCGCAGGCGCATTGTCGGCGGATTGCTCGGCCTTCGGGGCGTCCTTGGTGGGCGCCTCGGCCGCGCCGGCGCCTTCGCCCTCCCCTATGGTGGCGAGCAGGGCGTCCACGCCCACGGTCTCACCCTCCTGCGCCACGATCTCGCTGAGGGTGCCGGCGGCGGGGCTGGGTACCTCGACTGTCACCTTGTCGGTCTCGAGCTCGCAAAGCATCTCGTCCTGCGCGACGCTGTCGCCTGGCTTCTTGAACCAGGTCGCGACCGTCGCCTCGGTCACGGATTCGCCCAGGGTGGGAACTTTCACTTCGATCGTCATGGGCTTACTCCGTGCTCAGCGCTTCGTTGACGAGCGCCGTCTGTTGGGCTTTGTGTTGGCTGGCCAGTCCCGTCGCGGGCGAGGCCGAGGCCGCGCGTCCGACGTAGGATGGCCGTTTGTGATCGGCACCGATGCGCGTCAGCACCCATTCGATGTTCGGCTCGACGAAGGTCCAGCCGCCCTGGTTCTTGGGCTCCTCCTGGCACCAGACGATCTCGGCCTGCTTGAAGCGCTGTAATTCGTTGACCATCGACAGCGCGGGAAAAGGATAGAACTGCTCCAGCCGCAGGATGTAGACGTCGGTCAGGCCGCGGGCGTCGCGCTCCTCCAGCAGATCGTAATAGACCTTGCCCGAGCAGATCACGACGCGGCGGATCCTGTCGTCGGACGCCAGTTTCGTGTCCGAATACCCGTATTGCGCGTCGTCCCACAGCACGCGGTGGAAGCTGCTGCCGGTGGTGAACTCCTCCTTCTTCGACACCGCAAGCTTGTGGCGCAGAAGCGACTTGGGCGTCATCAGGATGAGCGGCTTGCGAAAGTCGCGGTGCAACTGCCGGCGCAGGATGTGGAAGTAGTTGGCGGGCGTGGTGCAATTGGCGACGATCCAGTTGTCGGAGCCGCACATCTGCAAAAACCGCTCAAGCCGCGCGCTGGAATGTTCCGGACCCTGTCCTTCGTAGCCGTGCGGCAGAAGGCAGACGAGGCCGGACATCCGCAGCCATTTCGACTCGCCCGATGAAATGAACTGGTCGAACATGATCTGCGCACCGTTGGCGAAGTCGCCGAACTGCGCCTCCCACATGGTCAGGGCGTTGGGTTCGGCCAGTGAATAGCCGTATTCGAAGCCCAGAACCGCATACTCGGACAGCGCGGAGTCGATCACCTCGAAGTTGGCCTGCCCCTCCCGGACGTGGTTGAGGGGGTAGTACCGCTCTTCCGTCTCCTGATTCACGAGGCCGGAATGCCGTTGGCTGAAGGTGCCGCGCGTGCTGTCCTGGCCCGACAGACGCACGCGGTAACCTTCGGTCAGCAGCGACCCGAAGGCCAGCGCCTCGGCCGTGGCCCAGTCGAAGCCTTCACCGGTCTCGAACATCTCGGTCTTCGCGTCGAGCAGGCGGCCGACCGTCTTGTGGAGCGGGAAGCCGTCGGGCGTCTTCGTCAGGGCGCGGCCGACCTCCTCATAGGTTTCGGGAGCGATGGCGGTCTCGCCCCGGACGTAGTCGTCCTCCTTGCGGCGGTCGAGATGCGACCAGCGCCCGTCGAGCCAGTCGGCCTTGTTGGGCTTGTAGTCACGGCCGGCGTCGAATTCCATCGCCATCCGGTCCTGGAAAGCGGACTTCATGTCCTCGATCTCGCCCTCGGGGATCAGCCCGTCGCGGACCAGCCGCTCGGAATAAAGCGTCAGCGTCGTCTTCCGCTGCTTGATCTTCTTGTACATCAGGGGGTTGGTGAACATCGGTTCATCCCCCTCGTTATGGCCGAAGCGGCGATAGCAGAAGATGTCGAGCACGACGTCCTTGCCGAACTTCTGGCGGAATTCGGTGGCGACCTTGGCGGCGTGGACCACCGCCTCCGGGTCGTCGCCGTTGACGTGGAAGATCGGCGCCTCGACAACCAGTGCCGTATCGGTGGGGTAGGGGCTGGAACGGCTGAAGTGCGGTGCCGTCGTAAAGCCGATCTGGTTGTTCACGACGATATGGATCGTCCCGCCCGTGCGATGGCCGCGCACACCCGAGAGTGCGAAGCACTCCGCCACGACGCCCTGGCCCGCGAAGGCCGCGTCGCCGTGCAAGAGGACGGAAACGACCTTGCGCCGCTCGCTGTCGCCCAACTGATCCTGCTTGGCGCGGGTCTTGCCAAGAACGACGGGGTTTACCGCTTCCAGATGCGACGGGTTGGCCGTCAGCGACAGGTGCACCTTGTTGCCGTCGAACTCCCGATCCGACGACGCGCCGAGGTGGTACTTCACGTCGCCCGACCCGTCGACGTCCTCGGGCTTGAAACTGCCGCCCTGGAACTCGTTGAAGATCGCCTTGTAGGGCTTGTGCATCACGTTCGCCAGGACCGACAGGCGACCCCGGTGGGGCATGCCGATGACGATGTCCTGCAAGCCCAGCTGGCCGCCGCGCTTTATGATCTGCTCCATCGCGGGGATGAGGGATTCACCGCCGTCCAGTCCGAACCGCTTGGTGCCCATGTACTTGACGTGCAGGAACTTCTCGAAACCCTCCGCCTCGACCAACTTGTTGAGGATGGCCATGCGACCTTCGCGGGTGAACTCGATTTCCTTGCCCAGCCCCTCGATCCGCTCCTTGAGCCAGGCGCTCTGCTCGGGGTCGGAGATGTGCATGAACTGCAGCGCGAAGGTGCCGCAATAGGTCCGCCGCAGGATCGACACGATCTGCCGCAGGGTGGCCACCTCCAACCCCAGCACGTTGTCGATAAAGATGGGCCGGTCCAGATCGGCCTCGGTGAACCCGTAGGACTTCGGCTCGAGCTCCGGATGGTCGGACTCGTCGCGCATGTCGAGCGGGTCGAGATCGGCCGCCAGGTGCCCCCGGATGCGGAACGCGCGGATCAGCATGATCGCCCGGATGCTGTCGAGGACGGCACGTTTGATCGCCTCCTCGTCGGGGGTGGCGCCCAGCTCCTTCGCCTTGGCCGCGATCTTCTCGCCCGCAGCCTGTGCCTCGACCGGGGCGGGCCATTCGCCCGTGAGCGCGGCGGTCAGGTCGTCGGCAGGCATCGGCGGCCAGTCGGCCCGCGCCCAGGACGGCCCCGCCGCCTCGGCCCGCGCGTCTGCCGGGTCGTCGGCCAGCGCCGCGAAAAATTGCTTCCAGGTCTCGTCCACTGCGCCGGGGTCTTCGGCATAACGGGCGTACATCTGTTCCAGGTATTCCGCGTTGTGCCCCTGCATGAAGCTGGTGGAGCGGAATACGTCATTGGGGGACTGGTCGGTCATTGGGGGACCTCGGTGAGGTTGGGGCCAGGGCAGGAGGGCCACGGAAGCGGCCGGAAGATATCGAAGGAGAACACAAGGGGCGTGCCGGTCGTTCCGACGACCGCACAGAACCGAGGAAAGACCGCCTTCGGCGCCGTCACGGAAGGCGAGGCGGGGACGGCGCCGGCGCGCATCCTGTTGCCGCTCCGGCTGCCGTTCTGCAGGCGGCGCAGGCCGTTGGAGGTGACGGGAAAGCAGAAGATCGCCGTGAGGACGAGGGCCGACAGGGTATACCGGTCGGCCCAGAAGCATATGTGAAGGAGGAACAGGCCGGCCGCGAAGAACAGCCCCGCGAAGGCCGGAAACCGGAAAGGTTCCGATCGCCCGACCCGGCTCTCGAGGTCGAGCGACCGCGCCGGCACCGCCGCTATGGCCTCCTTCGGTCCCATCGCATCACCCCTTGTCGATCGCGTCCTTGACCGCCTCGCCCAGCGTGGCGGGGCTGTCGGCGACGACGATGCCCGCGGCCTTCATCGCCTCGATCTTCGATTCCGCATCGCCCTTGCCGCCCGCGACGATGGCGCCCGCGTGGCCCATGCGGCGGCCCGGAGGGGCGGTGCGGCCGGCGATGAAGCCGGCTGTGGGCTTCCAGCGCCCCGCCTTGCGTTCATCGGCCAGAAACTGCGCGGCCTCCTCCTCGGCGGTGCCGCCGATCTCTCCGATCATGATGATCGACGTGGTCTCGGGGTCGGCCAGGAACATCTCCAGAACGTCGATATGCTCGGTTCCCTTGATCGGGTCGCCGCCGATGCCCACGGCCGTCGACTGGCCCAGCCCCATGTCGGTCGTCTGCTTGACCGCCTCATAGGTGAGGGTGCCGGACCGCGAGACGACGCCGACCGAGCCGCGCCTGTGGATGTGACCGGGCATGATGCCGATCTTGCAGGCGTCGGGCGTGATGACGCCGGGGCAGTTCGGCCCGATCAGCCGCGTCTTGCTGCCGTCGAGCGCGCGCTTGACGCGCATCATGTCCTGCACCGGGATGCCCTCGGTGATGCAGACGACGAGCGGGATTTCCGCGTCGATGGCTTCCAGGATGGAATCTGCGGCAAAGGGGGGCGGGACGTAGATCACAGATGCGTTCGCGCCGGTCTTGGCCACGGCCTCGTGGCAGCTGTCGAAGACCGGCAGGTCCAGATGCGTCTGCCCGCCCTTTCCGGGGGTGACGCCTCCGACCATCTTCGTGCCGTAGGCGATCGCCTGCTCGGTGTGGAATGTGCCCTGGCTGCCGGTGAGGCCCTGGCAGATCACCTTGGTGTTTTCGTCGATGAGAATGGCCATGTCGTCTCCGGAGGTAGTGTCAGTTGTGAACGATGAGGATCACGGGGTGGTCGAAGGCCGCGCCTTCCCCCGTCTCGGGATCGGTGAAGGAGGTGCGCGCCAGCGGCAGCGTCACGGCAAGTGTGTCGAAGAAGAACCCGACACCGCCGTCCACGTTCCGCCCGGCCGCCAGCGGCGCCCGCAGCAGGTCGCTGCCGTCCACCAGCCGGGGCGCCAGGATCTCGCCCGCCAGCCGGTTCGCCATCCGCGTGCCCACGGCGGGCGAACCCACGGAACAGCCGTTGCCGCTCACTGCCCGGCGCCGCCCTTCGTCGTCGGTGAAGGTTTGCTCGGGCGCGGGACCGATGCGAACGAAGGTCAGCGTGCCGGGGTTGGCATAGACGGTCGCGCCCGCGTCCTCCTCCCGGATGGGAAAGTCGAGCGCGCGGGCCGCCGCCTCCTGCGTCCGGCGCGTCGCGTTGTTGAGGCATACCGCCTCGGTCACGAAACGCATCCGCTGCGCCGCAATGTCGCTGACTCCCGCGGGGAAACCCGTCTGAGTCGTCTGCGCGCAGGCGCCGAGCAGGAGGAGGAGGGGCAGCGCGCGGATCATCACAAAGCCGCGGCTCTCGCCTTCTGGTAACGAAGGCTCACCCCTTGACCGCCTTCACGATCTTCTGGGCGCCGTCCTTCAGGTCGTCGGCGGCGATGACGTCAAGGCCGGAGTTGCGGATGATCTCCTTGCCCTTCTCCACGTTCGTGCCTTCCAGACGTACGACCAGCGGCACCTTCAGGCCCACTTCCTTGACAGCGGCGATCACGCCCTCGGCGATGACGTCGCAGCGCATGATGCCGCCGAAGATGTTGACGAGGATGCCTTTGACGTTGGGGTCGGAGGTGATGATCTTGAACGCCTCCGTCACCTTCTCCTTGGTGGCGCCGCCGCCCACGTCGAGGAAGTTGGCCGGCTCCGCGCCGTAGAGCTTGATGATGTCCATGGTCGCCATGGCAAGCCCCGCGCCGTTCACCATGCAGCCGATCTCGCCATCGAGGGCGATGTAGTTCAGGTCGTACTTCGAGGCGGCCAGTTCCTTCGGATCCTCCTCCGTCTCGTCGCGCAGCTCAGCGATGTCCTTGTGGCGGTACATCGCGTTGCCGTCGAAGCTGACCTTGGCGTCCAGCACCTTGAGGTCGCCCGTGTCGGTGACGATCAGCGGGTTGATCTCGAGCATCTCCATGTCCTTCTCGGTGAAGGCGCGGTAGAGGTTGCCCATCAGCGCGACGCACTGCTTGACCTGCGGACCCTCCAGCCCGAGGGCGAAGGCGACGCGGCGGCCGTGGAACGGCTGGTAACCGGTGGCGGGATCGACGTCGAAGCTGACGATGCGGTCCGGCGTGTCGGCGGCGACCTGCTCGATGTCCATGCCACCCTCGGTCGAGCAGACGAAGCCGATGCGGCTGGTCTGACGGTCGATCAGCAGCGCGAGGTAGAGTTCGCGCGCGATGTCGGACCCGTCCTCGATATAGATGCGGTTGACCTGCTTGCCCGCCGGACCGGTCTGGTGCGTCACCAGGGTGCGGCCCATCATCCGGCGCGCTTCCTCCGCCGCTTCCTCGACCGACTTCGCAAGGCGCACGCCGCCCTTCTCGCCGGCATCGGCTTCCTTGAACTTGCCCTTGCCGCGGCCGCCGGCGTGGATCTGCGCCTTGACCACCCAGAGCGGTCCGTCGAGCTGACCTGCGGCATCCTTGGCGTCGGCCGCGCGGGTGACGGGCACGCCGTCGCTGACCGGGGCGCCGTATTCGCGCAGCAGCGCCTTGGCCTGGTATTCGTGGATGTTCATGCGTCGCGCCCCCGTCGGGTTCGTTATGGATCACCCATTGGCTTGGCATGGGGCGCGGGGGTTTGGAACAGCAAAAGCCGCCATTTGAAGGATTGAGGCAGATATTCGCCGTGCTGTGATCACGCTCCGGTTGGCCGTGATCACAAAGTTGCGGAGGAGCGGCCTGGTGTTGTGCCGTCAGTGCGTCGCTGGGGTGATTCCCATTCGCCGGCCCGTAGGTGCCGGGGACGAAAAGCGGCGGCCCGGACACGCCGGACCGCCGGATCGGGTCAGCTCAGCGAGCCGTCGATGGCCTTGCAGGCCTCCACCAGGCCCTTCACGGCGTCCACCGACTTGTCGAACATCGCCTGTTCGTCGCGGGTCATCTTGATCTCGACGACCCGCTCGATCCCGCCTGCGCCGATGATGGTGGGCACACCGACATACATGCCGTTCAGACCAAGGGCTCCGTCGACCCAGGCTGCGCAGGGCAGCAGCCGCTTCTGGTCCTTGAGATAGGCCTCGGCCATCTCGATCGCGGAGGACGCGGGGGCATAGAAGGCCGATCCGGTCTTGAGCAGGCCCACGATCTCGGCCCCGCCGTCGCGGGTGCGCTGCACGATCGCGTCGAGCTTGTCCTGGCTTGTCCACCCCATCTCGACGAGGTCGGGCAGGGGGATACCACCGACGGTGGAATAGCGCACCAGCGGCACCATCGTGTCGCCGTGGCCGCCCAGCACGAAGGCGGTGACGTCGCGCATAGAGACGCCGAACTCCTCGGCCAGGAAATGCCGGAAGCGCCCCGAATCAAGGACGCCGGCCATTCCCACGACCTTCTCGTGCGGCAGGCCCGAGAACTCCCGAAGGGCCCAGACCATCGCGTCGAGCGGGTTGGTGATGCAGATGACGAAGGCGTCGGGAGCGTTGTCGCGGATGCCTTCGCCCACGGCCTTCATCACCTTGAGGTTGATGCCCAGCAGGTCGTCGCGCGACATGCCCGGCTTGCGCGGCACGCCTGCGGTGACGATGCACACATCGGCCCCCGCGATGTCGGCATAGTCGTTCGTGCCCTTGAGGTCGGCGTCGAACTTCTCGACCGGGCCGCTTTCGGCGATGTCGAGGGCCTTGCCCTGCGGCGTGCCCTCGCTGATGTCGAAGAGGACGACGTCCCCCAGTTCCTTGATAGCCGCCAGATGGGCGAGCGTGCCGCCGATCTGTCCGGCGCCGATGAGGGCGATCTTGGGTCGGGCCATTTCCGTCTCCGATATGTCCATCGATATCGGGCGGAGGGGTAGCGGATGGCCCATGGCCAGCGCAAGGGGCGGTGGCGCCGTGCCGTCAGGCCTCCGCATCGGCCAGATGGGCCAGGTCGTCCATCCGGTCCTCCCATGCCTGACCGGTGGCCAGCAGGCACATGCGCCCGTCGGGCAGCGTCACGGCGACCGTCCAGCTGCCCGTCGCGTCGGAGGCGAAAACCTCCACCACGCGGTTCGCCTGCCCGAGGCCGATGCCGCGGCGCGTCTCGCCGAAATGGCTGGCCAGCCGCGCCACCACGGTGCTTCGCGCGCCACAGGCCGCATCGTCCGCACGACCGGGCAGTGCGGTCAGCGCAAGGGCAAGCCCGGTCAGAAGGGCAAGCGTGGTGTTCAGGATCTGCGTCTTCGTCATGGTGCGGTCCTTTCGCGGTCGTGACGGGCCGCGGGGTGAAAGACGGGCAGTGCGGCCCCTTTCTCTCCCTCGCGGTCCGGTCGGTGCCGGGGCCGAAGCGATGCTGCCAAGATTGCCGCAAAGATGCGAATAAATGGTTAATCGCCCGGAAACCTCACGCTGCGGGGCAGCGGGCACGTGCGACAGATTCATGCGGACGGGGGCGAAACGGCTTGCCAACCATTGCGCGGAATGTTTGCAACGGTGCCGAGGAGATTTCGCCATGACCACCGCCGACCGCCCTGTCCGCTCCGTCCTCTACATCCCCGGCTCGCGCCCGCGCGCGCTGGAAAAGGCGCGGGGCCTACCGGTCGATGCGATCATCTTCGACCTGGAAGATGCAGTCTCTCCCGACGAAAAGATCAACGCCCGGAACACGTTGGCAGAAGCATTGCAGGCAGGTGGCTACGGCGCCCGGCTGCGGATCGTGCGGGTCAACGGGGCGGACACCGAATGGGGTGCCGACGATTTTGCCGCGCTGGCCGCTCTCGCCCCCGATGCGGTCCTGCTGCCCAAGGTCAATTCGCCCGACGACGTCGCCGCAGCCGCGAAACATCTGGAGGGCGAGACGCAGATCTGGGCGATGATGGAGACGCCGGAGGGGGTGCTGAACGCCGCCGCCATCGCCCGCGCACCCCGGATGGGGGGATTCGTCATGGGCACGAACGATCTGGCCAAGGAGCTGAACTGTCGCGACCGGCCGGACCGCCTGCCCCTGATGACCGCGCTCGGCACCTGTCTCATGGCCGCGCGGGCCGCGGGCATCCCCTGCATCGACGGGGTGTTCAATGCCTACCTGGATGAGGACGGGCTGCGTACCGAATGTGAACAGGGGCGCGACCTCGGGATGGACGGCAAGACCCTGATCCACCCTGCGCAGGTCGCCATCGCCAACGAGGTCTTCGCCCCCTCGGCCGAGGAGGTCGACCTTGCCCGCCGCCGCATCGCCGCCTTCGATGAAGCGGTGGCGGCGGGGCAGGGGGTCGCCGTGCTCGACGGGCGGATCGTCGAGAACCTGCATGTCGACACCGCCCGCCGCACGCTGGCTCGCCTGGACGCCATCGAAAGGTTGGGCGCATGATCCTGCTGGCGGCGGGCGTCGCGCTCTGGTCGGGGGCGCACTTTTTCAAGCGGCTCGCCCCGGACGCCCGCGCGCGCATGGGCGATGCGGGCAAGGGTGTCGTGGCGCTGGCGTTGGTGGCGTCGATCGTTCTGATGGTGCTGGGCTATCGCGGTGCCGACTTCGTGGCGCTCTGGTATCCGCCGCCGTTCCTCGTCCACGTCAACAACCTGCTCATGGTACTGGCCTTCTACCTGTTCGGGGTGGGGGCGGCACGGGGCATCACGGCGACCTGGCTGCGTCATCCGCAGCTGACGGCCGTGTCGGTCTGGGCCGTCGGGCACCTTCTGGTGAACGGCGATCTGGCCTCCGTCGTCCTCTTCGGCGGGCTGCTCGTCTGGGCGCTCGCGGAGATGGCCGTCATCAACCGCAGTCAGCCCTGGGACCGGCCCGCAGGGTCGTGGAAGGGCGACCTGAAGGCGCTTGTGATTGGGCTGGTGCTGCTGGTCATTGCCGCGGCCGTGCATATCTGGCTCGGCGTCAATCCGTTCGGAGCCTGAGATGACTGCAAAGACCGACCCCGGCCGCTTCTTCGAGGACTACCGCCTCGGGCAGACCATCCGCCACGCCGTGCCCCGCACGCTCGCGGAGGGGGAGCGTGCGCTTTATCACGCGCTTTACCCGCAGCGGTTCGCCCTCAATTCCTCGGATGCCTTCGCGCTCGACTGCGGGCTCGACGGCTCGCCCATGGATGCGCTGGCGGTGTTCCACACGGTCTTCGGCAAGACGGTGCCCGACATCTCGATCAACGCTGTGGCGAACCTCGGCTATGCCGAGGGGCGGTTCCTGCGCCCCGTCTTTGCGGGCGACACGTTGCGATCGGAGTCCGAGGTCATCGGACTCAAGCAGACGTCGAGCGGCACGTCGGGCGTCGTCTGGGTCCGCACCACGGGCTTCGACCAGAACGGCGACGCCGTGCTGACTTTCGTGCGATGGGTCATGGTCCGCAAGCGCGACGCCGATGCCCCCGCGCCCGAGACCCATGTCCCCGACCTGGCAACCTCGGTCGCCCCCCAAGACCTGATCCTGCCGGAGGGCCTGACGTTCGCGGACTACGATTTCGGCCTGGCCGGATCGCCGCACCGGGCCGGCGACTATGCAGTGGGCGAGACGATCGACCACGTCGATGCCGTCACCATCGAGGAAGCCGAGCACATGCTCGCCACCCGCCTGTGGCAGAACACGGCCAAGGTGCATTTCGACGCCACCCACCGCGACGACGGCCGCCGGCTGATCTATGGCGGCCATGTCATCAGCATGGCGCGCGCCCTGTCGTTCAACGGCCTTGCCAATGCGCAGGTGATCCTCGCGATCAATGGCGGAGCCCATGCCAACCCCTGCTTCGCGGGCGACACCCTGCGCGCCTGGTCCGAGGTGCTGGACCGCGCCGATCTCGCCCCCGGCATCGCCGCCCTGCGCCTGCGGACGGTGGCGACGCGGGGGCACCCTTTCGCCCTGCGCGACGAGGCGGGGAAATACCTGCCGGATGTGCTGCTCGACTTCGATTATTGGGTGGCGATGCCAGGCTGACTTGCCGGGAGGGGGTGCATGACGTCTGATGCGGGGATGACACGTCTCGCGATCCTTTGCCTGTATCTCTGCACGGCGGGTCCAGCGGCGGCCGATTTCATTCGCAGCAATCTACGCTTCACGCTGTATCACGAGCTGGGGCACGCGGTGATCGACCAGTTGTCGCTGCCCGTCTTCGGAACGGAGGAGACGGCCGCCGACAGCTTCGGCATTGTCTTGGCCGATCGCCTGCACCCGGAGGAGGAGATGCAGGTCATCCTCACTGACATGACAGCCCTTTCGCGGGCCGAGGCGGTGGAGCGGATCTTCGACCCCTGGGACCAATACATGCCCGATGCGCAGCGGCTGGCACGCGCGATCTGTCTGGCCTACGGCCTCAACCCGGCCGAGCGTCTGCCATTGGCCCGCGCCCTGGGAATGCCCGCGAGCGCCGCCGATGCCTGCGTCGAGGATGCGACGCAGGTCCGCGCGGCGTGGGCGCCGGTGATGGAGCGGCTGCGTCCCAAGCCCGGCGCTACCCTGACGGAAAGCCTGCGTCCGGGACGTCACGGCAAGGCGCTGCGCCTGCTCGGGCAGGATATCGAACGGGTGAACGAAGCCATCGTCCTGCCGCGGCCCGTGCCGGTCACGAACGTGGCCTGCGGCGAGGACAATGCCTATTATTTCCACATCGACGAGCGGATCGAGTTCTGCTCCGAAATGGTCGAGGCCCTGTCCGCGCGGGGCCTGCGCTGAGGCGGGTCAGTCCTTCTTGGGATCGTGACCCCAGTTCATCAGGCTGTAGCGCCAGTCGGAATGCTCCATGTCATCGTCCGGGCCGCCCTGCGCCTTGTGACGCTTGATGTAGCCCACGACCTTGGCCATGTGGTCCCACTGGTCGTCGGTCAGGTCGTCCTTATTGGTGCGCTTGATCTCGACGATGCGCTCGCCGGACTTGTGGCCCTTGGATTCGCCGTCGCCGCTGTCGACGCCCACGGATTTGCTCTCGTCGCTCTCCAGCCAGTCTTCCAGCTCCTTCGGCGCCATGTTCACGAGGTCGCGCCATTCGTCCCAGACCTCTTCGCGTGATTTCGACATGCGGTCTCCGTTCGTCAGGTGAAAGGGAAGGAGCGGCCCGCGCGGGGCCGCCCCATCGTGTCGTCAGGCGCGTGCGGGGCGGCCGGCGGCAGCACCGCCCACGGCAGCGCCCAGCCCGATGAGCGAGGCCAGCGCGGCAAGCCACGCAGCGGTCGCAGCGGCGTCGGTCGCTTCCTCGGCAGCGGCGAGGGCCGTCTCGCGCGCCTCCGTCAACGCGGCTTCGGCCCGTTGCTGAACCTGTTCCGCCCGGGCCTGGACGTCGTCGATGAAGCGTTCGGCCTCGGCCGGGGTCACGCCGAAGCGGTTCTCCATGACCGCAATGGCTTCCTGCCGGTCTTCCTCACCCAGAACGCCGCCCTGGCCGAAGACGTTGTCGATGAAATTGTCGACTTCGGCCCCGATGTTCGTCGGATTGGCCAGGATGTCATCGGCCGTGGCGGTCGCCTGCTGGCGGATGCGGGCCTGTTCCTGCTGCGAGATCACGTTGCGGAACGCTTCGCGCGCCTCGGCACGGAAGTTCTCGGGCGTGATGCCGTTGCGCCGCAGGGCCTGCTGCACGCCGTCGGGCAGATCGTCCATCGAAAGCGAGCTGATCGACACGTCCGGCAGCGAGAAGTCGTCGGGCACGACGGCCTGCGTCGCCGATCCCAGACCGCTTGCGATGCTGGAGATGGCCGAGCCGGCGACATTGGCGATGCCCATGGCGGCCGAGGTGGCGAGCCAGACAGCGGCCAGCGTCGTCAGCCCCCAGACCGTCGCGCCATGCAGCATGGCACCCACGGAGTGCATCACGCCGGCCAGGCGCCCTGCGACATAGCCGCCCGCTCCGAGGGCCACGAGCTGGCTGATGAACTGCCAGATGGCGGTGGTGGTCAGGCTGCCGTTCATCGGGCTGGCCTCGTCGGGCTCGAACAGCGAAAGGCCGAGACCGATCCCCACGAGGCTGAGCAGGACGAAGACGCCCAGCGCGACGACCGTGCCGGCGAAGATCGCGCCCCAGACGGCGCGCCCCCGGCCATCGTACATCCGCTCGATGTCGTCGTGGACAAGGTCTCCCGGCCGACCGGGTGCGGGGGTGGTGTGCGTGGTCTTTTTCATCGTGCTCTCCGCGGTTTTCGGTGCGGGGGCGCGGGATGCGCCGTCCAGGAGGGCAACACCGACGTTGCGTCACGGTTCCATGACCGGGGCCGCCGCCCGGTTCGCCGCGGTTCGTGATCACAGTCCGGTCCGCGTGATCACGAACCTTGCCAAACGGTGCGATTTGCCACGCTGCGACCGTCCGCCCCCGTGACACCGGCGCGAAACCCGCTAGAACCCTTTCGAACAGTCAGAGCCGGAAGGACGCCATCCATGGCCGATGTGAACCGGGGCAATCGCCCGCTCAGCCCGCATCTGCAGGTCTATCGCCCGCAGCTCACCTCGATCACCTCGATCCTCACACGGCTCACCGGCAATGCGCTGGTCATCGCGGGTCTGATGATCACATGGTGGTTCGTGGCCGCGGCCTCCGGGCCCGACGCTTTCGCGGTCGCGGATGGGTTTCTGCGGTCGTGGTTCGGGAAGCTGATCTTCCTGGGGTCGATCTGGGCCTTGTGGTATCACACGCTCGCCGGCATCCGGCACCTGATCTGGGATCAGGGCTACGGCCTCGAGATCGGGACGGCCGAAAAGCTCGGGTGGGGCGTGGTCGGCGGTTCGGTCGTGCTCACCCTCCTGACCGTCATCATCCTGTAAGGGGCGCATCCATGGCTTTTCTGACCGATCGCAAGCGCGTCGAGGGACTGGGGCCCGCCGGGTCCGGCACGATGCACCACTGGCACCAGACGGTGCTGTCCGCGGCGCTGGTGATCCTCGTGCCGCTGTTCGTCTTCACCTTCGGCGCGGTGCTCGGCGCTCCTTGGCCCGAAGTCGTCATCTACTATTCCCGTCCCTTGCCCGCGCTCGTCGCGCTGCTGACGCTGGTGGTGGGCTGGATCCATTTCGCCAAGGGCGTGCAGGTCCTGATCGAGGACTACGTCTCGGGCACCGCCCGCAAGGCCGCGATCATCGCGACCACCTGTCTCAGCTATGCCGCCGCGCTGGCCTGCGTCTATGCGCTGGCCCGGCTGGCCCTGTAAGTTCCGGAGAATTCGACGATGGCAGCCTATGAATACGAGACCCACGAATACGACGTCGTCGTCGTGGGGGCCGGTGGCGCCGGTCTTCGCGCGACGCTCGGGATGGCGGAACAGGGGCTGCGGACGGCCTGCGTGACCAAGGTGTTCCCGACCCGGTCGCATACCGTGGCGGCCCAGGGTGGCATCGCCGCGTCGCTGGGCAACATGGGCCCCGACAGCTGGCAATGGCACATGTACGACACCGTCAAGGGGTCGGACTGGCTGGGCGATACGGACGCCATGGAGTACCTCGCCCGCGAGGCGCCTAAGGCCGTCTATGAGCTCGAGCATTACGGCGTGCCGTTCAGCCGGACGGAGGAGGGCAAGATCTACCAGCGGCCCTTTGGCGGCCATACCACCGAATACGGCGAAGGCCCCCCGGTGCAGCGCACCTGCGCCGCCGCCGACCGGACCGGCCACGCGATCCTGCACACGCTCTACGGCCAGTCGCTCAAGCAGAAGGCCGAGTTCTTCATCGAATACTTCGCCATCGACCTCATCATGTCCGAGGATGGCACCTGCCAGGGCGTCCTGTGCTGGAAGCTCGACGACGGCACGCTTCACCTGTTCTCCTCCAAGATGACGGTGCTGGCGACGGGTGGCTACGGTCGCGCCTACTTCAGTGCCACGTCCGCCCACACCTGCACCGGCGACGGTGGCGGCATGGTGGCGCGCGCCGGCCTGCCGCTTCAGGACATGGAGTTCGTGCAGTTCCACCCCACCGGCATCTACGGCGCCGGCTGCCTCATCACCGAAGGCGCGCGCGGCGAGGGCGGATACCTCACCAATTCCGAGGGCGAGCGTTTCATGGAACGCTACGCTCCCACCTACAAGGACCTGGCGTCGCGCGACGTGGTCAGCCGCTGCATGACAATGGAGATCCGCGAGGGCCGCGGCGTCGGCAAGAACAGCGACCATATCCACCTGAACCTGTCGCATCTTCCGCCCGAGACGCTGCACCTGCGCCTTCCGGGCATCTCCGAATCGGCGCGCATCTTCGCCGGCGTCGACGTCACGAAGGAGCCGATCCCCGTGCTGCCCACGGTGCACTACAACATGGGCGGCATCCCCACGAACTACTGGGGCGAGGTGCTTGCCCCTACCAAGGACGATGGCGACCGGGTGTCGCCCGGCCTGATGGCCGTGGGCGAGGCAGGCTGCGCCAGCGTGCACGGGGCGAACCGCCTGGGGTCGAACTCGCTCATCGACCTTGTGGTCTTCGGCCGCGCGGCCGCGATCCGCGCGGGCCAGATCGTCGATCCCGAAACCGCCGTGCCCGCGCCCAACATGCGCTCGGTCGAGATGGCGCTTGCCCGGTTCGACGGGCTGCGCCATGCACGCGGACAGGTCGCCACGGCCGAACTGCGGCTTGAGATGCAGAAGACCATGCAGGACGACGCGGCCGTCTTCCGTACCTCCGAGACGCTGGCACAGGGCAAGGAGAAGATGGAGGGGATCGCCGGCAAGCTGTCGGACGTGTCCGTCACCGACAACACGCTGATCTGGAACTCCGACCTGATGGAGACATTGGAATTGGCCAACCTCATGCCCAACGCCGTGGCCACCGTGGTCGCCGCCGAAGCGCGCAAGGAAAGCCGCGGCGCCCACGCGCATGAGGATTTCCCCGACCGCGACGACGAGAACTGGCGCAAGCATTCGCTGACCTGGTTCAAGGGCGACCGGATGGCCCCGGACCTCGGCTATCGGGGCGTCCACGTGAACCCCCTTACCAGCCACAACGATGGCGGCATCGACCTCAAGAAGATCGCGCCGAAGGCCCGTGTCTACTGATCGCGCCCTCCTGACCGTGCTTGGTCGCCTTGGCGCAGTCTGTGGCCTCTCGGCCCTTGCCGCCTGCATGCCCACCGGGCCGGAGGCGCGGCGGGCGAGCTATCTCGACTGCGCGCGCGATCAGGGGGTCACGGTTCGGGGCGGCACCATCGTCACGCGCGGGCCGGAGGATCTGGCGCGGCTCGACGCCTGCCGGGCGGTGCCGCGATGAAGGGTCTGTGGCTCACCGGGGCGCTGTTCCTTGCGGGTTGCGTGGCCGATGGCCCCCGTCCGGCGTTCACGGCAGGCGACGGGGTGACGCCGGGCCTCGCCTCGTGTCTGTCCGCGATCGGACGCGCCGACGTGGCAGCCGACCCGGAGGCGCCGATGTCCGCCGTCGAGATCCAGGGCCTGCTCACCTGCACCGCAGAGCGGGCGCGCCGCTGATGGTGTCCGAGGCCCCTCTCGTCGCGCCGCGCGTCATGGGCGTCGGCACGCATCACAAGACCGGCACGCTCTGGATGCGGGCGGTGTTTCGCAGGCTGGCCGAGAGTGCCGGAATCGAGGCGCATACCGTCTATCCGGCCAGCGGCGAGCGGCTGATTCCCGACGACCGGCGCGTCTTTTTGTTCCAATGGTCGTCGCAATTCCCCGAGGCCATCCTCGACCGGCCGGACGCGCGCATTCTGCACGTCATCCGCGACCCCCGCGACGTGCTGCTTTCGGGCATGCATTATCATCGTCGCGCGCCCGAGGGCGGCGAGGAAGTGCTGCACGAGGCCCGCGACGACTTGGACGGCCGAAGCTATCAGCAGCATCTCAACACCCTGCCCGACGACACGGCCCGCCTGATGTTCGAGATGGGCGAGCGGCACGCGCGCACCCTGGCCGAGATGACCGCCTGGGACTATGCCCGCCGCACGACCGTCGAGGCACGCTACGGGGATCTCATCCGCGACCGCGACGGACGCCTGTTCCGCGAATACCTGCGGAACCTGGGCCTGACCGAGCCGGAGGTCGCCGTGGGCCTGCGGGCCTTCTGGGACACCGCCCTGTTCGGCGGTCTCGCCCGCGACGACGACCGCAGCCCCCGCGTGCGCGCCCATGTGACCCACGGCGGTGCCGCGCAATGGCGCGCCGACCTGCCGCTTTCCGTCGCCCGCGCCTATGCCGAGCGTCACGGCGAGGCGCTTGTCACGCTGGGCTAC
The DNA here is from genome assembly GCF_001403735.1 of Jannaschia rubra. Lineage (GTDB taxonomy): Bacteria > Pseudomonadota > Alphaproteobacteria > Rhodobacterales > Rhodobacteraceae > Jannaschia > Jannaschia rubra. The sequence continues at coordinate 91,982 of NZ_CXPG01000009.1, forward strand.
GAGGATCACCCCACCGCCTGGCTTGAGGAACTGCGTCATGCCGCCGCCTGACCGCCAAGCCACCTCATTTCGCGCAGGCCAGCACGCCTGGCCAACGACATCCCCGAGGAGGACATCATGGTCCAACTGACCCTTCCCAAGAACTCCCGCATCACCGTGGGCAAGACCTGGCCCAAGCCCGAGGGCGCCAACAACCTTCGCAAGTTCCAGATCTATCGCTGGAACCCGGAGGACGGGCAGAACCCGCGTCTCGACACCTACTGGGTCGATCTGGACACCTGCGGCCCGATGATCCTGGACGCCCTGATCAAGATCAAGAACGAGATAGACCCGACGCTGACCTTCCGCCGCTCCTGCCGCGAGGGAATCTGCGGGTCGTGCGCGATGAACATCGACGGCGTGAACACGCTGGCCTGCACCTGGGGCATCGACGACGTGAAGGGCGACGTGAAGATCTATCCGTTGCCGCACATGCCGGTCATCAAGGACCTGATCCCCGACCTCACGCACTTCTACGCCCAGCACGCCAGCGTCATGCCCTGGCTTGAGACGAAGTCGAACACGCCGGCGAAGGAATGGCGCCAGTCGATCGAAGACCGCGAAAAGCTCGACGGACTTTACGAATGCATCATGTGTGCGTCCTGCTCGACGGCCTGCCCGTCCTACTGGTGGAACGGCGACCGCTACCTTGGTCCGGCCGCGTTGCTGCATGCCTACCGATGGATCATCGACTCCCGCGACGAGGCGACGGGCGAGCGGCTGGACGATCTTGAAGACCCTTTCAAGCTATACCGCTGCCACACCATCATGAACTGTACCAAGACCTGCCCCAAGGGGCTGAACCCGGCCAAGGCCATCGCCAACATCAAGAAGATGATGGTCGAACGTCAGCTTTGACGGACCATGCGCCCGGCGGGTGGCAGCCATGCGTCATCCGCCGGTGTGCTGCGCTGCGGCAACGCCTATGTTACGTGCACGTAACAAGACGGACATGGGAACGACCACAATGAGCGAAGTCAATCAAGCCACGGATAGTGCGGCGCAAAAGGCTCTCGACGCGCTGAACCAAGCCTGGGAATACTACTCGGCGGAGCCCGAGCCGGCCACCGACGACGACACCAACGACTATCCCATCGCAGCCTGATCGCCGCGCCTGCAAAACCCGCCCCGCCGTTCGCGGCGTGACGACGACGTGAAACGCCCCACCGCCGGTGCACGGCATCGACGGATCGGGGCCATCGCGCTACACTCCTCGATCAAAGGAGTGCCGGAATGACCAGATCCCTGATCCTCGCCCTTGTCTTGATGCCCGGTGCCGGTGCGGCCTTGGCTGAGCCCGCGCGCTATGAGCTCGACCCTGCGCATACCGTCGTCTCCTTCATGGTGGACCACGTCGGCTATTCACAGGTTCTGGGCATCTTCGGCGAGGTCTCGGGCGGCTTCACCTGGGATGACGAGACACGCGAATTGAGCGACGTCGAGATCACGGTCGAGACCGCCAGCGTCGACACCTTCGACGACGCCCGCGATGAGCACGTCCAAAAGGGCGATTTCCTCGCCGTCGCCGATCACCCCGCCATGACCTTCACCGCCGACGGCGGCACGCCCACCGGCGAGACGACCGGCACCGTGACGGGCGATCTGACCCTGCTCGGCCTGACGCACCCCTTGACGCTCGACGTCACGCTCAACAAGGCCGAGGTCTATCCCTTCGGGCACCAGAAGTTCACGCTGGGCCTCTCGGCCTCCGGCAGCCTGATGCGTTCGGACTGGGGGATGGACTACGGGGTGGCCAACGGGCTGGTGGGCGACGAGGTGGCGATCACCATCTCGACCGAAGCAATCCGGCAGGACTAGCCCTTCACCGCCCCGTCGATCAGGGCCGAGACGATTATTCGTTGCAACGCGACGAAGACCGCCACCGCCGGGATCACCGCGACGATGCAGGCGGCAGCCAGGATCTGCGTCGTCGACGCGCTGGTGGAACCGGCGAAGTTGAAGATCGCTACCGAAATCGGCCAGTTCGCATCGCTCTCCAGCAGGATGAAGGGCACGAGGAACTGCGACCAGTTCATGATCATCGTCAAAATGAAGGCCGAGGCGAGGCCGGGGGCTGCCAGCGGCAGGGTGATCCGCGTGAGGATCTGCGCGCGCGACGCGCCGTCGATGGCGGCCACCTCCTCGATCTCGATGGGGATGGCGTCGAAGCTTGCCTTCAGAAGCCAGACTGACAAGGGCAGGCCAATGGCGCCATAGACGGCGATCACGGCGAGGTCGGTGTCCAGAAGGCCGATCCGGTCGATCCATGCGTAGAGCGGAATGAGGATGACCAGGGGCGACACCATCTGCACCGCGAGGATACCCAGCATCACCGCCGGTTTCGCGCGGAAGTCGATGCGCGAACAGGCGTATCCCGCAGGCACCGCCAGCACGACGGCCAACGCAGCGCCCGATGCCGCCAGCTTGACCCCATTCCACAAGTAGATGGCAAAGGCCGGGTCGCGCAGGATGGTGGCGAAGTTGCCCCACGTCGGCGCCTCGGGGATCAGGCGGGAAGCACCCAGATAGACCTCCGCCGGGGTGCGCAGCGACAGGCTCAGCAACCAGACGAAGGGCGCGGCGAAGAAGACGGCGACCAGTGCCGCGCCCATGTAAGTCAGCGCATCGCCGGCCCTTCCGGTCATGCCCGCATGTCCCGCCGCCCCAGCGTCACCCAAAGCACCAGCGCCAGCGCCATGGCGAGCGCGAACAGCAGGATCGCCAGCGCGCTGCCCCCGGCCAGGTCGAGGTTGTAGAAGACGGTGTTGAAGGTGAAGAGCGCCAGCACCTCCGTTGCCCGACCCGGGCCGCCCCCGGTCAGGGCCAGGATCGCGTCGAAGGTGTTGAGGGTCTGCACCGTCACCAGCACCGAATTGACCAGCACCGCACCGCGCAACAGGGGCAAGGTGATGCGCGTCAGCACGGTGAAGGCGCGCGCACCGTCCACCTCGGCCGCCTCGTAGATCACGGGGTCGATGGCCCGCAGCGCGGCATAGAAGACGATCATGGAAAACGCCGCCCCCTGCCAGGTGTTCGCGATCACCGCCGAGACCAGCGCCATCTGCGGGTCCGAGAGCCAGGCCACCGGCCCCAGCCCCACACTTCCGAGCAGACTGTTGAGCCCGCCGTAGGGCGCCTCCGAGAACAGGATCTGCCAGATCAGACCGTTGGCGATGCCCGGCACGACCCACGCCGCCAGCACCAGCGTCCGGAGCGCCGTCATCCCGCGCAGTCCCCGGCGCTCCCCCCGCACGATCAGGAGCGCGATGGCAAGCCCCACCCCCTGCAACGCGATGACGCTGGCCAGCGTAAACAGGGCAGTCGTGCCAAGCACCTGCGGCAGGGCCGGGTTCGACAGGACGGCCGCGACCGCGCGCGTGGAGACTTCGGTCGCGGGCCGGATCAGCGTCGCGTCGCTGAACGCCAGCCGCAGCACGTCAAGGACGGGAACCGCGTAGAACAGTGCCAGCATCGCCAGCGCGGGCATCAGCCAGGGCAGGGCCGGGGCGTCGCCCGGCGTGGGGCTGGCCCGCCTCAACGGCGGTCGTAGGCCGCCTGCACGGCGGTGGCGGCGGCGTCCAGCGCCTCCTCCGGGGTCGCGCTGCCCGACAGGACGTCGCCCAGCATGATCTGGATCTGGTTGCTGATCTCGGGATAGATCGCCGCCCCCGGACGTGCCCGGCCGTTCTCCAATGCCGCGGCGAACAGGTCGTATTCGGGCCCGGCATAGACGTCGTAGTCGTCGTAGATGCCCGCCGAGGTGGGCAGAAGCCCCTGCAACGCATTGCCCGCGCCCGCATAGATGTCGCGCGCGATCAGGGCGCACATCTCTATCTTCTCGGGGTCGTCGCTCAGCGCGCCGATGGACCAGCCGCCCGCGCCGGTCGCGCGCTGATCCGCCGTCGGGCCGGGCAGTTCCGACACCTCCCAGGCGGCGAAATCTTCGGGCGGCAGGGTCTGGCGCAACTGTCCGTATTGCCAGTTTCCGCCCACGAACATCGCGGCCGATCCGGCGGCCGCGGCGGCGTTGAAGGCGTCGTAGTCGGTGATCGCCGTTACCCGCGACGGCGCCGCACCGCTGTCCACCAGTCCCTTCACATACTCCAGCGCGATCAGCATCCGCGCTCGGTTGTCTCCTTCGGCGAAGACCGGCGCGCCGGCGTCATCGACCAGCCGCCCGCCCTGCGCCCAGAAATTCGCCAGCCAGTCGAAGGCCGTGCCTTCCCAACGGCCGCCGTTGAACAGGAAGCCCTCGCTGCCCTGCCCGGCCGCCGCCAGCCCGGCGGCTTGCGCCTCCTCCCAGGTTTGCGGCGCTTCGGGCACCAACCGCGTGTCGCGGTAGAGGACGCGCAGGTCCGTGAACCACCACCAGGCCAGCACGTTGCCCTCGGCGTCGATCACCGCGTCGCGAACATAGGGAAACAGGTCGTCCACGGCCGCCGCGTCGAAGACCGCGTTCATCGGCTGCAACACGCCGGTGTCGCGGAACAGCGCGATCTGGCTGCTATCGATCATGGCGCAATCGGGCCCACGCCCGGCCTGCGTCTGCTGAAGCAGGCGCGCCTGTTCCTGCCCGATGTTGCCGGTCGACAGCTGCGTGTCGATCCGCCAGCCGGGATGCGCCTCGATGAAATCGGTGAACAGCGCCTCGAACCCCTCGCGCGTCGCCGGGTCGGAACTGTAGAGGTCGAACGCCGTCAGGCGGAAGCTCAGCGACTTCTCCGCATCCTCCGGGCCGACGCGGTTGCGGGTGATGAGGTCCTGCGCCACGGCGGGCAGGGCGGGCGTCAGCGCGACCAGCGCGGCGAGGATCGGTCGGATCATGGGCAACCTCCGGGGTTCAGGCAATGATAGGCGCAGGATATTCCCTGCCAAGGGGCCACCTCATCCGGCATCCTCGAACTCTGTGGCGAAGACGGCGCGCATCGCGTCCATCCGCTGCGCCGGGCGGTCTGGCGAGGGGATCATGCCTGGGCCGAAGATGTTGTCCGGCAAGCGGTCGAGCAGTGCCGCGTCGCGCGACATGACATGGATCGGAACGTCGGCCGTCGCGTCGGGCCCGGTCAGAAGCTGCGCCGGCTGGTGGTCGCCCAGCACCACGATCAGCGCGTCCTCCGGCTGTCGCGCAACCCACTGGCCGATGACCTCCAGGCTGTAGTCGAGCGCGAGCGCATATTGCGTGCGGATGCGGTCCGGGTCGGCCCAGACCTCGCGCGGTGTGTCGCCGTCGCGGTGGCTGCCGTCGAAGACCGATCCGTCGCCGATCTCCTCCCACGGCAGGATGCGGGGCAGGGGGGTCCAGGGCGCGTGCGAGGTGATGAGCGCGGCCTCCACCATTACCCGCTCCGTGCCGCGCAGCCGGTCGTCGAGCGCCGTCAATGTATACTGGTCCGGCATCGTGACCCATTCGAAGGGCTGCCCGCGATAGCCCAGCCCGGCCGCGTCCAGCGTCACGTCGTATCCGAACCAGGCGGCCTCGGGCCAGTCGAGCGTGATCGCGGGCATCACCGCCCCCGTCCGCCAGCCCGCTTGGCCGAACAGCCGGTTGAGCGATCGACGCTCCGACGTCATCAGCCGGTCGTAGCGCGCCTGCCCGTCCACCCAGAGCCCCGACAGGAAGGTGCCGTGGTTCAGCCAGCTCTGCCCCCCGCGCGAGGCCGCCGTGAGCCAGCCACTCCGCGCGTGCCAGCCCGCCTCCGCCAGCCGCGCCTCGACGGCACGCAGCCGGTCCTGCGCGGCAGGAGCAAAGGGCGCATCCTCGACAAAGGACCGGCCGTAGGATTCCACGAAAACCACGATGACGTCGCGCCCGCGCAGCGCCGCGAACCCCGGCTGGCCCACGTCGTCCTGCGGCAACTCAGCCGCGAAGGCGCGCAGGTCGCGAACGGCGTCGGTCATGCGGCCCAGGCGCCGGGCCGTCTCGGGTATCAGGTCGGCCGTGACGGGCGCGCGGGGCACCGCAAGGCCGGCCAACCCCGCAACCAGCAGCAGCGCCGACACCGCCACCGCAGCCCGCCTCGCCACGCCGCGCAGCCGCACCAGCGCCGAGAGCGCCCACCACAGAGCCGCCGCGACCGCCCCGACCGCCAACACGGCCGCCGCGATCAGCGCGAGCGCCTGCGCCCGGCCGATGCTGCTGGACAACAGGTCCCAACCCGATACCAGCAGATGCAGGTCCAGCGCGGGGTTGAACGGGCGGCTGAAGGCCTGGAAGGTGCCGATGTCCGCGATCCGCAGGATCAGAACCCCCGTGGCTCCCGTGACGACCGCCGCCCGCAGCCACCAGGCGCGCAGGATCAGGAGCGCAAGAAGGATGATCGGAAGTTCGATGGGCAGCAGAAGGAAGGTCCCGATCCCCATGTCCCTTGGCCGGCCCGGAAACCGCAGCACCGCTTGCAACAGGACCACGGCGAGCACGGCACCCGCCCAGAGGCGCGGCGGGGTGCGGGGCGATGGCGTCATATAGGGGTTCCTTCCTGTCCGGGCGGATCGGGGCCGCGCTGCGCCTGACCCTGTCTGTCGCGGTTCTGGCCTTGCTCTGGGTCTGGCTGGACGGCGCGACGATACTCCGCCGTCTCGTCGCGGCGCAACCGGGATGGGTCGCACTGGCGATCCTTGGGGTACAGGCGCAGACCATCGCTTCGGCCTGGCGTTGGCGGCTGACGGCAGAGGCCCTCGGCCGTCCGCTGAGGATGGGGCGGGCGGTGCGCGAGTACTACGTCGCGGGGCTTCTCAACATGACGCTGCCGGGTGGGGTCGCCGGCGATGCCGCGCGCATCGCACGGGGTCGGGACGCCGACGGCTGGCGCGCCGCCGCCGCCCCGGTCGTGGTGGAGCGTCTGGCGGGCCAGATCGCCATGTGGCTGCTCGCGTCGCTGGGCCTCGCCCTGTCGCCGCTCATGCTGGGCGCGCCGGTGTGGGTCGCTGTCGCCGGGGCGGTCGCGGCGGCAGGCGGCGCGGGCGGTGCCGTCCTTGGCGCGCGCCGCGCCGGGGGCGGGGTGCGGGGCCTGCTGCATCGGGCCTGGGTGGCCGACGGCGCGTGGCGGGCGCAGGTCGTCCTGTCGCCTGCCATCGCGGCCAGTTACGTCGCAGTTTTCATCCTCTGCGCCCGTGCCCTGGGGCATGAGCTGCCCCTGGGAGCGGCACTGACGGTCGTGCCGCTGACGCTCCTGGCGATGACCCTGCCGCTCTCGGTCGGCGGCTGGGGCCTGAGGGAGGGGGCGGCGGCGGCGCTCTGGCCGCTCGCCGGGCTCATGGCTGCGGACGGGGTCGCGGCGGCGGCGCTCTATGGACTGGTGTGCCTTGCGGGGGCGCTGCCGGGCGCGATGTTCCTGTGGTCGCGGCCCGCCTGAGCCACAGGATGTCGCGCCCGAAGGACCAGGCCAGCGTCGCTACAGCCGCGCCCCCCAGCCAGAACGCCCATTCCTGCGGCAAGCCGGGCACGAACAACAGGCAGAGCGTCGCGATCTGCTGCACGCAGACGGCCTTGCGCGCCCAGGACGGCGGCAGATCGCGCGTCAGCGAAGGGACGATCCGCCCTGCCAGGACGAAGGCATAGCGCGGCAGGCCGAGGAGCAGGACCCACGCCCCCATCCCCTGCGTCCGCCACAGAAGCAGCGTCAGCACCAGCGCGAATGCCGCATCAACCTCCATGTCGAAACGCGCGCCGAACCGCGAGGCGAGGCCCGTGCGCCGCGCCAGCGTCCCGTCCACCCCGTCGAGCGCCAGAAGCGCCGCGACCGCCGCCACCAGCGGCCAGCCGTCGAACGGACCGCCCGGCCCGTGCAGCGTGGCAGCCGCCAGTACGGCCACGCCCGCCGCCCGCAGCGTCGTGACGCCGTTGGCCGCGCCGAACCGCCGATGGGGGTGGTACGCTGGCAGGAACGTCCGAACCGCTGCCATGACCCCGCCCCATAGCATCCCGGCCATCACCGCGCCCGAGACACCGCCCGCCACGAACCAACCGCAGAGGATCACCGCGGGCGCCAGAGCGAGCGCCATGCGACGCGCACCGGCTGAGGGATGATAGGAGACGGACATGTCCGTCAATATTGTGAACGGGTCCGCCCCGGCAAGGGGGCAGCGCGGTCAGAGCAGGCGGTCATGGACCGTCCTGCCCCGGCGCAGCGCCGTCACCGTGGAGCCTGCGACGATGACCCAGAGCGCGACGGCCAGCACGGCGCCCGGCGCGACCCAGGGCGACAGGACCGCCGCGCCCACCGCCGCAACCGTCACGGCCGCCATGCGGTGCTGCTTGGCCATCGGGCCGCGATAGTCCGCCGCCTGCCCGAGCGACACGCCGAAGGCGCGCAGGTAGGCCACGAAGACGGCCAGCACCGCCGCGGCCCATCCCAGCCAGGGCTCGCCCGCGCCCATACCCATGCCGACCAGGATGGCGATGTCGGCGGGACGGTCCGGCACCTCGTTCCAGAAGGCGCCCGCCGGTCCGCCGCGCCCCGCCTCGACCGCCAGCATCCCGTCGAACAGGTTGCAGAGCAGCCGGAGCTGCACCATCGCCCCCCCGATGAGCAGCGCGGCGATGGCCCATCCCCCGTCCGCCCAGGCCACCGCGGCCAGCGACAATCCGGCCAGCACCGCCGCCACGACGCTGAAAGCCGAGACCTGGTCGGGGGTGATCCGCGTCTCGGCCAGCCTTCGGGTGACGGCGCGCGCCCAGCCGGTGTCGCGGCTCGTCAGGGGGCGGCGGTTCTTCGTGCCGGTCATGCGCGTCTCCGGTCGTTGAGGTAGCTGAAGAGGAGGACATAGCTGCCCGAGACGGCGAGCGGCATGGCCACGGTGGCCGCCGACTCGGGCGTGCCCGCGACCAGATGCGCGGCGACCAGAAGCGTGGCCGACGCCGCCAGCGCCGCCAGCGCGGGAAGAAGCGACCCGCCGATGTGCCGCGACAGCGCCTCGACCCCGCGCTTCAGGCCCGCGGTCAGCGCCGCCGACAGCGCCCCTTGCGTCGGCACCGCGATCATCGGCGCGGGCATGGGGTGGATGCGGGTCGCCAGCACCGCCCAGCCCCACATCAGCACGAAGGCCACCGCCATGCGCAGCGGGGTGGAGCCGAGCATCCCCCTCATGTCCACCAGTAGCGGGTCAGGTGAAAGAAGATCGGCGCCGAGAAGACCACCGAATCCAGCCGGTCGATGAACCCGCCGTGCCCTTCGATCGTGTGGCCCCAGTCCTTGACCCCCCGGTCGCGCTTGATGGCCGACATGACCAGCCCGCCGAAGAAGCCCATGATGGCGATGACGAAGGCCATGACCGCCGCCTGAAGCGGCGTGAAGGGCGTGATCCAGTAGAGCATCGCCCCGATCGCCGTGGCCGACAGGACGCCGCCCGCGAACCCCTCGACCGTCTTGCTGGGCGACAGACGGGGCGCGATCCTGCGGCGGCCTATCAGCTTGCCCCAGACGTATTGCAGCACGTCCGACATCTGCACCACCACGATGAGGAAGGCGATCAGCAGGACGCCGCGTCCCTCGTGTCCGGGGATGTCCAGCGTCAGGAGCGCGGGCACATGGCTCGCGCAGAAGACCGCGATCATCAGCGCCCACTGGATCTCCGCGACGCGCACCAGGAAGTTCGTCGTCTCGCACCGCAGGGCCGAGACGATGGGACCCAGAAGGAAGGCATAGACGGGGATGAAGATGGAATAGATGCCGTATTCCCCCGCCCAGACCAGCCAGTATTGCAGCGGGATGACCACGAAGAAGGCGATGGCCAGCGTCCAATGGTCGGCCCGCCGCGCGTTGGTCAGCGTGACGAATTCGCGCAACGCCGCGAAACTGCACAGCGCGAACAGGATCACCACGCCCGTCCGCCCGGCCAGGAAGGCCAGCGCGATCAGGATGGCCATGACCCACCAGGCCCGGATGCGGGCCACCAGGTTCTCGACACCCTCGTTTCGGCCGTCGGGCGACAGGCGGCGTTGCAGGACGTGGCCGATCAAGGTCGCCACGACCAGAAGGCCGCCGATCCAAGCCAGAAGGACGATCAGGTCGGGGATCATGCGGGCGTCTTCGACGTCGATGCGGTCTCGGGCGCGAGCGCCAGCAGAGCCTCGCGCGATCGGGACAGGAAGGCGTCCTTGCCCTCGCTCGGCGTGAGCCGCACCGGCGCGCCCAGCCGTACCCGGCAGAGCAGGGGGATGGGCACGATCTCGCCCTTGGGCATGACCCGGTTCAGGTTCTCGATCCAGACGGGGACCAGATCCACCTCCGGCCGTGCGAGGGCCAGGTGATAGAGACCCGACTTGAAGTTCAGCAGCGGCCGTTCGGTCAGGTTTCGCGTGCCTTCGGGAAACAGGATCAGCGACGACCCGCGGTCCAGCGCCTCGGCCATCTGCTCGACTGGCGCCTTGCGCGGGCCGGTGCCGGTGCGGTCGATCAGGACGGCGTTGAACACATGCCGCCCGATGAACCGCTTGAGCGGCGAGGACAGCCAGTAGTCCGCCCCGGCCACCGGCCGCACGTCGCGGCGCAGGCGATGCGGCAGGATCGTCCAGATCAGGACGAAATCGCCGTTGCTGCAATGGTTGGCGTAATAGACGCGCCTGCCGGGGACAGGCTCCACACCGTCCCAGTCGGCGCGCACGGCCGTGACGAGGCGGGCGAGCACTTCGATGGCGCCCGCCGTGGCGGCGGCGGCGAGGTGGGTCAGGGTGTCGCGCATGTCATGGTCCGGTCGGTCATCCGGCCGGACCCTAGCGATGCCCCCGCGTCAGGAACAGGTGCGCCCACCTAGAAGTCTCGCCGGACCGGCAGCGGGGACACACTCGGCTTCGGCCAGCTGCGTCACGACGCGGCCCTTCGCGTCGATCGGCACCATGGGGGCGGAGCCGGCGTCGTACTTGCTCCACATCCCGCCGCGCAGCCCGGTCTCGTAGAGCAGGCCCTGGCGCTTGGCCTCGTAGTAGTAGCCCTTGGCATACCACATCATCGCCTCGTGCTCGTCGCCGCCCGAAAGGATCCAGGCGCCGCGCAGATAGCGGGTAGCGTATTTCAGGTGCGTTTCCGCATCCAGAAGCTCCGCCGGCTCGCCGCGGAAATTCACGCCCCGCGCCGTGGCGGGCAGGATCTGCATCATCCCCCAGTAGGGGCCGTTGCGCGCGCCGGGGCGATAGTCGCTTTCGCGCTGGATCACGCGGTGCAGCAGGCTGCGGGGGATGGAATAGGCATCGGCCCACTTGTTCACCAGGCTGCGGACGGCGGGCGTCTCGCCGGGGTAGAGCGGCACGGTCGGCGGCGCGGTGCGGGTGGCGTCGGGCGCGGTCGAGGCGCAGGCCGCCAGCACGAAGACCAGCGGCAGAAGGAATCGGAACATTGGGGGCATCCCTCGGCATCTTGATTTTTGCAACGTCGTTACCGTCGGCGCGTCGATCCGCACAGTCCGGCGTTCCGCGTCGGCAGCCATCCGCCCATCGCGTCTTGTCAGCGCGGCCGCCTTGCGGCACCCCGGAGCCATGGAAACCCTGCTCTACCGCCTCCAGGCCCTGGCCCTGCGCGCGCTCCTGCTGCTGGTATCCGTGCTGCCGCTGGCCGCGCGGCGCCGGGTGCTGGGCTTTGTCACCGAATGGGTCGTGCGCCTGTCGCCGCTGCGACGGCGGGCCGCGCGAAACCTGGCGCTGGTCTGGCCCGATCGGCCGCAGGCGGAGCGCGACGCGATCCTGGCGCAAGCCGCGCGCAACGTGGGGCGCACCCTGACCGGCATCTGGTTCAACGACGATTTCGCGGCCGAGGTGGCCGATCTCGACCCCGAAGGTCCGGGTCTTCGGGCGCTGCGCGATGCGCGCGCGGCGGGGCGCGGGGCCATCGTCGTTTCCGGCCACTTCGGCCAGTGGGAGGCGATCCGCCACGTCCTGCGCCGCGAGGGCATGGAGACGGGCGCCATCTACCGCCCCAACAACAACCCCTTCTACGAGCCGATCTTCCGTGCCGGCATCGAGCGGGGCGGGGCGCCCATCATTCCCAAGGGGCGGTCGGGCTACCGCCAGATGCTGGGCCACATCCGGTCGGGCGGCTTCATGGCGCTTCTGCCAGATCAGCACGTCTCCGACGGCGAGGTGCTGCCGTTCCTCGGCCATCCCGCCAGGACCTCGCTCGCGGCGGCGGAGCTTGCGCTGCGCTACGACCTGCCGCTGGTGCCTGCCTTCGCACCCGAAGGCGATACCGGCCTGCGCGTCGTCTTCGAGGAGCCGATCCCCCACACCGACGCCGCCACGATGATGCATGCCTTCAACGACCGGCTGTCGTGGTGGGTGACGCGCCATCCCGCGCAGTGGCACTGGCTGCACCGCCGCTGGAAGCCCTATGGAAAGCGGCGTCCGCGCTGACGCTCCGTTCACCGCCAAGCGCCAGACGGATGGCGCACGCCCAAGGGGCCGGTTCGCCGCGCCGACGACCGCAAAGGGGGACTTGCCCAGCCGCCGCGTGGCAGGATCTAGAGGACGGTCGGCGCGTTCCGTCGAACCGGAATGTCGTCGAGGGCAGTTTCATCGCCGATCCCGACAGCCGCGCATTGGACCGCTCGATCCGCGCACGCGCGCTTCGAGCCTGCCCTAAACGACCTTTGCGGCGGTAAATGCGGCGAGCCGAACCTGTGGCATTTCGTGATTGTCGGGCTTACGGTTCCGGACCTGCCGTTACAGCGCTACATCCGTCTCGACCATATGCGCGAAATCCGGGTCGACGTCGTGGGCGCCCCCCGGAACCTCCTGTGGAACGCACCTTCTTTGCCCAGGTGCCGGTCGACAAGAACATGTCGCCGCGGTCTTCACGAGGTCGGAGCGTCACGGCCGTATCAGGGCTTCGGCCGCATCGTGTCACCCGGCAGGAAAGTGGGCACGAGTTCGACCCGCCGCTCGCCATCGGCGAAGTCATGCAGCCCCGCGACGATGCGCGCCGCGACCTGCCCGGCCTCCCGCCGGCGGCTGTCCACGGTGGCGAGCTTTCGCGGCAGCCCGTCGAGAAGCGCGAAGGCGTTGAACCCGGCGAGCCCCAGGTCGCCCCCCACATCGAGGCCGCGTTCCAACGCATAGAGCAGCCCGCCCGCCCCGGTCAGGTCATTGGTGTAGAACAGGAAATCCAGGTCGGGTGTGCGGTCCAGCATGGCCTGCGTCATCTCACGCCCCTTGGCGAAGCCGGACCAACCGGAATAGGCCATCTGGTCGGCCAGGGCGATCCCGTTCTCCTGCAAGGCCCGCTCCAGCCCCTCGATCCGCTTGCGGGCGCGGTGATCGCCGTCCATCTTCGTACCCAGCACGCCCACGCGTCCATAGCCCCGCGCCGCGATCTCGGTGCCCACCTGATAGCCCGCGCGCCAGTGGCTGATGCCCACGGCGGCATCGACGGGATCGCCGTCCACGTCCATCACCTCGACCACGGGCACGCCGCAGTTGGCCAGCATCGCGCGGCTCGCATCGGAGTGTTCGAGACCCGCGATGATGACGCCGGAGGGTCGCCAGGACAGCATCTCGAACAGGACCTTCTCCTCCTTCTCCGGGTCGTAGTTGGTGGCACCGATCACGGGTTGCAGGCCGGTGTCGGCCAACACCTCGTCCACGCCGGCCAGCATCTCGGGAAAGACGAGGTTCGACAGGCTGGGCACGATGACGGCCACGAGGTTGACCCGGTTCGATGCCAGCGCGCCCGCGATCTTGTTGGGAACATAGCCGAGCCGCCGGGCCGCCTCCATCACCCGCACACGGGTCTTTTCGCTGACGTCGCCGCGGTTGCGGAGAACCCGGCTGACGGTCATCTCGCTCACGCCCGAGGCTTCGGAGACGTCACGGAGGGTCAGGTGGTGGTGGCGGGTGTTGCTGCGGGTCAATCGGACCTCCCCCGGGAACATTCGCTCGCTGATAGCGCGCACGGCCCCCTGTGGACAAGCAGGCCCGCGCGGCGCTATGGCAGAACCGTGGTCCCGTGGCTCAACTGGATAGAGCAATCCCCTCCTAAGGGATAGGTTGCAGGTTCAAGTCCTGCCGGGATCACCAGTTTCCCCCTGGCCGTCTGGTCGCGAATGCCGAAAGGGCCTGACGTGGCCCGATCAATGACGTCGATCCGTTCACGGCGCTTTCCTGGTTCTCTAGCGTCGCTCCCATGCGGACCTTGCAAACCCTGTTCAGCGATCTCGATGCCTCGGCCCTGACCGCATGGACGGGGATCTGCGACGATCCGGGATACGATCCGACGTGCTGGACGCTCTCGGTCCTGTCGCGGCGCGACGACCCCGATATCGCCCGGATCGTCCTCTGTGCCACGCATCGCGACGGACGGACGGTCGGTTGTGGTCAAGCATGAGCTTCGGCCGGATGCATCCGAAGGGTTCGCGGCGCAGTATCACATGCTTCGAACGGTCAGGGCCGCCTGCCGCTGGGATGACCGCCTGAACGTCCCCCGGCCGATCCATCTCGACGTGGAACGCCGGGCGTGCCTGCTGGAATACGCGTCGGGCGAAATCATGTCGAATCTGATGCGTGCGTCGCGGGACGATCCGGCGGCGCAGGCCGCGCTGCTTCGCCGGGCGGGGACATGGCTCGACCGGTTTCACGGTGACCAACTCGATGCGCGCCGGCCGTTTCGCCCGAAATTCACGCTGCGCTGGTTCCGCCGCCTGCGGGACGAGATCGAGCGCGGCGACCGCTCCGTCCCCCATTCCGACGTTTTCCTGCGGGGCGTTCGGATGCTGGAGGCGATCGCGCCCCGCTTCGACGGCGGACAAACGGCATCCTGTGCCAAACATGGGGACCTGCACATGCGCAACCTGATCCCGTCGGACCGGACCGTCTGGGGCCTCGAAGTCTCCAAGGCAGATCCCGCGCCCGTGGTTCACGACATCGCCAAGCTCCTGTTCGACCACGTCAGCCTGTTCGTCGCCCCGTCCGAGATCCCCGCGGGCGGGGGTGATCCCAGCCTGGGTATTGGCAGCGTTCTTCGATGGCTATGGCGTGGTCGGCGCGGACGACCCGAGCGTGGGCTTCCTTGTCTACGTCAAGATCCTGTCCGCCTGGCTGCACGTCCCGGCCGATCCGGGTCGGCGCACCGCAGCCAAGCAGCGGACATTGGACCGTCTGCTCCCGATCGCCGAACGCGCGTTCGCCCAAGGGTGACCTTCGTTTTGTGCGGCTGAAATGACTGATCATTGCGGGTGGGGCGTTTCCCAACGTCCATGGGACAAATATCGACCGCACCCGTTGACGGAATGAGGAGGGACGATGGCGCCCGCTGATCCGGAAAGAACGATCCGAGAAAATACCGTCACCGGGCGTCTGGGCTGGCGGCTGGGTTACGATCGGCCAATCGGAACTGCCCGGCGGAGCGGGGGACGCCGGACCTACGGTTCTCATATGCCGCGCGGGCGGGGCTCGGCAGGTCTGCAGTCGGTGCACCGCCGGATAACGGGCGCATCAGTCATGGAGCCTGACCTGGCACCTGCTTCGCCCGTCCTGCCCCATAAGACGAGCATCGGGCAGGCCTCGGTTCCGGGCGAGCTTCGGAAGATCAGCGCGCCGTGCGTCCATCTCCTGCGCCCGTGATCGACTGTGCCAAAGTCTGCGCAGGAATCCTGTCGAACGCGTAAGCCGAACGACCGGCCCTTTGTCGCTCTGGGGAACATCCTCCGCAATCCGCGTGTTGGCGATTGTCCGGTCATGCACCAAGGGGGATCACGCGTTTGAAGTGCTGCAGCGCGCTACCACGTCGATGTGACGGCAGGGACCGGCTGATCCCGGTCGCACCCCGCACGGATCGGGGGGTCGGACCCGCATCGGCCGCGCGCGTTCCATGACCGTCTACGGCTATCACAACAGCCATGAGCAGTTCGCACCCGCGCGCCTGCTGTCTTTGGCGAAGCGGGCCGACGCGGCCGGGTTCCGCGTGGCCTCGGCCTCGGACCATTTCCACCCTTGGTCGGAGGCGGAGCAGGGTCAGTCGGGGTTCGTCTGGTCGTGGCTGGGTGCGGCGATGGAGGCGACGTCGCTGTCGTTTCGCACCGTATCCTGCCCCGGATGGCGGTATCATCCGGCTATCCTGGCCCAGGCGGGGGCCACATTGTCGGCGATGTATCCCGAACGGTTGTGGATGGCGCTGGGGTCCGGACAGCTTCTCAACGAGGGGATCGCGGGGGTGAACTGGCCCGCCAAGGACGCGCGCAACGCGCATCTTCTGGAATGCGTCGAGGTGATGCGTGCGCTCTGGGCTGGGGAGACGGTGACGCATCGGGGTCGCGTCACGGTCGAGGGAGCGCGGCTCTATTCCCGCCCCGAGGTGCCGCCCCTGGCGATCGGCGCCGCGGTGAGCGAGGCGACGGCGCGGTGGTGCGGCACCTGGGCCGACGGGCTGATCACCGTGGGCGCGGCCGACCGGTCGCGGACCCGCGCGGTGATAGATGCGTTCCGCGAAGGCGGCGGCGAGGGCAAGCCGGTCTGCGTGCAGGCCAAGATCGGCTGGGACGAGACGCGCGATGCCGCGCTGGAGGGGGCCTGGCGCGAATGGCGCACCAATATTCTGCCGGGCGACGTGCCTTGGGAAATCCGTACCCCGCGCCAGTTTCAAGAGGCCACGTGCCATGTCACCCCGGAGGACGTGGCGTCGGCGGTCTTCGTGTCCGAGGATCTGGATGCGCAGGCCGACCATATCCGCGACTTTGCCGAGATGGGCGCGGACGAAGTGATGATCCACAACGTGGCGCCCAACCAGGAGGCGTTCATCGACGCCTTCGGCGACCGCGTCCTGCCCCGACTGAAGGAAGCGTGATGCTCGACCTGTGGTACAAGAACGCGGTGATCTACTGTCTCGACGTCGAGACCTTCATGGACGCGGACGGCGACGGATCGGGTGACTTTTTGGGGCTGACCGACCGGCTGGACCATCTGGAGGGGTTGGGGGTGACGTGTCTGTGGCTCAACCCGTTCTATCCGTCGCCGATGCGCGACAACGGTTATGACATCACCGATTTCTACGGTGTCCATCCCCGGCTCGGCTCGCCCGGCCGCTTCGTCGAGTTCACGAAAGCGGCGGCCGATCGGGGGATGCGGGTGATGGTCGATCTGGTGTGCAACCACACCTCCATCGACCATCCGTGGTTCAAGTCGGCCCGCGCCTCCCGCGACAGCCCGCATCGCGACTGGTACGTCTGGTCGGAGGAAAAGCCCGAAGACATCACCGAGGGCATCATCTTTCCCGGCGTGCAGGAGGCGGTCTGGACGCAGACGGAGGAGACCGGTGCCTGGTACATGCACCGCTTCTATGCGCATCAGGCCGACCTCAACATCGCCAACCCGGAGGTCCGTGCCGAGATCCGGCGGATCATGGGATACTGGCTGGAAATGGGGGTCGAGGGGTTCCGCGTCGATGCGGTGCCGTTCCTTATCGAATACAAGGGCCTGAAGGAGGAGCCGGACCGCGATCCCCTGCTCTTGTTGTCGGAGATGCGCGATTTCCTGTCATGGCGACGGGCGGGCGCGATCCTGCTGGCGGAGGCCAATGTGGAGCGTGAGACGGTGCCCGAGTATTTCGGCGGCCGTGCCTTCGGCAGCGACGAGCGGATGCACATGGTGTTCGACTTCCCCCTCAACCAGCGATTGTGGCTGGGGCTGGTGCGCCGTTCGGCGGCGCCCCTGATCGAGGCGCTGCGGTCGCGGCCTGGCACGATGCCCGTCCACGCGCAGTGGGGCGTGTTCCTGCGAAACCACGATGAGCTGAGCCTCGACAAGCTGAGCGAGGCGGAGCAGAAGGAGGCTTTCGCCGCGCTGGCCCCCGAGGAGGGAATGCGGATCTATGGCCGCGGCGTGCGGCGGCGGTTGGCACCCATGCTGGACGGCGACCCGGCGCGGCTGGCGCTGGCGCATTCGCTGCTGTTCGCGCTGCCGGGGACGCCGGTGATGTGGTACGGCGACGAGATCGGAATGGGCGAGGATCTGGACCTGCCCGAGCGCCTGCCCGTGCGCACGCCGATGCAATGGTCCGATGAGCGCAACGGCGGGTTCAGTCGGACCAAGGGCGATCTGGTGCGCCCCGTGGTCGAGGACGGGCCCCTGGGGTTCCACGAAACCAATGTCGCCGCGCAGCGGGACCGGCCCGGCACCCTACTGGAAAGGGTACGTGCGGCGATCCGCGCGCGACGGTCGGCGCCCGAGATCGGCTGGGGCGACTGGACGGTGCTGGACGCGCCCGACGCGGTGCTGGCGCTGCGCTGCGACTGGCAGGGCGGGGCGGTGGTTACGCTGCACAACCTGAGTGGGGAGGAGGCGGAAATGAGCGTCGAGGCCGAGGAGCGGCTGATGCCGTTCCTCGCCAGCGTGGACACGGTGGAGCCCGTCCCCCCCGGCGGCACGATCGAGCTGGAACCCAACGGATACCGCTGGTTCCGCGTCGGTGGAGAGCGGCGATGACCGGGGCCGGGCAGGACGTGCCCTGGTGGCAGAAGGCCGTCGGCTATCAGATTTATCCGCGCAGTTTCCAGGACAGCAACGGTGATGGAATTGGGGACATTCCGGGGATCATCGCGCGCCTCGACCATCTGGCCGACCTGGGGGTGGGGTTCGTCTGGCTGTCGCCGGTCTATGCCTCGCCGCAGGTCGACATGGGGTATGACATCTCGGACTATCGCGCGATCGATCCAGCCTATGGCACGCTGGACGACATGGACCGCCTGATCGCCGAGGCGGGCGCGCGGGGTATCCGCATCGTGATGGACCTCGTGGTGAACCATTGCTCGGACCGGCACGACTGGTTTCTGAAGGCCGTGGCCGACCCCTCGGCGCCGGAGCACGACTACTTCATCTGGCGCGATCCCGGCCCCGACGGCGGGCCGCCCACCGATGCGCGGTCGGTCTTCGGCGGACCTGCGTGGACGCTGGTGCCCGAGTTGGGGCGCTACTATTTCCATCAGTTCGCCCCCGGGCAGCCGGATCTCGACTGGCAGAACCCGGACCTGCGGGCGGCGATCCACGAGATGATGAACTGGTGGCTGGACCGGGGGATCGGTGGCTTCCGGCTGGACGTGATCGACCTGATCGGCAAGGATCCGGATGCCGGCGTGTTCGCGGAAGGCCCCGACCTGCACCCCTTCCTGCGCGAGATGCACGACGCCGCCTTCCGTGGCCGCGACACCCTGACCGTGGGCGAGACCTGGAGCGTCACGCCCGAGACGGCGCTGCTCTATTGCGGGCGGGATCGGGACGAGTTGGACATGGTGTTCCAGTTCGAGCATGTGACCGCCTTTCACCACCCCGAACGCGGCAAGTGGGACCCGCTCCCGTTCGACCTGCCGGTCTTCAAGCGCACGCTGTTTCGCTGGCAGGAGGCGCTGCGCGACGATGGATGGAACGCGCTGTTCCTGTCGAACCACGACCTGCCGCGGCAGGTGTCGCGCTATGGCGACGACGGCGAGTGGCGGGTGCGGTCGGCCAAGGCGCTGGCCACCGCGATCCATCTGCTGCGCGGTACGCCCTTCGTCTATCAGGGCGAGGAGATCGGGATGACCAACACCCGCTTCACCGATCCGGACGAGTTCCGGGACATCGAGGCCATCGGGCATTGGGCCGAGGCGCGGGCGCGGGGCGAGGAGTTGGAGGATTTCCTGACCGGGGTGAACGCCAACGGACGCGACAACGCGCGCACGCCGATGCAATGGTCCGACGCACCCAATGGCGGCTTCACCACCGGCAGGCCCTGGATCGGGGTGAACCCGAACCATGCGGAGATCAACGTGGCGGCCGACCGCGCGGACCCGGACGGCGTCGTCGCGCATTATCGCCGGTTGATCGGGTTGCGCCGCGATCGGCGCATCGTCTCGCATGGGCAGTTCGTGGCCCATGCCGAAGGTCATCCGCAGGTGATGGCCTATGCGCGCGAGTTGGACGGAGAGCGCCTGTCCGTCGTCGTGAACCTCTGCGCGCAGCCCGTGTCGTTCCGGGTGCCAAAGGGGCTGGAGGTCGAGGGCGAGAGCCTGAGCGCGAACGTCACGCCCCGGACGCAGGTCCGCGGGACGCTGGACCTTGCGCCCTACGAAGCCTTTGCAGTCATGGGCCCTGGCGGGGAGAGCGGCCCCGGTTGAGCGGGGCCGCCATCTTCGGCACGTCAGACGAAGACGAAGCCATCCGTCTGTGATGGCGTCAGCGTCAGGCCGATCAGTAGCGGGTCGTGGTCGGAGGCTGCAAAGGGGGTCGTCGGGTCGAAGAAGCCCGCATCGGTGAACCGGCTGTCGTAGGACAGAAGGTCCGGTTCGGGCGAGTTGATGTGCCACTCGGCCACCCCGGTCACCTGACCCGCCAGAGAGTCCGTCGCCATCGCCTGATCGAGAGCGCCGCGCTGGCCGTCGAAGACGAAGCTGAAGGCGTCGGCCGCGCCCACGAACCGCTCCAGCAGGTTGACGTAGCCCGCCGCCTCGATTGCCTGCACCGGGTCTTCCTGGCTGTAGGCGTTGAGGTCGCCGATGATGAGGACGTCCGGGTCGCCCGTGCCCAGCGGGTCGGTGGCGAGCCAGGCGGTCAGCTGCTTTGCCGCCTGCGTGCGCGCGAGGTTCCAGTTGCCCTGACCGTCGCCCTGATCGGCGTTCGGGTCGCCCGCGTCCACCCCGCTCGGGCCCTTCGACTTGAAGTGGTTGCTGGCCACGGTGACGACGCCGCCGTTCGCATCCTCGAAGGCGCCGACCACGGCGGGGCGGTTGAGCTGCCGGTCGGCCACGTCGAAGGCGAAGGTGTCCGCGGCGATCAGCGACACCGCATCCATCTTGTAGATCAGCCCGGTGGTGATCGCATCGGTGCCGATCATGCCACCGTCGTCGGTCGGATCGACCACGGCATAGACCTCCGCCCCGAGCCGGGCGTTCAGCGCCGCGACCAGCGCGCCAATGGCCGAGCCTTCGCCGAAGCCGTTGTTCTCGACCTCCTGCAGGCCCACGATGTCGGCGTCCATCTCGACCAGCGCGTTGACCAGCTTCGTGGTCTGGCGCGCCAGATCGCCTTCGGTGGCGGCGCCGCGTTCGCCCAGCGTGGTGAAGTAGTTGAGAGCGTTGAAGCTCGCCACCGTCAGGTCGCCGCCCACGTCGGGCGCATCGGCGTCGCGTGCACCCGCGTTGGTGGCAGGGTCGATGGAGAGGGTTCCGGTCGGGATCACCTGATAGGCGCCGAAGGCATAGGCCAGCACGCCCTCGATGGGCGCGTCGATCTGGGCGCCGATGCGGGGAGCGGGGTTGCCCAGCGACAGGTCGTCGCCTGCCGACAGCACGCCGTCGCCGTCGTCGCCGGCCGTGTCGTTGGCGATGTAGCCGAAGCTGTCGGGGTTCTGCCCGCCGACGCCATCCTCGATCAGCAGGCGGTTGGCCGCGTTTCGCGCCATGAGCGCGTCGATCTCGGCAGCCTGGGTCTGCGCGTCGAAGATCTGCGTGGGCTGGATCTGCTCGCCCGCGCTGACGGTGATCTGGCCGAAGCGGTCGAAGTTGAAGTTCTCGATGATCGTGAGCGGCGCGCCCTCGGCCGTGACCGAGACGCGCATCCCCTCGACCGACTCGAGGTCGAACTCGGTCGCGAACGGCAGAACCAGGTCGGCGGCCGTGGGCAGGGCGGCGGTGCCCATGGTGCGGGTCGCGCTGGCGGCGATCTGGGTGAAGCCGAAGAACTCCTCCACCGTGCCTTCGGCATAGACGACATCGCCCACGGTCACGCCGGGGGTGTCGCCGGTGAAGACGAAGATGCCTTCGGAGGTGGCCGCGTTGCCGTCGGCGTCGGCGTCCTCCTCCTGCAGATAGAAGCCGTTGCCGACCGTGGCCGTCACCACCGCCGTCACCGACACGAACCGGTCGATCAGCGCGGCCACCGCGCCGTCGCCCTGCACCTCGCTGATGAGGGCGGCCTGCGCCTCGCCGGGGTCGACGGGGCCGCTGTCGTTGGCCGCGCCCCGAGTGGCCTCCACCGGTCCGGTCCAGGTGCCGTCGGCCTGCCGCTGCAGCGACTGGCCGACTTCGGTTCCGCTGCCTTCGGCGACGCCGATGTCGCTCGATGTCAGTCCCGTCGCCGGCCCGTCGGTCGCGGTGAGCACGCCCTCGTAGGACAGGAACTCCGCCACGGTCCCGTCGGGCGTGACCAAGGCGATGCCGTCGGGCGCGCCGTTCTGAAGGCCCACCGCGTCGAAATCCGCCACCCCGGCGTCGCCGATCGTGCCCGACAGGGCGATGGTATCGTAGACCGTGCCGTTGCTGCCGTTGTAGAGGACGAGGCTCCACCCCGTCAGCTCGGTTCCTGGCGCGCCCGCGACCTCGATGAACTCGCCGGTGTCGGCGCCCGCGTTGTCATAGTGGATTTCGTTGATGACCACGGCGGGCCCCTCGGCCACGTCGGTCACGGCGACGGAGACGTCCTGGCTGTCGGACAGACCGCCCGCGTCGGTGGCCGTGACGGTGACGTCATAGATGTTGTCACCGTCCGCATCGGTTGGAGCCTCGAAATCGGGGGCGTCGATGAAGCGCAGCGTGCCGTCCCCGCCGATGGTGAACAGACCCGCATCCGCGCCCGAGAGGGCGAAGGCGAACGTATCGCCCGCATCGGGGTCCGAAACCTGCGCCATCGCGACGGCGGTCTCGCCCTCGGCCACCTCGGCGGATTGCGCCACCGTCAGGATCGGCGCGTCGTTCACGCCCGCGACGGTCAGCGTCACCTGCGCCTCGGACGTCGATCCGTTCCCGTCGCTGACGGTATAGCGCAGCGTCGTCTGGGCGGTCTGCCCTTCGGCCAGCGCGTCGAGGGCGCCGCCCGCATCATAGACGATCTGTCCGTCGACCAGCCGCGCCGTGCCGATGAGGTCGGTGGTGTCGATGCTGACGATCCGCAGCGCATCGCCGTCGAAGTCGAAATCGTTGTCCAGAAGGCCGGACAGGGCCGTCTGACCCGCCGCCGACACGTCGGCGGCATCGTCCGCCGCGCGGACGGCGTTGTTGCCCCCGGTCAGGTCGGCGACATAGCCGTCGCCGAAGACCAGACGCTCGATCCCCCAGAGGCGGTCGACGTCGCTCGCGTCGCGCAGGTTCTCGACCCGGAACTTGCCGCGCCCCCCGCTGACGGCATAGTCGGTCACGCCGCCGCCCAGCAGGGCGGTGTCGAAGCCCGCGCCGCCGAACAGGCGATCGCGCCCGGCGCCGCCCGACAGGACATCGTCGCCCCAGCCGCCGAACAGGGTGTCGCGTCCGGCCCCGCCCGACAGGGTATCGTTGCCGAAGAGACCCAGCAGGACGTCCCGCCCCCGCCCCCCCGTCAGAATGTCATCGCCGAACGTGCCAATGCGGAACCGGGGAAACGAAGTCATCTGTCACCTGTCCTGAAAGCTAGGTTGGAGTGTCCGGGACAGTTGCGGACCTGTCAGATGCGATTGCAAACATTTTCTGACATCGGCCCGGAAGACTAGGCGAGTTCGATCCAGAGCATGACGAGGGCCATGCCCACCATCATCAGGTTCTCGGTCAGGGACACGAAGCCCAGCGGCACGTTGCTGTCGCCGCCCACGCAGGCGCATTTGAGTTCGCGCTTGTCGACGTAGACGGCCTTGAACACCGAGACCGCCCCCACCGTCCCGATGAACAGGGCGGAGGGGATGGAGAGCCAGGGCAAAAGCATGGCCGTCATCAGGAGGCCCGCGCCCGTTTCGATGAAGGGGTAGGCATAGGCATAACGGACCCAGCGTTTTGCCAGCAGGTCGTAGTTGAGAAACATCGTCGAGAACGACTCGATGTCCTTGAGCTTCTGGAGGCCGAGCAGGACCATGGAGATGGAGATGAACCATCCAAGCGTCCGCCAGGCGAATATCGTGGGCAGCGTTAGCCAGGCGACGGCGAGCGCCAGCAGGGCGGCGACGGAGAACAGGGCGATGATGGGCTGATAGGACGTGTCGCCCGCCTCAGGATCCGCCTTGCCGAAATGGACCCGCAGATCGTCGTATCCGCCGATACGCTCGCCGTCGATGAAGGTCTGCGGCGTGGTGTCGACACCCTGCCTCTCCATGAAGGCTTCGGTCTCCTCGCGGGTCGTCAGGGGGTGATCCTCGACCTCGAACCCCTCACGCTCAAGCAGATCCTTCGACTTCAGTCCGAAGGGACAGATGTGGTCGGGCATCGTCATCCGGTAGAGTTTCGCGGTTCTCGTGGTGTCGCGTGGCATCGCGCCCTCCCTCAGGTGCAAGTCCAGTAACCGTCGAAGCCGACCCGGAACGGCGGTTCGGTCGTCAGATCGAAGATCAGGTCGGCGCCTTCGCCATCGTCCGTCTCGGGCGGGGTGAGCGTCAAGCGGATGCCTTCGGCGGCAAAGGTCGGAACGTCGCCATCGAGCAGGATCAGCGAGCCCGAGACCTTGGCCACGCCGCGTCCGTCCGCCGTGGCGAGGATCGGGTCGGCATCGACGGCGCGGGTGAAGCGGCAGGTGGCTTGCGTGCCGAGCGCGCGGGCGATCTCGGCCTCGGTCATGGGGTCGGGCCGGATGCCGGCGATGACGGGCGTGGCCAGCGCCTCGGCCAGCGTCTCGACCGGCGTCTCGCCGTCCGTGCGGCCAAGGGGGGTGTCGGCACCTGCTTCGCCATTGCGAGCGATGTCCTCCAGCAGCCAGCGCATCTCGGAGATTTCGCGATCCTGCGCCAGCACGATCTCCTCGGCCAGCTTGGCCACGCGGGGGTCGCTGATATCGGCGCGCCGCGACGTCAGGATCGCGATGGAATGGTGCGGGATCATTGCCTTCATCCAGGATCGGTCCTCGACCAGGGCCTGCGTGCGGAAGAGGGTCAGCGCGGCGACGAAGACGACGGCGCTGCCTAGGAAAATGGCGATGTTGATGCGCTTGTCGGAATACATTCCCAGCATGTAGGCCAGCATGATGACGGCCATCATGGCACCCATCCAGAACGCCATGTAGACGCGGCTTTCGCTGAAGTAGAGATGCTCCCAGGCGTAGGAATTTGCGTACATCAGGCCGTACATCACGACCGTGGACGTGCCGATCATCGCGAAAAAGCGCCAGTATGACATAGGGTTTCTCCTGCTGCTTCGACAGGAGAACAACGTTCCAGCGCGGGCGGGTTCCGTCAGGCCTGGAGGGATTTCAGGATCGGACAGTCCGGGCGGTCGTCGCCGCGGCAATGATCGACCAAATCGGCCAGCGTCTCGCGCATGTCGCGCAGATCGGCGATCTTCGCGTCGATCTCAGCCAGGTGGTCCGCGGCGATGCGCTTGACCTCGGCCGAGGCGCGCGCCTCGTCCTCCCAGAGGGCGAGCAGGGCCCGGCAGTCCTCGATCCCGAAGCCGAGGGCGCGGGCGCGACCAAGAAACGTCAGCTTGTGGACGTCGCTCTCGCGAAACACGCGGTAGCCGTTCGCCTCCCGCTGCGGTCGGACGAGGCCGATGTTCTCGTAGTAGCGGATCGTCTTGGGCGGGACGCCCGAACGTTCGGCGGCGGCGGAGATGTTCATGCCAGCGCCTCCTCGGGTCGGGTGTCAGGAGACGCGTCCCCGACCGGAGTCCCGGCGCGTCGCAGGCGCAGCGCGTTGCTCAGCACGAAGACCGACGACAGCGCCATGGCCCCGGCTGCCAGCATCGGCGACAGGAGCGTCCCGGTCAGGCCGTAGAGCACCCCGGCGGCCACCGGGATCAGCGCGGCGTTGTAGGCGAAGGCCCAGAACAGGTTCTGGCGGATGTTGCGCATCGTCGCGCGGCTGATCGACAAGGCGCGGACCACGGCGTCGAGTTCGCCGGACATGAGCACCACGTCCGCCGCCTCGATGGCGATGTCGGTGCCCGTGCCGATGGCGATGCCCACGTCGGCCTCGGCCAGGGCGGGGGCGTCGTTGATGCCGTCGCCGACGAAGGCGATGGCGCCGTGATCCGCTCGCAGGGCCTTCAGCGCGTCGACCTTGCCGACCGGCATGACCTCGGCGACGATATGGTCTATGCCCAGCCGGCCCGCCACGGCGCGGGCCGTGGTTGCGGCATCGCCCGTGATCATCGCGACCTGCAGGTCCAGATCGTGCAGCGCCCGGATGGCGGCGGGGGTGGACGGCTTGATCGGGTCATCCACGCCGATGGCCGCGGCGACGGCCCCGTCGATGGCGACCCAGAGCGGCGTCCGGCCGTCGCGCGCGATGCGGTCGGCATCGGCACGCAGTGGGGCCACGTCGACGCCCTCGCCGGTCAGGAACCGTTCGGCGCCGACGAGGACGCGCCGATTGTCGACCATGGCCGAGACGCCAAGGCCCGTGTGGCTCTCGAATATTGAGATCTCGGGCAGGGTCAGGCCTTCACGCTCCGCCGCGCGCAGGATGGCGCCGGCGATGGGGTGTTCGGATTTCGCCTCGACCGCCGCGGTCAGGGTCAGTACCTCGGGGCGGGTCAGGCCAGGGGCGGGGATCAGGGCGGTGACTTCGGGCCGGCCGGCCGTCAGGGTACCGGTCTTGTCGAGTGCCACGACGCGGACGCCCTGCAATGCCTGGAGGGCGTCGCCCCGGCGGAACAGCACGCCCAGTTCGGCGGCGCGGCCGGTCCCAACCATGATCGACGTGGGCGTGGCCAGACCCATCGCACAGGGGCAGGCGATGATGAGGACCGACACACCCGCCACCAGTGCGAGCGACGGATCGACGAACAGCCAGACCGCCACCGTAAGCGCGGCGAGGCCCATGACGACAGGCACGAAGACGCCTGTCACGCGGTCCACGAGCGCCTGGATCGGAAGCTTGGCGCCCTGCGCCGTCTCGACCATGCGGATGATCTGGGCCAGCACGGTATCCTCGCCTACGGCGTCGGCGCGCATGGTGAAGGCCCCGGCGCCGTTGACGGTGCCGCCTGTCACCGGGTCTCCCACCTCCTTGCGGACGTCGTCGGGTTCGCCCGTCACCATGCTCTCGTCGATCCAGGAGGCGCCGTCGGTCACGGTGCCGTCCACGGCCAGACGCGCACCCGGGCGTACCTCGATCAGGTCGCCGGTCACGATGTCGGCCACGGGCACCTCGACCGCCGCGCCGTCGCGGATCACGCGGGCGGTCGCGGGCCGTAGGCCCACCAGACGCGCGATGGCGGCCCCGGTGCGGCCCCGTGCCCGCGCTTCCAGCCAGCGCCCCAGCAGGATCAGCGTGACGATGACGGCGGCCGCCTCGAAATAGACGGCGCGGGTGCCTTCGGGGAAGATGCCGGGCAACAGAAGGGCCACGGTGGAATAACCCCAGGCCGCGAACGTGCCGAGGGCCACGAGGCTGTTCATCTCGGGCGCGCCGCGCAGCAAGGCAGGGATGCCCTTGGTAAAGAACACGCGGCCCGGCCCGGCCAGCACAAGCGTGGCCAGCACGAACTGGATCCACCAGGACGCCGTCCGCCCGATGGTCGCGTCGACCAGATTGCGGACGCCGGGGATGAAATGCCCGCCCATTTCCACCACGAACACCGGCAGCGTCAGGGCGGCCGCCACGATCAGGCGGCGGCGCAGGTCGCTGGCCCCGTCGTCATGCTCCGGGCGGGCGTCGGTGCCGGCCTGCGGCACACTGGCCGCGTATCCTGCCTGCGTCGACGCGCGAGCCAGATCGGCGGGCTTCACCGAACCATGCAGAACCGTAACAGTCGCCCGGCCGGTGCCGAAGTTCGCCTGCGCCCCGGTCACGCCCGGCACCGCCATCAGCGCCCGTTCCACGCGCCCGACGCAGGACGCGCAGGTCATGCCGTCCACGTCCAGCACGACCGTCTCCTGCCGCGCGGGATAGCCGGCTTCGGCCAAGGCTGCGGAGAGGTCGCGCGCCGATGCGGTGCCGTCGACATGGGCGCGGTGGGTGGCGAGGTTCACCCGGACGCCTGACGTGCCGGGCACGGCGGACAAGGCGCGTTCCGCCCGGCCCACGCATGAGGCGCAGGAGAGGCCTTCGATTTCGAATGTCTGGGTCGCCATGGGAATCTCCGCATCCGGTCCTGACGGTCAGATGGGGGTTCCAGTAGCTGGAAGGTCAAGGGTCCGGAAAGAAAAACCTCCATCGTCTGGCATTCCCGCGCGGGAATGCCCTAGGTCGGGTTCGACAACGAAAGGAGTGCCCCATGCGCCTGAACGTCGAGAACATGACCTGCGGCCACTGCCGTGCGGCGGTGGAGAAAGCCATCGCCTCCGTCGACCCCCGGGCAAAGGTCGTCGTCGACCTGCCCGGCCGCACTGTCGATGTCGAGAGCGACGCCGGTAAGGAGCAGCTGCTTCGGGCGCTGCGCGACGAAGGCTATGAGGCGCGGCCGATCTGAGGCGGGTTGGGATCGACGAGGGCGCGCTTCGCTTGCATGGACCCGTAACCGCGCCTAGGTGTCTGCCATGCGCTTCCTGCTTCCCCTTCTGCTGACCGTCGCGCTTCTGTCCGCGCTGACGATGCAGGCCGCCCATGCGCTGTCGCAGGGCGCGAGCCATGCGGCGATGGAAATGGGCGATATGCCCGATGGCGAGACGCCGGAGATGGAATGCTGCGATGCCGTGCCGGGCCGGACCTCCGCGCCCTGCGGGTGGGATGCCGTCCTGATCTCCGCTCCGTTTGCGCCGGACGTCGCCGTCCGCACCATCCGGCACCGCACCGCGCAGGCACGGGCGCCCGCGCCCCCGGATGCAGTCGTTCCGCTGGCCCCTCCGAAAGGCTGAAGTCGCTTCCTTCGTGACTTTTCCGGAGCGTGCTGTCGCACGTCCCACCCTTTCGACCGAGGATCATATCATGACCGATCGACGCCGTTTCCTGACCCTTCTGGCAGGCACCGCCTTTGCCGGGTCCACCCTTTCCCTGTCCGCACGGGCCGCCGCGCCTGTCGACCTCGAAATCTTCAAGTCGCCCGGATGCGGCTGCTGCGAAGGGTGGGCCGACCTCGCCCGCGCGCGCGGCCATGTCGTCACCATGCGTGAGTTCACGGATCCCGACGCAGAGAAAGCCGCGCTCGGCGTGCCGGGGGCGCTCGCCTCCTGTCACACCGTTCGGGCCGAAGGCTACGTGTTCGAGGGGCATGTGCCCTTCGAGGCCCTAGACGCCGTGTTGCGCGACCGTCCCGCCATCGCGGGGCTGGCCGTTCCGGGGATGCCGATGGGGTCGCCCGGCATGGGGGACGATCCGGATGCACGCTTCGACGTGATCGCTTTCGGTGGCGCGGCCGGCGACGGGCGGGTGTTCTACCGTGCCGGGACCGCGACGCCTTTCGCGAGCTGAGGGTCGATGCGACGCATCGTGCTTCTGGGGTTGGTCGGCGGCATCGGGGTCGCCGGCCTCCTCATCGCCGTCTGGCCCGGGGCCGAAGCTGACAGCCCGGGCCTGCGTCCGGACGACCGGGCCGAGGTTCAGCTGGGGGCCGCGATCTATGCCGCGCAATGCGCTTCGTGCCATGGGGCGGGGCTGGAGGGTCAGCCTGACTGGCGCAGTCCGGGGCCGGACGGGGCCCTGCCCGCACCGCCCCATGACGCAACCGGGCACACATGGCACCATGACGACGCCACGCTCATCACCTTGACGCGGGACGGGGTCGGGGCATTACTCGGGCCCGACATGCGCGTGAATTCGGGAATGCCGGTCTTCAAGGATGTCTTGACGGATGCGGAGATCCGCGCGGCGCTGTCCTACATCAAGTCCACCTGGCCGGCGGAGGTGCGGGCCACCCACGACGCCATCAATGCCCGGGCGGAAGGGCGCTAGGCGCGCCCTTCCGGTTGCCGGTGAGACCTTGCCGCGCAGGCAGACGTCGCCGTTCGGCGCGACGTTCCGATCCCCGATGTCGGATGGCGGAACGGAAGGGTTCTGGCCGGCTCGCGCCCTTTCGGTTGCATAATGGCCCGTCGTCGAGTCTATTGCCCGTCAACGAGCGGGCGATACTGAGCGTCCAGCCACATCAGGGAGCCGGATATCTTGTCCGATGCACGTGAAACCGCGTTCGTGGAGTTCGAGCGCGTCCAGAAAAGCTACGACGGCGAAACGCTGGTCGTCAAAGACCTCAACCTCTCGATCGCCAAGGGCGAATTCCTCACGATGCTGGGGCCGTCGGGGTCGGGCAAGACGACATGCCTGATGATGCTGGCAGGCTTCGAGACCGCCACCCACGGCGAGATCCGTCTGAAGGGGCGCGAGATCAACAACATCCCGCCCCACAGGCGCGGCATCGGCATGGTGTTCCAGAACTACGCCCTGTTTCCGCACATGACCGTGGCCGAGAACCTGAGTTTCCCGCTGGAGGTCCGCAAGGTCGGCAAGTCCGAGCGGGAGGAGCGGATCAAGCGCACGCTCGGCATGGTGCAGATGCAGGATTTCGGCGGCCGCCGGCCTGCGCAGCTTTCAGGCGGGCAGCAGCAGCGGATCGCGCTGGCGCGTGCGCTGGTCTTCGAGCCGGAACTGGTGCTGATGGACGAGCCGCTGGGCGCGCTCGACAAGCAGCTGCGCGAGACGCTGCAGTTCGAGATCACCAACCTGGCGCATGAGCTGGGCATCACTACGGTCTACGTCACCCATGACCAGACCGAGGCGCTGACGATGTCGGACCGGGTCGCGGTGTTCGACGACGGCCGCATCCAGCAACTTGCCCCGCCGGACGAATTGTACGAACGGCCCGACAACAGCTTCGTCGCGCAGTTCATCGGCGAGAACAACACGCTGGCCGGCCAGCTGACGCAGATGGGCGACCACCGCTGCCTCGTCAAGCTGGACGACGGCGCCACCATCGACGCCGTTCCGGTCAATGTGTCGAAGCCGGGCGAGCGGACGCTGGTGTCCATCCGCCCCGAGCGGGTCGAGATCGACCCGGAACTGGGGCCCGATGCCCATACGCTCGACGCCGAGGTGCTGGAATTCATCTACATGGGCGACGTGTTCCGCACCCGCCTGCGGGTGGCGGGGCGCGATGATTTCATCGTCAAGACCCGGAACCGTGTGGGCCAGAAGCGGCTGACGCCCGGCCAGCACGTCAAGATCGGCTGGCTGCCGGAGGATTGCCGCGCGCTGAACGGGTGACGCGGCCGGAGGGACAAGCCCCGCGGATGCCCGGCGCGTGGCGATGAGAACAAGGGCCTGCAACAAGGAGAAACCGAGATGAAACTTAAATCACTGATGCTCATGAGCGGCGCGGCGATCGTGGCCATGCCGGCGCTGGCGCAGGAGATGGCCGACGAGATGACGATCGTCAGCTGGGGCGGCGCGTATCAGAACAGCCAGCTCAAGGCCTATGTGGAGCCGTATCAGGCGATGCATCCGGAGCTGAAGGTCACCTGGGACGAAAGTTCGGCCGAGGCGGTGGCGGGCATGCGCGCTCAGTCCGAAGCCAACAACATCACCTGGGACCTGGTCGATGCGACTGCCGCCGATTCGATGCGCCTGTGCGACGAGGGTCTGGCCATGGAGGTCGACCACGACGAGCTTCTGGCGCCCGCGCCCGACGGCACGCCCGCGTCCGAGGACTTCGGGGAGGAGATGCTGATCTCGGACTGCTTCATCCCGCAGATCGCCTATTCCTATACCTTCGGCTACCGCACCGATGTGGACGCCTGGGACGGCCGCACCCCCGATGAGATCTGCGACGTCTTCAACCTGGAGGAGTTCCCCGGCAAGCGCAGCCTGGAGAAGCGTCCGCACAACAACATGGAGTGGGCGCTGATCTGTGACGGCGTCGCCATGGAGGACGTCTACGACACGCTGGAGACCGAGGAAGGGCAGGACCGCGCGCTGGCCAAGCTCGACACCATCAAGGACCAGACGGTCTGGTGGACGTCGGGCGCGGACACGCCGCAGCTTCTGGCGGACGGTGAAGTCGTGATGGGGTCGTCCTACAACGGGCGCCTATTCTCGGTCATCGAGGAGCAGGATCAGCCCGTCGCGATGCTCTGGGACGCGCAGTCCTACGACCTCGACGGCTGGGTCATTCCCGAGGGGCTGGACGAGCCGACGCTGAACCGCGTGAAGGACTTCCTCTATTTCGCCACGGACACGCAGCGTCTGGCGGATCAGGCGGCCTGGATCAGCTATGGCCCGGCCCGCAAATCCTCCGCCCCGCTGGTAGGCAAGCACGCGGAGCTTGGTATCGAGATGGCGCCGCACATGCCGACGAACCCCGACAACGCGAGCAACGCCTTCGTGCAGAACTACGAATGGTGGGCGGATTACCGCGACGACCTGGATTCGAAGTTCCAGGCCTGGCTCGCGCAGTAAGCCATCATGGGGGGCGGCCGCAGGGTCGCCCCCGACATACCCGGCACCCGGACGACCCGAAGGCGAGACCTCATGACCGATGCAACCCAGGGCCCCGACGCGAAAACCGGCGTGACGCCGGACACCGGCCTGCGCATCGTCGAGGAGGAGCTGGCCGGCCCCGTGCTGGCGGCCGACGGGACGCCGCTCCGACGCAGCCTCAACAAGGCCCTGCGCCGGCAGAAGCTGCGGGCGCTGGCCTTGATTGCGCCGCTTCTGATCTTCGTGCTGGTGACGTTCATAGCCCCCATCGCTGACATGCTGTTCCGGTCGGTCGAGAACCAGATCGTGTCCGAAACGTTGCCGCGCACCGTCGTCGCGCTGCGCGATTGGGATGGGGAAGGGACGCCCGACGAGGAAGTGTTCCGCGACCTGGCACGCGATCTGGTGATCGCGGCGGAATTGAAGAACCATACGCGGCTTGGGTCGCGCCTGAATTACGAGACGACGGGGGCGTCTTCCCTGCTGCGCAAGACCGGGCGAGGCGTGGATGATATCGGCGAGGAACTGACGGACCAGTTCATCGCTCTGAACCCCGCATGGGAGGAGCCCGCGACCTGGATCGCGCTGATGGCCGACGAGGGCTGGATCGCCGATCAGGCGGAATGGGCCGCCGAGAAGGAAGCAGCCCAGGGGCCCTTCACCACGCGCGAACCGGCTTTTCGCCTGCGCGACGGTGTGGCGGAGATGCTGCCGCGGACCGCCGACATCTACGCCGATTTCGCCCGTCTGATCCAGACCGAGGACCGCGACAGTCCCACGGAGGAGGAACCCTGGAACATCGTCTATCAGGCGCTGTGGGAGGATCTGACACTCGGTCCCGTGACCTTGCCCGAGGATGAGCCGCTGCTGGCCGAGGCCGCCGTCGCCGCCCCGACGTTCGATGCGCTCTCCGTTACCGATGCCTTCGTCGACATGGACCGGGACTGGGCCGACCCGGAATTATGGGGCACGATCAAGGCGTTCTCGGGCAAATACACGGCCGGCTATTTCCTGGCCGCCGCCGATTTCCAGCTGACCGCCGACGGCATCGCGGCGCAACCCGAGGACCGGCAGATCTATGGCCTCCTGTTCGGGCGGACGATGTTCATGTCGCTGACCATCATGGTCAGCTGCATCCTGCTGGGCTATCCGATCGCGTTCCTTCTGGCGAACCTGCCGATGCGGACGGCGAACATCCTGCTGATCCTCGTCCTGCTCCCGTTCTGGACATCGCTTCTGGTGCGGACCTCCGCCTGGAAGGTGCTGTTGCAGCAGCAGGGGGTCATCAACGACATCCTGGTCTGGACGGGGATCGTATCGAACGCAGGGCGGCTCGCGCTCATCAACAACCAGACGGGCACGATAATTGCCATGACGCACATCCTGCTGCCGTTCATGATCCTGCCGCTCTACTCGGTGATGAAGACGATTCCGCCCAGCTATGTCCGGGCGGCGAAGTCGCTCGGGGCCACGAATTTCACGGCCTTCCGCCGGGTCTATTTCCCACAATCGGTGCCGGGCATCGGGGCAGGGTGCATCCTCGTCTTCATCCTGTCGATCGGCTATTACATCACGCCTGAACTGGTGGGCGGCACGACGGGGACGTTCATCTCGAACCGGATCGCCTATCACATCTCGAGTTCGCTGAACTGGGGCCTAGCGGCGGCGCTGGGGACGATCCTGCTCGTGGTCGTGCTGGTGCTCTACTACCTCTACGATCGGATCGTCGGCATCGACAACGTGTCGCTGTCCTAGGAGAGACCGCATGACGCTTCCCCCCTATGCCACCCTGGGCCAGAAGATCTGGCACTACACGTTCCTCGTGATCTGCGGGCTGATCTTCTTCTTCCTGATCGCGCCGATCCTGACCATCATCCCGCTCAGCTTCAACGCCGAGAACTTCTTCACATTCACCCCCGGCATGCTGGCCTTCGACGCGGAGGCCTATTCGCTCAAGCACTACCGCGACTTCTTCACCAACCCCGACTGGCAGCAGGCGGTGAGCAACTCGGTCACGATCGCGCCGGTGGCTACGCTCCTGTCGGTCGCGCTGGGTACGCTGGCGGCCATCGGCCTGTCGCAAAGCCATGTGCCGTTCCGCCGGGCGATCATGGCGATCATGATCTCGCCCATGATCGTCCCGCTCATCATCTCGGCGGCGGGAATGTACTTCTTCTATTCGCGCATCGGGTTGCAGGGCACCTACTTGGGGGTCGTGCTGGCCCATGCGGCGCTGGGCATTCCCTTCGTCATCATCACCGTGACGGCGACGCTGGTGGGCTTCGACGAATCGCTGACGCGGGCCTCGGCCAACCTCGGAGCGGGGCCGGTGCGGACGTTCTTCAAGGTGCAGATGCCGCTGATCCTGCCGGGCGTGATTTCAGGGGGGCTGTTCGCCTTCATCACCTCCTTCGATGAGGTGGTGGTGGTTCTGTTCGTGGGGTCCGCCGAACAGAAGACGCTGCCCTGGCAGATGTTCATCGGCCTGCGCGAACAGATATCGCCCACCATTCTGGCAGTGGCGACGATCCTCGTGGTCATCTCGATCGGGCTTTTGACGACGGTGGAACTGCTCCGCCGCCGGTCCGAGCGGATGCGGGGCATGACGCCTGGCTGAACCGGAGCGCGTGTTCCGGGACCAGGCCCGGCGCCGAACGGTACCGGCCCTGACGGATGATGAGGGGTGCTGGTTGCGGGAGTAGGATTTGAACCTACGACCTTCAGGTTATGAGCCTGACGAGCTACCGGACTGCTCCATCCCGCAAGGGGCATCTAGCTGCCTCGTGGGGGGGATACAATCCCCGTCGTCAGGATTTTTTGCATCGGTCTGACGTTCGCGCGTCAGCCGTATCGCGCGACCGTCAGCCCGTCGAAGTCGATCTCTGGCGTGCGGCCCAGCACCGCGTCGGCCACGGCCCGGCCCGATCCGCAGGCCATCGTCCAGCCCAGCGTTCCGTGCCCGGAGTTCAAAAACAGGTTGCCATAGCGCGTCGGCCCCAGCACCGGTGTGCCGTCGGGGGTCATGGGGCGCAGGCCGGTCCAGCCCTCGCTCTGCGACAGGTCGCCGCCCTTGGGGAACAGGTCCGAGACGACATGGCGCACAGTGTCGGTGGCATGCGCGTTCAGCCGTTCGTCGTATCCTACCAGCCCTGCCTGGCCCGCCACGCGGATGCGGTCGCCCAGCCGGGTGATCGCGACCTTGTGCGTCTCATCCATTAGGGTCGAGCGGGGCGCGGCGTCGGGATCGGTGACTGGCAGGGTGATGGAATAACCCTTGACCGGGTAGATCGGCACGCGAATGTCCGCCGTCCGCAAGATCGCAGGGGCCTGCGGGCCCAAGGCGCAGACATAGGCATCAGCCTCCTCCGGCCCGGCGTCGAGCCGCACGCCGATGATCCGGTCGCCGCGCGTCTCCAGCGCGCGGACGGTCTCGCCATAGCGGAAGGTCACGCCGAGTCCGGCGGCCCGTTCGGCCAGCGCCTCGGTAAACATGCGGCAGTCGCCGGTCCGGTCGGCCAGCAGGCGCAGGCCGCCCACGAACTTTTCCTGCACGTGGGCCAGTCCCGGCTCGGCCGCGATGCAGCCGTCGCGGTCCAGCACCTCGTAGGGAGAGTCGAACTCGGCCAGAACCTCCTGATCGGCCTTCGACGCCTCGACCTGCTTCTCGGTGCGGAACAGTTGCAGCGTGCCCAGCTCCCGCAGGTCGAAGTCGAGCGGCACTTCTTCCAGCAACTCGGTCATGGCGTCGCGGCTGTAGTTCGAGATGCGGACCATGCGTGCCTTGTTGGTCCGATAGGACGCGGCGTTGCAGTTGCCGAGCATCATCCAGGTCCAGCGCATCAGGTCGGGATCGAGCAACGGCCGCACGAACAGGGGGCGGTACTTCATCATCATCCATTTGATCGCCTTGAGCGGGATGCCGGGTGCGGCCCAGGGCGAGGTCATGCCGTAGCTGAGCTCGCCCGCGTTGGCGAAGCTGGTCTGCATGCCCGGCCCGGATTGGCGTTCGATCACCGTGACCTCGGCCCCTGCGCGCGCCAGATACCAGGCGGTCGTCACGCCGATCACGCCTGCCCCAAGAACGATGACCTTCATGGCTTTTCCCTTTTGACTGACTGCAAGGGCGACGCGGCTGCCGCCGGGCGCAGATCAGCACCTTCGCAGCTGCGTCCGCAAGGTCCGGTTTTCGCGCAGCCGGTTCTGCATCTGGGGGGACGGTCCGCAGGATGGGCGCTTTCGCGCCGATGGGCAGAGAGGCGGATTGAAAGCGCCACGCCGCCGGCCCACATATGAAGCATGAGGAAAATCAGCTATTCCAAGAGGTTCCTGCTGTTCGCGGGAAATCTGCTGACCCGGCATTAGCCCCGGGCGCGGGCGGAGTCCGTCCGGCGCCACGGGGGTGATCCTGATCTCTCGACACGCAAGACGAACGACTGGCAGGCGTCCCTTCGCAGGGGCCAGCCGGACGTCGTCGGTCAGCATCTTCGGAAAGGAAAAGACATGCATCCTCTCATCATCGCCCGCGTTCTCGACGCCCCGCAGCGGCGCATCGACATCGCACCCGGGCGCGTCGGTCTGCGCCGTTGGCTGCGCACCCGCCTCGACGGTTGGCAGCGGCAGCGGATGGTCGCAACTCTCCACAGCCTCGATGACCGGACGCTGCGGGACATCGGCCTGCATCGTGGCGGCATCGCGGAGTTCGTCGACCGGCTGGACCGGGGCGAACTGCGGATGGCGCCGGTCGCGCGACGGACATCCCCCGCGCCCGAGCAGGCGGAGGTCTACGCACGGGCAGCCTGAAGGGGGCGATCCCGAAAGGGAGGCATGACGTGATGCTGAGCAGGGCCTATCACGAGGATCTGTTCCCCGACGGGTTTCCTCCTGCACCAGCTTCGGCTCTGCCCCGACCGATGGGGGGATGACAGCGGTCCGCCCTCTCCGCCACGCGCCTGTCGGGCGATGTGGCGGTCCGCACTCCCCGCGCGGTCGGGCTTGTCGCTATGGATGGCTCCACTGATCCCGATGGCCGCGACGCTGGCGGCCGGGACGGTATGGCAGGGTTGGCCAACCCCCCTAAACCCGGCATGGCAATCGCGTTAGGGTGGGGGACCGGACGCGAAAGGAGCGGCAATGGCCTTGGCGAGACTACTGGCGGCGGTGGACCGATTTCCCCAGGGCGAGGCCGTGCTCGCCCGCACGCTGCAATTGGCGCGCGCCCATGGGGCCGCGGTGACGATCGCGCATGTGATCGACGTGCCGGGTCCCCTGCCGTCGCTCGATCTGGGCGAGACGCTCCGCGCGCAACTGGAACGCGGCGCGCGCGATCGGATCGAAGCTGCGCTCGGCGGGCTCGACGGGGCGGACATCGACATCGACGTCCGCATCGTCCTGGGCCACGCGGTCACTTGCCTGACCGATCTGGCGCGGGATGTCGGGGCCGGTCTGATGGTCATGGGCGCACATCAGGGCGACCGTCTGGCCGACCGCATCC
Organism: Jannaschia rubra; assembly: GCF_001403735.1. Classification (GTDB taxonomy): domain Bacteria; phylum Pseudomonadota; class Alphaproteobacteria; order Rhodobacterales; family Rhodobacteraceae; genus Jannaschia; species Jannaschia rubra. The sequence goes on from NZ_CXPG01000009.1 coordinate 129,698, forward strand.
TGGGGTCGACGACCGATCGGGTCATGGCATCGGGGTACGTGCCTTTGCTCGTCGTCCGGGCCGGGATCGCGCCCCCGCACGCGCGTGTCCTGCTTGCGGCGGATGGCGGGCCGTCGGACGAGGCGGCTTTGTCCTTCGCCGCCGGTCTTCTGCCGCAGGCGTCGCTGCACCTCGTGCAAGCGGTGCGGATCGTGCAGCAGCTCGAGGAGGCGATCCTGCGGATCGGCACAGGCCCCGAGGAGATGGAGGCGCACCGGCGCGCGATCGCGGATGCGGCCGCCCGAAACCTGCGCGAGCTTGCGGCGACGCTGGACCGCCCCGTAACCCTGCGCGTGATGCAGGGCGACCCGGCCGACGCGATCGTCCGGGCAGCGCGCCGGCGCGGGAGCGACCTGATCGTGCTGGGGCGAGGGCGCGCCGGCCTGTTCCGCCGCGCCTTCGTGGGCAGCGTGGCGCGGCGGGTGGTGCGCGATGCGCCCTGTGACGTGCTGGTCTGCCGCCCGCCCGAGGGCGGTCAGTCGGACTGAGCGCTGAGCCCAGCGCTGTTCCGCGCACCGCTCAGCCCAACGATATTGGGGCAGGGCAACTTCCGCTCGTTGATCTTCGGCGGCTCACGGTGCTTCCGCTGGCCGAGATGAAGTCATGCGCATCGCTGAGCGAAAAACCGCGCTGCCAGATGGCAGGCCATTTCAGCCCATCGGTTCGGCGTCCGATGGGCGTCTCGAACGGGGCGTTGCGTGACCGGGACAGGTGGCGCGTTACCTGGCCGCCCCGTCCCGGCGACATGATGGAACCCACGGAACAGGGCGAAGATACCGATGACGGCTGCGCAGGTGAAGGCTCGGCGACGGATGGAGGAACCGACTGGCAAGAGAGCCTGCGAGCGACCTTTCACAAAGGTCGCCGCCCGGGGGATCTTGGCCCCGTGACGATCCCGAACGGGGATCCGAAACCGCCACGGCGGTTCTCAGTCGTGGGAATGGCCATGGGCGTGATTGCTGTCATGCGGATGGTGATGTGGTGCCATGGGGCCGGGGTCGACGGGCGTGTGGTGGCCTGCGGCATGGGCGGCGTGCAACTGCCGCACCCAGTCGCACAACTTCTCGATCGTGTCGGGATGCTTGCGCGACAGCGCCAGGACGGGTTTTCCTTCGCGCGCGCCCTCGGCGTCCGCGACCATTTGCGCTACGTCCACATCGACGTGCGGGCCGAGGTCGATCTTGTTGATGATCAGAAGGTCGGCCCGGGCGATCCCCGGCCCGCCCTTGCGCGCCACGTCGCCGCCGCCGGCCACGTCCAGCACGAAAAGCTGGGCATCCACGAGCGCGGGCGAGAAGGTCGCCGTCAGGTTGTCGCCGCCGCTTTCCACCAGGACGATGTCGAGGGGGGCGAAGTCGCGTTCCATGTCCTCGACGGCCATCAGGTTCATGGTGACGTCATCACGGATCGCCGTGTGCGGGCAGGCGCCGGTCTCGACGGCGCGGATACGCTCTTCCGGCAGGACGCCCGCCGACTTCAGGAAGCGCGCGTCCTCGTCGGTGTAGATGTCGTTGGTGATGACGCCGAGGGCGAACTCGTCGCGCAGATGGCGGCAGAGCGTGGCGATGACGGAACTCTTGCCCGTACCGACGGGTCCGGCAACGCCGAGGCGCAGGGAGCGGGGTGTCTTTTCGGTCATGGGTCTCTCCTCGAGATCAGGCGGCCCAGGGGGCGCCAAGGTCCTGCACGCCCCGACTGAGCAGACGCCGCAGGGCAAGGCTGTCGGCGGCGATGGCGGCGATGGCGACGGCGGGGCCGGCCAGCGGGGTACGTGCGGCATCGCGGTGGAAGGGCAGCGCCGGCGGTGCGTCATCGACCCAGACCGGATCGACGACGATGACCGATCCGACAGCGCCCGCGTCGCCGAGGATGGCCGGGCCATCCGCGCCTTCGGCCCCGGGCCCGAAGCGCAGCCGCTGGTCGTAGAGCGGCAGGCCGCCGCGGGTGATGCGGAGACGGCTCGCGAAATCGCCAGGCATCTCGCCATGACGGCCGAGGATCGCCTCTTCCCGCAGGATCATGCGGGCATCCGGGGCGATCTCGATGCGGATATCATGCTCGTGGTCGCAGCGGTGCGCGGCGATGATCGGCTCCGGCCACCAGACGAAGGTGGCGCCGCTCTCGACGCGAATGTCGACAGCCGTGCGGGAGCGGCCTCCGGTGGCGCCCGGCAGCACCAGCATGGCCGACACCTCCTGCAGAACCAGCGTGCTCCCCCCGCCCACATGGATCGACAGGGCGTAGTCGTCGCCGCCGAGCGGCCCGGCCGTGCCCGCCGCCAGCGAGACGCGGGCCACGTCGGGGCGGCGATGGGTCAGCGGCTCGGCACCTTTGGGGTGCGAGGGGCGCAGCACGAGCGGCCCGTCCGAACGCAGCGCGCGGATGCGGCTGGCGCCCCCGGACAATTCGGTCGCCAGCGCGGCGCGGGCGGTCATTCGGTTGGCGAGGCCGACGGGTTCAGGAGGCGAAGAGACGTACATGCGTTCTCCGATGATGCTCGGCGGCGATATCGGCCAGGGGCGATGCGGGCGCGGGCAGGTCGCAGGCGGGGCCGGCCGCCGCCGCCGCGGCCTCTCCGGCCAGCCGGTCGAGCCGATCCGCCATGCGCGCCAGGATGGCATGCACCTCGAACGGATCGACGCGCAGCACCTTGGCGGCGGCTGCCGCCGCGCCCGAATTGGTCTCATGCAGGATGGCCAGGGCCGCGTCGCGCGGCCCGAGGCCCAGCACTGCCGCCGCCACACCCATCACGATCGGTTGGTGCGGCGCTGCGCCCAGGGTGGCGTAATGCGGATGGGGGTGGATGCCCGCCATGGCGCGACGAAGCTGCCGCCCGAGATTGCGCGAGACCGTGCGCAGTTCGGGCGACGGAATGCGCGCGTCGAGTTCGGCTTCGAGCCCGGACAGGTCCGACAGGTCGTCACGCGCCGCGCGACTGCAGGCAGCGGCGGCAAAAGCGGCAGCGGTCAGCCCGGCCGTCTCGGCGCGCCCGATCAGGAACCGCTCCACCCCGGCCATGTCGGTGATGCGGCCGGCCGTCACCGCCGGCTCCAGCCCGCCGGAATGGGCATAGCCGCCCGCCGGCAGGCGACCGTCCGCCAGCAGCAGAAGCGCCGCCGATCCTCCCGCGGCCCGCGCCATTCAGAACAGGAAGTACCGTTGCGCCATCGGAACCTCATGCGCGGGCTCGTGATCGGCGGTCTCTCCGTCGATCCTGACCTGATAGGTGTCCGGGTCGACCTCGATACGCGGCAGGGCCGTGTTCTCCGGCATGTCCTCCTTGCCGCGCCCCCGGGTGTTCTCGATGGCGACGAACGTGCGGTTCGTGTTGATCCGGTCGGGCAGCCCGTCGTCCATCGCCGGCTGCGACACGAAGGCGAGCGACGTGGCCCCCGCGGCCGGCGAATGGACGTTGAACCCGGTCCGCTCCATCACCGGCTGCGGCGTCGGGATCGAGGCGTTGGGATCGCCCAGCGCCGCCGTCGCCACCATGCCGCCGGTGAACACCGTATGCGGACGCACCCCGAAAAGCGCGGGCTGCCACATCACGATGTCGGCCTTCTTGCCCACCTCGATGGACCCGATCTCGCGCTCCATCCCATGCGCGACGGCGGGGCAGATCGTGTATTTCGCCACGTAACGCCGCGCGCGGTGGTTGTCGGCGCGGTCATCGCCGGGGGCGGAGCCGCGCAGCTTCTTCATTTGATGCGCCGTCTGCCAGGTCCGCATCACCGTCTCGCCGATGCGGCCCATCGCTTGTGCGTCCGACGACATGATCGAGATTGCGCCCATGTCCTGAAGGATGTCCTCGGCCGCGATTGTGCCCGCGCGCACCCGGCTTTCGGCGAAGGCGAGGTCGTTGGGAACCTGAGGGTTCAGGTGATGCGCGACCATTACCATGTCGAGATGCTCGGCCACCGTGTTGCGGGTGAAGGGCCGTGTCGGATTCGTGGAGGCGGGGAGGACGTTCCGCTCGCCCGCAATGGAGATGATGTCGGGCGCGTGTCCGCCGCCCGCGCCCTCGGTATGGAAGGCGTGGAAGGTGCGGCCGTCGACCGCGCGCAGCAGATCCTCGACGAAACCCGCCTCGTTCAGCGTGTCCGAGTGGATCGCCACCTGCACCCCGGATTCCTCGGCCACCGACAGGCAGGCGTCGATGGCGGCGGGCGTGGCGCCCCAGTCCTCGTGCACCTTGAAGCCGCCCACGCCGCCGCGCAGCTGCTCCCACATCGCCTCTTTCGACATGGTGTTGCCGCGGCCAAGGAAGAGCACGTTGACCGGCCAGGGGTCGAAGCCCTCCAGCATCCTCTCCATCCACCAGGAACCGGGCGTGGCCAGCGTCGCCTTCGACCCTTCGGTCGGGCCGGTACCGCCGCCGGTCACGGTGGTGACGCCCGCGGCCAGGGCGACTTGCAGCATCTGCGGGCCGACGAAATGGACATGCGTGTCCACTGCGCCCGCCGTGGCGATCAGACCGTTGCCCGCCATGATCTCGGTCGAGGGGCCGATGACCAGCGCCGGGTCGATCCCGTCCATCGTGTCCGGATTGCCCGATTTGCCGATGCCGACGATGCGCCCGTCGCGGATGCCGATGTCGGCCTTGATGACGCCCCAGTGATCCAGGATCACCGCGCCGGTGATGACGAGGTCGGGCGTGCCGTCGGCACGGGTATGCGAGGACTGTCCCATGGATTCGCGGATCGACTTGCCGCCGCCGAAGACGGATTCGTCCCCCCCGCCCGAGCGGTCCTCCTCGACCTCGATGGTCAGGCAGGTATCGGCCAGCCGGATCCGGTCGCCTTTGGTCGGCCCGTAGGACGCGACGTACTCGCGGCGATCAATCCTTTGCATCGTCAAGCCCCCCTCGGCATTCCCCGCGCAGGCCCAGCACCACGCGCCGCCCCATGATCGGGACCAACTCCACCTCCTCGACCGCGCCCGGCTCGAACCGCTCCGCCCCGCCCGACAGCACTGCAAGACGCTTGCCCCAGGCCGCGGCCCGGTCGAATTGCAGCGCCGGGTTCACCTCGGCGAAGTGGAAATGCGAGCCGATCTGGATGGGGCGGTCGGAGGTGTTGGCCACGCGGATCGTCGTGACTTCCATCCCCTCGTTGATGACAACGTCGCCCTCGCCATAGAGGATCTCGCCGGGGATCAGCGGATCGGTCCCCTCGTCGAGCGGCGCCTCCGACTGCCGGCGCGGGGCCTGCCGCGTGCCGCCGCCGGGGCGGCGCGGCTCGCTCGGGGCGCTGACGCCGGAGGACCGGGTCTGCTCGGGCGCCTCCGAACTGGACCGGTCGTATTCGCGACCCGGATCGTCGGTCGGATACCGCGGTCTCTCCTCGGTCTCGGCGGGTGACAGGTTGTCGGCCACGAGCCGGGCGAAGGGATTGAGCTTGCCTGTCATCGGATCGGCTCCGTCACGGTGACGAGCTTGGTGCCGTCGGGAAAGGTGGCCTCGACCTGGATCTGGGCGATCATCTCGGGCACGCCTTCCATGACGTCGTCCCGCGTCAGGACGTTGCGACCCGATTCCATCAGGTCCGTCACCGTCTCCCCGTCGCGCGCACGTTCGAGAAGGTAGGAGGTCAGCCGCGCTGTCGCTTCCGGAAGGTTGAGCTTCAACCCCCGCTCACGACGCTCCAGCGCAAGCTTTCCGGCCGTGTAGACCATCAGCCGTTCCTGCTCTTGCATGCTGAGCAACATGGACGTCCCCTTTCGGGCCTGAATTGCAATTCACCTTCACCGTGAAGGTGCGGCGTCCCGGTGTCACCCCCTAATTGCGCTCCGCCGCCGGGAAGGATCTGCCAGCCCGTCCAGCTTCTTGCCTAAGTCCGGAGCGCGGTTGCCATCGTGATCCCTCGACGGCACAAGGTCGCGCTGACCGTGGCGTCCACGAAGGAGCGTACGTCGCCCCGCCCGGCATGCAGACCGGAGCCGAACGGGGGCCGGCCTGGCCATGATGGGCGGCCCCTGCAGATGGCTCATGTTGCGGCAGTGTTCGCAATGGCTGGAACGGCACTTGGGCCCGAACAGGGCGGACCTACTGGCGCGGATCCCGAGCGGAGCGGAGCCGATCGGACATCATATGATCTGGTCAGTTCGAAGATCGATCGTGTTATGATAGGCGTTAAAAACATCGAAAGGGGAGGCACGCGCAACGCCACGCGCTCCGCTTGGACCTTCGCTGTCTGCCTCATACGGGAGGACACATCATGCGGCAGGAAGCGGACCATATCGACAAGGTCATGCGCGCGGTCGAATCCCGGTCGGACGCGGCGCGGTCACCCGTCGCCGCGTCCTGGCGGCGTTCGATGGAACATCACGGTCTCGATACCGCCAGAGGCAAGGTGCCTCATGTGGTCGAGGCGCGCGAACTGGCGCGGCGTCGGGATGAACTCGGGGAATTCCTTGCAATGGCGATGCCGAAGCTGGACCAGCTATTCGCGCTCGTCGGTGCATCGGGCTGCGGGGTTCTGCTGACCGACGCGACGGGGATCGTGCTCGACCTCAGATGCGCCGACGCGGATGCCGAGATCTTTCGCGACTGGGGTCTGCGCCCCGGTGCCGACTGGAGCGAGGCGCACGAGGGCACGAACGGGATCGGCACCTGCCTGGCCGAGAGGCGCCGGGTCACCATCCATCGCGATGATCATTTTCTGGCACGGAACACGGTGCTCAGCTGCATGGATGCGCCGATCTTCGGTGCGGACGGGCATATTCTAGCGGCACTGGATGTATCCTCCGCGCGCGTGAACGAGACCGAGGGGTTCAACCGGCTGTTATCCGCCGCGGTGTCCCAATATGCCCAGACCATTGAGAACCTTCATTTTCGGGCGACCTTTCCCGATGCGCGGATCATCCTGGCCGACCCGGACGGGGCCGACGCAACGGCGCTGCTGGCTGTCGACGACAATGATCTGGTGATCGGGGCCACCCGCTCTGCTCGCCGTGTCTTCGGGCTTGAGTCGGTCGGCCCGCTCAAACTGCGCCCGTCGGTGGACCTCTTCGGTCGGGGCGACGGCCCGACGGGCTTCGAGAAGGCCGAACGGGCCGCGGTCGTGCGCGCCTTGGTGCGCGCGGACGGCAACGTCTCGCAGGCGGCCCGGGTGCTCGGAATCGGACGCGCCACCCTCTACCGGCAGATGCACAAGTTCGGCATCGAAAGGTAGGACCGGCCGAGTGTCTCACTGTCGAGACACCACGACCTGTCCATCTTGCCCGGCTGTATTCGTCGCTCTGCACCTTTGTGGCAGGCTGATGCCGAACCGGGAGGGAGCTCCGGTTGATCAGCGGAGGAAAACCATGAACGAGATGAGCAAACCCGAAAGCCTCTACGCCTCGCCCTTCAGGGACCGGTACGACAACTTCATCGGCGGCAAGTTCGTCGCTCCGGTCGACGGGGCCTATTTCGAGAACGTCACCCCGATCACCGGGCAGACAGTCTGCCGGGTCGCGAGATCGGGCCCGGCCGACGTGGAACTGGCACTCGACGCCGCGCATGCCGCGAAGGCACAGTGGGGAGCTACCTCCGCTACGGAACGGGCGAACGCACTGCTCCGGATCGCGGACCGGCTGGAGGAGAATCTCGACCTTCTGGCGCAGGCCGAAACCTGGGATAACGGCAAGCCGATCCGCGAGACGACAGCCGCGGACATTCCGCTCGCCATCGACCACTTCCGGTATTTTGCAGGGGTACTCCGGGCCCAGGAAGGCACGATGTCGCAGATCGACGCGGACACCGTGGCCTATCACTACCATGAACCCCTCGGCGTGGTGGGGCAGATCATCCCATGGAACTTCTCGATCCTGATGGCCGCTTGGAAGCTGGCCCCGGCGCTGGCGGCGGGGAACTGCGTCGTGCTGAAACCGGCCGAGCAGACCCCGGCGGCGATCCTCGTGCTGGTCGAACTGATCGCCGATCTGCTGCCCGCCGGCGTGCTGAACGTCGTCAACGGCTACGGCGCCGAGGTCGGCGGCGCATTGGCCGAAAGCCCGCGCATCGCCAAGATCGCCTTCACCGGGTCGACCGAAACGGGCCGCAAGATCATGCAGGCCGCGACAAGGAACCTGATCCCCGTGACGCTGGAGCTGGGTGGCAAATCGCCCAACGTCTTCTTCTCGGACATCATGGCCGAGGATGACGCGTTCCTCGACAAGGCGGTCGAGGGTTTCGTGCTGTTCGCGTTCAACCAGGGCGAAGTCTGCACCTGCCCCAGCCGCGCACTGATCCAGGAAGATATCTATGAGGCGTTCATCGAACGCTGCATCGCGCGCGTCAAGGCGATCAAGCAGGGCGATCCGCGCGACATGGAAACCATGGTCGGCGCACAGGCCAGCGAGGAGCAGCGCGACAAGATCATGTCCTATTTCACCATCGGCGTCGACGAAGGGGCCGAGGTGCTGACGGGCGGCGGTCTGGCCGACGTTCCGGACGACATAGCGGGCGGCTTCTACATCGAGCCCACGATCCTGAAGGGCCACAACAAGATGCGCGTCTTCCAGGAGGAGATCTTCGGCCCCGTCGTGTCGGTCACGACCTTCAAGGACGAGGCCGAAGCCTTGGCCTTGGCAAACGACACCATGTACGGCCTGGGCGCCGGTGTCTGGAGCCGGGATGCAAACCGCTGCTACCGCATGGGCCGCGGGATCGAAGCGGGCCGTGTCTGGGTCAACAACTATCACGCCTATCCCGCCCATGCTGCTTTTGGCGGATACAAGCAGTCGGGCATCGGGCGCGAGAACCACAAGATGATGCTCGACCACTACCAGCAGACCAAGAACATGCTGGTGAGCTACAACCCCAACAAGCTTGGATTTTTCTGAAGGAGAAGAAGTGATGTCGAAAACGATGAAAGCGGCCGTCGTCCGCGAATTCGGTGCCCCTCTCCGGATCGAGGAAGCGCCGATCCCAGAGGTCGAGCCCGGCATGATCCAGGTCGCCATCCAGGCGTCCGGCGTTTGCCACACGGACCTGCACGCCGCCGAGGGGGATTGGCCCGTCAAGCCCAAGCCACCGTTCATTCCCGGCCATGAAGGGGTCGGGTTCGTCTCGGCCGTGGGCAAAGGTGTGACCAACGTGAAGGAGGGCGACCGCGTCGGGGTGCCGTGGCTCTATACCGCCTGCGGCCATTGCCGCCATTGCCTTGGCGGCTGGGAGACGCTCTGCGAAAGCCAGCAGAACACCGGCTATTCGGTAAACGGCGGCTTCGCGGAATACGTCCTCGCCGATCCCGACTACGTCGGCCACCTGCCCGATAACATCGGCTTCAACGAGATCGCGCCCGTTCTCTGCGCGGGCGTTACCGTCTACAAGGGCCTCAAGATGACCGATGCCCGACCGGGCGATACGGTCGCCATCTCGGGCATCGGCGGGCTCGGGCACATGGCGGTCCAATACGCCGTCGCCATGGGTTTCGATGTGGTCGCGGTCGATATCGACGATGCCAAGCTCGACCTCGCGCGACGCCTCGGGGCCAAGATCACCGTGAATGCCCGCACGAGCGAAGACCCCGCTGCCGAGGTCAAACGCGAAACCGGCGGCGGCGTTCAGGGTATCCTGGTCACGGCGGTCAGCGAAAAGGCGTTCGAGCAGGCCATCGGCATGGTGGATCGCGGAGGCACCGTCGCACTGAACGGCCTGCCGCCGGGTGACTTTCCGCTCAACATCTTCGGTATGGTGCTGAATGGCGTCACCGTGCGCGGTTCCATCGTGGGCACGCGGCTCGACCTTCAGAAATCGCTCGATTTTGCAAGCGACGGAAAGGTGAAAGCCACCATCGAAACGGCCTCCCTGGAGGACGTCAACACGGTCTTCGACCGGATGAAGGCGGGCAAGATTGAAGGCCGGATGGTCATGGATCTCTCGGCCTGATCCGAACGCCGCGGTCGGCCCAGGTCTAGACGGGCCGACCGCCACGAACACGACTGCGCGAAGGCCAGAGCCGAACATGCAGCCTGTTCCTCGGGAAGGAGTGTCCCCATCGCCCTGTCCCGAGGTCCGATGATATTCGCCTGCAACGACAGGGTCAGGCGACGCCCTGCAAGACGGGCGGCCCTGCTCCTTTCGGCTTCGGACTTATACAGCGCGAGATTGTCGTTCAGCCAAGTGCAAGGTCGTCAGCCATTTTCCAGACACGGCTTTTCACCGACGCAACAAACCACTCCAGACCACGTCACCCGCACTCCGAGAACCCGCAGGCGGCGCAGACGGCACAGCCTTCGACCATCCGCAGGTCGAAGCTGCCGCAGTTCGGGCAGGTCGGTCCGGGCGGGGTGACGGCAGCGTGGTCCGCATCGGCCAGCGGGGGCGGCACGGGGTCGGTGCGAAGGCCAAGCCCCTCGGCGGCAATGACGCCCGTCAGGATCATGTGGCGTTCGATCACCCCGCCGATCGCAGCCAGGATCGACGGGACATAGCGGCCCTGCATCCATGCCCCGCCGCGCGGGTCGAAGACTGCCTTCAATTCCTCGACCACGAAGGACACGTCGCCGCCACGTCGGAAGATCGCGCTGATCATCCGCGTCAGGGCGACGGTCCATGCGAAATGCTCCATGTTCTTGGAGTTCACGAAGATTTCGAAGGGCCGCCGCTGGCCGTCCTGCTCGATATCGTTGATCGTGATGTAGAGCGCATGTTCAGAGGCGGGCCACCTGATCTTGTAGGTCTCGCCCCCCAGCGTCGCGGGTCGGTCGAGGGGGGCGAAATCCTGCACCTCGCCCTGACGCGGGGCGGGATCGACCGACAGGACGGATCCGGTGGTCGCGTTCGGGCGATAGGTGGTGCAGCCCTTGCAGCCCTGGTCCCAGGCCTGAAGGTACACGTCCTTGAAGGCATCGAAGCCAATGTCGGCGGGGACGTTGATCGTCTTGGAGATGCTGGAATCCACCCATTCCTGCGCCGCCGCCTGCATGGCGACGTGGTCTGCGGGCGCGAGGTCGGCCACGGATACGAAGGCATCGGGCAGGGGAGCGTCGCCGTGCATCTGGCGCCAGAGTGCGACGGCATGGTCCTGCACCGTCTCCTCGGTCCGGGTGCCGTCGGGTTGCAGCACCTTGCGGGTGTATTCGTGGGCGAAGATCGGTTCGATCCCGCTCGAGACATTCCCGGCGAGCAGGCTGATGGTGCCGGTGGGCGCGATGGAGGTCAGGAGCGCGTTCCGCAGGCCGTGGCGGGCGATGGCTTCCTGCACGTCGGGGTCGAGCCGCTGGATCATGGGCGCGGCGAGGATGGCATCGCGGTCGTAAAGGGGGAACGTCCCCTTCTCCTCCGCCAGCCGGGCGGACGCGCCGTAAGCCGCGTTCGCGATCCGCCGCAGCCAGTCCGACGTCGCGGCGACCGCCCCCGCCGACCCGTAGCGCAGCCCGCACATCGCCAGCGCATCGGCCAACCCGGTGACGCCAAGCCCGATGCGGCGCTTCGCGCGGGCCTCCTCCGCCTGCTGCGGCAGGGGAAAGCGGGACACGTCGACGACGTTGTCCATCATCCGCACGGCGGTCGCCGTCAGATCGACCAGCGCATCGGTGTCGACGTGTGCGCCGTCGGTAAAGGGCCCCTCGACCAGCCGCGCGAGGTTGATCGACCCCAGCAGGCAGGCGCCATAGGGCGGCAGGGGCTGTTCGCCGCAGGGATTGGTGGCAGCGATGGTCTCGACATAGGACAGGTTGTTGGCGGCATTGATCCGGTCGATGAAGATCACCCCCGGTTCGGCGTAGTCGTAGGTCGCGCGCATGATCCGGTCCCACAGGTCGCGGGCGCGCAGCGTGCGGAAGGTGCGGCCGCCGAAGACCAGCGGCCAGTCGGCGTCGGTGGCCACGGCCTCCATGAACGCATCCGTCACCAGTACCGACAGGTTGAACATCCGCAGTCGCGCGGGGTCGGATTTGGCGGCGACGAAGGCCTCCACATCCGGGTGATCGCAGCGCAGGGTGGCCATCATCGCTCCGCGCCGCGACCCGGCCGACATGATGGTGCGGCACATCGCGTCCCAGACGTCCATGAACGACAGCGGGCCGGAGGCATCGGCCGACACCCCGCTGACCGGGGCGCCGCGCGGCCGGATCGTGGAGAAGTCGTATCCGATCCCGCCGCCCTGCTGCAGCGTCAGCGCGGCTTCGCGCAGGGCGGAAAAGATGCCGGACATGCTGTCCTCGATCGTGCCCATGACGAAGCAGTTGAACAGCGTGACGGACCGCCCCGTGCCCGCCCCGGCGACGATGCGCCCGGCGGGCAGGAATCGGAAATCCCGCAGCGCGTCGAGGAAGCGCGGTCGCCACGCGTTCGGGTCGTCCTCCGGCACGGCGAGGGCGGTGGCGATACGGGTCCAGGTCGCGTCGATGTCGTCGTCGATGGGATCGCCTCCTGCATCCTTCAGCCGGTATTTCATGTCCCAGATCCGTTCGGCGATGGGGGCGGCGAAGTCTGACATGGCGACACATTCCGGGGCGGCTGGTTGCGGTGGGGGGCTGAGGGTCTAGATATACCGCAACGGCGGGAAATTCACATGATCAACCTCATCAAGCTCAGCGTCGGCAGCGAAACCATCGAGGGGCTGACCGCCTGGCAGGCCGACAGACGGGCAAAGGCGGCGGACGGCAACCCCCGCCACGTCACCCGCATGTGGCCCAAGCGCGGCGACGAGGTGCTGGACGGCGGGTCGATCTACTGGGTCATCAAGGGCGCGATCCTGTGCCGCCAGCCCATCCTGCGGTTCGACGAGGTGGTGCGCGACGACGGCATCCGCCGCTGTGGCCTGATCCTGCGCCCGGGCCTGATCCCCGTGGTTCCCGTGCCGAAGCGTCCGTTCCAGGGCTGGCGGTATCTGAACCCCGAGGACGCGCCCGCCGATATGGATCCGGCCCGTGCGGCCGAGGCGCGGCTGCCGGCGGAGCTGTCGGTGGCGCTGGCCGAGATCGGGGTGCTGTGACCGTCACGGTCCTGGGCGCGGGGGCCATCGGCCTCTGGGTCGGGGCCGAATGGGACGCCGTGCTGGTGGGACGACCGCATGTCGCGCGCGATCTGGCCCAGGGCCTGCGCCTGACCGGGGACGGACGGGACCGTCGGGCCGCGCCGCGCATCGAGGGTCCAGAGGCGCTGGCCCGCGCCGACCTGATCGTCGTGGCGGTCAAGGCCACGGCGCTGGACGGTGCCATCGACGACATGCGGCGTCACGCGAAGCCCGGCGCCTCCGTGCTTTGCCTGCTGAACGGCCTCGATCCCCTGTGGCGTCTCGGCGCGGGCTTGCCAGGCCGGGACATCCGGGCGGGAATGGTGCCGTTCAATGTCGTCTGGAAAGGCCCCGTGCATCTGCATCGGTCAGGTGCGGGGAAGGTGGCGGTCGAGGACGCCGCCGATGTTCCCGCCCTGCCGGGCACCGTGCGGAGGCGCGACATGGCGGAGTTGCAGCACGGCAAGCTGCTGGTGAACCTCGTCAATCCGGTCAACGCGCTGTCGGGGATGCCGGTGAAACGGATGCTGTCCGACCGGGCATGGCGCGACATCTTCGCCGCCGCCCTGTCCGAGGCCATTGCCGTCTTCGACCGCGCGGGCGTCGCCTTCGTGCGGGCGGGGCCGGTGCCGCCGCGTCTGGCGCCGATGCTGCTGCGCCTGCCGGATGCCGTCTTCACCAACGTCCTGCTGCCGCTTCAGGGTGTGGACGACGGCACCATGACGTCGATGGCGCAGGATCTGGCGGCCGGGAAACCCACCGAGATCGACACGCTGACAGGCGAGGTCGTGTGGCTGGCGGGCGAGGGCGGCGCGCCGGTCAACGCGGGGCTCGTCCGGTTGATGCATGAAGCCGAGGCGGGCGGCCGGCGGCAGTGGACGGCGCCCGACCTGCGCGCCGCGCTGGGCCTGGACGACTAGAGCGCCCCCGACCGTCCGACCCTGCGGCCCGAAAACAGGCAGCCGCCCAGGAACGTCCCCTCCAATGCGTTCCAGCCGTGGTAGCCGCCGCCGCCGAAGCCCGCCGCCTCGCCGCAGGCGAACAGGCCCGGCACCGGCGCGCCATCCGCTCCGAGGCACCGGCCGTCCAGGTCGGTCAGAAGCCCGCCCAGCGACTTGCGCGTCAGCACATGCAGGCGCACGGCGATCATCGGCCCGTGCCGGGGGTCGGTCAGGCGGTGCGGCCGCGCGGTCCGCATGAACCTGTCGCCTCGGTGGTTCCGCATCGCATGGATCGCCATGACCTGTCCGTCCTTGGAGAAAGGGTTGTCCATCTGGCTGTCGCGCGCCGCCACCTCGGCCCGGACGCGCGCCGGATCGACGTGTTCGTCCTTGGTCACCATCTCCACGATCAGCCCGTCGAGATCGTCCGCCACGACGAAATCGGCCCCTCGTTTCTTGAACGCCTCGACCGCCGGGGTGGCGCGGCGGTTCAGCAGGCGGTCGCGCAGCACCATCCGCCAGTCCTTCGACTCCAGATCGGGGTTTTGCTCCGATCCGGAAAGCGCGAACTCCTTCTTCGCGATGGTCGAGGTGGTGACGAACCAGCTGTGGGCGTGGCCCGTGGCCAGGATCGCGCGCAGCGTCGCCATCGTGTCGAAGCCCGGCAGGCAGGGCATGGGCAGCCGGCGGCCCGTGGCGTCGAGCCAGAGCGACGAGGGGCCGGGCAGGATGCGGATGCCGTGGTGCGGCCAGATCGGGTCATGGTTCGCGACGCCCTCGGTATAGTGCCACATCCGGTCGGCGTTCACGACCTCCGCGCCTGCCGCTGCCGCGGTGTCGATCATGCGGCCGTCCACATGCGCGGGCACTCCCGACAGCATCGACGCCGGCGGATCGCCCAGCCGGTCGCGGGGCCAGTTGCGCCGCACCATGTCGAAATTGCCCCCGATTCCGCCCGAGGCCACGACGACGTTCGGCGTGGCGATCGCGAAGAGGCCCGTCACTGCGCGGGTCGAGGAGGCGCCGCGCCGCGCGTCGTCCTCCTCCAGCACGTCCCCCGCCACGCCGGTGACGGCGCCATCCGCCATGTCGAGGCGCGTGACCCGATGACGGAAGCGCAGGTCGATCCGCCCGTCGCGCGCATGTGCCATCGCGCGGTCGACGAAGGGCGCGATGACCCCCGGCCCCACGCCCCAGGTCAGATGGAAGCGTGGAACCGAATTGCCGTGCCCGCCCGCGAATCCGCCGCCGCGTTCGGCCCAGCCCACGACGGGAAACCAGCGCATCCCCATCCCGTGCAGCCAGCCGCGCATGTCGCCCGCGGCGAAATCGACGAAGACTTCGGCCCAACGGCGGGGCCAGGCGTCTTCCGCTCGGTCGAAGGCCGCGCTGCCCAGCCAATCTGCCATGGCCAGGTCGCGGCTGTCGCGTATGCCCATGCGCCGCTGTTCCGGCGTGTCCACCATGAACAGCCCGCCCAGCGACCAGAAGGCTTGCGCGCCGAGGTTCTGCCGCCCCTCCTGATCGACGAGGGTGACGTGGCGGCCCCGGTCCGCCGCCTCGACCGCGGCGACGAGGCCCGCAAGGCCCGCGCCGATCACGATGATGTCCGTCATGCCCGACCCTCCCCAAGCCACAGCCAAGCCCGGACGGGCGCGGCGTGCAAGCCTGTCGCAAAACGCCGCTGTCCGGTCGGCGGCGATTGCCCATCGCCGCGTGGATGGGCCAGAAAGACGGCAGGGCATCGGAAGGGACATGCGCATGAAAACCCACGTCAGGGCACTCGTCGTCGGCGGCGGTGCGGTCGGCACCAGCATCGCCTATCACCTGGCGAAGGCCGGATGGGACACGATGCTTCTGGAGCGCGACGAACTGACGTCGGGGTCCACCTGGCATGCGGCGGGCCTGCTGCCCTATTTCAACATGGGGTACGCCACCAGCCACATCCACGACTATTCGATCCGCTTCTACAAGACGCTGGAGGAGGAGACGGGCCTCAACCCCGGCTTCTCGGTCGTGGGCAACCTGCGGATGGCGCAGACGCAGGCGCGGATGGACGAGTACGAGCTTTACGCCTCGCTGGCCGAAACCGTGGGCATCCCGCACGAATGGCTGACGCCCGCCGACATCGCAGACCGCTATCCGCTGGTGCGGACGGACGACCTGGTGGGGGCGATCCTTCACCCGACCGACGGCTACATCAACCCCGCCGACGTCACGATGGCCATGGCGCGGGGCGCGCGCCAGCACGGCGCCACGATCGAGCGGCGCTGGCAGGTCGACGGCTACCACTGGACGGGCGAACACTGGGACGTCACCGCGACGCGGATGGTGGAACGGGGCGGCAATCTCGTGGCATCGGACGAACAGGTCACGATCCACGCCGAACACGTCGTCACCGCGACCGGCAACCACGCGCAGCGGACGGCGCAGCTTCTGGGCATCAAGACGCCCGCCATCGTGGTCGAGCACCAGTACATCGTCACCGAGCCCGACCCCGCGCTGGTGGAATGGCGCAAGTCGAACCCCCAGCACCCCGTCCTGCGCGATGCCGACGCCAAATGGTACGTGCGCGAGGAACGCGGCGGCTGGATCCTCGGACCGTACGAGCAGAACGCGCCCGCGCGCTTCCCCTTCGGCGTGCCCGACAGCTTCCGCGCGGACCTGTTCCCGCTCGATCTGGAGCGGATCGAGCAGGAATACATGTCCTTCATCCATCGCATTCCGAGCAGCGAGAACGCCGGCCTGAAGGACGATTTCAACGGTCCGATCTGTTACACGCCAGATGGAAACCCGCTGGTCGGCCCCGCGCCTGGCCTGCGCAACATGTGGCTGGCCGAGGGGTTCAGCTTCGGCATCACGGCGGCCGGCGGCACCGGGCACTACCTCGCGCAGATGATGACCTCGGGCGAGGCCGAGATCGACATGGCCTCGCTCGACCCGCGGCGGTTCGGCAAGTGGATGACGACCGAATACGCCATGCGAAAGAACGAGGAAGCCTACGACCACGTCTACGTCCTGCACCACCCCGACGAGGAACGCCCCGCCTGCCGGCCGCTCAAGACCGCGCCCTGCTATGACCGGATGAAGGCGCGAGGGGCGCAGTTCGGTTGCGTCAACGGGTGGGAACGGCCGAATTACTTCGGACCGCTCGATGCGCCCGACAGCTTCGACCACGACAGCCGCTCCTTCCGGCGCGGGGCCTGGTGGGGCCATGCCGTGACCGAGGCGAAGGCGATCCGCGAAGGCGTCGGCATGATCGACGCGACGGCCTTCACCAAGCACATGCTGCGCGGGCCGGGAGCGGCGGCGTTCCTCGACTGGTTCACCACGAACAAACTGCCCAAGGTGGGCCGCATCAACCTGACCTATGCGCTGACGGAGGCGGGCACGACGCGGACGGAATACACCATCGTCCGGCTGGCGGAAGATACGTTCTACCTCGTGTCGGCGGGCGCGTGGCAGGCCTATGACAGCGATTTCCTGGCCAAGGCGGTCAACGACAAGGT
This sequence comes from Jannaschia rubra, assembly GCF_001403735.1. GTDB lineage: Bacteria > Pseudomonadota > Alphaproteobacteria > Rhodobacterales > Rhodobacteraceae > Jannaschia > Jannaschia rubra. Next base: position 147,134 of record NZ_CXPG01000009.1, read on the forward strand.
GAATGACTTCGGACCGATGTGGCTGGACGATTGCACGGGCGCGCATGGCGTCTTTGCGCTGGCCGGGCCGCGGGCGCGGGATGTGCTGCGCGACCTGATCGTGGCGCCGGACCCGACATTCGCGCTCTCCAACAAGGGCTTTCCCTGGCTTTCGGCGCGGCGGATCGAACTCGGCATGGTGCCGGTGAACGCGATCCGCGTGGCCTATACGGGGGAACTGGGGTGGGAGCTGCATCACCCGATGGAGATGCAGAACCACCTGTTCGACCGTCTGATGGCTGCGGGCGAGGCGCATGGGCTGACGTTGGTGGGCGCGCGGGCGCAGAACTGGCTGCGGCAGGAGAAATCGTATCGCGCCTTCGGCACCGAACTGGGCCGCGACGCGACGCCGCTCGAGGCTGGGCTGGACCGCTTCGTGGACCTGTCCAAGGACTTCCACGGCAAGGCCGCGATGGAGGAGACGGGCATCCGCTCCAAATGCGTCACCCTACTGATCGACGGGCCGGATGATGCCGACCCCTGGGGGCGCGAGGCGCTTTATGCGGGCGACGACAGGGTCGGGCGTCTGACCTCGGGCGGCTATTCCGTGGCCTTCGGGCGCAGCATCGGCATGGGCTACGTCCGCCCCGACCTGGCGGTGCCCGGCACGCCGCTGCAGGTGCGGATGCAGCGCGCTCTCTGGGAGGCCGAGGTGACGGAGGACAGCCCCTACGACCCGACCAATGCCCGCATCCGTGCGGACGGCTAGGGCGGCGGCTTTCCTGGCAGCGGCGGTGGTGATTGGCGGGCTGGTTCGGCACGCCGTCGGGCCCGTCGCGCCGATCACCGTGCACGTCAGCGGCGACGGGGCCGTGCAAGTCGCGGCGCGGGTATTCGACGGGGCCAATCATGTGCGCACGGACGACCCGCACAGGGCCACGGTGCAGATCGTGACGTTCCGGCGCTGGCAGAACCTCGAAGGCCTGAGCGACGTCATGGCGCTCTGCGGCCGGGCCTGCGACGGCGGGGCGGATGTCGTGGTGCTGCGGCGGCCGGCGATCAACGGAGCGACGCGGATCGTGTTGATCGACCTCGGCGCGATGGGTGGCGGGGCGGCCCTCGACGTCGGGCGACCCTTGCCGCCGGCGACGCTCGATTGCGCCATGAGGGCCATCGAAGGGGCAGGGTCCTGCGACGGCATCAGCCGCAAGGTGGCCTGGCGCCCCCGCCTATGGTCGCCCAAGCCCGGGCGATCATAGACGCGGCAGCGGGCCGAGCGGGATCGCACCCAAGCGCATCTGACCGCCCGCCAGCGTGAGGTCCATCGTCACGCGCCCGTCGTCCGCCGTCATCCCCGCCAGACCGGCCGCGATAAGCGGCACACAGTCGGCGGGCACCACACCCAGGTCCGCAGCCAGACGCAACGCCGTCGCGGCGCCTTCGACCTCCAGCAACAGGGTGCCTTCGGGGATGCCGTCGGACGCCACGATCACGTCGCCTGTCACCTTCACCCGCAGGTCGCCCCACGCCACCGTCGCGCGCCGCAGGGTCAGCGCCTCCGGCCGCGGTTGCCGACCGACGCCCGGCGCCTCGGTCAGGGTGATCTGCGCGTCGATGTCGATCGCCCCGATCGTGTCGGGCAGGGCGGCACCCGGATCCAGCTGGGCGCGCAACTCCGGCAGAAGGCCGATGTCGGCCAGCGAGACGGCGAGGTCGTGCACCCTGTCGGACCCGGCTTGGCGGGTCGCCACCTGGCCCTGGCGCAACGTCGCGCCGAAGTCGCCATCGGTCACGGAAAGCCGGTCAGCCACCAACGTCGCATGGTCCAGCACCGGGCGCCGCGACGGCGTGACGGTGACGGAGGCGCGCAGGTCTTCGGAGGTGATCGTGAAGGGCGCGAAAGGCGTTGCCACTTCCATCCGGTGCGGCGCCACGAGGATCGCCTTGTTGGGCCGGTAGGACAGGGCGATGATCTGCACGAAGGGCGCGGCCCAGCCGACTGCGCCGTCGGGCGTGGTCACGCGCGGGGATGTGACGGTCGTGTCGAAGCGGCTTGGAAAGCCCGCGACCGACAGGTCGCCATAGGCGATGTCCCAGCCGGACGCACGGGCCGAGGCGATTGCCCCGGTGGCCCCGCGTTCCAGCGCGCGCGACCCCACGATCCACCAGCCGCCCCACAGCACCGCCGCCACCGCGACCAGGATCGCCAACCATTTCGCCACCGCACTCACCCTCTTCCGATTTGCACCGTCCCGGTCTAACGGGGGCGGGCGCGACGCGAAAGGACGGACGATGGCGGCATCCAAGGAACTCTGGGTCTTCGGCTACGGATCGCTGGTGTGGAATCCGGGGATCGCCGTGGCCGAGACGCGGCGTGCGACCCTGCGCGGGTTCCGCCGGAGGTTCTGCATGTGGTCGATCCATCATCGCGGCAGCCTGACCGACCCCGGCCTCGTCCTTGCGCTCGAGCCCGGCGAGGGCGCCGCCTGCGAGGGTATCGCGCTGCGCGCCGCCGATCCCGACGCAGCGCTGGCCGAGTTGCGCGAACGCGAACTGGTCTCCGCCGCCTATCACGAGCGGGGGCTGATGCTGTCCACCGACGCGGGCGACCTGCCGGCCATCGGCTACGTGGTCGACACCGCCCACGACCAGTACGCCCGCGATCTGAGCCTCGACGAACAGGCGCGGATCATCGCCCATGCCGTCGGTGGACGGGGTCCGAACCATGAATATCTGTCGAACACGGCCCGCAGCCTCGCCGCGCTCGACATCGACGACCCCGACCTCGAATGGCTGGTCGCGCGGGTGCAACAGATCAGGCAGCAGGCCGGGCGCCCGCTTGTGACGGCGAAGCCGCCGGTCTAGTCTCCGCACCTGAACGGCAGGGGCCCGCGAAGGGGCCGGAGACCGGGGGCAGATGGCACGCGAACCTCTCGACACTGCGACGCAATTCTCGCAGCCCATCCGCCAGATCGTGCAGATGCTGCTTGTCCTGGGTCTGGTCGGTGCCGGAGTCACACTGGCCTATCCGCAGGTCGCGCCGATCTTCGCGGCGAACCCCTGGCTCAACGGCACGATCATTGCGGTCTTCGTTCTGGGCGTGCTGGCCTGTTTCGCGCAGGTGTTCCAGCTCTTCTCCTCGGTCAGCTGGATCGAGGGTTTCGCCGAGAACCGCCCCGGTCACGACATCACCCGCCCGCCGGGCCTGCTGGCACCACTGGCATCGCTGCTGCGGTCGCGGTCGGCGCGCAGCCAGATCTCGTCCACCTCGTCCCGCTCGATCCTCGACTCGGTCGGCGCCCGGATGGAGGAAGCGCGGGACATCACGCGCTATATCGTCAACACGCTGATTTTCCTGGGGCTTCTGGGCACGTTCTGGGGTCTGGCCACCACCGTCCCGGCCGTCGTGGACACCATCCGCAGCCTGAACCCTGAAAGCGGTGAAGGCGGCGTGGCGGTCTTCGGGCGGCTGATCGGCGGGCTGGAATCGCAACTGGCGGGCATGGGCACGGCCTTCGCCTCGTCTCTGCTGGGTCTGGCCGGATCGCTCGTCGTGGGCCTGCTGGAGCTGTTCGCAGGCCACGGCCAGAACCGCTTCTACCGCGAGATGGAGAACTGGCTGTCGTCGATCACCCGCGTGGGCCTTGTCGGCGACGGCGGCGAGGAGACCATCGACCAATATTCGCTGGCGGCCGTCCTCGACCACATGAACTACCAAATGGAGACCCTGGGCGACATGTTCGCCAAGGCCGAGGCCGGCCGCCTGACCAGCGACGCGCGGATGGCATCGCTCTCGGACGCGGTGGCCGACATGGCCGCGCGTATGGAATCGGGCGGCGCGACGGCGGCCGCGCTGAACCGTGTGGCCGAGGGGCAGGAGAACATCGTCGCCGTTCTGGAAGGCGGGTCCGGCGGCGAGGGCGGCATCGACGCCGAAAGCCGCATGCGCCTGCGGTCGATCGACGTGCAGCTTCTGAAGGTCTTCGAGGAGATGCAGCAGGGCCGCCAGTCGGCCATCGATGACCTGCGCGGCGATCTGAGCGCGCTGACGCGGACGCTGCGACAGTTGAACCGCCAGGTGCAGGCGACCAGCGGCCAGGTCATCGAAGGGGACGGCTGACATGGCCTTCGCCCGTCGCAACGGCCAGCGGTTCACGGCAAATGTCTGGCCGGGTTTCGTCGATGCGATGACGGCGCTTTTGTTGGTGCTGATGTTCGTACTGTCGATCTTCATGATCGTGCAATTCATCTTGTCGGAAACCATTTCGGACCAGGGGATCGAACTGGACGCGCTGGGCGAACAGGTCGCGTCGCTGGCCCAGGCCCTCGGGCTGGAGAACGCGCGGGCCGCGGGGCTGGAGGACGAGGTTGCGGCACTTGGACAGGATCGGGAGCGTCAGGCGGCATTGATCGCGACGCTTTCGGCGCAGCGCGACGACCTGACGTCGCGCGTGGCCTCCTTCGAGGATCAGGTGGCCGCGCTGATCGCCCGTCGCGACAGCCTGGCCGCCGCGCTGGAGGAGAGCGAGGGGCAACGCTCCGAGCTCGACGGGCAGCTCGCCACCAACCGGGCCGAACTGGACCGCGTCATCGACGAGCGCGAGGCGCTGCAACTGGCGCTCGCCTCCGCGCGCGAGGAGATCGACGCCGAGGCCGAGGCTGCCCGGCTCGCCGCCGCTCGCCGCGAAGCCCTGGAGGCGATGCTGGACGACGCGCGCGCCGCCGCCGACGCGCGGACCGCGACGCTGAGCCAGACGCTCGCCACGCTGGAAGCCGCGCAGGCCCGTGCGACCGACCTTCAGGCGCAGGTCACGGACCTTCAGGCGGGGCTCGACGAGGACGAGGCCGCGAGGCTGGCAGAACTCGCGGCCGCCGAAGCCCTGCGCGCCCGTCTGGCCGAAACCGAGACCGAACTGTCAGAGGCCGAAGCCGCGCGACTGGTCGAAGCCGCCGCTGCCGAGGCCCTGCGCGAGCGTCTGGCCGGATCGGAGGCGGAGCTGACCGCGATGTCGCTGGCGCTGGAGGAGGAGCGGCGCGCGGCGGAGGAGACGCTGACCATTCTGGCTGCGACGGAGGCCGCGCGCGACGACCTGACCGACCGGCTGTCGCAGACGCTGGCCGACCTGACAGCCGCGCGCGAGGACACGGCGGGAACGGAAGAACGGCTCGCGGCGGCGCTGGCGCGGCTCGACGAGGGGTTGCAGACGGAGGATGACCTGCGCGCCGAGGTGGCCCAGCTTCAGGCGACGCTCGACGCGCGGGACGGCGAGGACGATCCGGCCGAGCGGCAGGCCGAACTGGAGCGGCGGCTCAACGCGGCGCTGGCCGACCGCCGCGACGCCCGCGCGTCCGAGGCTGAGGTGCGCGACGCGCTGGCCACCGCGCTGGCGGAGCGACTGGCGGCCGAAGGATCGGCGACCGAGGCGCTGAGCGAGCGGGAACGCGTCGCCGCACTGCTGGCCCAGGCGACGACGGAGTTGGCCGAGGTCGAGGAAAGCCGCATCGTCGCCCAGCGGGAGGCGGCGGCATTGAACCGTCAGGTGGCCGAGTTGCGGAGCCAGCTTTCGGGGCTGGAGACCCTGCTGGGCGAGGCGGAGGCGCGGGACGCCGAGGCGCGCATCCAGCTCGACAGCCTGGGCAATCGCCTGAACGCCGCTCTGGCGCAGGTCGCGGCGGAACAACGCGCCCGCGCCGACCTGGAGGAGGCCGAGCGCATCCGGCTGCAGGCGCAGGCCGAGCAGCTGGAGCGGTTCAAGTCGGAGTTCTTCGGGCAGTTGCGCGAGGTGCTGGCCGGGCGCGAGGGCGTGGAGGTCGTTGGCGACCGTTTCGTCTTCTCGTCGGAGGTGCTGTTCGCGCAGGGCGAGGTGGAGTTGCAGCCCGAGGGCCGCGCCCAGATCGCGCAGGTGGCCGACGTGATCCTGGACGTGGCCGACCAGATCCCCCCGGGGCTCGACTGGGTGCTGCGGGTGGACGGGCACACCGACGACGTGCCGCTGACGGGGTTTGGCCAGTACCGCAACAACTGGGAATTGTCGCAGGGACGCGCGCTGTCGGTCGTTCTCTACATGATCAACGAACTGGGCGTGCCGCCGGAGCGGCTGGCTGCCACAGGCTTCGGCGAATACCGCCCTGTCGACCCGGCCGACACGGATGAGGCCCGGCAGCGCAACCGCCGGATCGAGTTGAAGCTGACCGAACGCTGAGACGCGATCAGCGGCAATAGGCGCCGGAGCGGTAGCGTGCCGTGTCGAAGTGGAAATGGTCGCGGTGGAAGCGGTCGGAGTCGGGACCCAGAACGGTGCCGAAGGGGCCACAGGCCGCCCGGTGCAGCGCCTGCAGGATGCGGCCGCCCCGTCCGCGCCCCCAGTCGTCCTGCACGCTGAACCGGTCGCCGTTCGCCAGAACAATGGCCGAGATGTCGATGGCGCGACCCTTGGCATGTTCGCTGATCTTGCCGCCGGCCTGGTTGTTGCGCGCCCGGCAGGCGTAGCCCGACGCCGTCTGCAATGCCACGGCCCCGCCGCCGGTGCGCCCCACGGTCGGCAGCAGCCCGGACCGCACCCAGTCGTCCAGCGTCTGCGCCGTCACGCAATCCATCCGCACGGGGTCGACCAGCGCGACGCCCGAGACCTGGGTGACGCGCACGGGGTCGGCGATGCCGCAGCCGCCTCCGTCTCGGATGGGGGCAATGGATTGGCCCTGGATGGACCCACGCCCGCAGATGCCGCCGCCCCGGTTCGCGCGCGGGCGGCCACCCATGGCAAGGACGAGTTCCTCCGGTCCGCCGTCGGGACGCAAAGCGGGCCGGTCGGAGAGGCGGACATGGCCCGCGACGTCGATCCGGGGTTCGGCCAGACGCCGGACCGCGGCCCGGTCGCGGCGCGCACGGATCGCCTCGTCCAGCCGCAGCACCGGCCGGACCGACGACGGCACCGCTGCTTCGGGCGGGGGAACGGCGAGCGTGCCGCGCGATGACATCACCTCGATCTGCAGGGGGGGACGCGGCTCCGGCCGGGCGGCATCGGCCGTAGCGCTGCCCGCGATCAGGAAGGTCAGCGTAGCGGCCATCAGGCGTTTCATGCGGCGGATCCTTTCGGCGTCTTGCCCCGTCCGAAGTCGGGGGCTGCGGTGTCCTGCCCCGCTTCGATGATGCCGCGGCGGATGGCGCGGGTGCGGGTGAAATAGTCGTGCAGCATGTCGCCGTCCCCCGTGCGGATCGCCCGTTGCAGGGCGAAAAGCTCCTCCGTGAAACGGCCGAGGATTTCGAGCGTCGCGTCGCGGTTGTTGAGGAACACGTCCCGCCACATCGTCGGGTCGCTGGCCGCGATGCGCGTGAAGTCGCGGAAACCTGCCGCGGAATACTTGATGACCTCGCTGTCGGTGACGCGGCGCAGGTCGTCGGCCACGCCCACCATCGTATAGGCGATCAGGTGCGGCGCATGGCTGGTGACGGCCAGCACGAGGTCGTGGTGGTCGGGGTCCATCGTCTCGACGCTGGCACCCATGGCCTGCCACAGCCGGGTCAGGCGGTCGGTCGCCGGGCCGCTGTCCCCGGTGGGCGTCAGCAGGCACCAGCGGTTCTCGAACAGTTCGGGAAAGCCGGCGGTCGGGCCGGAATGTTCGGTGCCGGCCAGGGGGTGAGAGGGGACGAAATCGACCGTCTCGGGCAGATGCGGGCCGACGGCATCGAGGACGGCGCGCTTGACCGAGCCCACGTCGCTGACCGTGGCGCCGGGTTTCAGATGTCCGGCGATCTGGCGGGCCACATCTTCCATCGCGCCCACGGGGACGCAGAGGACGACGAGGTCGGCATCGCGCACCGCTTCGGCCGCGGTGTCGGTCACGCGGTCGCAGAGGCCCAGGCTCACGGCCACCTCGCGCGTCGCGGCGGACCGGGCGGTGCCCACGACTTCGCGCGCCAGCCCGTCGCGGCGGATGCGCAGGCCCATGGACCCCGCGATCAGGCCCAGCCCGATCAGCGCGACACGGTCGTAGATCATCCCTCCCGCCATGCGGACAGTCCCTCCAGCAGGCGGGTGACGCCCGCCTCGTCGCCCACGGTCATCCGCAGGCCCTCGGGGAAGCCATATCCACCGACGCGGCGCAGGATGACGCCGCGCGACTGAAGGAAGGCGTCGCAATCGGCGGCTTCCTCTGCCGTGGCCATCCGGGCCAGCACGAAATTGGCCTCCGACGGGTCCGAGGCGATCCCGAGGTCGTCGAGACCCTGCCGCAGGCGCGCACGCTGGCGTGTGTTCTCGGCCAGGCACCGGGCGACGAAATCGCGGTCGCGCATGGCGGCCTCGGCGGCGGCCAGCGCCACGTTCGAGAGGTTGAACGGCCCGCGCACGCGGTTGAGCACGTCGATCACCGACTTCGCGCCGTGACCCCAACCGACCCGCAGCCCGCCCAGCCCGTACATCTTGGAGAAGGTCCGCGTCACGAAGACCCCGTCGCGCGCCTGCGAGAGCGACAGCCCGCCGTCGAACTCGGGGACGTATTCCGCATAGGCGCCGTCCAGCACCAAGAGACAACCGTCAGGCAGCCCGTCGGCCAGCCGCGCGACCTCTGCCGCGTCTATCATCGTACCGGTGGGGTTCGCCGGGTTGGCAAGGAACACCAGTCGCGTGCGGGACGTCACGGCGGCGAGCAAAGCGTCAACGTCCACCCTGCGGTTCCGCTCCGGCACACGTACGGGGGTGCCGCCGGCGGCCCGCGCGCTGATCGCATACATCAGGAAACCGTGCTCTGTGTGCAGCACCTCGTCGCCCGGCCCGACATAGGCCTGACACAGCATGTGGATCACCTCATCAGAGCCCACGCCGCAGATCACGCGGTCGGGATCGATGCCGTGCACCTGCGCGATGGCGGCGCGCAGGCCGGCGTGATCGGTCTCGGGATAGAGGTGCATGGAGCCCACGGCCTCGCGCGCGGCCTCCCGCGCGCTGCGGGGGGCGCCGTAGGGATTTTCGTTCGACGACAGCTTGAGGATATCGGTCTGGCCCGCCACCTGTGACGCGCCGCCCTGATAGAGGTCGATTTCCATGATCCCCGGCTGGGGCTGCGGCGCGGCGTTCATCGGTCTACCCCATCTGGTCCGGCGTCTTCTAGCCGGGGCGGACAGGGCGCTGCAATGGGCGCGGTTCGAGCGAGTGGCAATCGGCGGAGCCTCCGGTGGAAAGACCGGACAAGCAAAGACCGCGCGTGCGGGCGGGTCAGAGGAAGCTCTGCGGGTCGATGTCGATGCTGAGGCGGGTCGTGCCGGGCAGCCGGACCTGCGCCACCCATTGCGCCAGCGCGGGCTGGATCGGCGCCTGACGCGGCGCGCGCACCAGAAGGCGGACGCGGTGCCGGCCCCGGATACGGGCGATGGGGGCGGGAGCGGGCCCCCAGACCTCGGCCCCCACGTCGCGCAGCATGGCGGTGTTGCGGGCGAGCGCATTGCCCACGTCGAAAGCCACCGCGGCATCTGGGTCGGAGATGACGATGCCCGCCATCCGGCCGTAAGGCGGCACGCCGGCGGCGCGGCGCTGGTCGGCCTCCTGCCGCAGGAAGGCCTCCTCGTCGCCCGTCAGGATCGCGCGGATGACGGGGTGGTCGGGTTGATAGGTCTGCAGGAACGCCTCGCCCGGCAGGTCGGCGCGGCCCGCCCGGCCCGACACCTGACGCATGAGCTGGAACGTGCGTTCCGCCGCGCGCAGGTCCGACCCCTGCAGGCCGAGGTCCGCGTCGATCACGCCGACGAGGGTCAGGAGGGGAAAGTTGTGCCCCTTGGCCACGAGCTGCGTGCCCACGACGATGTCGGCGCCGCCTTGCGCGATCTCCTCCACCCGGGCCTTGAGCGCGCGGGCCGAGCCGAACAGGTCGGACGACAGGACGGCGACGCGCGCCTCGGGGAACAGCGCGGTGACTTCCTCGGCCATGCGTTCCACGCCGGGGCCGACCGCCGCGAGCTTGCCCTCGACCCCGCAGGACGGGCAGGCGGGGGGAATGGGCGTCGTCTCGCCGCACTGGTGGCACATCAGGCGCTTCTGGAAGCGGTGTTCGACCATGCGGGCGTCGCACTGATGGCAGGCCACCTGCTGCCCGCAGGCCCGGCAGAGCGTCACCGGCGCATAGCCCCGGCGGTTGAGGAAGATCAGCGACTGTTCGCCCCGCGCGATCCGCGCCTCGATCCCGCGCCGGAGGGTGGGGGAGATCCAGCGGCCGCCGGGCAGATCCTCGTCGCGCATGTCGACGGCGCGCAGGCGGGGCAGGACGGCGGTACCGAAGCGCGAGGTCAGGTCGAGCCGCGCGTATTTCCCCAACTCCGCATTGGCCCAGCTTTCGAGCGAGGGGGTGGCCGTCGCCAGCACCACCTGCGCCCCTTCGCAGGACGCGCGCAGCACGGCCATATCACGCGCCGAATACAGCACCCCGTCTTCCTGTTTATAGGAGGTGTCGTGCTCCTCATCCACGACGATCAGGCCCAAGTCGCGGAACGGCAGGAACAGCGACGACCGGGCGCCGACGACCAGCCGCGCCTGTCCCTGCGCCGTCTTGGCCCAGGTGCGTCGCCGCTCGGCGTGGGTGACGCCGGAATGCCATTCGGCCGGGCGCGCGCCGAACCGTGCCTCGACCCTCGTCAGGAATTCGGCCGTCAGTGCGATCTCGGGCAGCAGGACCAGCGCCTGCCGTCCCCGTGCCAGACATTCGGCCACCGCCTCCAGGTAGACTTCGGTCTTGCCCGACCCGGTGACGCCGCGCAGCAGCGTCGTGCCGTATGTGCCGGAGGCCACTGCCCCCCGCAGCGTCGTCGCCGCCTGCGCCTGATCGGGGGCGAGGGGCTTGCCCGGCCGGCCCGCGTCGAGCGGGGGGAAGTCGGCATCGCGGGCCTGCGCGCCTTCGACGATGGCGCCGGAGGCGACCAGCCCCTTGACCACGCCGGTCGACACACCCGCCAGATCGGCCAGTTCCCTTGCCGCGAAGATGTCCGACGGCCGGTCGCGCAGCACGGCGATCACCTTGTCCCGCGCCGCCGTGGCGCGGTCGGGGACGCCCGTGCCCAGGCTGTAGACACGGCGCTTGCCCGGTGCCTCGCCCAGCCCCGGGGACCGCAGGGCGAGGCGAAGCATCGCGGGCAGGGGGGTCAGCGTATAGGCCGCCGCGCGTTCGATGAAGTCGCGGAACGCCGGCCGCATGGGAGGAACCTCCAGCACGCGCGCGACGGTTCGAAGCTTTTCCGCGGGCCAATCGCCCGCCGCCGTCCCCCAGACCACGCCGGGCACGAGGCGGGGGCCCAGCGGAACCTCGACGAAGGCGCCGTCGGCCACGCCGCTCTCGGGCGCGCGATAGTCCAGCGTGCGGTCGAGCGGCTGCGTCGTCAGCACGGCGACCGGCGTGCCCCTGGGGTGATGCGTCGTCATGTCCCCCATATCGCGTCTGCCGGTCGCCGATGCCAGAGGGGTGGGGGCTGGCCCTGACGCCGGGGCGGGAGTATCACGGGGCGAACGCAAAAACTGTCGAGGACGCCATGAAATTCTTCGTAGACACCGCCGACATCGACGCCATCCGTGAGCTCAACGACCTGGGAATGGTCGACGGCGTGACCACCAACCCCTCGCTGATCCTGAAATCGGGCCGCGACATCCAGGACGTCACCAAGGAGATCTGCGACCTGGTCGACGGCCCGGTCAGCGCTGAGGTCGTGGCCACGGACTTCGACGAGATGCTGAGCGAGGGGCGGCATCTGGCCAAGATCGCCGACAACATCTGCGTCAAGGTTCCGCTGACCTGGGCGGGGCTGCGCGCGTGCAAGGTGCTGACGGACGAGGGCACGCAGGTCAACGTGACGCTGTGCTTCTCGGCCAATCAGGCGCTTCTGGCGGCCAAGGCCGGGGCCACGTTCATCAGCCCCTTCATCGGGCGGCTGGACGACATAAACACCGACGGGATGGACCTGATCCAGGACATTCGCACGATCTACGACAACTATGATTTCGGCACGCAGATCCTGGCCGCGTCGATCCGCAGCGCCAACCACATGAAGGAGGCGGCGCTGATCGGGGCGGATGTGGCCACCGCGCCTCCGGGCGTGATCCAGGCGATGATCAAGCATCCGCTGACCGACGCGGGGCTCGACGCCTTCCTGAAGGACTGGGCCAAGACCGGCCAGAAGATCCTCTAGGCCCGCACGGCGCCCGGATCACACAGTCGGGCGGAAATTCGGACGGCGGCGCGGATTTCTCGCTGCGCCGCCGTCCGTCTGTGCTATCCCCCTCGAAAATCGGCAAAGACCGGAGAGAGAGCAGATGGCAGACCAGACCGCGCGGGCCGCGGGTCACGATTGGCGTGACCGCATCCTGACCGACCCCGACATGATCCTCGACGACCGCGACCTGATGCGCGCCCTGATCGCCGCGAACGAGCGGCAGATGGGCCAGAACATCGTCGACCTGCGCGGCGTGGCGATGGAGCGCCTGGAAGCACGGCTCGACCGGCTGGAGGATACGCACCGCAGCGTCATCGCTGCCGCCTATGAGAATTTGGCCGGCACCAACCAGATTCACCGCTGCGTCCTCAAGTTGCTGGAGGCGCCGGACCTTCCCACGCTGCTGGACCAGTTGACGGGCGATCTGGCCGACATCGTGCGCGTCGACCGCGTGCGGCTGGTGCTGGAGGCGACTGATTCGGCCGATCCGCCCCATGCGGCCGTTGTCCCCGTAGAGGCCGGTTTCGTGCGCGATTACATCACCCAGGGCCGCGACGTTCCGACGTGTCAGGTGACGCTGCGGCAATGCGCGCAGGCCTCGGACGCGGTGTTCGGGGATGCGGGCGACTGGCTGCAGTCGGAAGCGCTGCTGAGCCTCGACCTAGGGCAGGGACGCCTGCCGGGAATGCTGGTCTTCGCCTCCGAAGATCCGCACCAGTTCCGGGCCAATCAGGGGACGGAGCTTCTGACCTTCCTGGCCGGCGCGCTGGAACGGGTGCTGCGCCGCCACCTGCAATGACGCTCGACCTCAGCCCCGGCGCCCGCGATGCGATGCAGGCCTGGCTATCGCACATGCGGGCGCTGGACGGCGCGGCCGAGAACACGCTGACGGCCTATGCCGGCGACCTGACCGCGTTCCTGCGGTTTCAGGCCGGGCACCGGGGCGGGCCAATGGGATTGGCTGAGATCGGGCGCCTCGGCACCGCGGACATGCGCGCCTGGATGGCCGCGGAGCGGCTGCGCGGCACCAACGCGCGGTCGGTCGCGCGGCGCCTGTCTGCGGTCAAGTCCTTTGTCCGTTGGCTGTGCGAGCGCGAAGGCTTCGATCCGACGGCAATCCTCTCGACCCGCGCGCCGCGCTTTCGCAAGCCGCTGCCTCGTCCGCTCGGGCGCGACGCCGCGCGGGACCTGATCGAGACCGTGGGAATGCAGCACGAAACGCCATGGATCGCGCTGCGCGACGTGGCGGTGGTAACGGTGCTCTATGGATGCGGCCTGCGGATATCCGAGGGGCTGGCGCTGATGGGCGCCGATGCACCGCTGCCCGACGTTCTGCGGGTGCGGGGCAAGGGCGACAAGGAACGATTGGTGCCCGTCCTGCCGGTCGCGCGAAAGGCGGTGGACAGGTACGTCGCGGCCTGCCCGCACGACCTGACGCCACAGGGGCCACTGTTCCGCGGCGCCCGGGGCGGGGCCCTCAACGCGCGGATCGTCGCGAGTGTCATGGCACGGGCGCGGATGCAGCTGGGCCTGCCGTCGTCGGCCACGCCCCATGCCCTGCGCCACAGCTTCGCCACCCACCTCCTCGAAGCAGGCGGCGACCTGAGATCCATCCAGGAGCTTCTGGGCCACGCCTCGCTGTCCACAACGCAGTCCTACACGGCCGTGGATACCGTGCACCTGATGGAAACCTACGCCCGCGCCCATCCTCACGGCCGCTGACCGCGCGCAGCTGTCGCAGGAACCGGAGCGGCCGCCGAAGGATTGCCTTGCGATACCTGATACCGAAGCAAGGACGCACGACATGGATCTGAACATCAAGGGCCGCACCGCGGTCATCACCGGCGCGGCGGGCGATATGGCCTATGAGACGGCCAAAATCCTCCAGGCCGAAGGATGCAATCTCGTCCTGTCGGACATTGATGAGGACGAATTGAAGCAGGTTATGGACAAGTTGGACCAGGGCGTGGTCTCGGTCGTCGCGGACCTGAGCGAACAGGCCGGTGCCGACCGGATCGCCGAGGCCTGCGACGAGGCCGGGTGGGATTGCGACATCCTGATCCATGCGGCCGGCGTCACGGGGGCAAAGGGCGACCCGCTGGACGACATCGACGAAGACGACTGGATGCACGCCTGGAACACCGACTTCATGACGGCGGTCCGCATTTCCAAGGCATTCATTCCGGGGATGCGGAAGCGGGGGTGGGGCCGGGCGATCTTCGTCACCTCCGAGAACGTGGCGCAACCCTATCCGGACGAGGCCGTGTACAACGCTTCGAAGTCGGCGGTGCTGAGCTTCGCCACCTCGATGAGCCAGATCTATGCGCAGGAGGGGGTTCTCGTGAATTGCGTGGCGCCCGCCTTCATCAAGACCGACATGACCGACGGCATGATGGAAAAGCGCGCCAAGGAACGCGGCACCAGCGTCGATGAGGCGGTCGAGAGCTTCCTTGAGGAGGAGCGCCCGCACCTGTCGCTCAAGCGACGCGGCAGGCCCGAGGAAGTGGCCTTCGTCATTGCCTGCCTCGCTTCCGAACGCGCGAGTTTCGTCAACGGGTCGAACTGGCGGGTGGACGGAGGGTCGGTTCAGGCCATCAACATTTGATGGCCTTTCGGGGACCCGTCACCCGCGAACAGATCGTGGCGCGCATCGCCGAGCATCCGCTGGGCCAGTCACCGGATGAGATGCGGTCGAATTTCTGTCGTCTCGTCCTGGGCGACGGGGCTCGCCCGGACAGCAGCGCGCGTTGTCTGCGGCCCGAACGCTCGGTCGGGCTGCCGCCGGTGATCTGGTTCCACGGCGGCGGCTACGTTTTCGGCGGACCGGACACCCACGCGCGTATCGGACGCTATCTGGCCGACACCCATGGGCTGGTGGTGCATCTGCCGCATTATGCGCTGGCGCCGGAACATCGCTGGCCCGCGCAGCTCGACGATGCGCTGGCGGCCGTTCCCGGCGGCCCGGCCCCGATCCTGGCGGGTGACAGCGCGGGCGGGCATCTGGCGCTGGTGACGGCGCTGGCCATGTCGCGGGAGGGTCGCCCCCCCGCCGCGCTCCTTCTGTTTTCCCCCAACACCGATCGCAGCGGGTTGAGCGATACGCGCACCGCGATGGAAGACGACGACCCGATGGTGGACGACGCGGACGATCGTCGGCTGGCGCGGATGTGTTTCGGCGACATGGCGTCCGACGATCCGCAGGTCTCGCCGGTGCTGGACGACCTGTCGCTGCTGCCGCCCACCTGGATCGAGGTGGGGACGCCCGAGGTGCTGCTGGGGGATTCCCTCGCGTTGGTCGAACGGGGTCGCGCCGCCGGGGCCGACATCCACCTTACGGTGACGCCGGGACTGTTGCATATGGCGCAGGTCTGGGCGCCGTGGTGGGACGCGGCGTGCGCGTCGCTGGACCGGGCGGCGGAGTTCGCCATCGACAGGGTGACGTCAGCGGCGGCGTAGCAGCGAGCGTTCGGTCCGCGACAGCCGGCGCAGGAACGTCTGGGTCCACCAATCGATATCCTTCTCGAAGACCAGCTTGCGAAGCTCATCGTGGCGCTGGCGTCGTTCCTCGAGCGGCATGCGGATCGCCCGGTCGAGGGCTTGGGCAAAACTGTGGGTATCGAACGGGTTCACCAGGACGGCCGCCTTCATCTGTTCGGCGGCACCGGCGAAGTGCGACAGGATCAACACGCCGGGATTATTGTCGTCCTGCGCGGCGACGAATTCCTTGGCGACGAGGTTCATGCCGTCCGCGAGCGGCGTGACGAGGGCCACGTCCGCGCGTCGGTAAAGTCCCGCGATGACGTCCCGGTCGATGTGCCGGCGGACATAGCGCAGCGGCGTCCAGTCGAGGTCGGCATGCGCGCCGTTGATCGAGCCCGCGGCGCGCTCCAGATCCTCCCGGATATCCTGGTAGGCGGTGACATCCTCGCGCGAGACGGGGGCGATCTGGAGGAACGTGGGCCGCGGGTCGCCGGGCCGGCGGGTGCCCAGATACTCGTCAAAAGCCTCGAACCGGTGAACGAGCCCTTTCGAATAATCGAGCCGGTCCACTCCGAGGAGGAGTGGCGCGTCGGGCGCCAGCTGCAATTCCACGCGCGGCGCTCTGGCCGCCGTCTCGGCAAAGCCCCGCGCGTCGATCCCGATGGGAAAGCTGAGGATCGAGAAGACCCGCCCCGCCCGCGTCCAGTAGCCGTCGTTGAGCATCTGCGACTGCCGGTCGTGGCGCAGGATCTCGTTGGCGGAGGTCACGTCGCGCATGGTCTGCAGGCCGACGACGTCATGCGCGGCCAGCCAGGCCGGCAGCGCCGCCACCTGCGGCAGGGCCATGACATCCGTAGGGTTTGGGAAGGGAATGTGGAGGAACAATCCGATGCGGTTTGTCAGTCCCTGGGCCCGCAACTCCTGCGCGACCATCAGGAAATGATAATCCTGTATCCAGATCAGATCGTCGGGACCCGCGACCTTGCCGATCGCGCGGGCCACGCGGCGGTTGACGACGGCATAGGATTCGAAATCGCCCTCTTCTATCTGCAAAAGGTCGGGGCGGTGGTGGAACAGGGGCCAGAGAACGGAATTGGCGTAGCCGAGATAATATCCGTGATGCTCCTTCTCGCTCAGCGCGAAGGTAGCCCGGTCGTAGGTGCCGCTGCCGATACGGGTCAGGCCGTCGTCGGCCCGAGGCGTGGGATCGGCCGCCCCGATCCAGAGGCCGCCGGCGCCGGAGAGAGCTTCGTGGATGGCGAAAACCAGACCGCCTGCGGGGACATCGCCCTTGGGTATGCGGTTCGAGACGACGATCAGGCGTCCGGGCCTGTCCGACTGGTCAGCCAAGCCATTCCTCCAGACACCCGATCAATCCCGACGGATCGGCAAGGCGATGGCGGGCCACGGTCTCGGCCTCGCCGATCTTGATGCCGAAGCCCCCCATCTCCTGCACGAGGTCAAGGGCGGGCTCATCGGTCAGGTCGTCGCCGATGAACACGGGCGTCGTGCCCGCGAAGGGAGGCATCGCCAGAAGCTTCCGCAAGGCCACGTCCTTGCCGATGTTCTCGGGCTTCAACTCATAGGCCATGAGCGCGGGTTGCAGGCGAAAGCCATCGGCGGCCATGGCAAGGCTTTCCATGAACCGGAGCGCCAGCGCCGCGTGATCCTCCGCCTGGCGGTAGTGGAGGACGACGCCGGAAGGTTTGCGTTCGACGAGGAATTCGGGACGCAGGGCGCCGAAATCCTCCGCTAGGCGGATCAGGCGCGAGACTGTGGAATGGTCGATCTTCTCCGTCTCGGTCCGTTCGCCGTCGATGCGCATCTCGGCCCCATGGGTGCCGATGAGGGGGCCATCGAAGTCAGGCAGGAACCGCTGCAGATCCTCGATGCTGCGGCCGGAGACGAGCGCGATGCGCCCCTCCAGCCGCTCGGATGCGTGGCGGAGGAGGTAACGCACCTTGTCGGTGACGACAATGCCGTCGGGCCGGTCGGCAATCTCCACCAGCGTCCCGTCGAAGTCCAGCAGCAGGGACGCCGTGGAAGGATCCGGCAGATGCGGCGCCTTGCAGGCGATGGTGTCGTCCTCGCTGGCTCCCATGAATCCCGTCAACTGATAGAATAGCATCTGCGCTTCCTCCCCATGTCGCGTCTCCTATTCGGCGGCAACCGACAGGTGCGACCGCCGACCCTTCTGGACTGCGAGTGTCGCCTCGACCATGCCGTCCTTCGATCCGCAGTCGTGTCGCGTTCCCGAAAAGCGGAAGGCGTGGATGCCCCCCATCGCGGCGATGGCGTCGGTCAACTGGATCTCGCCGCCCGCTCCCGCCTCCGTCGCCCGCAGCGCATCGAAGATACCCGGCGACAGGACGTATCGGCCCACGGCCGCCAGCCGCGATGGGGCATCGCCCGGCGCGGGCTTCTCGACGAAGGCCCGAGCAGGGCGCGCCGTGCCGGGGGCGAACTCCCCGTCGTCGCAATCGAAGATACCGTAGCTGGAAACCCGGTCCGATGCCACCATCTGCGCGGCCACGAGACTGGTCATTGTCTGCTGCTCGAAGGCGTCGGCCATCTCCCGCAGGGCTGGTCGTCCGAGGATCAGGTCGTCCGGCAGGATCACGCCGACGGGACCGTCCAGAACGTGATCCGCCGCGCAGAGCACCGCATGACCCAGCCCCAAAGCTTCCGGCTGCATGACGAAGACGACGTCGACGCCCTCGGGCACCCTGCTGGCGCGGACGGCGTCGAGAAGCTCATGCTTGCCCTTGGCTTCCAGCTTGCTTTCCAGGTTCGGGACAGGGCGCAGGTAATCCTCGATCGCCGCTTTCTCGGGGTGGGAGACGAAGACGAGACGGCGCGCTCCGGCGGCCAACGCCTCCTCCAGCGCGAATTGCAGCAGGGGCGTGTCATAGACGGGCAGAAGCTCCTTCGGCGTGACCTTGGTGGCGGGCAACATGCGTGTGCCAAGGCCTGCGACGGGAAAAATGACGGTGGATAGACGGGTCATGGCAGTGATCCTGGAAAACGAGACGGGCTGTCGCAGGACAAACCCCCCGATCGCGCGGCCGGTTCCGCCCAAACCCGTCATCGGTCGCACGATCTGGGCGCCTGCCGGTTGCCGGTCAAGGGCGGAGCGAAGCGGGATCTTCGAGGAAGCTGCGGACCCGAACCAGATCGTCGCGGAACAGCTCCGTCTCGCGTTCGCGCAGCTGCGGATCGGGCAGGCGGAGGAGATAGCTCGGGTGCACCGTGATCAGCACGGGCCGCCCGTCGGTCATCGTCTCGATCCCGCCACGCCGCTTCAGCAGCCCCGTGGCCTTTCCGGTCAAGGCTCCCATCGCCGTGGCCCCCATGGCGACGACGAGGTCGGGATCGACGGTGGTCACCTCGCGGTCGAGCCACCAACGGCAGGCCGACACCTCGCTCGTGTTCGGCCGCTGGTGGATGCGCCGCTTGCCGCGCTGCACGAACTTGAAATGCTTGACCGCGTTGGTGACATAGGCCGTGGAGCGGTCCAGCCGCGCTTCTGCGGCGATCCGGTCGAAAAGCTGTCCCGCGGGGCCGACGAAGGGGCGGCCTTCGATATCCTCACGGTCGCCGGGCTGTTCGCCCACGATGACCAGCCGCGCATCCGCCGGCCCCTCGCCGAAGACGACCTGCGTCGCAGGGCCGTAGAGCGGACAACGCGTGCAGTCGGTCGCCAGATGGCGCAGCGTGGCCAGATCGCCGGGGGGTGCGGCATCGGGAAGGGGGTGTTCGGGCATGGTCGGAACCTTTCGACGAAGCGACTGCGGTGCGGGGAGGGACGGCCCCGCCGCCTGCATCGCCGAGACCCGACCGCGTGCCCCCGCGATCAGGGAAGGAATGGCCCGCGTCTCAGGCAGGTTCCGCCAATACTTGCGCGGCATTTCGGCGCGCATCGCCGCGGGCTTCAGCCGGGCCGGGTTGAAGATGTTGGAGTAATAGGTCGTCCAGAGTTCCTCCAGCGCATCGTCCCCGTCGGGCCGCACCGATGGCACGGCTTCGAGCGAAAGCTGTCCCGCGACATGCGCGATGACGACTTCGGGCGTGACGATCTGCCAATCCATGTCGCCGAACCGATCGGCGAAGAACCCGGCGGTTTCCTCCTCGATCCGGTGATCGGGCTCGAACCAGGCGGAAAAGGCGCGGCGGTCGCCCTCGACGGCGATTTCCCGAAACCGGACGAAGGCGTGCATCTTGTGAATATCGCGCCGGATGGACTTGGCGATCTCATGGGCCCGCGCAACGTCGGCATCCGCCCGGTTGCCGAGCAGCGACGGATCGCCCTGCAACCGATGAAGCAGGGCATAGGCCAACGCCATTCCCCGCCCGGATCGTTCGGGGATCAGGCTGTGCGTGAGGTCCAGGAACGCCTTGGGCACGAGGAGCTGCCCTTCGCCCGCCGGCAAGGGCGCGTCGAACATCGACCGCGTTTCCCCGGTCAGCCCCCAGTCGACTGCCGACGGCGCGACCCCCGCCAGCGCCAGGCCGCGGGCGGCGTCCCGCCATGCCGCATAGGTGCCGATGCGCGGAAGGCGCGGGGCGAACACGTCAGAAAAGCTCCATCTGCTTGGGCTTGACGAACCGGGTCCGAAGGTCGGCCGAGTCGAGCGATCCCTTCGGGCTGTGATCCCGCGTCACGATGAAGGGCAGCGCCTGTTTGACGCGGCCCCCCATGCGCCGGATGTCGTCCAGCCCCAGCCTGCCGGACCGCCGTGCCGCCAGGATGCGATCCGCGATCTTCGCGCCGAATCCCGGCACCCGCAGCAGCATGTCGCGCGGGGCGGCATTCACATCGACGGGAAACCGATCTCGATTGGTGAGGGCCCAGGCCAGCTTCGGATCGACGTCGAGATCGAGCATTCCGCCCGCATCCCGCGTCACGATCTCGTCCAGCGAGAAATCGTAGAACCGCAACAGCCAGTCCGCCTGATAGAGCCGATGTTCCCGCATCAGGGGCGGATCGACCAGTGGCAGAACCGCGCTCGCATCGGGAATGGGCGAGAAGGCCGAGTAATAGACCCTTTTCAGGTTGTAGGCGCCGTAAAGTCGATGCGCGTTGCCCAAAATGGTGGCGTCGTCCGCGGCGTCGGCCCCTACGATCATCTGGGTCGACTGACCGGCGGGGGCGAACTTGCCCCGGCGACGACCTTTCCACGACGTTTCGGCATAATCCTCGCCCGTCGTGCGCACGCGTGCCATTGCGCTCCGGATCTGGCCGGGGTTCTTTTCGGGCGCGAATGCGCGGACGCTCGCATCCGTCGGAAGCTCGACGTTGATCGACAGGCGATCCGCCGCAAGCCCTGCCCGTTCGATCAGTTCGGGAGAGGCGTCAGGAATGGTCTTGAGATGGATGTAGCCGCGAAAGCCCTGTGCGCGCAGCGTCTCGGCAATGCGGACCATCTCCTCCATCGTGTAATCGGACGACCGAATGATGCCCGACGACAGGAACAGTCCCTCGATATAGTTGCGGCGATAGAACTCGGTGGTCAGCCAGACGACCTCCTCCACAGTGAACCGCGCGCGGGGCACGTTCGACGACACCCTGTTCACGCAATAGGCGCAGTCGAAGACGCAGTAGTTTGTCATCAGGATCTTTAGCAGGCTGATGCACCGACCATCCGGCGCATAGGCATGACAGATCCCCGACCCCGTGGTGGAACCGAGCCCCGACCCGTCGCGCGACGTGCGTTTCGACGTGCCAGAGGACGCGCAACTCGCGTCGTATTTGGCTGCATCCGAAAGCAGAGCGAGCTTATCGCGAATCGTCATTCTTGCCATGAGTTCTCTATATGTTCCAAATTCGTAAACAACAAGGTCGGCGTGGGAACGGGAATCCATCACGATGCGTTGACCGCCCACAGCAGACCAGCGGATCGCAGGTCGGAAGCCACATCGAGGAGACCGCGTTGCACAGTATTTTCTATATCATCGGTGTCGTCGTCGTCGTGCTGGCCGTTCTCCAGCTCATCGCCTGAGGACGCCGAAATCCATAACTTCATCAGGAGCCTTCACAATGTCAGCGAAGAAGACCACATCGTCCGCCACCTCCCCCACTTCAAACAAGACTACGCCTACCGGCAAGCCTGAGCCCATCGGAAGCGCCGCGCTGAAGGATGAGCGCGGCGGACAGTCGCCCGTCGACGAGGCCGTCGCGACCGCGAAAGAAGCTGCCGACGAGGCGCAATCCGGGGCTGCCGGCCTGAAGGACAAGGCAAAGGCGGAAGCGAGCCGTCTGGCCGGTGAAGCGAGGGACATGGCCGAAGGTCGGGCCGAGGGCCTCAAGGAGCAGGCCACGTCCCGCATCGATGAAACCGCGGACAACATCCGCAGCGCAGGCCGCGAGTTCGGCGACGACAGCTATCAGGCGCAGGCGGCCGATTATCTCGCCTCCAACCTGAGCCAGGCTGCCGAGATGATCCGCGAGCAGGACTTCAGTTCCCTCGCCGACGACGTGTCGAGCTTTGCCCGTCGCAATCCCGCGATGTTCCTGGGCGGCGCGGCGCTCGTGGGGTTCGCTGCGGCACGCCTCATGAAGTCTTCCGAGGAGAACCGGAGCGATTACGCCCGGAACGACTACGCCCGGAACGACTACGGGCGCAACGATTACGCGCGCAACGAATACGGCCAGGATGACTTCGGTCGCGATTACGGCCGGGGCGGGGTGACGCGATGAACGATCGAGTTCCCCCACCCAAGGGTCCGACCGGATTGATTGCGGATATCCTGGGTCACGTCGCCGGGTTGGTCCGCAAGGAGGTCGATCTGGCCCGGGCGGAGATGTCCGAGAACATCAACCGTGCGGCCGTCGCCGTCGGTCTTCTGGTTGGTGCCCTGGTCATCGCGCTCGTGGCGCTCAACGTCCTCGCGGCGGCCCTTGTCGCGGCGATCGCCGAACTGGGTCTCGATGCCGGATGGGCGGCGCTGATCGTCGGCGGCCTGCTTGCGATCGTCGCCTTCGCCATGGTGGCCAAAGGTCTAAACGATCTCAAGCTGTCGAGCCTGGCGCCCACCCGGACCGTCAAGAACGTGAAGCGTGACGCCCGTACAGTGAAGGAGAACGTCTGATGTCAGATCGCAGAACCGCAGACGACATCGAACGTGAGATCGAAGCCGAACGTGGCGAGCTGGCCCGGTCGCTCGACGAATTGCAGCGTCAGGTGTCGCCTGAGGCCATCGTCGAGCGGGTTTCGGGCCTGCTGCGCGAACACGGCGGCGATCTTGCGGACAATGCCGTCCGGCAGGCCAAGGGCAACCCGGTAGCGCTCGCGGTGACGGGCGCGGGCCTCGCCTGGCTGATCGCGGGCCCCACGGTCTCGCGCAGCAGCAAGGCCGGCACCTATGACCGCTGGGCCGCTACGCACGATACCAGCGTGGCGCCGCGGCAGCCGGAGCCGCCGAAGGCGTTGCCCAAGCCACGACACCAACCGCAGATCGCCTACGATCATCGCGAATACGAGACGACGCCGGGGTTCCGGCACGCACCCGAGCCCAAGGGCGGCTTCAAGGCCAGGCTGGACCGCATCTCGGCCCAGATGCCTCCCCGGCCGCCCAGGGGTGCCGGTGGCCGCCCGTACCGCACCGTCGAGGAGCACGATGCGGAGGAGAAGAAGTCCCTCCGCGAGAAATTCAAGGAAGGA
Source organism: Jannaschia rubra (assembly GCF_001403735.1). Lineage (GTDB taxonomy): Bacteria > Pseudomonadota > Alphaproteobacteria > Rhodobacterales > Rhodobacteraceae > Jannaschia > Jannaschia rubra. The sequence continues at coordinate 170,444 of NZ_CXPG01000009.1, forward strand.
ACCGAGAACATGAGTGAGTCCGCACGTGACCGTCTGGCCGCCGCCCGCGAAGCGGCCTGGAATGCAGAACAGCGTCTGGAGGCCGTCGCCCGGGACTATGCCGCCACGGGACGCGAAGCCTATGGCAATCAGCCCATCATCGCCGGGCTTCTGGCCTTCGGTGTCGGTGCCGCTATCGGGCTGGCCCTGCCGCGGACCCGGCAGGAAGACCGTTATCTCGGCAGCTACCGCGACAAGGCGCTGGCCGAGGCGGAGCGGATCTATCACTCGGAGAAGGCCAAGCTCCGTGCCGTGGCCGAAGCCGCGGCCGAGGAGGCCAAGGCCGTCGCGACCGAGACGCTGGAGCAGGTGAAATCCGGCGCATCCGAAGCCAAGGGTGCCGTGGCCGATGCGGAGAAGACCGCCAAGTCCGCAGGCGAGCGGATCGCCGATGCGGCCAAGTCCGAGGCCGAGCGTCGTGATCTGGGCGGCAGCGTGGGCTGACCGCGTCACCGTACAACATGTCCGGGCGCGATCCGAAAGGGTCGCGCCCGTTTCGATTCGTCGCACCCCCGAACGATGACGTGCGCGGAACCGGCGCCTGCGGCAGGGGTTCGACACCGGAAAGCTCATTGAAGGACATCGCCCATGACGATTGACCCCAATTCCCGCATCGCCGTCGTCGCCGGAGGAACCGCAGGCGTCGGCCGCGCGGTGGTCGAAGCCTTGCTGACCCGTGGGTACCGCGTTGCGGTCATGGCGCGCGGCCAGTCCCGTCTGGACGATATGGAGCGGCAGTTCGGGGACCGCATCTGGACCCGATCGGTCGATGTGTCCGACGGCGCCGCGCTGACTGCGGCGGCACAGGACATCGCGGCGGAGTTCGGCACGCCAGAGGTCTGGGTGAACAGCGCGATGCTCACCAGTTTCTCTCCGTTCGAGAAGGTCGAGGAGGAGGAATTCCGCAGGATCACCGAGACGACCTATCTGGGTGCCGTCAACGGTTGCCGGGCGGCCTTGAGCGTCATGGAGTGGGGGAACATCGTCAACGTGGGGTCGGGCCTTGCCTATGCCTCGGTTCCCAACCAGGCGGCCTATTGTGGCGCCAAGCACGCCACCGAAGGCTTTACCCAGGCCCTGCGGATCGAGCTGGCGCAGGCCGGCCGGCCGATCACGCTGAGCATGGTGCAGCTGCCGGGGATGAACACGCCGCAGTTCGACTGGGCGCTCAACCGCATGGATCGCAAGCCCCAGCCCGCGCCGCCCATCTTCTCGCCGCAGGTCGGCGCCGACGGGGTGATGCGGGCGATAGACACGGACGCGCGCGAGATCCTGGTGGGCCGCTCGGTCCTGAAGCTGATGGTCGGGAACTTCCTGCTGCCGCCGACGGTCGAGCGGCAACTGACGAAGGTCGGCGTGTCGTCGCAGAAGGGCGATGCTCCGCCCGAGGGAGGGCCGGGCAACCTGGATCGTCCGGACCCGGATTATCCAGCACGGGCCGCAGGATCCTATGGCGAACAGGCTTCGAACCGGGCGATCATCGTCGATGGCGACTTCGCCCGAAAGGGCGCCGCGCTGGGCGGGGCGGCCCTGATCCTCGTCGCCGGCATCCTGCTTGGGCGGGCTACCCGGCCCCGGGAGGAGTCCGATCGGCCCGCGGTGCAGGATCGCGACCGCATCCGACGCCTCCCGCGCTGAGATCCGGCCAGGTCAGCGCAGCCAGACTGCGGCGGTTCGCCCCGGCAGGACATCGTTGGTGGGCCCCGACGCGAAGTCGGGCTGCCCATCAATGGGCACGGGGGTATGGCCGAAGTTCAGGATCACCTGCGCGTCCATATATTCCAGCTTTATGATATCACCGTCGCGAGACCAGTCCTGCAATTCCAAACGGCCCAGGCGCTCCCTCCGAAAGGCGAAGGCGGCCCGATAAAACCGCAGCGGGCTGTCCGCCGCGATGTGCTGCACGCTGACCGAAATGTCGACGGGCCAGTCCATCGGCAGCCACGGCTGCCCCGTGGTGAAGGCCCGGCCCGGACGTTCGGCCCAGGGGATGGGCACGCGCGCGCCCTCCCGTCCCGGACCATCGGGCCAGTAGAGCAGGTCATAGGGATCGGTGACGGCGGACTTGGACAACCGCGGCTGGATCAGGCCCAGTTCCTCGCCCTGATACAGGATCACCGGCCCCGGCGCGGTCGCCAGCACAAGCGCCAGGAACTTGACGTCGTGGACCGTTCCGTTGCCGGCCTTGGCCGCATGCCGGGGCTGGTCGTGCGACGACAGCCACCACCCCAGCCTCCCCGGGTCGGACGCCCTTGTCAGAATGTCGGCGTAAGCGGCGGCAGATGCATCGTTCTCGGGAAAATCGGTCGTATAGGCGGCATCCATCCGGCCCGGTTGCGTCAACCCGCAGGCCAGTTCGACGGATTCGTTGCCCGAGGTGATCTCGCCGATCAGGAACATCTCGTCGCCCGCCCATTCGCGAAGGTTCTCGGCATAGGCAAGGCCGTCGCCCGGCAGGATGTCATGGACGTGGTCCTGATAGGTGTAGGGCACGAAATCTGCCCCGCTGACACGACCTTGCACCGTCTCGGATGCTGCGGGGTTGTCGGCCATCGAGGTGTCGAACAGGAAGGACGTCACCGCGTCGATCCGGAACCCGTCCACACCCCGGTCGCGCCAGAACCGCATGATGGTGCAAAGCTCCCACTGAACCCGCTCGCATCGCAGGTTCAAGCTGGGCTGTGCCGCGGTGAAGTTGTGGAAATAGTACTGCCGCCGCTGGTGGTTCCAGGTCCAGGCGGGCGGTCCGAACTGCGACAACCAGTTGTTCGGCGGCGTTCCATCGGGCTTGGGATCGGCCCAGACGTAGTAATCATCATAGTCGGGATCGCGCGCGACGGATCGCCGGAACCATGGGGCCGTCGTGGAGGTGTGGTTGAACACTTGATCGATGATGATCCGCAGGTTCAGGTCATGGGCCCGTTCGACCACCCGATCGAAGTCGGCGAACGTCCCGAACAGGGGATGAACGTCCAGATGGTCCGCCACGTCATAGCCCCCATCCGCCATGGGCGACGGAAAGAAGGGGGAAAGCCAGATCGCGTCCACGCCCAGATCCGCCACATACCCCAGCTTTTCGAAGATGCCGTTCAGGTCGCCGATGCCGTTGCCCGTCGTGTCGCGGAAGGATCGCGGATAGATCTGATAGATGACGGGGGCGGCGGGCCAGGGTGACTTCGACAAGCGGTGGTCTCCGAAAAGATCGCGGAAAAGGGGCGCCCCGCGTCGGAGCGCCCCGCATTCCGTCGAATCCTAGCGCAGCGTCAGGCGCCGACCACCATTCCGCCATTCGGGTGCAGCGTCTGGCCGGTGAAGTAGTTGCCGTCGCTGCTGGCGAGGAACAGGAAGGCCGTCGCCACCTCCCACGGCTGGCCCGCCCGGCCCATGGGGGCGCCGGAGCCGAAATCCTCGACCTGTTCGGCAGGCATGGTCCCGGGGATGAAGGGTGTCCAGATCGGGCCGGGTGCCACGGCGTTTACGCGGATGCCCCGGTCCATCAGGTTCTTGGCCATCGACCTGCTGAAGGCGAGCGAGGCGCCCCTGGTCGTCGAATAGGTCACGAGCGATGCATTGCCTGCGAAGGCATTGATCGAACTGGTGTTCACGATGGCCGCGCCTTCCTTCAGATGCGGCAACGCGGCCTGCGTCATGAACATGTAAGCCTTTACATTGGACGCCAGCATCCGATCTATCCGCTCCTCGGACAGGTCTGCGAAGTCCTCGTCCAGCCATTGCTGGGCACCGTTGTTGATCAGGATGTCGAGCTTGCCCCAGGTATCGATGACCTTGGCGACCGCCGTTTCGCAACGATCCTTCTGTCCCAGGTCGCCCTCGATCAGAAGGCACTCGGCGCCTTCCTCCTCGACCAGCCTTTTGGTCTCCTCGGCGTCGCGGCTCTCCTCCAGATAGGCGATGGCTACCCTGGCGCCCTCCCGTGCGAACAGGACAGATATGGCCCGGCCGATCCCGCTGTCGCCGCCGCAGACGATGGCCACCTTGTCGCGCAGCTTGCCCACGCCCGGATGGCGCGGTGCGTAGTCGGGCGCGGGATCCATGCGGAACTCGTCCGCGGGCATGCTGTCCTGTGACTGCGGGGGGATTTTCGGGTCGGTCATGGACGCTCCGTTTGGTTTGGGTTTCGCCAAGTCGAACGAAAGCCCGGCGCGGGGAGTTCCCGGCCGGGCCAATGGGTCGCGGCGCGCGTCGGATCAGCCGGAGACGGCGGCCGTCACGATGATCTCGACCCGGAACCTCCGCGCGGCCAGCTTCGCCTCGCCCGTCGCGCGGGCCGGGGCGTGACCCTCTGGCACCCAGTCATCCCAGACGGCGTTCATCTGCGCAAAATCGGCAATGTCGGCCAGCCAGATGATGGCTTGCAGGATGTGTTCCCGCCCGCTGCCCGCCTCCGCCAGAAGACGGTCGACGGAGGCCAGGCAATCGGCTGTCTGTTCCGCAACCGTGGCCCCTTCGCCCACCTGCCCGGCCAGATAGATCGTGTCGCCGTGGCGGACGATCTGGCTCATCCGTTGGGTCGTGTGCATGCGTTCGATGGCCATGATCTATACCGTATAGTTGAGGCCGAGGCGTCCGCCATCGACGTAGATGGTCTCGCCGGTGATGTAGCTGGCCTTGCCGCTCGCAAGGAAGGCCACGACGTCGCCGATCTCCCGCGCGGTGCCGGCACGTTTCAGGGGCGTGCGCGACATGGCGCGGTCGAAGGCCGCCGGGTCCGCGTTCACGGCCGCCATCATCTCGGTGTCGATGCTGCCGGGACCCACGGCGTTCACGCGGATGTTGTGCGGGGCGAGTGCCAGCGCCGCGACCTTGGTGAGCTGCATCACGCCGCCCTTCGACGCGCAGTATCCCGCGATCGACGGGATCGCCACCTGCGCGTTGATCGACGACATGTTGACGATGGCGCCCTCGATGCCCTTCTCGACCATGGTGCGGGCGGCGCGCTGCGTGGCGAGGAAAACGCCAGTCAGATTGATGTCGAGGACGCGCTGGAAGTCTGCCAGCGGCATCGACAGGAAGTCGCCCGCAATTGCCACGCCCGCGTTATTTACGAGGGTCTGCACCGGTCCCACCTCGGTCTCGACCCTATCGAAGAGGTCCGCGACCTGCGCCGGATCGCCCATGTCGCAGACATAGCCCGTGCCATCCAGCCTCGCGGCAGCATCCCGCACGCTGTCCTTGATGTCGGCCAGCACGATGCGGCAGCCGTCCTCGGCCAGGGCTTCGGCGCAAGCATATCCGATGCCCTGCGCCCCGCCGGTAATCAATGCGATGCGGTCCATGTCTCGTCCTTCCTCGAAGTGATCCGCAGAAGGCTTGCCCCCGACGCTCGGGCGCGTCAACGTGAGCGACATGAAAACCGCAGCCGACATGGTCGCCGAGGCGCGTGCCCGGATCGAGGAATGGGACGTCGCGCGCCTGCGCGCCACGCCCGATGCCGTCGTGGTCGACATCCGCGACGTGCGCGAACGGGCCAAAGGGTTCATTCCCGGCTCAGTCCATGCCCCACGCGGGATGCTGGAGTTCTGGTGGGATCCCGAAAGCCCCTATCACCGCGAGGTCTTTGCCGGGCCGGGTCCGTTCGTCTTGCATTGCGCGATGGGATGGCGTTCGGCACTGGCCGCCGCGACGTTGCAGGACATGGGGTTCGGCATTGCCCATCTGGACGGTGGGTTCGAGGCTTGGGTCGCGGCGGGCGGGGCAGTGGAAAAGCCCGAGGCGAAGGGTTAGTCCAGCCAGACCGACGTGGCGATCCGGTCGATTTCCGTTCCCTTGCGGATCAGGACGACGGTGCCGGAATAGGTGCCGCCCCGCCATTCCGGCGCGGACAGACGACGCCCGGCAGCCCGGAACAGTTCCGCCTGTGCCCGGTCGAGCGTGGCTTCGGAGGTGAAGACGGTCCCGCCGTCCGGGCCGATGATGGTCATCTGCAGAACGTCGCCGGGCCGGCCGCCGAACAGCGACGCCCAGATCACCAGCGCCGGGGCCGTGACCGGCAGGCGGGCCGCGTCGGCGGTGCCCGCCTTGACGTCGTCGAAATCTGGAACGGCATCGGCGAAACCCGCCGAGAGAAACCCGCCGGGCCGGTAGTCGGGCATGTCCTGCCAGAGACCGGCCGGGAACGGATCGACGGTCACGCCGTTCCGCCGCACCGCCAGGTGGACGTGGGGAAACTGCGTCGCGCCGGACAGGCCGATCCGACCCAGCACCTGACCCCGCGCGACCGTCTCCCCCGGTGCGACGGCGATGGACCCGCGCGCCAGATGGCAGAGCTGCGTCTCCCATCCGTCGCCGTGGTCGATGGCGACGCCGTTGCCGCACTCGCGGTCGGCGACCTCGGATACGTCGCTCACGCTCCGATCCGCCATGCCGTCGCGGATGTTGCGGACCACGCCGGGGGCCGGGGCGAGGACAGGCACGCCCGCCTCCATCGTCTCCAGGTCCGGCACGCGGAAATCGGTACCGCCGTGACCGTCGTAGGTCAAATCGCCGCCCGTGTGGTCGCGGGCGCCGGGGCCGGGGTCGGCGTCGACCAGATGCTGGATGAAGCAGGTCTCACCCAACCGGCAATCCAGAGGCAGGGACAGGCGCAAGTCTTCCGCAGCGGCGGCGGAGGCCGGCAATGCGAGGGCGCTGGACATGAGCCAACGAAAAGGGCCCCCGCGTTTCCGCGAGGGCCCAGGACCCGAAGGCCTGTTCATTCCGCCGTCAGGAGCGGAGGTTTCTTGTTGCCGATCTTGGGGGCGCCCGGCTCCTCGATCCTCAGATCGAGGGCGCCGTTCTTGACGCCGACCTTGACCAGCCCGCCCTTGGCGAGCTTGCCGAACAGCAGCTCCTCCGCCAGCGGCTTCTTGACGTATTCCTGGATCACGCGGGCCAGGGGCCGCGCGCCCATCTTGTCGTCGTAGCCCTTGTCGGCGATCCATTCGGCCGCCGCCTTCGTCAGCTCGATCGTGACGCCCCGGTCCAGAAGCTGCGCTTCCAGTTGCAGGACGAACTTCTCGACCACCTGCAGGATCGTCTCCTTCGGCAAGGCGCCGAAGCTGATGATCGCGTCCAGGCGGTTGCGGAACTCCGGCGTGAACGTCCGCTCGATGGCCGCGGTATCCTCGCCCTCGCGCTTGTCGCGGCCGAAGCCGATTGCGGCACGGGCCATGTCCGACGCCCCGGCGTTCGACGTCATGATGAGGATGACGTTGCGGAAGTCCACCGCCCGGCCGTTGTGGTCGGTCAGCTTGCCGTGGTCCATCACCTGAAGCAGGATGTTGAACACGTCCGGATGCGCCTTCTCGATCTCGTCGAGGAGCAGCACGCAATGCGGATGCTGATCCACGCCGTCGGTTAGCATGCCGCCCTGATCGAAGCCGACGTAGCCCGGAGGCGCCCCGATAAGGCGCGAAACCGCGTGCTTCTCCATGTATTCCGACATGTCGAAGCGCAGCATCTCCACCCCGAGGGTGTCGGCCAACTGCTTTGCAACCTCGGTCTTGCCGACGCCGGTGGGGCCCGCGAACAGGTAGTTGCCGATGGGCTTCTCAGGCTCCCGCAGACCGGCGCGCGCCAGCTTGATCGCCGAGGACAGTGCCACGATAGCCTCGTCCTGTCCGAAGACCACGCGCTTCAGCGAGCCTTCCAGATCGCGCAGGACCTCCGCATCGTCCTTGGTGACGTTCTTGGGCGGGATGCGGGCGATCTTGGCCACCACCGCCTCGATCTCCTTCACGCCGATGGTCTTCCGGCGCTTCGATTCCGTTACCAGCGCCTGAGCGGCCCCGGCCTCGTCGATGACGTCGATGGCCTTGTCGGGCAGCTTGCGGTCGTTGATGTAGCGCGCCGAAAGCTCCACCGCCGTGCGGATCGCCTCGGCCGTGTACTTGATCGAATGATGATCCTCGAAATAGGATTTCACGCCCTTGAGGATCTTGACCGTATCCTCGACCGAAGGCTCGTTCACGTCGATCTTCTGGAAGCGCCGCGCAAGCGCGCGGTCCTTCTCGAAGTGCTGACGAAACTCCTTGTAGGTGGTGGAGCCCATCGTACGCAGCTTGCCGCCCGCCAGCGCGGGCTTGAGCAGGTTCGACGCGTCCATCGCCCCGCCGGACGTGGCGCCCGCACCGATCACGGTGTGGATCTCGTCGATGAACAGCACCGCATCGGGGTGATCCTCAAGTTCGGTCACCACGGCCTTCAGCCGTTCCTCGAAGTCTCCGCGATACCGGGTTCCCGCCAGAAGCGCGCCCATGTCGAGCGAATAGATCGTCGCACCGGACAGCACCTCGGGCACCTCGCCCATGACGATCTTGCGGGCGAGCCCTTCGGCGATGGCCGTCTTGCCCACGCCGGGGTCGCCCACCAGCAGCGGGTTGTTCTTGCGCCGGCGGCACAGCACCTGGATCGCGCGCTCGACTTCATGGGCGCGGCCGATCAGGGGGTCGATCTCGCCCTTCGACGACTTCTTGTTGAGGTCGACGCAATACTTCGCCAGCGCGCTTTCGCGGTTCTCCGAAGGGTTCGGCCCCTCGGACGCGGCGGAGCCGAAACCGTCGTTGCCGTCGTCGTCGGAGCCCTGCACCGACCGCGGCTCACCGAACTCGGGATCCTTGGCGACGCCATGGGCGATGAAGTTGACCGCGTCGTAACGCGTCATGTCCTGCTCCTGCAGGAAATAGGCGGCGTTCGACTCACGCTCGGCGAAGATGGCGACCAGCACGTTGGCCCCCGTCACCTCCGTCCGGCCGGAGCTTTGCACGTGGATCGCGGCGCGCTGGATGACCCGCTGGAAGGCGGCGGTCGGCACGGCTTCGGACCCGTCGACATCCGTGACGAGCGTGGACAGGTCGTCCTCGATGAATTCCTCGACCGTCTTGCGAAGATCGTCGAGATCGACGCCGCAGGCCTGCATGACACGGGCGGCATCGGGTTCGTCGATCAGCACCAGCAGCAGGTGTTCCAGCGTGGCGAGTTCGTGGCGACGCGCATTGGCCTGCGCCAGCGCGGCGTGAATGGCTTGTTCGAGGGTATTCGAGAACGATGGCATGTGTTCTCCTCCAGCCTGTCAGCGGTTCCACGGAAGTATGGGCCGCGTTTCTTTAAGTTTTGGTTGTCGGCCCGCAGGCTTCAACCTTTTTCGTCTCTTCGATCGCTTTCCTTTCCGGAACGTGATCGGAATGCGGCCTTTTCCGGGGTCAGAAGGCATCCTTTGCACGGCGCGCGGCCGCGAAGGTTGCATCGTCGGATTGTCCGGTGGTGCCTGTCGCGTCCTTGAGGTCGGGGACGTGGGCGCGCAGGAACGGGTTGGTGTTGCGTTCGAGCCCGAGGGCGGAGGGGACGGAAGGCAGGTCCTTCGCGCGGGCCGCCTCCGTCTCGGCTATGCGAGAGATAATGTCGCCGTTGTCCGGTTCAAGACTGCGCGCGAAGGCCAGATTGTTAAGCGTGTACTCATGCCCCGAGGCGATGAGCGTGTCGTCCGACAGGTCCGCGAATTGCCGCAGCGAGGCGAGCATCCGCTCCGCCGTTCCCTCGAACAGACGTCCGCAACCGGCCGCCATCAGGCTGTCGCCGGTGAAGGCCACGCCGTCGAACAGATAGGCCACGTGGCCCATTGTGTGGCCCGACACGTCTATCACCTGGGCCTCTTCCTCGCCGATCACCACGACATCGCCGGGGCTGACGGCATGGTCCAGCGGAGGCAGGCGGTGGACGTCCGCCGCCGCACCCCAGACGTCGGCGCCGGTGGCCTGCACCACTTCGGCCACGCCCTGGATATGATCGTCGTGATGATGGGTCAGCAGGATGTCGGTCAGCTGCCACCCCTTGTCCTTCAAGGCCGCCAGAACGGGACCGGCCTCGGGCACATCGACCACGGCGACGCGGTCGCCCGAGCGGAACAGGAAGGCATAGTTGTCCTTGAGGCAGGGGACGGTGAAAAGGGTCCGGGCGACGGTCATGGCTTTCTCCGTTTTCCGGGTTAGCATGGCGCGATCCGTTCCAGGGGCAATGCCTTATGCATATCGACGTGCTGGACCTTCGCCAGTTCTACTATCGCACCCGGCTGGGCCGTGCGGCGCAGAAGGCGGTGCGGGACCGGCTGGTCGCCATGTGGCCCGAAGCCAAGGGTCAGACGGTCGTGGGATTCGGCTTCGCCGTGCCCCTCCTGCGCCCCTATCTTGCGGATGCGCGGCGGGTGATCGGGCTGATGCCGGCGCCGCAGGGGGTGATGCACTGGCCGGCGGGCATGGCGAACGTGTCCCTTCTGTCGGAGGAGACGCTCTGGCCCCTCGAGACGGGGGCCGTCGATAAGCTTGTCCTTTTGCACGCGCTGGAGGCGTCGGACAATCCGCAGGCCCTGCTCGAGGAATGTTGCCGGGTGCTCGGGCCCGGCGGGCGGGCGGTGTTCATCGTGCCCAACCGCACCGGCCTCTGGGCGCGGCGCGACCGGACGCCCTTCGGTTTCGGCCGGCCCTATTCGCGCGGCCAGCTTGAAGCGCAGGTAAAACGAGCGGGACTGGTGCCCGAACGCCACGCCGCCGCGCTGTTCGCTCCGCCGAGCGGGGGGAAGTTCTGGCTGCGGGTCGGCGGCTTCATGGAACGTCTGGGCCAACGTCTGTCGCGGTCGGGCGGCGGCGGGGTGATCCTGCTGGAGGTGTCCAAGCAGGTGCCCGCCCGGCCGCGCACCGGCCTCGCGGAACGGGTGCGCCGGCCGCTGCGCGTTCTTGAGGGCGTGCCGGAGCCTCTGGCGGCAGGCCGGATCGAAGGGGGGGACATGTGATCCTGCGATTCGCCCTGCCGAACAGCTGTCGTCGCGGAAAGGGCCACGGAACCTTTCGGAACGGGCCCGCACGGCGCCAAGGCGCAGTTGCAGGGTTCGGACCCCTCTGCTAGAGCGGGCGCGAAATCGTGATCCGGCCCTGCGGGGAAGGGTTTGACATGGGCCGGCCCGGGGGTGCGGCGGGCCCGCAAGGATTGTCGAAAGGGTGGACGTGTCCGAACCAGCTTCGATCTCGATGGGGATTGCCCGGCGTTACGCGCAGGCCGTCTTCGACCTGTGCCGCGATGGCGGCGACCTTTCGTCGCTCGCCTCCGACGTCTCGGCGCTCGATGCAGCAATCAGGGAGTCGTCGGATTTGCGCGATGTCCTGACCTCGCCGCTCATCCCGCGCGAGGACCAGGGCCGCGCCATCGGCGCGCTGGCCGACAAGATGGGACTCGACGCGGTGCTGGCGAACACGCTGCGCCTCATGGCGTCCAAGCGCCGGCTGTTCGTCGTGCCGCAGATGGTCGCCGCGCTGCGGTCGATGCTGGCCGATGAACGCGGCGAGCTGACGGCCGAGGTCCGCACGCCCAAGGCCCTGACGAAGACCCAGTCCGACAAGCTGTCGAACGCGCTGCGCGCCTCGACGGGCAAGGACGTGAACCTAGATGTCACCGTGGACGACCGCCTGATCGGCGGTCTCGTGGTCAAGATCGGCTCGCGGATGATCGACACGTCGATCCGCGCGAAGCTCAACGCACTCCAGAATACGATGAAAGAGGTCCGGTAATGGCGATCCAGGCAGCGGAAATCTCCGCGATCCTCAAAGATCAGATCAAGAACTTCGGCCAGGAGGCCGAGGTCGCCGAGGTGGGTCGCGTGCTGTCGGTGGGCGACGGGATCGCCCGCGTCTACGGTCTCGACAACGTCCAGGCTGGCGAGATGGTCGAGTTTCCGGGCGGTATCCAGGGCATGGCGCTGAACCTCGAAGCCGACAATGTCGGCGTGGTGATCTTCGGCTCGGACCGGGACATCAAGGAAGGTGACACGGTCAAGCGCACGAACTCCATCGTGGACGTGCCCGCGGGCGACGGCCTGCTGGGCCGCGTGATGGACGGCCTCGGCAACCCGCTCGACGGCAAGGGCCCCATCCAGTTCTCCGAGCGGCGCGTGGCCGACGTCAAGGCGCCGGGCATCATTCCCCGCAAGTCGGTGCATGAGCCGATGGCCACCGGCATGAAGGCCGTGGACGCCATGATTCCGATCGGCCGCGGCCAGCGCGAGCTCATCATCGGCGACCGCCAGACGGGCAAGACGGCCTTGGCGCTCGACGCGATCCTGAACCAGCAGTCCTACAACGACGCCGCGGGCGACGACGAATCGAAGAAGCTTTATTGCATCTACGTCGCCATCGGTCAGAAGCGGTCCACCGTGGCCCAGCTCGTGAAGCGGCTGGAGGAGACGGGGGCAATCGACTATTCCATCGTGGTCGCTGCGACCGCGTCGGACCCCGCGCCCATGCAGTTCCTCGCGCCCTATGCCGCGACCGCCATGGCCGAGTATTTCCGCGACAACGGCCGCCACGCGCTGATCGTCTACGACGACCTCTCCAAGCAAGCCGTGGCCTACCGCCAGATGTCGCTCCTGCTGCGCCGCCCGCCCGGCCGCGAAGCCTATCCGGGCGACGTCTTCTATCTTCACTCCCGCCTGCTGGAGCGGTCGTGCAAGCTGGGCGACGCGGCCGGCAACGGCTCGCTCACCGCGCTGCCGATCATCGAGACGCAGGGCGGCGACGTGTCGGCCTTCATCCCGACCAACGTGATCTCGATCACCGACGGCCAGATCTTCCTCGAGACGGAACTGTTCTACCAGGGCATCCGTCCCGCCGTGAATACGGGTTTGTCGGTGTCGCGCGTCGGCTCCTCCGCGCAGACGGATTCGATGAAATCGGTCGCGGGTCCCGTCAAGCTGTCGCTGGCGCAGTACCGCGAGATGGCCGCCTTCGCGCAGTTTGGATCGGACCTCGACGCCTCGACCCAGCAGTTGCTGGCCCGTGGCGCGCGGCTCACCGAACTGATGAAGCAGCCGCAGTATTCGCCGCTGACCAACGCCGAGATCGTCTGTGTCATCTATGCGGGCACCAAGGGCTATCTCGACAAGATCCCGGTCAAGGACGTCGGCCGCTGGGAAGACGGCCTGCTCAAGCATCTACGGTCCGAGAAGAGCGTGCTCGATTTCATCACGCGGGAGGATCCCAAGGTGAAGGGCGAAGCCGAGGAGCGGATCAAGGCGGTGATCGACGACTACGCCAAGACCTTCGCTTAAGGGGGCGCAGACATGCCCAACCTCAAGGACCTGAAAACCCGGATCGCGAGCGTGAAATCCACGCGCAAGATCACCAAGGCCATGCAGATGGTGGCCGCGGCGAAACTGCGGCGGGCCCAGGACGCGGCCGAGGCGTCGCGCCCCTATACCGAGCGGTTCAACGCCGTGATGTCGCAGCTCGCCGCTTCGGCCGGGGGGAGCGACACCGCGCCGCGTCTGCTGGCGGGCACCGGGTCGGACAAGGTGCACCTGCTGATCGTCATGACGGCGGAGCGGGGCCTCTGCGGCGGCTTCAACGCCAACATTGCCAAGCTGGCGAAAGCCCACGCCCTGCGCCTGTCGGGCGAGGGCAAGACGGTGAAGATCCTGACCGTGGGCAAGAAGGGCCGCGAGGCGCTTCGGCGCGACTACGGCGATCTGATCGTGGATCATGTCGATCTGAGCGAAGTGAAGCGCATCGGCTACGGCAATGCCTCCGAGATCGCAGCCGACCTGCTGCGGCGGTTCGAGGACGGCCAGTTCGATGTGGCCACCATCTTCTACTCCAAGTTCGAGTCGGTCATCAGCCAGAAGCCAACGGCCCAGCAGATCATTCCCGTCACCTTCGACGACGCCGAGCCTTCGACGCTCTATGACTACGAGCCGTCGGAGGAGGCAATTCTGCTCGACCTGCTGCCGCGCGCGGTCGCCACGCAGATCTTCGCGGCGCTGCTGGAGAACGGCGCATCCGAGCAGGGCGCACGGATGTCGGCGATGGACAACGCCACCCGCAACGCCGGCGAGATGATCGACAAGCTGACGATCCAGTTTAACCGCACGCGGCAGCAGGTCATCACCAACGAGCTGATCGAGATCATTTCGGGCGCCGAGGCGCTCTAGCACCCGCAGGGCGGGACCATTTCAGGGGCGATCCGGGGCGCAGCCTTCCCGGTCCGCCCCGCCACAACAAGTCGGGCAGCACGCCCTAGAACCGGAGACACGACATGGCCAACGCAGTCGGCAAAGTAACCCAGGTCATCGGCGCCGTCGTCGACGTGCAGTTCGATGACGCCCTGCCCGAAATCCTCAACGCGTTGGAGACGGACAACCACGGCACGCGCCTCGTCCTCGAAGTGGCGCAGCACCTGGGCGAGAACACGGTCCGCACCATCGCCATGGATGCGACCGAGGGTCTCGTCCGGGGGCAGAAGGTCACCGACACCGGCGGCCCGATCACCATTCCCGTAGGCAACGCCACGCTGGGCCGCATCCTGAACGTGATCGGCGAGCCTGTGGACGAGGGCGCGCCCGTCGAGGCGGATGAATATCGCTCGATCCATCAGGATGCGCCCGACTTCGCGTCGCAGGCGACCAGCTCGGAAATCCTGATCACCGGGATCAAGGTCATCGACCTGCTCGCCCCCTATTCCAAGGGCGGCAAGATCGGCCTGTTCGGCGGCGCAGGCGTCGGCAAGACGGTCCTGATCATGGAGCTGATCAACAACATCGCCAAGGTCCACTCGGGCTTCTCGGTCTTCGCCGGCGTGGGCGAGCGCACGCGCGAGGGCAACGACCTCTATCACGAGATGATCGAATCGGGCGTCATCGTCCCCGACAACCTGCAGGAATCGAAGGTGGCGCTGGTCTACGGCCAGATGAACGAGCCGCCGGGCGCCCGCATGCGCGTCGCGCTGACCGGCCTGACCCTGGCGGAGCAGTTCCGCGACCAGTCGGGCACGGACGTCCTGTTCTTCGTCGACAACATCTTCCGCTTCACGCAGGCGGGCTCCGAGGTGTCGGCGCTGCTGGGCCGCATCCCCTCCGCCGTGGGCTACCAGCCCACGCTGGCCACCGACATGGGCCAGATGCAGGAGCGGATCACCTCGACCAACAAGGGCTCGATCACCTCCGTGCAGGCCATCTACGTGCCGGCGGACGACCTGACCGACCCCGCGCCCGCCACGTCCTTCGCGCACCTCGACGCGACGACGACCCTGTCGCGCGCCATCTCGGAGCTGGGCATCTATCCGGCGGTCGACCCGCTCGACTCGACCTCGCGCCTCATGGACCCCGCCGTCCTGGGTGAGGAGCACTACCAGGTCGCGCGCGACGTGCAGGGCATCCTGCAACGCTACAAGTCGCTTCAGGACATCATCGCGATTCTCGGGATGGACGAGCTGTCGGAGGAGGACAAGCTGACCGTGGCCCGCGCCCGCAAGATCCAGCGCTTCCTGTCGCAGCCCTTCGACGTGGCCAAGGTCTTTACCGGCGCGGATGGGAAGCAGGTTCCGCTGGAGGAGACCATCGCCTCCTTCAAGGCCGTGGTCGCCGGCGAATACGATCATCTGCCCGAGGGCGCCTTCTATATGGTCGGCGGCATCGAAGAGGTGAAGGCCAAGGCCCAGAAGATGGCAGCGGAGGCCGCGTAAGCCATGCAGTTCGAACTCGTCTCACCCGAGCGGCGGCTGGCGTCGATGGACGTCCGGGCCGTCCGCATCCCCGGCGCGGACGGGGACCTGACCGCGATGGCCGACCATACGCCGACCATCACCTCGCTGCGCCCCGGCATCCTGACCGTCGAAACGGGGTCGGGCGAGGAAAGCTATGCCGTCACGGGCGGTTTCGCCGAGATCGGCGCGGGCGTCACCGTGCTGGCCGAACGGGCACTGCATGTGAAGGACGTGACCCAGGCCGTCTTCGACGACTGGGTCGAGGAAGCCCACGCAGCCCATAAGGAGGCGCCCGAGGATGCCGTCGATTCGGCGGCCAAGCTGGTTGCCGACATGGTGGCCATCGGTGGGCATATCGGTCTGAACCCGAAACAGTCCAACCTCTGACGTCGTCGTCCTGCCGGATGACCGGCCAATAGTTAAAGTCCCGGGCAACCCCGGGACTTTTTTTTGGGCGCCCGTATGGTCGTCGCCGAAAAGGCGCCGCAGACCGACTCGCGGCGGCATGGGAGGGTCATGCGCAAGCTGCGGAACCATCTGATCGGCGTCCAGCAGGGCAGCCACATCATGTTCTCGGACTTCGAGGACGGTGGCCCCATGTGGACGGGAACGGGGCCGCGCGAGGTCCGCATCCGGGTGCCCTTCGACGAGCCGTTCAAGACGCCGCCCGTCATCATCGCCTGCCTTGCGATGTTCGACATCGACGAGGCGACGAACCAGCGCGTCGACCTGACGCACGGTGAGGTCACCACCACCGCATTCGACCTCGTATTCCGCACCTGGGGCGACACTCGCGTCGCCCGCGCCCGCGCCGACTGGACCGCCATGGGCGAGGTGCGCGCCGACGACGAATGGGATATCGACTGAGGGGATTTGACACCGCGGCCTGCTGGCGTCCTATGGAGGTCGGAGGTGTCCCATGCGCGACCACAATTTCCTGACCGAGATGAACGCCCGCCACCTGTGGCACCCGATGGCCCATCCGGGCGAGATGCAGGCCCAGCCGCCCCGCGTCATCACCGGAGGTGCCGGCGTGACGATCACCGATATGGACGGCCATACGACCATCGATGCCGTGGGCGGCCTCTGGAACGTCAACCTCGGCTATTCCTGCGAGCCGATCAAGGCGGCCATCGCCGACCAGCTCGGCCGCCTGCCGTACTACTCGGCCTTCAAGGGCACCACCAACGACGCCGCCATCGAGCTTTCGGTCCGCATGGCCGAAATGTTCGCCCCCGACGGTCTGAGCCGCGTCTTCTTCACCTCGGGCGGGTCCGACAGCGTTGATACCGCGCTGAAGCTGGCGCGGCAGTATCACCGGCTGCGTGGCGAGGCGGGGCGGACGAAGTTCATCGCCCTCCGCAAGGGCTATCACGGCACCCATTGGGGCGGCGCCTCGGTCAACGGCAACCCGCAGTTCCGCGCGCCTTACGAGCCGCTGCTGCCCGGCTGCTTCCACGTGCCGGCCCCGTATCTCTATCGCAATCCCTTCGACGAGACGGATCACGACCGGCTGTCGGCCCTCTGCCTCGCCGCGCTCGACGCCGAGATCGAGATGCAGGTTCCCGGCACCGTCGCCGCCTTCATCATGGAGCCGGTGCTGGGTGCCGGGGGCGTCATCGTGCCGCCGCCGGGCTTCATGGCGGGCGCGCGCGAGATCTGCGACCGCCACGGCGTCCTGCTCATCGCGGACGAGGTCATCACCGGCTTCGGCCGCACGGGGGATGTATCGGGCAGCCGGCACTGGGGCGTGAAGCCCGACCTGATGACCCTCGCGAAGGCCATGACCTCCGGCTACTTCCCCATGGGCGCGGTGATGGTCGCCGACCGCTTGGCCGGGACGTTCGAGGGGGAGGGCGGCGCGATGATCGGCACCGGCTACACCTATTCCGGCCATCCCGTCGGATGCGCCGCCGCGCTCGCCTGTCTGGAGGAGACGGAGCGGCTCGCACTTTGGGATCGCGCCGCCCGCCGGGGCGCACGCCTCAAGGCCGGGTTGCACGACCTGGCGCAGCGGCACGAGGCCATCGGCGACGTCCGCGGCGAGGGGCTGATGTGCGCTCTCGAAATCGTGTCCGACCGCGATGCACGGACGGCGGCGCCTGACCTCGCCGGCCGCATCTTCGAGGCGACCTACAAGGCGGGCGTGATGGTCCGTTGGTCGGGCACGAACCTCGTCATGTCGCCCCCGCTGATCCTGGAGGACGCCGACTGCGACCGCATCATCGCCGCACTCGACGAGGGGCTGTCGGTGTCGTGAAGGTCTTCATCAACGGCTTCGGACGCATCGGCCGGTCGATCCTGCGCGCGCATTTCAAAGGCGCAGGCGCGGGGATCGAGGTAGTGGGCATCAACGACATCGCTCCGCTCGAGACCTGCGCATATCTCTTCCGCTACGACAGCGTCTTCGGACCCTGGCCCGGCACGGTCGGGACGGCGGAGGATGCGCTGATCGTCGACGGCCGGACGATCCCCTTTCATCGCACGCCCGACCTGCGGACGCTCGATCTCGGCGGGATCGATCTGGTCATGGAATGCACCGGTCGCGCCGACACCCGGCCGGAGGTGGAGCGTGGTCTTCTGGCCGGGGCGGGGCGCGTCCTGATGTCGGGGCCATCGGCCGTCGCCGATGCCACCGTGGTGCTGGGGGCCAACGATCATATCCTCGATCCCGCGCACCGCATCGTGTCGAACGCCAGTTGCACCACCAACGCGGTGGCGCCGCTTCTTGCCGTGCTCGATGCGGCCTTCGGCGTCGTGGCCGGGTCGATGACGACGATCCACTGTTATACCGGCAGCCAGCCCACGGTCGACATGGCCCTGGGCGGACCGCTGGCGCGGTCGCGGGCCGCCGCGCTGTCGATGGTGCCGACAACCACTTCGGCGGGCAAGCTGGTGGATCAGGTGCTGCCGCATCTGGCCGGACGCGTGCCATGCCAGTCGGTTCGGGTGCCGGTGGCAAGCGTCTCGGCCGTGGACCTGTCGTTCCTGCCGTCCCGTCCCGCGACCGTGGAAGGGGTCAACGCCGCATTGCGCGATGTCGGCGGAGTGATCGGGGTCGAAGATGCACCCCTCGTCAGTTCCGACCTGCGCGGCCGGTCCGAGAGCTTCATCCAGGCCTCCGCCGAAACGCGGGTCGGGGAGGGCGGTCTGGTCCGGGTGTTCGGCTGGTATGACAACGAATGGGGCTTCGCCAACAGGATGATCGAACTGGGCCTGAAGATGGGTGCGCCTAGAGAATGACGCGATACTCGGCCTGTCCTCGGACGGGCATGTCCGCGACCCAGGTCCGGCCACCGCCCGCGTGATGGTCGATGGCCCCGTCGTCCAGACCCTCGGTGGCCGAGGTGACGAACAGCCGCCGCAGGTCCGATCCTCCGAAGGCCGGGCAGGTGGTATGGGCGGCGCCGCATGCAAGCGACCGCAAGAATCGGCCGTCCGGGCCATGGCAGGCCACCCGCCACCCGCCCCACTGCGCGATCCAGAGGTTGCCCTCCGCGTCGCAGACCGCCCCGTCCGGCTTGAGACCCACGCCCGAGAAGTCCGCGAAGACCTCCGGCCGCCCCGAGGGCCAGCCCGCGCGGTCGATGGCCTGCTTCCAGACGACGCCCTTGGCGGTGTCCGAGAAATAGGCCAGGTCGCCGGCGGGCGCGAAGCAGATCGAGTTGGGTGTGGTGATGTCGCGGAACAATTGCCGCACCTCGCCGCGGAAGTAGCGATAGAGGGCCCCCGCTCCCGGCTCGCCCGAAAGGCCCATGGTGCCGATCCAGAAACCGCCCAGCGGATCGGCCCGCCCGTCGTTCGACCGATTGCCCGGCTGATCCGCCTCCAGATCGACGATCCGCTCGCGCCGGCCGTCGCGGATGTCGAAATGCCAGAGCGCCGTCTGCCCCGCGACCATCAGGCTGTCCCGGTCGATCCAGCCTGCCGCGCTCACCTTCTCGTCCCAGTCCCAGTCCAGCTGCGTGTCACCGTCACGCGACAGGAGCTTCTGCCCCGTGATGTCGAACCAGAACAGCTGCTCCCGCTCCGGGTGCCAGAGCGGACCCTCACCCAGTGCGCAGACCCGATCGTCGAAAACCCGCGCCTGCGTCATGCCATGATCCCCCGGCCTGCGGCACGGTCATAGGCTTCGACGATACGGGTGGCACAGGACGCAATCTCCGACGCCGGCAGGCCCGGCACATAACAGGCGGTTCCCAGCCCGAAGCCGTCGGCGCCGGCCTCCAGCCATTCGGCGAAGGTTTCCGGCGCCGCGCCCCCCACGGCATAGACCTGAGTGCCCACGGGCAGGACCGCGCGCATCGCCCGCAGGCCCGATGGCCCGGCGAGCGACCCCGGAAAGAGCTTGAGCCCCGTGGCCCCGGCGCGCAACGCGGCGAAGGCTTCGGTGGGGGTCAGGACGCCGGGCCAGCTTTGCAGGCCCAGCGTCCGCGTGGCGGCGATGACCTCGGCGTCGAAGTTGGGCGAGACGATCAGTCGTCCCCCGGCCTCGGCCACCGAATGAACCTCGGACGCCGCAAGGACGGTGCCCGCGCCGATCAGCGCCCGGTCGCCATAGGCATCCGCCATCGCCGAAATCGAGCTGAGCGGCTCGGGCGAGTTCAGCGGCACCTCGATCATCGTGATGCCCGCCTCGATCAGGGCGGCGCAGGCGGCGATGGACTCGGCCGGGGTGATGCCCCGAAGAATGGCGATCAGGGGTCTTGTCATGGCATGTCCTTCGCAAGTGTCGGCCTGGCCGGTGTCGTCTTGCCGGCACGATCCGCTGGTCGAGACGCCGGTCTCCCGTCGACGCGCGCATCGGCTCGCCCGTCACCCGAGGGCAGGGAACCTGCGGAAGGAAACCTCCATCCGCCCCTGCCGGGTCCCGACCGCGCCGCAGGCCAGGATGCGCGTCGTCCCTTCTGTCCCGTCGCCCGCGAGGTCGAGCCGCGCAGGCCCGAACATGTCCGACGACAGCATGTCCACACCCTCTCGGACCGGGGCTCGAGCGCCTCCTGTCCGTCCATGAGGGTCAGGCGCAGGGCGTCTCTGGCCCGGTCGGCGGCGATCCAGCGTGTCATGTCAGCCTGTTACCACGACTTCTCCGCCGACGACCATGGCCCATGCAGCGCCGTTCCAGGATCTGTCGGAGGCGCTCCACCCGGCATCTTCCTGTTCCAAATACTCCCGCCGGAGGCTCCCGCCCTCCCGATCTTGGCACCGTCGCGTCGGCAGGCCGCCCCTGCCGGTTGACGGACCCGCCCCGCGCCGTCCACAGGAACGGAGGCAAGGCTGGAGGAAGACGCACGCATGAACGGATTTCTGACCGTCGTCCGCGCCCTGGGCGCCGTCAATGCGGGCGCGCTGAGGGTGGGTCGATGGGTCGGCGTGGCCTGCATGTTCCTGATGGTGGTCTTCATCCTGATCCAGGTCTTCTGGCGCTATGTCCTGTCGAACCCGTTGCCCTGGCCAGAGGAGGCGGCGCGGTTCCTGATGCTGTGGCTCATGGTGGTGGCGCCCACGGCCTGGCGGCGGGGCGGGTTCGTGGCGATCGACATGATCCGGCTGATCCTGCCGCGCGGGGTCGCGGTGGTCCTGACCCTCGCGCTCCTCGCTCTGTCGTTTCTGGTGCTGGTGACGGCCGTGCAAATCGGCTGGTCCGAGGTCACGGGGTTGGCAGGCAGGTTCAAGTCGTCGTCCCTCTATTATCCGACGGGCGACGGATGGGCCAAGCTGCCGCTCGGCTGGATGATGGCGTCGCTGCTGGCGGGGTTCGTCCTGCTCGCCTCCGTCACGGTCGAGTTGATGCTGCGGCAGGTCGCGGTGATGCTCGGCGCAGGCGACCGCCTGCCCGCGGTCCCGCAAGCCGACCCCGTGGGGGCAGAATAGGATGCTGGTCTGGTTCCTGCCGCTGTTTCTCGTCCTTCTGATGGTCGGGCTGCCGGTGTTCTTCGCGCTCCTGGCCGCGCCCGGCGTCATGCTGGTGCTGAACGGACAGGAACGCGACCTGACGCTTCTCTATCGCAACGTCTACAACGGGATGGACAGCTTTCCGCTGATGGCGATCCCCTTCTTCCTGCTCGCCGGAGAGATGATGAACCGGGGCGGCATCACCCAGCGCCTCGTCGAGTTCAGCCAGGCCCTCGTCGGACATTTCCGCGCCGGTCTGGCGCAGGTCAACATCCTGTCGTCGATGCTCTTCGCGGGCCTCTCGGGGTCGGCGGTGGCGGATACCTCGGCCCTGGGGGCCATGCTCATTCCGGCGATGGAGCGCGAGGGCTATTCCCGCCGCTTCGCCGCCGCCGTCACCGCGGCGTCGAGCGTCATCGGACCGATCATCCCGCCCTCGGGCATCATGATCATCTACGCCTATGTGATGGAACAGTCGGTCGCCGCTCTGTTCCTCGCGGGGATCCTGCCGGGCATCCTCGTGGGGCTGGGCCTGATGGCGGTGACGAACATCATGGCGCGGCGCGCGCCCGGCGCCTTTCCCCCCCTGCGCCGCCGGGCCGGGTGGGGCGAGAAGGGTCAGGCGTCGCTCAAGGCGTTCTTTCCGTTGCTCACTCCGGTCATCATCCTGGGCGGCATCCTCGGCGGCGTCTTCACGCCCACCGAAGCCAGCGCCGTGGCCGTGGCCTATGCAGCCTTCATCGCGCTGTTCGTCCTTCGCACGATGACATGGCGCGACCTGCCTGAGGTGCTGTCGCGCGCGGCCATCATGTCGTCGGTGATCCTGCTTCTGGTGGGTGCGGCGCTGGCCTTCAAGACGGTCGTGGCGCTCAGCCATGCGCCGGAGGCATTGGCGTCGCTGATCCTGTCGCTGTCGGACAATCCGCTGGTCCTCCTGCTTCTCATCAACCTGCTCCTGTTCGGTGTGGGCATGTTCCTCGACGCCGGGCCAGCGATCATCATCCTCGGGCCGATCCTCGGGCCGATCTTCACCTCGCTCGGCGTGGACCCGGTGCACTTCGCCATCATCATGTCGGTGAACCTGACGGTGGGGCTGGCCACGCCGCCCATGGGCCTCGTGCTGTTCGTCGCCTCGTCGGTTAGCGGCGAGCGGGTCGAGACCATCGCCCGCGCGATCCTGCCGTTCCTTGCGGTCGAGGTGCTGGCCATCCTCCTCATCACCTATGTCCCTGCCATTTCGCTGGCCTTGCCGCGGCTGTTCGGGTTCCTATGATCCCGTCGAACAGGGAGAAAACGCCATGAAGATCACGTCCGTACTGACCGCCGCCGCGCTCGCCGCCATGCTGGCAATGCCCGCCACGGGGCAGAGCGTCACCCTCCGCGCGACCGCCAATTCCAACGAGACCGATGAGGATTACGACGGTCTCGTCGTCTTCAAGGATTACGTCGAGGCTGCGTCGAACGGCGAGATCGCGGTCGAGCTGTTCATCGGCACGCAACTGTGCGGCAACGGCGCGGAATGCCTGCAAGGCGTGGCGGACGGGTCCATCGACGTCTTCGTGGCGACATCGGGCGGGGCGGCGGGGCTGTTTCCCTACATCCAGATTTTCGATCTGCCCTATCTGATGGCCGACGACCGCATCGCGGAGGAGGTGCTGACCAACACCGACCTGACCGCGCAGATGCGTGTCCGCGCGCTGCAGGACTCGGGCGACACGATCCGCATCATGACCATCGGCAACACCGGCGGGTGGCGCAACTTCGCCAACACCCAGCGGCGGATCGAGGGGCCGGACGACCTCAAGGGCTTGAAGGTCCGCACGGTCGTGGCCGACCTGCCGCAGGAGCTTGTCCGCACGCTCGGCGCGTCGCCCACTCCGATCCCCTGGCCCGAGCTTTTCACCTCGCTTCAGACGGGGGTGGTCGAGGGGACGAAGAACGGCATCACCGACATCATGGGCATGAAGTTCCCCGAGGCCGGCCTGCAATACCTGACGCTCGACGGTCACGCCTACATGGCCGCGATCTGGGTGATGAACAACGAGATGTTCCTGTCGCTGGACGACGACCTGAAACGCGTGATCGTCGACGGATTCCACGCGCTTCAGCAGGCGACCTTCGCCAGCCCCAAGCGCAAGTCCATCGACGCCTATGCCGATTTCGTGTCGGGGGGCGGCGATCTCTATGTGCCTACCCCCGAACAGAAGCAGGCGTTCCAGGACGCAGCGGCGCCGGTCCACGACTGGTTCGCCGCGAACGTCGACGGCGGGGAGGAGATGCTGGCCAACTTCCGCGCCGCCATCGCGCAGGCGGAGGAAAGCGTCGCCGCACGCCGCGCCGCGGAGCTGGAATGACCGGCGATCAGGCCCCGGTCGTGGAGGGTGGTAGCACCCGCCGCACCGGATTAGGTCTGGCGTCATGGACCTGAACCGACACGTCATCGCGGGCCACGGCCTGACCGCGACCTTCACCGAATGGGGCGCGGCGCTGGTCGATCTGCGCCTCGACGGCCATGCGCCGCCGCTGGTGCTGGGGCTGGACCGGCTGGCCGATTACGCGGCGGGCAAGTCGAGCTACATGGGCGCCACAGTGGGGTGCGTGGCGAACCGCATCGGCGGCGCGCGCTTCATGCTGGACGGGAAGGAATACCGCACCGACCCCAATTTCCGCGGCCGCCATACCCTGCACGGCGGATCGGCGGGAACGGGCAAGCGCGTGTGGGAGGTTCTGGACCACGAAGCAGACGCCATCCGCTTCGGCATCACGCTGGCCGATGGCGAGATGGGGTTTCCAGGCAACGTGCGGATCGAGGCGCTTTTCACCTGCGCGCCCGGCACGATGCTGCGGATCGACTATCGCGCGACGACAGATGCGCCCACACCCTTCAACCTGGCGCATCATACCTACTGGAATCTCGACGGGTCCGATGACGTGTCCGGCCACGTCCTGACAGTGCGCGCCGACCGCTATGTGCCGGTGGATGACGACCAGATCCCCACCGGCGTCGCCCCGGTCGACGGGACGGAGTTCGATTTCCGCGCCGGCCGGAACTTGCCGGGGCAGGGGCTGCTCGACCACAACCTTTGCCTGTCGGAGGTCCGCACGCGCCTGCGCGACGTGGCGGTGCTGCGGGCGCGGGGCATGATGATGACCATGGCCACGACCGAGCCGGGATTGCAGGTCTATGACGGGGCCAGGCTGAACCTGTCGGTCCCGGGCATAGACGGCCGCCGCTACGGCCCTCACGCCGGTGTCGCGCTGGAGGCGCAGGTCTGGCCCGATGCCGTCAATCG
This sequence comes from Jannaschia rubra, assembly GCF_001403735.1. Classification (GTDB taxonomy): domain Bacteria; phylum Pseudomonadota; class Alphaproteobacteria; order Rhodobacterales; family Rhodobacteraceae; genus Jannaschia; species Jannaschia rubra. The sequence continues at coordinate 195,190 of NZ_CXPG01000009.1, forward strand.
GCCGGCCTTTCCGCCCTGCATCCTGCGACCGGGCGAGACCTATGAACAGACGACGACCTTCAGATTCTCGAAAGGATAGACGATGGCGTTTCAGGACTGGATGAAGGAAGCGAACCTTGTCGGCGGCGAATGGACCGGCGCCGACGGCGGGGCCACGATCGACGTGACCAACCCCGCCACGGGTGAGGTTCTGGGCACCGTCCCCAAGGCCGGTCGGCCCGAGACGGAGCGCGCCATCGCCGCCGCCTCGGACGCCTTTCCGGGCTTCAGGGACATGGCGCTGAGCGACCGCTGCGCCCTTTTGGGGAAGCTGCACGATGCGCTGATGGACAACCAGGCGGACCTGGCCGAGCTTCTGGTCGTCGAGATGGGCAAGCCCATGGCCGAAGCGAAGGGCGAAATCGCCATCGGCGCGCAATACGTCCGCTGGTTCGCCGAGGAAGTCCGCCGCGCCAAGGGCGAGATCGTGCCCGCCGGCGTGAACGGCCGGCGCATCCTGGTGACGAAGCATGCCGTGGGCGTCGTCGGCATGATCACGCCCTGGAACTTTCCGTCGTCGATGCTCGCCCGCAAGATCGCGCCCGCGCTGGCGGTGGGGTGCACCGTGGTGGCGAAGCCCGCGACGGCCACGCCCTATTCAGGCCTCGCCTGGGGCGCACTGGCGCAGGAGGTCGGCTATCCGGCGGGCGTGGTCAACATCGTCACCGGCTCGGCCCGTGAAATCGCGGCGGCGATGATGGAGAGCGCGGCGGTGCGCAAGATCACCTTCACCGGCTCGACCGAAGTGGGCAAGGAGCTGATCCGGGGCAGCGCCGACACGGTCAAGAAGGTGTCGATGGAGCTGGGCGGCAACGCGCCCTTCATCGTCTTCGACGACGCCGACGTGGACCGCGCGGTGGAGGGCGCGATGGCGTCGAAGTTCCGCAACTCCGGCCAGACCTGCGTCTGCGCGAACCGCATCCTGGTGCAGTCGGGCATCCATGACGAATTCGTGCAGAAGCTGGTCGAGAAGACGAAGGCGCTCAAGGTCGGCGACGGCCGCGAGGAGGGCGTGGAGCAGGGCCCGCTGATCGACCGCGACGCGCTCGAGAAGGTCGAGGAGTTCGTGGCCGATGCCAAGGACAAGGGTGCCAAGGTCGAAACCGGCGGCGCCCCGCATGAAAAGGGCGGCACCTTCTTCCAGCCGACGGTCGTCACCGGCGCGACCGCCGTGATGAAGTTCGCCACCGAGGAAATCTTCGGCCCCCTCGCCCCCGTCTTCCGCTTCGACACCGAGGAGGAGGCGATCGCCATGGCCAACGACACCGTCTACGGCCTCGCCTGCTATGCCTATACCCGCGATCTCGGCCGTGCTTTCCGCCTGAATGCGGGGCTGCAATACGGGATGATCGGCATCAACTCGGGCCTCATCACCACGGTCGAGGCGCCCTTCGGCGGGGTCAAGGAATCGGGCCTCGGCAAGGAGGGCGGATCCCAGGGCCTCGACGATTATCTCGAGGTGAAATACGTCTGCATCGATGGCGTCTGACCGGCTGCCCGCGTCAGACCGGGTTCGGCGGCCTGCGACCTTCGGCGATGGCGACGGCGTTCTCCATCGCCATCCGCCCCATCCCCTCGCGCACCTCCAGCGCGGCGGTGCCCAGATGCGGCAGCAGCACGACGTTCTCCATCGCGCGAAGCGCCTTGGGCACATGCGGCTCGTGCTCGTAGACGTCGAGCCCCGCACCTGCGATGCCGCCCGATTGCAGCGCCTCGATCAGGGCCGCCTCGTCCACCACGTCGCCCCGCGCGATGTTGACGAGGATAGCGTGCGGCCGCATCGCCGCCAGCGCCGCGGCGTCGATGATGTGATGCGTCTCGGGCGAGGCGGGGACGGCCGTGACCACCACGTCGGCGGCGGCGCAGACTTCGGCGACGGACCCCAGTTGCCGCGCACCCTCGACCGTCTTGGCGGATCGGTTGTGGAACACGACGTTCATCCCGAAGCCCGCGTGGCACCGCCGGGCGATGGCGTACCCGATGCGGCCCATGCCGATCACGCCCAGCACCTTGCCCGACACATGCATCCCCAGCATCTGCACCGGGTGCCAGCCCTGCCAATCACCGGCCCGCACCAACCGTTCGCCCTCGCCCGCCCGCCGCGCGCACATCAGCATCAGCGTCAGCGCGATGTCGGCCGTGGCATCCGTGACTGCGCCGGGGGTGTTGGTCACGACCAATCCGGCATCCCGCGCCGCCTCCACGTCGATGTGGTTATAGCCCACGCCGAAGTTGGCGAGGCCCTTCGCGCGGATCGTTCCCTCGAAGGCATCGGCCTGGAAAGCATCGCCCAATGTAGGCAGGATCACGTCGTGATCTGCCAGGGCCGCACGGCATTCGTCCAGCGTCATCGGTTGCGTCGTGTCGCGGCAGGTCACATCGAACCGCGCGCGCAGCGCCTCCATGACGCTGTCGGGCAGGGCGCGGGAAACGAGAAGCCGGTCCATCAGTGCATCCTCCCGCCGAGCGGCACATCGCGGTCGGGCGCCAGCAGCACGACTTCGCCATCGGCATCGGGCAGGCCAAGGACGAGAACCTCGGACATGAAGCTGCCGATCTGGCGAGGCGGGAAGTTCACGACGGCCAGGATTTGCCTGCCGGGCAAGGATTCCGGCGAATAATGCGCCGTCAGTTGCGCGCTGCTCTTGCGCTCGCCGATCTCGCCGCCGAAGTCGATCCAGATCTTGATCGCCGGCTTGCGCGCCTCGGGGAAGGGTTCGGCGCGGGTGACGCGGCCGACGCGGATGTCGACCTTGAGGAAGGTATCGAAATCGATCCGGGTCATGCGCGAAGCTCCCTCGACCGGTCGGCAGCCGCCCGGACGGTGCGGATCATGAGATCCGGCAGTTCCTCCATGAGGACGGCGAGCCCCGCCTGCGTCGTGCCGCCGGGCGAGGTGACGTTCTCGCGCAACTGCCCCGGCGCCTCGCCTTTCATGGCCAGCGCGCCCGCTCCGGCGACGGTGGCGCGGGCGAGGCGCAGGGCCAGGTCCGGCGCCAGGCCCTGCGCCTCGCCCGCGGCGGCCATCGCCTCGATCATGTGGAACACATAGGCCGGGCCCGAGCCCGACAGGCCGGTGACGGCGTCCATCTGTTCCTCGCTATCCAGCCGGACGACCTCGCCCACGGCAGAAAGGAACTGCTCGGCCAGGTCCAGGTCGGCCTGCGTGGCCGCGCCGTTGCCGACGATGGCGGTGATGCCGCGGCCAATGGCGGCGGGCGTGTTGGGCATGGCGCGCACGACGCGGGCACCCGTGCCGAAGGCGGCTTCATAGGCGGCGATCGGCGTGCCGGCCGCAACGGTGACGAACAGCGTGTCCGACAGGCCCCGCAGGCTGGGCAGCGCGTCGCCCATCATCTGCGGCTTGACCGCGATCAGCGTGATGGCGGGCGCGTCGGGCAGGCCGGCGTTCAGCGCGACCCCGGTGCCCCGCAGCCAGTCCGAGGGATGCGGGTCGATGACCGTGACGGCACCGGGCGACAGCCCCCGGTCCAGCCAGCCCTCCAGCATCGCGCCGCCCATCTTGCCGCAGCCCAGCAGCACGACGCCGCGCGTATTGATATCCGTGAAATCCATGATCGAACCCTCCGCCTGGCGGAGCCTAGGGTGCGGCGGCCAGAAGGAAAAGCTCAGGCGTGACCGTAGGCTTCGGCCATGGCGATCTGCATGGCGTCGACGGGATGACGTCCGCCCCAGCAGACCAGTTGCAGCGCGGGATAGTAGCGTTCGCCCGCGACGATGGCCTCCGCGACCATCTGGTTGATTTGTTCCACCTGCGCGCAGGCGCCGCCGGCGAGCACGAGGCCATAGCGATAGACCATCATCTTCTGGTCCGTCCAATAGCTGAACGATCCGGCCCAGCACTGGTCATTCACCAGGTTCAGCACCTCGTAGAGACGCGGCAGGCTCTGCTCCGGCGGCTCCATCTCGAAGCAGCATATCAGGCGCAGCGTCTCGTCGCTGTGCGACCAGGCGAGCGTGACGGAATAGCTGCGCCACTGCCCCTCGACCACCATGGCGATCTGATCCTCGCCCACGCGGTCGAAGTCCCACTCCTGGGTTTCGGCCACCGTCTCGACCAGGTCGATCGGATGCAGGTCGCCCGTCTCCGAGAATTGCTGGCGCTGGTGGAGCATATATAGCCCTTCCGCTTGAGCCCATAGACGTTGGGAACAGGCCAAGGCGTATGACGCCCCTCGTGTTCCCGACACAAGATATGGTGCAGGGTGCCCGCGGGCCTGTAAAGGGCCGTCACCGTCTTCTCCACAACTTATGTCCCGCGCGGGCGGGGTTGTGTCGCCAGCGCGGTCCGCTAGCCTTCGGCGAAAGCAGGAGGGGATGGAATGGACCTGAACGGATGCGTGGCCGCCGTCACCGGCGGGGCCGGGGGCTTGGGGGCGGCGGTGGCGCGGCAGGTGGCACATGCGGGCGGGTCGGTCACGATCCTCGACCTGGACGACAAGGGGGCTGCGCTGGCCCGGAACCTCGGCGGCCGGTTCCTCAAACTCGACGTGACCGATGCGGCCGCCTGCGCGGAGGCGCTGGCCGAGGTGGCCGAAAACGGGCGTCTCGACCTCATGGTGAACTGCGCCGGCGTGGCGCCTGCGGCGCGAACCGTCGGCCGAAACGGGGCGCACGACCCGGATCTGTTCGCCCGCGTCGTCGCGATCAACCTGACGGGCACCTTCAACTGCGCCACCGCCGCCGCCGCGATCATGGCGGCGCAGGAGGGGCGCGGGCCGGACGGCGAGCGGGGCGTGATCGTGAACACCGCCAGCGTCGCCGCCTATGAGGGACAGGTAGGCCAGATCGCCTATGCCGCATCGAAGGGCGGCGTGGCGGCCATGACCCTGCCCATGGCGCGCGACCTCGCGTCGCTGGGGATCCGCGTGGTCGCGGTGGCGCCCGGTCTGTTCCTCACGCCCATGCTGGAGGGGTTGCCGCAGGAGGTGCAGGACAGCCTCGGCGCGCAGGTGCCCTATCCCGCGCGGCTGGGCCAACCGGACGAATTCGCCGCGCTGGTCGCGCATATCGCCGCCAATCCGATGCTGAATGGCGAGGTGATCCGCCTCGACGGCGCGATCCGCATGGGGCTGCGGTGACCGAAGCCGCGACGTGGCGGCCCTTGTCCTGGACCCCGCCCGAGGCGCTGGAGGGACGGTGGGCCCGGCTGGAACGCCTGTCACCACGCCATGCGGCGGCGCTGCACGCAGCCAATCCGACGGTGGCCGACCACTGGCGCTATCTGGCCTATGGGCCGTTCCAGACGGCGGAGGCCTACGGCGACTGGGTCGCGGGCGCCGTCGCCCTGGAAGACCCGGCGTTCTACGCCGTGCGGAGCGTGGCCGGATGGACCGGCGTTCTGGCGCTGATGCGGGTGGACCGCGCCAACGGCGTGATCGAGATCGGGCACATCGCCTTTTCGCCCGGGCTGCAACGCACGCCTGCGTCGACCGAAGCGATCCACCTGCTGCTCGACCACGCCTTCGCGAGCGGGTTCCGGCGGGTGGAATGGAAGTGCAACGCGGAGAATGCTCCGAGCCGGCGTGCCGCATCGCGGCTGGGCTTCACCGCCGAAGGCGTCTTCCGCCAACACATGATGGTCCGGGGCCGCAACCGGGACACCGCGTGGTTCTCAATCATCGATACGGAATGGCCGCGTTTGCGAAAGATGCACCGACGTTGGCTCCGCCCCGGCAATTTCGATGTGGAGGGTCGCCAGAAGACGCCGCTCTCCGGCCCGAAGACCTAGACGACGCGGCGGTCGTCCAGCCGCTCCGCGATGAGGCGGCGCAGGACGGGACGCAACTCGTCCATCGTGCGCGCGGCCAGCCCCTGGGTTTCGGCCAGAAGGACGGCGTCATGCCCGGTTCGGGCGAGCCCGGTCAGGAACTCCGCGACGAACCGGGGCGAGACCCGCTCGTCCGACAGCAGGCGGTCGGCATGGATCAGGTCTTCGGACAGGGCGAGACGGTCCGGCTCGACGCTTTCGGAGCCGATAACCCGCAGGCCGCGGGGCCGCAGATCGTGAGGCAGATGGCGCAGGATGGCCTGCTGGAAGACGGCGAGGCTTTCGACGGGCTTCGGCAGGAACCCGTCGGCACCGGCCGCCATCGCCTCGGCTTCGACCGCATCGGGGGCCTGGCCCGAGGTGGCCAGCAGGACGTTGGGCCGCTGCGTCGCGCGCGCCAGCCGGGCGATCAGGTCAAGCCCCGAACCGTCGGGCAGGCCCAGATCCACGATGGCCACGCCCGGGCGGTAGGTCAGCAGGTGCCGTTCGGCCGAGGCCATGCAATCCGCCCGCCGGATGCGCGCGCCCGACCGCAGAGCCAGCAATCGCACCGCCTCCGACGCGAAGCGGCTGTCCTCCACCAGAAGGACCGTCTGGCCCAGAAGCGGCCGCTGTGCCGTCGGCGCGGGTCTCGCCCCGAGATCGGGACGCGGCTGGTCGGTGTCGGTCGTGTGGGGCGCGGGCATGGTCGAATCTCCTCGGCTGACCGCGCCACTTTGACGCGATCATCCCTAACGAAAGGTGAACGGCAGGCCTCGCCTTGCCCGAAGGTCGCCGGATGCCCATAACCGGCCAAGGAAACCACCCCCGGAGGGCCCCCGCATGATCGGCAAGTTGAACCACGTGGCCATCGCAGTCCCCGACCTTGGCGCCGCGGCCGCGCAATACCGCGACACGCTCGGCGCCCACGTGAACCCGCCGCAGGATGAGCCCGACCACGGCGTCACGGTCGTCTTCATCGACTTGCCGAACACCAAGATCGAGCTTCTGCATCCATTGGGCGACGACAGCCCCATCGCCGGGTTCCTCGCCAAGAACCCGTCGGGCGGCATCCACCACATCTGCTACGAGGTCGACGACATCATGGCGGCGCGCGACCGTCTGACGGCAGCCGGGGCGCGCGTCCTGGGCGACGGGACGCCGAAGATCGGCGCGCACGGAAAACCCGTCCTGTTCCTGCATCCCAAGGATTTCACCGGCACGCTGGTCGAGCTGGAGCAGGTCTGATGAGCGTCTTCTCGGCCTTCGTCGTGTTCGCAATGGTCTGGGCAATGGTCTTCCTGATCGGCCTTCAGGTCGGTCAGGACACGCAGGGCGACCGGGGGGAACGGGTGCCGGGGACGCCCTTGTCCTCACCTGCGGAGTTCCGTCTCTGGCGGCGCGTCTTCTGGGCGACCGTGATCTCGCTCGTCATCTGGGGCGCGCTCGTCTGGTTCATCCTGTCGGGGATCGTGACGATCGAGGACCTGCGGCGCTGGACCGGTGGCCCGACACTCGACATCTAGCGCCCCGTCAGGCGGTGGAACTGGTGGGTGAAGGCGGCGGCGCCCACCACCGGAACCAGAAGGTTCAGGATGGGCACCGACAGCGGCACGGCCATCAGGACGCCCAGACCCCAGATCCGCGCGCGATAGCGGGCGCGATAACCCGCCGCCCCTGCACGGTCCATCCGGCGCAAGGCCACCATCTGCGCGTATTCCCGACCCAGCAGAAAGCCGTTCACCGCCCAGAATATGAACAGCGCGAAGGGCGCGAGCAACAGATAGGCCACCAGCGCCAGCAGGTTGACCGCGACGACCAGAGCAAGGAAGCCCGCGCTTTCCGCGATCATCTCGCCCCATCCCTGCGACCGGGCGGGGGGCAGGCCAGGATAGTGCCGATCCTCGACCGCCTGGGCGATCCGGTCGAGAAACAGCCCGGTGAAGGCCGAGGCGACGGGCACCATCAGGAACACCGACGCGATCAGCGTGACGGGCAGGACTGTCCATCCGGCCGCGTCGTCGAGCCACGTCACCTCGCCCAGCCATGGCAGGGTGACGGAGGGCCCGACCAGCGCGTTGACGCCCCAGACCGCAAGCGCCGAGAACGCCGCCAGCAGCGCGACCGACAGGCCCACGCCCGCCAGCAGGACCCGGCGGAACCGCGGGTCGCCCAGCTGGCCGATCGCGCCGAGCGCGTCGCCGATCACGCGTCGCGCCAGTCGGCGCGGGCTGAAAGGTCCGGCCGCGGCCGGTCGCTCGGCACCGTCGTCTCGGTCCCGATGACGATGAACCCCGCGACCCATTCGCGCGGCCCCAGATCCAGCCCGTCGTCCAGCCACGTCCGGTCGAGCGCGGTCCACCCGGTCAGCCAGTTCGCCCCCCAGCCCGAGGCCATCGCCGCATTGACCAGCGACAGGCAGACGGCACCAGCGCTCAGCGTCTGCTCGACCTCCGGCACCTTTTCGGAGTCGGCCGGCGAGGCGACGACGGCCACGATCAGCGGCGCGTCGCGGAACATCGCCTGCTCCTTGGCGAGCTTCTCGGGCGGCATCCCGCGTTCCGCCCCCAGGCGCGCGGTCAGCCCGGCCAGCCGGTCGAGCGCCGCGCGTTCCAGCACGATCAGCCGCCAAGGCTCCAGCTTGCCATGATCGGGCACGCGCAGGGCGGCGGTCAGGATGGGCTCCATCGCCGCGCGGTCGGGCGCGGGCTCCGCCAGCGTCTTGGCGGGGCGCGACCGGCGCGTCAGCAGGAACTCCATCGTGTCGGGTCGGGGGGCGAGCGGCGTCATGGCAGTATCCTCGGGCAAGTTCGCCATCATGTCGCGTGGGATGGCGGCGCATTCAAGACGGATGACGCGGGGGCGGGATCAGGCCCCGTCCGCGGCGTCCTTCGCCTTCTTCGCTGCGGGTTTCTTCGCCGCGGGTTTCTTCGCGGCCGCCTTCTTGGGCGCCGTTTTCTTGGCAGCGGGCTTCTTCGCCGCCGTCTTGCGCTTGGGCGATTTGGCGGCCTTGGCGGCAATCAGGTCGACCGCCTGCGCCATGGTCAGGTCTTCGGGCGCGATGTCCTTGGGCAGGGTCGCGTTCACCTTTTCCCATTTCACATAAGGCCCATAGCGCCCTTCCATGACATTCACCGGGCCACCGTTCTCGGGGTGTTCGCCCAACTCCCGCAGTGGGGCGGCCGCCTGACCGCGCTGCCCCCGCTTCGCGAGCTTCTCGGCCAGCACCTCGACCGCCCTGTTCATGCCGATGGTGAAGATCTCCTCCTCGTCGGGGAGGTTGGCATAGACCTTGTTCCACCGGACGTAAGGACCATAGCGCCCGAGGTTCGACTCGATGGGGGCGCCGTCGTCCGGGTGCGTCCCGATGTGACGGGGCAGCGACAGAAGCTGCAAGGCGCGGTCCAGATCGACCGTTTCGGGCGCCCAGGCCTTGGGCAGGCTCGACCGCTTGGGCTTCGGCGTTTCCTCCGTCGCCTCGCCCAGTTGGACGTAAGGCCCGAAGCGGCCCGATTTCAGATGGACCTCGAGCCCGGATTCCGGCTCGACTCCCAGCATGACGTCGCCGATGGGCGCCTTGCCGTCGTCGCCCCCCGGGGGCGCGAAAGGCCGGGTATAGCGGCACTCGGGATAGTTGGAGCAACCGATGAAGGCGCCGCCGGAACGGGCCGTCCGCATGGACAGACGCCCCTCGCCGCAGTTGGGGCAGAGCCGCGGGTCGCTGCCGTCTCCCTTGTCGGGGAACAGATGCGGCTCCAGCACCTCGTTGATCTTGTCGAGGACGTCGGTGATGCGAAGCTCCGATGTCTCGCCGATGGCGGCCGAGAAGTCGCGCCAGAACCTGTCGAGCACGTCGCGGTAGTCGCGGTCGCCCGCAGACACCTCGTCCAGCTCCTCCTCCAGCCCCGCGGTGAAGTCGTAGCTGACATAGCGGCGGAAGTAATTGGACAGGAAAGCCGTCACCAGCCGCCCCTGATCCTCAGGGAACAGGCGGTTGCCTTCCTTGCGGACATAGCCGCGATCCACGATCGTCGACAGGATGCTGGCGTAGGTCGAGGGCCGCCCGATCCCCAGCTCCTCCATCTTCTTGACCAGCGTCGCCTCGGTGTAGCGGGGGGGCGGCTGGGTGAAATGCTGCTGGCCCAACACGGCATCGGACGGCGCACGGATCAGTGCGTTCTCGCTCGTCTCGTCGGCATAGGCGGCGACCTTCCTGGCGTCGTCGCCTTCGTGGATCGCGGGCAGGCGGCGGTCGTCCTCGGATGTCGCCGCGTCGTCGTCGCGCCCTTCGGTATAGACCTTCATGAAGCCGTCGAAGACGACGACCTGGCCCGTGGCGCGCAGTTCGACCTGCTCGCCCGCGTCGCGCAGGGTGACGGTCGTCCGCTCCAGCCGCGCGGCCTCCATCTGGCTGGCCAGCGTGCGTTTCCAGATCAGGTCATAGAGCTTCTTCTGATCGCTTTCGAGGCGCAGATCCTCGGCCGCGCGTGTCATCTCGGTGGGGCGGATACACTCGTGCGCTTCCTGCGCGTTCTTGGCCTTGTTCTTGTAGATCTTGGGCTGCGACGGCAGGTATTCCGGCCCGAACCGGCCGGCGATCGCATCGCGGGCGGCCGTCACCGCCTCGGGCGACATGTCGATGCCGTCGGTCCGCATGTAGGTGATGTGCCCCGCCTCATACAGGCGCTGCGCCGTGGACATGCAGGCCTTGGCACCCATGCCGAACTTGCGGCTCGCCTCCTGCTGCAGGGTCGAGGTCATGAAGGGCGGGCTGGGGTTGCGGGTCGCGGGCTTGGCTTCGACCGAGGTGACGGTCAGGTCGCGGCTTTCGACTGCCTGGACGGCGAGCTCCGCCTGCGTGGCGTCGGCAAGGTCGAAACGGTCGATCTTCTTGCCGGCCAGCGCGACGAGCCGTGCCTCGAATGTCTGGCCGCGCGGGGTCTCCAGCATGGCCCGGACGGACCAGTATTCGCGGGCGTCGAAGGACTCGATCTCCATCTCGCGGTCGACGACGAGCCGCAGGCAGACCGACTGCACCCGCCCCGCCGACTTCGAGCCGGGCAGCTTGCGCCAGAGAACCGGCGAGAGATTGAACCCCACCAGATAATCGAGCGCGCGCCGCGCCAGATAGGCGTGGACCAGCGGCGTGTCGATGTCGCGCGGGTTCGCGATCGCGTCCTGCACGGCCTTCTTGGTGATGGCGTTGAAGGCCACGCGGCTGACCGGCGTGTCCTTCTTGAGGGCCTTCCGCTTGGTCAGCGCCTCCTGCAGGTGCCAGGAAATCGCCTCGCCCTCGCGGTCGGGGTCGGTGGCGAGGATCAGGTTCGGATCGTCTGCCAGGGCGTCGGCGATGGCCTTGAGGTGCTTGCGACTGTCGGCCGGGATTTCCCAGGTCATGTCCCAGCCGTTCTCGGTGTCGACGCTGCCGTCCTTGCCCACCAGGTCGCGGACGTGCCCGTAGCTTGCCAGAACGGTGTAATCCTTGCCCAGATAGCCGTTGATTGTCTTGGCCTTGGCCGGGGATTCGACGACGACGACGGGCATGGTGAAATCCTCGGAACTGCTTCGATCACTGGGGTTTTGCGGCCCGGCGGTGGGGCCGACCCCTTGGGCGGGGGACCATGTGGGGGGCGCCGGGGGATTGTCAATGCCGGGGAAACGACCCGGTCCGGCCCCCCATCGTGTGGCTTCGGGCCCCTGTCGCGCGGGTCACGGCAGCGACAGGACGGATCAGAGGCGGACCAGCCCGCCCCCCGCGCGGCGCGCGATCAGACCCGCGAGTTCCATCTCCGACAGGCGGGTGGCGAGGTGCCGGGACGCGACCGCCCCGGCGGCGGCCAGATCGCGCAGAAGCTGATCCTCGGCCACCGGAACGGGCGACAGAAGGTCGAGGATGCGCCCGTCGATGTCTGTGGCCGGCTCCAGCGCGGGGACGACGGGTGCTATGACGGGACGGGCGGTCGGGACGACGTCGTCGCGCAGCCCCGCCAGGACCTCCAGGATATCTTCGGCCCCGCGCACCAGCGTGGCGCCGTCGCGCAGCAGCAGGTTGCAGCCGGACGCGCGGCCGTCGAAGGGATGGCCCGGCACGGCCAGCACCTCGCGCCCCTGGTCGAGCGCGTCGCGCGCCGTGATCATCGAGCCGGACTTCGCCGCCGCCTCGACCACCACGACGGCCAGTGCCACGCCCGAGACGATGCGGTTGCGCCGGGGAAAGTCGCGCGCCTGGGGTCCGTAGCCGAAGGGACGTTCCGACAGGCTGCAGCCTTCGGCGGCGATGCGGGCGGCCAGATCCGCGTTCTCGGCCGGATAGACGCGGTCGAGCCCGCCGGCGTGCACCGCGACCGTGCCGCCGGGCAGCGACGCCTCATGCGCCACGGTGTCGACCCCCCGCGCCAGCCCGGACACGACGGTGACACCCGCCTTGGCCAGATCGCGGCCGAGCGCCCGCGCCATCCGCAGCGCCAGCGACGAGGCATTTCGCGTGCCCACCACCGCCACGGTCGGCCGCGCCAGAAGCGCCGGATCGCCTTGCGCCCAAAGGATCGCGGGCGCATCGGCCACGTCGTTCAGGCGCGCCGGATAACCCGGCGCCCCAAGCGTCAGAAGGCGCGCACCGTGCTTGCGCGCCGCCCTGATCTCGGCCCGCACCATGGCTTCGGTCGCGACCTCATAGCCGCTGTCGCCGGCGGCGCGCGCGATGTCCGGCAAGGCGGCAAGCGCGGTCCGCGCGTCGCCGTGTTCCGCGATCAGGCGCCGGAAGGTGGCCGGCCCCACGCGCCGCGACCGCGACAGGCGCAGCCGGGCGAACAGCTCCTCCTGCGGCGGGGGCGCGTCGAACAGGGGCAGGGGCGCCTCCGACAATTCGTCGGGCGGAAACTGGAAGTCCTCGGGAATCGCGTAGTCCATGGGGCGGCACCGTGGACGCCGGACCGTTGAGAAAGGGTTAACGCGCTCCGGCCGTCAGGTCGCCGAGCCGCCCACGGTAAGCCCGCCGATCAGCAGCGTCGGCTGGCCCACCCCCACGGGCACCCATTGCCCCTGCTTGCCGCAGTTTCCCATGCCGGGATCCAGCGCCATGTCGTTGCCGATGGCGCGGATGTTGGTCAGCGCCGTGGCCCCGTCGCCGATCAGCGTTGCGCCGCGCACGGGTTCGCCCACCACGCCGTTGCGGACGCGGTAGGCCTCGGTGCAGGAAAAGACGAACTTGCCGTTGGTGATGTCGACCTGGCCGCCGCCGAAGCCCACGGCATGGATGCCGTCGCGCACGTCCGCGACGATATCGCCCGGGGCGACCTCGCCGCCCAGCATGTAGGTGTTCGTCATCCGCGGCATGGGCGCATGGGCATAGGATTCGCGCCGCCCGTTCCCGGTGGGCGCGACGCCGGTCAGCCGGGCGTTCTGACGGTCCTGCAGGTTGCCCACCAGGATGCCGTCTTCGATCAGGACGTTGCGCTGCGACGGCGTGCCCTCGTCGTCGATGCTGATCGACCCCCGCCGGTCGGGGATTGTGCCGTCGTCCAGAACGGTGACACCAGGCGCTGCGACGCGCTGGCCCATCAGACCCGCGAAGGCCGACTGGCCCTTGCGGTTGAAATCGCCCTCCAGCCCGTGACCCACCGCCTCGTGCAGCAGGATGCCGGGCCATCCGGGGCCCAGCGCCACATCCATCACGCCTGCCGGGGCAGGCACCGCCGACAGGTTCACCACGGCGATCCGCAGCGCCTCGCGCGCGACGCCTTCCCAGTGGTCGCGCGTCATCAGGCCCTCAAGCCCGACGCGCCCGCCGCCGCCCGCGTTGCCGGATTCGCGGCGGCCGTTCTCCTCGACGATGACCGATACGTTCAGCCGGACCATGGGCCGCACGTCGCGGACCGACGCCCCCTCGGGGCGCAGGATCTCGACTTCCTGCAGGCTGGCCGACAGCGAGGCGGAGACCTGCATCACGCGCGGGTCGAGAGCACGGGCGAAGGCGTCGATCTCGCGCAGGGTGTCGAGCTTGACGGCGAAGGTCTGTCCGCCGATCGGGTCGTCGTCGCCATAGAGCCTGCGGTTGGTTCCCGCGGGCGCATCGGCCAGCGTGCCGCCACCGTCGCCCACGGCCAGACGCGCCGTCTCCGAGGCGCGCCGCAAGGCGGCTTCGGAAATCTCGGTCGAATGGGCATAGCCCGCCATCTCGCGCCGCACCGCGCGCAGGCCGAACCCTTCGGAGGCGTCGTAGCTGGCCGTCTTGACCCGTCCGTCGTCGAAGACCACGACCTCGGATCGGCGGCGCTCCAGGAACAGCTCGCCGTCGTCGGCGCCGGACAGGGTGTCGCGCAGAACGCGCAGCGCGACCTCCCGGTCGAGACAGGTGTCGAAGGGGCGAAAGGGGTCGGTCCGGTCGGTGGCGGGCATGGCGATCCTCATGGGTTTCTTCCTAGATAGGGCAGGGGCGGCGCGGTTCCGACCCCTCATCGCAATTGCAGGTGGATATGGTCGTCGTGGCGCGCGGCCCGGCATCCCTGGAACCGCAGCTTTGGGTCGGACACGCCCAGGCGGTCGCGCAGGTGCGGCTCCCGGAAGACCTTGCCGATACGCGCGACGGCCGCGAGCAGATCGAGCGCCGCGCGCGTTCGCGGGACGTCCAGGCGCAGGTCGCGCATCAGCGGTTGCGGGGCCCGCAGGTTCCAGCGCAGCGTGGGAAAGCGGTCGGGGCAGTCGGTCGACCCATCCTCGAATGCAAAATATCCCACAGGCGACCGCAGCGCGCCCGCGACATGGCCATCGTCTCCTTGGTAGAACAGCGCGGTGTCGGCTTTTCGCCCATCGTCATGCGACAGGTGCGGCAGCAGGGGAAAGCCACCGATGAACGGGAAATTCGCGTCGAGGAGGACGGTCCGCGTGCCGGGATGGCACGGTCGAGACCCTGCGCAAGATCGCGCAGAACGCCTGCCATGTCGTGCGTCGCATAGCTGCGGTTGAGGGCACAGAAGGCGGGCAGGGAGACGAGTGGCCCGTCACCGGCGCCGCGGCCCGGATGCACCCGGCCGAAGGCGGGCGCGACCCGGGCCGCCCCGAGCGACAGGGCGACATAGGCGCCGAGGAACTCGGGCAGGCGCCATCGGAACGCCAGCGACACGAGCCACGCCAGCCCGCCGAGTTGCGTGAGCAGGGTCAGGACGATGACGACGATGGCATGAAGGCCCGGACGCATGACCCAGTGGTGAGGGCCGCGCCCGCCCGCGTCACCGGCCCGCGATTGCTGGAACCAGGCCGGGAAACAGGTGCGACACATGACCTCCGGGGCCTTGCAGAGTCGGCGCCGAATATGATCTTACGCGCGGAGGACATTCCGCACGGGGCCGCTCGCCCTCCCTGCCACGACAGACAGGACAGACATCATGAAGATGCCCACGCTCAAGGCCCTGGGTCTTGCCGCCGCAACGCTGACCGCCCTGCCGGCGCAGGCCCAGTCGATCCTGGGCGAACTTCCGATCATCGGCCAGCCGCAGCCCGGCGGGATCGCGATGCAGCCGGCCGCCACGTCGCTCGCGGTGGAGCTTCACTGGCTCGACAACTTCGTGCTGGTGATCATCTCGGCCATCACGCTGCTTGTCACGGCCCTGCTGATCTGGGTGATCCTCCGCTACAACAAGCGGTCGAACCCCAAGGCGGCCGAATTCACCCACAACTCGCCGCTGGAAGTGGCCTGGACGGTGGTGCCGATCCTGATCCTGGTGGGGATCGGGGCGTTCTCGCTGCCGGTGCTGTTCGACCAGCAGCGCATCCCCGAGGGGGAGGTCGTGGTGAAGGTGACGGGCTACCAGTGGTACTGGGGCTACGAATATCCCGAGGAGGAGGGTGTCGAGTTCTCCAGCTACATGATCGGTGCCGACGCGGGCAACATGATGACGCCGGAGGTGCTGGAGCAGCTTCAGACAGCCGGTTACACCGAGGATCAGTTCCGGCTGGCGACCGACACTGCCGTCGTCGTGCCCGTGGGCAAGACCGTCGTGATGCAGGTGACGGGCGGCGACGTGATCCATTCCTGGACCATCCCGGCCTTTGGCGTGAAGCAGGACGGCATTCCCGGTCGCCTTGCGCAGCTGTGGTTCCGCGCCGACGCGGAAGGCGTGTACTTCGGCCAGTGTTCGGAGCTCTGCGGCATCGCGCACGCCTACATGCCGATCACGGTCAAGGTCGTGTCCGAGGAGAAATACGCGCAGTGGCTGGCTGCCGTGAAGGCCGGCGAGATCGAGACCTGGTGATCCATTGACCGACCTGTCGCTCCATATCCCCGACACCGGACCCGCCTCGGACGAGGCGGGTCTGCGCGACTATTGGCAGCTGCTGAAGCCGCGGCTGATGTCGCTGTCGGTGTTCACGGCGCTGGTCGGCCTCGTGATCGCGCCCGGCGGGGTCCACCCGTTCCTCGGGGCGACCTCGATTCTCTGGATCGCGCTTGGGGCGGGGGCCTCGGGCGCGCTCAACATGTGGTTCGATGCCGACATCGACCGGGTGATGAAGCGCACCCGCAGCCGTCCCATTCCCTCCGGGCGGGTGGAGCCTTCGGACGCGCTGGCGCTGGGTCTGTTCCTGTCGGTCCTGTCGGTTGTGATGTTGGGGCTGACGGCAAATTGGGTCGCGGCCTTCTGGCTCGCCTTCACGATCTTCTTCTACACCGTCATCTATTCTATGTGGCTCAAGCGGACGACGTCCTGGAACACGGTGATCGGCGGGCTGGCGGGTGCCTTTCCCCCGATGATCGGATGGGCCGCCGCGACCGGGTCGACACCGCTGGACGCCTGGCTTCTGGTGGCGCTGATCTTCATGTGGACGCCGCCGCATTTCTGGGCGCTGGCCCTGTTCGTCAGGATGGACTACCATGTGGCGCGCATCCCGATGCTGACCGTGACGCACGGCCGCGACGCGACGCGCCGTCAGGCGTTCCTCTATGCGGTGGGCCTGGCCGTCGTGTCGCTCGCCACGGCGCTGTCGGGCATCGGGGGCCCGTTGACGCTGGCGGTGGCGGTCGTCCTGAACGGCGTGTTCCTCAAGGGGGCGTGGGACATGTGGCGCCGTACCGACGCGGAGGCGGATGCCGACGGCCACGCCGCCGAAAAGGCGCTGTTCAAGTGGTCGCTCGTCTATCTGTTCGTCCATTTCGCGGTCTTCGTGGTCGAGGCCGCATTGCACCCCTACGGAGGTTGGTGATGCACCGTGATCATGAACTCCACACCCGGCGCAAGGGCCGCAACTTCGGTCTGCTGGCCGTCCTTCTGGCCTTCATCGTGCTCATCTTCGGGCTGACGGTCGTCAAGATCCAGACCGGCGGCTTCGCCGAGGCCTTCGACCATGTCTCCCGCCCCGCGATCGTCCCGCAGGACGCCGTGCCGGAGGTATCGGAATGAAGGTCTGGCGCAATCTGTCGCCCAACGGGCGCGTCGTCGCGGGCACCGTCGGCACCGTGCTGGCCATGGGGTCGCTCGGCTGGGCGGCGGTGCCGCTCTATGACATCTTCTGCGCGGTGACGGGATACGGCGGCACCACGACCCGGGCCGAGGCCGATGCGACCGAGGTGCTGGACCGCACCGTCCTCGTTCGCTTCGACGCGTCCAAGGAAAAGGACATGCCCTGGACGTTCAAGCCCGTCCAGAAGACCATGCGCGTCCGCATCGGCGAGACGAACCTCGCCTTCTACGAGGCGACGAACCCCACCGACCGCCCCGTGGCCGGAACCGCCGCCTACAACGTCGCGCCCTATGCCGCGGGGCCCCATTTCACCAAGATCGCCTGCTTCTGCTTCGAGGAGCAGGTCCTCGCCCCCGGCGAGACCGTGTCCATGCCCGTGACCTTCTACGTCGATCCCGCGATCGTGGACGACCCGGAGGCCAGCGGCATCCCCGAGATCACCCTGTCCTACACCTTCTACGTGTCGGACTTGCCCCAAGACCACGCGGCGCTCTACAACGACGCCGCCGTGACGACCAACTGAGAGGGACGAAGATGGCCCAGGCCAAGAATCACGACTATCACATCCTGCCGCCCTCGATCTGGCCGTTCATCGGTGCGGTCTCGGGCTTCTTCATGCTGCTGGGCGCCGTCTTCTGGATGAAGGGCATGGGTCCGTGGCTGTTCGCCGCCGGTGTCGTCGGCGTTCTGGGCGTCATGTTCGCCTGGTGGTCGGACGTCGTGCGCGAATCCTCGGCCGGCGATCACACCCCCGTCGTCCGCATCGGCCTGCGCTACGGCTTCATCCTGTTCATCATGTCCGAGGTGATGTTCTTCGCGGCCTGGTTCTGGTCGTTCTTCAAGAACGCGATCTATCCGATGGGCCCCGACAGCCCCCTCGTCGACGGCGTCTGGCCGCCCGTGGGGATCGAGACCTTCGACCCCTGGCACCTGCCGCTGATCAACACGCTGATCCTGCTGTGTTCGGGGGCCGCGGCGACCTGGGCGCACCACGCGCTGGTGCATGAGAACAACCGCGAGGACATGAAGTGGGGCCTGATCCTCGCCATCGGCCTCGGCGTCCTGTTCACCGTGTTCCAGATCTACGAATACAGCCACGCGGCCTTCGGCTTCGCGGGCAACGTCTATGGCGCCAACTTCTTCATGGCGACGGGCTTCCATGGCGCCCACGTCGTCATCGGGACGATCTTCCTCGCCGTCTGCCTGATCCGTCTCCAGATGGGCCATTTCACGCCGACCGAACACGTCGGCTTCGAGGCGGCGTCCTGGTACTGGCACTTCGTCGACGTGGTCTGGCTGTTCCTCTTCGCGTCGATCTACATCTGGGGCAGCTGAGCCTGCCCGGCGGGGCGATCCGCTGCCGAACGGCCGGGGCGGCGCGAGGCGATCCGCGCTGCCTTTCGTTTCCGAGGTTTCGATGCGCCTGATCCTTCCCCTCCTCTTCGGGCTGGCCGGTGCCGCGGTGCTGATCTCCCTCGGCTTTTGGCAGCTTCAGCGGCTGGACTGGAAGACGGGCGTCATTGCCCGGATCGAGGCGCGGATCGACGCGGAGCCGGTGCCCCTGCCGGCGGACCCGGACCCCGCGAAGGACAACTTCGTCCCCGTGGCGCTGACGGGACAGGTGGCGGGCGATCCGCTGCGGGTGTTGGGCGCCTGGCGCGGGGCGGGCAGCGGCTATCGCATCGTGGTGCCGGTGCTGACCGATGGCGGGCGCCGGGTACTGGTCGATCTCGGCGTCGTGCCGCTCGATGCCGCCCGGGCGGCGGCGCTTCCGCTGCCGGGCCAGCCCGTGACGCTGACCGGCAACCTCAACTGGCCCGACGACCGCGACGACGGGACGCCACCGCCCGATGGCGACACCTGGTTCGCCCGCGACGTGCCCGCCATGGCGGCCGTTCTGCAGACCGAGCCGCTTCTGGTGGTCGCCCGCACAGTCGAACCGGCCCTCGCCCCGACCCCCGCGCCGGTCGGAACAGAGGGCATCCGCAACAGCCACCTGGGTTACGCGATCCAGTGGTTCGGGCTGGCGGCGGTCTGGCTGGGGATGACAGTGTTCCTGCTGTGGCGTATCAGGCGCCGCACCCTCTGAAGGCGAAACTCCATGCGCTACATCTCCACCCGTGGTCAGGCCCCCGCCCTGGGGTTCGAGGATACGATGCTGACCGGGCTGGCCCGTGATGGCGGCCTCTACGTGCCCGAGACGCTGCCGCGGATGACGCGCGACGAGATCGCGGCCCTGGCCGGTCTGCCCTACGAGGAGGTGGCCGTCCGCGTCATGGCGCCCTTCGTCGCCGATGCCTTCGACGAGACGACGCTGGGCGATCTGGTGTCCCGCGCCTATGCGGGCTTCGGCCATGACGCCCGCGCGCCGCTGGTGCAGCTTGGGCCGAACCATCACCTGCTGGAG
This sequence comes from Jannaschia rubra, assembly GCF_001403735.1. Taxonomy (GTDB): domain Bacteria; phylum Pseudomonadota; class Alphaproteobacteria; order Rhodobacterales; family Rhodobacteraceae; genus Jannaschia; species Jannaschia rubra. The sequence goes on from NZ_CXPG01000009.1 coordinate 214,860, forward strand.
CTGTTCCACGGGCCGACGCTGGCCTTCAAGGACTTCGCCATGCAGCTCATCGGCCAGATGTTCCAGCACACGCTGGCGCGCCGGGGCGAACGGGTCGCCATCGTCGGCGCCACCTCGGGCGACACCGGATCGGCGGCGATCGAGGCGTTCCGGGGGCTCGACGCCGTGGACGTCTTCGTCCTCTACCCCCATGGCCGCGTGAGCGAGGTGCAGCGCCGCCAGATGACCACGCCGGACGAATCGAACGTCCACGCCCTCGCCATCGACGGCCATTTCGACGACGCGCAGGCCCGCGTGAAGGACATGTTCAACGACTTCGCGTTCCGCGACCGGGTCGGGCTGGCCGGGGTCAATTCGATCAACTTCGCCCGCGTGCTGGCGCAGGTGGTCTATTACTTCACCGCCGCCACGACGCTGGGAGCCCCGCACCGTGAGGTCGGCTTCACCGTCCCCACCGGCAACTTCGGCGACGTCTTCGCGGGCCATATCGCCAAGCGCATGGGTCTGCCGATCCGCCAGCTTGTCGTGGCGACCAACCAGAACGACATCCTGCACCGCTGCCTGACGACGGGCGACTACCGCATCGGCACGGTCGAGCCGTCGATCTCGCCCTCCATGGACATCCAGGTCAGCAGCAACTTCGAGCGCGCGCTGCACCTGGCCTACGGCGGCGACGGGCGCGCCATCGCGCAGCTGATGGAGGAGCAGGGATCCGGCGGCTTCACCGTGTCCCAGGGCGCCCTCGAGACGCTGCAGCACATCTATGCGTCCGGCCGCGCGTCGGAGGAGGAGACCTCGCGCACCATCGCCGACACGCTCCGCCGGACCGGAGAGCTTCTGTGCCCCCACACCGCCGTGGGCGTCCACGTCGCCCGGCAACATCTGGACGACGCGCCCATGGTCACGCTGGCCACGGCGCATCCGGCCAAGTTTCCCGACGCGGTCGAGGCGGCGACCGGCATCCGCCCGTCCCTGCCGCCCCGGATGGCCGACCTGTTCGATCGGGACGAACGCATCACCCGCGTGGAGAACGATCTCCACGCCATCGAGACGATCATCGAAGAGCGCCGCGCATGACCACCCGACTCCACCGCCTGCCCAACGGCTTCCGCATCGTCACCGAGCACATGCCCGGCCTGCAATCGGCCGCCGTCGGCGTCTGGGTCGGCGCCGGCGGACGGCACGAGGCCATGGAACAGAACGGCATCGCGCATTTCCTCGAACACATGGCGTTCAAGGGCACCAGCCGCCGGTCCGCCCTCCAGATCGCCGAACAGATCGAGGACGTCGGCGGCTACATCAACGCCTATACCTCGCGCGAGGTGACGGCCTATTACGCCCGCGTGCTGGCGGGCGACGTGCCGCTGGCGACCGACCTCATCGCGGACATCGTGCTCAACCCCGTCTTCGACCCGCGCGAGATCGAGATCGAGCGCGGCGTCATCCTGCAGGAAATCGGCCAGGCGCTCGATACGCCCGACGACATCATCTTCGACTGGCTGCAGGAAGCGGCCTATCCCGAACAGCCCATCGGCCGCACCATCCTCGGGCCGACCGAACGGGTGTCGGCCTTCACCGCCGACGACCTGCGCCACTTCACGCGCCAGAACTACGGCCCCGGCCAGATGATCCTCGCCGCCGCAGGTGCCGTGGATCACGATGCCATCGTGCGGATGGCCGAGGACCTGTTCGGCCATCTGCCCGCCCGTCCGCAGGCCGATGCCGCCCCCGGCCTGTTTCGCGGCGGCGAATTCCGCCAGATCCGCGATCTGGAGCAGGCGCATTTCGCCCTGGGCTTCGATCAGCCCGGCTACCGCGACGACGAGATCTATACCGCGCAGGTCTTCGCGGGCGTCCTCGGCGGCGGCATGTCGTCCCGCCTGTTCCAGGAAGCGCGCGAAAAGCGCGGCCTCTGCTACACCATCTTCGCCAGCGTGGGCGCCTGTTCCGACACCGGCATGCTGACGATCTATGCGGGCACCGGTGGTGATGATGTGGCCGGTCTTGCCAACCTGACCATGGACGAGATCAAGCGCGCCGCCGACGACATGACCGAGGCCGAGGTCGCCCGTGCCCGCGCACAGATGAAGTCGGGGATGCTGATGGGCCTCGAAAGCCCCTCCAGCCGGGCCGAACGCCTGGCCCGCGTCGTCGCCATCTGGGACCGTGTGCCGCCCCTGTCGGAGGCCATCGCCCATATCGACGCGGTGAATGCCGCGCGCGTGCGCGACCACGCGGCGCGCCTGCGGACGGCGACGCCCGCGCTCGCGCTCTACGGCCCGGTGTCGGATGCGCCCGAGGCCGCGGCGCTCAAGGCAAGGCTCGCCGCGTGATCTTCGGCGCGCTCCGCAAGCCCCGGATCGAGACGGAGCGTCTGATCCTGCGCCTGCCGCAACACGCCGACTATCGTCCCTGGGTGAACCTGCGCGAAGGCTCCGCGCGCTTCCTCCAGCCTTGGGAGCCGGAATGGGCGCCCGACCATCTGTCGCGCAAGTCCTTCACCAACCGCGTCTACTGGGCCAACCGCAGCCACGGGCAGGGCACCGCGCTCGCCCTGTTCCTCACGCGCAAGACCGACGGCGAGGTTCTGGGCGCGATCACCATGGACAACATCCGCCGCGGCCCCGCGCAGTCGGCGACGCTGGGCTACTGGATCGGGCAGGCCCACGCCCGCCAGGGCTACATGCGCGAAGCCATCGTGGCCCTGGGCCACCACGCCTTCGCCCGTCTCGACCTCAGCCGCCTGGAAGCCGCCTGCCTCGAGGAGAACGTGGCCTCGCGCGGTCTGCTCGAACGTTCGGGCTTCAAGTATGAGGGCGTGGCGCAATCCTACCTTCAGATCGCCGGGCGTTGGCGCAACCACGTCCTCTATGCGATGCTCCGGTCGGATCGACGGGGCCGGGTCGAGGGCTAGGTCCGACCCCACGGCCGCCTTCCTGTCCGACGGAGTTTTCGATGCAACCTGCCTCCGGTGCCTTCGCCGACGCCCTGCGCGCGAACCTGCCCGACGCCACCTTTCGCGACCTCGACGCCCGCTACCTGGAGGAGCCGCGCGGCCGTTGGGCCGGCGCGGACGGATTGCTGCTCGCCCCCGCCACCACCGATGAGGTCGCCACCATCGTCCGCGCGGCGGCCGGCGCGCGCGTGCCCGTCATCCCCTATGGCGGGGGGACCGGCCTCGTGGGCGGACAGGTCAGCGCCGACCTGCCCCGGCCGGTCATCCTGTCGCTGGAGCGGATGGCGCGCATCCGCGACGTCGATCCGACCGAGAACGCGATGACGGTCGAGGCCGGCGCGATCCTCCAGACGGTGCAGGAGGCCGCCACCGCGGCGGGCCGCCTGTTTCCCCTGACCATCGCCGCCCAGGGCTCCGCGCGCATCGGCGGCGTCCTGTCCACCAACGCGGGCGGCGTGAACGTCCTGCGCTACGGCAACGCGCGCGAACTGTGCCTCGGGGTCGAGGCCGTGCTGCCCGACGGATCGGTGCTGCACGGTCTCTCGCCGCTGCGAAAGAACAACACGGGCTACGACCTGCGGCACCTGCTGATCGGGGCGGAGGGGACACTGGGCATCATCACCGCCGCGACGCTCAAGCTGCTGCCCCGCCCGGTGCGGACGGGGGCGGCGATCATGGCGGTGCGCGACCCCGCGGCCGCCATCGACCTTCTGAACCTCGCGCGCGACCGCATCGGGGAAGGGGTCTCGGCCTTCGAGCTGATCGGCCGGACCGGGCTCGACTTCCTGGCCGAGACGATGCCCGACGTGCGACTGCCGCTGGGGCGGCCCGTATGGTCGGTGCTCATCGACCTGGGGCTCGGCGCCTCCGGCGACCCGGCGCAGGCGCTGGAGGATCTGTTCGCCGCGGCGCTCGACCGCGACCTCGTGTGCGACGGGACCGTGGCACAGTCGGACGCCCAGCGGCAGGACTTCTGGCACCTGCGCGAATCGATCCCGGCGGCGAACCGCAAGATCGGATCGGTCAGCAGCCACGACATCAGCGTGCCCATCGCCGCCATCCCCCGCTTCATCGCCAAGGCACCGGCGGTCATCGCCGCCATCGGCGACTTTCGCATCAACTGCTTCGGCCATGTGGGCGACGGCAACCTGCACTACAACGTCTTCCCCGCGCCGGGCCGCAGCCGGGACGATCACGAGCACCAGCGCGACGCCATCAAGACGGCGGTGCACGATCTCGTCCACGCCTTCGGCGGGTCGGTCAGCGCCGAACACGGCATCGGGCGGCTCAAGGTGGGCGACCTCGAACGCTACGGCGACCCGGCCAAGCTGGCGGCGATGCGGGCGATCAAGGCGGCACTCGACCCCGCGGGCATCATGAACCCGGGCGCCGTGCTGCGCGGATAGCGGAGGGGTGGAAAAGGGTGCGCCCTGTCCGGGGGAAGACAGGGCGCGGGGAAATGGGTGGTTTCTGCCAAACGCCCATGAACCCACGTTGGCCGCAAAAGGTTAACAAGAGGTTTACAAAACGCGGACAGTTGCGATTTTTCGCGTCCGTCATCCCCCCTCGAACGAACAGAGCGCATGGACCGGCATCCCCATCGCCTCCAGCGCCGCCCGTCCGCCCAGATCCGGCAGGTCCACCACGAAGGCGCAGCCGACGACCTCCGTGCCCAGACGCTCCAGCAGGGCGATCCCCGCCCGCGCCGTCCCCCCGGTCGCGAGCAGGTCGTCGACCAGCAGGACACGCGCGCCAGGCTCCAGCGCATCCGCATGCACCTCGACCGTGGCCTTGCCGTATTCCAGGTCGTAGTCCTGCGCGAAGGTGCGCCCCGGCAGCTTTCCCTTCTTGCGGATGGGCACGAAGCCGCATCCCAGCTGATGCGCCACCGCACCCCCCAGGATGAAGCCCCGCGCCTCCAGCCCCGCGACGGCGTCGATCCGGTCGCCCGCGAAGGGCGCCAGAAGCTGATCGACACAGAGCCTCATCCCCCGCGCATCCGCGAACAGGGTGGTCACGTCGCGAAACAGGATGCCCTCGTGGGGGAAATCGGGGATGGTGCGGATATAGTCGCGGACGGTCCTCGCCTGCATGGATCAACTCCCCTCGCCAGTGTCACCGGGCGAATAATGGCGGCGCAGGGCCATGGCGTCCTGACCCTCGATCCGGACGACGGAATTGCCGTCCTCCGAAAACAGCGACCGGCGATAGGCGGGGCCTCGGATGTCGGTCATCAGGCCCAGCCCCTGCACGACCTCCTCCAGCAGGATCGACGCGATCTCGCGCCGCCGCGCGAAGGACGATATCGCCACCAGCGCCTCCCCTATCTCGCCGTCGCGCGCGCGGAGCGCGACCCGCCCCAGCGGCAACACCGCGCCGTCCAGATCGGGCACGCCGGTGTCGCGCATGACATGGCCCGGCCGGGTGGACACGACATGCACCTCGATGTCGGCGGGCCCGTCGGTGCGCGACAGCCGCACCCCCGCCTCCAGCGCGTTGACCTGCGACAACGCAGAATCCAGCGCGTCCTCGTAGATCGCCCGCCGGTACCCCCGCAGCCCCTCCGCCACCGAGGCGAGCGAAACGGTCAGCCCGCCCCGCCGTTCCTCCGACCACCGCAGATAGGGCTTGCGGCAGTCTCCGCCCGGCGGGGCGGCACAGGCCACCGCGCGATAGAAATCGTGGTCGGACAGGCGATCCGGCGCCTCCACGAACTCCTGCGCGGCGGCGGGAAAGGCCAGAAGGGCCAGCACCGCCGCCTTCAAAGGACACGCCCCGCGATGGGTCGCAGGCGGTCGACCATGCCGGGGGCGCGCGCTTCGGGCGCGGTCATCACCGCATGGTCCAGCGCGCGGTCGCAACCTGCATCGCACCCCCCACCGACCAGCCCCGGCAACGCCGCTACCATGGCCGCAGCCCGCGCCACGTTGCCTTGCAGCGTCTCGATGATCTCGGTGATCTGGACCGCGCCGTGGTCGGGATGCCAGCTGTCGTAGTCGGTCACCATCGCGACGGAGGCGTAATGCAGCTCCGCCTCCCGTGCGAGCCGGGCCTCCGGCATGTTGGTCATGCCGATCACGTCGCACCCCCACGACCGGTAGAGCTGCGATTCGGCCAGCGTCGAGAACTGGGGTCCCTCCATCGCCAGATAGGTGCCGCCCTCGTGCACCCTGGCCCCCGCCCGGCGCGCGGCTTGGGCGCAGGCAGTCGACAGGTGGGGGCAGACGGGGTGCGCCAGCGACACATGCGCCACCAGCCCCGGCCCGAAGAACGACCCCTCCCGCCCGCGGGTCCGGTCGATGAACTGGTCCACGATGACGAAGTCGCCCGGCGCCATCTCCTCGCGGAACGATCCCGTCGCGCTGACCGACACCAGATGCGTGACCCCCGCCGCCTTCATCGCCGCGACATTGGCGCGGTAGGGCACGGAGGTGGGCGTATGGACGTGCCCCCGCCCGTGGCGCGGCAGGAACACCATGCGCGTGCCCTCCAGCGTGCCGTGCAGCAACCGGTCCGACGGCGCGCCCCAGGGCGTCGGCGCGTCGTGCCACGCCGCGTCCCGCAACCCCTCGACCGCATAGAGGCCCGAGCCCCCGATGATCCCGATGACCGGCGCCATGCCCGCACCCCTCGCCGTTGCCGCCGGTGGACCCTGCCGCGCCCGGCGGGAAACCGCAACGGCCCGCAGGGGTATCGTCCCGCGCCGATCCCTGCTAAGCGCGCCGAAACCCGAAAAACCACGAGAGCGTGACACCTTGAGCAGATCCGTGCTTGCAAGACTTGCCGACCGATTCGACGGCCCCGACCTGCGGGTCGCCCCCACCACCAGCCTCAGCCTCACCGTCGTGCGGGTCGAGGTGCTGGCCGGCCTGACCGTGGCCCTGGCGCTCGTGCCCGAAGCCGTGGCCTTCGCCTTCGTCGCCGATGTGCCGCCGCTCGTGGGCCTGTATGCCGCCTTCATCGTGGGCCTCATCACCGCGCTCATCGGCGGGCGTCCCGGCATGATCTCGGGTGCCACCGGCGCCCTCGCCGTCGTCATGGTCAGCCTCGTGGCGCGGTTTCCCGACGGGGTCGGGCTGCAATACCTGTTCGCCACCGTCGTCCTCATGGGCATCCTCCAGATCATCGTGGGCGTCATGCGGTGGGGCAAGTTCATCCGGCTCGTGCCCCATCCGGTCATGCTGGGCTTCGTCAACGGGCTGGCCATCGTCATCGGCAAGTCGCAGCTCGACTTCTTCCGGCAAGCGGACGGGTCGTGGATGCAAGGGGGGCAGCTCGTCCTCGTGCTGGCGCTGGTCGCCCTGACGATGCTCGTCATCTGGGGCCTGCCCCGCCTGACGACCGCCATCCCGGCGCCGCTCGCGGGCATCGCCATCACGGCCGGCGTGGTGATCCTGTTCGGCCTGCCCGTGCCCACCGTGGGCGACCTCGCATCCATCTCGGGCGGCCTGCCGATATTCGCGCTGCCCGACGTGCCCTTCACCTACGAGACGCTCAGCATCATCCTGCCCTATGCGATCATTCTCGCCGCCGTGGGCCTGATCGAATCCCTGCTCACGCTGAACCTCGTGGGCGAGATCACGGGCCAGCGCGGCGGCGCCTCGCAGGAATGCATCGCCCAGGGCACGGCCAACACCGTCACCGGCTTCTTCGGCGGCATGGGCGGCTGCGCCATGATCGGCCAGTCGATGATCAACGTGAAATCGGGCGGCCGGACCCGCATCTCGGGCGTCTCGGCGGCGCTGTTCCTGCTGCTGTTCATCCTCGCGGCCTCCGCGCTGATCGAGCGGATCCCCCTCGCCGCGCTGGTGGGCGTGATGTTCATGGTCGTCATCGGCACATTCGCCTGGAACTCCCTCAAGATCCTGGCCCGCGTGCCCCGCGTCGACGCGGTGGTCATCGTCCTCGTGACCGCGGTGACGGTGCGCTTCGACCTCGCCATCGCCGTCGTCGTGGGCGTCATCGTCTCGGCGCTGGCCTATTCGTGGCAGAACGCGACGCGCATCCACGCCAAGGTCGACGAGACGCCCGACGGCGCCAAGGTCTACCGCGTGCAGGGCCCGTTGTTCTTCGGCTCGGCCACGGGCTTCGTCGAACTGTTCGAGCCCGAGAGCGACCCCGACCGCGTGGTGATCGACTTCGCCGACAGCCGCGTGGCCGACCAGTCCGCGCTCCAGGCGATCGAGGCCGTCGCCGCGAAATACGAATCCGCGGGCAAGTCGATCCAGCTGCGCCACCTTTCGCGCGACTGCCACCGGCTGCTGACGCGCGCCGGCCACCTGATGATCGACAGCGACGACGACCCCGACTACGCCATCGCGGCGGACTACGGCGTTCGCACGGGCATCCTGGGAAGCCACTGACGACCACGGCCCTTGCCGCAGGCCCCGGCCGGCTGTAGGACGAGGGGGACGGATGGCAGAGATGACCCGTCCCCCGACATCCGCCGTTTCGACAGCCAGGGAGGGTTCGCGCCATGCGTGATCCGTTCACGCCCGCGCGCCTGGCCGAAGCCTGGCTCGCGACCAACGAACAGCGCCTGAAATGGGCCGCGCTGATGCTGGGCGTCGCCAGCACCCTCGCCATCGTGCAGAACTGGCACCCTTGGCCGATGATCTTCGGCCTGCCGTTCTGCCTCATCTGGATCGCCTGCGCCTGGCTGCACGGCGAGCGTCAGCTGAAATACATCAACCTGCTGTTCACCGCCTTCTACGCCTACGGCCTCGGCCGTTGGTGGCTGACCTAGCCGCCCAGCCCCGCCTTCAGCGCAGCCGGGTCCACGAAGCCGAACCCTTTCGCCAGGGCGCCTCGAAGGCTTGCCAGTCCATCGGTTCATGCCCCTTCATCGCCGGGCTGCCGGGGCGCAGCCGTTCGCTGTCATGTTCCACCCTCCGCAGTATGGGGTGCCCCGTCCCCTCGTTGTCGGTGATGGCCAGCCAGCGGTTCGCCAGCGGGAAATGCCCGAAGCTGAAGATCGTCCGGTCGCACGTCCGCTTGGGCAGCTTGACCGCCAGCCCGTCGTCGTCGATGCGGAACTGCGCCGCGTCCTGCAGGCCGAGCCGGTCCAGAACCCCGCATCGACGTCCCGTGCGGCCGAGACTTCCATCACCACGCGCGGCTCCTCCGCCACCAAGGCGCCCAGCTCCTGGATCGCGGCGGGCATCGTGTCGGAGGTCAGCACGATGAGGCGCCAGTCCGCGTCCGTTGAACGAAACGCGGCACAGGCCCGTCACCGGCTTAGTCGTCGGGGCGCTCCATCGAAAACAGGCTCTCGACCCGCGCGTAATCCCTGTAACCCAGCCGCGCCACGGGCCCGAAGGTCAGCACGTCGAACATTCCGTCGCGCAGCGCGTCGTCGCGCAGGTGGATGCCCGTCACCTCGCCGAAGACGGCGAAATTGGCCGCGCCCGGCAGCTGCACGATCTGCGTGACCCGGCATTCCAGCGCGGCGGGCGCATCGGCCACGCGGGGGCAATCGATGGTCTCGCAGTCCGCCTTGGTCAGCCCCGCGATCGCGAACTCGTCCGTCCCCGCCGGATGCGCGCCGCTGCTGGCGTTCATCGCGTGGCGCAGGGCCCAGGACACGACGTTGACGCAGAACACCCCCGACTCGCGCGCCTGCGCCACGCTGTCCTTGGTGCCGTCCCGGTCGTCCTTGGCCGAGGTGGAGGCGAACATGACCTGCGGCGGCACATAGGCCACGGCGTTGAAGAACGAATAGGGCGCAAGGTTGTCGCCGGCCGCGCCCCTGGTCGAGATCCAGCCGATGGGCCGCGGCGAGACGATGGCGTTGAACGGGTTGTGCGGCAGGCCATGGCCGTCCTCGGGGCGGTAGAACATCGTGAACTCCGGTTGTCGTCCGCGGGTGACTAGCGGCCGCCACCCGGAAGCGCCAGAAGGGACGCGATGGACCTGCACGTGGAAACCGACGCCGACCTCTGGGAGGTCGAGGCCCTGATGGACCTCTGCTTCGCGCCGGGGCGCACCGCGCTGTCGTCCTATCGCCTGCGCGAGGGCGTGCCGCCCGCCCGCGACCTCTGTCTCGTGGCGCGGGGCAGGGGGGGCGAGGTGGCGGGCGCGGTGCGCCAGTGGCCCGTCCTCGTGGGCACGGCGCGGGCCATGCTGCTCGGCCCCGTCGCCGTCCACCCGACGCGCCAGGGCGAGGGGCTGGGCGCCTTCCTCATCCAGTCGAGCCTCGACGCGGCCGACCGCGCGGGGGTGGAACGGGTCATGCTGGTGGGCGATCTGCCCTATTACCGCCGCTTCGGCTTCGGCGTCCTGCCGGGCGTGACGATGCCGCCGCCCACCAACCCGGACCGCGTGCTGGGCGTCTGGGACTGGGTCGGGGTGGCGGGTCCGGTGACGCGCGCCTTGCCTTGACGCGCGGACGACCCCATCTCTGCGACATGAGCGACACCATACAGCCCCCGCCCCGCCAGCAGGTCTTTCCGCCCCTCGACCGGGAGGCCGAACTCGACCGCCTCGCCCTCAAGCTCCGCACCGCTTCCGGCGTCGGGCGACAGGTGCTGAACATGGTCGGCGCGCAGGCCGAGAACCTGATCGGCATGTTGCCCGAACGGGTGCGCGCCGGTCTCGAAAAGGCCACCGCCGCCGCGCTCGAGCAATCGTTCAACGCCGCCGCCGCTACCCGCCGCGGCCGCATCGCCGACGCGCCCGACTGGCTGACCCGCGCCATCGCGGTCGGCACCGGCGCCGCGGGCGGCATGGGCGGCGTGCCCACGGCCCTGGCCGAGCTGCCGGTCACGACGACCGTCATCCTGCGCGCGATCCAGACCATCGCCGACGAACACGGGCTCGACCCTTCCCGCCCCGAGGTGCGCGCCGCCTGCGTCCGCGTCTTCGCCGCCGCGGGTCCGCTCGACGACGACGACGGCACCGACCTCACGTTCCTGACGATGCGCCTGACCGTCACCGGCAGCGCGGTGCAGGGGATGATCGCCCGCGTCGCGCCGCGCCTCGCCATTCCGCTGGGGCAAAAGCTGGCCGCGCAGGCGATCCCGGTGATCGGGGCCGCCGCGGGTGCCGCGACCAACTACATCTTCACAAGCTACTATCAGGACATGGCCCGCGTTCAGTTCGGCCTCATGCGTCTTTCCGAACAGACGGGCGAGGACATGGAGACTCTGACCGAGGCCCTGCGGCGCCGGCTGGCCTGACCCGGTCAGCCCGCCGCCTGCCGCTCCAGCAGCGCCTCGAGCGCGTCGAGGTCTATGGCGTCGAACTGCCCGAACCCCTGCATCCAGACCGACGCCTCGCGCAGGGCGTCCGGCTCCAGCTTGCACCAGACGACCCGGCCCCGCCGCTCCTGCGCGATCAGCCCCGCGCGCGCCAGCGTGGCGAGGTGCTTGCTGACCGCGGCGAGCGAGATGCCGAAGGGCGCCGCCACGTCCGTCACCGCCATGTCGTCCTCCAGCAGCATCGCGAGGATGGCGCGCCGCGTGGGGTCGGCCAGCGCCGCGAAGACGGAAGACAGGGTGTCGGACATGGCCCCCGCCTTGCCGCCTGTGCCGGGGGCGGTCAAGCACGTTCAACTCCTGGGTTGAACGTCCCGGGGGGTCCGCGGACCGGTCCGCGCGGCCTCGGATGCCATGCAAGACACTGATCTAAAACGGTATTACGCTGCGTTGACTCGGGGCCTCCCCGGCCTTAGACCGCAGCGGACTTCCGTGGGGTTTCAGAATGTCCGAAGGCTCCGACGCAGACCGCCTTCGCGCGCTCCGGGCGCGCATCGAGGCTGCGAAGGGACCCGAGGTGAAGCACCACATGGCGGAGCATCATTCCCAGGCGCAGCTCGCCTGGCGGATGGTCATCGAGCTGGTGGCGGGCCTGGGGATCGGGTTCGGCATCGGCTACGGGCTCGACTGGCTTCTGGGCACATCGCCCTGGCTGATGGTCCTGTTCGTTCTTCTCGGCTTCGCGGCCGGGGTGAAGACGATGATCGGCTCCGCGAACGAGATACAGGGGCGGATCAGCGTGACTGACGCCTTGAAGGAACCGGGCGCCGGCGCGCCCAAGGACGGGGACGACCATGGCTGATCCAGTAGCTACCACAGGCGTGCTGACCGCTGGCGATCCGGCCCATGCCGAAGGCCTGTCCTTTCACCCCATGGATCAGTTCATGGTCAAGCCGCTGTTCGGCGACTACGGCGATCCGGTCTACTGGTACACGATCACCAACGTGACGCTCTGGATGGCCCTCGCCGTCCTCTGCGTCGTGGGTCTGTTCGTCCTGGGCACCAGCCGCCGCGCGATCATCCCCAACCGCGTCCAGTCGGTGGCCGAGCTTGCCTACGGCTTCGTCTACAAGATGATCGAGGACGTGACCGGCCGCGACGCCGTCAAGTTCTTTCCTTACGTCTTCACGCTGTTCCTGTTCATCCTCTTCGCCAACTTCCTCGCCCTCATCCCGTCGTCCTTCAGCCCGACGTCGCACATCGCCGTCACCGGCCTGCTGGCGCTGGCGGTCTTCCTGACGGTGACGATCGTGGGCTTCGTCAAGAACGGCGCATCCTTCCTCGGCCTGTTCTGGGTGACATCCGCGCCGCTCGCCATCCGGCCGGTGCTGGCGGTGATCGAGCTCATCTCCTACTTCGTGCGCCCGGTCAGCCACTCCATCCGACTGGCCGGCAACCTCACGGCGGGCCATGCGGTGCTCAAGGTCTTCGCGGGCTTCGCGCAGGTCGCCGCCATCTCGCCGCTCGCCGTGCTGGGCGTGACCGCGATCTACGGGCTCGAGGTGCTGGTCGCCTTCATCCAGGCCTACGTCTTCACGATCCTGACCTGCGTCTACCTCAAGGACGCGCTGCATCCGAACCACTAGGCCGGGGCGTTCCCGGACCTGATCCTCACACCAACGACCTTTTCCATTTCAAGGAGACTCCCCATGGAAGGCAATATCGCAGAAATCGGCCAGTTCCTCGGTGCAGGCCTCGCGGCCATGGGCTCGGGCATCGCGGCTCTCGGGGTCGGCAACGTCGCCGGCAACTTCCTCGCGGGCGCGCTGCGCAACCCCAGCGCCGCCGGCGGCCAGACCGCGACCCTGTTCATCGGCATCGCCTTCGCCGAAGCCCTGGGCATCTTCTCGTTCCTGGTCGCGCTGCTGCTGATGTTCGCCGTCTGATCCGACGGGCGACCTTCGACAAGACGGCGGCGGGGGGCACATACCTCCCGCCGCAACGGCAACCGACCTGACGGGACCGGGACATGGAAATCGAACCGATCGACCTCGAAGCCGCAGGCTACTGCGTCAACTCGCTGGGCAGCGCCATCGGCATGCCGCAGCTCTGCGACGCGTGGTTCGCCAACCAGATCTTCTGGCTGGTCGTCGCACTGGTCGCGATCTACCTGATCCTGACCAAGGTGGCGCTGCCCCGCGTCTCGGCCACGCTGGCCGAACGGTCGGGCACCATTTCCAACGACCTCGCCGCCGCCGAAGACCTGAATCGCCAAGCCACCGATGCGGAAAAGGCCTATGAGAAGGCCCTGGCCGACGCACGGGCCGAGGCGCAGCGCATCTCGGGCGAGGCGCGCGCGGCGATCAAGGCCGACCTCGACGCGGCCATCGCCGACGCCGACAAGCGCATCGCCGCCAAGTCGGCCGAGAGCGAGAAGCAGATCGCGGAGGTCCGCGCCGGTGCCGCCGCCTCCGTGGCCGAAGTCGCCCGCGACGTCGCCGCCGAGATCGTGACCGCGCTCGGCATGCAGGCCGACCGCTCGACCATCGACGCCGCCGTGTCCTCCCGCGTGAAGGGGAACTGAACCATGCGCCATGTCCTGCCCCTCGCCCTTCTGACCGGCACGCCCGCCATGGCCGCGTCGGGTCCTTATTTCGACCTCGCCAACACCGACTTCGTGGTGATGCTGGGCTTTTTGCTGTTCGTCGGCATCCTGATCTACTTCAAGGTGCCGTCGCGCCTGATGTCGTTGCTGGACGACCGGGCGACCGGCATCCGCGGCGACCTCGACGAGGCAAAGGCCCTGCGTGACGAGGCCCAGGCGCTCCTCGCCTCCTACGAGCGCAAGACCCGCGAGGCGCACGAGCAGGCCGATGCCATCGTCGCCGCCGCCCGCGCGGAGGCCACCTCGGCCGCCGAGCAGGCCCGTGTCGACCTCGACGCCTCGGTCCAGCGCCGCCTGACCGCCGCCGAGGACCAGATCGAAAGCGCACAGAAATCCGCCGTGCGCGAAGTCCGCGACACCGCGGTGTCGGTCGCCATCGCCGCCGCGGGCGAGGTCATCGCCAAGCAACTCTCCGCCGCCGAGGCGAACAGGCTGATCGACCAGTCGATCGAGACGGTTGCGGCCAAGCTGCACTGATCCGGCAAGCCTGACATGTGCATAGCCGGCTATGTTTCGCATGCGAAACATGGGGCCTCGATGCGTCCGGCGACCCCGCGATGATCGGCTGGCAGGAGATGGACCGCGCCACGCTCGACGCGGCCTATGCCAACGCCGACCACATCGCGGATTCCGACGCCTTCCCGCCCCGCTGGCGCGCGGAGGCGGCCGCGTTCCGGGAGGCGACGCCCGCCGACCTCGACCTCGCCTATGCCGACAGGCCGGGCGCCACGCTCGATCTGTTCCACCCCGAAGGCCCGGCGCGCGGCCTCACGGTCTTTGTCCACGGCGGCTACTGGCGCAGCTTCGGCAAGTCCGACTGGTCGCACCTCGCCTCCGGCGCGGTGACGCTTGGACAGGCCGTCGCGGTGGTGGGCTATCCGCTCGCGCCGCAGGTCCGCATCGGCGAGATCACCCGGCTGGTCGCGCGCGCGGTGGACCACGCGGCGGCGCGCGTCTCCGGCCCGATCCACCTGACCGGCCACAGCGCCGGGGGGCATCTGGCGGCGCGGATGGTCATGGCCGACGCGGCCCCCGCCTGCGCGGACCGGATCGCCTCCTGCGTGCCGATCAGCCCGCTCTCCGACCTGCGGCCGCTGACGGCGCTCGGCATGAACGACGACTGGCGCCTCGACGCGGCGGAGGCCACGGCCGAAAGTCCCGCGCTCGGCCACCCGATGCCCGGCCCGCGCCTCGCCGTCCATGTGGGCGCCGCCGAACGCCCGAGCTTCCTCTGGCAGTCGGAGGTGCTGGCGCGCGCCTGGGGCATTCCCCTGCGGCGCGTGCCCGGGCGGCACCATTTCGACGTCATCGACGCGTTGACCGACCCACGGTCGGACCTTCTGGCCGACCTGCTTGGCTGACCATCAGGTTCCGCGCGGCTTCGCCCGCGTGGTCGGGGCGGCCGCGGTGGGGTCTTCGGGCCAGGGGTGGCGGGGATAGGCACCCCGCATGTCGCGCCGCACGTCGGCATAGGCCCCGGCCCAGAAACCGGGCAGGTCCTGCGTGATGGCGACGGGCCGTCCGGCGGGCGACAGAAGCTCCATCCGCAGCGGCGTCGCGCCGACCTTCGGATGCACCGTCTCGCCCAGAACCTCCTGCAGGCGCAGGGAGACGGTGGGGATGTCGGGGCCGTAGTCGATGGGCACCTTGCGCCCCAGCGGCGTGCGGTAATGCGCGGGCGCGATCCCGTCGAGCCGCCGGGCGTCGTCCCAGCCGAGCCACGCTTGCAACGCGTCGAACGGGTCGAGCCGCGCCAGCCCCGCCGCATCCGTCACCCCCTCCAGATAGGGCAGCAGCCAGTCCTCCAGCGCGGCCAGCAGCGCCGCATCCGACACGTCGCGCAACCCCGCCGCCGCGATCCGCGCGCGCAGCAGCCGCGCGCGTTTCGACCAACCCAGCGCGTCCACCCCCAGCGTCCGCACCCCGTCGAGCATTGCCGCCGCCACCGCACCCGATGGCGCGTCGGTCCACGGCCGGTCATCGAGCGCGATGGCGCCCAGCCGCTCCTGCCGCCGCGCCTCGACCCGGCGGTGGCGGGCGGACCAGCGGCAGAGGTCGGTCCAGGCGATCCGGTCGCCCAGCACCGCGCGCAGATCGGCCTCCGCGATGGGAAGCGCGCGGCGCACCCGCGCCTCCGTCGGGTCGCCGTCGAGGTCGCAGGCCACGATCAGCCGCGCGCCCGACAGCGCATCCCCCCGGTCCATCCGCGCGCCCTTGCCCCCCGACAGAAGCCAGCGCGGCGCGTCGCCGGGCCGCCGCAGGCCGATGCGGTCGGGATAGGCCAGCGCCAGCCGCTGCGCGTCCGACAGCTCGGGCCCGGCCTCGTGGCGCTTCAGACGCTTCGCCTCGGCCCGCGCATCGGGGGGCGGGTCGCGCAGGACCGGGGCCAGATCGACGGGGCCGGGCGCAAGCCGCACCGATAGCACCCCGGCCAGACGCGCCGCGCCGGTGCCGCCGCGAAGCACCATGTGGCCCAGGCGCGGGTGCAGCGGCAGGCGCGCCAATGCGCGGCCGTGATCGGTGATCCGCCCGCCCGAGAGCGCGCCCAGATCCGACAGCAGGGCCCGCGCCTCGGCCAGCGCACCGGCGGGCGGCGGCGTGAGGAAGGCAAGGTCGTCCGACCCCCAGACCGCCAGTTCCAGCGCGAGGCCGGCCAGGTCCGCCTGCGCGATCTCGGGGTCGGGGAAGGCGCGCATCCCGCCTTCCTCGCCCCGCGTCCAGTTGGCGAAGGCCACGCCTTCGGCCACGCGGCCCGCCCGACCGGCGCGCTGCGCCGCCTCGGCCCGCGTGACGCGTTCGGTGACGAGGCGCGACATGCCCGAGGCGGGGTCGAACCGCGCGCGCCGCGCAAGGCCGCCGTCGACCACCGCGCGCACCCCTTCGATGGTGAGCGAGGTTTCCGCGATGGCGGTCGCCAGCACCACCTTGCGCCCCGGCCCCGTGGCGATGGCCGCCTGTTGCGCGGCGAAGGGCAGCGCGCCGTAGAGCGGCCGGACGTCGGCCGCGACACCCGACAGAAGCGCCGCGCAGCGGCGGATCTCGCCCTCGCCCGGCAGGAAGGCCAGCACGTCGCCTGCCGTCGCCTCCAGCGCCTCGACCACCAGCGCGGCGATTTGCGCCTCGACCCGCTGGCTCGCGGGCGGCGGCCGGTCGCGCCAGCGCCGCTCCACCGGAAAGCTGCGCCCGTGGGATGTGACGACGGGCGCGTCCAGCATCTCGGCCACCGGCCCTGCGTCGAGCGTCGCAGACATGACCACCAGCCACAGGTCGGGCCGGAGCGCCTGCCGTGCCTCCGACGCGAGCGCCAGGCCGAGGTCGGCGTTGAGGGAGCGTTCGTGGAACTCGTCGAAGATCAGCGCGCCGATGCCGGGCAGGTCGGGGTCGGACTGGATCATGCGGGTCAGGATGCCCTCGGTCACGACCTCGATCCGCGTGGCGGGCGACACGTCGGAGGCACCGCGCATCCGGTAGCCGACGGTCCGCCCGACCGGCTCCCCCAGCGTCTGCGCCATCCGGGCGGCGGCGGCGCGGGTGGCGAGACGGCGGGGTTCCAGCATGACGATGCGCCCCGCGACATGGGGCAGCATGGCGAGCGGCACGCGCGTCGTCTTGCCGGCACCCGGCGGGGCCTGCAGGACGGCGACACCACCGGCACTCAGCGCGGCCAGCAGGTCCGGCAGGGCGTCGTCGATGGGAAGGGGCGGGGGCGTCTTCACCGGGGCGGCACGGCCTGGCCATCGGGCGCCGCCGCGGGGCGGGTGTGGGGCATGGCGGCTCCTCCGGGTCGGGTCGGACGGTATCTAGGGCAAGCGCCGCGCGCCGTCACGTCCCCGGCCCGCATCGGCGCCGGCTTGCATCGGCGCGGCGCCGGGGGCATCCCTTGGCCGATGACGGCGCGCGACCCCCTGCACGATGCGATCCTGACTGGCGACCGCCGGGCGCTGGCACGCGCGATCACGCTGGTCGAAAGCACCAGGCCCGATCACCGCGAGCGGGCGGCGGCGCTGCTGGACGCGTTGCAGGCCGAAGGGCGGCAGGCGCTGCGGATCGGGCTGTCGGGGACGCCCGGGGTGGGCAAGTCGACCTTCATCGAGGCGTTCGGCACGATGCTGACCGCGGAGGGCAGGCGCGTCGCCGTGCTGGCCGTCGACCCGAGCAGCGCCCGGACGGGGGGGTCGATCCTGGGCGACAAGACGCGGATGGACCGGCTGGCGCGCGACCCGCGGGCCTTCATCCGCCCCTCGCCCGCCGCGAGCCATCTGGGCGGCGTGGCCCGACGCTCGCGCGAGGCGGTGGCGCTCTGCGAGGCGGCGGGCTTCGACGTCGTGCTGATCGAGACGGTGGGCGTGGGCCAGTCGGAAACGCTGGTCGCGCAGATCGCGGACCTGTTCGTCTTGCTGCTGGCGCCCGCCGGGGGAGACGAGTTGCAGGGGGTCAAGCGCGGAATCATGGAGATCGCCGACCTGATCATGGTCAACAAGGCCGACGGCGACCTGAAGGCCACGGCGAACCGGACGGTGGCCGATTATGCCGGGGCGCTGCGCCTGTTGCGCAAGCGGCCCGGCGACCCCGACGGATTTCCCAAGGCGCTGCCGGTGTCGGCGCTGGAGGCTTCGGGGTTGGAGCGCGCCTGGGAGGAGATGCAGGCGCTGGCAGGCTGGCGGCGCGAGACGGGGCACTGGGACCGGACGCGCGCCGATCAGGCGGCGCATTGGTTCGGCGAGGAGGTGCGCGCCGGCCTTCTGGCGCGGCTGACCGAGGATGCGGCGGCGCGCGCGCGGATGGCGGCGCTGGCCGCCGAGGTGGCGTCGGGCGCGCGGGATGCGCGGGGGGCCGCGGCCGAGATGCTCGAATCGCTTCGTCCTGCTTGACGCCGCCGGCCACGGGGACTATCACGCCGCGACCGCGGGGCCGTTTTCGGCCCTGTTCATGTTTTCCTGAACCCTAACTCCCCGGAGCTGTTGCCATGTCGCGCGTCTGCGAACTCACCGGAAAAGGCCCGATGACGGGCAACAACGTCAGCCACGCGAACAACAAGACGCGTCGCCGGTTCCTGCCGAATCTCAACGACGTGTCGTTGCAGTCGGAAACCCTGGGCCGGGCGTTCAAGCTGCGCATCTCGGCCGCCGCGCTGCGGACGGTGGACCACCGCGGCGGGCTCGACGCGTTCCTGGCCAAGGCCAAGAACGACGAGCTGTCGGATCGCGCGCTGAAGATCAAGAAGGACATCGCCAAGTCCTCGGACACGGCGGCCGCGCTGGAGGCCTGAGCCCCCCGCCACGTCTGGATGAAGGCCCCCGCGCGGGGCCTTTTTCGTGTCTGGCGGGGGCGGTCAGCCCATGACCTCGTCCACCCAGCCGGGCACGAGTTGCGTGGCGGGGCCGGTGCGGACCTCGTCGAAGTCGCCGCCCGAGGGGTCGAGGTTCAGTTCCAGCGTGCGTGCGCCCGCGGCGCGCGCCAGGGCGGCGAATCCCGCCGCGGGATAGACCGTGCCGGAGGTGCCGACCGAGACGAAGAGGTCGGCCGCGGCCAGCGCCGTCTCGATCTCCTCCATCCGATACGGCATCTCGCCGAACCAGACGACGTCGGGGCGGGTGGCGGCCGCGCCGCAATCGGGGCAGGGCGCTTCGGGCGACATGACGGCGGGCGCGTCCCAGCGGGCGCCGCAGGCATGGCAGAGCGCGCGCGACAGGTCGCCGTGCATGTGGACGACGCCCCGCGCCCCGGCGCGTTCCAGAAGGTCGTCGATGTTCTGCGTGACCAGCGTCACGCCGTCCCGCCTCGACAGGCGGGCGAGCGCCTCGTGCGCCGCGTTGGGAGCCGAGGCTGTCATGTTGGCGCGCCGGGCGTTGTAGAAGTCGTGGACCAGCGCGGGATCGCGGGCGAAGCCCTGCGGCGTGGCCACCTCCTCCAGATCGTAGCGCGCCCAGAGGCCGCCCGCGTCGCGGAAGGTGCCGAGGCCCGATTCGGCGCTCAGCCCCGCGCCGGAGAGGACGACGATGCGGGCGGAGGAGGCAGCGGGACGGATCATGTGACGAGCTTGTCGCAAACGGGTGGATATTGCCACAGTCGGGTCGAAAAGCTGACGCGGTCGGTGGCTAGGGTTCGGCCACGGTCAGATCCGAAAGGCCCCCGATGTTCCGCCCCACCGAGACCCCGATCCTGACCCTGCGGGGGCCCTGGGGCGTGCCTGTCGAGATCGCGCCGAGCTTCCTTCTGCTGATGTTCGTGCTGATGGGGTTCCGCTTCGAGGCGGACGGCCTGATCTTCGTTGTCCTGGTGGGCCTTTCGATCCTGCTGCACGAATGGGGCCACGCCTGGGGCGCGCTGGTGCAGGGGGAGCCGGTGCGCCGCGTCGTCCTCTGGGGCGGGGGCGGGTTCTGCGAATACCGCCGCGCGGCCACGGCGCGGAAGCGGGAGTTGATGGTGGCGATGGGGCCGCTGGTGAACCTGACGCTCTGGGCCGCGGCGTCGCTGGCGGCGGAATGGATGTCCGCGTCGGCGTGGGGATCGGACGCCTGGTTCGGGATGGCGTATCACTTGCATGTCTTCGGCTGGATCAACCTGACGCTGTTCGCGCTCAACATGCTGCCGGTGCAGCCGCTCGACGGGGGGCAGCTTCTGCAACTGGCGCTGCTGCGGGTCGTGTCGCCGCGTGCGGCGATGCGGGTTGCGGGGGTGGTCGGTCTGGTGGTGGCGGTGCTGTGGGTTCCGGCGATGATCTATGTCTTCATCACCTGGGGCTGGGTCCTGTTCTTCATCCCCTCGATCCGTCGCCATCTGGAAATGGCGAAGGGCCGGCCGGTGTTCTGAGCGTTCAGCAGCCGTCCGCGTCGCAGACCCGAAGGTCGCGCAGCCAGTCGGTCCATCGAGCGAGTTCCTCGGTCGGCGGGCTGACGACCCAGCTGCGCTGCACGGCAAAGAGGACGTCCTTCCCCTCGATCACTCGCAGGAGGTCCATCTCCGGCCGGCCGGAGATGTCGGCGTTGGGGCAGGCGTGTATCGAGAGAGTGGCGGTGCGGCCGTCGATCTCGGCCACGTCCGGGTCGAGCGAGAAGGCACCGGAGCAACTGGCCGTGAGGTCGGCCTGCAAACGTGCCACGAGGTCCGTGGCCCCCATCCCCGTGCCGCGCAGTTCGGCCACGGTCAGCGCATCGGACCAGTCGGCGAGGGTCTGGCCGTCGGCGACGTATTCCACGAGGCGGATGCCGCCGGCCTGGCTGACGTGGACGCCGGCGAAGCCCGCGGGCGGGAACAGGCGCAGGACCTCCTGCGCCTGGGCGGGAAACGTCAGGAAAAGGACAAGCGCCGTCAGTGCGTTACGCACAGGTCCGTTCCGCGACGGACACGAACTGCTTGTAGCGCGTCCAGAAGCGTTCGTCGCCGCGACGGTCGGACTGGCGCGTCACCTGTGCCAGATGCGGGTCGCGGAAGAAGGCCACGACGCGGGCCTGTTCGGAGCGGCCCAACGTGGCGTCGGCGGTGGCCTGGACGCAGCCGCACAGGCTGCTGGAGCGGGCGGCCCGGTCGGAGCGCATGCAGGCGGAGTGGATGGGTCCGGTGGCGAAACTGCGCACCGGCGCATCAAAGCGGCCGCCGCCGACGGCCCCGCCGCCGCCGCATGCCCCCAGCACCAGCGTCACCGCCAGTGGCGCCATCATCTTGATCGGATTCATCGCTGCCCAGCCTCCGGTCATCCGTTTTGCCCCACGATGCCATGGGTCGCGGGGCCTGACAATGACCGGCGGAAGGCAAAAGCGCGGCCCGGCGACGCGGGCCGCGCGGGCGTCGTCAGGCGCCCTGACGGGAGGTGCGCCGACGGTTTCCGCCGGGACGGCCGCCCGCGTTTCCGCCGGGCCGCGCCGCCTTGGGCGCGCCCTGACGCGGGCCGCCGCCGCCGCGACGTTGCCCGCCGCCGCGGGTCTGCTTGGGCTTGGCTTCTTCCTGCTGGGGGGTCCAGCGGCGACCGGAGGCCACGGGGATCTCGCCCTTGATGACCTTTTCGATGTCCTTGAGTTCGCCCATCTCGTCGGGCGCGCAAAGCGTCACCGCCGCCCCCTCGCGCCCGGCGCGGGCCGTGCGGCCGATGCGGTGGACGTAGGTTTCGGGCACGTTGGGAAGCTCGAAGTTGTAGACATGCTTGACCACGGGGATGTCGAGCCCCCGCGCCGCGACGTCGGTCGCGACCATGACGGGCGCCTTACCGGTCGAGAATTCATCGAGCGCGCGGGTCCGCTGGCCCTGGCTGCGGTTGCCGTGGACCGCGACGGCGGCCACGCCCGCGGCGGTCAGCTGCTTGGCCAGCCGGTCGGAGCCGTGCTTGGTGCGCGCGAAGACGAGCGCCGCCTCGCCCGAATGGGCGCGCAGCAGGTCGATGAGCAGGCCGGGCTTTTCGGCCTTGGCGATGAAGTGGATCGACTGCTCGATCCGGTCGGCGGTCTGGCCCGAGGTCGCCACCTGCACCCGCACCGGACGGTCGAGATAGGTGGCGGCCAGCGACTCCATGTCCTTGGGCATCGTGGCCGAGAACAGGAGCGTCTGGCGCTGCGCGGGAAGTTTCGCGGCGATCTGCTTCAGGGCGTGGATGAAGCCCATGTCGAGCATCTGGTCGGCCTCGTCCAACACGAGGAACGTGGTCTGCGACAGGTTCGCGGCACCCCGGTCCATCAGGTCGATCAGGCGGCCGGGGGTGGCGACCAGAAGATCGACGCCGCGTTCCATGCGCTTGATCTGCGGCGTGATGCCGACGCCGCCCACGACCTTTGCCACCTTGAGGTGGCTGCCCTTGATGAAGCCGTCGAGGTTCTCGCCGATCTGGTTCACCAGCTCACGCGTGGGGGCCAGGATCAGCGCGCGGGCGGTGCGGGGCGCGGGGCGGGTCTCGTCCGAGAGGATGTGCTGGATCAGCGGCAGGCCGTAGGCGGCGGTCTTGCCGGTGCCGGTCTGCGCGAGGCCCATGACGTCGCGGCCGTCCAGCGCAGGGGGGATCGCCTGCTTCTGGATGGGGGTGGGGTCGGTGATGCCCATGTCCTGCAGGGCGGTGATGAGGCGGGGCTTGAGCCCCAGCATGTCGAAATCCATGAAATGTCCTTCGCGCCTGTCGCGCGTCGTGGCGTTCCCGGTGGAACGCGGGTGAGGGGTCACGGCACGCCCCGTCGCGGGGTCGTGTCGCGCTGCCCTGGCGTGATCCTTGGGGAAGCGTCCCGCCCGTCGTGGGATCGTCCGTCAGCGGACGACCGGCTCACGCGGCCCGAGGGGCGGGGTCGGGTGCCATGTGGCGGGTCGGGACGGGCCTGTCAAGGCGCCGCGCGGGGCGGGCATTAAGATAAGACATGGATGTCGGGGCAAATATTTGCGTCCGGCGGATCGGCGTGGAATATTGTCGCAGCCACTGCCCACCCCGTTCTTCGGTGCCCGATGAAAGACACGCCCCGTCCCTCGACCCGGACCCTGTTGCAGACCATCGGCCTGGAGCGGCTGATCGAACACGCGCGGCTGCCGCTGTGCATCAGCGATCCGTCGCAGGAGGACAACCCGATCGTTTATGCGAACCCGGCGTTCAGCGAGCTGACGGGCTATTCGAGCGAGGAGGTGGTCGGACGCAACTGCCGGTTCCTGCAAGGCCCCGAGACGACGCCGGAGAGCGTCGAGCAGATCCGCCGGGCCATTCGCGAGCAGGCGGTGACGACGGTGGAGATCGTCAACTACCGCAAGGACGGCCGGGCCTTCGTCAACGCGCTCCAGATCGGGCCGGTGCACGACGACACCGGCGAGACGGTGCTGTTCTTCGGCTCGCAGCTCGACATCAGCGAGCGGCGTGCGGAGGAGTTGCAGCGCGCGCAACTGGAAACGAGCGAGTTGCTGCACCGGCTGCGCAACATCGTCAACGTCATGTCCGTCGTCATCCGCATGAGCGCGCGGGAGGAGACCGACGTCACCCGGCTGGTGCAGACCGTGACCGAGCGGCTGCACGCGCTGAGCGACGCGCATTTCCGCACCTTCGATCCGGCGCAGGATGCGGGTCAGCCGCTGGACGACTTGCTGCAGACGATCCTGCATGCCTATGCGCCGGGCGGGGCGAGCCAGGTGGCCATCGCGGGGGCGGCGGGGGTGACGGTGCCCCGGCAGGTGGTGACGGCCCTGACGCTGGCCCTGCACGAACTGGCGACCAATGCGGTCAAACACGGCAGCCTGAGCGCGCCCGAGGGCCGCGTCCGCATCGACGTGTCGGCCGATCCGGAGGGCCGGGACCTGGCGCTGCGCTGGACGGAGAGCGGCGGGCCCCCCGTGCAGGCGCCGGATCGGGCGAGCGGCTCGCGGATCATCCAGCAGCTGACGCGATCGGCCGGGGGCGGTCTCGACTACGACTGGCAGGCTTCGGGGCTGACGGTGCGGATCAGCTTCGCCCTTTGATCCGCCGCGCCGGCGCCGAAGATCGCCGCGGCGACGATGATCGCTTGAGATGCGGGCGCGCAGGCGGCAGGTTGGAGATGACAATCGCCGGAGGTCGCGCCCATGAAACCCCTTGTCCTTCTTGCCACGGTCCTGGCCCTGCCCGCGGCGGCCGAGAACCGCATCGACCTTATGCGCCCCGATGCGCCCGCGCTGGCGCCTGCGGGCGACTACGTCGTGGGCGTCCGCACGATGACCTTTGCCGACGAAGGCCGCGTCGACGTGGTGAACACCGGGGCCGAGGGCGCGCCGCCGACCTACAACCGCGAGATCACGGCCGAGATCTGGTATCCGGCGGCGGACGACACCGAACCGGGCGGCAGCTATACCGCGCTGCTCCGCGACGGCGAGACGGAGGTGACGCTGACCGGAATGGCCGCGCGGGATGCGGTGCCGCTGGAGGGAAGCTATCCTCTCGTGCTGCTGTCGCACGGGTATCCGGGCAACCGTTTCCTGCTGTCGCATCTGGGCGAGAACCTGGCATCGAAGGGGTACGTCGTCGTGTCGGCCGACCACCCCGACAGCACCTATGACGACATGGGCGACTTCGGGTCGACCCTGGTGAACCGTCCGCTGGACCACGCCTTCCTGATCGACGCGATCGCAGGGTTGGAGGACGGGATCGGGGCCATCGCCGACACCGACCACACCGGCATCGTGGGCTATTCGATGGGCGGCTACGGCGCGCTGATCTTCGGGGGCGCGGGCCTGTCGGAGGAGGCGGTCACGCGCGAGGAGCCGGAGCGCTACGTCCCGCCGCAGGGCCTGCTGGCGCGGCACGCGGCGGGCAGCGACAGCCATGCCGAACTGGTCGACCCGAGGGTGCGCGCCATCGTCGCCATCGGCCCCTGGGGGCGCAACCGCGACTTCTGGGACGCGGAGGGACTGGCCGGCCTGAAGAAGCCGCTGCTGCTGGTGGCGGGGGGGCAGGACGACGTGTCGGAATATCCCGCCATCCGCGAGATCTTCGAGGAGACGACGGGCACCGACCGCTATCTGCTGACCTTCACCGGCGCGAACCACAACGCGGCCGCACCCATCCCCGCGCCCGAGGAAGCCTGGGAAATGTCCGAGAGCCTGGGTCGTGCGCCGTTCGACCATTATGCCGATGCCGTCTGGGACAGCGTGCGGATGAACAACATCCTGCAGCATTTCACCACGGCCTTCTTCGCCATCCACCTCGAGGGACGCAGCGATGCGGCCGAATACCTGGACCTTGTCGAGGATGCGGAGGCCGGCGTCTGGTCGATGGACGAGGCGGGCGAACCGCTGGACGATCACACCCAATGGGCCGGCTTCCCGGAGCGGACGGCCAAGGGGCTTCGGCTGGAATACCGGCAGGCGGAATGATCGCGCCGGTCTGGACTTTGCCCGCCCATCGGGCGACCAAGGCGGCATGACGACGGTGCGAACCCTTCTTTCGGCCCTGATGATGGTCCTGATGCTGCCCTGGGGCGCGTATGCGGCGGGGATTCCGGCTGCCGTCACCGAGGCGGCGGTCGCGGCGGACAAAGGGTCGGCCGTGCAGGTCGCGCCCGAGGCTTCGGCCAAGCGGAAATGCCATCGGACGATGCCCATCGGCGCGCCCTGCGGGCCGGACCGGGTGCTGCCGGTGCCGACCCTGTCCGTCCCGGAAGGGCGGTCCGGCGCGGCGGTGCGACCGGGGGGCGACTGGACCGCCCACGACATCTTGAGGGATCCGTCACGCGACCCACCGCGTTCCATCTGATCGGAATTCAGGCGCCAGGCGCCACCAGCCGTTCAGATGAAGAAGGATGAGACCCCGTGTTGACCAGACGCAAATTCGCAGCCCTGGGCGCGATGGCCGCCCTGTCGGCCTGTGCCGCGCCGCAGCCCGTGACCCGTGCCGCCGCCACCGCCGTGCCCGAGCCCATTCCGCCGCTGCCGGACTTCTATGGCCCCATCTACGATGAGCCCTATCCCGTTCCGGCGGTGGAGGAGGGCGTGCTGCGCCCCGAACTCTGGCGTCAGGAAGTGGACAACCCCTGGCCCGGCTACAAGCGCGGCACCATCGTCGTGGACCCGGATGCCGCCCTGCTGCACTTCGTGCAGTCGCCCGACACCGCCATGCGATACGGCGTCAGCGTCGGCGCCCAGGGCTATAGCTGGAACGGGACCGCGCGGTTGCAATTCAGCCGCAAGTGGCCCCGCTGGAAGGTGCCCGCCAGCATGATCGCGCGGCAGCCGGAACTCGAACCCTATTCCGTCGCCAACGGCGGGATGGATCCGGGGCCGGGGAACCCGATGGGCGCGCGGGCGCTCTATCTGTTTCAGGACGGGGTCGACACGCTCTACCGCATCCATGGCGACGCCGATCCGCGGGAGTTGGGGCAGGCGGTGTCCTCGGGGTGTATCCGCATGCTTAACCAGGATGCGATCGACCTCTATGATCGCAGCATCCACGGTGCGACCGTGATCGTGCTGCCGTCGCGGGCCCCCGATCCGACGGTCACGGCCTGATGCGCGGGCGGGCGCGCGTCTTGTCGCGCCCGTCACCCCCTTTCACCGCCTTCGCGTGCAGTGTATCCCCGGCCAAACCCCTCGCCCCGAAGGCCGCGCCCCATGACGACCGACCTCGCCCGCATCCGCAACTTCTCGATCGTGGCGCATATCGACCACGGCAAGTCGACGCTCGCCGATCGCCTGATCCAGGAGACGAACACGGTCGCCCTGCGTGACATGAAGGAGCAGATGCTCGACGCGATGGATATCGAGCGCGAGCGCGGCATCACCATCAAGGCCAACACCGTCCGCATCGACTGGACCGCGGCCGACGGGCATGAATACGTCCTGAACCTGATCGACACGCCGGGCCACGTCGATTTCGCCTATGAGGTGTCGCGGTCCATGCGCGCGGTGGAAGGCAGCCTTCTGGTCGTGGACAGCACGCAGGGCGTGGAGGCGCAGACGCTGGCCAACGTCTATCAGGCCATCGACGCCGACCATGAGATCGTGCCGGTCCTCAACAAGATCGACCTGCCGGCGTCGGAGCCCGACCGCGTGCGCGAGCAGATCGAGGACGTCATCGGCATCGACGCGTCGGAGGCGCTGCTGGTATCGGCCAAGACGGGGCAGGGGATCACGGCGACCTTGCAGGCCATCGTCGACCGGCTGCCGGCGCCGAAGGGCGACATCGACGCGCCCTTGAAGGCGATGCTGGTGGACAGCTGGTACGACAGCTATCTGGGCGTGATCGTCCTGGTCCGCATCATCGACGGCCGGCTGCGCAAGGGCGACCGGGTCAAGTTCATGTCGAACGGCACGGTTCACCACGTCGACCGCATCGGCGTCTTCCGCCCGCCCATGACCGAGATCGACGAGTTGGGGCCGGGCGAGATCGGGTTCCTGACGGCCTCCATCAAGCAGGTGCGCGACACCCGCGTGGGCGACACGATCACGCATGAGAAACGCCCGACCGACCGCGCGCTGCCGGGGTTCAAGCCGTCGCAGCCTGTGGTCTTCTGCGGCCTGTTCCCGGTGGATGCGGCCGAGTTCGAGGATCTGCGCGACGCCATCGAGAAGCTGTCGCTGAACGACGCGTCGTTCTCGTCGGAGGTCGAGACCTCGGCCGCGCTGGGCTTCGGCTTCCGCTGCGGGTTTCTCGGACTTCTGCATCTCGAGGTGATCCGCGACCGGCTGGAGCGGGAGTACGACATCGACCTGATCACCACGGCGCCTTCGGTGGTCTATCACGTCCACATGCGCGACGGTGAGATGCTGGAGCTGCACAATCCCGCCGACATGCCCGACCTGACCCATGTGGACCACCTGGAGGAGCCGCGGATCAAGGCCACGATCCTGGTGCCGGACGAATATCTGGGCGACGTCCTGAAGTTGTGCCAGGACCGGCGGGGCATCCAGATGGACCTGACCTATGCGGGGCCGCGGGCGATGGTGGTCTACGACCTGCCGCTGAACGAGGTGGTGTTCGATTTCTACGACCGGCTGAAGTCGGTGACGAAGGGTTACGCGAGCTTCGATTACCAGATGATCGGCTACCGCGAGGATGCGCTGGTGAAGATGTCGATCCTGGTCAACGACGAGCCTGTGGACGCGCTCTCCACCATGGTTCACCGCGACCGGGCCGAACAGCGGGGCCGCGCCATGGTCGAGAAGCTCAAGGAGCTGATCCCCCGGCACATGTTCAAGATCCCGATCCAGGCGGCCATCGGCGGACGCGTCGTCGCGCGCGAGACGCTGTCGGCGATGCGCAAGGACGTGACCGCCAAGTGCTATGGCGGCGACGCGACGCGCAAGAAGAAGCTGCTGGAGAAGCAGAAGGCGGGCAAGAAGAAGATGCGCCAGTTCGGCAAGGTCGAGATTCCGCAATCGGCCTTCATCTCGGCGCTGAAGATGGATGGCTAGGGCCGCGCGTCCCTGTGGCCATTCTGCCATGGGGCGCCGGTGCTTGCATCCGGGTTGACGCAGATCAACGCTCCGCGCGCGCCGTGCAGCCACACTCCGCCGCGACCTGCATCGCTTCGGGAGTGACTTCGATGTTCCAGCTTGCCGCCATCCTGTTCTCGATGGTCGCTACCTCGACCATGGGCATCGCCATCATCGCGGTGCTGACCATGGGATATGCGACGCTCGTGCCGATCCTGATCGCGGCGGGGGTGGGGTTCGTCGTGGCGATCCCGGCCACGTGGTTCATCGTGCGCGCGATCCAGTCGAACCAGGCAAGGCCGCGCGTCTGAGGCAGGCCCGGCAGAACGCCCCGTGCGGTGACGGGGCGTCTTCCTGTGGTCGGTTCCGGGTCAGAACGTCTGGGTGACGGCGTCGCCGACGTTTTCGGAATCTTCCACGAAGCCCTCCGCCGTCTCGCAGGCGGCAAGGCCCATCAGCAGGGTCAGCGTCATCAGGATACGGGCCATCTGCGGCTCCTTTCATGCGTATTCAGTGCGGTTGCGGCGGGATCAGAAAAGGTTGCCGCCCTCGTTCTCGGCCACTTCGTCGGCGGCGATGGCACCGCCCGCGCCCAATGCGGCGGCGGCACAGCCCGACAGCGTCGGTGCGGCCAACATCAGGGCCAGGATCATCCAGATCTTCCGGGTCATCGGTCTTTCTCCCATCAAAGGTTTGTGAGGACGCAACGGCATGTCCGGCCA
Source organism: Jannaschia rubra (assembly GCF_001403735.1). Taxonomy (GTDB): domain Bacteria; phylum Pseudomonadota; class Alphaproteobacteria; order Rhodobacterales; family Rhodobacteraceae; genus Jannaschia; species Jannaschia rubra. Next base: position 244,257 of record NZ_CXPG01000009.1, read on the forward strand.
TCCGGTTCCGCAGGCGCCCGCACCGCGGTCCCCCGTCGGCCGGTCCCCGCGCGCCGGGCTGACGGAACGACCGGGGCGGTCCGCACGTTCACCGGGCAGAAAACCACAGGAGACTGCCATGACCAGCCCCGCCGATCTCGAAAAGAAGTTCTGGAAGGAACTCAAGTCCGACATGACCGTGTTTCTGGCCTGCGACGGCGCCCCGCCGCGTCCGATGACGGCGAGCACCGACGACGACAAGTCGCCCATCTGGTTCTTCACCAGCACCGAGACCGATCTCGGCAAGGCCCTGGCCGCCGGCGGCAAGAGCGGGACGATGACCTTCGTCGACAAGGGCCACGATATCTGGGCCTCGGCCTCCGGGCATCTGGTGATCGACAACGACCGGGAGGTGATCGACCGGCTGTGGAACCCCTTCGTCGCCGCCTGGTACGACGGCAAGGACGACCCCAAGCTGACGCTGGTGCGCTATGATCTGGGCGAAGCGCAGATCTGGGAGGACGGGTCGTCGCTGGTCGCGGGCATCAAGATGCTGCTGGGCAGCGATCCGAAGAAGGATTTTCAGGACAAGACCGCGAAGGTCGATCTGGATAACTGACGGCGGGTTTTTCCCCCTGGTCCGGCCCTTCCCTGCGGGGGAGGGCCTTTTCGTGCGGGTGGCGCGTCGGATCCTCTGGCCACCCCGGCCGGGCGGGCCTAGCTTGCCGGCCAAAGGAGACACCGATGACCAACCCGCTGCTGACCGACTGGACCGGCCCCTTCGCCCTGCCGCCCTTTGGTAAGATTTCCGACGAGGATTTCGGCCCCGCCATGGACCGGGGGATGGAGGAAGGGCGCGCCGCGGTGGCGGTGATCGCGGGCGGTCCGGACGCGCCGACCTTCGCCAACACGATCGAGGCGCTGGAGCGGGCGGATGCGACGCTCGACCGGGTGGCGGGCGTGTTCTACAACCTCGCCGGTGCCGACAGCACGCCGGCGCGCGAGGCGTTGCAGCGCGACATGGCGCCCCGCCTGTCGGCCTATGCCTCCGAGATCACCAACAATGCCGCGCTGTTCGCGCGGATCGAGGACCTGTGGTCCCGGCGCGAGGAACTGGACCTGACGGATGAGCAGGCGCGTGTCCTGATGCTGACGCGGCGCGGGTTCGTGCGGGCGGGTGCGGCGCTGCGGGGCGAGGAGGCCGAGCGGCTGACGGCGATCAAGTCGCGGCTCGCCACGCTGGGCACCGCCTTCGCGCAGAACCTGCTGGCGGATGAGCGGTCATGGTTCATGGACCTGTCGGAGGACGACCTGGACGGCCTGCCGGAGTTCGTGAAGGCCACCGCCCGCGCGGCCGGGAAGGAACGGGACAGGCCCGGCCCGGTGGTGACGCTGAACCGCTCGCTGATCGTGCCGTTCCTGCAGTTCTCCCCCCGCCGCGACCTGCGCGAGAAGGCCTATGAGGCGTGGTCGGCGCGCGGCGCGAACGGGGGCGAGACCGACAATCGCGCCATTGCCGCGGAGATTTTGCAACTGCGGGAGGAGCGGGCGCATCTGCTGGGCTACGACAGCTTCGCCGCCTACAAGCTCGAAACCGAGATGGCGGGCACGCCCGATGCGGTGCGCGACCTGCTGATGCAGGTCTGGCACCCGGCGCGGACGGCCGCATTGGCCGATGCCGAGCATCTGGCCCGCATGGCGCGCGAGGACGGCATCGTCGGCCCGCTGGAGCCCTGGGACTGGCGCTATTACGCGGAGAAGCGGCGGCTTGACCTGCACGATCTGGATGAGGCGGAGCTGAAGCCGTATTTCCAGCTCGACCGGATGATCGACGCGGCCTTCGCCGTCGCCACGCGCCTGTTCGGGCTGGAGTTCGCGCCCATCGACGGGCCTTTCTACCACGCGGACGTGCGCGGGTGGGAGGTGACGCGGAATGGCGAGCATGTCGCCGTCTTCCTGGGCGACTATTTCGCCCGCCCGTCCAAGCGGTCGGGTGCCTGGTGCAGCGCCATGCGGTCGCAGTCGCGCATGGACGGCGAAGTGCGGCCCATCGTGGTCAACGTCTGCAACTTCGCCCATTCGGACCCGGCGCTTTTGTCCTATGACGACGCGCGGACGCTGTTCCATGAGTTCGGTCATGCGCTGCACCAGATGCTGTCCGACGTGACCTATCAGTCGGTCAGCGGCACCTCGGTCGCGCGCGATTTCGTGGAGCTTCCCAGCCAGCTTTACGAGCATTGGCTGGAGGTGCCGGAGGTGCTGGCCGAATTCGCCACCCATGCCGAAACCGGCCGACCCATGCCCGACGCGCTGCGCGACCGGTTGCTGGCGGCAGCGACCTACGACATGGGGTTCTCGACGGTGGAATACGTGGCATCGGCGCTGGTCGATCTGGCGTTCCACGACGGCCCCCCGCCCGCCGACCCGATGCAGAAGCAGGCCGAGGTCTTGGAGACCATCGGGATGCCCCGCGCCATCCGCATGCGCCACGCGACGCCGCATTTCGCGCATGTCTTCTCGGGCGACGGCTATTCTTCGGGCTATTACAGCTACATGTGGTCGGAGGTCATGGACGCCGACGCCTTCGCCGCCTTCGAGGAGGCGGGCGACCCGTTCGACCCCGCGCTCGCCGCGTCGCTGCGCGACGACATCCTGTCGCGGGGCGGGTCGGTCGATGCGGCGGAGCTCTACACCCGGTTCCGGGGCAGGCTGCCTGGGGTCGAGGCGCTGCTCAAGGGGCGGGGGCTGGACGCCGCGGCCTGAGCGCGTCGCTTCATCGTCACAGTCATTTCGAAGGAACACCCATGCCCCTGACCGACCTCCAGTCCACCGCCATCATCGAAGCCGTCCGCGAGGTCGCGGCGGCCGAGATCCTGCCGCGGTTCCGCAACCTGGCCGATGGGGAGGTGGACGCGAAGGCCGCCTTCGACGACCTGGTGACGGTGGCCGACAAGGCGGCGGAGGAGGCGCTGACCGCCCGCATCCATGCCATCCTGCCCGGCGATGCCGTGGTGGGCGAGGAAGCCGTGGCCGAGGACGGCGATGTGCTGGACCGGGTGGGGCAGGGGCGCGTGACGGTCATCGACCCGATCGACGGCACCTGGAACTATGCCCACGGGATCGGGAACTACGGCGTCATCGTCGCCGTGGTCGAGGACGGCGCGACCGTCTGGGGCATGCTCTACGACCCGAGCTTCGACGACTGGATCGTGGCGCACCGGGGCGGGGGCGCCTGGTTCCATCGGGCCGGCAAGCAGCAGCGCCTGACGACGGATCAGGCGGATGCGCCTTTCGACCGGCTGCGCGGCAACGTCGGCGGCTATCTGTTCCCGCCCGAGGTGCAGCCCGCGCTGGCCGCCACGGTGCCCCTGTTCCGCCGGGCCACGTCGATGGGCGCGTCGCTGCACGAATACCGGCAGCTTGCGCTGGGCGGGACGGATTTCTGCCTGAACGGGATGATGCACGTCTGGGACCACGCCGCCGGTGTCCTGATCCTGCAGGAGGCGGGAGGCGTGTCGCGCCTGCTCGACGGGTCCGAGTATCGACCGACCATGCGGGCGGGACATCTGCTGAACGCGCGCAACGAGGAACTGTGGCAGGCGCTCGCCGCGCGGTTCAACGGGGCGCTGACGGGGGCCTAGTCCGACGGCTCCCCCGGCAGGATGCCCCAGAGCGCCGCGCGTTCGGCCCAGCCCCCGGTCCCCTCCACCTCGACCTCGCACCAGTCGCCCTCGCAATGGTCGAGCCAGGCGACGACGCCGGTTTCCAGCCGGGCGGAGACGGGGGAATCGGGGGTGGGGCGGCGGCGCAGGTCGAGCTGCTCCGGCTCCACGATGACGGTGCGGTTGCCGGACAGCAGCGAGTAGTGCATCCAGCCGCCCGCCCCCTCCCGGTCTTGGACACGGCGCCACTGACCGTATTCGTCGGTCAAGAGAAGCGGCATGTTGCGACGCTTGAACACCCAGTCGATGCGGTGGGTCGAGGAGGGGCCGCGCCGGGCATAGCCTTCGGCCGCCTTCATCGACACGTATCGTGGCAGCGGCAGGCCGGTGACCGGCCCCCGATCATCCGCCCACGCCGCAAGGCCGGTGATCGCCACCAGCGCCGCAATCAGGATCGTTCTTCGCATAGACTGCCCGTTCTGCCCATTCGATCCGGCCGAGGATGCCGGCGGGGTCTGCCGCCCCTTGCGCGTGGGGACCATGATGCCATCATGGGACGGTGCTGATAAAGGGGGGCGCGCTGCCGTGTCAACGAAACGTCTGAGTGTTGTCGTCACGCGACGCCTTCCCGCCCCGGTCGAGGAGCGGATGGCCGAACTGTTCGACGTGCATCCGGCGCCCGAGGGGGCGCCGCTGGACCGCGAGGCCCTGATCGCGGCCTTGCAGGAGGCGGACATCCTGGTGCCGACGATCACCGACGTCATCGACGCGCCGCTTCTGGGGGCGGCGGGGGACAGGCTGCGGCTGATCGCGAACTATGGCGCGGGGGTCGATCACATCGACGTGGCGACGGCGCGGCAGCGGGGCATCCTGGTGTCGAACACGCCCGGCGTCCTGACCGAGGATACCGCCGACATGGGCATGGCGCTAATGCTGGCCGTCCTGCGCCGCATGACCGAGGGCATGGCCAAGATGCAGGAGGGCGTCTGGGAAGGCTGGGCGCCGGAGGCGTTGCTGGGCACACGACTGGGCGGCAAGACGCTGGGCATCCTGGGGATGGGCCGCATCGGTCAGGCGCTGGCCCGCCGCGCGCGCGTCTTCGGCATGGACATCCACTATCACAACCGCCGCCGCCTGCACGAGGGGCTGGAGGGGCCGCTGGAGGCCACGTTCCACGAGCGGCTGGATTCGATGGTGACGACGGCGGATGTGATCTCGGTCAACTGCCCGCATACGCCGTCGACCTTCCACCTGCTGAATGCCCGGCGGCTCAAGCTGATGAAGCCCACGGCGGTCATCGTGAACACATCGCGCGGAGAGGTCATCGACGAGAACGCCCTGACGCGGATGCTGCGCGCGGGCGAGCTGGCGGGCGCCGGCCTCGACGTCTATGAGCGCGGGCGCGGCGTGAATCCCCGCCTGCGCGAATTGCCCAACGTCGTCCTGCTGCCGCACATGGGGTCGGCCACGCGCGAGGCGCGGCTGGAGATGGGCGAGAAGGTCCTGATCAACATGCAGACCTTCGCCGACGGGCACCGCCCGCCCGATCTGGTCGTGCCGTCGATGCTGTGACCCGCTGCGGAGAGGCCGTCCGCGGTGTCGTCATCGGCGGAACCGGCGTCTTCGGATCGCGCCTCGTCGCAGGGCTGCGGCGGATGCCAGGGGTCCGGGTCCTGGTGGCGTGGCGGTTCCCCGGCGGCGACGTGGTGCCGGACCGCACCGCGCGCGACATGGCGCAGCGTCTGTCCGCCGCGCGCCCCGGCATCGTCATCGTCGCCGCCGAGCCGTTCCAGGCCTATGGCGACGACCCTTATACGCTCGTCCGCGCGGCCATCGCCTGCCGGCCTTGAGGCCACATCGGCGCGCCCGATCCGGTCCTGTTTCCAGCACATTATCGCGCACGGTCGGGGGAGTTTGGAGCGGGGCCGGAGCTTACGGTGCTGCATCTGGGCCTTTGGGCTACATCGTCGGCCGTGCGGGCGGGCGCGGCGCGGTCGCTGGCACCCTTCGCGCGGCCGATGCGGCGGGTTGCGGGCTGGTTCGAGCGGTTCGGGACCGGCCGGGGCGGGATGCGCATCCGTGTGAAGGCGCAGGGGCCGGTGCAGCGCGGCTGGGCGCTGATCGCCCGGGAGGTGACGTCCGGTGCCGCCGCTGTTCGCCCAGTCTCTCGGCCCTGCGATGGACAATTTACCGGGTCCAGTTCAGGACCTGCACGACGTGCTGGCCCATTGGCAGTGGACGGGCGTCGCGTGGATCGACCGGGGGCCGTCGCTCGGCACGCGGCCGGTCTGTGCCGTCGTGGAGTTTTCGCCGGACGGGGCGAGCCGGGGACGGTGACGATGCACCATCACGGCGACACCGGAACCTGGGTCCGCGACTTCGGCCGCCGGCGCTTTCGCTCGCACCTGCGGCGGGACGGACCGGCGGGAAGTGGTGGCATTACGGAACGTTTCGGGCCGTTGACCTTCGCCATACGCGTGACCGGGTCAGGGGCGGGCGCGTCGGCGCGTCAGTCCGACAGCTTGGCGTGAACCTCGTCCAGGTCGACCTCGCCCAGCGGCATCTTGTTCGCGGGGTTCTCGAAGTCGTAGCGGAACAGCTTGAAATCGTCGTGATAGATTTCCCAGATCAGGTGCATCGTCAGGTCGTCGAAGTAATCCTCGACCGGGTGCAGGCGCTTGGGGCCGTGACCTTCGGATTCGTTGAAGCGAGGCACCTTGGCCAGATCGACCTTCACCGGCGTCTCGATATGGTCGAGCACGACCTGCATCCCCTCGTTGAACTTCTCGGTGAACAGGATGTGGTCGTATCGGCCGCCGTTGGCGACATAGGTGCCCACATGGCCCGCCATCGCCGACCAGTGGATGTCGGGGTCCATCGGGCGGCGGAACCGGATCGTGTCGCGCGCGAACAGCACGAAACGGCGGAAGGAGGCGATCTGGTCGAACTGGAAATCATCCTCGGGGGAGCCGACCTCGACCCCGTATTTCTGCGTCAGCATCGGCACCAGCTTGCCGCGATACCGCTTGCCGTTGCGCTGGATGCCGGCGATCTTGTCGAAGAAGGACGACAGGATGCGCGTATAGGGGTTGCGCACGCAGCTGAAGGCATAGGACCGATGGGCGCGGGCATTGGCCTCGATCAGGGGCTGGCTCTCCTCCTGCGCCCATTTGTGCAGGCCCTCGGTCGAATCGTGGATGTCGCCGTCGAAGAACCGTCCGTGGTCGGAATAGAACAGGATCTGCCCGATGGACGAACAGGCGCATTTCGGCACGACGCGATAGACGACGCTCTCGCTCTCGGTCATCCATGTGCCCGGAAATCCCATCTGCATTTCCTTCCAAATCTCGATCCGGCGCATCAAACCTGCATTGCCCGGTTTCTTCAACGCCATTCGGACGCTATGGCGGATCGACCGGGACCGGAAGCAGGGAGGACAGACATGGCGAAGATCGCGTTCATCCTTCTGTGCCACCGCGACCCGGAGGCGATCGTCCGTCAGGCGGAGCGGCTTTCGGCCACCGGCGACTGCGTGGCGATCCATTTCGATGCAAGCGCCCCCGCCGCGGCCTTCGCCACGCTGGAGCGGGGCGTCGCGTCGAACCCCAATGTCGTGCTGGCCCGCAGGCGGGTCAAATGCGGCTGGGGCGAGTGGTCGCTGGTCCGCGCGACCCTGAACACGGTCGAGGCGGCGGTGGACGCCTTCCCGCGCGCGACGCATTTCTACATGCTGTCGGGCGACTGCCGCCCGATCAAGTCTGCCGATCATGCCCATGCCTTTCTCGACGGGCGCGACGTGGATTATGTCGAGAGCTTCGACTTCATGACCTCGGACTGGATCAAGACCGGCATGAAGGAGGACCGGCTGATCTATCGCCATATCTTCAACGAACGCACGGCGAAGGGGCTGTTCTATACCTCGCTCGCGATCCAGCGCAGGCTGGGTCTGACGCGCGCGGTGCCGGCCGACATCGAGGTTATGATCGGCTCCCAGTGGTGGTGCCTGCGTCGCGCCACGGTCGAGAGCATCCTGGCCTTCTGCCGGGAGCGTCGGGACGTGATCCGCTTCTTCTCGACGACCTGGATCCCGGACGAGACGTTCTTCCAGACCCTCGTGCGCCATCTGGTCCCGCGGCGGGAGATCGACACCCGCACGCTCACCTTCCTGATGTTCACCGACTACGGGATGCCGGCCACGTTCTATGACGACCATCACGACCTTCTCATCAGCCAGGACTTCCTCTTCGCGCGCAAGATCTCGCCCGAGGCGATGGAGCTGAAGGACCGTCTCGACAGTCTCTGGACCTCCGGGCGCACCGGTTTTCCGATCGCGGGCGACGGGCGGCGGCTCTTCACCTTCCTGACGCAGCGCGGGCGGGAGGGGCGCAGGTTCGCGCGGCGGTTCTGGGAACGCTCGGCCACGCTGGGGCGCGACCGGGAACTGGTGGTGCTGGTGTGCAAGAAATACCACGTCGCCAAGCGGCTGGCGCAGGCGCTGCGCGACCATCAGGTCATTCCCGCCGTCGACTACCTGTTCGACGAGGAGGACACCCCCCTGCCGGACATGGGCGGCATCGAATCAACGCTGGGCAAGCGCCACCGCCACCTGCGCGCCCTGCTGCGAATGCTGTTCCGCCAGATCGGGTCCGATCGGATGGCGATCTGCATCGACCCGTCGAACTTCGACCTGCTGCAGGATTTCCACGGCGACCGGGCGACCGTGAAGACGCTGGTGATCGACTGCGACTATGACGAAGCCTATCTGGAGGGGCACGCCACGCGCATCGGCCTGATCGGCGCAGAGACGCCGCGGACCACCATCGACCGCCTGATGCCCACGGTCGCGCAGGATTTCGCTTCCGAAACGCTTCGCATCCGGGAGGCGGACCTGCCGGGCATCCACCGCATCTCGCAGGGGGCCGACCCGGAGGCCAATGCGGCGGTGATGGCGCTGGTGTTCGGCTGCGACGCGCCGACGGCGCTTGCCCTGGCGGAAACGCCCTATCTCTTCGACGACTGATCACGAGGTTTCCCATGACGCACGAGTACGACGACACCAACATCTTCGCCCGCATCCTGCGCGGCGAGATCCCCAACGATACCGTGGCCGAGACGGACCACACGCTGGCCTTCAACGACATCACGCCGCAGGCGCCGGTGCATGTGCTGGTGATCCCCAAGGGCAAATACGTCACCTACGACGACTTCCATGCCAAGGCCTCCGACGCGGAGATCGTGGATTTCCATCGCACCTGCGCCCGCATCTGCGCCGAGCGGGGGATCGTGGCCGACGGCTATCGCGCCATCAGCAACGCGGGCCGGAACGCCGTGCAGGAGGTGCCGCATTTCCATCAGCACCTGATCGGCGGGCGTTCGCTGGGCCGGATGCTCGCCCCGGCGGGCTAAGGCGATGAAGGCCGCCCTGCGGGCGCTGGTTCTGGCCTTTGCGGTCTGTTTCCTGCTGCCGGTCGCCGGGGCGACGCTCTGGTGGGTGGCGCAGGACCGGCCCGACGGCTGGCGCACGGCCGACTGGGGCCCGTCGGGCGTGCTGCCGGCCGCGAGTGCGACCCCTGAGGCCGCGATCCATGTGCTTGCCGCGCGGACGGGCGGCCTGAAAGGTGCGGCCTCGGTCCATTCCTGGCTGGTCTGGAAGGCGGCAGGGGCCGGCGACTGGACGCGGGCCGACGTCGTGGGCTGGGGCCGGCCGGTGCGGCTGGATGCCTATGCGGCGGATGGCCGGTGGTATTCCAACGATCCCTTCGTCGTGGGGTCGGTGACGGGCGCGCGGGCGGCGGACCTGATCCCCCGACTGCGCGCGGCGATCGACGCCTATCCCTGGAACGGTGAGGGAAGCTATGTCATCTGGCCCGGCCCGAACTCCAACAGCTTCCTGGCCCATGTCCTGCGCGAGGTGCCGCAGATCGGCGTCGCCCTGCCGCCCAACGCGGTGGGCAAGGACTGGCTGGGGCCGGGGCTGGGTGCGGTGCGTGACGCGGGCGGCGACATCCACCTGTCGGCCTGGGGGCTGGCCGGCTTTTCCCTCGGGCCGCGCACGGGGGTGGAGGTCAACCTGCTGGGCCAGACCTTCGGGCTCGACCTGGTCCACCCCGCGCTCAAGCTGCCGGCGGTGGGGCGGGTCGGCAGCTGACGCCACTGCACCGCGCATGGTCGGGATTCGCGTTGCGTCCGGGGGCCGCCCCCGCTACGGCTGGGGGGACGACGCCCCCCAAGGGGCCGGACAGGTGGCCGCGACACGTCGACCCGCACCGGGGGCGCGACCGGCATCGTCTCCGCCCGGCTTCCGGGGGCTTTCCTTGCGAAAGGCCCGCGACCCATGCGCTTCCTGCCCCTGTTCCTGATCGCCTCTCCCGCTTCGGCCCATGTCGGTCATCTCGACCATCTGGGCGGCCACGACCACTGGGGCCTTGCCATCGGCCTTGGCGTCGTGGCCGGCGCTGCCGTGCTGGGCTGGATCAAGCGCCCACGCCGGGACGAGGAGCCGGAGGAGGACGCAGCCGACCCCGAGGAGCAGGAGGCATGACCACCGGCCCCCGTATCGGGGTGATGATCTGCGGCCACGGCAGCCGCTCGCAATCGGCGGTCGATGAATTCGCGGTGCTGGCGGAAAAGCTGCCCGCCTATCTGCCGCCCGACTGGATGGTGGACTACGGCTATCTGGAGTTCGCCAACCCGGTGATCCGCGACGGCCTCGACCGGCTGCGTGAAGGGGGCTGCGACCGTATCCTCGCCGTGCCGGGAATGCTGTTCGCGGCGATGCATGCCAAGAACGACATTCCCACGGTGCTGAATACCTATGCCGCGAAGCACGGCATCGAGGTCAGCTATGGCCGCGAGCTGGGCGTGGACCCCAAGATGATCGCCGCCGCCGGCCACCGGATCGAGGAGGCGCTGGCCCGCGCCGATGCCGAACAGGGCCCCGTCGACCGGCACGACACCTGTCTCGTCGTCATCGGGCGCGGCGCCTCCGACCCCGACGCGAACGGCAACGTGGCCAAGGTCGCGCGGATGCTGCACGAAGGGTTGGGGACCGGATGGCTGGAGGTCGGCTATTCCGGCGTGACCTTCCCGCTGGTGGAACCCTGTCTCGAACACGCGGCGCGGCTGGGATACAAGCGCATCGTCGTGTTCCCCTATTTCCTGTTCTCGGGCATCCTGATCGACCGGATCTACGGCTTCACCGACCGGGTGGCCGCCGCCAATCCGGGGACGTCCTTCGTCAAGGCCGGATATCTGAACGACCATCCGAAGGTGCTGGAAACCTTCGCTGAGCGCGTGACGGAGCAACTGGGCGAGATCCCGCCGCCCAATTGCGCCATGTGCAAGTACCGCACGCAGGTCCTGGGGTTCGAGGCCGAGGTCGGCGCCGTGCAGGAATCGCATCACCACCATGTCGAGGGGCAGGGTGCCTCCGCCCCCGGATCGAACGTCGAGGACTGCGCGCTTTGCGACACCTTCTGCACGGGTCTCTGCCGGCTCGAGGCGCAGGACGCGGCGCATCACCATCATCACCATGACCATCCGGACGACGATCATCACCACGAACACGGCCATCACCATGATCACGTCCACGCGCCCTATCCCCACGCCGATCACCCCCACGGGCCGGAATCGGCGCGCAAGGCCAAGGCATGATCCGCGCCCGGACCCGGGGCGGCCGCTAGGTGCGGCCCTATGAGAAGGACCCGGCCGCGATCTATGCGGCCAGCTTCGCCACCGTCCGGCGCGAGGCCTCGCTGGCGCGCTTTCCGTCCGACGTGGCCGAATTGGCGGTGCGGGTGATTCACGCCTGCGGCATGACCGAGATCGCCGACCGTCTGGACCATTCCGACGACGTGGCGGAGCGGGGCATCGCCGCCCTTCGCGCGGGCGCGCCCGTCTATGCCGACTGCGAGATGGTCGCCGCGGGCATCACCCGCCGCCTGCTGCCGGGCACCGACGTCCGCTGCACGCTGAACGACGAGCGCGTCGCCGGGCTGGCCGCCGATCTGGGCACCACCCGGTCCGCCGCGGCTGTGGACCTGTGGGAGACGGAGGGCGCCGTCATCGCCATCGGCAACGCGCCCACCGCTTTGTTTCGCCTGCTGGAGCGGCTGGACGAGGGCGCGCCGCGGCCGGCCGCCATCCTGGCCTTTCCCGTGGGTTTCGTCGGGGCCGCCGAGTCCAAGGCCGAGCTTGCCGCCAATCCGCGCGGCGCGCCGTTCCTGACCCTGCGCGGGCGCAAGGGGGGCAGCGCAATGGCCAGCGCCGCCGTCAACGCGCTGGGCCTGCTGGCCGGCGGGGGGTTGCAATGACGCGGACCGGGGGGCGCGCATGACCGGGGCGGCGCCCTGGCTGCACATCGTCGGCATCGGCGAGGACGGTCTGGCCGGGTTGACCCCCGCCACCCGTTCCGTGGTCGAGGCCGCGGAGATCATCGTGGGCGGCGACCGCCATCACAACCTGTCCGACAGCATCGCCGCCCGCCGGGTCGCCTGGCCCAGCCCCTTCGATGCGCTGGTGGACCAGTTGAACGCCTTTCGCGGCCAGCGGGTCGTCGTTCTGGCCACGGGCGATCCGCTCTGGTTCAGCGTCGGCGCCCGCATCGGCCGCGCGATCCCGCCCGATCAGATCGTCTATCACCCGCAGCTTTCGGCCTTTCAGCTTGCCGCCGCGCGCATGGGCTGGTCGATGGCCGACGTCGAGACGCTGACCGTGCACGGTCGTCCGGTCGAGCAGATGATCGCCTTCATCCAGCCCGACGCCCGCCTTCTGATCCTGACGACCGGGGCCGAGACCCCCGCGCGGATCGCGCGGTTCCTGGCGGAGCGGGGCTTCGGTCAGTCGTCGATGACCGTTCTGGCGAACATGGGCGGGGCGGAGGAGAAGCGGTTCGAGGGGCGGGCGGATGGCTGGAACCATGAGGTGCCTGCCTTCAACACCCTCGCCGTCCACTGCGTCGCCGCAGCCGACGCGGCGCTGCTGCCACGCGTGCCGGGGCTGAGCGATGCGCTGTTCCGCAGCGACGGCACCATGACCAAGCGCGAGGTCCGGGCGGCGACGCTGGCCAAGCTGATGCCGATGCGCGGCGCGCTTCTATGGGACATCGGCACCGGCAGCGGGTCGGTGGCGATCGAGTGGATGCGCGCCGCCCGGTCGGCCCGCGCCATCGGGATCGAGCCGCGCGCAGACCGCCGCGCCATGGCCGCCGAGAACGCGCTGGCGCTGGGCACCCCGCGCTTCGACCTGCGCGACGGCGAGGTGCCGCAGGCGCTGGACGGCCTGCCCGCGCCCGACGCGGTGTTCATCGGCGGCGGCCTTTCGGCGGCGGTGTTCGACGCGGCCTTCGCGGCGCTCAAGCCGCTGGGGCGGCTGGTGGCCAATGCGGTGACGCTGGAGTCCGAGACGATCCTGGCCGAGCTTCATGCCCGGCACGGCGGCGACCTCGTGCGCCTGTCGGTGGACCGGGCCGAGGCGGTGGGACGCTATCGCGGCTGGCGGCCGTCGATGACGGTGACGCAATGGTCGCTGGTCAAGCGATGACCGGCACGCTCTACGGCGTCGGGCTGGGCCCCGGCGACCCCGACCTGATGACCCGCCGCGCTGCCCGCCTGATCGAGGGGGCGGAAGTCGTGGCCTATCCGGCGCTGGCCGGGGGCGACAGCCTGGCGCGCGCCATCGCCGCCGACCTGATCCCCGTGGGCGTGGAGGAGCTGCGGATCGAACTGCCCATGTCGCCCGACCGCGCGCCGGCGCAGGCGGCCTATGACGCAGGCGCCCGCCGCATCGCCGAATGTCTGGAACGGGGCTGCGACGTCGTCTGCCTGTGCGAGGGGGACCCGTTCTTCTACGGCAGCTTCATGTATCTGTTCGCGCGCCTTCGCAGCCGGTTCGCGGTCGAGGTGGTGCCGGGCGTCACCTCCCTCACCGCCTGCGCCGCGCGGGCGGCGATGCCTCTCGTGGCGCGCAACGAGGTGATGACGGTACTGCCCGGCCCCCTGTCCGACGCGGCGCTGCGCGATCATCTGGGCCGTGCCGATACGCTGGCCGTGATGAAGGTCGGCCGTCATCTGCCCCGCCTGCGAGCGTTGCTGGCCGCCGAAGGGTTGCTCGAGGCCGCGACCTATATCGAACGCGCGACGCTGGGAGCCGAGCGCGTGCTGTCGCTGGCCGACGCACCCGATGACGCGCCCTATTTCTCCATGATCCTGATCGCGAAAGGGGCCGATCCGTGGCTTTGAACCCCGTCGTCCTGTGCCTGAACGCCGCTGGCGAGGACGTCGCCCGGCGGATCGCCGTGGCGCTCGACTGTCCGCTGCATGGGCGCGCGGGGCGGACGGCGGCCTCCGTCACCTTTCCCGACGCGCTGGTCCATGTGCGCGACCTGTTCGCGGCGGGCCATTCCGTCATCGGCGTCTGCGCGGCGGGCATCCTGATCCGTGCGGTCGCGCCGCTTCTGGCCGACAAGACGGCCGAGCCGCCGGTCATCGCAGTGTCGGACGACGGGCGCGTGGTGGTGCCGTTGCTGGGCGGGCATCGCGGCGCGAACCGTCTGGCGCGCACCATCGCGGATGCGCTCGGCGGCACGGCGGCGGTGACGACGGCGGGGGACGTGGCGCTGGGCGTCGCACTGGACGAGCCGCCCGAAGGCTGGGTCCTGGCGAACCCCGGCGCGGCCAAGGGGGCGATGGCGGCCCTTCTGTCCGGCGGAGGCGCGCGACTGACCGGGGAAGCGGCGGCGGAGGCGCAGTGGCTTCACGACCTGCCGCAAGGCGCTGCGGTCACCATCGCCTGCACGCTGCGCCCGCCCCGTGCGGATGAGACCGTACCCGACCTGCTGTTCCATCCGCAGCGGGCCGCGCTGGGCGTGGGCGCGTCGCGGGACTGCCCGCCGGAGGAACTGATCGCGCTGGTGGATGGCCTGCTGGCCGATGCCGACGTGGCGCCCGCAGCCATCGCCGGTATCTTCACTGCAGACATCAAGGCGGATGAGGGCGCGGTTCTGGCCCTGTCGGCGCATCTGGGCGTTCCGGTCCGTTACTTCAACGCCGAGGAGCTGGAGGCTGCGACCCCCCGCACGCGTACGCCGTCGGACGTCGTCTTCGCCGAGATCGGATCGCATGGCGTGGCGGAGAACGCCGCACTGCTGGGGGCGGGCGACGAGGCCCACCTGACCCACCCGAAGCGCAAGTCCGCGATGGCGACCGCCGCGCTGGCCTTGTCGCCGCATCCCGTCGCGACGCTGCCCGGACGCGCGCGGGGACGGGTCAGCATCGTGTCCATCGGCCCCGGCCAATCCGCCTGGCGCACGCCCGAAGCCAGCCGCCTGATCGCGGAAGCGGAGGAACTGGTGGGGTATTCGCTCTACATCGATCTGCTGGGCCCCCTGGCGGCCGGCAAGCCGCGCGCCGATTTCCCGCTCGGGGGCGAGGAGGCGCGCTGCCGTCATGCGCTGGAGCAGGCGGGCGAGGGACGCAATGTCGCGCTGGTCTGCTCGGGCGATGCGGGGATCTATGCCATGGGTGCGCTGGTCTTCGAACTGATGGACCGCGATCCGGCCGCCACCGATGCCCTGACGCCCGCTGCGCGGCGGGTCGAGATCGTCTGCACCCCCGGCGTCAGCGCGTTGCAGGCCGCTGCAGCACGGGCCGGCGCGCCGCTGGGCCATGACTTCTGCGCCATCTCGCTGTCGGACCTGCTGACCCCGCGCGAGGATATCGTCGCCCGCCTGCACGCCGCTGCCCGGGGCGATTTCGTCATCGCCTTCTACAACCCGGTGTCGAAGCGCCGCCGCACCCTGCTGGCCTTGGCACGGGATATCCTGCTGGAGCATCGGCCTGCCGATACGCCTGTCCTGCTCGCCTCATCGCTGGGGCGTCCGGAGGAGAGCCTGCGCCACCGCCGTCTGGCCGACCTGCGGGTCGAGGAGGTGGACATGCTGACCGTCGTTCTGGTCGGGTCGTCGCAGACGCGGCTGACGCGCACGGGGGACGGGCCGCGGATGTATACACCACGCGGCTATGCGCGGAAGATGGCGGGCGGCGATCTGGCGCGGGGGGCGGCGACATGACCGTGCATTTCATCGGCGCGGGGCCCGGGGACCCGGAGCTTCTGACGCTGAAGGCGCAGCGGCTGATCCGCGCCTGCCCCGTCTGCCTGTTCGCCGGGTCGCTGGTGCCCGCCGCCGTCGTGGCCGAGGCGCCGCCCGGTGCGCGCGTCGTGGACACCGCGCCGATGACACTCGAGGAGACGCACGCCGAGATCCTGGCGGCCCATGCCGCGGGGCAGGACGTGGCCCGTGTCCATTCCGGCGACCCGAGCCTTTACGGCGCCATCGCCGAACAGATCCGCCTGCTTCGGCGGGACGGGATCGCCTATGACATCACCCCCGGGGTGCCCGCCTATGCGGCGGCGGCGGCGGCCCTGGGGCAGGAGCTGACCATCCCCGAGATCGCCCAGTCCATCGTCCTGACGCGGGTCAGCATGAAATCGACCTCCATGCCTGCGCGCGAGACGCTGGAGAACTTCGCCCGCACCGGCGCCACGCTGGCCATCCACCTGGGCATCCGCGCCCTGCGCGAGATCGAGCGGGTGCTGACGCCGCATTACGGCGCCGATTGCCCCGTGGTCGTGGCCTACCGGGTCGGCTGGCCGGACGAGACGCTGTTGCGGGGCTCCCTGTCGGATATTCACGCGCGGGTGCGCGCCGAAAAGATCACGCGCACGGCGCTGATCCTCGTGGGGCCCGCGCTGGGCGACGTGGCCGATTTTCGCGACTCGGCGCTCTATGATCCGGCTGTGCCGCATGTGCTGCGCCCCCGCGTGCGCGACGCGGGGTAAGCGCGCGGACGCTTTTGTTGACTCTTCAAGCGGAGCGGGCACTCTGGACCGTGAACATGACCGTTCCGTGGAGGATGCCCGATGGCCACGCCCGACTTCCCCGCCGATCCCTTCCCCCTGCCGGAGGACGTTCGGGAGGGTCTGCAAAAGGCCCGGGACCGCGATCGTCGCAAGACCGGCGGCCGGCTGCGGGTCCAGGTGGGCGACGCCTGGTATCCTATCAGCGCCTATGACGAACACGGGTTCGAGGTGGCGCTGTCGGTCGCGCCCAAGCTGCGCGGCCTGGTCGAGATCCACGACGGCGCGCGTCTGCTGCGGTCGGTCCTGATCGTCGCGGGCGAGCCTTTGGGCGAGGTCATGCGCTACGACATCAAGCGCGGTACCGATGCGCGGACGGACGCTCCGGTCGATTACGAACAGCCGGAGGGGCGACCCTCGGCGATCCTGCCGCCGGGCTGACGGACTTGACCGCGCGAAGGCGCGGTTTCAAGACGGTGCGGTCAACCGCAGGAGGGACCCCATGCGCATCGTCCACGTCAACGGCGAGTATTTCCCCGAGGATCAGGCCCGGGTGTCGGTCTTCGACCGCGGGTTCCTGTTCGCCGATGCCGTCTATGAGGTGACGAGCGTTCTGGACGGCAAGCTGATCGACTTTCCCGGTCACGCCGCGCGTCTGGCCCGGTCGCTGGCGGAGCTGGACATGGACATGCCGGTGACGGAGGAGGAGATCTTGTCCATCCACCGCGAGATGGTGACCCGGAACGACATCACCGACGGGCTGGTCTATCTGCAGGTGACGCGCGGCGCGGTGGACCGCGACTTCCTGTTCCCCGAGGATGCGCAGCCGACCATCGTGCTGTTCACGCAGGCGAAGCCCGGTCTGGCCGACAGTCCCGCGGCGCGGACGGGGTTGAAGGTCGTCACCCTGCCGGACCGGCGGTGGGGACGGCGCGACATCAAGACGGTTCAGCTTCTCTATCCCAGCATGGCGAAGACGGAGGCGAAGCGGCAGGGCGCCGACGACGCCTGGCTGGTCGAGGATGGGCATGTCACCGAAGGTACGTCCAACAACGCCTATATCGTACGGAACGGCACCATCGTCACGCGGCAGCTGGGCGAGGAGATCCTGCACGGGATCACGCGCCGGGCGGTGCTGGCCTTCGCGCGGGAAGCGCAGATGAAGGTCGAGGAGCGCCCCTTCACTGTCGAGGAGGCCCGGTCTGCGGAGGAGGCGTTCGTGACCTCGGCCTCGGCCTTCGTCATGCCGGTGGTCGAGATCGACGGGCGGCCCGTGGGTGACGGCCAGCCGGGCCCCGTGGCCAGGCGGCTGCGCGAGATTTATCTGGAGGAAAGCCGCAAGGCGGCGATCTGACCGGTCAGTCCCAGCCCAGGATGATCTTGACGCGCTGGCGCGTGTTCATTCGGTTGAAGCCGCCGAAATCCATCGCGTTCCCCTGCAGTTCGAGGTGCAGGGCCGCGATCTGGCGAGTGGTCAGCGTGCGAGCGTCCACATCGGCGAACCCCAGGATATCGAGCCGCTGCTGGACGGAGGCGACGAGCTGGGCGTTCGGTTCGGCCATGACGGGGGCCGCGGCCGACAGGGCCAGTGCGAAGATCAGGGCGAGACGCATGACGGAACCTCTCGCTCAGGGCCGCGACAGCCGGTCGAGCCCGCGCTGCAGCAGCCCGCCCCCGCTGAGGATCGAGCGCACGCGCATGAGCCTCTCGCCGTTTGGCCGCCCCGAATGGATCGCGTTGTCCAGAAGCGCGACCTTCCGGTTGGACATGCCGGCGATGTCGACGTTGCCGAACCCCATCAGCCGCAACTCATGCGCGACCCGAAGCCGCTTGCCGGAAAGATCACCCGACAGGCCCGGAGGGTTCATCACCGAATCCGGCGGCGAGATGAAGACACCCTGCGCCGCCGCGGGCAGGCCGAGGGTGAGCGCGAAGGCGAGGGCGAGGCGGATCATCTGCGGTTTCTCCTTTGGTCGGAAGATAGGACCGGCGGCCGCCGGATCAAAGCGCCCGCTTACTCCTTGCCCACGTTCTCGGCGAAGCTGCGGGTGAAGGCGGCCTGCTGTTCGGGCGTGGCCTCGGTCTGGTGGCACGTCTTCCATTGATCGTAGGGCATGCCATAGAAGGCCTCGCGCGCGTCGTCCTTGGACATGTCGATGCCTTGCTCCGCGGCCGCCTCGCCGTACCAGCGCGACAGGCAGTTGCGGCAGAAGCCGGCAAGGTTCATCAGGTCGATGTTCTGCGCGTCGGGGCGGTCTTCCAGCAGGTGCTTGCGCAGGCGGCGGAAGGCGGCGGCCTCGATTTCGGTTCGGGTCTGGTCGTCGATCTCGGTCACGGCATATCCTCCGGTGTCGCTGCGCTTGCCCTTGCAGATGAGGCTGGCAGTCCCGGGCGTCAAGAATGACCCCCGTGGCGCCGCCCGGTGTTGCGAAAAGACGGCCACCGGGGCAGAGATGTGAACGCTAACATCAAAGACGAAGGAACACAGCCGATGAGACGCCACCGCAACGTCAAGATCGTCGCCACGCTCGGCCCGGCGTCGAGCGACTATGACACGATCCGCGCGCTGTTCGAGGCGGGCGCCGACGTGTTCCGCCTCAACATGTCGCACGGCGATCACGACGACATTCGGTCGCGCCACAACATCATTCGTGACATCGAGCGCGACACCGGTCGGCCGATCTGCATCCTGGCCGACCTCCAGGGGCCCAAACTTCGCTGCGGTGTCTTCGCCGAGGATTCGGTCGAGATCGCGGAAGGGCAGAAGTTCCGCTTCGACCTCGACGATGCGCCGGGCGATGCGACGCGGGTTCAGCTGCCGCACAAGGAAATCTTCGCCGCGTTGAAGCCGGGCGGCACCCTGCTGGTCAATGATGGAAAGCTGCGGCTGACCGTCGATGAATGCGGGGCGGATTTCGCCGACTGCACCGTGGTGACGGGCGGCACCATCTCGAACCGCAAGGGCGTGAACGTGCCCGACGTGGTGCTGCCGCTGGCGGCCTTGTCCGACAAGGATCGCAAGGATCTGGAGTTCGTCTGCGAGCTGGGCGTCGACTGGCTGGCGCTGTCCTTCGTTCAGCGCGCCGATGACGTGAACGAGGCGCGAGGCCTGGTCCGCGGTCGCGCCGCCGTATTGTCCAAGATCGAGAAGCCCGCCGCGGTGGAGGCGTTCGACAGCATCCTGGAGGCGTCCGACGGCATCATGGTCGCGCGTGGCGATTTGGGCGTGGAATGCCCCGTCGAGGCCGTTCCGCCGATCCAGAAGCGCCTGATCCGCAGGTGCCGGGCGGCCGCGAAGCCGGTCATCGTGGCAACGCAGATGCTGGAGAGCATGATCGACAGCCCCATGCCCACGCGCGCCGAGGTGTCGGACGTGGCCACCGCCATCTACGAAGGCACGGACGCCATCATGCTGTCGGCGGAATCGGCCGCGGGCAGCTATCCGGTGCAGGCGGTGCGGACGATGGACAACGTCGCCATCGAGGTCGAATCGGACGCGACCTACCGCGAGATCATCGAGGCGAGCCGCACCGCCATCCTGTCCTCCACCGCCGATGCCATCGTCGCCGCCGCCCGCGAGATCGCGGATACGACCGACATCAAGGCGATCTGCTGCTTCTCGCACTCCGGGTCCACCGCGCTCAAGATCAGCCGCGAGCGGCCCCGCGTGCCGATCATCGCGCTGACGCCCATCCGCGAGACGGCCCGGCGCATGGTCCTGTCTTGGGGCTGCCACAGCGTGCAGAGCGAGCCGGTCGAACGGTTCAAATATGCCGTCGTCTCGGCCGTGCGGGCGGCCAAGGCGTCCGAATTCGTGACGCCGGAGGATCAGGTGGTCGTCATGGCGGGCATCCCCTTCAACGTTCCCGGATCGACGAACATCCTGCGCATCGCCCCCTGCGACGAACGGCGCATCTTCGGCGCCGAGGCCGACTGAACGGGCCGCCGGGCGTCGCACCCGGCGGCCCGTTCAGTCGATCCTTTCCTCGTCGCAGATGATCTGGATGCGGCGATCCACGTCCTTCGTGTGGGCATCCGTCTGGGCGGTGGGCCGGGCGGTCGTGCGACGGTAGCCGGAGAGAGCCCGCACGGGAGCGGCGCCCTCCGCTCCGCCAGCGTCTTGCATGACGTCGGGGGCAGTCCATTCCGCGCCGGCCAGATGATGAAAGAACAGTCGCATGACATGGGCGACCCCGGCCGGAAGAACCCCCCGCTCGTCTGGGTCGAAGCAGGCGACCCGGGTGTGCGGCGCGGTGATGATCTCGTGGAATCGAAAATAGGCGCAGTCGGGCAGTTCGGATACCGCGCGTTCGGCCGCGATCCGAAGGACGGCCTTGAACCAGGCGGTCAAGACGGCGACGTGCCGATCTTCGAACGTGGAACTGCGCGGGACGGGCGAGACCGTCAGAAGGATCCGCACCTGCGGGTTCCGCTCCCGGATCAAGCGGAGGGCGGCGAGCAGGTCCGCGGTCGTCTCGACCTCGTCGAAGTTGCGAAAGACGGCCCAGCCGGGCGCGTCGACCCCGCCCGATACGCCCGGTGCACGCGGCCAGACCGCCCCGTCGACCGGATCGGTCCAGCATTCGGTCGGGCCCAGCGTGAAGACGAAGACGTCCATCGTCTCGATCGCCTGCCGCACCGCCGCGAGGTGCTGTGTTATGTCGAGCGCGACTTCCGCCGGGGACGCGAAGCCGCCGGGCTGGATGTTCGGGCGGAGGGGGTCGACGAAGGTGCCTTGTCGGGGCTGGGCCAAGCCTCCGCCAGGGGCGTGAACAGCCCGTAGGCCCGCTGCATCAGTTGCAGCAGTTGCCGCGCGGTATAGACGTTGCCGTAGCGCGCCGAGAACGGGCCGTAGTTGTGGGCGGCGGCCACATCCGGGTGGATCAGGGGATGGGCGCGTTCCGTGGTGTGGTAACTGAAGCCAGCGGCCGACAGGATGCGGGCCAGATGCCGGGCGAAGCAGCTTCCGGCAGTCACGATGCGGTCCTTGCGCATGATGCGGAACGGCATGGGTTACACGGGGTCGAAGGTCGCGGGGTCGCGCAGACCCGGATCGCGTTTCCAGAACTGCCGGTCGGGCAGGTCGACATAAGGATGGGCCGTCATTGCATGTGCCATTCCAGATCGGCGAGTTGGTCGGTCACCAGCCGGCCGTAACGGGCGTTCGCATGGGTCGGATCGTCGTTCCGGCAGTCGCGGGCCAGGAACCCCGCGTCGTTGCAGCCCTGGCCGGGGGGCGGAAGGAACGTAGCGCCCGACTTGCCAGCCAACCGCCGGGCGATTGCACATTGCAGCCGGTAGAGCCGGAGACGGAGCGGATCGGGCGCCACCCCGCGATGCACGATGTCCCCGAACAGTTTGGGATCGGCCTCCATGTGGGCGGCATCGGGGTCGGGCGGCGGCGGGCAGATATGGACGATCTGGCGGTCCGCGACGATCCGGTGAACCGGCCTTGTTCTCTCGACGACGGGCCGCATGCGGTGTTCGAGCTGCGACCGCATGACGCAATCGGGAATGCGGACCCGGTCCAAGCCATCGTCCGGCAGGTCGCCCAGGGTGAACGGGGCGGAGTGTTCGAACAGCCCGAGCACGTTGTGGTCATTGCCCGCGAGCGAAAGGCAGATCACGTCCGCCGCAAGCGTCCGCAGCCGGTCAGCCCGCAACCGGCCCGTGCCTGGGACGTTGAAGCGCGACCTTTTCCAGCCGTTCGACCGACGGGTTCGCGATGCCTTGGACCGCGCGGTGGATCGCAATGACATGGCTCATCCCCAGAATGACGTGCCGGTCCCTGAGTTTCGTGATCGTTGTGAAGGAAGGGCCGCCGGCAGTCTGTGAGGATACGCCGCGCCCCGTGTAAGGCCGATCGCACGACGGAAACCCGGACCCGGGCGGCGGCGGCCCGCACGCACCTTGCCAAGGGCGGCGGAGGCGGCTAGGGGGTCCCTCTGAATACCCGTCCGCCCGGCGATTGGGATGCCGAGGCGGACGACGAAGAAGGAGACCGAAATGCCCAAGATGAAGACGAAGTCGAGCGCCAAGAAGCGCTTCAAGATGACGGCGACGGGCAAGGTTCTTGCGGGTCAGGCCGGCAAGCGCCACGGCATGATCAAGCGCAGCACCAAGTTCATCCGCGATGCCCGCGGCACCACTACCCTGTCGGCCCCTGACGCGAAGATCGTCAAGGGCTATATGCCGTACGATCGCTGAGGAGGACCTGACATGAGCCGCGTAACTTCGGGCAAGGTCACCCACGCCCGCCACAAGAAAGTCATCCAGGCCGCCAAGGGCTATTACGGCCGCCGGTCGACCACCTTCCGCACCGCGACGCAGGCCGTCGACAAGGCGAACCAGTATGCGACCCGCGACCGCAAGAACCGCAAGCGCAACTTCCGCGCGCTGTGGATCCAGCGGATCAACGCGGCCGTCCGGTCGATCGATTCGGAGATGACCTATTCGCGCTTCATCAACGCGCTGGGCAAGGCCGGGATCGAGGTGGACCGCAAGGTTCTCGCCGATCTGGCCGTGCATGAGCCGGAGGCCTTCGCCGCCGTCGTCGAGCAGGCGCGCGCCGCCGCCTGACCGGGGGGCGATCCGGAAACGAACGGGGGCGCCTTGCGGGGCGCCCCTTTTTCTTGTCCGACGAAGGCCGGCGTCACATTTCGTCGTGGATCTGCCCATAGGCCAGCATGGCGAAGAGGCCCGTGCCGCCGAGAACGTTTCCGATCAGGACAGGCAGGATATGATAGCCGAAGGCCCCCACGATCCCCAGTTCGCCGTTGAAGACCAGGGTGAAGATCTCGTTCGATCCGGCGACGACGTGGGTGAAGCCACCTGCCGCGATGAGCCAGGTGAACATGATGATGATCAGGACTTCGGATCCCTTCGACGACGGCAGCATCCAGACGAGCGCCGCGATGAAGAACCCCGAGGGGATGCCGAGCAGCAGGGACTTGAAGGGCGAGAAATGGGCGACGTGGCGCGAGATCTCCAGGACGGCGATCAGGACCTCGTCGGCCAGGATGCCGCCGTGCACCGCCAGCGCGGCGGTCACGAAGGTGCCGATCATGTTGGCGGCGAACACGATGGCCCAGAGGCGCGCGATATGCAGGAACCGCTTCCGCGTCGGCTCGGCCAGCAGCGGCAGGACGACCGTGATCGTGTTTTCGGTGAACAGCTGAAGCCGGCACATGATGACGAGGACGAACCCGAAGGTGTATCCCAGGCTCTCGATCAGGTTGATATAGATGTGGTCCGACCCGAGGTTGGCGCGGATGACGCCCTCGACAAGCACGGAGGTGGAGATGCCGATGCCCGCCGCCACGCCCGACCACCAGAGGGACGTCTTGGGGCGGCTCAACTCCTCCTCGCCCTCGCGCAGGATGATCGAATAGACGGTCAGCGCCGACAGCTTGCCGTGCTCGGAGACGGCGTTGCGTTCCTCGCGGGTCAGGGACTTCTCGGTCCGCGTCGGCGTCTTCTCCCGCGTCTCCCGCTCCCGCACCTTGGCGCGGGTCTCGGCTTCCTCGCGCTTCGCCGCTCGGGCCGCTTCCTGCTCCGCCTTCGCCGTTTCGGCGTCGGACGGATCGTCCGCATCGTTTCGCCCGTCGTTCATCCGGTACTCCCTCGGCCCGGTGTCCGCCGCGCCCCTGTGTTAGACTGAAGATCGCGTCCCGTCGCAAGTCGGCATCGCGCCCTTGCCGGTCGCAGCCCGATGAAACCTGCGACGGGGCCGGACCGTTCCATTCCGACCGAAACTTCAACCGAGGCCCCATGCGCATCCTGTCGATCCTGTCCCTGATCCTGTCTGCCTGCGCCACGGCCGCCCCGCCACCGGGCGACGCCGTGCTGGCCATCGGCGACAGCGTGATGGCCTGGAACGGCGACCACGGCATTCCGGAGGCGGTCGAGTCCACGCTGGGCCGTCCGGTCGTCGACCGGTCGCAGTCGCTGGCCCGACTGACGAATGCGAGTGGACTGGCCGGGGTGCTCGGCTTTGACATAACGCGGCAGTTCCGAGGTGGTGACTGGGACTGGGTGATCCTGACCGGAGGCGGGAACGACCTGCGCGATACCTGCCTGACCCCTGCGGAGGACGACGTCCTGTCCGGCCTGATCGACGCGGAGTTGACGGGAGACGTCCCAAGGCTGATCGGCCACATCCGCACGACCGGCGCGAAGGTGGCCTTCGTCGGCTACTACGACGGGGTCGAGGGTCAGCCGGGCGCCTTCGCGCCCTGTCAGGGGGCTTTCGACACGATCAATGCGCGCATGACGCGACTGGCCGCCGAGCGACCCGGTGTCCTGTTCTTCGATGCGGGCGAGGTGATCGACCCGCGGGATGCCGGCCTCTACGACGGAGACTTCGTTCACCCGAGCCCCCGCGGCGCGGCACTCATTGGGCGGGAACTGGCACGCCGGATGCTGACGTTCGAGGAAGGCGGTCGATCGGAAACATCGCGTCCCTCCGCCTCGGTTGCGCGGCGGGGCGCGACGGGCTAGTCAGCCTGCGTTCTGACAGGGGCTGACGATGGACGATCTTCGCGACAAGTATCTGGGCCGCATCACCGCCGCCCCCGACGAAGCCACGCTCGAGGCCGTCCGGCTGGAGGCCGTGGGCAAGAAGGGCGAGATCGCGCTGAAGATGCGTGAGTTGGGGCGCATGACACCGGAGGAGCGCCAGCAGGTCGGCCCCTCCCTCAACGCCCTGAAGGACGAGATCAACTCTGCCATCGCCGCCCGCAAGGCCGGGCTGGAGGACGCAGCCCTGGACGAGCGGCTGCGCGACGAATGGCTGGACGTGACCCTGCCGGTCCGGGCCCGGCGCAGCGGGACGATCCACCCCGTTAGCCAGGTGACGGAGGAGGTGACGGCCATCTTCGCCGACATGGGCTTCGGCGTGGCCGAAGGCCCGCAGGTCGAGACCGACTGGTACAACTTCGACGCGCTCAACATTCCCGGCCATCACCCGGCGCGGGCCGAAATGGACACGTTCTACATGGCGCGGGCGGAAGGCGACGACCGGCCGCCCAACGTCCTGCGGACCCATACCAGCCCCGTGCAGATCCGCACGATGGAGGCGGTCGGCGCGCCTGTGCGCGTCATCTGTCCGGGCCGGGTCTATCGCGCGGACTACGACCAGACGCATACGCCCATGTTCCACCAGGTCGAGGGCATGGCCATCGACCGCGACATCTCCATGGCGAACCTGAAATGGTGCCTCGAGGAGTTCTGCCGCGCCTTCTTCGAGGTCGACGGTATCGAACTGCGCTTCCGAGCCTCGCATTTTCCCTTCACCGAACCCTCGGCCGAGGTGGACATCCGCTGTTCCTGGGAAGGCGGCACGCTGAAGCTGGGTCAGGGCGACGACTGGCTCGAAATCCTCGGCTCCGGCATGATGCATCCCAAGGTGCTGGCCGCTGGCGGGATCGACCCGGACCGATGGCAGGGCTTCGCTTTCGGCATGGGCATCGACCGGATCGCGATGCTGAAATACGGCATTCCCGACCTGCGCGCCTTCTTCGACAGCGATCTGCGTTGGCTGCGTCATTATGGTTTCGGCGCCCTGCAGATGCCGATGCGGCACGCCGGCTGATGCTGTTCGACGGGCATGGCAACACGGGCACGGCCGCCAAGCGCAGGGTGCAGGCCACGTTCGAGTTGATCTACACGCTGGTGGATTTCGGCGCGGCGGCGACGTTCCTGATCGGCTCGATCCTGTTTCTCTACGACAGCTGGCAGGGCGTGGCGACGTGGTTCTTCATCGTGGGGTCGGGGATGTTCGCCCTGAAGCCGACGCTGCGCCTGACGAAGGAACTGAAGCTCGCCGCCATGGGCGACGAGAAGGATCTGGCGGAACGCGAAAGCCTCTAATCGCGCAGGCGGTCCAGCAGGTCCGGGTCGACATAGCCGTCGGGGACCAGGCCCTCCGACGCCTGCCACCGCTGGATCGCATCGAGCGTGTCGGGCCCGACCTTGCCGTCGATCTTGAGGGGGTCGAAGCCCGCGTCGCGCAGCAATTCCTGCATCTCGATCCTCTCGGCCAGCGTCAGCGCCCGGTCGCCGCGCGGCCAGCCGGACGCGATAGTCGGACCGCCCGCCAGCCGATCGGACAGATGCCCGACCCCGATGACGTAGGCGTCGGCTGTGTTGTAGGTCTCGATCACGCGGAAGTTGGCGAAGGTGGCAAAGGCCGCGCCCTCATGTCCCGCAGGCGTGCGGACCGAGGCGGGGCCGCCGTCGGGAATCGGATCCCCCGTCACCGTGCGCACGCCCAGGGCGGTCCATTCGGCGGGCGTCTTCTCGACCCGTTCACCCGTCAGGCGGTAATCGAACCCCTCGGGCAGCACGACCTCCAGCCCCCAGGGCTGGCCCGTGATCCATCCGTAGGCCTTGAGGTAGGCGGCGGTGGAGGCGAGCGCGTCGGTCGGGTCGTCACCCCAGATGTCGCGTCGCCCGTCGCCCGTGAAGTCGACGGCGTGTTCGGCATAGGACGAGGGCATGAACTGCGTGTGTCCCATGGCGCCTGCCCAGCTGCCGCGCAGGGCGTCGGCAGATGTCTCGCCGTCCTGCAGGATGCGGAGGGCAGCGAGAAGCTGCGCCTCGAAGAAGTCGCCCCGCCGCGAATCTGCGGCCAGGGTCGCCAGCGCGGACAGGGTAGGCACATCGCCCCTGAAGGCGCCGAAGCTGCTTTCCAGCCCCCAGACCGCGGCGACGATTTCGCGGGGGACGCCGAAGCGCTCCTCGACAGCACCGAAAGTGGTTGCGTGCCGGTCGAGCGCGTCGCGGCCTCGGGCGACGATCTGCTCGCTCGTGGCGGTGTCGAGATAGTCCCAGAGCGTCTTGGTGAACTCCGACTGGTTGCGGTCCAGCCGGATGATGTCGGGCAGGTGCCGAACGTCGCGCAGCCCGGCGTCGAGCGTCGCGGCGTCGATTCCGGCGGCCGTCGCACGCTCGCGGAAACCGGAGAGCCAGTCCGTGAAGGGCACGGCGGGCGCAGTCTGCGCCACGGGCAGGACCGGATCGACGGCCTGCGGGTGGGCGGGCGCGCCGATCAGCAGGACCGGCAGGACATATCGCGCCAGCCGCCTCATCCGCGCCGCGCCGTCTTTTTCGGCTTGCGCTTGCCTTTCGCAGGGGCGCGTCGCGCAGTGCGGCCCTTGGGGCGCATCGGCTCGCCTTCCAGCGCCAGAAGCTCCAGCGTCAGGCCGCCGGTCAAGGGCACCGCGTCGGCCAAACGCACGGTGACGCGCTGTCCCAGCCCGATCTGCATGCCGCTGTCGGTGCCGGTCAGGATCTGATCGTCGCGGTCGAAACGGAAGTACTCCGATCCGAGGCTCCGCACCGGGATCAGGCCGTCGGCACCCGTCTCGTCCAGTCGCACGAAGACGCCGAACGCCTGCACGCCCGAGATGCGACCGGCGAACTCGGCCCCCACCTTGTCGGCCATGAAGGCCGCCAGATAGCGGTCGTTGGTATCGCGCTCGGCCACCATCGACCGCCGCTCGGCCTCCGATATAAGCTTCGCCGTCTCGTCAAGATGGGCCACGTCCCATTCGCTCAGCCCGTCGTTGCCCCAGTCGTGGGCCGCGATCAGCGCGCGGTGCACGATCAGGTCGGAATAGCGCCGGATGGGCGAGGTGAAATGCGCGTAGGACCGCAGGGCCAAGCCGAAATGCCCGAGGTTCTGCGGCGCGTAATAGGCCTGCGTCATGGCCCGCAGCGTGGACATGGAGATCAGCTCCGACAGCTCCGTGTCTGCCGCGTCGTGCAGCAGCCGGTTCAGAACCGCAGTCCGCAGCACCTGCCCCTTGGGCAGGCTGAAGCCCGACGCGCGGGCCGTCTCGCGCAGGCTGTCGATCTTGTCCTCGCCCGGTTCCTCGTGCACGCGGTAGAGGAGGGGGGTGCGCAGGCGCTCCAGCTCCTCGGCGGCGGCGACGTTGGCGAGGATCATGAACTCCTCGATCAGGCGGTGGGCGTCGAGCCTGTCACGGAAGGCGACCGAGGTGACGACTCCCTCCTCGGACAGGACGATCCGCCGCTCCGGCAGGTCGAGGTCGAGGGGCTGGCGCCGGTCGCGAGCCGACCGCAGGGCGCCGTAGGCGGCGTAGAGCGGCTTCAGTACGCGGTCCAGAAGGGGCGCGGTGCGGTCGTTCGGTTGCCCGTCGATGGCGGCCTGCACCTCCTCGTAGTGCAGGGAGGCGGGCGACCGCATCAGGCCCCGCACGAACGTCTGCCCCGTCTTGTTGCCTTGCGCATCCACCGTCATCCGCACCGCGATGCAGGCCCGGTCCACGCCTTCGTGCAGCGAGCAGAGGTCGCCCGAGAGCGCATCGGGCAGCATCGGCACCACGCGGTCGGGAAAATAGGTCGAATTGCCCCGTAGCCGCGCCTCACGATCGAGGGGAGAGCCCGGCGTGACGAAGGCCGCGACGTCGGCGATGGCGACCCAGATGACATGGCCGCCGGGGTTCTTCGGATCGTCGTCGGCGTGCGCATGACACGCGTCGTCGTGGTCGCGCGCGTCCGACGGATCGATGGTAATGAGCGGCAGGTCCCGCAGGTCGGTCCGGTCGCCCAGATCGGGGGCGGTCGCGTTTTCCGCCTGTTCGATGACCTCGGGCGGAAAGTCGTCGCGCAGCCCATGCTCGTGGATCGCGATCAGGCTGACGGCCTTGGCCGCGCCCGGATCGCCCAGCCGCGCCACGATGCGCGCGCGCGGCAGGCCCATGCGACCGCGCGGGCCGGTTTGTTCCGCCTCGACCAACTCGCCGTCGCGGGCGCCTTCCGCCAGACCCGACGGCACCAGCCATTCCTTGTCGTTGCCCTTGTCGACCGGCAGGATGCGTCCGCCTTCGGACCCGGCGCGATAGATGCCCAGCACGCGGCGCGGGCCGGTGGACAGGCGCCGGATCAGGCGGCCCTCGAAGGCGTGATCCTCGGCCGTCACCTCGGTCAGCCGGGCCAGGACCCGGTCGCCGGGGGCCAGAGCGGGGTCGTCCTTTGCGGGCACGAACAGGATGCGCGGCTCGGGCCCGCTGCCCTGCCAGTCGTGGGGGGCCAGAAACAGATCGCCATCGGCATCCGTGCCCGTGACCTTGAGAACCGACACCGGCGGCAGGTGGTCCGGGTCGTCGGGCCCACGCCGGCGGGGCCTCAGGTGGCCGTCGGCCTCCATCTCCTTCAGCATCCGCTTCAGGTCGATCCGGGCCGCGCCCTTGACGCCGAACGCCTTGGCGATATCGCGCTTGGCGGTCAGCGCGGGGTTGTCGGAGATCCACTGCAGGATGTCCGCCTTCGTGGGAAGCTTGCTCATGCCCCGGCAGCTAGCACGGTGCCGCGGCCTTATCCACGGCGGATGACGGGGGCCAGCCGGGGCTGCGGCGCGGGGTCTTCGGCGAAGTCGAAGCCGTCGAGACGCTGCGCCCGCTTGCCCGCGCGTTCGGCTGCGGTCGTTATCCCCTCGACGTCGCGACGGGCCTGATCGAAATGCGTCTCCAGCTTTGCCGCGCGCTCCACCACCAGTTCCACATCGCGGTGCAGGGCGGCAAGCGCCCGGCGGATGTCGCCGGCCTGTTCGCGCATGCGGTGATCCTTGAGGATGGCGCGCAGGGTGTTCAGCGTCGCCATGCAGGTCGTGGGCGAGACGATCCAGACGCGGGCCGCGAACCCCTCTCGCACCAGTTCGGCGTGGTTCGCGTGCAGTTCGGCATAGATCGCCTCGGAAGGCAGGAACATGCAGGCGCCTTCCGCCGTCTCGCCCGGCAGGATGTAGCGGTCGGCGATGGCGCGGATGTGCGTGCGGACCGAGGCGCGGAAGGCCGTGATCGCCCGCTGATCCTTCGGGCTCTCGATCACTGCCTCATAGGCTTCCAACGGAAACTTGGCGTCGATGACCAGCGGGCCGGGCGGGTCCGGCATGTGGATCAGGCAGTCGGCCCGCCGCCCGTTCGACAGTTGCGCCTGCCAGGTGAACCCGTCTGGCGGCAGGGCGCGGCCGACCAGGTCGCGCAGCTGGATCTCTCCGAAGGCGCCCCGCGTCTGCTTGTTCGACAGAATGTCCTGCAGGCCCAGCACGTCGCCGGACAGACGCTCGATATTGGCTTGCGCGCGGTCGATCGTGGCAAGCCGCTGCTGCAGATCGCCCAATGCCGTCGCCGTGCGGGTCGCGCTGTCGCCCAGGGCCGCGCCCACCTGCGATTCCGCACGCCGTTGCGCGTCGGCCAATGCGGCGAGCCCGCCTGTCAACTGTGCCTGCGTCTGCGCCATGTCGCGGAGCCGTGCCATCAGCGACAGGATCAGCGCACCGAGGGCCGTGAGCGCGACGGCCCCGACGACGACGGCGATCAGCGTGGGATCGGAGAGGCCGGGCGTCATGTCCGCCCGAACAACCGCTCGATATCCGACAGGCGCAGCGTCACATGGGTGGGGCGCCCGTGGTTGCACTGGCCCGAGTTCGGCGTCGCCTCCATCTCGCGCAGGAGGGCGTTCATTTCGGGGCCGGACATGCGGCGCCCCGATCGGACCGAGCCGTGACAGGCCATGCGGCTGAGGATGGCGTCGACCTTCGATTGCAGCGACAGGGGATCGCCGTCCTCCTCGTCCTCCAACTCCTCCAGAATGCCACGGATCAGGTCGGCGGCGGAGACGGCGCCCAGGATCGCGGGCGTCTCGCGCACGGCGATGGTGCCGGGGCCGAAGGCTTCGATGGCAAGGCCCAACCGCGAGAGGTCGAGCGACAGGAGGCGGTCCGCCTGCGCTCCAACCTCGATCACCTCGGGGATCAGAAGGGTCTGGGCGGCGATCCCGCGGTCGCGCATCTGCGCCTTGAGCCGTTCGTAGACCAGCCTTTCATGCGCCGCGTGCTGGTCGACGATGACGATGCCGTCAGCCGTCTGCGCGACGATCCAGTTCTCGTGCAACTGCGCGCGCGCGGCCCCCAGAGGGCCGTCTTGGGTCGGGAAGTCTTGCTCCACCCGAGCCGAAGGGGCTTCGGCGAAGCCCGGCATCTGCGCGGCGTAGGCCTGCGCTCGCGCGGCGGGACCGGGCCGATCCATCTGGTAGACCGGTGCGGCGGGGCGGTCGGGCCGCATCGCACCCAGTGCGGCGTCCGCGACGGTGGTGGCGCTGCGATGTCCCGCCTCGGCCAGCGCATGACGCAGGCCCGAGACGATGAGGCCCCGCACCAGCCCCGCGTCGCGAAACCGGACCTCGGTCTTGGCGGGGTGGACGTTGACGTCGACCAGCACCGGATCGCAGGTCAGGAACAGGGCAGCGACGGCATGGCGGTCCTTCGCCAGAACGTCCGAATAGGCACCGCGCAGGGCACCCGTCAGCATCCGGTCGCGCACCGGCCGGCCGTTGACGAACAGGTACTGATGGACCGCGTTCCCGCGCGAGAACGTCGGCAACCCAGCATGGCCGCCCAGATGAAACCCGTCGCGCGCTGCGTCGAGCGGCATGGCGTTCCGGATGAAATCCCGTCCCAGGACCAAGGCCAGGCGTCCCGCCGCGTCGGAGCCATCCGCGCGGAACAGCACCCGTTCGCCCCCGTCCGAGACATCGCGCAGGGTGAAGGCGACGGCGGGTTCCGCCATGGCGAGACGGCGGATCGCGTCGGCGACGGCCATGCCTTCCGACCGCTCGGACTTGAGGAACTTCAGGCGGGCGGGGGTGGCATGAAACAGGTCGCGCAGTTCGACTACCGTGCCTCCGCGCAGGGCCGCCGGTCGCGGCGGGTCCATACGCCCGCCGGAGACGCGGATCGTCGCGCCCTCGGCCGCGCCTGCAGTGCGCGACGTCACCGTCAGCCGCCCGACGGCGCCAAGGCTCGCCAGCGCCTCGCCGCGAAAGCCGAAGCTGTGGATGTTCAGAAGGTCGCTGCCGTCGATCTTGCTGGTCGCGTGCCGCGACAGGGCGAGCGGCAGGTCCGCCGCCTCGATCCCGTGCCCGTCGTCGGTGACGCGGATCAGGGTGCGCCCGCCGTCGGCGATGTCGACGGTGACGCGCGTCGCCCGCGCATCGAGCGCGTTCTCCACCAGTTCCTTGACGGCCGACGCGGGGCGTTCGACCACCTCGCCCGCGGCGATACGGTTCACCGCCCCTTCGTCAAGCTGACGAATGCGCGGAAGGATCATGTTGCGGTCGGAAGCGCCCATGCCACGAGGGGTAGCATGGGCGCGCACGATTCTGAAAGGTCAGAAGCTGCCCGGCTCGATCCCTTCGGGCTGACCCACGACGACGAAATGGAGCCGGTCGGGGGTCAGCAGTTTCGCCGCCACCCGGTTCACGTCGTCCAGCGTCACCGCGTTGACCTTGTCGTTGCGGCCGTCGATGTAGTCGATCGGCAAATCCATGTCCTGCATCCCCACGAGGATCGAGGCGATGCGGGAGTTGCCGTCGAACCGCAGCGGATAGGCGCCGGTCAGATAGGTCTTGGCGGCGTCCAGCTCCTCCTGCGTCACGCCCTCGGCGGCGATCCGTGCCCATTCGTCGCGCACGATGTCGATGGCGGCGGCTGTCTTGTCGTTGGAGGAGGAGAATTGCCCGATGATCTGGTCGGCCAGATCGCGCGAGGCGAGGTAGGTTCCGATGCCGTAGGTCAGGCCCCGCTTTTCGCGCACCTCACCCATCAGGCGCGAGTCGAAACCCGATCCGCCAAGGATGTGGTTGAGGATGAAGGCCGGAAAATAATCCGGGTCATCGAAGGGCACGCCTTTCTGTCCGAACATGACGACAGACTGCGGCGACGGGAAATCGACCACCGTGATCCCCCCATCCACGGCGCCGTCCGCCTCGGGCACCTCGGGCGCGGACGCGAGCGGCAGGTCGCCCAGAAGTTCGTCGAGCAGCGGGCCGAGTTCCTCGGCCGTGATGTCGCCCGTCACGCCCACATTCACGCGGTCGCGCGTCAGGGCGCGGGCGTGGGCGGCGCGCAGGTCCTCGATGTTGATGGCGGCGACCGTCTCTGGCGTGCCCGACATGGAAGTGCCGTAGGGATGCCCCGGAAAGCTGAGCGCGGCAAGGCGACGGGCCGCGATCTCATCGGGGTCGCGCGCGTCGGAGGCCAGCCCGGCCAGGACCTGCTCGCGCACCCGTTCGACGGCGGGGGCGTCGAAGCGCGGCTCGAACAGCGCATCGCGCAGCAGCGCCACGCTTTCGTCCCGGTTCTCGGTCAGGAACGTCATGCCGACCGACACGGTGTCGTTCGACGCGTCGAACGACATGCGAGCGGCCAGGCTCTCGGCGGCCTCGGCGAAGGCGCGGGCGTCGCGGTCGGCGGCGCCTTCCTCCAGCAGCCCGGTCATCAGGTTGGTGACGCCGCGCCTGTCCGACGCTTCCTGGTTGGCGCCGCCGGTGAAGCTCAGGTCGATGGCGGTGAAGGGGATCGAATGTTCCTCGACCAGCCAAGCCTTGATGCCGCCGGGCGACGTCACCTCCTGGATCTCGATGGCCAACGCCTTGAGCGGCAGAACCAGCGCGACGAGGGTGCAGAGCAGTCGGATCATTCCTCGGCCTCCGGGGCAGGATCGGGCCGGGTCAGATAGCCGGTCACGGATCGATTCGGGTCGAAGACGCGGGCGGCCGCGTCCAGCACGTCCTGTTCGGTGACGGCTTCCAGAAGGCCGGGCCATTCGGCCACGTCCTGCACGGTCAGTCCGCTGGTGATCGCCGCGCCGTAGTCCTGCGCGCGGCCCTGAAGGCTGTCGCGGTCGTAGATCTGCGCCGCGCGCACCTGCGTCTTGATCCGGTCGATCTGGTCCGCGTCGATGCCGTCTTCCAGAAGGGTGGAGATCACGCGGTCCATGTCGGCCTCCGCTTCCTCCAGCGTGCGGCCGGGGCGGGGCATGACGATCACGCCGAAGGTCGTGTCGTCGTATTGCAGGCCCGAATAGAAGGCCGAGGTATAGATCGCCGATTTCTCGTCCTGCTCCAGCACCCGCCCCATGAGCGAGGTCTGGGAGGAGCCGCCCAGGATCTCGGCCAGGATCGTCAGGGCCGCCGCCTCGGTCTGGTTGCCCGCATCGCGTTCGGGCGCGAGATAGGTCCGCAGGACATAGGGGTTCGAGACACGTTCGTCGGCGAAGGCGATCCGGCGCGGCGCGAGTTGCGGCGGCTCCGACGGGCGGACACGTTCGGCCAGGCCGGGCGTGGGCTCCAGCGGGCCGTAGTGTTCCTCGGCCAGCTTGCGGACTTCGGCCGGATCAACGTCGCCCGCAACGATCAGAGTGGCGTTGTTGGGCGCGTAATAGGTGCGGTAGAAATCGAGCGCGTCCTGCAGCGTCAGCTTCTCGACCTCATGCTTCCAGCCGATGATCGGGATGCGATAGGGATGGTTGAGGTATTGCACCGCGCTCCGCATCTCGTTGAACAGGGCGCCGGGGTTGCTGTCGGTGCGCTGCGCGCGCTCCTCCAGCACGACGTCCCGTTCGGTCAGCATGTCCTCGTCGTCGAGCACCAGATCGCGCATCCGGTCGGCTTCCATCTCCATCATCAGGCCCAGCCGGTCGCTGGCCACGCGCTGGAAATAGCCGGTGTAGTCGTCGGAGGTGAAGGCGTTGTCGGTGCCGCCCTGCGCCGCGACGACCTCGGAGAATTCGCCGGGCGCCATGTCGTCGGTGCCCTTGAACATAAGATGTTCCAGAAAATGCGCGATGCCCGACTTGCCCGCCGGTTCGTCCGCCGACCCTACGTCGTACCAGACCATGTGGACGACGACGGGGGCGCGGTGGTCCTCGATCACGATGGCGTCGAGGCCATTGGGCAGGGTGAAGGTCGTGACGGCGTCGTCGCGGGTCGCGGGCGCGGCCAACGCCGCGGCGGTCTCGACCTGCGTCGCGGCCGTCTGCGACAGGACGGGGCCGGCGGCGAGCAGGGCCGCGGCGATCAGTACAATGCGCAAGGGCGCCTCCTTCCGGGTGGGCTGCGATCGAACGTCAGATACGCTGCTACCGGGCGGAATTCAAAGGGGGAAGGCGGTGACGAGGTCGTGATCGTGTGCCGCCTTCGCAGGTCAGTCGAGCGTTGCCGGATCGGGCGGGGCCGCGACCGTGCGGACACCCGCGTCGCGCAGGCGGTAAAGCTCCCGATACTGGTCGAGCGACTGGGATTCGTAGGCACGGTAATAGATCGTCACGTTGAACAGGCGCTCCAGCAGGCGCCCGTCGTTGCGGCGGCGGAACTCGAAGTCTTCGGCGGCGAGCTGACTGCGGATCCCCGGCTGCACGCCGTAGCGCGAGACGGAGGCGACCAGCGCCGTTTCGGCGGCGCCGCCGGCGGCGGCGTTGCCGCCGAGCGCGGCAATGGCCTCGGCCTCGGGCGCGCGGTCGGTGCGGTTGTAGCCGCCCGGCGTGGGCGGCGGCAGGGCGGCAAGGTCCGGGGGCGTCTCGAGCGGCTTGGTCGGCAGGATCGAGAATTCGTCCGGCGTCCGGTCGGCCTTGCGGATGTTGAAAAGCCTGGGCGCGTCGTTGCCGCAGGCGGAAAGACCCACCGCCAGGATGCCTGCCATGAACAGCCGTCCGATCATCCGCTCCGCCCCCTGCCTCTGCCGGTTCGCGTCGTTCCTACCCCAAGCCCCGCGCCGCGTCACGGGGTCTTTGCCCCGCCGGTCTTTCCCGGCTCATCCGCCCAGAGGACAAGCGCGATGGCCCCCGCGAAGATGAAGACGTCGGCCAGGTTGAACACATAGGGGTTCACGATTCCGCAGCACGACATGTTGAGGTAATCGGCCACCGCGCCGTAGATCACCCGGTCGAGCGCATTGGCCAGCGCCCCGCCGACCACCAGCCCCGCGCCGACCTGCGCGATCGGCCTGCGGAACCGCCGCGACCACCGCAACAGCGCGGCGGACACGACGACGGCGAGCGCCACGAAGATCCACCGCGTCAGGTCGTGGGACTGTGACAGGAGGCCGAAGTTGATCCCCTCGTTCCAGCCCATGGTGAACACGAGATAGGGCGGCAAGACGGGGAACGGTCCGGCGGTCGCCAGATCCATCCATTGTACCAGGATCAGCTTGGAGAGCTGATCGACGGCGAAGGCCATGATGGCCGCTGTCCAGACCGTCCGCATCAGTGACGGAAGTGGCGCATGGAAGTGAAGACCATCGCGAGCCCGGCCTCGTCGGCGGCGCGGATGACGTCGTCGTCGCGCATCGACCCGCCGGGCTGGATGACCGCGCGCGCGCCCGCCTCCGCCGCCGCCATCAGGCCGTCGGCGAACGGAAAAAACGCGTCGGAGGCCACGACCGACCCCTGCGCCGCACTGTGCGGCAGCCCCAGCACCTCCGCCACGTCCAGCGCCTTGCGCGCCGCGATGCGCGAGCTGTCGAGACGGCTCATCTGCCCCGCGCCGATGCCGACGGTCGCGCCGTCCTTGGCATAGACGATGGCGTTCGACTTGACGTGTTTCGCCACGGTCCAGGCGAACATCAGGTCCCGCATCTGGTCGTCCGTCGGCGCGCGCTTCGTCACGACGCTGATCTCGGCGGGGTCCACATGACCCACATCCATGTCCTGCGCGAGCCAGCCGCCGGCCACCTGCCGCATCGCCCGCCGCGGCATGCGCGGGTCGGGCAGGGTGCCGGTCGTCAGCAGGCGCAGGTTCTTCTTCGCCGCGA
The DNA here is from genome assembly GCF_001403735.1 of Jannaschia rubra. Taxonomy (GTDB): domain Bacteria; phylum Pseudomonadota; class Alphaproteobacteria; order Rhodobacterales; family Rhodobacteraceae; genus Jannaschia; species Jannaschia rubra. Next base: position 281,367 of record NZ_CXPG01000009.1, read on the forward strand.
ACACCGCCCGGGCCGCGTCGGTGGCACCCGGTGCGATGACGACCTCGGTGAAGATCTCGGTGATGGCGCGGGCCGTCGCCTCGTCCAGGATGCCGTTCAGCGCGACGATTCCCCCGAAGGCCGACGTGCGGTCGCAGTCATAGGCGCGGCAATAGGCCTGGGCGAAGGTCTCGCCCGTCGCCACGCCGCAGGGGTTCGCGTGCTTGATGATGGCCACCGACATGGGCGGCAGGTCGGCCACCAGTTCGAAGGCGGCATCGGTGTCGTTGATGTTGTTGTAGGACAGCGCCTTGCCCTGATGCTGCGTCGCGGTCGCCACGCCGGGGCGGCCGCTGCCGTCGACGTAGAAGGCCGCATCCTGATGCGGGTTCTCGCCGTAGCGCAGCGGCTGCGACAGGCGGGCTGCGGCGGCGACGCGGCGGGGCGTGTCCTCATAACGGGCCATCCATGTGGCGACGGCGGCGTCGTAGGCGGCGGTGCGGCCATAGGCGATGGCGGCCTGCCGCTGCCGGAAGGGCAAGGTGGTGCCACCGTCGTGGGCCGCAAGCTCCGCCAGCAGGGCGTCGTAGTCCTCCGGATCGACGATCACTGTTGTCCAGTCGTGGTTCTTCGCCCCCGCGCGGATCATCGCCGGCCCGCCGATGTCGATGTTCTCGATGCAGGTCGCCTCGTCCGCGCCCGAGGCGACGGTCGCTTCGAACGGGTAGAGGTTCACCACCAGCAGGTCGATCGCGCCGATGCCGTGCTCCTCCATCGCGGCGCGATGCGACGGCTCGTCGCGCAGGGCCAGAAGGCCGCCGTGGACCCGGGGGTGCAGCGTCTTGACCCGCCCGTCCATCATTTCCGGGAAGCCGGTGACGTCGGACACGTCGCGCACCTCCAGCCCCGCGTCGCGCAGCGACGCGGCCGATCCGCCCGTCGACAGAAGCTCGACCCCGCGTTCGGCCAGCGCGCGGCCCAGATCGACCAGCCCGGTCTTGTCGGACACGGAAATGAGGGCGCGCCGGGGCACAACTGCAGTCATCGGGTCATCCTTGCGTCGTCAGAGTTCTTCGGCGGGCGAAGGCGGCAGTTCGGTCGCCTCCTGCGCGCGGATCAGGGTCCAGTCGATGGTGCTCGCATATGTCACCAGCCGGTCGGATAAAACCACCTGTTGCGATGGACGCGGCTTGAGGCGCCCGCCTTCCAGATGGACCGACGGCTCCAGCGACAGGCGGACGCGCTGGCCGGGACGGAACACCCACACCTCGCCCGAAGGCAGCGTCAGCGACACGGCCCGCCCGCCCATGTCGATCTCGGCCTCGGTATCGGGGTGCAGGTGGAAACGGCACTGGAAGGCGACGCCGCGCCGCTCCGCGCCGGCCTGAACATCCTCGAACCGTTCCTTGTCGACGTTGGTGATGGCGCGCAGGCTATCCTCGCCGTGCAGGATGCGGCCGTCGGTCGAGAGGACGAACCGGCGCAGATGCGTCAGCCCGTGCGACGGAACATAGCCATCGTGCCCCAGCGTCAGGGTCGAGGCCCGGCGCGAGGCGCTGCGCTGCCACTGCACACGCCGCGGCACCTGAACCAGCGGAGCGACCTGCCGCGACCCCACGGTCAGCAGGCCACCGATGCGCGACGACGACCAGCCTTCGATCGACAGCGTGGAATGGGACGCGGTGGCGCGGCCCGCGCGGTGCCAGTCCGGCCCGAAGGCGCCGCCGGGGCCGCAGTTGACGATCACGGGACAGTTGCCGCTCGTCATCTCGAACGCGAGGGTGGAGGCATGGGCCGATCCGCTCGCCGCGCCCGTGGGCGGGGCGTCCGCATCGACGATGAGCGTGGTGCGGCCGTGCGCCATGGGCACGAAGCCCATCGCCAGCCCGCTGTCGTTGCGCGCCCGGATGCCCGATGTGGCAAGAACTCGGTCGAGCCGTCCCGTTCGCCCTCGCCCCCCGCCGTGGAACCGCGCCAGACCGCCGTCGGCGTGGCGCAGCGCGCGCAGGGTGGGCACGATGCGGGCCTGTGCTTGCGTCAGGCCTTCGGGCACTTCGTCCAGCGCCCGCAGCGCGTCGATCGCCCAGCCGAGCAGCATCGCCACCTCCAGCAGGGCTTCGGGGTTGCGCGAGGAGATGCCCCCGTCGGAGCCGACGTCGGCCTGGATGGCGCGGGTCAGCGCATGGGTGGCATCGGCGGCGAGCCTGTCCATCCCTTCGAGCGTCAGCCCGGCGTAGAGCAGCCCCGTAAGCGCCTCCATCCGCGGCAGGCCGGCGGGGGCGTCGTTCCAGTGCCGCCGGAGATAGCCAGCCTGGCGATAGAGAAGGTCGAAGAACAGTTTCTGGTCGCGTGCCTCCATCCGCGTCAGAAGTGTCGGAGCGTGGCTGATCTGACGCAGCAGGCGGCGACCGGCCAGCGCCGGATCCCATCCCGGACCTGTCCCCGTGCCGTAGCGCTGCGCCCATTCCAGGACCCAACGTTGCGCGGCCTGCCGGGCCTGACGGCTGCCGAGGGACATGACGTCATCGAGCCATCCCATGCCGTGAAGCTGACGCTCGAACGGGGCCGATGGTGGGACAATGCCCCAGGGATCGTTCGTTCCCTCCACCAGCTGGCCGGCGAAATGCCACAACCCCGAGAGGATCTGCTGGCCGCGCCGGGCCGATCCGGTGCCGCGCGGCTCGGGCTGCCAGACGAGACTGCGCGCACTGCCTCTGGGTCGCGCCGTCTTCACGCGCCAGCGCGTTCGCAGTCGATCTCGCAGGCTCGTGCCGGTCATGTCCTTCGCCCCGTCGGGGCCTGTTCCGGCCCTTCGCGGCGCAGGATACGCGGCGCCGGGGCGTCTGTCACGCGGGCGTCCGCAGAACGGCCATGTAGAAGCCGTCGATGCCCCCCCGTTCCGCCCAGAGGTCCGGCAGGAGCCGCAGCCCGTGGGGCGAGACGGCGAGCGGCGGCAGGCCGAAGTCGGCGGGCTCGGGGGCTTCGGCGGTCAGGCCGGGATGGCGGCCAAGGGCGGCCGTGACCTGATGCTCGCCCTCGACCGGCAGCAGGGAACAGGTGCAGAAGACGACGGGGGCGCCGGGCCTGGCGAAGGTCAGGGCGCGGTCGATCAGGCGGTATTGCAGGGCGGTGAGCGCCTCGACATCGCGGGCGTCGCGCAGGTGGGGCAGGTCGGGATGGCGACGGATCGTGCCCGTGGCGGTGCAGGGTGCGTCCAGAAGGACGGCGTCGAAGGCCGCGTCGGGCGCCCAGTCGAGCGCGTCGGCCTCCACGATCTCCGCCTCCAGCCCGGTGCGCGCCAGGTTCTGCGCCACGCGCTCCAGCCGACGGGCCGATACGTCCAGCGCCGTGACCTTCGCGCCCGCCGCGGCGAGCTGCATCGTCTTGCCCCCAGGTGCCGCGCAGAGGTCGAGCACGCGAAGCCCCCTTACTTCGCCCAACAGGCGGACGGGCAGCGCGGCGGCTGCATCCTGTACCCACCAATCCCCTTCGGAATAGCCGGGCAAGGCCGACACCTGCCCGCCGGGCAGGCGCAGCGTGCCGGTGGGCAGAACCTCGGCGCCGTCCACCGTCACGCCGGGTTTCGGCGTCAGGTCGAGCGGGGCGCCCCGCAGGTGCGCGGCTTCGATCGCCTCCAGCCGGGGGCGGGTCCAGGCCTTGGCCAGCGGCTTGCGCAGCCAGGGCGGAAGGCTGGGTGGCGGCAGCGCATCCCAGGCGGCGCGGTCGTCGACCAGCCCGCGCAGCACGGCGTTCACCAGCCCCGCCTGCTTGGCCGTCCTGGGCGACATGCGGGCCAGTGCGACGGCATCGTTGACGACGCCGTGGGGTGCCGCGCCGTCCTCGAACACTTCGGTCAGGGCGAGGCGCAGGATGTCGCGGACCCGCGTTGCGGGCTGCCGCTGCATCCGCCCCGCCAGAAGCGCATCGGCCCGACCCATGTGCCGCAGCGTCAGGCCGGCGAGCCGAAGCGCGCGCGCCGCTGCCGCGCCGTCCAGCCCGGACGCCCCGTCGCCCAGCATCCTTCCGTCGCGCAGGACATGCGCCAGCAAACGGAGCACGCCCGCGCGCGTGGCCAGGCTTTGGGAGATGTCCGTCATCGGGCGGTGTCCTTGCAGATCAGGCCCCGCGACGTATATCCAATGCACCCGTCCCGCAAGGACGCGACCGGAGCGCCGAGGAGGAGAGCCGATGTCTGTCAGGTCCAGCAGCCCCGAACGCATGACCGTCGATCCAGCAGCCCTGCCCGAGGCCTGCGCGGATGCGCCCGCCTGTCCCACGACGCCGCGCGACCGCGGCATCGACCTGTCGCCCTTGCCCCCCGAGGCGGAGGCCGCCCGCCGGGCCGCGTTGCCGGAAGTGGCGCGCCGCGCGCTGGAGGAGGCCGAGGCCCGCAAGCTTGTCGCCCCCGACCTGCCGGTCGAACTCGGCGGCCGCAAAGGCCCGGAGCCTGTGCGCTATGGCGATTGGGAGTTGAAGGGTATCGCCGTCGACTTCTGACGGCGTCAGCGCAACCCCAGGACGTCCAGCATGTCGTAGGCCCCCGGGGCCTTGCCCTGCGCCCAGCGGGCGGCGCGCAGGGCGCCGCGTGCGAAGACCGATCTGTCGGAGGCGACGTGGCGCAGGACGATCCGCTCCCCGTCGGCCGCGAAGACGACATCATGCTCGCCCACGATGTCGCCGCCCCGGATCGCATGGAACCCGATGGCGCCGCGCCCCCGCGCCCCGGTGATCCCGTCGCGCCCCCGGTCGGACACCGCGTCAAGGTCCACGCCGCGTCCCTCCGCCGCCGCATGGCCCAGCATCAACGCCGTGCCCGAAGGTGCGTCGACCTTGTGGCGGTGATGCGCCTCGACGATCTCGATGTCATAGTCGTCGTCAAGGCTCTCCGCGACCTGACGGACGAGCTGCGTCAGGAGGTTCACGCCAAGCGACATGTTGCCGGCGCGCACGATGGTGGTCTGCCTGGCGGCCCGGTCGATGGCGGCGATGTCATCCCGTGACAGGCCGGTCGTTCCGATCACATGGACGATGCCGGCCTGCGCGCAGGCCTGCGCCATGGCGACGGTGGCGCCGGGCGTGGTGAAATCGATGACGGCCCGCGCGTCGGTGATCGCTGCCGCCGGAGTGTCGGTGACGCAAAGCCCCGTATCCGCGCCGCCCGCCATCCGGCCCGGATCGTGTCCGATCCACGGGTGCCCCGGCGCTTCGGTCACGCCGACAAGCCGGAGATCGTCCGAGTCCCGGATCAGGTCGCAGAGCATCCGGCCCATGCGTCCCGATCCGCCCATTACCGCAATTCCGATCCTGTCCATCGCGTCCTCCTGCTCGATCCGTCTTTGCGGGATCGGCGGATTTCATGCAACGCTTGCACCCGCGGGCGCGGGCAAATATCTGCGCCCCTTCAGGAGGGCTACGCCATGGCACGATCCCGCGACACGCACGACAAGGGCCCCCGTCAGCGACAGTTGCGGGTCGGAGAGCTGATCCGTCGGACCCTGTCCGAGGTCTTGGCGCGCGGTGACATCCACGACCCGGAGCTTCAGTACATGTCGATCACCGTGGGCGAGGTCACCATGAGCAACGACCTCAAGATCGCCACTGCCTGGGTCTTGCCTCTGGGTGGGGAAGGGCGGGAGGCCGCCATTGCAGGGCTGACGCGCAACAAGGGCGAATTGCGTCGCGCGATCAACCGCGACCTGACGCTGAAATTCGCGCCCGACCTGCGGTTCCGCATCGATGAGACCTTCGACCGGATGGACGACACCCGCCGCATGTTCGCCGACGAGACGGTGCAGCGCGACATTGCCGCGCGCGACGACGACGCGGACGGCGAGGAAGAATGATCCGGCACGCGCTGTTCGCCTGGCTCGCGCTGGCCGTGCCATCCGTCGCGCAGGATTGCGCGCCGGTCACGCATCGCGATCGCGTCTTTACCGTTTGCACCGCCGATCTGGCGACGCAGAAGGTGACGCTGCACTTGAACGGGCCGGACGGTCAGCCGCTGGGCAGTTTCGAGGCGCTGGAGCGGGCGGTCGAGGCCCCGATCGTCTTTGCCATGAACGGCGGCATGTATCATCAGGATCGGCGTCCCGTGGGGCTCTATGTCGAAGACGGTGTCCAGACCGCCGGGATGGTCACGCAGGCCGGGCCGGGAAATTTCGGCATGCTGCCCAATGGCATCTTCTGCGTCCGGGCCGACCGGGCGGACGTGTTCGAGACGCGCGCCTTCGCCGCCGACCCGGTTGCTTGCGATGCGGCGACGCAATCGGGACCGATGCTGGTGATCGACGGCGCGTTGCATCCCCGCTTTCTGCCCGAAAGCCCGTCGGCCAAGATCCGCAATGGCGTCGGCGCAAGCGACGACGGCGGCACCGTGTATTTCGTGATCTCCGACGGCCCCGTTACCTTTTACGAGATGGGAACGCTGTTCCGCGATGTGCTGGGCGTCCGCAACGCGCTGTTCCTTGATGGCAGCATCTCGCGGCTCCATGTGCCGGCGGCGGGTCGCCACGACCCGGGTCGAACCATGGGCCCGATGATCGCCGTGACGGAGCGCTGACGTGGGCCGGCGGAAGAAGGGCAACGCGGTCCATGGCTGGCTGATCGTGGACAAACCGGCTGGCGTCACCTCGACGCAGGTCGTGGGCAAGGTCCACTGGGCGCTCGACGCGCAGAAGGCCGGGCATGCGGGCACGCTCGACCCCGATGCGACCGGGGTCCTGGCCGTGGCGCTGGGCGAGGCGACGAAGACCGTGCCTTTCGTGACGGATGCGCTCAAGTGCTATTGCTTCCGCGTGATCTGGGGCGCGTCGACCGCCACGGACGACGTATCCGGCGCCGTGCTGGAACGGTCGGACCGGCGCCCGGCGCCGGCCGATATCGAAGCGGCGCTGGTGGCGTTCCGCGGCGATATCCTCCAGGTACCGCCCCAGGTATCGGCCGTGAAGGTCGAGGGGGAACGGGCCTATGATCTGGCGCGCGAAGGCGTCGAGATGGACCTGGTCGCGCGTCCCCTGTTCGTGGACCGCCTGGAAATGACAGACGGCGACGTCGATTGGGCGGAGTTCGAGATGGTCTGCGGCAAGGGCGGTTATGTGCGGTCGATCGCGCGCGACCTGGGCGCGGCGTTGGGGTGTCTCGGCCATGTGGGATGGCTGCGACGCACCTGGTCCGGTCCTTTCGATGCCAACGACGGCCTGTCGCTGGAGGAAATCGAAAGCCTGGCGCGCACGCCGGCCCTGCATGCGCGGCTCAAACCGCTGCAACTTGGGCTGTGCGACCTGCCGGAATTGCCGGTATCCGAAGCCGCTGCCCATCGTCTGCGGCACGGAAACCCGGGCGAGGTTCTGTCGGGGGCGGATCATGGCGAGACCTGCTGGGCATCGCATCTGGGGCAACCCGTGGCCATCGGTGTCTACCGCGCCGGGGCGATCCATCCGACCAAGGTGTTCCAGGTCTGAACCGCATGGACGGACGGTCCCGTCACATGCCCTGATGTGTGCGTGGGGTGCCGCGACAACCAGGGGCGGCTGCGTACCCTTCATCCATCGCAACCGCGGCAGCCCGCGCCGCCATCACTTGGGGTGGTGTCGATGGCCGCCGCTTCTCATCGTCTGTCGGGTGATACCGTCTGGACCGTTCCCGTCGCCGATGCGCTCGCCGCCGTCGCCTTCGACCCCTTTGGGCGGGGCCTTTCGCCCCTGTTCGGCTGTTCGAGGGTCGCGCCCATGGGCCTCGCGCAGCAGGTCCTGTCTCGGGCCTTAGGCGATGCGCCCGCAGGCGCGGCCTATACGCTACGCATTGTCACGGAGCCGGAGTTCTATCCGCTGGGATATCTGCTCGTCGCGCGCTGGCGGGCCCGGCGCGTGATGACGTTGCGTTGGCCTCTGATGGCGGTCGGCTACAGGACGACGCTTTGGGTCTTCGCGGTCTACGTCACGGCCACGCCGGTCGCGGGAAACCCCGCGGTTCTCGGCTTCACCCGGGTCGCGCTGGTCGGGCAAAGTCTGTTCGCCGTGGTGGCCGCAGCCATCATGGAACATCGCTTACAGCACCCCCGGGGAGCGGCTGCCGCCCCCTGATCGGACCTTGCCAGACCCCTGCGGGTGCTGGCATCCGGTGCGGATGATCACCCGAACCTTTACCAAGGGCGACGCGCCCTCGACCGCGGTCTATTCCGATGACGAACGCTATCGCTACGATCTGATCCGGACGTGGAACCACTCGGGCAGCCGCATCAACTTCGTCATGCTGAACCCGTCGACGGCCACTGAGTTCGCGAATGATCCGACGGTGGAGCGGTGTGAGCGTCGGGCCCGCGCTTTGGGCTTCGGCGCTTTCCGGGTGACCAATATCTTCGCCTATCGCGCAACGGACCCGCGCGACATGCGCGCGCAACCCGACCCTGTGGGTGGGCCAGCCAACGACGCGGCGATCCGGGATGCGGCACTCTGGGCCGACCAAGTGATCTGTGCCTGGGGCACCCACGGCGCATACTTGGATCGGGGCCATGCGGTTGCCCAACTGCTGCGCGCGACGGGACAGCCGCTGACGACCCTGGGCCTGTCGAAGGCCGGGCATCCGAAACACCCGCTGTATATCGGGTATACCGTGCAGCCGACACCGTGGGAGCCGACCTTGAGTTGATGCCGACGCATCGGCACGCCGGATCAGGTTGCACCTCGATGCTCAGGTTTGCGGTCTTTGGCACCGATGGCTCGGCATCTGGCGGACACCGGCCTCGGCTCAGGCGGCGGACACCAGCCTGAGATGCGATAACTCGATACCCGGCGCACCTTTCAATTGCGCGACGACCATGCCGTCGACCAAGATCCTCGTGACATCCATCCTCTCGATAATACTGAGGGTCGGAGGCTTGGCCGTTTCATAGACGATTTCGATTTCGTCCTGCTCGGGATCGAAGTCCTCGATCATCGGAGCCTCGTCCTCGTTCGCCGCACCGCCCCCCGACTGCACCATGTAGAGGTCCGATCCAGCGCCACCGACCAGCACGTCGCCCATGCCGCCCGCGATGGTGTCGTCGCCGTCGCCCCCGATCAGACGGTCACCGGCATCGCGATCCGTCCCGTCGTCACCCAGCACGGAGCCATCCAGAATGTCGTTGCCCGCGCCGCCGTCGAGTGTGTCGCTACCTGCGCCGCCGAACAGGCGGTCGTCGCCGTCGCCCCCCGCCAGCATGTCGTCGCCGTCGCCGCCGGAGAGAAGGTCGTCGCCCAGCCCGCCGTCGAGATGGTCGTCGCCCGCGTCGCCGTGGAGTTCGTCCGCGCCGGAGCCGCCGGCCAGCTTGTCGTTGCCGTCGCCGCCCATCAGGATGTCGCGGCCGTCGCCCCCGAACAGGGCATCGTCGCCGCCGTTCCCGATGATCAGGTCATTGGTCACGCCGCCGGCCAACTTGTCGTCCGACCCGTTCCCGTACATCGCATCGCCGTCAAGGCGGATCGGTGCGACGGAGGAGCCGTCCAGTCGGTCGGTCAGGTGGTCGCCGCCCAGGACGTCGCGGGGCGGAAGATCCCGATCGGCCTGAGAACCGTCCGAGGCCGCGCTGGAGTCCGCTTCCACGGCGGCATCGGTTCCGACGGAATCTTCACCCAGGTAGGCGTCGAGTCCGCCGCCCGCCGTCACCTCGTCGTCGGACGAATCGATCTGGGGCACTTCGACCTCGGCCGCTTCGGTTTCAGCCTCGGACGGCAGGGCGATCATCACGCCGGATGCGAACAGTCCCACGAGACCCGCGAGCAACAACATGAAGACGTCCTTTGACTGGCGACGGAAAGGTCGGCGATCGTGGGCCATCGGCCCGTGCATTACACTAGCATCGGCCCCGCCCGGACCCCAGCAAAACCTGTGAAACAGGTTAATGCGAAAGGGCTTTCCATGACCGGGCCGCTGGTGTATCCGCCCTGCTCACTCCACGGGCCTTGCTGGACGACATCCCGGCCTGCGCCATCACCCTCAAACCCAGGAGACCCCGATGTCGATCACCGTCGAAGAGAAGAACCGCCTCATCAAGGAATTCGCGACCAAGGAAGGCGACACCGGTTCGCCCGAGGTCCAGGTCGCCATCCTGACCAGCCGGATCACCACCCTGACCGAGCATTTCAAGACCCACAAGAAGGACAACCATTCCCGTCGTGGCCTTCTGATGATGGTCGCGCAGCGCCGTAAGCTGCTCGACTATACCCGTGCCAAGGACGAGGCGCGCTACCTCGACCTCATCAAGCGGCTGAACATCCGCCGCTGAACCGTGCCGACGAGATATGCGACGGGCCGTGCCTTTGGGCGCGGCTTTCGCGTTTTGCGGCCCTAGCCTCGAAATTCCGGCACGTGCGACGGTTGCCCTGCGTCACGGTTCGCTTTTAATCCGTGCCGAAACGGTCTAATGCCCCACCATCTGAGACGTGACGCACCGGACCCCGGCGTCGTGCAAAGGAACAGGGGTCGGCGGCAATGGGGCCGCCATTCAACGACGTTCCGGCAGGGGCCGGGCTGCGTCAGACAGGATACGAAATGTTCAACATTGCTACGAAATCGATGGAGTGGGGTCACGACACCCTCACCCTGGAGACAGGCAAGATCGCCCGTCAGGCCGACGGCTGCGTCATCGCCACCTACGGCGAAACCAGCGTCATGGCCGCCGTCACCTATGCCAAGGCGCCGAAGCCAGGGCAGGATTTCTTCCCGCTCACGGTCCACTACAACGAGAAATACTATGCGGCGGGCAAGGTTCCCGGCGGTTTCTTCAAGCGGGAGGCCCGTCCAACCGAGAAGGAGACGCTGACGTCCCGCCTGATCGACCGGCCGATCCGTCCGCTGTTCGTCGATGGCTTCAAGAACGAAGTTCTCGTCATCTGCACCGTGCTGTCGCACGATTTGGAGAACGACCCCGACGTAGTCGCCATGATCGCCGCGTCGGCCGCGCTGACGATTTCCGGGGCGCCCTTCATGGGCCCGATCGCCGGCGCCCGCGTCGGTTTCGTCGACGGCGAGTACGTCCTGAACCCGTCGGTCGACGATATGCAGAACCTCAAGACCAACCCCGAGCAGCGGCTCGACCTCGTGGTCGCAGGCACCCGGGACGCCGTCATGATGGTCGAATCCGAAGCCTACGAGCTGTCGGAGGCCGAGATGCTGGGCGCCGTCCGCTTCGGCCACGAGCAGATGCAGCCGGTGATCGACCTGATCATCTCGCTGGCCGAGCAGGCCGCGAAGGAGCCCATGGACTTCGAGGCGCCCGACTATTCGGCGCTGTTCGAAGCCGTGAAGTCCGCGGGCGAGCAGAAGATGCGCGACGCCTACGCGATCACCGACAAGCAGGAGCGCACCTCGGCCGTCGCCGCGGCCAAGGACGCGATCAAGTCGTCGCTTTCCGAGGATCAACTGGCCGATCCGAATCTCGGCACGGCGCTCAAGAAGCTGGAATCGAACGTCTTGCGCGGTGATGTCGTCAAGAACGGCAAGCGCATCGACGGGCGCGCCCTCGACACCGTGCGGCCAATCGAATCGGAGGTCGGGCTGTTGCCGCGGACCCATGGTTCGGCGCTCTTCACGCGGGGCGAGACCCAGGCTTTGGCGGTGACCACGCTTGGCACCGGCGATGACGAGCAGTTCATCGATGCGCTGCACGGCAACTTCAAGTCGAACTTCCTGCTGCATTACAACTTCCCCCCGTACTCCGTCGGCGAAGTCGGCCGCTTCGGACCTCCGGGACGTCGCGAGATCGGTCACGGCAAGCTTGCCTGGCGCGCCCTTCAGGCCGTTCTGCCCTCGGCTACCGACTTCCCCTATACAATCCGGTTGGTATCCGAGATCACCGAGTCGAACGGCTCGTCCTCGATGGCGACGGTTTGCGGGTCGTCCCTGTCGATGATGGACGCGGGCGTGCCGCTGAAGGCGCCGGTCGCGGGCGTGGCCATGGGTCTGATCCTCGAGGACGATGGTGAGTACGCCGTGCTGACGGATATCCTGGGCGATGAGGATCACCTGGGCGACATGGACTTCAAGGTCGCGGGCACCGAAGCCGGCATCACGTCGCTGCAGATGGACATCAAGGTCGCGGGCATCACGCCCGAGATTATGGAGAAGGCTCTCGATCAGGCCAAGTCCGGACGGGTGCACATTCTGGGCGAGATGGCCAAGGCGCTGACGGCGGGCCGGACCGAGTTCTCGGCCCACGCGCCCCGGATCGAGACGATGCAGATCCCGACCGACAAGATCCGGGAAGTCATCGGATCGGGCGGCAAGGTCATCCGCGAGATCGTCGAGACGTCGGGAGCCAAGGTCGACATCCAGGACGATGGCACGATCAAGATAGCCTCCGCCAACGGCGAGGCCATTCAGAAGGCTTGGGACATGATCCATTCGATCGTGGCCGAGCCGGAGGAGGGCAAGGTCTACAAGGGCAAGGTCGTGAAGATCGTCGATTTCGGAGCCTTCGTGAACTTCTTCGGCAAGCGTGACGGTCTGGTTCATGTCAGCCAGATCGAGAACCGTCGCCTGAACCATCCTTCCGATGTCCTCAAGGAAGGACAGGACGTCTGGGTCAAGCTTCTGGGCTTCGACGATCGCGGCAAAGTCCGATTGGCCATGAAGATGGTCAACCAGGAGACGGGCGAGGAACAGGCCAGCGAAGACGTGGAATGATCCTTCCACACTGACTGAGAAGAGCCCCGGCAGCGACGCCGGGGCTCTTTTCATTCAGACCGACGAAGGTCGGTCGGTCTTCCAACTTCGATTCTCAGATCGGACGATTCGTCCGCTCAGGCATGCGACAGCGATCGGTAGTGCGTGGGCGCGGCCGGTACGGAGGTTCGGATCCGTGCACCAATGCTGTGCTGACAGATCGTCATCTCCACGCGATCAGGCGGCGTGGTTCCGACTGGGCCGGGCTTTGCCAATGGACATGTCGTCGATTTCCGGTCCTTCGTCTCCTGAGAACCGCTCGACGGCCGTTGCAAGACCGCGGGCGCTGGCTCGCAAGGTCTGACAGGCCGCTGTCGTCTCCTCGAACATCGTCGCATTCTGCTGGGAGACCCTGTCCAGGTCGCGAAGTGCCGCGTTGATGACGTGAACGCCGGTCGCCTGTTCGTCGGAGATTGCGGCGATCTTGCTGATCCGCGCGCCGGTCGCCTCGACCGACGCGATGATCTTTTCCAGTGCGCCGCCGGTGTCATGCACCAGGGCCACGCCCCGCTCGATTTGCGCGCCCGACTGCATGATCAGCGTGTTTATCCGCATGGCGGCATCCGACGATCGCTTGGCAAGGGCGCGGACTTCGGAGGCGACGACGGCGAATCCACGGCCGGCGTCGCCCGCGCGCGCGGCCTCCACGCCGGCATTCAGCGCGAGCAGGTTCGTCTGAAATGCGATATCCTCGATCATCGACGTGATCTTGCGGACTTCGCGGGACGACGTCTCGATTTCCGCCATGGCCGCGATCGCCTGCTCCATGACCTTCGCTCCCGTCTGCGCCTCCGATCCGGTTCCGTTCATCACGACCTCGGCCTGACCGGCATCTTCGGCGGTCGCACGGATCAACTGTGTCAATTGCTCGGTCGAGCGGGTGATCTCTTCCAGGGTGGCGGCCTGTTCCTCGGTGCGGTGGGCGAGGTCGGTCGCGGCAGACGCGATCTCGTCAGTCTCGCCCGTGATCGAGCGGGAAGCGCGGCGAATAGCCTGCAGGGCGATTTCAAGCGCGGCGAGCGTCGAGTCGAACCCATCGCCCAGATCTTCGTAGCCCTCCGGCAGCGCACCCGTGATTCGCGCTCCAAGGTCTCCTTCGGCGAGCTTGGCGAAAGCCTCGCGAAGGGTTCCGATCACGTGCGCCTGAGTCTCCCGTTCGAGCGCGCGGCGCTTCTCGTCGATCTCACGAAGAGCAGCGGCCTCCGAATCGGCCCGCTCCGCACGCTTGGTTTCGGCCTGCATCCGGCCGAGCGCGGCTTCGGCTTCCTCTCTGGCGGTATCGGCCTGAATCCGCGCCTGTTCCGTTTGTGTGAGGGCAGCGGAAGCCTGCGCCTCGGCTGATCGCGCGCGCTCGACCGCTGCCTGTGCGGCTTGGCGTTCTTCCTTCCAGGCTCCAACAAGGCGGAGCCGGACATGGATCGCGGCGCCGAGCGACACGGTCGTCAACGCGACCGCCAGAGCATGGAACAAGGTCCGCTCAAGGACGGAGCTGACCGCGTCCTGCCCGTAGACCAGCAGCGGCATGCCGAAAGACAGCATGAGGTGATGAAGGCAAATGGCGCCTGCGGCAGCGACCAGCGCACGAAGATCGACCATCGCCGCTATAGCCGCCAGAGCCACGAAATAGTACATGTGGCTGTCGAGCTGCCAACTCTGCCCGGACATCGCCGCGGTCAGCAGCATGACCTGTCCGACCATCGCCAATGCCACCGCGATCCGGCCGACGGACCGTTCCATGCGGCGGACGATGAAGGCGAGGACCGTCAGCGCCAGCGACGTCGCGCCGAGAATTGTCGGCATCATCCCGCTGGCGACTGCCGACCCTGCGACCGGAAAGACAGAGACGAGGGATGCGATCAGGAGGATCGTCGCGGCATGCTCTCGGCTTAGATCAAGGGATAGTCTGGACATTCGCACCACACAGGAAAGCAGGGAGACGTTCGGCATTCAGAAGAACCATCGCGCCCGCATCCTGCAGGCGGACCGCAAACCCGGGCAGCGTCGAATGGGCGACGATACCGACGAGCGGCGGGCGCAGGCCGACGGGATAGCCGCCCGCCTGCGCGACGATCTGATCGGCGGACGGCCCGAACGGAGACGGAATCACGAGAACCGGACGACCCTCGGCCGCTCGCGGTAGAGCGGCGAGCATCACGCCACACCAGATGACGGGAAACAGCACGAGCGCGAGGAGGGCCTGGAACGATCTCATGCCGCTGGCCTAACGGCCAATCCTTTCCAAACGCTAAACGGAAATGGCGAAGAATTCTCCGCCTCCGTTAACCCGCGGGAAAGAATTGCAGGAACAGAAAGCCGGCATGAATATACGACTCGAAATCACCGCGATGTGTATCGCTCTTGTTTTCCTCTCGGGCGTGGTCGTGCTGTCGCTGGGGATAGTTTGATCCCCGATCGGCCTTCGGCGGGACCAGACTGCCCACCGTCGCGACCCGGCACGCCGTGGAACACAGGGGAACGGCGGCGTCCTGCGCACCTATAGTCGCGGGCGGGCCGCCGGTCGCTCCTGTCGACGATGGGGCGTCGCGATCCGCCGTGACGACGGCCACAAAGGTGATGACTTTCGAAACTGATCTGACACACCTTGGGGCCGGGTGCCCGGAAGCGGCGTGCCGATGATTCAGGAGATGAGAGGAACATAGGATGATTCAGGAATTCAAGGACTTCATCGCCAAAGGCAATGTGATGGACCTGGCCGTCGGCATCATCATCGGTGCGGCGTTCACGGCCATCGTGTCGAGCCTGGTGGACGATCTGATCAATCCGCTCATCGGCCTCGTGCTGGGTGGGATCGACTTCACCAGCATGTACGTCGTGCTCTCGGGCGAGGTTCCGGGCAATACCGGGACGACGCGCGTCGGGCTGGAGGCAGCGCGCGAATCCGGCGCGGCCATTTTCGCCTATGGTGCCTTCGTCACGGCCTGCATCAATTTTCTCATCATCGCGTTCGTCGTCTTCATGCTCGTGAAGGCCGTGAACCGGCTGAAGGAGGCCGCCGAGCGCCCTGACGACATCGCGCCCGAGGTGGACACCGGCCCCTCCGAACTCGACGTGCTGCTTCAGATCCGCGACAGCCTGAACCGCCCGGGCGGCGCCGCCACGCCGGCCGAATGAGGCACGGTATCAGAGCGCCGACCCTCGCCCTGCGGGCCCGGACCCGCCCGATCAGACGACACTGTCGGCGGGAACGGACTCCATTCCCAGGGCTTCGGCCACCGCAGGGTGGATCACCTTGCTCGCGTGGACATTCAGGCCATTGAGCAGATGCGAATCGTCCGAGCACGCCCGCCGCCAGCCCTTGTCCGCGAGAGCCAGAAGATACGGCAGGGTCGCATTGCTCAGCGCCAGCGTCGATGTCCGGGCAACCGCGCCCGGCATGTTGGCGACGCAATAGTGCATAATGCCGTCGACGTCGTAAATCGGATCGTCGTGGGTCGTGGCGCGGGACGTTTCAAAACATCCGCCCTGGTCGATGGCCACGTCGACGATGGCGGCACCGGGCTTCATGGTGGCCAGATCGTCGCGGGTCATCAATTTCGGCGCGGCGGCACCGGGGATGAGAACTGCGCCGATCACCAGATCCGCCATTGGGATCAGTTCCGCCATGTTTCCGGCGTTCGCGTATCTCGTCCTGAATAGCGCACCGAAGGTGTCGTCCAGATAGCGGAGCCGGGGCAGGGATCGGTCGAGGACCGTCACATCTGCCCCCATGCCCGCAGCGACGCGGGCCGCGTTGGTTCCCACGACGCCGCCCCCGATGACGACGACGCGACCGGGGCCGACCCCCGGCACCCCACCCAGCAGGACACCGCGCCCACCGTTGGCCTTTTGCAAGGTCCAGGCGCCGACCTGCGGTGCGAGCCGACCGGCGACTTCGGACATCGGTGCGAGCAGGGGCAGGCCGCCTGCCACGTCCGTCACGGTCTCATAGGCGATGCAGGTCGCACCGGAGGCGAGCAAGTCGGCCGCCTGGTCCGGGTCCGGCGCGAGGTGGAGATAGGTGAACAGGATCTGTCCGTCGCGCAGACGCGCGCGCTCGGCCGGCTGCGGCTCCTTCACCTTGACGATCAGGTCGGCGGTCGCGAAGACCTCCTCGGCTGTGTCTGCGACCGCGGCTCCCGCGTCGAGGTATTGGTCATCGTCGAAACCCGACCCGCTGCCCGCACCGGCCTCGACGACGACCGAGTGCCCGTGGGCGATCGCCTCCGCCGCGGCCATGGGCGTCAGGCCGACGCGGAACTCCTGCGGTTTGATTTCCCTCGGGCAACCGATGAGCATTGCGATTCTCCCTCTTTCGCCTTTGCGATAAAGGATAACGGTTTCTACTGCCGCCGACACCTTCGGACCGAGGTCATCCGTTGACCAGCCATCCAAGCAGGCCGAGCGTCAGCCCACCCGCGATGACCGCCTGGATGACGTCCTTGCGCCACGCGCCGACGCCAAGGGCGACGGCCGCCGCAACGAGACGCGGAAGATCGGTTTCGCCACCCGCCGCGGCCGGCCAGACGACCAGCGGCGCGACCAGGCCCGGCAGGATCGCCACGCCGGTATAACGCAGGTGCCGCAACAGCCACGGGGGAAGCGGGCGGTCTCCTACCAGCCCGAGGAAAACGAACCGCGTGAGATAGGTCAGCGCGCCGAGCGACGCGATGATGAGCCAGACTGGGGTGTCGGTCATGCCCGCCGCTCCACTTCCGCGCCGGCCAGCATGGCGAGGACGGCCGCAACGATCAGGCCCAGGTTCCAGGGCACCCAGGCGAAGGCCAATGCCGCCACCGCCGATACCAGCGCCGCGATCACATGCGCCCGTGTCTTGAGCATCGGACCGACCAGCGCAAGGAATGCCAGCGGCAGCGCGAAGTCGAGCTGCCACCCCGCCGGAACCCGCGCGCCCAGCACCGCGCCCATCCAGGTGGCGCCGACCCAGGAGGGAAAGACGGGAAGCGATACGCCTGCGAAATAGGCGATCTTGTCGGCCACGGTCCAGGCGGGGCGCCCCTCGTAGGTCTGGACGGCCAGCGCATAGGTCTGATCGACCAGCATGTAGCTCACCAGGGCGCGCTGCCATAGCGGCGCGGACCCGAGATGCGGGACGATGGATGCTGAATACATCACCATCCGCAGGTTCACGGCCAGCGCCGACAACACCACGATGGCCGCCGGGACCCCGTCGGTCATCAACTGGACGGCAGTGAACTGCGACGCACCGGCGATGACCAGGACCGAAAAGCCCATGACCTGCGCCAGCGGCAGTCCCGCCTCGACCCCCAGCACCCCGAACAGGGCCCCGAAGGGCACCATGATCACGACGAAGGGCAGGCCCTCGGCCACGCCCCTGCCGAAAGGCGACCCCATCGCTTGCATCCTCCATCACCGCCGGACATCGTGGCGTAACCGCCCCAGCGACTGGTCTCAAGTGTCCACGACAACGCCGTCCACGCTTCGCGTCACGCCCGACCCGGCCGATCCGCGCCTGACCCGCGCCCTCCGCGGCGTCGATCAGGCCGGCGCGCCCGTCGATCTGCGCGTGGTAGAGGAGCGGCCGCTGACGATCTATCTGAACGCTCGGGAGATCGTGACCGTCATGACGATCGGGGATCACCCCGAATGGCTGGCGCTCGGGTTCCTCGTCAATCAGGGGATGGTGCGCGCGGGGGACCGCGTCACGGGCATCGACCATGACGCCGAGGTCGATGCGGTCATCGTCCGCACCGCCGTCGAGACGGACCATGAGGCGCGGCTGGCGCGCGCGACCCGCACATCGGGATGTGCCGTCGGAACGGTGTTCGGCGACATGATGGAAGGGTTGGAGGGGCTGACCCTGCCGTCGACGGCATTGAAAGTGTCCGACCTGCAGCGGTTGTCGGCCGCGATCAACCGCACGCCCAGCCTCTATCTGGAGGCGGGCGCGATCCATGGGACCTGCCTGTGCCGGGGGCCGGATCCGCTGGCCTATTTCGAGGACGTCGGCCGCCACAACGCCGTGGACAAGTTGGCGGGCTGGATGAGGACGACGGGGACCCAGCCTGACGACAAGACGCTCTACACAACGGGGCGGCTGACGTCCGAGATGGTCATAAAATGTGCCCTGATGGGGATTCCGGCGCTCGTGTCGCGGTCCGGCTTCACCGCCTGGGGGGTGGAGATCGCGCGGCAGGTCGGCCTGACCGTGATCGGCCGCATGAAGGGCGCCCGCTTCGTCTGCCTGAGCGGCGAGGAGCGGGTGATATGGGACGGGGAGTGATTTCGATGCGGCGAAGGGTATCGCGATGATCCAGCCGCATGGACTGATCCTTGCTGGCGGCAAGGCGACGCGCATGGGCGGGACCGACGCGAACCGCGTCGACAAGGGGCGCCTGACCGTGGGCGGCACGTCCCTGATCGCGCGGGTCATGACGAGGCTCGGGCCACAGGTGGACCGGCTTGCGCTGAACGCGAACGGCGATCCGGCGCGATGGGACGACCTTGGGCTGCCGGTTCTGCCCGACAGCGTTCAGGGGCACCCCGGCCCGCTGGCGGGAGTTCTCGCAGGTCTCGACTGGGCCGCATCGCTCGGCTGCTCGTATATCGTTACTGCGGCGGCAGACACGCCGTTCCTGCCCCCCGACCTCGTGCCCCGTCTTCTGGAGGCGGCGGGCCCCTCCGGCCTAGCCCTCGCCGCCACGCGGGAGGGGGATCGGATCTGGCCGCAGCCGACCTTCGGCCTCTGGCCCACGGGCCTGCGCGACGACCTGCGGGAGGCGCTGGCGCAGGGCACGCGGAAGGTGCTGCATTGGACGGATCGGCACGCTGTCGGCCTGGCGGTCTTTCCGACGGACCCGTTCGACCCGTTCTTCAACGTCAACACGCCCGAAGAGCTGGCTCAGGCAGAGGCGATGGCATGATCCTCATGGGCATCGTCGGTCACAAGAATGCCGGCAAGACGACCCTGACCGAAGCGCTGGTGACCGAACTGTCGTCGCGCGGGCTGCGCGTCAGCACCCTGAAACGCACGCACCATGCGGTCGATCTGGAAACGCCGGGCACCGATACCCATCGGCACCGGCAGGCCGGAGCGCATCAGGTCCTGCTGGCGAGCGACCGCCGCCTGACGCTGATGGAAGAGGTGCGGGAGCCGATGCTGACCCATCTGCTGACGCGACTGTCGCCTTGTGACGTGGTGCTGGCCGAAGGCTGGAAATCGGGTACCCACCCCAGGATCGAGGTCTGGCGCCCGGAGGTCGGCCAGCCGCCGCTGGCCCGGCGCGACGGGACCATAATCGCCGTCGCCTGCACCGGCGATCCTGGTGTGGATTGCCCGACACTCGACTTGGGCGACGTAGGCAAGGTCGCGGAGTTCATATGTTCGATCTGATCCTGGTGGCCGACTGGTCCGCGACGTCGGGCCATACCGGCCGCAAGCCGCGCAAGGACGCGATCTGGGTCTGCGCCGATCTGAAGGGCGAGCAGACGGTCGAGTATTTTCCGACCCGGTCGCTCGCTCTCGCGTGGATCGACGACTGGCTGTCGCGCGGCTACCGCACGCTTGTCGGCTTCGACTTCGCCATGGGCTACCCGGCCGGCTTCGCGACCACGCTGACCGGCCGGCCCGACGCGCTTGCGGTCTGGGACTGGCTGGCCGAGCGGATCGAAGATGGCCCCGATAACGTCAACAACCGCTTCGCCGTGGCGGAGCAGGTGAACCGGGCTTTTCCGGGCGTCGGGCCGCTGTGGGGTCGCCCCGCTTCCCAGCTGCATCCCGACCTGCCGGAGCGCGGCTCGGACCGGCAGGATCATGGGGTCGACGATCGGCGAACGGTCGACGCGTTTGTGCCCCGCGCGCAATCGGTCCTGAAACTCTACACCGCCGGATCGGTCGGGTCGCAATCGCTGGTCGGGCTGGCTGCGCTCGCCCATCTGCGGCGGCGTCACCCGGACCTGCGCGTCTGGCCGCAGGAAACCGGGTTTGCCTTGCCCGAGTCTGGAAACCTGCTGGTCGAGATCTACCCCAGCCTGTTCGAACCCGCCGCGCATGATTTTCGGGACGCGGGGCAGGTCATCGCCACGGCCCGCGCCCTGCGCGAGGCGCCCGCCGGCTGGTTCACCGCGCCCTCCGTCCTGCCGGACACGGCCCGTGTCGCGGCGGAGGAGGGGTGGATCCTGGGCGTGCTGCCGCCGTCGAGTTGCTTCGCCCTGCCGCCGGGCGCGGACTGGACGCCGGTGGACGTCGCTCTCGACACGCTGCGCCGCGACCTGACGGTGGTGACGGGGATCGAGGATGTCACCATCGTCGAGGCCGCCTTCCGCATCCTCGCGCGCGACGTCGTGGCGGTGCGATCCAATCCGCCCGAGGCGAACGCGGCCGTGGATGGCTGGGCCTTTGCCCATGACGGGCTTCGGCCAGGCGGCATCCCCATAGTGGATGGCCGGGCCGCCGCCGGGCGGCCGTTCGAAGGGATCGTGCCGCGCGGAGAGGCCATCCGCATCCTGACCGGGGCGGTGATCCCGAAAGGGGCCGACACTGTGGCGTTGCAGGAGGATGCGATGCTCGCCGACGGCCTGCTGCACCTCAAGGCCGTCCCGCGGAAGGGTGCGAACACGCGCCGCGCGGGCGAGGACGTCTGCGAAGGCGATCCCGTCCTTCGTGCCGGGGGCATCTTGCGACCCACCGACGTGGCCCTGGCGATTGCGGCAGGGCACGGGACGCTGCCGGTCCGCCGTCGACTGCGCGTCGGCGTGCTGTCCACGGGCGACGAGATCGTCGCGCCGGGAGAGGGCGGAGGCATCCCCGACGTGAACCGGCCCATGCTTCTGGCAATAGTCGCCGGATGGGACTTCGATGCCGTCGATCTCGGGCGTGCCCCTGACGAGGCGGGAGCCTTGGCTGCCACGCTCGACGCGGCGGACGTCGATGCGATCCTGACGTCGGGCGGAGCTTCGGCGGGCGACGAGGATCACCTGTCGCGCCTGTTGCGCGAACGCGGGGGCCTCCATCACTGGCGCATTGCGATCAAGCCGGGGCGCCCGCTGGCTCTCGGGCACTGGAACGGAACGCCCCTGTTCGGCCTGCCGGGCAACCCTGTGGCGGCCTTCACCTGCGCCGCATTGTTCGCGCGTCCGGCGCTGTTCCAGATGGCCGGCGCGGGGTGGCGGGTGCCGGTCGGCGTCACGGTCCCGGCGGCGTTCTCCAAGTCCAAGAAGGCCGGGCGGCGCGAGGTTCTGCGCGCGCGCCTGCGGGACGGTCGCGCCGAAATCTTTCGCTCCGAAGGGTCCGGCCTCGTGTCGGGTCTGTCCTGGGCCGAAGGCTTCGTCGAGCTGCCGGACAGGGCCGTGGAGATCGCGCCGGGCGATCTGGTCCGCTACATCGCCTTTGCCGAACTCGGCATCGGTTGACGGAACCAGGCTCTGTCAGCCCTTGCCGTTGGCGCGCGCGACGAAGTCCGCCAGATGGGGGACGTAGTCCTGTGGCCCGTCCCCGCCGGTTTCGACCGCCATCGCATAGCTGTCCCGGATCGCCGCCTGCACCGGGTTCGTCACACCCGCACCGTCGAACATCGCGGACAGATAGCGCATGTCCTTCAACGCGTTGGTCAGGGTGAACTTGTGGGATTCGCGGTCGCCCTTCACCGCGCAGGCCATGAAGGTCTGGTAGAACCCGCAATCCATCCGGCTGCCCCGCAGCACGCTGTCGAGCATCTCGCGGCCCACGCCGGACGCATCGGCCAGCGTGAGAGCCTCGGCGTAGATGGCACCATAGCCCATGGCGACGAAGTTGTTGAGCAGCTTCATCTTGTGACCCGACGCAGGGCCGCCGACGTGGACGATGGACCTGGCCCACGTCCTGATGATCGGCTCGACGCGGGCGAAGACATCCTCCCGCGCGCCGACCATTGCGGCCAGCTCGCCGGTCGCGGCCTGCGCCGGAGTGCCGCCGAGGGGCGCGTCGACCCAGTGCAGTCCCGCTGCCTCGACCCGCGACGCGAGCTTTTCCGTTGAGACGGGGTTCGAGGTCGAGCAATCCAGGATGACGCTTCCCTCGGCCATGTGCCCGAGCAGAGTGTCGACGATCGCTTCGACCTGCGGGCTGCCCGGCGCACAGATGTGCACGACGTCGGAGACGCGGGCGAGATCCTGTAAAGTCGCCGCCTCGGATGCGCCCTTCGCCACGAGATCGTCGATGGGGCCGCGATTGCTGTGGGCGATCACGGTGAGCGGATGGCCGGCCTTGATCAACTGCATGGCCATGCCATGACCCATCAGGCCCGCGCCCACAAAACCGATGCGTTCCATCCGGATCCCTTTCCGTTCCTCAGACCTTCGCCCGAAGGCGGATCACCACGTCGACCTTCGCGATTTCCATGCCTTCGGGTGCATCGGGAAGGTCCACGATTTCTAGCGGCTGGGTTCCGGCATCGGTGAGGCGGGCGTCGTCTTCCCAATAGAAATGCGGATGATCGTCGAGACGGGTGTCGAAATAGGACCCCGTGCCGTCTACCGTGATTTCCTGCACGAGTCCTGCCTCGGTAAAGGCCCGCAGCGTATTGTAGACCGTCGCGAGGGAGACCCGGTCGCCGGACCGTCGGGCGGCGTCGTGCAGCCATTCCGCGGTCACGTGCCGATCACGTCCATCGCCGACAAGCAACGATGCCAACAGGACGCGCTGACGCGTCGGGCGAACGTCGGCCCGCATCAGCCAGGTTTCGCCGCGTTGGCGTGCAATGTCGCTGAGGGTATCCATGACCGCAATATAGGGGCCGGGACACGGGCTTTTCAAACGGATTCGCCACGCATGCCAGGCCCCCCTTCCGACGTATCGCCACCTCGCGCAGGGTTGCGAGGCCGAAACGTCGGGTGATAGACCGGCCGGGACCGATCTTCTGGGGGGCTCATGGCCGACTATCCGACTTCTTTCGACCGCGATGACCTGCTGAAATGCGCGCGGGGCGAGCTGTTCGGGCCGGGCAACGCGCAACTGCCCGAACCGCCGATGCTGATGATGGACCGGATCACCGACATCTCCGGCGACGGCGGCCTTCATGGCAAGGGTCATGTCGTCGCCGAATTCGACATCACGCCGGACCTGTGGTTCTTCGGCTGTCACTTTCCCGGCAATCCGATCATGCCCGGATGTCTGGGTCTAGACGGGCTCTGGCAGTTGACGGGGTTCAACCTCGGCTGGCGCGGCTGGCAGGGGCGGGGCTATGCCCTGGGCGTGGGTGAGGTAAAGCTGACGGGCATGGTGCGGCCGGATCGCAGGATGCTGACCTACAAGGTCGACTTTACCAAGGCATTGCAGACGCGCCGCCTGACCATGGGCGTGGCCGATGGAGTCGTCGAGGCGGATGGAGAAGTCATCTATATCGTCAAGGACATGAAAGTCGCTCTTTCCGAGAGCTGAGGGGTAGAACAATGCTGCGTCGCGTCGTCGTCACCGGGATCGGGATCGTCTCGCCCATCGGCAACACACCGGATGAGGTGGAGGCTTCGCTGCGCGCGGGGAAGTCCGGCATCACCTTCGCTCCGATCTATGCGGAGCACGGCTTCCGCAGCCAGGTCCACGGCGTGCCCGACATCGTGGTCGAGGATCACATCGACAAGCGCGACCTGCGGTTCATGGGGCCGGGCGCGGCCTACAACTTCATCGCCATGGAACGCGCCATCGCGGATTCGGGGCTGGAGCAGAACGAGGTCTCGAACGAGCGCACGGGCCTCGTGATGGGGTCGGGCGGGCCATCCACGTCCAACTTCTTCACCGCCTTCGACACGGTCATCAACAAGGGAAGCCCCAAGCGGATGGGCCCCTTCATGGTGACGCGCTGCATGTCGTCCACCAATTCGGCCTGCCTTGCGACGCCCTTCGGGATCAAGGGGGTGAACTATTCGATCACCTCGGCCTGCACGACGTCGCTGCACTGCATGGGCAACGGGGTCGAGCAGATCCAGTTCGGCAAGCAGGACATCGTCTTCGCCGGCGGCGGCGAGGAGGTGGACTGGACCCTGTCGTGCCTGTTCGACGCGATGGGCGCCATGTCGTCCAAGTACAACGACACGCCGGAGAAAGCCTCGCGCCCCTATGACGCCACGCGCGACGGCTTCGTCATCGCGGGCGGGGCGGGGGTCGTGGTCCTGGAGGAGCGCGAGCGGGCCATTGCGCGCGGAGCGAAGATCTACGGCGAGGTGACGGGCTACGGCGCGACCTCGGACGGGGCCGACATGGTCGCGCCGTCGGGCGAGGGTGGCGAGCGGGCAATGCGTCTCGCGCTGAGCCAGTTGCCGGAGGATCGCCGGATCGACTACGTCAATTCGCATGGCACATCGACGCCGGTAGGCGACATAAAGGAGATCGTGGCCCTGCGGAACATCTTCGGCGAGGGGAAGACGCCGCCCGTCTCGTCGACCAAGTCGATGACGGGTCATTCCCTCGGCGCGACCGGAGTCCAGGAGGCGATCTACTCCATGCTGATGATGAACAAGGGGTTCATCGCGCCGTCGATCAACGTGACCGAACTCGATCCAAAATTGTCGCCGTCGGAGATCAACACCGAGCTCAAGGACGGAGTCGAGATCGATTCGATCCTCTCGAATTCCTTCGGTTTCGGCGGGACGAACGGCACCGTCATCATCTCGAAGCACCGGACATGACCGCCCTGGACATGCGCGGCAAGCGCGGGCTGGTCATGGGCGTGGCGAACGACCGTTCCATCGCCTGGGGCATCGCGAAAGCCTTGGCCGAGGCTGGGGCGGATCTGGCATTTACCTACCAGGGCGAGGCCTTCGGCAAGCGGCTCGCACCGCTGGCGGAAAGCCTGGGGGCGGACACGATGCTGGACGTGGACGTCACCGACGATACGTCGCTCGATGCGGCCTTCGCCAGCCTGGCCGAAGGCGGACGGCTCGACTTCGTCGTCCACGCCATCGCGTTTTCAGACAAGTCGGAACTGACCGGTCGCTTCGTCAACACCAGCCGCGCCAACTTCAAGCATTCGCTGGACGTGTCGTGCTATTCCCTGATCGAGGTGGCGCGCCGGGCCGCACCGCTCATGACCGAAGGCGGCACCATCCTGACGCTGACCTTCGAAGGCTCCCGCAGGGTCATGCCGTTCTACAACGTGATGGGCGTGGCCAAGGCCGCGTTGGAGGCATCGGTGCGGTATCTGGCGTCCGACCTGGGGCAGGACGGCATCCGCGTCAATGCGATCAGCCCCGGCCCCATGAAGACGCTGGCGGGTGCGGCCATCGGCGGCGCGCGCAAGACGTTCCGCCACGCCGAGACGAACGCACCCATGCGGGCCAATGCGACGCTGGAGGCCATCGGTGGCACGGCGCTCTACCTCTGCAGCGATGCGGGCGCCTCGACCACGGGCGAGGTGATCCACGTGGATGGTGGCTATCATGTCATGGGGATGCCACGGCCTGAGAACCTCTGACGATTCGAAGGACATTCGCCACCTGTCGGCGGATCACCGCTCAGGGCTCCGGAAAATTTGACGAATTGGGCAGCACGAGGGGCGTTTTGTCGCAATTGCGCCGCATCCTGATGGCACGACGTCACTATTAACCTTGTTACACGGAATTTTTCGACGTGCTGACGCTGATTGATAGATTTATTTCGGAGGAATCCGGCGCTGTCTCGCTGGACTGGATCGTCCTGACGGCCGTGATCGCGGGAACGGCCCTGTCCGTTGTCGGAACCGTATCCGGCGGGATAGACGACGTCGCGTTCGAAACTTCCGACCAGCTCCGCGAACAGGTGGTGCGACAAAGCTTCGGGTCCGATCTCTGCGGGGGCGGGCTTGATGGCGTGCGCATGCGCGAGGAGGAGAGCGCCGCCGCGCGGGGGGATGAGCCGATCGACCCCGACACCTGGTTCGCCACCTATTCCGCCAGCCTCAGCGATGCGGACCTGCTTCGGGATTATGCCCGGATGGCGGATGGCCGACCCGGCGGGACCTGGTCACGCAATGACACTATTCGCGGTCTGATGGCGTGCGATATCGTCTTGCGCGGTCTCGACTAGGCGAAAGGCCCGTGTCAGGGTCCGGCCGATCGCGACACGCCGAAAGG
Source organism: Jannaschia rubra (assembly GCF_001403735.1). GTDB lineage: Bacteria > Pseudomonadota > Alphaproteobacteria > Rhodobacterales > Rhodobacteraceae > Jannaschia > Jannaschia rubra. The sequence goes on from NZ_CXPG01000009.1 coordinate 308,106, forward strand.
GGCCCGGCATGCCCATGGAAACCTGTATCTTCGACGCCTATGGCACGCTGTTCGACGTGACCTCCGCCGCGCGCGAGGCCGCGTCGGAGGACGGGTTCGAGGCGCTATCGGACCACTGGCGGCAGGTTGCGCGCGACTGGCGCGAGAAGCAGCTGCAATACACCTGGCTTCGCGCGGTCACCGATGACCATGCCGATTTCCACAAGGTCACTGGCGATGCGCTCGACTGGGCGCTCGAAGCTGCAGGGTTGGACGACCCCGCCTTGCGGGATCGCCTGATGCAGCTTTACGGCGAACTGGTCGCCTATCCTGACGTGACCGAGGCTCTGCAGGCGTTGAAGGACGCGGGCCGCGCGACCGGCATCCTGTCGAACGGCTCGCCCGAGATGTTGCAGGAAGCGGTCGCATCGGCGGGCATCGGACGCCTTCTGGATCACGTCCTGTCGGTGGAAAGCGTCGGCGTCTACAAGCCGTCCTTCAAAGTCTACGACATGGTCGGCCGGGCGTTCGGCGGCCAACGACGCGATGTCCTGTACGTTTCGGCAAACGGCTGGGATGCGGCAGCGGCGGCAGGATACGGCTTCACCTCGGTCTGGGTGAACAGGGCAGGGCAGCCGATGGAACGTCTGCCATGGACGCCCGCCCATGTGCTGAGCGATCTGTCCGGCATCCCCGACCTGGCCGCGTCGATCTGATGCCCGAGTTCAAGTCATCCGACAACCTGCGCCTCTGGTACGAGGATCAGGGCGACGGGCCGCCGCTGGTATGCCTGTCGGGCCTGACGCGGAACTCGACCGATTTCGAATACGTCCTGCCATATCTCGTCGGCGAACACCGGGTGATCCGGCTCGACTATCGTGGACGCGGCAAGTCGCAGCGCGCGCCCGACTGGCGCAGCTATACCATTCCGACCGAGGCCCGCGATGTTCTGGAGTTGCTGGACCATCTGGGCATCGACCGCGCGCCGATCCTGGGGACGTCTCGGGGCGGGTTGATCGGCATGGCCCTCGCGATGATGGCCAAGGATCGGGTCGGCGGGCTCTGCCTGGTCGACATCGGCCCCGAAATCGCGCCCGACGGCATGGATGCGATTCGGGACTACGTCGGACGGAACCCCTCGGCCGCCACCCTTGACGACGCCGTCGCGCAGCGGGCCCGGCTGATGGCCGGGTTCGAAGGCGTTCCCGAAAGCCGTTGGCGCGAGGAGGTCGAGAAGCACTATCGCGAAACGAACGACGGCCTCGTCATCAACTACGATGCACGGCTGCGCGATGCGGTGCTGGAAGCGGATGGCCTGCCGCCGCCCGACCTCTGGCCGCTGTTCGATGCGCTGGATGGCCTGCCGCTCGCCTGCATCCGGGGGGCGAATTCTGATCTGCTGACGCCCGCGACGCTGGCCGAGATGCGGCGTCGCAGGCCCGACATGATCGTCGCCGAAGTACCCGGCCGCGGCCATGTGCCCTTCCTGGATGAGCCGGAGGCGCTGGAGGCGCTGAACGAATGGACGATGCTCCTGTAACCCGCGCCGACATCGACGCGGCCGCGGAGCGCCTGCGAGGCCACGCCGTGCGCACGCCGCTTCTGAATGCGCCGCTGCTGGACGCGGCCTTCGGGCGGCGGATCTTCGTCAAGGCCGAGAACCTGCAGAAGACCGGAAGCTTCAAGTTTCGTGGCGCGTTCAACGCTTTGTCACAACTCGGGCCGGGTGCGCGTGGGGCGGTCGCCTTTTCGTCGGGAAACCACGCGCAGGGCGTGGCACTGGCGGCGTGGATGATGCGCATCCCCGCCGTTATCGTCATGCCGGCCGATGCGCCGGCGGTGAAGATCGACAATACCCGCGCCTATGGAGCCAAGGTCGTGCTCTACGATCGCGCGCGCGAGGACCGTGACGCCATCGGCGCGGCCTTGGTTGCGGAGCGGCGGTTGGAGCTTGTGCGACCGTTCGACGATCCGCGCGTGATTGCAGGGCAGGGAACCTGCGGGCTGGAGATCGGGGAGGATTTGCCGGAGGGCGTTGACGAGGTGCTCGTGTGCTGCGGGGGCGGGGGGCTTACGTCGGGCGTCGCGATCGCCCTCGCAGGCCGCGCAACGGTGCGGCCGGTGGAGCCGAAGGGGTTCGACGACGTATCGCGGTCGTTGCTCTTGGGGGAGCGGGTCCGGAACGACAAGGCGACGGGCTCGATCTGCGATGCCATCCTGACGCCCGCGCCGGGTGAGATGACCTTTCCGATCATGTCCACGCTTTGTGGGCCGGGCATCGCAGTCAGCGATGAAGAAGCGCTACGGGCCATGGCGCTGGCGTGGCACCATCTGCGGATCGTACTGGAGCCGGGTGGCGCGGTCGCGCTGGCCGCTGGCCTGTTTCATCACGACGGCAACGTCGCCGTCATTGCCACGGGCGGCAATGTCGATCGCGCGGTGTTCGAAAGGGCGCTGGCCCGCGGATGAACCGCGGGTAAGACTCAGCCCTCGCTGCGCCGTTCCTCGAAGCTCATCTCGATGAAACTCGGAACATGGTCGCCCAGACCCACCACGCGCGGGCCTGAATCGCCGTTGCGCCGACCACGGGACCGGTCGTTCGGCCGAGCCGCCGGGGCCTCCGACTGGGCGGCTGGCTCCTCACGCGGGGCTTCGGGCGCGTCCTTCGGAGCTTCCGCCTTGGGTTTCGACCGGCTGCGCGTCCGGGACGAGGTGCGACGTGGCTCCTCCGCCGCTGGCTCCTGCGTCTCCGCCTTGCCGCCGGGAGCGGTCCAGGGGTTCTCGCCGGTTGGAATCTCTGCCTTTACCAAGTGCCGGATCGCATCGAGGTATTTCGCGTCCGACGGCGTCGACAGGGTGTAGGCTATGCCCAGCTTGCCAGCGCGTCCGGTCCGGCCGATCCGGTGGACGTAGTCTTCGGCATGGCTGGGAACGTCGAAGTTGAAGATGTGGCTCACATTCGGGATATCGAGGCCACGCGCGGCCACGTCGGACGCCACGAGGAACCGCAGCGATCCGTCGCGGAACCCGTCCAGCGTGCGCGTGCGCTGCGACTGGTCCAGGTCGCCGTGGATCGGTTCGGCGTTGTAACCGTTGGTTTTCAAGAACTTCGCGACCGTGTCCACCTCGGTCTTCCGGTTGCAGAAGATGATCGCGTTCCGCAGGTCGGCCCCATCGCGTTCGATGATCGCGCGCAGGATCTCGCGCTTGTCCTTGGCGGCCATGTCCTTGCGCTTCGGCTCATGCTCGATCAGGATCTGGGTGATCGTGGCGGAGGTGGAGTTCTGCCGCTCGACCTCGATCTTCTCGGGATTGGACAGGAACTTGTTTGTAATCCGCTCGATCTCGGGCGCCATCGTGGCGCTGAAAAAAAGCGTCTGTCGAGTGAAGGGCGTCATCTCGAAGATGCGTTCGATGTCGGGAATGAACCCCATGTCGAGCATCCGGTCCGCCTCGTCCACGACCATGATCTCGACCCCGGTGAGCAGAAGCTTGCCGCGCTCGAAATGGTCGATCAGGCGCCCGGGCGTCGCGATCAGGACGTCGACACCCCGGTCGATCAGCTGGTCCTGTTCCTTGAAGGACACGCCGCCGATCAGCAGGGCCTTCTTGAGCCGGCTGCCCTTGGCATAGGTGTCGAAGTTCTCCGCGACCTGCGCGGCGAGTTCCCGCGTGGGGGCGAGCACCAGCGACCGGGGCATCCGTGCCCGCGCGCGGCCCTTGCCCAGAAGGGTGATCATGGGAAGCGTGAAGCTCGCCGTCTTGCCGGTGCCGGTCTGGGCGATCCCGAGGACGTCGCGCCCCTGCAACGCGGGCGGGATGGCACCCAACTGGATCGGCGTGGGGGTGGTATAGCCTGCGGCCTCAATGGCCTTGAGAACCTTGGGGTCCAGGTTCAGGTCGGAAAAGCTTGTCATGGGCGTCCTGTTTGGAGCCTTGGGCCGTATTGCCCGCGCTCGGAGAAGGGATGGCGGGACGCCTGCACCTGATGCGCCCCTCGGAAATCACGTCTGCGGCGGGGACCCATTGGCCCGCTGCCGTCGCGTTGCCCTAGCAAAGGCGGGGAGAGGGGTCAACTTGGCGCAGCGCGCCGGGGAACAGGGCGGCATGATGGGTGTTGACCCATGAGCCATACAAGAGGAGGTCACGATGCCCAAGAAACACGGAAGCGCCCATTGGGAAGGCGGATTGAAGGACGGGAAGGGTCGGGTATCTATGGAATCCGGGGCTCTGAACGACCAGCCCTATGGTTTCAACACCCGGTTCGAGGGCAAGCCCGGAACCAACCCCGAAGAAATGATCGCAGCGGCCCATGCGTCCTGCTTTTCCATGGCGCTGTCGATGGTTCTGGGCGATTCGGACCTGACGCCGTCGTCCATCGATACGAAGGCCACGGTAACTCTGGACGAGGTCGACGGCGGGTTTGCCGTGACGAAATCCCACCTCGATGTGACCGTCTCGGTTCCCGACGCGTCGGACGAGGATGTCCTGGCCGCCTGCGAGACGGCCAAGGCCAATTGCCCGATATCGAAGTTGCTTGCGACCGAGATCACGATGGATGCCAAGGTGTCCTGACCGCCGCCGGAACGATGGCGGGGCCTACCCCGTCATCATTTCCTTCGTAGCGCTCAGTCGTACGTCCGGATGATCGCGTTCGATCCGGTCGATGTCCCACTGAAGTCGGGTCAGGAAGACCGGATCGCCGTCGTTGTCGTGGGCAATATGCTGCGGGTTCTTCGCGATCACCCCGTCCAACGCGGCCTTGGAGCCCGACAGCCATCGGGCCGACTTGAACTGGGTCGTGTCGAACCGGACGGGCAGGCCGTATTCCAGTTCGATCCGCGAGGCGAGAACCTCGAATTGCAACTGTCCGACCACTCCGACGATGAAGCCCGAGCCGATTGCGGGTTTGAAGACCTTTGCCGCGCCTTCCTCGGCGAATTGCATCAGCGCCTTTTCCAGATGCTTGGCTTTCATGGGGTCGCCGGCACGAACGGTCTGCAGAAGCTCGGGGGCGAACGACGGGATGCCGGTGAAGCGCAGGGTCTCTCCCTCGGTGAGCGCGTCGCCGATCCGCAATTGGCCGTGGTTCGGGATCCCGATGATGTCACCGGCCCAGGCTTCCTCCGCCAGCTCGCGATCGGCGGCCAGAAACAGGACGGGGTTGGACACCGACATCGGCTTTCTGGTGCGGACATGCGTCAGCTTCATGCCGCGTTCGAAATGCCCCGACGCGAGGCGCACGAAAGCCACGCGGTCGCGGTGCTTGGGGTCCATGTTGGCCTGCACCTTGAAGACGAAGCCCGTCACCGATGTTTCGTCGGCACCGACCTGTCGCGGTTCTGCGCGCTGTGGCTGCGGTTCGGGGCCGAACTCGGCAATGCCGGCCATCAGTTCCTGCACGCCGAAGCTGTTGATGGCCGAGCCGAACCAGATCGGCGTCAGTGACCCTTCAAGAAAGCGCGCGGGATCCATCGGCGGCAGAAGCTCCCTCGCCATCTCGACCTCCTCGCGCAGCTTGGCGAGCAGGTCGGCGGGAATGCGGGCCTCCAGCTGCGGATCGTCGAGCCCCGAGATGCGGACCGTTTCGGCAACCCGGTTGCGGTCGGCACGGTCCATCAATTCCAGCCGGTCATGCAGCAGGTCGTAGCATCCGATGAATTCCCGCCCGACGCCGATGGGCCAGGAGGCGGGCGTGACGTCGATGGCGAGGTTTTCCTGGATCTCGTCGATGATGTCGAAGGTGTCGCGGCTTTCGCGGTCCATCTTGTTGCAGAACGTCAGGATCGGCAGGTCGCGCATGCGGCAGACCTCGAACAGCTTCTGGGTCTGGCTCTCGATCCCCTTGGCGCCGTCAATCACCATCACGGCCGCGTCCACGGCCGTCAGCGTGCGATAGGTATCCTCCGAAAAATCGGAGTGACCGGGCGTATCGACCAGATTGAACCGGAAGGCCCGGTCCGCGGTGGCAAAATCGAAGGACATGGCGGAGGCGCTGACCGAGATGCCGCGATCCTGCTCCATCTTCATGAAGTCGGACCGGGTCCGACGCGCCTCGCCCTTGGCGCGGACCTGTCCCGCCATCTGGATCGCCCCGCCATACAGCAGGAACTTTTCCGTCAGCGTGGTCTTGCCCGCGTCCGGATGGCTGATGATGGCAAAGGTCCGGCGGCGCGCGATCTCCGGCGGCAGGGTGGGACGGTTCGGTGCGGGTGTCTCAAGCATGACGGCCCATATAGGCGCGGCCACCACGGGCCGCAATCGACTGCGGTGTTAACTGCTCGGTCACGGTCTGGCGCTAGCCCTGCTCCTGAGGGAAGCGGTGGGGGCGCGATGAACATGTTTCATGGGTCGGGTGGTGTCATCGCGGGTACCCTGGTCTTGTTGTCACGCCTGCTGGAACGATCGTTCGGCAGCGCTATGCCAACCAATGACGGGGCGCGGCGGGGCTCGGACTGCGTGTGCCCGGCCGGCCTCTGACAGCGTTCGGGCCATTCATCCTGTCCAGCCTGCCGGCCCCACAGGCCGCGCCCGACCAGGCGCGACCCGCGGCTTTTAGTGGGCGGGTTCGACCACCGGGTCGATTAGGGTTCGCCCGCCGTCGACGGTGAGAATTTGCCCCGTCATGAAGCTGGAGGCGTCGGAGGCGAGGAATTGTATCGTCTCGGCCAGTTCCACTGGGGCCGCGATCCGGCCCATCGGGGTCGCATCGACGATGGCCTGCCGCAGATCGCGGGCGTCGCCCAGCAGCGCCTGCAGGTTGCCCGACATGATCGAGCCCACGGCCACCCCGTTCACCCGGATCCGTTCCTTCGCGAGGCTGACCGCAAGGCTGCGTGTCGCCTGATCGAGCGCCGCAGCACTGATCGAATAGCCTAGGAGCGCGGGCTGTGTCCGGCGACCAGCGATGGAACTCAGGTTGACGATGGTCCCGATCGTCCCATTTTCCTGCTTGTCCCGCTCCGCCTGATGGATCATCCGCTTGGCCACGGCCTGCGTCAGCTTGACCGCCGTCATCAGGTTCTGTTCCAGAAGTGCTGTCACGCTGTCGTCATCGGGATCGAGAGGATCGGTGATCTGGATGCGCCGCGACGCGTTCACCAGGATGTCCACGCGGTCGAAGGCGTCGATGGTGGCGGACAGCAGGTTGGCGATGGTCAGGCGTTCGCGCAGGTCGCCGGCAAAATACCGCAGGCGCGCGCCTTCCTCGATCTGGGCGTCGCCGACTTCGGCCAGCAGGCGTTCCTCGTCGCGGTCGGCGAACATGACGTTGGCGCCCTGTTCGACGAAATGCCGCGCCACCGCCAGCCCGACGCCGTTGGCGGCCCCGGTGACGATGGCGGTCTTGCCTTCGATGCTGTTGGTCATCGGCTCCGTCCTCGTGTCCGGCGCGGCCTGCGCGCCTCGATCACCTTGTAGCCGCCGGTATCCTCCACCACCACGGTCTCGGCGAAGGTCTCGCCCAGCGCGGCCTCGTATGGAAGATGCCGGTTCGCCACCATGATGAGCCGCCCGGCCGGCGTCAGCAGGCGTCCCGCGGCGGCAATGAAGGCGCGCCCGATGGAAGGGTCGGCCTTTCGGGCGGTGTGGAACGGCGGGTTCGTCACGACGGTGTCGAACGGCCCCCCGGCCCACGTCGTTGCGTCAGCCCAATGAAATTCGGCGCGCGGGTCCGTCACATTCCCACGCGCGCAGGCTAAAGCGTCATGCTCCGCCTCCACCAGAGCGCAACGGCTGATCTTGTCAGAGGTCAGAACGACCCGCGAAAGGTAGCCCCATCCGGCGCCCAGGTCGCAGACCTGCCCCGAGAGGCCCGTGACGTACCGGGCCAGAATGGCGGAGCCGGGGTCGACCCCATCCGCCGAAAAGACCCCAGCTCGCGTTTCCATTCCGTCGACCCTCTGCGTCGCGGCGGCCCAGCCATCGGGAGCCGGCCCGGACGGAAAGGAAAAGCACTTGCCGTGGGCCTTGGCGAAGACCTCGCCCACATCGAAGACGGCACGACAGTCCCGCACGATGGAATCGATGCCATCGGCCCGTGCGCCGTCGACCACGACCGGATTTCCCGCAGGCACCATCGCACAGGCCCGCGCGATCATGTCCCGCGTGAGGGCCTTGGACCGGGCGACGAAGACCACGGCGGCGTCGGCCGGCCCGCCCACTTCCGCCATCACATCGACGCCGCGTGCGGCAAGGGCATCATGGTCGGGTCGGAACCCCTGCATCGCCACGACCCCGTCCGGCAGGCCGTCGAGGTCGAGATCGGCAGGGGGGCGAAACAGGACCACCCGGCCGTCCGGCAGGGCGACGGCACCGCCCGACAGGGCAAGGGACAGGCGTGAGTTCATGGCGGAGGATTACTCCTCCTTCTCCATCGTGCACTGCAAGGGGTGCTGATGCCGGCGCGCGAAATCCATCACCTGCGCCACTTTGGTCTCGGCGATCTCGTGGCTGAAGACGCCGACGACGGCGAGGCCTTTCTTGTGGACGGTCAGCATGATCTCGACCGCCTGCGAATGGGTGATGCCGAAGAAACGCTCCAGCACGACGACCACGAACTCCATCGGCGTGTAATCGTCGTTGAGCAGCAGCACCTTGTAGAGCGGTGGCCGCTGCGTCTTGGGCCGGGTCCGGGTGACGACGGACGTGTCGCCGTCGCCGTCTTCCGGCGTTTCGGCCATGGAATGGGGATCGAGGCGCATGGTTGCAGGTCCGATGGTGACATGACTGGATGAACCGGACCATATAGCCATCCATCCACGCAGGAAAAGAGGGGGCAACCCGCGACCATGTCCGATACCGTCACCACCGTGGGCTTCGACGCCGACGACACGCTCTGGCAGAACGAGACGTTCTACCGCCTGACGCAGGAGCGTTTCGCGGACCTTCTGGCCGACCATTCCGATCCGGATCACCTGATGGAACGGCTGCTCGCGGCGGAACGTCGCAACATCGGACACTACGGCTTCGGGATAAAGGGCTTCACCCTGTCGATGATCGAGACGGCGATCGAGGTGACCGAAGGCCGGGTTCCGGCCCATGTGATCGAGCGGCTTCTGGCGGAGGGACGGGAGATGCTGCGCCATCCTGTCCACCTGCTGCCCGGCGCCGAGGATTGTGTCCGGCAGTTGGCCGAGCGTCATACCCTCGTCCTCATCACCAAGGGCGATCTTCTGGATCAGGAGCGCAAGCTGGCCGAGTCCGGGCTTGGGGAATTGTTCGACGGAATCGAGATCGTCAGCGACAAGACGCCCGCGACCTATGTGCGTGCCTTCGCGCTGCATGGTGACGGTCCGTCGAACGCGCTGATGGTGGGCAATTCGATGAAGTCCGACGTCCTTCCTGCCATCGCCGTGGGCGCCTGGGGGGTCTTCTGCCCGTCGCGCATCGAATGGGCGCTGGAGGCCGCGCCGGCCCCCGAGGGAGCCGAACGCTATCGCCGGATCGAGACGCTGGCGGAGTTGCCGGACCTGATCCGCGAACTTTGATCAGGCGAGCGCGCCCTCGGCCGTCAGCGTCAGCTTGCCACCGAGCCAAGGACCGAGAGCGTCGGGCAGCCGGACCGACCCGTCCGCCTGCTGACCGTTTTCCAGCACGGCGATCAGGCAACGCCCCACGGCCAGCCCCGACCCGTTCAGCGTATGCACGAACTCGGGCTTGGCGCCGCCTGCGGGACGGAACCGCGCGTTCATGCGACGGGCCTGGAAATCGCCGGTGGTGGAGCAGGACGAAATCTCGCGGTAGGTATCCTGACCCGGCAGCCAGACCTCGATGTCATGGGTCCGCCGCGCGCCGAACCCCATGTCGCCGGTGCACAGGACGACGGTGCGATAGGGCAGGCCGAGCCGTTCCAGAATGTCCTCCGCGCAGCGGGTCATGCGGTCCAGCTCCGCCCGGCTTTCGTCGGGGTGGGTGACACTCACCATCTCGACCTTCTCGAACTGGTGCTGCCGGAGCATTCCGGAGGTATCGCGGCCGGCCGAACCGGCTTCGGACCTGAAGCACAGCGAATGGGAGACCATGCGCCGGGGCAGGGCTTCCGCATCGAGGATCTCGCCCGCGACGGTGTTCGTCAGGGTCACCTCCGACGTGGGGATCAGCCAGAAACCTTCGCGCGTGAGATAGCTGTCGTCGCCGAACTTGGGCAGTTGCCCGGTGCCGAACATGGCCTCTTCACGGACCATGACGGGGCCGTTGACCTCGGTCAGGCCGTTGTCCTGAGTGTGAACGTCGAGCATTAACTGCGCCAGCGCGCGGTGGATGCGGGCCACGCCGCCGCGCAGGAGCACGAAGCGCGTGCCGGACAGCCGGGCGGCGGTCTCGAAGTCCATGCCAGGTTTCACGCCCGCGATGTCGTAGTGTTCAAGGGGCGCGAAGTCGAAGGTCGGGGGCGTGCCCCGGCGGTTCACTTCGACATTGTCGGTCTCGTCCGCGCCATCGGGCACATCGGCGTCGGGGAGGTTCGGGATTTCCAGCAGCGCGGTGCGCAGGGCGGCATCGGCGGCACGGGTCTCCTCCTCCAGCCGGGCGATCTCATCCTTCTTGGCGGCGACGAGCGCGCGCAGACGTTCGAACTCGGCGTCGTCGCCCCTGGACTTCACGACCCCGACTTCCTTTGATGCCGCGTTCCGTTCCGCCAAGGCACTTTCCGAGCCGGCGATGGCTCTGCGCCGCGCTTCGTCCAGCGCGAGGATATCGGAGGAAACCGGCGCCAGCCCCCGGCGGGCGAGGGCCGCGTCGAAGGCGGCCGGATCTTCGCGGATGATGCGGATGTCGTGCATGGGTCTGCCCTTCGCATAAGTCTCGACCGGCGACATGCCACAGGCCGCCCGTCCGGACCAGAGGCTGCCACATGCGCTTGCACCGACAGGGCGCGGCTTATAGGTTGCCGCGACTTTTCCAGGGGGCGCACGACAGCCCCGGACACGCAAGGGACCAGACATGTTCGCAACCCCCGCCTATGCGCAATCCGCCGGTGGCATCGCCGGTGGCCTGACCAGCTTTGTGCCCCTCATCCTGATCTTCGCGATCATGTACATCCTGTTGATCCGCCCGCAGCAGAAGAAGATGAAGGAACACAAGGCGATGGTCGCAGCCCTTCGGCGCGGCGACCAGGTTGTCACCCAAGGCGGCGTGATCGGCAAGGTGAGCAAGATCAAGGACGATGCCGAGGTCGAGGTCGAAATTGCGGACGGCGTGAAGGTGCGCGTCGTGCGTGCTACCATCACCCAAGTGCTGTCGAAGACCGATCCGGCCGCCTGACATGATCGACCTCGCGCTCTGGAAACGGCTGGCGATCCTGTTCGTCTGCCTTGTCGGGCTGGCGCTTGCGCTGCCCAATGCCTTCTATTCGCGAGCGGAGCGCCATAACGACGCCATGACCGCGATCGAGCGCGGGGCCGTCACAACTCCCGAGATGGCCGAGGACATTGCGGCCTGGCCAGAGTTTCTGCCATCGGGCGTCGTCAACCTGGGCCTGGACCTGCGCGGCGGCGCCCATCTTCTGGCCGAGGTGCAACTGGCCGACGTCTATGAGAGCCGGATCGACGCCTATTGGCCCGAGGTGCGCGATACCCTGCGTGACCTTCGCGATACCGTCGGCACCATCCGTCGCCAGAATGGGCCGGGGGATGCGCTGAGCGTCCGCATATCCGAGCCCGCGGGTCTTCAGGCCGCGGTCGATGCGGTGCGCGGACTGTCCCGCCCGATCACCTCGCTGTCGGGCGTGGGCCAGCAGGACATCGAAGTGTCGGGCAGCGGTGACACCCTGACCGTCCGTCTGTCGGAGGCCGAGCGTGCGGCGATCGACGAGCGGACGCTGGCGCAATCGCTCGAAATCATCCGCCGCCGGGTGGACGAGGCCGGAACCCGCGAACCGACGATCCAGCGACAGGGCGGCGACCGCATCCTGATCCAGGTTCCGGGCATCGGCTCAGCTCAGGAACTGAAGGAACTTATCGGTACAACGGCCAAGCTGACCTTCCATCCTGTGCGGGGCGAGACGCGCGACCCCAATGCGCCGGTGTCGGCCGACCAGATCCTGCTGCCCGACATCGACGATCCAGAGCGTTTCTACATTTTGGAACGCACGCCGGTCGTCAGCGGCGACGACCTTGTCGATGCCCAACCGGGATTCGACCAGAACGGCTCTCCCTCCGTCACCTTCCGGTTCAATCCGGCCGGCGCCCGCATCTTTGCCATCTATACCGCTGAGAACGTCGGATCGCCTTTTGCCGTCGTCCTTGACGATCAGGTGGTCACTGCACCGAACATCCGTGAGGCGATCACCGGCGGGTCGGGGCAGATCACCGGCAACTTCAGCGTCGAGGAAGCCAACCGTCAGGCCATCCTGCTGCGCGCCGGGGCCTTGCCGGCGGCGATGACCTTTCTCGAAGAACGCACCATCGGCCCGGAATTGGGCCAGGACAGCATCGACGCGGGACAAACCGCATCGCTCGTCGCGATGGCCGCCGTGGTGGTCTTCATGATCGCGAGCTACGGTCTGTTCGGCGTGTTCGCAACGGTTGCTTTGGGGATCAACGTTGCCTTGATCTTCGGAATCCTGTCCATGATCGGCGGTACGCTCACCTTGCCTGGGATTGCGGGTATCGTGCTGACCATCGGCATGGCGGTCGATGCGAACGTCCTGGTCTTCGAGCGCATTCGCGAGGAACTGAAGACTGCGCGCGGTCCGGCGCGCGCGATCTCGCTGGGTTATGAGCGTGCACTGTCGGCCATCGTCGATGCCAACATCACCACGTTCATTATCGCGACGATCCTGTTCATGCTCGGGTCCGGTCCCGTCCGCGGGTTCGCGGTCACGCTGGGTGTGGGGATCATGACGTCCGTCTTCACGTCGATCTTCGTCACGCGACTGTTGATCATCATCTGGTTCGAACGTCGCCGCCCCAAGCAGATCGAGGTCTGAGATGCGTCTGAAACTTGTCCCCGACGAGACCAACTGGGATTTCTTCGCCTGGCGAAAGTTCACTTTCGGCTTATCCGTCGTCGCGATGATTGTTGCCGTGCTCGCCTGGGTGGTTTTCGGGCTGAATTTTGGTATCGACTTCCTTGGCGGGACCACGATCCGGACCGAGTCCGCGCAGGCGGTCGATGTGGGCGATTATCGCGCTGCCATCGCCCCCCTTGGATTGGGTGATGTCTCCATTACCGAGGTCTTCGACCCGACCTTTGCGGAGGGACGACATGTTGGCCAGGTCCGCATCCAGGCACAAGGCGACGCGGAAGCCGTGACGCCGGAGACCATTGCCGCAGTCGAGGAAGCGCTCCGGACAGTCGATCCGACGATCACCTTTCCTTCCGTCGAATCCGTCGGCCCGAAGGTTTCGGGGGAGCTGGTGACGACGGCGTTCCTGGCCGTCGGCGCATCGCTGGTCGCGATCCTGTTCTACATCTGGCTACGGTTCGAATGGCAGTTCTCGGTCGGCGCGGTTGTCGCTCTGTTCCATGACGTGATCCTGACGATCGGGGTGTTCGCGCTGCTGCAGATCCGGTTCGACCTTGCCGTGATCGCGGCCCTGCTGACCATCATCGGCTATTCGATCAACGACACGGTGGTAATCTTCGACCGGCTGCGCGAGAACCTCATAAAGTACAAGAAATCACCCTTGGTCGACGTGATGAACCGTTCGGTCAACGAGACGCTGTCGCGCACGCTGATGACGTCCGGGACGACGCTGATCGCCCTGTTGGCACTTCTCGTGCTCGGGGGCGACGTGATCCGGGGCTTTGTCTTCGCGATCTTCTGGGGTGTGATCGTGGGAACCTATTCGTCGGTCTACGTCGCTAAGAACGTGGTGCTGTGGCTTGGCGTGAACCGCGACCCAAAAAAACCTTCCGACGCGGGAACGCAATTTGCCGACCTGGATGCCTGATCGTCGGACCACAGCTTGACGGAGCGAAAGCGATCAGAACTCCGTATTGATCTCGATGTTGCTCAGGATGCGGGACAGCTCGTCTACCGCCTTGCCCAGACCTTCGGCCACGACCCCCGTGACGGCCAGGGAGAGGCCCACCAGCGCGGCCGTCAGGATGACCCAGTCTACCGTCACGGTGGCGCGTTCGGATCTTGCGTAGTCTTGCAATGTCATGATTGGGCCCCCTCCGCTCTCGTCGAAATTATGGCAAACTTGGCACTTGTTTGTGGCAAAGATGCGGCGCTTTCGGCAGGCATTGTATACAGGGTGGGCCACAATTCTGACTGGGCGCCGCAGCTGTTTTCGCAAAGGAGGGTTTCGGTATGGACCTGACAGAAATGACCTTCGACGGTGCGCGCCCGTTCGATGGCTACGGCCCCGGCTTCTTCCGCGTGGGCGGTGAAGTGGTGGAGGGCGCGATCGTTCTGCACCCGGGCGGGATGGCCCGCTGGGAAGGCTACGCCGACATGACCGCCCTGACCCGTCTGGCCGACGTTGTGGATTTCGTGCTTGTCGGAACAGGGGCGGAGATCACGCATGTTCCCGCTGATCTGCGTCAGGCGGTGGAGAATGCGGGTCTTGGGTTCGAGGTCATGAACACCCCGGCCGCCTGCCGGACCTACAACGTCCTTGTGGGCGAGGGGCGGCGGGTGGCCGCGGCCGTCCTCTCAGTCGAACGATCCTGAGCGATTGCTTAGGTCGGTCCGGTCGCCCCCGATCCGTTCTGGGCAGAAACCCCGAGCTTGGCGAAAGCGCCTGCCAAGGCCTGCTCGTCAGCCGTCGTTTCAGTGCCGCGTTCCAGCGAACGGTCGCCGAAATTCGCCGTGATCGCGGCGTCGAGGTCGTCGAACGCCTCCCCATCCTCGCCAGAGACCGTGTCGCGGTACGGGCGCAGCGCGTTGCCCCAAGCCGAGACCGCGTCGAGTTCCGGCCGGGTCAAGGTGGCCAGCGCCGTCCGCATTCCGTCGTATCGCGCCTGATCGTGAGGCTTGTAGGCCCAGGACGGACGCTGCTCCCGGTTCTGCATGCCCGCGCCCACGTTGAACGACAGTGCGTCGATCTCACCCGAGAAGACCACCATGGCAGCGCCGGCAAGCCCGGTGAGTCCCGCCGTCAGGACGACCCAGTTCAACGCGACGGTCGCCGTCTCGTCGTGGAGGAAGGGGGTCAGGATGCGCATGGCAGTTCGCTCCGATGGGTTGCACTACGTGATGCAGGCGAAATCGGGCGAATTCATGGTGAGTTCGCGGCGCGTCCCCGGTCAGGGCAGCTTTACCAATGGCCGGTGTTCTCCATGCTGGCCCAGGGTTCCTGCGGTGCCTTCGCCTCGCCTCCCTGCAGCAGTTCGATCGAGATGTTGTCCGGCGACCGGACGAAGGCCATGTGCCCGTCGCGTGGCGGCCGGTTGATCGTCACGCCGTTGTCCATCAGCATCTGGCAGGTCGCGTAGATGTCGTCGACGGTGTAGGCGAGGTGGCCGAAATGGCGGCTGTCGGACGGCAGGCCGTCGTCGCCGTCCCAGTTGTAGGTCAGCTCCAGATCGGCGTGGCCGTCGTCCTGCTCCGGCGGGCAGAGGTAGACCAATGTGAACCGGCCCTTCTCGCTTTCGCTGCGGCGGCGCTCCTTCAGGCCCAAAAGCTTGTAGAATTCCATCGAGGCGTCGAGGTCCTTCACGCGGACCATGGTGTGCAGATAGGTCAGGGGCATGCCGGTTCCTTTCGGTGACAGCGCTAACGGTAATGCACTCGCGCCTTGGTGCAACCCCCGCACCCCCGCGATACCTTGCGGCAGAGAATCGAAGGGGACCGCCATGACACCGGAACAGCAGGCCGAAATAGACGAACAACGGGCGCAGTCGCATCAGACCCGCCGCGCCACCGTCCCGGGGATGGAGGAGCATCTCTATACCGCGCACCCCGTGCTGGACCACGGCTTCATCCGCGTGATCGACTACATGGGCGACGATGCCGCCATCTGTCAGGCGGCGCGCGTCAGCTATGGCCGGGGGACGAAGGCCGTGTCGAACGACGCAGGGCTGATCCGCTACCTGATGCGGCACTGGCATTCGACGCCGTTCGAGATGTGCGAGGTCAAGCTGCACGTCAAGCTGCCGGTCTTCGTCGCGCGCCAGTGGATCCGGCATCGGACGGCGAACGTGAACGAATATTCCGCGCGCTACTCCATCCTCGACCGCGAATTCTACATCCCCGCCAAATGCGACCTCGCCGCGCAAAGCGTCGTCAACAACCAGGGACGGGGCGAGGCCCTGTCGGGCGAGGAGGCGGCCCGCGTCCTTGACTGGCTGCGTGACGATTCGAACCGCGCCTATGACCATTACGAGGCGATGATCTCCGACACCGCCCCCGACGGCACCCCCCAGGCCGGTCTGGCCCGCGAACTGGCGCGGATGAACCTGCCGGCGAACGTCTATACGCAATGGTACTGGAAGGTGGACTTGCACAACCTGTTCCACTTCCTGCGCCTGCGCGCCGACCCCCACGCCCAGATGGAAATCCGCGTCTATGCCGAGGCGATGTGCCGGATCGTCGCCGACTGGGTGCCCTTGGCCTACGCGGCCTTCGAGGACTACCGGCTGGGAGGGGCGTCGCTGAGCGCGAAGGGGGTGGAGTGCGTGCGGCGGATGGTGGCCGGGGAGGAGGTGACGTTAGAGAATAGCGGGATGAGTGCTGGTGAGTGGCGGGAGTTTAGGAGGGTGGTGGGGTAAAGTTATGGGTGTTGTGTCTGGAGCGATTTCAGTAATTGGGGAGCGTGGCAAAATGATAAAGAAGCGTGCGTTCATTTCTTATGTCAAAGAAGACTATTCCGCGGTACACCTGATTAAGGCGATACTTGAGGAGAATGGCATTTCAGTTTGGCTGGACAAAGAGCAGTTAATACCGGGAACTCGATGGAAAACAGCTCTTGAGGATGCAATCAGGAATGGCTCATTCTTTATATCAGTTCATTCGAAAAACAGAACGGTTCGGGAAAGTACCTATGCTAACGAAGAGTTAGTTGTCGCTATTGACGAAGTCCGCAAAAGACCGCAATCAAAGAGCTGGTTGATTCCAGTGAAGCTTGACGAGGAAGATATTGAAGATCGAACCATAGGAGGAGGCGAAAAATATAGCGATCTACAACATTGTAACTTAGCATCTTGGGAAGACGGCATGAGGAGTTTGCTGACTTCTCTTGGTGTGAGCGAGCCCAAGTTGTTCGTCGGCGAACCACTTGCAGAAGGTATACCTTCTGAGGTCGATATAATAGCTGGGAGTTTAACATACGATGAAATGCCCGGCGCTCCTGCTTTGTTTCAAGGTATGCGGGTCTCTATCGAGCGGGGCTGGTGCGCAAGAGATAGCGGGTTAGGAAAAATTGTTGCTTATATCGAAACTCTTTCACCGCTCCCTCTTATGCAGAGGCTTCAGAAAAGGCTGGGCGCATCAGGTTTTCATGCTATTTCAAATGCCACGCATCTTTCAATGGATGAAAATGTCTTAACGCACTTTACATATCAACAGCCTCTGATACTGCGTCGTGGCGAGGAATTTCCTGATCTTGCAACGGGCACCATGATAGAAGTACCCATGGATATTTCTCTTGATTATCATCTTGACGCATATGGATTTGTTTCAGGGGATTGTTTTAAGGGATCGTTCTCCGTCCGCTTTCTTTCAGATATTCCTTTGGGGCCAGCGGAAAAACCGCAAAGAGGAAAATTTTCCATTCAGTTTTCAACCCGTCCCTTGTTGTAAGTAGGGTGCAGAACTGGAGTTTCTAATACGGTTGATAGCTGTGTTAAGTCCGCCGTTAATCACACCAAGCGTGCTCCTCCGCCTCCACTCCGGCCGCTCTGCGCTTTGATCGCTCTACTGGAGCGATTGATCGGCTAAAACCGATCCATCACCGCACCCCAAACCATCCCCGCCTGCGCCATCAGCCCGCCGAACAGCCGTCCCCCCGGCAGCGCCGGAACCGGCAATCTCCCCACCAGGTCGAACCGGCCCCGCTCGCCCCGCGCCGCCTCCACGCAGAGCTTTCCGAAGAGCGCCGAGAGCGCCAGCCCGTGCCCCGAATATCCTCCGGCCGAGAACACGCCGGGGGCGACTTCGGCGAGGTAGGGCAGGCGGGTGGCGGTGACGGCGAGGGTGCCTCCCCAGGCGTGGTCGAAGCGGACGTCGGCAAGGTCGGGATAGACGCGGGCCAGGTTGCGGCGGACGCGGGCGGCGATGTCGCGGGGAAAGCGTTTGCCGTAGCTTTCGCCTCCACCGTAGACGAGGCGGCCGTCGTCCGTCTGCCAGAAGTAGTTCACCACGAAGCGGCTGTCGGCCACGGCTGTGGGCGTCCGCATCGGCGGGTGGGCCAGCGGTTCGGTGACGGCAATGTAGTTGTTGATGGGCAGGACGCGTACGGCGGTCCGGTCGGTCAGCCAGGGGGAATATCCGTTGGTCGCCTGCACCACGGCGCGGGCGCGGACCTGTCCGATGGCGGTGCGGACGGTCGTGCCGTCGATCGCGTGGACCTCCGCCCCCTCGTGGATCGTGGCACCCGCAGCTTGTGCGGCGCGGGCAAGGCCCAGCGTATAGGCCAGCGGATCGCAGAAGCCCGCCGTCTCATCCAGCACGCCGCCCGCGTAGGCCCCGGTGCCGATCCGGTCCGCCAGCGCGGCGCCGCGGTCCAGCGGGACCGCGGCGGTGCCGTAGTGCGTGGCCATCCACGCGGCCTCCTTGCGTAGCGTGGCGAATTCGGTGTCGGTCCGGGCAGCGGCAAGGACGCCGGGGCGCCAGTTCGCGTCGGGCGCATGGTCGGCGATCAGGGTACGGGTCAGGGCCTTCGCCTCCTCCGCCAGGTCCCAGAGAGCGCGGGCGTCGGCGCGGCCCAGTTTCTCCTCCATCTTCCGCTGCGGCCAGTTGAAGCCTGTGCCGACCTGTCCGCCGTTGCGCCCCGAGGCACCCCAGCCGACGCGCTGTGCCTCCAGTACCACGACCTCCATTCCCGCTCGGGCTGCGTGCAAAGCAGCCGACAGGCCCGTGATCCCCGCTCCCACGATGCAAAGGTCGGCGTCGACCTGTCCCTTCAGCGGCGGCAAGGGGTCCGGCAGGACCAGCCCGTCGGCGTAGAAGGTGCGCGGCCAGACGCCCCTGTCGCCGTTCGCATGCAGCCAGGAGGTCATACGTTGAGCAGAAGATGCTCCCGTTCCCACGGGCTGATGACCTGCAGGAAGGCGTCGTATTCCAGCCGCTTGACCGAGGAGTAGATCGACGCGAACCGGGGGTGCAGGACCTCGTGCATTTCGGTCGCGGCGTCGAAGATGTCGAGCGCCGCGGACAGGTCGCGTGGAATGGCACCGTCGTCGCTGTCATAGGCGTCGCCTGCGTATTGCGGCGCGGGGTCGAGCTTGTTGACCAGCCCCAGGTATCCGCAGGCCAGCGATGCGGCGAGACCCAGGTAGGGGTTGCAATCCATGCCGGCGATGCGGTTCTCGACGCGCCGCGACTCCGGGTCCGAGATGGGCACGCGCAGGCCCGTGGTCCGGTTGTCGCGGCCCCATTCCAGGTTGATCGGCGCGGCGAAGTCGCGGACGTAGCGGCGGTAGCTGTTCACATAGGGCGCCAGCAGCGCGATGACCGACGGCAGATGCTTCTGCATGCCGCCGATGAAGTGCAGGAATTCCGCCGTTTCCGTGCCGTCGCCCCCGTCGAACAGGTTCCGCCCGGTGGCCGCATCGACGACCGAATGGTGAATGTGCATGGCGCTGCCGGGCTCATCCTGGATGGGCTTGGCCATGAAGGTCGCATAGCAGTCGTGGCGCAGCGCCGCTTCACGGATCAGGCGCTTGAAGTAGAAGATCTCGTCTGCCAGCTTGACGGGGTCGCCGTGGCGCAGGTTCATCTCGACCTGCCCCGACCCGCCCTCCTGAAGGATGCCGTCGATCTCCAGCCCCATGGCTTCGGCGAAGTCGTAGATGTCGTCGATGACCTGGCCGTACTCGTCCACGGCCGACATCGAATAGGCCTGACGGCCCGCGGCGCGGCGCCCCGACCGGCCGATGGGCGGGATGACCGGCTGCGTGGGGTCGATATTCCGGGCGACCAGATAGAATTCCATCTCGGGCGCGACGACGGGCTTCCACCCCCGTTCCGTATAGAGGGAGACCACCCGCTTCAGGACGTTCCGCGGAGCCACGGGGACCGGGGTGCCATCCTGCTCGGACATCTCGTGAATGATCTGCATGGTCCAGTCGGCGGTCCAAGGCGCGGCGCGGGTTGTGCTGAAGTCGGGTGTCAGCACCATGTCGGGCTCCAGAAAGGCCGCATCGCCGTCATCGGCCCAGTCGCCCGCGATCGTCTGCTGGAAGATCGAACTGGGCAGGTAGAAATGCGTTTGCTTGGCGAACTTGACCGCGGGCATGGCCTTGCCGCGCGCGATGCCCGACAGGTCGGCGATGATGCACTCCACCTCGTCGAGTTGCCGTCCTTCGAGGAAGGCGCGGGCGTGGGCCGGCGCGTGCGCCAGCCATTCAGGTGTCGACATGGACCTGCCTCGTGGTGAAGAACCGGATGATGGCGCGGGCGATGACATCGGACTGTACGGGAAGGACCGTGCCATCCATCGCCGCCTGCATCCTGTCGTCGGGGTAGGTTCCGCTGCCCCGCCGCATGTCGACGTAATCGGCCATCAGCGCGTTGTCGAATTCGGGGTGGGGCTGCACCGTGAAGGCGCGATCGCCGTATGCCACGATTGCATTGTCGCAGAAGGCATTGCGCCCAAGAGACGTGGCGCCTTCGGGCAATTCGGTCACCTGATCCTGATGCCAGGCGTTGAGCGCGATCCGCCGACCGTCCGCAAGCTCGTATTCCGTCCGGCCGAGCGCCCAGCCATCCGGGAACTTCTCGACCCGACCGCCCAGGGCCTGCGCCACGATCTGATGCCCGAAGCAGATACCGACGAGAGGTTTGGACGCCGCATATGCATCGCGGACGAACTCTTCCAGGGGCGGGATGAACGGGTGGTCCTCATAGGCCCCGTGGCGCGATCCCGTGATGAGCCAGCCGTCCGCATCGTCGATACCGGCCGGGAAGGACATGTTCTCGACGTCGTAGGAGGCGAAGTCGAATCCCTGGCCATCCAGAAGGCGCATGAACATGACGTCGAAATCACCGCGCGTCGCCAGAAGCGCATCGGGCGTGTGTCCGGCCTGGAGGATGCCAATTTTCACGGAAGACCTGTCTGATGCGTCGGGCGGAGGCTAGGCCGACGGTGACATGACCGCAAGATCCCGCGCATTGACGGAATCTTAGCCTTTCGGGTCCAGGGTCGCGGCGAAATCGGGTAGGGGGTCCTTATGATAGTGCGTCTTGTCATCTTCCTGCTGGCCCTTGGCAGCCCCGCCCCGGCTGACACCGTGGCGGAGGCTCTGACTCTCGCCTCGCGGGAGCGGGAGCGGGCGGGGATGTCCGCTCTCCAGACCGATCCACGCCTCGCCGCCGCGGCCGAAGCGCAGGCCCGCTATATGGCGGCAAGGGGTCAGATCGGTCATGACGGCCCGCAGGGGTCGAGCTTTGCCGACCGGCTTCGGGGCACAGGATACCGGGGATGCTACGGGGCGGAGAACGTCGCGGCAGGGCAGCGGACGCCGGAGCTCGTGACGGAATCATGGATGAAATCGGACGGTCATCGCCGCAACATCCTTGACCGGCGGATGACGCACGGCGCGGTTGCCGCTGTTCGGGACGACTTCGGCAGGCTCTGGTGGGCGATGGTGCTGGCTGGGCCCTGCTGACGAATGCGGTCAGACGGTGTCGAGGTATAGGTCGATCCGTTCCGCCTCCGTCAACTCCTCGATGTCGCGTATCTCCTGCCGCTTGGTCAGCACCATGTTCGCGATCAGCGGCGGGGGAAGCAGACGCTCGGTCCATGGATCCCGTTCGAACCGGTCCACCGCTTCGGCCCAGGTTGCAGGCACCAACGGCAAGTCCATTGCGTAGGCATTTCCAGTTATGGGGGCCGGCGGCTCCCGTCCGTCTTCGATGCCGCGAAGGGCGGCGGCAAGGATCACGGCGAGCAGCAGATAGGGGTTCACATCGCCGCCGGAAATCCGGTGCTCGATGCGTCGGGCGGCGTTGGGCGACGCGGGGATGCGGATGGCCGAGGTCCGGTTCTCATAGGCCCAGGACAGTCCCGTCGGTGCATGAGCGCCCGGCACAAGGCGGTCATAGCTGTTGAGATGTGGGGCGAAGATCAGCGTCGAGGCCGGTGCAGCCGACAGAAGGCCCGCCACCGCGTGACGCAGGGCACTCGACCCTTCGGGTGTGCCGTTGTCGAAAATGTTGACCCCATCCGCGTCCAGCACTGAGAAATGGACATGCATCCCGTTGCCCGCATAGTCGGGGTAGGGTTTGGCCATGAAGCTGGCGGCGAAGCCATGCTTGCGGGCCTGTCCCTGAACCAGCAGCTTGAAGAACCAGGCGTCATCCGCGGCCTTCAGCGCATTGGGTTGATGAGCGAGATCGATCTCGAACTGACCGATGCCCGCTTCGGAAATCGCGCTGTTGGCGGGAATGTCCATCTGCTCGCAGGCGTCGTATAGCTGCGTGAAGAACAGGTCGAACGCGTCCAGGGCCCGCATCGACAGCGTTTCCGCTCCCGGTCGCCGCTTGCCGGATCGGGGCGAGGCAGGGACGCGCAGCTGCCGGGTGCTGTCGTCGACCAGATAGAACTCCATTTCGGTCGCGACCACTGGCGTCAGCCCGCGTTTGGCATAACGTGCCAATACGGCCGCAAGCGCGTGGCGCGGATCGCCGGCGAACGGCCGCCCGTCATGGTGGTACATCCAGACCGGCAGCAGCGCCGTCGGCGTATCGAGCCATGGCATCGGCACGAACCCACGTTCCGTAGGTTTCAGGATGCCGTCCGCGTCGCCGCTATCGAAAACAAGCGGACTGTTCTCGATGTCCTCGCCCCAGATGTCGAGGTTCATGATCGAGAACGGAAACCGCGTCCCTTCCGTCTCCAGGCTGTGCGCATAACGACGCGGGATGCGTTTGCCGCGGGCTTGCGCGTTCAGGTCGCAGGCCGCGGCGCGGACGGAATGGACATGAGGGTTGGCGTGAAGCCATCCGCCGGGGGGGTGGTCGGTCATCGAATGATCTGGGGAAGCAGCCGGGGCCGTCGTGGCCGGGCTTGGGGGAGATGCCTGTTCAGCCGCCGGTTGATTGCGCCCATGATACCGATGATGCAGAGCGTCAGCACGATGAAGTAACCCGCAAGGATCGGGTAGGGAACGAACGGGTTGAACGTCTTGTCGGCGAAGTAGCTTGCATAATAGAGCGCATCGCCGCGCTGCTGGACTGCGGGAAACCCGGTGAAGAACACGAGCGTCGTGGCGTGGAACAGGAAGATCGCCTCGTTGGTGTAGGCAGGCCAGGCAAGGCGCAGCATGGTAGGCCAGGTGATGCGGCGGAACTTTCTCCAGCCCGTGATGCCATAGGCCTCCGCTGCCTCCTGGTCGCCCTTCGGCACGGACTGCAATGCGCCATGGAAGATCTCGCCCGAATAGGCCGCCGTGTTGAAAAACAGGACGACCAGCGCGCCCGCCCAGGCCGACGACAGGACGTCGAACGTCGGCACCGCCTGTTTGAGCGACAGGAACAGGAAGTAGCCGAAGAAGAACTGGATGAAGAGAGGGCTTCCGCGGAAGAGGAAGATGAACCATTCGGCCGGTTTGCGGAGGAAGGGGTTCGCCTGGGCCTTTCCGACCGCCACCAGCGTGGCGAGCGCGAAGCCGGCGACAAGCGCCACGACGCCGAAATAAACATTCCAGATCATGCCGGACCCGATAAGCGTCACTTGTTCGCAAAGCGTGAAGTCCGACCGGGGCAGCAATCGCTCGCCGATCCCGAGGGAGCGCAGGCCGTAATCCGCGATGGTCTGCCAGCAACTCATGCGACGTTCGCGCGGCGCAGGGCTTCGCCCGCGGCAGTGTCCTGACCATGGCTCAGCCGCCGGGTCAGGCGCGCGATGACGATCTCGGAGATCCGGGTGAACGCGAGGTAGAAGACCAGCAACGCGAGAAAATACCACATCCGCCAGTCCGGGTGCGGATAGTCGGTGAACCGCGGCGTCTTGGCGGCACCCAGGTCACGCGCCCAGTAGACGATATCCTCGACCCCCAGCAGGAACAGCAGCGGCGTGGCCTTGATGAGGACCATCCAGAGGTTGCCGAGGCCGGGCAGGGCATAGATCCACATCTGAGGAACGATGATCCGCCGGAACGCCTGCCTGCGCGTCATGCCATAGGCCTCGGCCGTCTCGACCTGCGCACGGGGCACGGCCCGCATCGCGCCGTAAAGGACGTTGGCCGCGAAGGCGCCGAAGACGATGGCGAAGGTCACCACGGCCAGCGCGAAGCCGTAGCTCTCGTGAACCCATTGCGGCGCGTTGCCGAGCGGCATCTTGGCGGCCGGGCAGACGAGGAAATCGCTTCCCTGCCGGACCGGTTGATCCCAATCCGGGCATTTGACCTGGTGGCGGACGTACTCCAGCCCCTGATCCAGGGCGATGACGAAGAACAGGAAGAATGCCACGTCTGGCACGCCCCGCACGATGGCGATATAGGCCTTGCCCAACCACGACAGCGGCGCGAAATGGGACCGGGCCGCCATCGCGCCGCCGAACCCGAACGCAAGCGCCGCCGGCGCGGTGATCGCCAGTAACAGCAGGACAGTCCCGAAGGCCGCATAGAACGACAGGTGCTTTCCCGTGGTCAGGTAGCACGTCAGCCAGGCAAGACCGTCGAGGGTCGATGGGTCGGCGCAGGCGCTGAAGATGGTCTCGGATCCCCGATGTGGACACCTTTGGAAGGTGCCCGGTTGAAGCGGACGGAACGCCGGAGCGGGCAGGCCGCCCCGGCGTCCTGCCGTATCAGAACGTCTTCGCGTCCTCGCCGAACCACTCGACGATCAACTCGTTCAGGCTGCCGTCATCCTTCATCGACTGGATCGCGGCGTCGAGCTTGTCGCGCAATTCGGTGTCGCTTTCGCGCAGGCCGACGCCGATCCCGCCGCCCAGGGGCACATCGTCGCCCACGAAGATCATCTCCCCCGCCGATTCCTCGACCGTCGGCACCAGCGCGTCCTTGTCGGCAAAGACGGCATCCGCCTCGCCCGACCGCACCGCCGCGACGGTTTCGTCATAGGTCGCGAATTCGAGCAGGGTCGCACCGGATTCCGCGACGTGATTGGCTTGGATCGTGCCCGTCTGGGCTGCGACGACGCCTCCGGTCAGGTCGACGTCCTCGGACATCGCGGCATAGGCCGAAGCGGCCGGCGGAAAATAGTTCTGCGTGAAGTCGATGACCGCGTCGCGTTCATCGGTGATCGACATGCCGGCGATGATCGTGTCGTAGTTCCCCGAGGTCAGGTTGGGAATGATCGAATCCCACTCGTTCGTCACCCACTCGCAGGTCAGCTCCGCCCGCTCGCAGATCTCGTCGCCCACGTCGCGCTCGAACCCGTCGACCTCTCCTGCGTCGTTGAGGAAGTTATACGGGGGATAGCCGCCCTCGGTGGCCATGCGGACCGTGTCCTGGGCCATGGCCCCGCCGGTCGTCAGCGCCAGCGCGGCGGCGGTAAGGATCAGTTTCATGTCGTTCTCTCCGGTGTTGTGCCTCCCCTGTTCGGCGGGGATGGCGGGTGATGGCGGTCAGGCCACGGCGCTCAGAAAGCCGCGCAGCCGTTCGGATCTTGGCGCGCCGAACAGGTTGGCCGGCGGGCCCTCCTCCTCTATCATGCCCTGGTGCAGGAAGATGACATGATTGCTGACGTCGCGCGCAAGGTTCATGTCGTGGGTCACGATGATCATGGTTCGGCCTTCGTCGGCCAGCGCCTTGATCACCCGGATCACCTCCTGCTCCAGTTCCGGGTCGAGCGCCGATGTCGGCTCATCGAACAGGAGGGCCTTGGGCTCCATCGCCAGGGCCCGCGCGATCGCCGCGCGCTGCTGCTGTCCGCCCGACAGCTGCGCGGGCCAGGCGTCGCATTTGTCGCCGATGCCGACCTTGTCGAGATAGGCGCGGGCGGCGCGTTCGACCTCTGCCGGGTCGCGCCGCAGGACGTGAACGGGTGCTTCCATGACGTTCTGCAACACGGTCAGATGCGACCAGAGGTTGAAGGACTGGAACACCATCGACAGGTTCGTGCGGATGCGCGTTATCTGGGCCGCGTCGGCCGGCCGGCGGGAGTGACCCGACCCGCGCCAGCGGACAGGCTCCTCGCAGAACAGGATGTCGCCCGACTGGCTGTCCTCCAGCAGATTGGCGCATCGCAGCAGGGTCGACTTGCCGGACCCGGACGACCCGATCAGCGACACGACCTCACCCTGACAGGCCCGGAGGTCGACACCCTTCAGAACCTCCAACTGGCCGTAGGCCTTGTGAAGGTCGCGGATCTCGATAACGGGCGGGGCGTCGGCCAAGTCAGCCTCGGGTTGGGCGCGGTTCGGACGTTTACGCAGCAATTCCACCCCGATTGCAATGGGGTTGCAGGATCAGACCTTACCCTGCGCCCTCTGTCGGGCGAGGTTGCTATCGCGGTCGTTGATGCCCAGAAGGCTGGCCAGCAGGCGCAGCAGGCTGTCCTCCTCCTCGTCCCGCTGGCCGTCGGCGAGGACGACCTTCCACAGTGCCTCGATCACGTCGATCCGCTCCTCGAGCGCCACAGCATCCTTGATCGCGCGGGTGAACCGGACGGTGTCCGGGGCCTCCTCCTCCAGCGCTTCTGCCTGCGCGCGCAGGCCGGCGGCCGCATCGGGATTAAGGCCGTGGCGGACGATCAGGATGCGGTCGATCCGGTCCTTCTCGACATCGGCATAATCGCCATCGCTGCGGGCGACGCGCACCATCAGCGCGGCAAGGGCCAGCCGAGCGTCGGGTTCCGGAAGGCGGGCGGGGTCGGGCGCCGTCAGGCGATTGATGAGATCTGAAAACATGCAATGACATATAGCAAGGCCGCTCAGCCTTCCCACCCCTCCGCGATGACGAGATCGCTTTCGCTGATCCCGAGGCGCAGCTTGAGCGCTGCCTGATAGCCTGCGCTGGCATAGCAGTCGCGCGCCGCCTGATAGGTCGGAAACTCGATCACCACCGTCCGGGGCTTGGCCTTGCCTTCGACCGTCTCGCGGGCCCCGCCGCGCACCAGAAACCGCCCGCCGTATTCGGCTAGCGGTGCCGCATTGGCCGCGCGGTAGAGGTCGTATCGCTCGGGGTCGTCCACCCGCCCATGCGCGATCCAGTATCCCTTAGCCATCTGCAGCCTCCTCGAAGATGCGGGACAGGCGGGCCATTTCGCCCTCCATGCCCCAGGGTGGGTTGACGACGACCATGCCCGATCCTTCCATCCCATGTCCCGGTCGTGCAGGCGGAAAGCGGACCTCATGCACCAGTGCCTCGGGCATCGCATCGCGAAGGGTGCGGGTCATCGGCAGATGCCGGCGGTCGGGCAGGATCGGATACCACAGCATCA
Organism: Jannaschia rubra; assembly: GCF_001403735.1. Taxonomy (GTDB): domain Bacteria; phylum Pseudomonadota; class Alphaproteobacteria; order Rhodobacterales; family Rhodobacteraceae; genus Jannaschia; species Jannaschia rubra. The sequence continues at coordinate 335,542 of NZ_CXPG01000009.1, forward strand.
GGACGCCCACGCCCCATTTCCGATGGATCACGGGCAGCAGGGTCGCGAGTCTGGTGTAATCGGCCTTCACTTCCCATGACGGGTCGATCAGCATAAGGCCCCGGCGCGGATCAGGCGGGGTCAGGGCCTTGGCCATCTCCAGCCCGTCGCGCCTGTGGATCCGCGTGTTCGGACCGGCGGGCATGGCTTCTATCAAGGCACCGTGTTCGGCGGGATGCAATTCGGCCAAGTCGATCTTGTCGAACGGCCGGAGCGTCAGGGCCGCCAAGAGCGGTGAGCCGGGATAGCTGCGCGCCCCGTTTTCCGCACGGAACCGTGTCAATGCCGCCACATAGGGGTGGTCCGGCGGGAAGCGATGCAACAGCCGGTCGACACCCGTTCTGGCCTCGCCGGTGACGGCTGCCGCAGGGCCGTCGAGATCATAGGCCCCACGCCCCGCGTGGGTCTCCAAGTAACTGATCGCCTTGTCTTTTCTGACCATATAGGCAAGCGTCCAGGACAACAGGGCATGCTTGTGGACGTCGGCGGCGTTTCCCGCGTGATAGCCATGTTGATAGGACAGCATCCCCTTGGGCTAGTGCCGCTTGCCGCGCCTGGCAAGCGGCGAAGGAAAACTGCCCGTGATCTCATCGCTTTTTCCGTGCCTTCACGAATGGCCGTGTTAAATACGGACTTGTATTTCAAAGCCTGACCTGCCCGGGATCGCCATGTTTCGCATTTCGCTTGCTGCCCTTGCCCTGACCGCGACTGCCGCCTCTGCGCAGATCGCCGATACGACCACATATTCGACCCAGGAGCAGGGCCCTGCGCTCGGCTTTACCCTGCGCGGCGGCGTGAAGTCCGCGCCGGAATATTTCGGCGCGTCGGAGACCGGATTTGGCCCGACGGCGAGCGTCGAGTTGAACCATTTGCGCCTGGGCGGATATACCTTCGGGAACCCCGATCCCCTCTATGAGCCGCGCGGCTTCGGTCTGATCGGATCGCTGCGCTACATCGGCGAGCGGGACGATTCCGACAACCCGGAACTGGCCGGACTGGATGATGTCGATGCCTCGCTGGAACTCGGCGCCGGCGTTCGCTACGCCACGCGCAATCTGGAGGCTTTCGGCAAGGTCCGTTATGGCGTGATCGGCCATGAGGGGTTCGTTGGCGAACTGGGCGCGGACGTCATCGCCCGCCCGACAGACCGGCTGACCCTGACCCTGGGACCGCGCGCGCTGTTCGGCGACAGCGACTACAGCTCCACCTATTTCGGCGTGACCGCGGCGGAGGCCGGCAATTCCTCGTTCACGGAATTCGATGCAGGTGGCGGGTTGGTATCCACGGGGGTCGAACTCGGCGCGGGCTATCAGATCAACGACAACTGGGGCATCGACGCGACGGTGAACTACGACCGCCTCCGGGGGGATGCCGCCGACAGCCCGATCACCGTCGATGACACAGCGGTTTCCGCCAGCATCGGCGTCACGCGACGGTTCACGCTCGGCTTCTGAAAGTCCTTCCGATCCAGGTGACACGGAACCTTTCGAGCGATCGAGGTGATAGTCTGGCATGAATTCGATCCGCCTTCTTGCCGCATTCGCCCTTGCCTTTCTAACCTTGGCCCTGCCGATCCGCGCGATCGGGCAGGAGGTTTCCGTCGGCGTGATGCAGGCCCCGCCCTTCGCCCTGACGGATGGTGAGGGTCTGAACACGGGGCTGACCGTCGATCTGTTCCGGCTGGCGGCCGAGGCGGCGGACATCGAATATACCTTCGTGGCCCTGCCGGCTGGCACCGATCCGGTGGACGCGCTGGCCCGGCATGACATCGTCCTGCCCGTCGAAGGCAGCGCCGAGATCGAGTCGCGGGCCGACCTGTCGCAACCCTTTTATACCGCCACGCTTGGCATGGCCGCGCCGGAAGACCCGATGGTGCTGCGCGTGGTCAAGGGTTTCGTCACTCTCGATTTTCTGCGGATCGTCGCAGGGGTTGCGGCGCTTCTGTTCGTCGTCGGCGCCATCGTCTGGGCCTTCGAGCGTCGCACGAACGAGGAGATGTTCCACAAGGCGCCGAGCAGGGGGCTTGGCGACGGTTTCTGGTGGGCCGGCGTGACCTTGACCACCATTGGCTATGGCGACAAGGCGCCGGTCACGACCATGGGGCGTGCCATCGCAATGATCTGGATGCTGGTGGGCCTTGCGGTGAGCGCATCGCTGACGGCAGCCGTCGTGACGCTAGCATCAGGGGACGGTCAGTCCATCGACCTGCCCGAGGCTGTGCTCGAAAAGCGTGTCGCTGTTCCCGTCGATGGATCGGCCGAGGCATTCCTGAAAGGTCGTGGCGTGATCGCCGCCGTGGTCCCGGACCCATCCGCCGCGCTGGCCGAGATCGCCGCCGACAGGGCGGATGTCGTGGTGGCTGCAGCACCTTTGCTGCACTGGGCGAACGAACGGGACGGACAGTCCCTGCGCATCACGACGACACGCTGGGACCCCGTCCTGATCGCCATGGCCTTCAACGAAGGCGATCCTCTGCGCGAACGGATGGACCGTGCCTTGCTGACCGTCATCGCCTCCGAGACCGGACAGGAAGTCGTCCGCCGATGGATCCCGGAGGACTTCTGATCCGAGCCCTCAGACCAGACGCGACTGCTCCTTGGCGGCGCGTACGAAGTCCGCGAACAGCGGGTGGGGCGCAAATGGCTTGGACTTCAGCTCCGGATGAAACTGGACGCCGATGTACCAGGGATGATCCTTCGCTTCGACGATCTCGGGCAGGCGCCCGTCGGGGGACATGCCCGAAAAGACCAACCCGCTCTCCTCCAGCTTCTCACGGTAGCGGATATCCACCTCATAGCGATGGCGATGACGTTCCTCGATCGCGGTGGTGCCATAGGCCTCCGCCACCTTGGACCCGTCCTTGAGTACCGCATCGTAGGAGCCGAGCCGCATCGTCCCACCCTTGTCGTCGTCGGCCCTGCGCGTGACGGTATGGTTGCCCTGCACCCATTCCTTAAGATGATAGACCACGGGAGTGAACCGACGCACATCCACCGGCTTGCCGGCCTGCGCCTCGTGGTCGAATTCCTCCGACCCGGCATTGTCGATATGCGCCATGTTCCGGGCCGCCTCGATTACGGCCATCTGCATCCCCAGACAGATGCCCAGATAGGGGATGCCCTTCTCGCGCGCGAATTGCGCCGCCTTGATCTTGCCCTCGGTGCCCCGCTCGCCGAAACCACCGGGCACGAGGATGGCATTCAGCCGCTCCAGATGCGCCGACGGCTCCTCGCGCTCGAAGACCTCCGCGTCGATCCACTCGATCCGGACCTTCACGCGGTTGGCCATGCCGCCGTGGGTCAGCGCCTCGGCAATGGACTTGTAAGCGTCTTCAAGCTGCGTGTACTTGCCCACGATCGCCACCCGGACCTCGCCATCCGTATTGTGGATGCGGTCCACCACATCCTCCCAGCGGTCGAGGTTCGGCTTGGGCGCCGGGCTGATCCCGAAGGCATCCAGCACGGCCTGGTCCATCCCTTCGCGGTGATAGGCCAGGGGCGCCTCGTAGATGGACTTCAGATCCTGCGCCGCGATGACCGAGTCGGGTCGGACATTGCAGAACAGCGCCAGCTTTTCGCGTTCCTTCAGGGGGATCGGGCCTTCGGACCGGCAGACCAGGATGTCGGGGGCGAGGCCGATGGACCGAAGCTCCTTGACGGAGTGCTGGGTGGGTTTCGTCTTCAACTCGCCGCTGGCCTTGATGTAGGGCAGCAGCGTTAGATGCATCAGCACGCATTGGCCGCGCGGCTGTTCCTGGCTGAACTGGCGGATCGCCTCGAAGAAAGGCAGGCCCTCGATGTCGCCCACGGTGCCGCCGATCTCGCAGAGCATGAAATCGACCTCATCGGCACCGATCCGCAGGAAATCCTTGATCTCGTTGGTAACGTGCGGAATGACCTGGATCGTCTTGCCAAGATAATCGCCGCGCCGCTCCTTTTCGAGGACGTTGGAATAGACGCGCCCGGAACTGATCGAATCCGTTGCACGCGCGGCAACGCCCGTGAACCGCTCGTAATGGCCGAGGTCCAGATCGGTCTCGGCGCCGTCGTCGGTCACGAAGACCTCGCCGTGTTCGAAGGGCGACATCGTGCCGGGATCAACGTTCAGATAGGGGTCGAGTTTGCGCAGACGCACGGAATATCCGCGCGCCTGGAGCAGCGCGCCCAGAGCTGCCGAGGCAAGACCCTTGCCCAGCGATGAGACCACACCGCCGGTGATGAAGATGTAACGTGCCATGTCGGATTGCTCCCGCGTCGTCGTCCAGATCCGACCCTTGCCGGAATCACCAATCACGGGATTTGACGGTAGCAGGTGATCCCGACCGGCCGCAACCGCAGGCCGCCGGATCGTTCCGCCTCCGGGCGCCCGCGCGCCCTTTTCGGTGTCGTCAGTCCGCCCGCGGCGGCGTCAGCGGCGCATCGCCGGTCGTGGGCGGCAGAAGGTCCAACCCGGTCGGCGCGGCGGGAACCAGAGGCTCCACATCCTCGACCGGCACGGTCAGGTCGACGACCGACCCGCCCGAGGCGTTCTGCGCCGCGACGATGGTCAGGGTGACCGAGGTCACGAGGAATGCCACGGCAAAAGCCCACGTCAACTTCGTCATTGCCGTCGCCGACTGCCGACCGGTCATGGCGCCGCCGCCGCCACCGCCCAGCCCCATGCCGCCACCTTCGCTTCTCTGCAGAAGGACGATCCCGATCAGGCAGAAGGCGAGGATCAGGTGGATGACGAGGATGACGTTTTCCATGCAGGGCCCATTCGGTCTGTTCGCGGGCTACCTATTGACTGTGCCCCGGTGCCGCAAGCCCGAAGGCTTCCCTGTCGGGGCCCGGCGGGTTAGGGGACCCATGTTTCAATCGGACCGGGGGTCTTCATGGCGAACGTGGTAGTGGTCGGCGCCCAATGGGGCGATGAGGGCAAAGGCAAGATCGTCGATTGGCTGTCGGAGCGGGCCGACGTCATCGCCCGTTTCCAAGGGGGCCACAATGCCGGCCATACGCTGGTTATCGACGGCCGGGTCTTCAAGCTGTCGCTTCTGCCGTCTGGCATCGTGCGGGGCGGCAAGCTGTCGGTCATCGGCAACGGCGTCGTGCTGGACCCCTGGCATCTGATGAAGGAGATCGCGCAACTGCGCGACCAGGGCGTCACCATCACGCCCGAGACGCTGATGATCGCCGAGAACACTCCCCTGATCCTGCCCATCCACGGTGAACTCGACCGCGCTCGCGAATCCGCCACCTCGGTCGCCAGGATCGGGACGACTGGCCGTGGGATCGGTCCTGCCTATGAGGACAAGGTCGGCCGCCGGGCGATCCGGGTTGCCGACCTTGCCGATCCCGCCACGCTGGAGGCGCGGGTCGATCGGGCGCTGGTCCATCACGATGCACTGCGCCGCGGGCTGGGGATGGAGCCTGTGGATCGCGATGCGCTACTCGCGGCGTTGCGCGACGTGGCGCCGGCCGTGCTCGAATATGCCGCGCCGGTCTGGAAAGTGCTCGATCAGGCGCGGCGGTCGGGCAAGCGGATCCTGTTCGAGGGTGCGCAGGGTGCACTGCTCGACATCGACTTCGGCACCTATCCCTTCGTCACCTCGTCCAACGTGATCGCGGGACAGGCCGCGACGGGGACCGGCATCGGGCCAGGGTCCATCGACTTCGTTCTGGGCATCGTCAAGGCCTATACCACGCGGGTGGGCGAAGGCCCGTTTCCGGCCGAACTCGACGATGCGGACGGGCAACGACTGGGGGAGCGCGGCCATGAATTCGGAACGGTCACAGGGCGCAAGCGCCGCTGCGGCTGGTTCGATGCGGTGCTGGTGCGCCAGACGTGCGCCACTTCGGGGGTCAACGGCATCGCGCTGACCAAGCTCGACGTGCTCGATGGCTTCGAGACGCTCAAAATCTGCGTGGCCTACGATCTGGACGGGGAGCGCATCGACCACCTGCCGTTCGCAGCCGACGCGCAGGCCCGGTGCACCCCGATCTATGAGGAGATGCCCGGCTGGTCCCAGTCGACCGAGGGCGCCCGCAGCTGGGCGGACTTGCCCGCCGAAGCCATCAAGTACGTCCGCCGGGTCGAGGAACTGATCGCCTGTCCCGTGGCTCTGCTGTCGACGTCACCCGAGCGTGAGGATACCATCCTCGTCACCGATCCGTTCGAGGACTGAGCGATGGCTCTCCGCCACAAGACCCGCAAGCGTCTTTCGCTGCTCATCCTGGTGGTGGGGCTGCCGCTCTACATCGTGCTGGTGGGGGGGATCATGGGGTTGGTCTATGACCGTTTCGGTCAGCCGCCATTACTGATCGAACTGCTGATCTACATCGTGCTGGGCGTCGTTGCCTTCTTTCCGCTCAAACCGGTGTTTCTTGGGACGTCCCGTGAGGATACGGACGACCCCGCAGATGGAGCCGGCTCTGATTGACCTGACGCGATGCCTGGGGTCCGGGGCGGAGACCATTTTCTGCCGGACCTGCACGAAAAGACCCGCCGCTGGGCGCGGCGGGTCGAACGGGCAGCGGCAATCGGATCAACCGAAGCGTCGGGCCGAAGGGTCCGAATAGCGCGACTCGGCGCCGAGAGCGAAGGTGCCTCGGCTGACCTTCCGGATCGTGCCGTCCCGCAGCAGTTGGCCGAAACCGCGCAGGCCGTCTTCACGGCTCAGATCCTCCACCGCTTCGGAGGCGAGGTGGAGCAGCCGGGGACGCGAGAAGTTGTCCTGCCCCAGCACTTCGGCGGTGTAGACGGCGGCCGCTTCCAGGATCTCGGGCAGGTCGGCTGCACCGACTTCGGCGGCGAAACGCTCGAAATCCTCGGCGCAGGCGCGAACCTGTTCCCCGTCGTCCGTCTCGATGTCGCGATGGGGGCGACGCGGCGCGACCGGACGCTCGGCGGCGGGCGCTTCCTCGACGCGCTGTTCGGACACGAGCACCAACGGCGCCGAACGTTCGGGCCGAGCGGTCCGCGCCTCGGTCTGTTCCGGCGCACGACGCGGGCGGACGGTGCTGGCAAGGTCCGCGCGATAGGCGCCGGTGTCGTCGGACTGGCGCTGCGGGATCGGCCCATCCGCACGGCGCGCCGCGACGGCTGCCTTCAAATGAGAGATGTTCGCGTGGCGGCGCGACGTATCCTCGCCGGACAGACGGCTGTCGGTGGCGGCGAACAGACGCTCCATGTCGCGCACGAGTGGGGTAGCGACGCCGGATTTGGTCCGCGCACCTTTTTCATCGTGGTCCCTAAGGACGATCTTATCCTCTTCGGCGGCATCCTCGGTGAGCGCCTGATCGTCCAGGTCCTCGTAGGCGGCCGGGTAGGCATTCGTCTCCGCCGCCACATCCTGACGTATCGCAGCGACAGGGTCTTCCTCATCGGGATCGTCGTCGAAGATCCCGGCAAGGATGTCGCTGTCGTCATCCTCCTCCAGGAGATCGTCGTCCAACGGACCTTCCTCCGACGCGAGTCCGGACAGATCGCCCGTCAGATCGTCGTCGATGTCATTCCCTGCGGGCACCTCGTGGGACAGGCATGTCAAGGAATGATCGTCGTCGCTCTCCCCTGCATCGTCGTCCACCTCGGCGTGGCGCATCGTGACGACCGCAGCTTCCGCCGTCTCGGTCCTACGGATCTTGCGGACGCGGATGCTCGGCGGCGCGGCGGTTTCCTGCAGCGAGGCGGCGTGCTCCGACTGTTCGGCGAAGTCATCCTCCGCTTTAAGCTCATCCGACTCGACGCCGCGATCCTCCAGCGCGATGTCTTCCTCGCCGGGGGCGACATCGTCCGACGGTCCGTCGATATCATTCGCCGCGACCGGTTCCTCCTCGGGCTGCGGTGCCTCGACGTCTTCCTCCTCGGTGTCCTCCCACACAGGCTCTGCATCGATGATTTCGTCGTGAGATGGCGTCCGCCCGGAGCGGGCCACGTTGCGGACGCGGGCCAGCGTTTCAGACACGCCATGAACGGCGCTCTCCGGCTCGTCCTCGATGGTCGAGAAGGCAGCGTCGTCGAACAGGTTTTCGCGTGTATCCTCCCGTGCTTCGCGGCGAGCAACGTGCTCTTTCGACTTGCTGCTCCTCGCCAGAGCATCATCGACGGTTTGGCCGGCTTCGGCGAGCGAGGGGGAAAGGACGATGCCATTGTCGCCCGACCGCGCGTTCACGGACTGCTTCGCGCGAGTCTCCGCGATGCCGCGAAGCGTCGCCATGTCGGGCGTCGGAGGTTCCGCACCGAAGAACCGGTCGCCCGCCGCAAGGTCACGGAAGTACTCCGCGATTTCGGTCATGGTCGAAAAAGGGTCGTCGAACCCCTCCAGCGTGCAGGAAAAGGTGCCATAGGCGACCGTGAGAATCTTGTTTTCAGGAACCATCCGGAAACCCTCGCTTTGCTTCCCTTCCGGGAACCTGTTTCACTTAACCATGTACATAGACAGACGATTCCATTCAAATCGTGCCCGGATCGGGACAATTTGACGATGGTGGGGACGAATTCTTGCCAGATTTGAAACGGCCCGTTTCCAAAGTCACCTCCGCTCAGACACTTGTCGGTGGTGCTCCGGTTAGCAGGAAAGTTCTTGATGAAGCCTTAACGCATGCCCCCCGCCTGATCGCCGTCGACGGTGGAGCGGACACCGTCCTACAAGCGGGCATGAGGCCCTGCGCAGTGGTTGGCGACCTTGATTCGATCTCGGAGGAGGCGCGCGCGGTCTTCGCCGACGGCCTCGTCCATGTCCCGGAACAGGACAGCACCGATTTTGCGAAGGCCCTGCGGACCTATCCGGCGCCCTTCACGATCGCCGTCGGCTTCATCGGTGCCCGCGTTGACCACTTTCTCGCCTGCCTGACCGAGCTGGCGCGCAACCGTGCCCCCTGCGTCCTTCTGGGCGAGGAGGACTGTGTCTGCATCGCGCCACCTTCGATCCGCCTCGACCTGCCGGTCGGCACGCGCCTGTCGCTCTGGCCGCTCGGGCCTGCAACCGGTACCGGGGAAGGTCTGGAGTGGCCCATCGACAGAGTGGCCTTCGGTCCTGCCTCCGTCACCGGCACGTCGAACCGGACGACCGGTCCGGTGACGTTGAACCTTTCGGGCGGGCCGATGGCATTGATCCTGCCGTCAGACGCGCTGCCCGCCCTTCTCGAATCGTTGGAGATGACCCCTCGCGGCGCGGACACGTCGCCGCTATAAGCCCCGCGACGAACAGGGAGCCGCGCAGATGTCCGCCAGACCGAACCCCATAGACATGGCCAAATACGTCTCGGCGCGCCGCGCCCTCGACTACGTTCAGGACGGAATGCGCATTGGATTGGGCACGGGATCGACGGCTGCCTGGATGGTCCGTTGCCTGGGCGAGATGATCCGCGAGGACGGTCTTCGCGTCACCGGCGTGCCGACCTCATCGCGCACCGCCGAACTGGCGCGGCAATGCGAGGTTCCGCTCGCCACGCTGGAAGACGTCAAGTGGCTGGACCTGACCATCGACGGGGCCGATGAGTTCGACACCGACCTGTCGCTCATCAAGGGCGGCGGCGGCGCGCTGCTCCAGGAAAAGATCGTGGCAACCGCGTCGGACATGATGGTCGTGATCACGGATGCTTCCAAACATGTCGACAATCTAGGCGCCTTTCCCCTGCCAGTGGAGGTCATTCCCTTCGGCTGGCAGACCACCAAGGCGCTGATCGAGGAAAGCCTGATCGGCATGGACGTGGCGAGTCGGTCAGTGACCCTGCGCCTCAACCACGATGCACCGTATCGCACCGATGAAGGCAACCTCATCCTGGACCTGCATCTGCGGCGGATCGGCAATCCGAGGCAGCTGGCGCTGGTGCTCAACCAGATACCCGGGGTGGTGGAGAACGGGTTGTTTCTCGACATCTGCGACGTTGTGATCGTCGGCGCCGCCGACGGCACGGTCGAGGTGCGCGACATCAACCATGGAACCGTGACGCATGAGCGCATCGACATCGGTGACGACGACAACATCTTCACGGTCGTCGAAGGCTGACACGCGGGGCCGACAGGGCGCGACACTCGACCGGCGCGGATGGAATTGCCCGCAGGGCAGGAAGGACATGGCATGGATTTCGACTACGACCTTTTCGTCATCGGCGGCGGCTCCGGCGGGGTGCGTGCCGCCCGTTTGACGGCGGCTGATGGACACAAGGTCGCGCTGGCCGAGGAAAGCCGCATGGGCGGCACCTGTGTCATCCGGGGTTGCGTGCCCAAGAAGCTGATGGTCTTCGCGTCCGAGTACCGCGAAACGATGGGCTATGCGCGCGACTATGGTTGGGATGTGGATGTCAGCGGTTTCGACTGGCCCGCGTTCAAGGACCGGATGCACAAGGAACTTGACCGGCTGGAGGGAATCTACCAGCAGAATGCCGAGAACGCCGGAGTCGAGGTCTTCAAGCAGCGGGCCGTCTTGCGCGACCCTCATACCGTCGAACTGGCCGACGGCAGCAGGAAGACTGCCAAGCACATCCTGGTCGCCACCGGCGGGCATCCTCATGTGCCCGAGATGAAGAATGCCGACCTGGGGATCGTGTCGGACGACGTGTTCCACCTGGATCGCATCCCCAGGAAGATGCTGATCGTCGGCGGCGGTTATATCGGGTGCGAGTTCGCCGGTGTCTTCAACGGACTGGGGTCCGAGGTCAGCATGTTCGTCCGGGGCGCACAGATCCTGCGCGGTTTCGACGAGGAGGCGCGGGGCCATGTGGGCGACTGCATGGAGCGACGCGGCGTCACGATCCATACCGGCTGCGCCCCCATCGAGATCGAGAAGCGCGGGGACAGGATCTGGGTCAAGGGCTCGAACGGCTATTCCGATGAATTCGACTGCCTGCTCTGGGCGACCGGGCGACGGCCGAACACCAAGGGTCTGGGACTTGACGATGCGGGCGTCGAACAGGATCGGCAGGGCGTGGTCTGTGTGGATGAATTCAGCCAGTCCAGCGTCCCCTCGATCTATGCCATCGGCGACGTCACGGGCCGGGTGGAGCTGACGCCCGTGGCCATCCGCGAGGCGATCGGCTTTCACAAGACCGTGTTTCAGGGCGACAAGACGCCCGTGGACCATGAGCTGATCCCCACCGCCGTCTTCACCCAGCCCGAGATGGGCACCATCGGCCTGACCGAGGAGGAGGCCGAGGAGCAGGAGCCGACGCTGGTCTATGCGACCGCCTTCCGGCCCATGCAGCAGGCTTTCGTCGGCGGAGAGGAACGGGTACTGTTCAAGATGCTCGTGTCGAAGGAAACCGACAAGGTGCTGGGCGTCCACATCGTGGGTCCCGGCGCGGGCGAGATGATCCAGTTCATCGGCGTCGCGCTCAAGATGGGCGCGACCAAGGCCGACTTCGATCGGACCTGTGCCGTCCATCCGACGATGGCAGAGGAACTGGTCACGATGAAGGAGCCGGCACGGGTGCTTTCTTGATATGGGACGTGTCAATCCCAATCTTGTGAGAAGACAGTCAGACAAAAAATCGAAGGGACGATCCTGATGGCAGGTAGCGGAGGCCCCTGGGGGGGTGGCGGCAAATCCGGTGGTGGAGGCGACGACGATCGGCCGACCGGACCGAACGGCGGACGCAGGCCGCCGAACCGGGGGCCGCAGGGCGTGCCCGAGATCGACCAGTTGATGAAGAAGGGCCAGGATCAGCTGCGCGTCCTCATGGGCGGACGCGGCGGCGGAAACCGCCCGCCCAACGGCGAAGGCGGTGGCGGAGGGTTCGAGTTGAACCGCGTGACGGTGGCCATCGGCATCTTCGTCCTCGTGGCGGCCTGGCTCTATGCATCTTTCTATACCGTTCGGCCGGAAGAACGGTCGGTGGAGCTTTTCCTGGGCGAGTTTTCCAGCATTGGAGAGCCGGGCCTGAATTTTGCTCCCTGGCCCGTCGTGACGAAGGAAGTCATCCCCGTCACGACCGAGCGTACTGTGGACATCGGCGTCAACCGGGGCGATCGCGACAACCAGGGGCTGATGCTCACCGGGGACGAGAATGTCATCGACATCGATTTCCAGGTGGTCTGGAACGTCGCCGATCCGGCCATGTTCCTGTTCAACCTGCGCGACCCAGAACAGACGATCCGTGCCGTGGCCGAGTCCGCCATGCGCGAGATCGTGGCGCAGTCGCAGCTCGCGCCCATCCTCAACCGCGACCGGGGCGTGATCGCGGACCGGCTGAGCGACCTGATCCAGCTCACGCTCGACAGCTACGACTCGGGCATGGCCGTGGTGCGTGTGAATTTCGACCGGGCGGACCCGCCGCAGCAGGTCATCGACGCCTTCCGTGAGGTCCAGGCCGCCGAACAGCAGCGCGACCGTCTGCAATCCGAAGCCGATGCCTATGCGAACCGGGTCCTTGCCGGAGCGCGGGGTGAGGCGGCGCAACTTCTGGAGGAGGCCGAGGGCTATCGCGCCCGCGTCGTCAACGAGGCCGAGGGTGAAGCCTCCCGGTTCAATGCGGTCTTGGGGGAATATTCCCAAGCGCCGGAAGTGACGCGCAAGCGTCTCTATCTCGAAACCATGGAAAACATATTGGGCGACGTGGACAAGATCATCATCGACAGCGACGTCGGCGGCAACGGGCAGGGTGTCCTGCCGTTCCTTCCGCTCAATGAACTGCGCGGCGGGCGCGCCTCGCAAGGGGGGGAGAACCAGTGAAGCGTTCGATCTATCTACTGCCGGCGGCGGTCGTCATCCTCATCATCGCGTTCTCGGCCATCTTCGTCGTCGATGAGCGCGAGAAGGCGCTCGTCCTTCAGTTCGGCCGCGTTGTCTCGGTCAAGGAAGACCCCGGCCTTGCGTTCAAGCTGCCGCTGGTGCAGGAGGTGGTCTTCTACGACGACCGCATCCTGAGCCGCGACATTGACCCGCTGGAGGTCACGCCCTCGGACGACCGTCGGCTCGTCGTCGATGCCTTCGCGCGTTTCCGCATCGTCGACGTGCGACAATTCCGTCAGGCCGTCGGTCCCGGCGGGATCACCGCCGCCGAACAGCGACTGGACCTGATCCTTCGGTCCGAGCTGCGCGAGGTGCTGGGTTCGGTGTCGTCCAACGACATCCTGTCGGAGGATCGTGCCGCGCTGATGCTCCGCATTGCCACGGGCGCGCGGGCCGAGGCGTCGGCGCTGGGCATCCAGATCATCGATGTGCGGCTCAAGCGGACGGACTTGCCGCCCCAGAACCTCGACGCGACCTTTGCGCGGATGCGTGCGGAGCGCGAACGGGAAGCCGCCGACGAGATCGCGCGCGGTGAGGAAGCGGCGCAGCGTATCCGCGCTCTCGCGGACCGGACGGTTATCGAGTTGACCTCCGACGCGGGGCGGGAAGCCGAGATCGCCCGAGGCGAGGCCGACGCACGCCGCAACAACATCTTCGCCGAAGCCTTCAGCGGCGATCCGGAGTTCTTCGAGTTCTATCGCTCCCTGACGGCCTATTCGCGGGCGTTGCAGTCCAACAACTCGACGCTGGTGCTGTCGCCGGATTCGGAGTTCTTCGACTATCTCAAGTCGGATGGCGGATCTGGCGCGACGCCGCAGGTTCCAGCCGACGATGCCATCGCTCTGCCGGAAGCGGAGGAAGGCTCCTCCGAGGTCGAGGCGGAGCCGTCGCGGACGCTTGTGCCGCTGGAAAGCGCCCCGTCGGACGATCAGCCGGCGCAGGACGACGCGCCTGTTCTGGAAGGCGCCAGCATCGGAAACTGACGGCGCTCACCGTATCACCGGAAAGGCCGCCCCTAGGGCCCAGCCCCTGACGGTAAATGTTGAAAAAGTTCTTCGGTTGGCCGCACTGCGGCCAACTTTTTCTTTGACACCACGCTTGACCGTCGTCCGAATGGAGGAAACAGGTGTCGAGCGTCTCGAAAATATCTTCGGGAACAGCGGTGGCCCCGCTGACCCGAAGGCTGCCTGCGCCCGTGGCAGGTGTCGATCTCAACTTTTGCCGCAACCCGGCCTGCGCCTTTTACGGCGTGCTGCCCGATCCGTTCAAGCGACCGAATGGCTCCCCGTCCGCGCCGCCAGGTATGCCGCGCGGAGCGGTGCCGGGTGGCAAGCACAAAGAGTTCTACAAGTGTCCCGCCTGTCGCACAACCTCCCGGGTAAAGAACAACCGTGCGGTCGCGGAGGAACACGAGCGGATGCGACGCCTGCGCGAGACTGATCCCTGCGCGCCCGCCTGCCGCACGGCGAGCTGCGCGAACCAAGGCCTCTCGGTCGAGGAGCATCCGGAGCTCTATCAGCGCTTCGGCAAGACCAAGGGCGGCGACCCGCGCTGGCGGTGCAAGGGCTGCGCGAAGACCTTCTCGACCGGCAAGCCGGCCCGTCGGCATAAGCGGTCGGACAAGAACCGCCTGGTCCTCGATATGCTCTGCAACGACCTGTCGCTCGCCAAGACCTCGAAGATCTCCGGGTTGTCCTACCGAGACATCTACCGGCGGATCGGGTTTTACCACGATCAGGTCGGGAGCTTCGTGGCGCGCCGCGAGGACTTCTCCCGGATCGACTTCGCAGAGATGGGCTCACGCTTCGCCACCGACAGCCAGGCGCTGACCATCAACTGGCCCAGCCGGAAGCGGCGTTTTCCGGTCGTGTTCCAGCATCTCTGCACCGCGCACGCGCGATCGGGCTTCATCATGGAGGCGTCCTTCCAGCTCGACCCGGAGATCTCGTCGGCGGAAGCGGAGGCCCAGTCCCGTGCGGCGGACGAGGACCACATCTCTACGGCTTTCCGCCGCCACGCCCGCATCTGGACGAAGACCGAGTTCGACGCACATCTCGTGCGGCTGGCGAAGGCTGCGGGGCTGCCGCAGGTGGAGGAATACGGCCTGCCTGCCACCGGCTCGATGCTGCGCTACGATGTGATGCAGTTTGCCCACGCAATGCGGCTGCACGATCATATCGGCCAGACGGACGCCCCGTTGATCTTCGTGATGGATGGGGATGCTGGCCTCAAGCAATCATTCGCGACAGTTTTTCAGCCGGAAGTGTCGGCCGGGCGCGCGCATCTCGCCATCATCGACTTCGACAAGGCGATGACGAACGATATGCGCAACTGCGTCGTCTCCGATGGTCGCATCGACCTGTGTGCAACCACGGGGTTGACCCCGACTGAGCTGAGTCTGATTCCGGCGGAGTTCTACGCCGAGATCCTCGACGAGGAGGTGGCTGTCCGTCTTGTCGGGGAGCCGGTCGGTGAATGGTTTCAGTATCCATTCCCGACGAAGAGCGAGCCCAACAGGCGGGTCTGCCTGCTCACGGACCACCCGGGGCTGGAGGCGCGGGAGAAAGCCAAGCTGATGCGCCTGGCTACGCTCCGAAGCGTCGATAGCTACTTCCATCGCTTCCGCTCGAACGTGCGCTTCGCCAGCCGGCCGCAGATTTCGACCAATGGTCCTGGTCGCGTCTGGGGCAGGCATCATCTCTACGACCCAGTCGTTCTGTCGAAGCTTGTCGAAATCTATCGGTTCTACCACAACTGGATGGAGCCGGGCACGGATGGTAAGACGCCGGCGATGCGGATCGGGCTGGCGCGGGGCAGAATTTATGAGCGCGATCTGCTCTGATCGCTTCTGGATCAAAAAGTTCGGTCCGAACTCCTTCAAGCATCCCTTTCTTATGCGGCGGGGGTGTGCGGGCTCAGATCGCTTGAGGGATGCTAACTCCCCGATAGCAGGAGAACCCAAGCTCGAGCGTGATTCAGTCTTACCGCGATCCGGGAGGATCAACCCGGTGATAGGTGAAATCCACAGCTGGAGCTCGCAAGGATTAGCCAAATGGTTGATGACCTTGCTACGGCCTGTGAGCTGCTGCGTTTTGCGCTGCTGCTCTACAAGGGCTACAGACTACTGACGACCCCGAGGGTCTAAGTATAAGGGGGTGCCACCTCGCTATCGAAGTGGCACCCCCGCACATTTTCAGGAGAGCTTTGTCGCTATCTACCCCATGCTGGCGTGGATCAAGACACCAGCGGTTAGTGCTATGCGGTCTTGTTGATCAGCCCTTTCAGCCTGACCACCTTGCCAGAAGGACTTAGGCTCATCTCACCTTCGAACAAAGCAACCGAGCCATCAATATTTACCGTC
>NZ_CXPG01000010.1 GCF_001403735.1 Jannaschia rubra
GTGTGGTGCAGCGTGCTGTTGTGCGGCTCTATCTCCAGCGCGGCGTCGATCGCCGCTTGGGCCGCATCTCCCTCGCCATCGGCGTGCTGCATTTCGAAGATCGCGCGCTGCTGGCCAATGAACGCCGCCTGCGGGTTGCGATGCAACGCGAGGTCATAAACGTCGCGTGCGAATCCGATGTTCTCGAAGGTGTCGGCCACGTAACGTCCTCGTAACAGCCCTGACAGGGCCAAGTTGTCCGACTGGAAGCTGCGATCAAGTGACGAGAGTACGCGGACGATCTGGTCGTGACGCTGCTCATCCGTCTGGCACACCTGCGTAAACACGATCTCACCCACATGCGCGTGCCGTGCTCGATATTCGTAGTCGCCGGAAACGACATTCTGGCCAACTTCAACGAGGTCTTCGAGCGGCTCGAAGAATTCGGTCTCGAAGTCCCGGAACGAGATGCCTGAAAGACGCGAGACGATTCCGGCCCGTACGGGGACATCGAAACGGTTCAGCGTACAGATATCGAGGTAGAGGGTCTGCGCTTCTGGCGGCGCGATCCGCTCGAACTCATCCTTGATAATGGTTTCGAACGGCACACCCCGCGTGACCTCGTGCAGCACGACGAGGAGCTGACGGTCGAGCTTGCCGGTGATGATTTCTTTGCGCCTCGCGGGCGTCTCCTCGCCCAGCTTGCCCAAACAGCGGTGTTCTTCGAGCTTCTCCAGAAGCTCATCCACTTCACGCTTCGATAGCTTGGTGGCATCGAAAAACTCCGGTGCGTACTTCTCAAGGCGTTGGCAGTAGATCGACCACTCGTTCGTCCGCTCGGCCGTGACAACCGTAACGGGAACGTCCTTGGCCTGTGCTGCGGCCAGCGCCGCCTCGACCTTCTCCAGATTGTAGGCCGCGCGATCTATGAACAGGTGGATGCGGCGCCCGGTCAGTTCGTGTAGCTCTTGCAGGACGTCGGGCCAAACACGAGCGTCGTCGTTGGCCCACACAACCAACTCACCGAGCGATACGCCCAGCTCCCATGCGGCTCGCCGCAGAGCGATGGATTTCCCGAACCCTGCCGCTCCTCGAACGACCGCTAGCTGGGGACCGGACAGCGGGGCTTCCGCTATGAACTCCAGAAGATGCCTTGACACCCGGCGCTGGACGTCAAAGCCGCGGCGGATTGCACCCCACCCCTCGTTGTGACCCGAGTAAAACCGCTGCGCCTCAGCCGCCCCGACGGGGAGCCCAGAGTGGACTAGTTGCAAGTCGGTCCGAAACGCCGTCGCCAGTCGGTCCGATTCATCCTGGTTGACTGCGAAGAACGTCCGGTAGGGTTTGTCCTCGTTCGAGGCCGGGGGGCGTGGAAGCCGCATGAGGGGCGGCAGAGTCGTATCCAAAGCGTTCACGAAGTCCGCGAAAGTCGCTCGAACTCCCTCCACGCGGTGATCGGCCCAAAACCGCCGCTTCACGTCGTCCAGATCGGGTACGACAAGGAAGTGGAACGGCCGGGCCGATCGGTTGCCCTCTTGGGACAGTCTCCGGATGTGGAGATCGCTCAAGCTCTGGCCGCAGTAGATCACCGTATAGTCCGCAGCCAAGTCCTCAAGCTGCCGGTAGAGACGGCCACGGTTAGCTTCGTGATTATTGTAGCTCGATGGGGTGAGGATGAGAGGCACTTGCGCGTCATGCGCGTGACGGGCGCAGCCGTGCAGCTTCAGGAAGGGGAGTGGGCTTTCCTGCGCATCCATCATCGAGCCAAACGCTTGGTCGTCCTTGTAGCGGGTCACAAGCGTCTGCGCACCAGGCTCTGAGCGATCGTACGCTTTCTCCACGAGGACGTCGTAGTTCGTTGTCGCGATTGCCTTCCACCGGAAGGTCGGTAGCTTCAAATGCGCGTCCGTCGGTTCAAACGCCTCGAACGTGTCGGCAAGCCACTGGTTGACCGCTGAGCTTCCAGCCTCCGACGCCGCCAGCTCGGCCACAACCATCAAACCGTCTTTCGCGGTCTTCGGCGTGAGAAACTTAGTGGCGAGAGCCTTTGCGAGATCCGTGGCGCCCGGCATGGGTGCGCTGGACCTGTCGACGGCGCCCAAAGATGCACCGGAGCCTAAGAACAAGATCGCTCGCTGCTCACGCACCGCATCGACGAGGTTCTGCGGCAGTTCGACTTTGCGGCCTTTACCCACGTGAATAATCCTCATCCCGCATAGGCGGAACTTTCAGTAATTTTCTCAAAAGCTAAGGTGCCTAGACGACAGTGTCGATCACCACCTTTCACTAGATCTACTTGTCCGCAGATAGCAGCGTTCAGCGTCCACCCACTTCCGATGGAAGCAGCCTCGCGGGCGCGATGGAACGTTTCAGCCATGTGCAATAAAGAAGCAAGTCGGATTGGAACGTTCGGGCGTACTATGCGGATCGGCGGTAGCCCTTCGAAAAAAGGCTAAAGTCGAGTTCAGATGCTGATAGAACGGCAAGTTCCGTGTCAACGAAGCCGCGAAGGACGCAGGATTTGTCAAAACTCATCGTTTTTTTCCGCTTGAAAACAAAGGTCGATCTAATCACCAAAGAAGTCGAACTAACCAGACGGCACCGCCGCCCAGAGCGAGCCATCCGCCTAAGCTCGCTTGCATTCGCGCTTTTGTTGCGATGGCAACGTCGTTATTGCCTAATTTTCTAATGCTTCTCAAAGTTACAGCAGCGCCACCCATTGAAAAAAGGACTCCGATCCAGCCAGCTAGAAAATCTTTTCCCTCTTGTGTAAGAGCGTATTCAAATATTGATCCGATCAAGTTCACATTCCTTATAGTTTGGATTTTCAGGGATCAGAGCAGTCCAATACGCCGATTGCCGCAGGAGGAGCAACCGATACACACGTTTCGCTACCTGAAAGCTCCGCGCAGGTGTCGGGGGCGTTGGTGAAGTGAGCGGCAAATGCGTATGTATCCGAGCCTAAAGTCTTGCGGGTAGATGCAATTCCAACGTCCGAATGAATTGAGTGGGTTCACGATCTAGGGCTTTCAAGACTACCAAAAGCTCGATGACATCGAGCCGTCGCTCGCCCAGCTCGTACTTTCCGACGAAGGACGCCGGCTTGTCCAGCCTCAGGGCCAGCTGAGCCTGAGACAGTCCGGCCGAACTCCGTGCCTCCACGAGTGCGTGAAGCAGCTTCGAGTACGCTTCTGTATGAACAGTCCCCGCCAACAGTCGATCCGCCAATCGTTTCGGCAGATCGCTACCCCCGTTTCGGGTTTACCCCCAAAATAGGGGTGATATGGTTTTTCAACGCTTCTGAAATTAGGGAGTCCATTGTGAACCCCACACCTTACATCACTCACCACCAGCTCTCCGCTCTGATTGAGGCGGATTACCTGGTCGATGTTGTCTGCATGGCCGAACCTTACTTCAAGGAAGCGGTCTGGTACGGCAAATGGGTGATCCAAGTGCCCGAGCAGCGTGGCGAGAGCGAGCGTTTCCTTGTGTCCGCGCGCGGCAAGGAGGGTCCGCATCTGCGGACGTTCAAGACCGGTTACGGGCTGATCTCGTTCATGTGGAAACTGGGGTTCCGCACCATCGGCTTGCCGATGGAGGAGGGCACATCGGTCTCGTACCGGATCGGCAGCGAGCCTGCCGCAAAGACCGGACCCGGTGCCACGGCTACGGAAGAGCGCGCTCCCCTTTCGTTCGAAGCTATCAGGACCGGTCTGTTGCTCCTCGCCAATCATGGGTTTGTTCCGGTCTGGAGTGCGATACAGCTTATCAAGGCAGGCTATGCCGTCCCTGTAGAGGTGGAAGTGACCTTTCCCCATACATGGCCGGACACCGTGAATGCCATACGATTGACCGACGCGGGTCGCACGACGGCGTCGATGCTTGCCGAACGGGGAGCATCACCCGTCGATCCGCCTAACCCTATTCCGGACTGGGAACGGGTCATCAGTGAAAGCTACATCCGGCAGAAAGCAGATGAGGGCGTGCTTGCCAAAGACATCATCTGCGCGAAAGAATGGTATCCAAGCCCGATAGAGCCTGAACGCCGGACAATGGAACAGATGCCGGTAAGGTTTCCGATCGCGGAATGGAAAGGCGGCGCGGGCCACGTTACCGATAATAACTGAAAGGGACTGAATGAACTTTGTACGCAGCATTTTCGGGGCCGTAGACCGGCGCTACCTGGTCCGGGCCTACGTCATCAGCGCCGCCCTTCTTGCCTATATGATCTGGGCCATCCCGAACCAGGCGGGGCTGCAAGGCCATCAGAAGGCGCTGATGTTCGGGTGGGCGACCCTGACCGCGATCCTCTTTCCCTTCGCCAAGCTGGTCTGGGACGAGCTGCGCGACATGCTGATGGGAAACACTGGCTTCGTTCACTTCGGATGGTGGGCCATCGCGGTCAACTACACGCTGAAAATCATGGTCAACGTGGTGCTGTGGTTCTTCGCGATCGGCATCGCCCCGCTTGGCGTCCTCTACCTCTGGCTTCGCAACCGGAGCGCCGCCGCGCCCGTTGAATAGCCAGCCCCAAAGGCAGGCTATCCGGTGCCGCCGTGAATTCCGGTCCGCGAACGGCGCTGGGACGAAAGGAGACGGGAATGACAGACGAACGCAACGATCTGGACCGGCTTCAGCGTGAGACGATCCGGCAACTGGTCGCGGAAACAGCGCGGCTGCAAAGCCGGTCCACTCCGCAAGCGATGTGGCAGGCGATTGCCTTGGCCTTCGTCTGCATCGTTCTGGGAGTAGCGATCGCCGTCGGCCTGACCCTGTTGGGACGTATTCTGTAAGGGAACCTCCGATGCCGCTCTACATCCGGGACGAGACGGTCGATGAGCTGGTCGAGCAGGTCATGCGCGCCACCGGTGCCAGGACAAAAACGGAAGCAGTGCGTCAGGCGCTTCGGGATGCCTTGGAGAACAGTCGCAACCAGCCGTCTCTGCACGACAGGGTCAAGCCGTTGCAGGATCGCGTGGCCGCCCTCGGCACCGCCGATCCCGGTTTCGACATGAAAGCCTTCACCGACGATCTGTGGGAGGAACGATAGATGAGTGACGACGAGGAGCTGACGCGCCTGCTTCGACAAACGACCCTGCGGATGGCACGAGAGGCGGCGGACGCCTAGGCCCGTCCAGTGCGGCACATGATCCGCCATGGCGCTCTTCCGGCCTTGGTGCCCATGCTTCTGGGTGCCGGTCTGGCGATGAGCCTGATACTGTTGGCGGGCCTTCTCTAGGCAACGCCAGCCGCAAGGAGAGGAGCCTTGCCATGACCGACAACAAGCGCAAGTCGATCTCCCGCGCCGAGGAAGCGCGGATACAGAAGATGATCGCCAGAGATCCGGACGCGCCCGAAGCCACCGACGAGCAGATGGCCCAGGCGAAGCTTTTCGCGGCCGCCTTCCCGGCCTTGGCCGGGAGGATGCGCAAGAATGTCGGCAGCCGGCCCCGCTCGAAGATGGAGGGTGAAAAGCATGAGCCATGACACCCAGCCGCCGGACCGGCTCGAACAGATCAACGACAGGTTCGACCGGATGGATGCGCGCGTGGACAGGCTTGCGGACAGCATGGCGACGATGCGCGATCTTCGAGCTGCAGTGGTCCTGTCCACGATCATGACGACCGCGATCGCCGGTCTTGTTCTGTGGGTAGCCACATAACCAACTCGCCATGTTGCGACCTTGCGACCTTGCGACCTTGCGACCTTGCGACCTTGCGACCTTGCGACCTTGCGACCTTGCGACCTTGCGACCTTGCGACCTTGCGACCTTGCGACCTTGCGACCTTGCGAAGCGGTGACTCAGCAAGCAATTCAAGTCCACCCATCATTTTAAAAAATGTGCAGCCTTGCCTCCCTGGAGGCCGAACGATAATTAGGCTTGCGCGACGCGTGAGAATAATTGTGTAGTGAGTGCACATTTTTAAAATGATGGGGGCACGGACGTGAAGGATTCGGTTGAACAGGTAACCGGCAAGCTCGATCTCGAACTGAAGAACAACGGCGGCTCTCTGTACCGCCCTCGGAAAGGATCCCGCAACTTCGCGATCCTGCGGGTCGGCAAGCTCAAGGGCCTGGGAAAGATCGGCGCAGCGGCCCGGCATAACCTGCGGGAACGGGACACCGGGAACGCACGGCCCGAAGACTTCAGCCGCAACATCCATCTGGCCGGCGCGAAGACCGCCGACGAGGTGCTGGAACTCTGGAAGGAACGCGCGCCCGACAAAGTGCGCACGAACGCGGTCCATGCCCTCGAATACGTGGTCACGGCCTCCCCCGAGAAGATGGCCGCAATGGGCCAGACTACGGGCGAGGAGTACCTGCGCGATGCGTTTGCCTGGGTCCAGGAGAAGCACGGCGCGGAAAACATCCTGTCGGCCGTGATCCACAACGATGAGACCACCCCGCACTTGCAGGTGATGCTGATCCCGATCGATGAACGCGGCAAACTGAACGCACGGGGTTTCATCGGAGGAGCCGCCAAGCTGTCGGCGATGCAGACGGACTTCGTCGAGCGCGTGGGCAAGAACTATGGGTTGGAACGCGGGATCGAGCGATCTGGCGCGCGCCATGAGGCCATCAAGAGCTACTACGGGCGAGTCCAGGCTGTCGAAAACCTCTCCTTCGAGCTTCCAGAGCGCGCCACAGGGCGCCTTGGGGTCTTTGGTAGGGAGCCAGTGGCCAAATACCACGAGCGGGTCGCACAGAACCAGAGAGAGGTTCTCAGGACCACGACAGCCGGCTTCGTGGCGGAACTCGATGACAAGGATCGTGAGCTGGAGAACAAGGATCGCGAATTGGCAAGCAAAGACCGCGAACTGGCGGCAAAGCAAAAGCAACTGGACAAGACAGAAGCAGAGCGCCGGTCCGAATTCCAGCGGCGACACACACTGGAGGTCGCCTGCGACATCAGGTTCTACAAAGGAAGCGACAAGCAGGAACGCATTGCCAGGTTTCAGAAGGAGTATCTGTCCAAATGCGCCCACCTGCCCGAGGAGACGCGCGAGATCGTTGACATTCTGCTGGAAGACATGGGCGGCAAGGGATTTTGGCACATCGAGCAAGAGCGCCTGGATCGCGAAGAACAGGAGCGCGCGGCACAGGAAGAAGGCGAGATCCTTGCCGCTCGAAACGCTCTTGCAGGCTACGAAGCGCGGAGCAGCGATGGCTACAAGATCGCGAACAGCGCCGAAGAGCACCAGGAGATCATTCGGCTTCTCAAGGAGAACACCACCGACGCACAGTATGATCGTTTCCGCAGAGGCGATCTAAGCGCCATAGACCACATTAGCGAAGATGAAGTGTTCCGCCGTCAGCTTCTGATGGAGGTTGAACTGAACAACCGCACCACAGGCTTCGAGATGTCCAACGAGTTGGAAAACCTCATGTCCGACAACCGGGGCTTCCTTAAGGAAACCTTCGGGGAGGATCGGGATCATGGATACGAGAACGAACGGTAGCTGGGTCCATTTCGAAAACTGGAGAACTGACCGGTTCGGTTTTGGTCAAGGCGAGGTTGTCCGTCGATCCTAACTTTCCAAGCATAGTCAGTTGGTTAAGTGAGCACGACATTGGTCGGTAAGGTATGTTCGAAACAGTTATCCACAGGGTAGCTAGTGTTAAATATGTGTTAGAGTCTGTGTTAAGCTCTTCCGGATGCCGTTTTTATTAAACGTAATTAGAGGCTTAGCCTTCATACCGGTAACTAATAACACGAATTTCGGTAACTGAAATCCTGCTTTCGGTAACTGAAAACACGAATCTTGACAGCGGTAACTGAAAACACGAATGTCACCGCATGGTAACTGAAAACACGAATCTTGCCCCCCTCCTCCCGGATCGTCATCCGCAGCATGATTTGTTCATCTGCGATGTTGCCGACGCGGTGCTGAAAGACGTGATGCAGCACATGGAGCATCCCTTCTATTCGCTGTCGAAGAAGCCTGAAACATCGGTGAAGCGGTACAGGAACGGCGAGAACTGGCTGGAGATTACCCCTAGCGTCAAAGGTCTGGCCACGATTTATGACAAGGACATCCTGATCTACTGCATCAGTCAGATCATGGCGAAGCTGAAGAAGGGCGAGGAAGTATCGCCACGTGTCAGGATCAATTCCCGCGAACTGCTGATCTTCACGAACCGTGGCACGAGCGGGCGCGAGTATCAGTCCCTTCTCGATGCGCTCGACCGGCTTGAGGGAACGAGAATCAGGACCAACATCGTGACCGGCGACGAGGAGCAGATCGACGGCTTCGGTTTGATAGACGCTTCCTCGATCCGCCGGAAACACGGTATGGACGGTCGCCTTCTCTGGTGCGAGGTCCAGCTTTCCGGCTGGGTGTTCAATGCGATCCGGAACGAAGAGGTCCTGACCCTGCATCGGGACTACTTCCGCCTACGGAAACCGATTGAAAGGCGCGTCTACGAGTTGGCCCGCAAGCATTGCGGCCAGCAGAAGACCTGGCGGATCACGCTTGCCAAGCTGTTGCTGAAGTCCGGCTCCCAGAGCCCGGAGAAAAGGTTCCGACAGATGGTCAAGGAATTGGCGCGGCACGATCACCTACCCGACTATCGCGTTACGTTCGATGAAGACGCCGACATGGTCATCTTCAACAATCGAGGCACGATGTATGGGAGCGCGCTCATCGAGGGGCGCGTGTCCACTCTGAAAGCCGAGACATACGAATGGGCACGCGAGGCCGCCCCGGGATGGGACGTTTACCACCTCGAGCAAGAGTGGCGGGACTGGATTGTCGAGCCACCCCGTGATGCGGACCGTGCGTTCGCCGGCTTCTGCCGCAAATGGTTCGAGAAGCGCGGGCGACCGTAAGATGCATAACCGGTAAGAGAAACTTATCCGGTACTATAAATAAATCAGGTGTTGGAAACGAAACCGGTTACTGATATAAAACCGGTAATAAAAACAAACGGCAGGTACGAGCAATGCCAGTCATCGTCATGGCAAGCCCCAAGGGAGGCGTGGGGAAGTCTACCTGCGCCGTACTTCTAGCATCCGAGTTCGCCCGCATGGGAGCCGAGGTCACGGTTCTGGATTGCGACCCTAACAAGTCCCTGAGCCGCTGGGCGTCTCACGGAATGCCCAAGGGTGTATCGCTGCTGAGCGATATCGGTCGCTCGGAAATCGTCCCGGCGATCCGAAATGCTGACGGTGACGGGAAGATCGTGATCGTCGATCTGGAGGGCATCGCATCGCAACTCGTGAGCCGTGCGATCTCACAGGCCGATTTGGTCATCGTTCCGATGCAGGCAACCGCGCTCGACGCCGAGATCGGCTCCGAGGCTCTAGCCTTGGTGCGCGAAGAGGAGGATGCGCTTGGCCGCGAAATCCGACAGGCGGTGGTCCTAACGAAGACCAGCGCGGCTGTGAAGAGCCGTGTTCAGAAGGAACTCGAGGAGCAGCTGCGCGGGGCAGGGATCGACGTGATCGAACCCTCTCTGGTCGCTCGCGCGGCCTTTTCGGAGATTTTCGCCTATGGCGGTGACCTAACGGCGATGATGAACGATCCGGAGATGATGACAGGCGGCAAGGTCGAGAAAGCCTTGGAGAACGCCCAAAGCTTCACGGAGGCTGTTTATGAACGGCTCGAATAGACTGGCGGGTCTGACGGCTAGGCCCAAGGAGACAAGCGCCGAAGAGGTCAGGCGTGTGGATGAGGTAGGGGAGGCAAGAGGGTTCCTAGACCGAACTCCACGCAAGAAACCCGGTCGCAAACCCAGTCCCCGGACCTACCAGTTGCATCCGAAGGTGTTCCCGAAAGTGGGGGAGGCGATCGCGGCTGAGGCGGAGCGGCTGGGTATAACCCAAGGTCAACTCATTGAGCGTATGTGGGACATCTATGATGAAAACGCTGGCACCTTGCAAAGGTAACCCAATGGGTTATATCTGTCTATGCAGACAGTAGCGGAAACCCCGACCTTTTCGCGTCAGGCATCGAAGCTCTTTGATGAGGACCAGAAGCGCGAGCTGATCGATTTCCTGGCCGCGAACCCGGAGGCGGGCGACGAGATCCCCGGAACGGGTGGCGTCAGAAAGGTCCGCTTCGCCGCCTCGGGCAGAGGCAAGCGCGGCGGGGCGCGGGTGATCTACTACTATCTGGACGAGACCATACCGATCTATGCGCTCTTGGTTTACGCCAAGAACGTTAAGGCGGACATGAACCCGGATGAAAAACGCGCGGTTGCCGCCTTGGCAGCCGAGTTGAAAAAAGCCTGGAAGGAAAAACGATGAGCACCTTTGGCGATGATTTGATCCAGTCTCTAACGGAAGCCGTTGCTCATGCGAAAGGGCAGGGGCCAGCAACCGTTCACGAACCAATCGACCCCCGCGAAATTCGCAAACACGCCGCGCTGACACAGGAGCAAATGGCCCCCCTGATGGGTATGAGCCTGTCGGGCTATCGGAAATGGGAGCAGGGCCAGCGTCATGTCAGCGGGCCGGCTGCGATGTTGCTGCGGGTTATTGAGAAGGAACCGGACGCGGTGCGGCGGGCGCTTAGCTGATACGTGAACTAACTGCGACGTTGCTGCCGCGTCTTGGACGAACTCAGCCGTTTACGAGATTGCTCCAGTTTGTGGAAATATCAGAGGTGGAAATGCTCATATAAATTGATCACAAAGAAAAAAGGAACCGCTGCTGCGACTAGATGTCATGATAACGGTTCTTTCAATAACAATGCATTAGAGCAGTTGCATGGCAAGAAAAACACCACAGACCAGGTTCGCCGTTGCGCGAGACAAAATTCTCACGACCCCAAAGGGGCAAGAAGCGGCCATGTACGGCCCACTACGTGACTTATTTGTTGAAGTATTAGGCTATCCGTCGAAAGACGTAGACATAGACATTGCCGGAGCCCGAGGCCGTCCCGATCTGACAGTGTTCGCCCCGGGCGCTATCGCGAACGCCAAGGTTTCTTGGATCGTTTTGGAAGCCAAAGAGCAGCACGGTGTCTGTCGCAAGGCGGCACGCCGCGCCGCCCTCTTTGCGGAAAAAAGCAAATACATCACGGCCGATACGGCTTGGTTTGTCATGGTCGATCCTACCACCCTCGTCGCACGTCGCGCAGACCAGGGTGAAAACGCCGCTTCTGATATTGTGCTCGATCTTGCCACCCTCACCTACGACGAGTTCCTCGACCGTTTTGCTGCACTAAAGGCTGAAGTTGCCGGTGTGCCGCAGCGGCTCAAGCGATTTCGGGAAGGCGATCTAAGCCTAATCGACAGGGACGCCCTCACTGGCAGCGGTGACGAACTGGCTGAAAGCATCGCTCGCAACGCTTTCTACGATGGATTGGAAGACACCACCCGCCAGCTTCAGGCTGCCGCGCTGTCGGCACTGACGGCAATCCGCGATAAGCGGAACCGCCTTAATGATGAAGTGGCAGAATTCTCAGACCGGTTTCATGGCCATATCTTCAAACCGTATCCGGTTTCAGTCGAAGGACACCCGAAAGGCCGAGAAGAAACCATTGAGCATGGTCGGGCGGCGCATACGCTGAACCGAAGCCTTGCAGCCAATCCCGCGCTCGCCAGACTTACGCTTTCAGCTCTCCCGGCTTTTGCCGAGCGGACTGGTATCGACTTGGACAAGGAGGCTGACAAGCTCGACAAGTTTTTCGCAACAGAAACTGCGAACCTGATTCTCGCCCGAATCCTGCTGATCCGGTTTCTGGAGGGACATTCCTTTTTCGATATCGAAACGCCTGACGGGTCTGAAATGCGACGTTACCTGTGCAACGGCGGTGTCGCCGCTTTCCAAGGGATGCGTGATTACTTTAATGCCCACTATACCCGTCTGCTGGAAGATGCCTATCGGCAGGGCGCCCAAGTCTATGCTGCTGCATTTCGGGAAACCGAACACGACTGGGTGCTCGACCTTGCCGACGATACCCTGTCGCGCACCATCGAATGGGCAATGTTCCGGTTCGCCCGCTTTGATTTCACGACCATCCGCGGGGACATCCTTACCGGCATTTATGATCGCTTCCTCGATCCCGCGCAGCGAAAAGCGCAAGGCGAATACTACTCACCTCCGACCATCGCGCGCTACATGCTCGACCGCCTCGATCTCACTCCTGAGGATACTATCCTCGATCCGGCCTGCGGCTCCGGCACGTTCCTCATTGAGCGTTACCAGCAAGCAGTCGGTGAGGATGCCGACCGGGGCCTCGCCTCCTATGCCGATGCCTGCGCGGTGATCGAGCGCACGGCCGGAAACGATCTCAACCCGTTCTCGGCCGTGCTCACACAAATCCAGCTCCTGTTCCATTTGCTGTCTTTCGGCCCGCAGGTCCGCGACGAAGGGTTTCCCGCGATCCGCGTCGCCGAACGCGCGAACAGCCTCATTCCCACCAGTCTGCGTGACCAAAGCACTACCCGGTGGGGTGACATCGACGTGCCCGGCTACGCCGCCGTCGTGGGCAACCCCCCCTACCAGCGCCCCGAACGCGGCCAGCCACTGGATGATGCCGCGCAAGCGCATTTCGAGCAGCCGATTACGGTGGACGGTGTAGCTCATGACGGTATTTCCACTGGTCGGGATGCCTACAACCTGTTCATCTACCGTGCCTTAAACGATTGGCTCGAACCTGCTGTTCAACCGGTCGGAGAAGATAACGAAAATACTGCCGACACCCGCCCCGGCAAACTCGCGTTCATCCTCCCGCTCAACTTTTGCGCCGCCGAAAAGTCCGCCGATTTGCGCCGTCTCTTTGCTCCAGGTGGACGCTGGACCATCACCGAAATTGTCGACATGGAGCTAATCTGGCGTCACGTGTTCGACGCGCGCGTTCTGCCGATGATCCTTTTCGCCGAAGCCCGCACTCCCCGTGATACGGACACCGTAATCGTCCGAAATGCAGATGAAACCTCCGTAATCCCGTCTGCAACAGGGCGAAAAACACGGCCCACCTTTGATCTCGCCGCCTCACCCGAAGCTCATATCGCCTACGCTGACCTTTTCACTCCTGAAGGCCGCATCGCTACTCGGATGACGCCAGCTCGTGCTCCAATTATTGCTAGGCTGCGCACTTTGCCGCCGCTTTCAAACGCTGCAAAGCGTTACTGGACCAAGCGAAAGGGTGGCTTCCGGGCAGTCGATGTCGAACCTACAGGCATCGGCCAAGCACACTGGACCGAGAGTCGTATGATTTCGGACGGGGTGGCTCGGCGTGGTACTGGCACCGAGAATAGCCCGAACGGCGTTGATATTTATAAGGGCGAAAACATCCGCACCGCCGATTTGGCAGGAGCCCCTGTTTTCACCGGTCTTGATGTCGAAAACCTCTCTACTCCCGCGTTCTGGCGCAACGGTTTGCGTGAACTGATGCCCAACCGCGTGTGGTGCTTGCCAATTCTCGAACAGGTACCCGTCGCAGCTCCGCTCGATCCTCAAACCCAAGCTGTTACCAACACCGCTACCGTTTTTGTGCCGCGCCCCGATCTTGAAACTTTCCCCTTCGATCTCCTCCTGACCTCCCGCCTCTATGGCTGGGTTACGCTGTTGTCTTTGCGCGCTTCCTACCAAGACATGCTCCGGGGCCACTTGTATCCAAGCATTATCGCTAGCCTACCTTGGTCCGAAAACCTTGCAGCGGCCGAGGCCGCTCTAGAAGCCTTGCGCGATCCTTTCCTCAACGCCTGCCGCGCGCGCTTCGATGCAGCCCAAGAGCTGGATCGGCAGGCCGCGACACTGCCACTCGTGCCCCTCAAAACCGCGTTCAAAACCCATGCCACAAAAATCGACAAGCTCGTTGCTTCGGCTGCCTTTGATGATGGCGAGCCGGTCCTTGTCACCCTTCAACCGGAAGATCCGAGCGACCCGCTGACAGTAGCTCTCTCGGAAGAAGGTCATTCCGTCCCGATGCCGAACCCTCTTCTCGCTAACCGGCTACGTCTTGGGCTGGCACTGGCCCAGGCCAAGGGCACGGAGATCAAGAAAAGCACTCTGCCGACGCTCCCTGTGCCGGAAGACGCCGCCGCCGAAGCTGCCCTCACGGCGTTGCTTGCGAGCCTCGATCCCTTGGCTGTTGAAAGCGAAGTTCAGGCTCGGGTGGATGAGATCGACCAAGTGGTGGGAACCGCCCTAGGACTTACCCCAGACGAGATCAACTTCATCCAGACCGACATGCGCGACGATCCCTTCCTTAGCCGCGTCCGGCCCCGGTATCCGTTCTTCACCCCGGCACAACGCGGACGGCGAACATCACTGGAAAGCAGCTCACGTTACGAGTAGAAACAATGACTTCACGCTCGCCGGATCGTCTTGACACTAACTCGGAAGAGCTGCGCGATCTCGGGCAGAGGGCGCAGTTCCTGGTCCCGCATCCGCCGCACCTCGACCTTTTGGGCTGGGGACAGGGCAGGAGGCCTGCCTCCGACACGTCCTCGCTTGCGCGCGGCCGCAAGGCCCTCCCTAGTCCGCTCGGATATCCGCTCGCGCTCGAACTGAGCAATGGAGGCGAAGACGTGGAAAACCAGCCGCCCGGCCGGGGTTGTCGTGTCGATGTCCTCGGCCAGAGACCGAAAGCCCGCGCCTTGCTCGCGGATCGACTCCACGATCTCCAGCAGGTCTTTAAGCGACCGGGACAGGCGGTCGTACTTGGTTACGACCACCACGTCGCCGTCGCGTAGCTGTTCGATCATTCGGTCCAGCTCCGGTCGCGAGCGGGACGAGCCGGTGATCTTGTCAGAAAAAATGCGCTCCGCTCCGGCGGCCGTCAGAGCATCTTGCTGCGCATCGAGGAGTTGGTCGTCGGTGGAGACGCGGGCGTAGCCAAGGATCAAGCCAGAAACCTCCCAAAACTAGATCGGTTCTGTCCTAAGGTTTTGGTCCGGTCAAGGTACTGATTTTGCTAGAGGGGCAGGGTCGGGACCAAATGGACCGTTTCTGGCCCGCATATTATGACCACAGGTTTTTGTCCGACAGCGGCCGTTCGTGACGCGTACAGCGAAAGTCGGGATCGAGCCCATTGCAGAAGTGTCAAATGCTCGCTGCGCGCGCTCGCAGAAGAACACCTGTCGCGGTGCGGCAGATCTTCATGCCGCATCGCAGCTGTAAATCCGGTCGTTCGAGCGCCGCGCAGCGAATTCCTCAGGAGCAGCGACTGCACCGCGGGACGAACCGGGCGTTCGGTCGGTACTGGCAAGCGACCGGTTTCAATTTCATGCAAACCGCGCTCCCGATCTCCGCTCGCTTGCCACTGCTGGCCGGTAGTATCTGCGTTCAGTGGCCGACCAACGTTTCATGCATCAAAGACAAGAATCACGTGCACGAACCCGGGACCATGCGCCCCGCGGACGTAGCTTCCCTCGATGTCGGTCGTCCCGCTGGGGCCGGTGATAAGGACGGCATTGCGGGGCGAGGTTTCGTGTCCGACAAGCAGGGCTGCGTAATCTTCCAGATGGGAAACGATGCTGGCCGCGCGCAGGACGACAATGTGATGCAATGGCAGGAATGCGAGCAGGATCCGCGTCTCCTTGCCGGAGTGAATGACGAGCGATCCGCTCTCGGCGATACCGTGGCGGGCGAGCCCGACGGCGGCGGGCGCATCCGGCGCCACGGCAAGGCGCGGTCGGAGATCCCCCCAGTCCAGATCGCGGAAAAGCGCGGCGGACTCGACGGCGATCTCCGCCGACAGCCCCTGGCCCTCGAGATAGCGTCCGACCGAAGCGGGAACCTCATCGATGCTCCCGATCCGGTCCACCGTGGCCCCGAGCGCCTCGGACTTCTCGCAGAACGCGTCGACCAGCGTCGCGGCAACCAGAGGCGGGCGGATCGTCTCGGGCGCGGCAAGAAGATCCGCAGCCTCCGCGGCGATCGCGGCCGGGTCGTTTCGACTTCCGCCAAGGCCCGTGCGTATGGCCGACAGAATGCTGTCGCGCGCGCTCATCGTCGATCCTCCGGTCGCCTGGCGCCTCGTGCGGTGTAGCGCTCCATGAAGGTGCCCCCGGTAGGACCGGGAAGGTCGCGGTGCCGGGTCCATCCACCGGCGAAAGGAAGCGATCCGATCCACCCGCTGCGACCGAGCAGGCGCAATGCGCGCACGCCGATCCCGCTGGCCATTCGGTAGAGACCCGGCCGACGGGCAAGGCCCGCCCAGGCCGCAAGGCCAGCACGCATCCTCGGGCCTTCCAGCCCCGCGCGCCAGCTTCGGCCCCGCCAGGCACGCAGCAGCGTGGGAAGCGGGATCTCGACCGGACAGACCTCGGCGCAGCGCCCGTTCATGGTGCAGGCGAAGGGCAGGTCGCGAGACTGTGCCAGCCCGTCGAGGACCGGGGTGAGTACGGCGCCCATTGGGCCCGGATAGGTGCCGCCGTAGGCGTGGCCGCCGATCTGCCGGTAGACAACGCAGTGGTTCATGCAGGCGCCGCACCGGATGCAGCGCAGCATGTCGCGGAACTCGTTTGCGATCATCTCCGATCGGCCGTTATCCACCAGGACGATATGCATCTTCTCGGGGCCGTCGGCGTCGCCGGGACGCTTCGGGCCGCAGTGAAACGTGGTGTATTGGGTCAACTCGCCCCCGGTGGCGGAGCGCACCAGAAGGCGGAGCAGCGCCATGGCGTGCGACGTGCTTGGGACCAGCTTCTCGATGCCCGCGGTCACGATATGGACGCGCGGGGGTGTCGTCGTCAGCTCGGCATTGCCTTCGTTGGTGACGGTGCAGGTTGCGCCCGTGTCGGCGATCAGGAAATTGGCGCCGGAAATACCGACATCCGCGCTCAGGAACTTCCCGCGCAGCACATGGCGCGCACTCTGAACCATGGAGGCCGCCTCGTCATCGGCCGGGGGCGGCTTGTGGTCGGCGTTGAAGAGTTCGGCCACCTGTTCGCGAGTACGGTGCATCGCCGGCCAGATAATATGCGAGGGATGCTCGCCGGCCAGCTGGATGATGTGTTCGGCAAGGTCGGTCTCGACCCGCTCGATCCCGGCCGAGCCGAGCGCGTCGGGCAGGCCGATCTCCTCGCCCAGCATGGATTTCGAGCGGGTGACGCGCTTCGCGCCGGCCTCCCGGCAGAGGCGGATGACGATGTCGCAGGCCTCGGACTCGGTAGCGGCCCAATGGACCTTGGCGCCCGATGCGGTGGCGTTGCGCTCGAACATCTCGAGGTAGTGATCGAGATTGGCAATCACATGGTCCTTGATCGCGCTGCCGCGGGATCGCGCCGCTTCATATTCGGCAAACCCGGCCAGCGCGGCGGCGCGCTTGCGCTCGGCGGTGCCGGTGGTGCGGTCGATGGCGGTCTTCAACGTGGGGTTCGCGAGGGCGGCGTCGCTGCGGGCCTTGAAGCCGGTCCGGGTCGTGGCGTTCATGGTTTTTCTCCGATGGCCGGTCCGTTCCCGCCACCCGCAAGGATTTCGATGGTGTGGAAACAGCGCACCTTCGATCCGCGCCGGTTGAGCTTGCCCGCCATGTTCATCAGGCATCCGAGATCGCCCGCAAGCAGCATGTCGGCGCCGCTCCGTTCGACGGTATCGGCCTTTTCGCCGACGATTGCGTCCGAGATCGCGGGATACTTGACGCAGAACATCCCGCCGAAGCCGCAGCAGACATTCTCACCGTCAAGCGGTCGCATCTCCAGGCCGTCGACCGCCGCCAGAAGGCGGCGGGGCTGGTCGTGGATGCCAAGCTCCCGCAGACCGGCGCAGCTGTCGTGATAGGTGGCGCTCCCCTCCAGCCGCAGCCCGCCCGGTGTATAATCGCGGATATCGACCAGATAGCTCATGATCTCGTGCGTCTTTTCGGCAAGGCGGGCGGCTCGTGGCCCCCAGTCGGCATCCGAGGCGAGCAGGGCGGGGTAGCCGTGCCGGATCGTTCCGGCGCAGGATCCCGAGGGCACGATCAGATGGTCGAACGGCTCGAACGCCGCGATCACCTGCCGGGCCACCGCCGCCGTGCTCGCGTCGTCACCGCTGTTATAGGCGGGCTGCCCGCAGCATGTCTGCCGCGTCGGTACCTCCACGTCGCACCCGGCATCTTCCAGAAGCCGGATGGCGGCAAAGCCGATCTCGGGCCGCATCGCATCGACCAGGCAGGTGACGAAGAGGCCGACGCGGGGACGGGTTGCCCGGGTCATGATCCCGCCGCCTGCGTGTGCTTCGCCTTGCCGCCCGCCCGGCCGCCGCTCATCGCCATGACGCCCAGCACGCCGGCCGCCCAGACGATCGCTGCGATCCACCACAGATTGAATCCGCCGGCGATCAGCGCCGTCGCGATCAGACCGCCCTGAACGATGTAATAGCCGAGCGGGATCAGGACTTTGCGTATGATCTCGCCTTCACGGTCCACAAGGCCGACAGTGGCCGACGCCGCGACGACATTGTGAACGCAGATCATGTTGCCGGCAGCGCCGCCGACCGCCTGTGCGGCGACGACGATCGCGGCGCCCGCCGAACCCAGTCCGATCTGCTCGGCCGTCGAGAACTGGAACAGCGAGAACATCATGTTCGAGATCGTGTTCGACCCGGCGATGAACGCCCCCATAGCCCCGATCAGCGGCGCGAAGAGCGGCCACGCCTCCCCGGCGGCCGCCGACATGCCCTCTGCGAGGACGATCGGCATGCTGGCAAGCCGGTCCGATGCGGAGTTCAGGAAAACCTGAACCATCGGGACCGCAAGCAGAAGCGCCGGCGCCGCCGCGATCATCGTCGAACCAGAAGATTTCAGCGCGCGCCCGTAATCCCGCATCGACATCCTGTGTAGAAGGAAGGTGAAGAGCGAGGCGAGGATCAACACCGTGCCCGGCAGATAGAGGATCTGGATCCGCGTCGTGATGCCCGATGCGAACAAATTCTCGAGGGCAAGGGTGGTTGCGGGCGAGGTAAGCCAGTCCTTCACCGGCCCGACCGTCCGCGTGAGGACAAGCAGCAGGACCACGAAGACATAGGGCGCCCAGGCCCTGAGCAGCGACATGGTGGGCGTATCGCCACGGTGGTCCTCGAGATCGTCGAGCTTGCCGATCCAGCTCGAATCCCATTGTCCGCGGGCCGGAAAGGCGAAGGATTCTTTCGGAAGAAGAAAACCGCGCTGCGTCGCCGGCACGACGATGAGCAGGCCGATGATCCCGCCGACGAGCGAGGGAAATTCCGGACCCAGGAGCCAGGCGATGACGTAATAGGGGACGGTGAAGGCGAGGCCGGCGAAAAGCGCGAACTTCCACACCTTGAAACCCTCCGCGAAGGACCGGTTCGCGCCGAAGAAGCGGGTCAGCATGCCGACCATGATGAGCGGGATCAGGAACCCGATCAGACCGTGGATCATGGCGACCTTGGTCGCTATGCCCAGCAGGTATTCCGCGAAGGGCGTGTCGATCGTGCCCGCGACCAGTTCCTGGCCCGACAGCCCGGTCTGGACGCCGACGAGGATCGGTGTGCCCACCGCGCCGAAGGATACCGGCGTGCTCTGGATGATCAGCGACACCATGACGGCGGCCATCGCGGGAAAGCCGATCGCCACCAACAGCGGCGCCGCGATCGCCGCCGGGGTGCCGAAACCGGACGCGCCCTCGATCAGCGAGCCGAAGAGCCAGGCGATGATGATCGCCTGAACGCGGCGGTCGGGGGAAATGCGGGTGAATCCGCTGCGAATGGACCGGATGCCGCCGCTTTCCTCTAGCGTGTAAAGCATCAAGATCGCACCGAAGACGATATATAGCAGGCTGGCGGCCGTGACCACGCCGTTGACTGTTGCTCCCAGCACCTTCGCCGGCTCCGTACCCCAGATGAGGAGCGCGGTCAGTGCGGTGACGACATAGGCAACGAGCATCGAGAACTTGGCCGATCGCGCGAGCACGACCAACAGTACGAACACCGTCGCGATAGGCAGCAGCGCAAGCAGGAACGTGATTGGGCCTGGCATGTCTTCCTCCTTCATCGGGCGCGAGGCGCGCGCCGGAATTGCGTCAACCTCGAATTGGGCAGCGGCCCCGACATGTTGGTCGCGAAGAGCGAGAAGCCGATCATCGGCCAGATGAAATTGCGTCCGCCGAGGAAGAAGCCATCGGTGTCCTTGGCGCCGCCGCGGGTGAGCCAGAGCGCTAGAACCCGACTCAGAATAAGGTAGCCGATCAGAATCGACAGATCGATTGCGGAGACTTCGAACTGTCCCTGCATCACGCTCCTCCCTGTTCTTCGGACAGCTTCAAAATCGGTTTCACCCGACCGGACCGTCCGAGAATTTCATCGAGCGCGCGCTTTTCTACTAATGCGCAATTTTCCACGACGAAGCTCTCGTTCAATAAGGTGCATGGCGAATGCCGCCACGTCAACCGACCAACCGCCAAGTGGTTCTAAACCGACAGCAGGCTGAACGGCAGAAAAGTCCGCATCGGCGGCGCTGCGTCGAGCCGCAGCGAATGTTGGGTTTAGATTCCCCGGTCTGGCGCAGCCTTGAAAGACCGCTTTCGCGATCTGCGCGGCGGCGCAGAACCTCTGTCGCTGCATCTGCGAGCCCCTCGATCTTCATGCTGCAACTGCATCGGTTGATCGCCGGATGACCGGATAGTCCGCAGGGCGGACGGTGCCCAGCCCGTGTCTGAGGGTCCGCTGTCGGGCGCTCGGCGATCAGAACTCAACCGTTTGTGTCACAGGCGGAATCGACCGTTTGCGGCTCGTAGTTCCTAGCAAGAGCAGGCTTTCGCTGCATCAGGCGTGAAGTTCGGTGTCCTTTAGGCATAGCCTATTGAGCCGTTGAGCGGACGTTCCGCCCGAATGGTCCACGCCGGTTGAATCCGATATCGAAGCGGACCTGCGACCGCACACCGAGCGATTCCCAGTCTTCGTCGTCCGTCGCCCAGCTCGGCGTATAAAGCCCGTCGGGACCGACCGTCGGCGTAATCAAGAAGTAAGCGCCGAAGTTCTTCGCGATGACGCCTCTTCTGTCTTTCGATGCGTTCAACAGCCATCGGTGCGCCGGCCTCAGCTTTGGCCGAAAGTCGTCCGGAGCCCTTTGATTGAGGTCATCGAAAAGCCGTTCTGCTTCGCCGTAATCGCCGGTAACATAGGCATGCCCTGCGCGCACGAACCGCCCCCAGTGCTCTCGATCCCCTGACACGAATGACGCCTTGAGGAAGTCAACCGCTTTGCTGTCGTTGATGTCGCCCACCTCCGAGAACAAGATGTTTGCGATCATCAGGTTAAGGGAACGGTCGGTCGGCTGACGTTCGAGTGCTACATTCAGTGTTGCAAGCGCGGCATCGACGTCGTTCCGCGCAAGATATCGCCTTGCCAATTGCTTCGCCACGCCCGCGCCACGCGGCATCTTCGCCCATGCCTTTTCGAGCAGCTGGATCGCGGCCTCCCCATCACCCAATAGGTCTTGGAGACGTGCTTCGGATCGAAGAAGCTCGGGCTCTTCCGGAAAGACGTTCATCGCACGCGCGATTGCGCGCTCCGCATCGTCTACCGCCTCCGCCAGTTCATCGCGCCGCGCGTCCGAGGGGGACGCGTCCATCCTAGTGAACGCGTCCTCGACATCGTCGACGCGAAGACGCGCTTTCGCCGTCAAAACGTAGACGTCGCTCTGGTTCGGGATGTTGCCCAAAGCTGAGCGGGCTTGACTGCGCAGGCTACCGCGCGCGAACTCCGAGGGCGCGCTCTTAGCGCGATAGGCCAGCACCCGTGATCGGGTGTGGTG
>NZ_CXPG01000011.1 GCF_001403735.1 Jannaschia rubra
CCCCCTTTCGGCAGCATGCCGCACACGCGCCTGCCGGGCAGGGCATGGCCTTCGCGAGGTCGTCGACGAAGCGCGTGGGGATGCCCTGATACAGGCTTCCCGGATCACGGCAGTCCGCGCCTTCTCGGCCATCCGGCGCGGCTCGAGAAGGCCGGGGAAGGTGCCGCGGGCACGCCCTTCCAAAGCTTCGGAACGCACAGTCCGACCGTTCCGGACCGAGCCTCCCGGTCCCGGTCGCGATAGCCGTTGCGCCGCGCCTGTCGGGCCGGGTCCTTCCGGTCATAAGCCGCGCCAGTGGCGGCACCGACCTTTCTTTCCATCAGGCGCCCGGCTGCACAGCCGGCCATCTCGCGCAAAAGGTCAGCATCCGGGGCCTTCTCGACAAGGTCGCGCAAGTCCATCGCGTCAACGGCCGTCGGTGGTCTTTCCGGTCCAGGCCGGCGCCAACAACCAGACCCTGCCGGAACATCGCCGGTGACCACCTCAACCAGAACCCACACGACGCGGCGGGACAGGATCCGACACGGCCGATCGAAGTGCCCCAAGATTTGCAGACGCTTCGCCCCCTGACTTTGAGGTCGGGAGGTCGACATTGGGACGAGCCGTGACAGCGATGAGTTCGAGCGGGATGCGGTCGCGCGGATCACCGAGCGAGGTTGCCCGGCCAGCGGGGTGTCGGGGCGGCTCGGGGTAGGTCCATACTCGCCCTCCGCCTGGAAAGGAAGTTCGCGACGACGTCACCCGGCGATGGTGGGAAGGATACCGGGATCGGGCGTCTGAAGCGCGAGCTGGCGCGGGCGATCGAGGAGCGCGGTACCCGGAAAAAAGGGCGAGGCTTGTCCGCCATCGGTCCGAGGACGATGCCCAGCGCGTACTTCGCGCGAGAGTTCCGATGAAGTACGCCTTTGTTCAGGCGCATCGCGAGGAGTTCGGCGTGCGGGCCATGTGCCGGATGCCGCGGATTGGCTCTGCTGCACGGAACGCGTTGAAGGTTGATCTCCCGCTTTCCCTGATTGGCTTGATCGGCCGTCTGGTTGATATCGAGAACCGGACGGTCGCCGGGAAGCTTGAAGAGCGCATCGACACGCTGGAGCGCCAGAAGCTGATGCTGGCCGAAAAGGCTGCAAAGGACGTGCCGAGCAAGGGAAGGCTGGAGGATTGTATGGAACTAACGCTCAAATTCCTCTCAAGACTTTGTAATATCGAAAATAATGGTACTCATGCAGTGAGCAGGCAGTGCTTCGGGTGGCCTTCGCAGAGCCTCCGAGATACTGCCGGAATCAGGGGTATGGAACTATAAAAACTGCCTTCCCCTATAAGGTGCCAGGAGATTTGACATGCCTAGATGGAGAAATGGTGCTGTGAGAGAGGATTGAACTCTCGACCTCACCCTTACCAAGGGTGTGCTCTACCACTGAGCTACCACAGCATTCGGGGGCGGATTAGACCGAACCTCGCGGCGCTGCAACCCCCCAATCGGGCGGGATTGCTGGACCCCGGACGGCCGAGCCGCTATGGGGGCGCCAGAGAGCAGGAGCCCCGATGCCCGGCAAGGCGACCCCCACCCGCGAGGACCGGCTGAAGGCCGCGCTCAAGGCCAACATGGCCCGGCGCAAGGCGCAGAAGCGGGAACGCGCGGAGGAGGAGGACGCTGCCGCGGAGGGGCAGAGCGACAGGCAGGACCAGACCGAAAATGGATAGCATCATCGTCACCGGCAATGGCCCGCTCTGCGGCACCATCCCGATCGCCGGGGCCAAGAACGCCTGCCTGACCCTCATGCCGGCGACCCTTCTGTCGGAGGAGCCGCTGACCCTGACGAATGCGCCGCGCCTGTCGGACATCCGCACGATGACGACGCTGCTGCAATCGCTGGGGGCCGAGGTGTCGGCGCTGTCGGACGGGCTGGTCCTTGCCATGTCGAGCCATGACCTGAACGGCGACCGGGCCGATTACGACATCGTCCGCAAGATGCGCGCCTCGATCCTGGTCCTTGGGCCGCTGCTGGCCAGGCTGGGCCATGCGGTCGTGTCGCTGCCCGGGGGATGCGCCATCGGGGCGCGGCCGGTCGACCTGCACCTGCGCGCGCTGGAGGCTCTGGGCGCGGAGCTGGAACTGCGCGACGGATATGTCCATGCGACGGCGCCTTCGGGCGGGCTGCGCGGTGGCATCGTCGAGTTTCCCTTCGTATCCGTGGGCGCGACCGAGAACGCGCTTATGGCGGCGACGCTGGCGCGCGGGACGACGGTGTTGAAGAACGCCGCGCAGGAGCCCGAGATCGTCGATCTGGCCCGGTGCCTGAGTGCCATGGGCGCGCAGATCGGGGGAGCGGGGACCGCCACGATCGAGGTTCAGGGCGTCGACCGCCTGCACGGCGCCACGCACCGCGTCGTCACCGACCGGATCGAGCTCGGCACCTATATGCTTGCGCCGTTGATCGCCGGCGGAGAGGTGACGTTGCAGGGCGGACGCCGCGACCTGCTGGAGGCGTTCTGCGCCAAGATCGAGGAAGCGGGTGCGTCGGTGTCCGAGTCGGACGAGGGTCTGACCGTGCGGCGGGCGAACGGCCCCATTCGGGCCGTGGACGTCGAGACGGAGCCGTTCCCCGGCTTTCCCACCGACCTTCAGGCACAGATGATGGCGCTGCTCTGCACGGCGGAGGGAACCAGCGTTCTGGAGGAGAAGATCTTCGAGAACCGCTTCATGCACGCCCCCGAACTGATCCGCATGGGGGCGAAGGTCGATGTGCACGGCGGCCATGCAACCGTCACGGGCGTCGAGCGGTTGAAGGGGGCGCCGGTGATGGCCACGGACCTGCGCGCCTCGGTCAGCCTGATCCTTGCGGGGCTGGCGGCCGAAGGCGAGACGCGGGTGGGCCGTGTCTATCATCTGGACCGCGGCTATGAGCATGTCGTGGCCAAGCTGCGCGGCGTGGGCGCCGATATCGAACGGGTGAAGGACGATGGCTGACACGACGAACCGGACTGGCGCGGAGGACGCGCGTTTCGCGGATGGCGAGGACCGGCCGCTGCGCCTCTGGGCCACGGATGCCGAGGATTTGCAGGTCATCGCGGCGCTGTGTCAGGACGCCGTCCTGCCCGCGTCGGAAATGACGTGGCGGAAGTCGTCCCGGCGCTTCGCGCTGTTGCTCAACAGGTTCCGGTGGGAGGGTGGCACGCGTACGGCCGAGCGGGTGCAGAGCGTGCTGGCCGCGGGCGACGTGTCGTCGGTGCGGGGTCAGGGCATCTTGCCGGGCGACGCGGATACGGTGCTGTCGCTGCTGACCGTCGAATGGGAGGCGGGAGCGGATGCCGAGGGCGTGCTGCGCCTGACCTTCGCGGGCGACGGGGTGGTCGAGGTGGCCTGCGATTGCCT
Source organism: Jannaschia rubra (assembly GCF_001403735.1). Classification (GTDB taxonomy): domain Bacteria; phylum Pseudomonadota; class Alphaproteobacteria; order Rhodobacterales; family Rhodobacteraceae; genus Jannaschia; species Jannaschia rubra. The sequence continues at coordinate 3,374 of NZ_CXPG01000011.1, forward strand.
CGACGTGACGCTGCGCGACGTGACGCGGGCTTACGGCGCCCCTTCGGGACGGACGCCGCGCCACCCGGAATGAACGCGGCGCCGGTCCTTCGACGGTTGGGTGCGGAGGACGGGCGGGCGTGGCTTGCGCTGATGCTCGCAGGCGTGCGGGAACTGCCGGATGCGTTCCTGTCGACCGAGGACGAACTGCTCGCCCTGACGCCCGATGACATTCACGCCCGGATCGAACGGAGCCTGCTGCACGGCCTGTTCGATGGCGACCGTCTGGTGGGGGTCGCGGGCCTGAACCCCGGTGGCCCGCGCGCCGTCCGGCACCGCGCCGAGGTCGGGCCGTTCCACATCCTGCCCGAATGGCGGGGCAGGGGCCTGGCCGACCGCCTGATGGAGGCGATGGTGTCCGAGGCGCGGACGCGGGGGATCGCGTGGCTCGACCTTTGGGTCGCGGCGGGGAACGGCCGGGCGCTGGCTTTCTATGCGCGCCACGGGTTCCAGAGGACAGGCTTTCGCGCCGATGCCGTCCGGGTCGACGACGTGCCCTGCGACGACGTCCTGATGGCCCGGAGCCTTGAGGCCGTCGCATGGGGCGTCTAGGCAGGCGGCACGCAATCCGCCCGGAGGCCCGATGCCGCATTTCCTCAACAGCGCCGACGCGGACTTCGACGCGAGGTTCGCAGCCCTTCTGACCATGAAGCGCGAGGATGCGGCCGATGTGGACGATGCCGTGGCGGCGATCATCGCGGACGTGCGGGAGCGGGGCGATGCGGCGGTCTGCGAGTTGACGGCGCGGTTCGACCGCTTCGACCTGACGCCCGACACGATCCGCCTGACCGGATCCGAGATCGCGGAGGCCGCCGCCGGAGTGCCCGACGCCGAACGCGCCGCGTTGGAACTGGCCGCCGCGCGCATCCGGGCCTATCACGAACGCCAGATGCCCCGCGACGAAAGCTGGACCGACGGCGCCGGCGCCACGCTGGGCTGGCGGTGGGGGCCGGTGGATGCGGCGGGCCTCTATGTGCCGGGCGGGCTGGCGAGTTATCCGTCGTCGGTGCTGATGAACGCCATTCCCGCACGGGTGGCGGGGGTCGGGCGGCTGGTCATGTGCGTGCCGACGCCGGACGGCGTGCTGAACCCGCTGGTCCTGCTGGCGGCGCAGATATCCGGCGTGACCGAGATCTGCCGGATCGGCGGCGCACAGGCCATCGCGGCGATGGCCTGGGGCACCGAGAGCATCGCGCCGGTGGACAAGATCACGGGGCCGGGCAACGCCTATGTCGCCGCGGCCAAACGCCGTGTCTTCGGACGCGTCGGCATCGACATGATCGCGGGCCCGTCCGAGATCCTGGTGATCGCCGATGCCGACAACGACCCGGACTGGATCGCGGTCGACCTGCTGTCACAGGCGGAACACGACGAAAGCGCGCAATCGATCCTGATCACCGACGACGCCGCCTTCGGGCGGGCCGTGGCGGAGGCGGTCGAGACGCGCCTTGTCACGCTGGAGCGCCGCGCCATCGCGGGCGCGTCCTGGCGGGATTTCGGGGCGGTCGTGGTCGTGCGCGATCTGGACGAGGCCGCGGCCCTGTCGAACCGCGTCGCGCCCGAGCATCTGGAACTGGCCGTGGCCGACCCGGACGCGCTGGCCGCGAAGATCACCCATGCGGGGGCGATCTTCCTCGGCGCCTGGACGCCAGAGGCGGTGGGCGACTACGTCGGCGGGCCGAACCACGTCCTGCCCACCGCGCGGTCGGCGCGGTTCTCGTCGGGGCTGTCGGTGCTCGACTTCATGAAGCGCACGACGCTGGCCCGCATGAGCCCCGACGCCCTGCGTGCCATCGGCCCGGCGGCGGTGACGCTGGCCACCTCCGAGTCGCTCGAGGCGCATGGCCTGTCGGTGCAGGCGCGGCTGGATCGGTTGAACCGATGAAGGGGATGGCAATGTTCCGTCGTGACAAAGGCACGGGCGCCGTCGTATCCCCGGCGACATGAACGCACGTATCGCCAGCATCCGCATCGACGACCGCAACCTGCCGACCCCCACGCCGGAGATCGAGCAGGAACGGGCGGTCGCCATCTTCGACCTTCTGGAGGACAACTCCTTCGCGCTCTGCGCGGCCAATGCGCCGGAGGGGCCGTATGACGTGCAGTTGGCGATCCGCGACCGGAGGCTGGTCTTCGATGTCGATACGGAGAACGGCAAGGCGGGGGAGTTTCACCTGTCGCTCGGGCCGTTCCGGCAGGTGGTCAAGGACTACTACCAGATCTGCGAGGCCTATTTCGACGCCGTCAAGAAGCTGCCCGCCAGCCAGATCGAGGCGATCGACATGGCGCGGCGCGGTATCCACAACGAAGGCGCGCGCATCCTGCAGGAACGTCTGGAAGGCAAGGCGCAGGTCGATGCCGACACTTCACGCCGTTTGTTCACACTTATCTGCGTCCTGCACTTCGGAGCCTGACGGGTGGGCGCAAACCCGCAGTCCGTGCTGTTCTGCTGCGATCACAATGCCGTCCGGTCCCCCATGGCGGAAGGGTTGATGAAGCAGCGCCACGGTCACTCCATCTATGTGCAGTCCGCCGGGGTGCATAACGACCTGGAGATCGACGGCTTCGCTATCGCCGTCTGCGGCGAGCTGGGGGTGGAGCTGTCGCGTCATCGGACGCGGTCGTTCGAGGAGATGCGCGAATGGGGCGACGACCTGGAGCAGTTCGACCTGATCGTCGCGCTGTCGCCCGCCTCGCAGCGGGTCGCGATGGAACTGGGCCGGCACGCCCATATCGATGTGGAATACTGGCCGATCATGGACCCCACGGGTCTCGGCGCGCACCGGGAGGAAAAGCTGGCCAGCTATCGCCAGACGCGCGACCAGATCGCGGAGCGGCTGAAGGTGCGGTTCGGCTGACGCCGGACGGCCAGATCACCCCTTGAACTTCTGGCCGATCCGCCCCATCTAGCGCCATCCAGTCGCAGTGCGTGCGGCGTCCCCACAGGAGAGACCATGGCCAAGGAAGAAATGCTCGAATTCCCCGGCGTCGTTAAGGAACTCCTGCCCAACGCGACATTCCGGGTCGAACTCGAGAACGGCCATGAGATCATCGCGCATACGGCGGGCAAGATGCGCAAGAACCGCATCCGGGTTCTGGCGGGCGACAAGGTGCAGGTGGAAATGACCCCCTATGACCTGAGCAAGGGTCGCATCAACTATCGCTTCAAGTAAGTGCTGATCCTCGGATCAGGATCGCCCCGTCGGCTGGAGCTGCTGGGGCAGATCGGCGTCGTGCCCGATGCCGTCCGTTCCCCCGACATCGACGAGACTCCCCTGCCGCGCGAGACGCCCCGCATCTATTGCGAGCGGATCACCGCCGCCAAGATCGCCGCCATCGAGGCCGACGCTGACGACGTCGTTCTGTGTGCCGACACGACCGTGGGGCTGGGTCGGCGCATCCTGGGCAAGCCCCAGGATGCCGCGGACGCGGCGCGGTTCCTGCGCCTGCTGTCGGGCACGCGCCACAAGGTCGTCACCTGCGTCGCCGTGCGGCGGGGGGAGCGGACGTCGCAGCGCACCAGCGTCACCTCGGTCAAGTTCAAGCGTCTGTCGGAGGCGGAGATCGACGGCTACCTCGCCACCGGCGATTGGCAGGGCAAGGCGGGAGGCTACGCCATCCAGGGTCCGGCGGGCACCTTGATCCCCTGGATCGAGGGCAGCTTCACCGGCGTCATGGGCCTTCCGCTGCACGAGACGGCGAACCTGTTGCAGGCCGCGGGCGTGGAGGTCTGGCGATGAAGGGCGAGCAGATCGTTCTGGGTCACCACCACGGCCGCACCGCCGCCGCGAGGATGGTCGATGGCCGCCTGTCCGACCTGCTGATCGACGGGGCCGACGACAGGCCCGTGCCGGGCACCGTGTTCCGCGCCGTCTGCGACCGGCCCGTCAAGGGGCAGGGCGGCATGTTCCTGCGGCTGGGCGACGGTCTGACCGGCTGGCACCGGGGGGCCAAGGGCCTCGCTCCGGGGCAGGTGCTTCTTGTGCAGGTCACTGGCCATGCCGAGCCGGGGAAGGCGATCCCAGTGAGCGACCGCGTGCTGTTCAAGTCGCGCTATTGCATCGTCACCCCCGGCGCGCCCGGTCTGAACGTCGCGCGCAGCCTGACTGACGAAGCGGAGCGCGACCGCTTGCTGGAGATCGCCAACGACGCGGTGCCCGACCGCCAGGGTCACGGAATCATCCTGCGGACTGCGGCCGAGGGCGCGGACGAAGGCACGCTGACCGACGACCTGACCGCGACCTGGGCCACCGCGATGCAGGTGCTGGGGGACGCCGACACCAAGGCCGAACGCCTTCTGGACGGGCCGGACGCCCATACGCTCGCCTGGCGTGACTGGCCCGCCGCCGAGGTCTCGGAGGATTGGGATGCCGTCGCCGACCAGATGGATGCCCTGCGCTCGCCCGAGGTGCGGCTGGGGCAGGTAACGCTGTCCATCGAACCCACGCGCGCGCTGGTCGCCGTCGACGTGAACACGCCCGAAGGCGGGGCGGGGGGCCTGAAGGCCAATCTGGCTGCTGCGAAGGAACTGCCGCGGCAGTTGCGCCTGCGCGGTCTTGGCGGGCAGATCGTGCTCGACCTCGCGCCCATGCCCAAGAAGGACCGCAAGGCCGTGGAGAGCGCGCTGCGCGCGGCCTTCAAGGCCGACCCGATCGAGACGAGCCTGATCGGATGGACCCCGCTGGGCCATTTCGAGTTGACCCGACGCCGCGAGAGACGACCGTTGGAGGAGGTGCTGTGACCTGCCCGATTTGCGACAAGCCGACCGATCCGAAATACCGACCGTTCTGTTCGCGCCGCTGCGCCGACGTCGATCTGGGCAAGTGGCTGACCGGCGCCTATTCCGTCCCGTCCGCCGACCCGGACGACGTGGACGAAGCGCTGGATGCCGCGAATCCGGGACCGGAGCCCAAGTCCCGCCCGAACTGACGATTTTCGTCTGGACAGCGTTTTGAGCCTGTCCTAGACGGTGCGGACCCCGCGGAGAAATCCTCCGCTTCCGACGGAAAGCGCCGTGGGAAAACCAGTGCCTGGGTAGCTCAGGGGTAGAGCAGTGGATTGAAAATCCTCGTGTCGGTGGTTCGATTCCGCCCCCGGGCACCACTTTTCCCTAAGCGCGGCGACCTCGGGGCTTCACCTTGTCTTTGCAGGTTTTGAGGTGCTGAAGCGATCTCTGAGATTTTTTGACCATTTGCGCGGATTCCCGGGAGCGGTGTCGGTAGATGAGTCCGGGGGACGTGTGGCAGCGGGCCGTTCCCTGCATTGTCCGCGGCGGATCACGATCCGTCAGGGTCTTCCGCCCCGGCAGTTCCCCATAGGTCCAGTCGTCGAGGCGGGTCGGGCGAAGAACGTCTTTGTAGGTACCGGCCTTAACCCCCATTAACGGGGGCGGGGCGGGTCAGGCCTGGGTCGGTCGGTAACCTGAGGGTGCGGCCTCCCGCGGCGTCCATCGATCAGGCAGTAACCGGCGATGCAGCCCCACGCACTCATCCTCGGTTCGGCGTATCCAAGCAGGCGGCCGACGGTGAACCAAGCCAGCATCAGGGCGCCCGACGCGTAGCGGACCCAGCTCGCTCCTGCGTCCATCGGATCGGCCATCATCCGCCCGACCTTCTCCGACGGGGCGCGATCCCTGGCGTCCACGTCAAGCAGGCCGGATCGGAGATCGAGCGCTTCCGCGTCGATCCGGATCCGCTTGCCGTTCAGGGTGGCGCAGTGGCCGCGTCTGGCGACGAACATCTCGTTCACGATGGGGGCACGGATGACACCGATGACCGGACCCTTCGCATCCAGCAGGCCGATGGAGATGCACCAAGCCGGCTGGCCGGCCAGGAACGGCGCGGTTCCGTCGATGGGGTCGATCACCCAGATCAGGCCGGAGGTGCCCGGCCTGAGGCCGTGCTCCTCGCCCAGTTGCGCGTCGGCGTGAAAGACCCGGGCAAGCGCTTTGCGGATCAGCGTCTCGACTTCCCGGTTGGCTTCGGACACCATGTCCTGCCGGCTGAGCTTGGCTTCGATGTTGAAGTCGCCGCAGCGCCCCAAACAGTGGAGCGCCAGCGTACCGGCGCGGCGGGCGATGTCCTCTGCCTCGCTCAGGCAGTCGACGAGGCTCATCCGATGCCCTCCTGAATGACGGCCAGCCCGCGAGACCGGAATGCCAGGGCGACCACGGTTCCGACGTTGAGTGGCGCGTCGCTGTTGATCGCGTACAGCCGGTCGATGGGTTCAGCGACTCCGTATGCCACATGGTCGGCGAGATAGGCCGATGACTGGACGCGTCGCCGTAGTGGTTCTTCGCCGGGCGTGAGCGCGATGGCGTCTGCCCGCACCGCCAGCTTCGCCGGACAGGCCGTGACGCCTCGTGCGGGCACGGGATGGCGCAGGCCCCCGACCCGGATCGTCGCGGTGCCCACTTCGACGCGTTCCTTGTCGCAGGGGATCAGGTTCGCCTTGCTGATGAAGTCGACGATGAACTCCGGTGCGGGCGCGTCATAGAGGTTGCGCAGTGCACCCACCTGCCCGGACCCGGCTTTCTCGCATCACGACGATCCGGTCGGAGACCACCAGCGCCTTCTTCTGGTCGTGGGTGACGTAGACGGCCGTGAAGCCCAGCCGCTGCGGCAGGTTGCGGATCTCGGTCCGTATTCGGCCACGCAGGCGGGCATCAAGGTTCGACAGCGGCCTGTCGAGCACCACCATCTGGGGCTCCAGCGTCAGCGCGCGGGCCACCGCGACGCGTTGCTGCTGTCCGCCGGAAAGTTCGGGTGCAGGCAGTCACCAATGTCGTCGAGACCGACGGGGTTCAGCCCCTTTCCGGCAGTGGCCCGCGCCTCGCGCGGTTTCATGCGGCCTTGTTCGAGATCATCGGCCAGGTTCTTCGTGACGCTCATATGCAGTAAAAAGCGCGTAGCTCTGAAAGACTATCGACACGTCGCGGCGCTCGGCCGGCAGACGGGTCACACCCTCTCTGCCGATCAGGATGCGGCCGGAGGTCGTGCTTTCTAGTCCCGCCAGCATCCGCAGCGTCGTCGTCTTGCCGCAGCTGGAAGGGTCCAGAAGCGTCACCAGTTTGCCCGGCTCGATCGACGACGACAGGTCCGGTATCGTGGTGAAGGCGCCGAAATCCCTGCGGACATGCCAGAACGCGACCGCGCCGCGGCTTCTGTCGGCCATGCCGGAGCCCCCTTGGCCCTGCGCGCCGCGGCCCAGCGCGCGCCGTCCTCCCTCGTCGCAGCAGCCGGCGGCCCACGGGGAGCTGGAACCCGGCGATCAGCGTGATCATCACTAGGATGAAGACCTGGGAATAGGCAGTCGTTTGGTTGTACTTGGCCGAGACCAGCAAGATCACCGCGGAAATCGAGTTGATCGCCCGGACGAGGGATTAGATCAGGGTGGCCAGGACGGCAGGGCGAAGCAGCGGCAGGATCATCCGGCGCAGCGCGCGCCACGAGGATGCCCCCAGCGAGAGCGACGCCTCATCGAGCGATCCGTCGAGTTGCGAAGTTGCCCCGACGCCGCCGCGCACACCGACCGGCGTGTTGCTGAAGATGAAGCAGAAGACCAGAATCGTGGCCGTGTCTGTCATCTGGATGGGCGGCAGGTTGACCGCAATGATGCAGCTTATACCGATGACCATGCCGGGGAGTGCGAAGCTCAGCATCCGGACGAACTCAAGGATGTCACGGCCCGGAAAGCGTTTCCGCACGATCAGCCAGGCGGTCAGCATGCCCACGGCCGCCGTCAAGGGTGCCGCGATCTCTATCCCGGTCCAGAACCTGTTCCAGGCGATGCCGTCCGAGAAGGAGATCGCGAAGTCGCGGCCGTAGTGGTCGAGCGTCAGGCTGTGGTCGAAGCCCCAGACGCGCACGATGCTTCCGAACAGGATCAGCGTAGACAACAAGCGCGACCGCCGACCATAGGGCCATCGGCGCCACGCGCGGCGGACGCCGCCGGCGCCGTTGCCGGATACGGTCGCAAAGTTGCGCCGCCCGAGCCAGAGCCGCTGCGCGGGGAAGGCGGAAAGGGGTGAAGCCAAGCAGGACCGTCGCAAGAACGGCAGCGCGGACCGTGTCGCGCTGTGCACTGACGAAGGCGAAAAAATCTCGGTCGAGAACACGCCGTCCGAGCCGCCGAAAACAGGGGGTTGCCGAAATCGGCCATGGATTCAATGAAGCCGATCAGGAACGCATTGGCGAGGCCCGAAGCCATCGGCGGCGTTGAGGCGCGGCGGAACGTCCGCTCCCGGATGAAGGTCGTGACGAACCCCGCCTATCCCGGCATCGGCGTGAGCGCGAGACCGATCCCGAAGGGCGGTGTGATGATGGGCAGCACCGTCAGGAGACGCAGCGCCTTCTTGAACAAAGCGTTCGTGCGCGTCGTCATTAGCGCGAACGCGAGGCCAATGAGCGTCGTTCCGGTGGCCGTGCAGACCGCAGGGAACAAGGTGCGCCAGGTGACGCCGCAACTGCCCGAAGCGGTCAGGCACCGGAGGCTTCAGATCTGCGGATCGCCGGTATTGCGGGCGATCCCGGTCGCTGTGAAGGAGCCGTCAAATTTCTGGAACGCGCCGGCGAACGTCGGCAGGATCGGGTAGAGGACGAAGGTTCCCTCGCGCAGGACCAGAAACCCGATGGAGCCGAGGACGTAAGCGTCGCCCTTCAGCGCGCCCCGGCTCCAGTCGCGCGGACCGATGGAGGGCCCTTGCGCGATCAATCAGAGAAGGCTCGCCGCCCCGATCCGGGCCAGCCTGCACCCCGCCAATTCGGCGAGCCGGGCCAGACCGAAGGAACCGCTTCGGACGCGGTAAGACGGCAGGACCGCGAAGGAGGTCAGGGACGCAAGGAACAGGACGTCCAGACGTCGGTTGTCACGGATCATGTCCGGCCCTCGGCCGACCGATCACTTGCCGACGCCGCCGACATCTCGTCCCCATCGGTCCATAAGTTCGCTGCGATGCTCGGTCGAGCCGTATTCCGCGAAATCGTAGTCGATCAGTTTGATGTCGTCGAAGTCGGGTCCATGTCCGGGATTTCTTTCTGAAGGGCCGCTTCGAGAAGATCGGCCCAGCATTTCGGCCCCCCGATCCCCTTTTCGGCGAAGATCTCGGTGTCGTAGCCCCATTCGAGCGCATCGGAATAGACGTCCACAGTCCGGTTGCCCGCGCTTCGGCCTGGCTCACCTCCCACGGCTGCAACTGATCCCGCACGGGCAACTGGTATTCGGCTGTCAGACCGTCGTCCTGCGCCGCATGCAGGTACGGGTCGCCCGTGCCGCCCCGGCAAGTGTCGGTTTGAGGGTTGCGCCCCTCTGCCCGGATCCTGGCGTAGGTCTCGCCAGACGACATCCGGACCATGTTCACGTCGCTGTCGTGATCGCCCTCGAAGGTGCGTGTCAGTGTCTAGCAGATCACCACGTCGGCCGAGCAGACCAGGTTCAGTTCGGCCTTCGTCGCGGCATTTCCCATCAGGGCCTCCATGCCGCCTGCCAGAACGGGGATCATCCGTTTCATTGTCGCCCCTCTCTTTGATCGCGTCCCACCCCGTGCGAGGGTCGGACCTCCGGCCGGGTAGCCTTGGCTCTCGATGGAAAGCCGTCAATGACCCAGCGACGGGATCAGGTCGCGTCGCGATCCATGATCCATTCGACCTCCGGCGCGGCGATGAAGCGCCATTTGCGGAGCGGACCTGCCATGACGTTCAGGTAATACAGTTCGAACCCATAGGGCGCGCCGCAGGGATGGTGGCCGCGCGGCACGCAGACGACATCGCCGTCCGAGACGGCCATGGTTTCGTCCAGGCTGCGGTCGTCGGTATAGACCCGCTGGACGGCAAAGCCGTTCGCCGGGTTCAGGCGGTGATAGTAGGTTTCCTCCAGCAGGGTGATCCGGGGGAAATCGTCTTCGTCGTGGCGGTGGCTCGGGAATGACGACCAATGGCCCGCTGGGGTGAACACTTCGGTCACCAGCAGGGAGTCCGCATAGTCCTCGGCTTCCATGGCGATGTTGTTGATGTGGCGCGTATTGGTGCCGCGACCCCGCTCGGTCAAGGTGATGCCCTCGGGCCCGATGCGCCGCGCGGCGTGCCCCGACCTGCCGGGCGCGGTGCAGACCGCGATGGTGCAGTCGGTTACGGCCACCGCGCGCCAATCGGTGCCGCCGGGCAGGTAGAGGCAGTGCGGCGGCGTCTTCTCGAACACGTCCATCCGGTCGCCCAGCACGCCCCAGTCGCGATCAGCCCCGGTAAGCCGGGCCTTCCCCTCGACCATCACGATGATCACCTCGCGGTCGCCCGTCGCCTCGATCGCCTCCTCTCCGGCGCGGAGGCGGTAGAGCGAGAAGCCGACGTAGGTCCAGCCGGCATCCTGGGGGGTGATGTCATGAACCTTGCCGTGGTCAGCGGTGGGGCGGTGCAGAAGTCGGGTCATGTGCGCGTCCTTCTCGGGCGACGGCCGCCGGGATCAGACCGTTCCGCCGAGGCTTCCTTCCAGCGTGGCCATTTCCTGCCCGCCGGCCATCATGTCCTGCAATTCTTCCGGCGTGATCTCGCCGCGCTCGGCCGTGCCGAGCGTTTGTCCGCGGTTGAGGACGGTGAAGCGGTCGCCCACTGCCATCGCATGACGCACGTTGTGAGTGATGAAGACGACGGCGATCCCCTTCTTGCGGACCTTGTCGATGGTGGCGAGCACGTTCGACGTCTGCCGAACCCCGAGCGCCGAGGTCGGCTCATCCAGGATGAGGACCTTGGCGCCGAAATACACGGCGCGCGCGATGGCGACGGTCTGGCGTTCGCCGCCCGACAGGGTGCCGACGGCCTGATCGGGGCCACGCAGGTTGATGCCCATACTCTGCATCTCTTCCATCGTGACGCGGTTGGCGAGGTCATGGTCGAAGAACGGCAACCCCGCGATCCGCCGGATCGGCTCGTTGCCCATGAAGAAGTTGCGGCTGACCGACATCAGCGGGATCATGGCGAGATCCTGATAGACCGTCGCGATGCCCGCCGCGATCGCGTCGCGCGGATCGGCGAAGGACATCGGCCGCCCCTCGAAGAAGATTTCACCGCTCGTCGGGCGGTGAACGCCCGACATCGTCTTGATGAAGGTCGATTTTCCCGCCCCGTTGTCGCCGAGAAGGCAGTGGCACTCGCCGGGCAGGATATCGACCGACACGCCATTGAGCGCGATTACGGACCCGAAATGCTTTTCGATGTCCTTCATGCTGACGATGGGTTTCACTGTGGGCTCCATCAGCGCTCTCCCGTGATGATGCGGCGGATGTAGGTGTTGAGGATCACCGCAAGGAGCAGGATCACGCCGAGGAACACGCGGAACAGCGACGATTCGACGTTCGCGAAGAACAGGCCCTGCTGGACGACCCCGAAGATCAGCGCGCCCAGGGCCGCGCCTATGACCGAGCCGTAGCCACCCGTCAGAAGCGCACCGCCGATCACGACCGCGATGATTGCCTCGAACTCCTTGAGAAGGCCCCGGTCGGCGCCGGCCGAGCCGAACTCCATGACCTGGCAGGTTGCGAAGACGGTGGCGCAGAACGCGGTGAAGACGAACATCAGGATCTTGACCCGGTCCACCGGAACGCCCGCATAGCGGGCCGCCTGCGCGTCGCCGCCGGCGGCGAAGATCCAGTTGCCGAAGCGGGTGCGGGTGAGAAGGATGTGGCCGAACACGATCAACACGAACGCCCAGATGATGAGCATCGGCACGCCGTTGACGACCGGTTCCCCGGCGCGGTTGCCGCGGTCGAAGACGCCGATGACGCCCGCGTCGCCGAGCCACTGGAAGAACGGGCGCCCGATGGTGCCGCCGAACAGCGCGGCGAGCCAGTCACCCTCCGCCGCCTCGCGGATGCCGCCGATGATGGTCTTCCGCTCCAGCGTCTGGGGAATGAAGATGGTGAAGCCGCGCAGGATGAACAGCGTGGCCAGCGTCACGATGAAACTGGGCAGGCCGGTGCGCACGACGATGACGCCGTTGAGCGCGCCGAACGCCATGCAGATCGCGAAGGTGACGAGGATCGCGATCCACATGGGCCAGCCGAGCGTCACGCCGAAGATGGCGATCATCATGCCCGCGAAGCCGATCATCGAGCCGACCGAGAGGTCGAATTCTCCCGCGATCATCAGAAGGCAGGCGCCCACGGCGATGATCATGAACTGCGCGGACACGGTCGACCAGTTCAGGATGCCTTGCGCGTTGAACATGCCGCTGTCGTGGGCAAGCAGGGCGAAGAACGTGAAGACGGCGACCGTGCCGATGATGCCCCCCAATTCGGGACGGATCAGAGCCTTTCGCCAGGGCGAAACGTCCTTCACGCGCTCGTCGATCACTGCCTGCGGCGTATCGGCCATCCTGCTTCTCCTCCCCGAATGAAAGGCCGGGTCGGCGTCACCGCCCCCCGGCCAATTGAGATCAGCGGAATTCGCCCGCGAGTTCCTCGACCTTGTCGATGTTGTCCGCCGTCACGAAACCGGGGCCCGAGTTGACGTTGTTGCCGGGAAGCACCCCGTAGCGATCGTAGTTCGCCAGCACGACGACGGGCAGATAAGCCTGCAGGAAGGGCTGCTGGTCGATGCCCCACTGGATCGTGCCGTCCTTGATGGCCTGAACGATCTCGGCGCCCAGGTCGAAAGTGCCGAAGTAGATATCTCCCGCGAGACCCATTTCCTCGACCGCCTGGATTGTCGGATTGGCCGAGGTCGGGCCGAGCGTCAGAATCGCGTCGGTATCGGGGTTGGTATTCAGATAGGCCATGACGCGGTTCTTGATCTCGGCCGGGTCTTCTCCCGAGTCGATCATGCTGCTGCCAAGCTCGATGCCGAGACCGTCGGCGAAGCCCCGGCAACGGTCGGCGATGACGGGGTTGGAGATCTTGTGGTTGACGCAGACGAAGCTTTCGACACCGTCGCCCTTGGCCCGCTGACCCGCGGCCAGCCCTGCATCGTACTCGGGCTGGCCCACGAACATAAGCGCCCCAAGCTCACGAACCTGCTCCGGCGTGCCGGAGTTCATGATGATGACGTCGATGCCCTGATCGACGGCGGAGCGGATCGGGCCGGCCAGAACATCGTAGTCGGCCACTGTCGTTATGATCCCGTCGGGACCCGACGCGGCCGCCTGTTCGATGATGCGGGCCATGTCGGCCAGATCGCCGGTGGGCGGATTGCGGTATTCCACATTGACGCCCATCTGCTCCCCGGCAAGGTTCAGCGCGTTCTTGATGGTATTCCACCAGGCATCCGAATCGGGCGCGTGGCTCACCATGATGTAGGACAGATCGTCGTCGATCGCTTGCGCGTGCGACGCGAACGGAACCGTCAGTGCCGTGGCTGCCAGCGCCAAAGTCTTGAAAAATTTCATAGTATTCCTCCCCATTTGCTACCAAGACCGGTCCGCTTTCGCGTCCTCCCCCGCTCTCGAGACAAAGCTAAGCACGGTTCGAGATTCTTTGCAACCGGTTGCAAAGTCCACATCTTGACTTCAACCTGCGACTGGTAGGCATAGGGATCCGATGGCAGTCACCCTCAAGGACGTAGCGCTTCGCGCCGGAGTCAGCCGCTCGGCGGTATCGCGCACGTTCACCGATGGCGCATCGGTCAGCGCCAAGACCCGAGACAAGGTCGAGCAGGCGGCGAGGGAGTTGGGATACGCCCCCTCCGCGCTCGCCTCGGCATTGTCGACGGGGCGGACCAAGCTGATCGGTCTGGTCTCCTCCAACTTTCACAACCCGCTTTTTCTGGAGATCTTCGACCTGTTCACACGGGGGTTGCAGGACCGCGGGTTGCGTCCCCTCCTCGTCAACCTGTCGGGGGAGACGGATCCGCAGGCGTCGCTCAGGATGCTGCGGCAGTATTCCGTCGACGGGGTGATTATCGCATCGTCGACCCTGCCGCCCAGCTTCGCGCGGGCCTTCAAGGATGCCGGTTTGCCGGTGGTGCATTCCTTCGGCCGTCGGCTCAGCGTGCCCGAGACCCATGTCGTCGGCATCGACAACGCGGAATGCGGGCGCATGGCGGCACGCACGCTTCGGGCGCGGGGGTACCGGTCCATCGCCTTTCTCGGCGGGCCGGAGGCGGCAACCTCCACGCAGGACCGGCTGGCCGGGTTCCGGGAAGGGGCAGGGGCCCTCGCCGTTCCCGCCACCTTTGCCGCGTCCTATACCTTCGAGGCGGGGCGCACGGCGATGCAGGCCGTGCTAGGCGGGGGGGCGCCGGCCGACGCCTACTTCTGCGGCGATGACGTCCTGTCGATCGGCGCGATGTCCGCCTTGCGGGACGCCGGGTTCGGCGTGCCGCGGGACGTGGGTATCATCGGCCTGAACGACATGGAGATCGCGGGCTGGGCCAACATCGACCTGACCACCATCCATCAGCCCGTCGCGGACATCATCGCGTCATCCATCGACCTGATCGTCGCGACCGTGGCGACCCCCGATTTGGCGCCCGAGGCGCGGCTGTTCCCCTGCCGGATCGTGGAGCGCGGGACGCTCAGGCCTCTGCCCTGAACATGGGTGGGCGGGCGTCGACCCATGCGCCGTCGGCCTTGCCCGATTGCGCCACGGCGAAGACCGCCGCCATCGAGCGCAGCCCGTCCTCGGCACGCGGATAGAGGTTCGCCGCCGGGTCCATCGCGCGACCGTCCTTCTGCGCGCGGATCGTCTCCGCCATATCGGCGTAGATGTTGGCGAAGGCCAGCGGCATCCCTTCGGCATGCCCGACGGTCACGCGGCTGGCGCGGTCCGCCTCGGGCGAGAGGTTCCCCTCGCCGCGCTCGATCACCTGCAGGCGCCCGCCGAGCGGCATATGGTAGAGCTGGTTCGGCTGTTCCTGCGCCCAGCGGAGGCCGCCGGTTTCCCCGAACACCTGAAGCGTCAGCCCGTGTTGCCGCCCGAGCGCGATGGAGGATGTCCAGAGCCGCCCGACCGTCCCGCCGTCCATCCGGAAGTTGACCATCGCGTCATCCTCGAGCACCCGGCTGTCGATGGTCGAGACGATGTCGGCGCTCAGGCGTTCGACGTTCTGGCCGGTGACGAAGCTGGCCATGTGCATCGCGTGGATGCCGCAGTCCGCGAACTGCGCCGACACGCCGGCCTGTGCGGGATCGTATCGCCAGCGGACGCGCGGATTGTCGGCATCGGCCGCGTCGGCATGATGGCCGTGGGCGAACTCGGCGACGACCACGCGGATGCGGCCAAGATCGCCCCGCGCCACCATCGCCCGCATGTGCCGCACCAGCGCATAGCCGGTGTAGCCATAGTTGACGGCGCAGATGCGTCCGCTGCGCTCGGCAAGGCGCACGATCTCCTCGCCCTCATCAACGGTCATCGTCATCGGCTTTTCGCAGAGGACGTTGAACCCGGCTTCGAGGAAGGCCTTGGTAATCTCGAAATGCGTCGCGTTCGGCGTGGCGACCGTCACGAGATCCAGACGGTCCGCGCGCGCCCGCTCGGCCCCCAGCATCTCGCGCCAGTCGCCGTAGGCGCGATCCGGGACGAGGCCGAGGCGTTGGCCATAGTCGCGCCCCGCATCGGCCCGGTGGTCGAGCGCGCCCGCCGCGAAGGTGAAGGCACCGTCCAGTCCGGCGGCCAGCCGGTGCGCCGGTCCGATCTGGCTGCCTTCGCCGCCGCCGATCATTCCCCAGTTGAGCTTTGCCATGTCAGAATCCGATCGATTGGAGGTATTCGCGATTCGCGCGCGCATCGCCCAGCGTGTCGGTGCCCATCGACGGATCGCAGTCCTGCTCGACCGTGCACCAGCCTTCGTAATTCGCATCCAGAAGCACCTGCCGCACCGCCGGGAAATCGACGTCACCCTGGCCCAGGTTGCAGAAGATCCCCTGGCCGCAGGCGTCGTAGAACCCGGTCCGGTTCTCGATCGCGCGGGCCTTTACCACCGGGTCGATGTCCTTGAAATGCATGTAGCTGATGCGCTCCATGTGCCGTTTCATGAAGGCTACGGGGTCGTATCCGGCATAGGAATGGTGGCCCGTGTCGAAACAGATCTTGAGGATGTCTTCCGGCACTTCGTCCAGCAGGCGGTCGAGTTCCGGCTCGAAATCCATGAACCCCGCGGCGTGGGCATGGATGCCGACGGTCAGACCGTATTCCTCCGCTCCCATGCGGGCGATGGTGGCGATCCGATCGCGGAAGGGCGCCCATTCGATGTCCTGCATCTGCTCGGATTCGCCGGCCCGCCCGGCGGTCGGCGCGCGGCGGGGCGAGATGGAGTCGATCAGCACGAGATGCTTTGCCCCATGCGCGACCAGCGCCTTGCAGGTTCGCACCGCGCCATCCTTCACGTCGTCCCAGGCGTCGGGGTCGTGGAAGGCGCGGAAGACCACGCCGCCGATGAGGGTAAGGTCGTGTTCCGCCAGCGCGTCGGCCAGAATGGCGGGATCTTCCGGCATGAAGCCCACGGGGCCGAGTTCGATGCCCTTGTAACCTGCCTCTGCGCATTGCTTGAGGACCGACTTCCAGTCGGGGTTGCGCGGGTCGTTGGCGAATTCCACACCCCAGGAGCAGGGCGCGTTTCCGATGCGTATCGTCATTCTTCTAACCTTCAATCGAAACCCAGCTTCGGGAAGCGGAGGATGCCCAGGCGGTGTCGACCACCCGGTTCACCTCCATCCCGTCGCGGAAGGTGGGAAACATGTTCTTTCCTGTCTCGATCGCGCGGAGAAAGTCCCGCGCCTCGATGATGATCTGGTCAAGATAGCCAGTCCCATGACCGGCTCCCTGACAGAAAGCGGCATAGTCGGGATGTGCGGGGCCCGTCAGGATACGGGTGAATCCGCGCCCCGCCTCGGGCCCTTCGCGAAGATAGACGTGAAGGGAGTTCTGGTCCTCCTGATCGAAACGGATGGACCCTTTGGTGCCATGCACCTCGTAGGCATAGCCCATCTTCCGCCCGGTGGCGGTCCGGCTGAAGTAGAGATGCCCCATGGCGCCGCCGGCGAACCTTACCATCATCTGCGCGTGATCGTCGTTTGCGACCTGCTCCGGGCCGTCAGGCCCGGGACGGGTGTCGTGCACGGTCTCGATGACGGCGGACAACGCGGCGATGGGGCCCATCAGCGCGAGCGCGCAGTTGATCATGTGCGGCGCAAGGTCGCCCATGGCGCCCGAGGCCCGATCCCGCGTGCGCCAGTTCGCGGGGGCGTCGGGGTCGGCCAGAAAATCCTCGGTATGCTCGCCCCGGAACCAGGTCACGTCCCCGATGGCGCCTTCGGCGATCAGACGTCGGGCTTCCTGCGTCGCCGGCGTGCGGACGTAGTTGAAGCCGGTCATGTTGACCGCGCCTGCGGCTTCGGCGGCGGCGACCATCGCCTTGCTGTCGGCCAGCGACGCACCCAGCGGCTTTTCGCAGAACACCGGCAACCCGCGCGCGAAGGCGGCTTCGGCGATGGCGCGATGGGTAGACTGGGGGGAGGCGATGATCACCGCCTCCACCGCCGGGTCCGCGACCAGGTCGCGCCAGTCGTCCGTAGCGCCTTCGAACCCGAACGCAGCGCGATACCGTTCCGCGGACTCGGGGGAAGTGGCGCAGACCTTGACCAGGCGCGGGCGCAGATTCGTCTCGAACACCGCGCCTACGGCGGACATGGCGACGGCATGAGCCTTTCCCATGTAGCCTCCGCCCACGATCCCGATTCCGATTGGTCGCATGTCCCGATCCTTTCCGGTTTAGGATTGCAACCGGTTGCAATATTCGTATGCTCGGATTTCGAGACGTGCAAGCGGATTTCAGGAGGCGCGATCATGACCTCAACCGGACGAACCGTCAGGCTGACCGTGGCGCAGGCCATCGTCCGCTGGCTGATGAATCAGTACATCGAGATCGACGGCGTCGAGACGCGCATCTGCGGCGGGGGTTTCGGCATCTTCGGCCATGGCAACGTCCCCTGCCTGGGCGAGGCGCTCTATGCCGTTCATTCGGACCTGCCGCTCTACCGCGGTCAGAATGAACAGGGGATGGGATTCGCGGCCGCGGCCTATGCCAAATATCACCTGCGCCGCCGCTTCATGTTCTGCACCGCCAGTGCGGGGCCGGGGACGGCGAACCTGCTGACCGCCGCGGCGTTGGCGCATGCGAACCGCCTTCCGATGCTGATGCTTTGCGGCGACACCTTCATCACGCGGCTGCCGGACCCGGTGCTGCAGCAGCTGGAGCATTTCGGCGATCCGACGCGGGGCCTGAACGATGCGTTCCGCGCCGTTAGCCGCTTCTGGGACCGGATCACCCACCCCGCGCAGGTTCTGCAATCCCTTCCTGCCGCGCTCGCCACCATGCTCGACCCCGCCGATTGCGGCCCGGCCTTCCTCGGGCTGCCGCAGGACGTGCAGGGCTGGGCGTGGGACTATCCCGAACGATTCTTCGACCGGCGGGTGCACCGCATCCGCCGGCAGGCCCCGGATACCGCCGAGGTGGCCGAGGTCGCGGATCTTCTGCGCGCGGCTCGACGCCCCGTTCTGATCGCGGGCGGAGGCATCCAGTATTCCCGCGCCGTCGAGACGCTGACGACGTTCGTCGAGGCGCACGACATTCCAGTTATCGAGACCATCGCCGGGCGCGCGAACCTGGTCGACGACCATCCGCTCAACATCGGGCCCGTCGGTGTCACGGGCTCCGACTCGGCCAACGCCATCGCCGCCCAGGCCGACCTGATCCTGGCCGTGGGCACCCGGCTGCAGGACTTCACCACGGGGTCCTGGACCGCCTTCGCCCCCGACGCACGGTTGGTGACGTTGAACGTCGGTCGCCACGATGCCGCGAAGCACTTGGCGACGACGATGGTGGGCGACGCCCGGCTGGGCCTGGAGGTGCTGGGCGCGGCATTGGGTGATCACAGAGCGCCTTCCGAATGGGTGGATCTGGCGAAAGCCGAGCGCCGCGCGTGGATGCGGACGGTCTCCGAAACCGTCCGGCCCGGAAACCGTCCGAACAGCTATGCCCAGGCCATCGGCGTGGTGAACGACCTCTGCGACCCATCCGACCGGATCGTCGCGGCCGCCGGCGGCCTGCCGGCCGAAGTCACGGCCAACTGGCGCACGCTGAAGCCCGGGACCGTGGACGTGGAATTCGGCTTTTCCTGCATGGGATATGAGATCGCGGGTGGCTGGGGCGCACGCATCGCGCAGGCGGAGGCGGAGCCGGACCGCGACACCATCGTCTTCTGCGGCGACGGATCGTACCTGTTGATGAACTCGGACATCTATTCCAGCGTCCTGACCCGAAAGAAGCTGATTGTCCTCGTTCTCGACAACGGCGGCTTCGCGGTCATCAACAAATTGCAAAACAATACCGGACAGGAGAGTTTCAACAACCTGATCGCGGATTGCCCCACCGTGCCCGAGCCCTTCACAGTGGATTTCGCGGCCCATGCCGCCGCGATGGGTGCCAATGTGGAAACGGTCGAGAATCCGGCCGGTCTGGCCGAGGCGTTTCGCCGCGCGCAGGCCGCCGACAAGACGAGCGTCATCGTGATGAAGGTCGATCCCTACGAGGGCTGGACCACCGGCGGCCATGCCTGGTGGGAGATCGGAACGCCCGAGGTGAGCGAGACGGAAAGCGTCCGCGAGGCCCATGAGGAGACCGAAGCGATGCGTGACCGCCAGCGGCAGGGGGTCTGAATGAAGACCTTTGCGCATGACCGGATCGACCCCGACGCGATCGTCGATGAGTTGTTGAACGGCGATGGAGCCGTGCGTCTGACGGGGTTGTTCGCGCCGGAGGACATCGCCGAGGCGCGGCGCACCGTCATGGAGCATTCGGACCGTGATGCCGGAAAGGTGACGCATTTTCAGGGTGTGGCCGAGGCGGAGGGCGCGCTCGCTCTGCAACGCCGGGTCTGGAACCTGCTTGCCAAGGGCGAGGTCTTCGCCCGCATGGCAGCCCATCCCGCCCTGATGGACATCCTTCGCAGGTTTCTGGGCACCGAGTTCATCATGGGTTCCATCGCCGCGAACCGCATCCTGCCGGGCGGGCCGGGGCAGGAGCCGCATGTGGACTATCCCTATTGGGACTTCCATGCACCCGAGACGCACCCCGTGGGGCTGAACGCCAGTTTTCCGATGAACGCGCAGGTCTCCGTCATCCTCGACCCGTTCACCGTGGAAAGCGGCGCCACAGCCTATGTGCCCGGAAGCCAGCGCCACCTGCGCTATCCGACCGAGGCGGACGATTTCCATGCCGGAGCCGAGCGCATGACGGGCGAGCCGGGCGACGTCGCCCTGTTCTTCGGCGCAGCTTGGCACTGCGCCATGCCGAACCGGTCGGACCATGACCGGAGCGCGATCCTGATCCAGTACCTGCCGAAATGGGTGAAACCGATGGAAGACATGCCGGCCGCCCTGCCGCCCGACGTGATCGAGGGTGCCTCGCCCGACCTGCGCCAGCTTCTGGGCCTGAACTACCCCTATCCCGAAGTGCTGGACACGGCGGCAGGCGGCAACGTGGAGGGCCGGGCATGAAGCTGGGTGGCAAGGATTTCCTGATCGTCGGACGCGCGGGAATGGATTTCTATCCCGATCCCCCCGGCACCCGGACCGAGGATGCCGCGCACTTCGTGTCCTGCCTGGGCGGCAGCAGCGCGAACATCGGCGTGGCGCTGGTGAAGCAGGGGTGCACCGCCGCGCTCGTCACCCGCGTCAGCGACGATGCCATCGGGCGGTTCGCGGTGAACCAGCTTGACCACTATGGCGTCGATCGCACCCACGTGACACCGGTGGGCGGCGAGGCGCGCAATTCTCTGGCCGTGGTCGAGACGCGGGTGGAGGACCATCAGTCCGTCATCTACCGCAACGGTGCCGCGGATTTCGAGATGACCGAGGCGGATATCGAGGCGGTCGATTACGCGCCTTACGACGCCCTCATCACCACCGGCACCGTCTTCGCCGCCGAGCCGAGCCGCACCGCCGCCTTCCGGGCCTTCGATCTGGCGCGAGGGGCCGGGCTGCCGCTGATCTTCGACATCGACTACCGCCCCTATTCCTGGCCCTCGGCCGAGGTCGCCGCCGAGGTGCTGGGCCGCGCCGGGGCGGCCTGCGACTGCATCGTGGGCAACGACGTCGAGTTCGGGTTCATGGCCGGCCGCTACGACCGCGGCCTGGACAAGGCGCGCGCGCTTGCGTCCGAAGGCAAGCTGATCGTCTACAAGATGGGCGAGAAGGGCGCGATCACCTTCCACGAAGGCGAGGAAATCCGGACCGGCATCTATCCGACCAAGGCCCTGAAGCCTACCGGCGCGGGCGACAGCTTCATGGGCGGGTTCATCGCCGCGCTGGCCAACGGCCACGATCTGAAGACGGCGATCCTGCGCGGCTCCGCCTCGGCGGCGATGGTCGTCGCCCGCGTGGGCTGTGCTCCGGCCATGCCGACCACCGACGAGCTCGAGGCCTTTCTGGCCGATCACCCCGGACCGACGGAGCAATCCCATGCACATCCCGCCCCATGACAACCGCAACAAGCCCATCGTCGACGTGGACGATGCGACCGTGCCGCTCAACTATTTCAACATCGTCAAGCTGACCGAGGGGCAGAGCTTCGACTACCGTGTTTCCGGCTACGAGACCTGCATCGTGCCCGCGACCGGCACCGTCACGGTCGAGGTCGCAGGCGAGACCTACCGCGACATCGGCCTGCGCACCGAGGACGTATTCGAGGGCGACCCGGAGGGCGTCTATGTACCCACCGACACCGCCGCCCGCATTACCTGCCGCTCGTCCGCCGCCGAAGTCTTCGTCGCGGGAGCGAAGTTCGACAAGACGCTGAAGCCGTTCGAGGTGCGCGCAAAGGATCTCGACAAGGTTCAGTACGGCTCGGACGACACCAAGACCCACCGCCGCATCGCCCACGTTCTGGGCGCGCAATACCACGACCGGGTGGGCCGCCTGTTGGTGAGCGAGCTGTTCACCGTTGGCGAGGGCGGATGGTCCGGGTTTCCCAGCCACAAGCACGACACCGACCGCCTGCCGGAGGAGACGCGCCACGACGAGACCTACAACTTCCGCTTCAAGCCGAACTACGGCTCGGGCGTTCAACTCCTCCAGCGCGTCGACAATGAGCCGGGCGACGCCTACCACGTCATGGATGGCTCGACGATCTGCATCGACAAGGGCTATCATCCCTCCTGCGTCCTGCCCGGATATCAGATGTACTACTTTACCATCCTGGGCGGTCTGAGCCAGCGGTCCTTGAAGCAGTACTTCCAGCCCACGCACGAAGCGCAGCTGCGGACCATACCCGGCATCATGGACATGGTGGCCAAGTTCAAATGACCCTTGCCACGCTGACCGATGTCTTCCGTCCCGACCGCGCCGTCGGCGGATTGGTCTGCCTGGGATGGGAGGACGCACGCGCCTATGCCCAAGCCGCCCAGTCCCTGAACGTGCCCGTCATCCTTCAGGCAGGTCCAAGTTGCCGCGATCACACGCCGCTGCCCGTCCTCGGCGCAATGTTCCGGTGGCTGGCGGCGGACGTGGACGTACCGGTCGTCGCGCATCTCGACCATGGCTACGACGCGGAAACCTGCCGCGCCGCGATCGAGGCGGGCTTCACCTCGGTGATGTTCGACGGCTCGAAACTGCCGCTCGACGAGAACATCGCCCGCACCCGCGAGATCGTCGAGATGGCCCATGCGGCGGGCGTGAGTTGCGAGGGGGAGATCGGGTTCGTCGGCTATGCCGAAGGCGTCGAGAGCCGGGGCACAGACCCTGGCGAAGCCGCGCGGTTCGCTTCCGAGACCGGGGTCGACGCGATGGCCGTGTCGGTCGGCAACACGCATCTGCAGACGCAGGCAGGGGCAGGGCTGGACGAAGACCTGATCGCGGCCATAGAGGCGGTCACCGATGTGCCCCTCGTCATTCACGGCGGATCCGGCGTTCCCCATGCGCAACGGGCGCGGCTGGCCCGGACCTCCGCCATCGCCAAGTTCAACATCGGCACCGAATTGCGACAGGCGTTCGGTGCGGCCCTGCGGGAAGCCGTCAACCGCGACCCGGACCGCTTCGACCGTGTCCAGATCCTGCGCGACACACAGGAGCCCGTGATGCGGGCGGCTGTCGCCGTCCTTCGATCCCTGAAAGGCTGATCCATGCTCAACATCGGCATCCTCGGCTGCGGCCGCATCGGACAGGTTCACGCGGCTTCGCTCGACCGGATATCCGGGGCGCGTCTCGTCGCCGTCGCGGACGCCGTTCCCGATGCCGCATCGCGTCTGGCGGACCGCAGCGGCGCCCGTGCGATGGAAGCGAACGAACTGATCGCGTCGGCCGACATCGACGCGGTGGTGATCTGTACGCCGACTGACACGCACTTCGATCTGATCCATGCCGCGGCGACAGCCGGCAAGGCGATCTTCTGCGAAAAGCCCGTGGATCTCGACGCCGCCCGCATCCGCATTTGCGCCGAGGCGGTGGCGCGCGCCGGTGTGCCCTTCATGACAGGGTTCAACCGTCGCTTCGACCCGAGCTTCGCCGCGCTCCGCCGGCGCCTGCTGGAGGGTCGGATCGGTTCGCCGGAACTTGTTACGATCCTCAGCCGCGATCCCGCTCCCCCGCCGATCTCCTACATCGCGACATCCGGCGGGCTGTTCCGCGACATGATGATCCACGATCTCGACATGACGCGCTTCCTGCTGGGCGAGGAGCCTGTCAGCGTCCATGCCACCGGGTCCGCGCTTGTCGATCCGGCAATCGGGGACGTAGGCGACGTCGATACGGCCGCGGTCCTCCTGACCACCGCGACGGGCCGGATCGCCCAGATCAGCTGCTCCCGGCGCGCGACCTACGGCTACGACCAGCGGATCGAGGTGCACGGCGCCAAGGGGATGCTGCGCGCCGGGAACCGACTGGAGACGACGGTGGAGGTGGCCGACGACGGAGGGTTCTGCCGCGACCCGGCCATGAGCTTCTTCCTGGAACGCTATGCGGAGGCCTATCTGGCCGAAATGCGCGTCTTCGTCGAAGCCGTCACGCAAGGCACGGCGCCCGATCCGGGGATGGAGGACGGCCTGCGTGCCCAGATCCTCGCCGATGCCTGCGACCGGGCCTGGCGCGAAAGGCGGGTGGTCGAGATCTGACCGAAGGTCTGCGCCGCGTTTCCGGAAGGGTGCGAGCGGTCACACGGTCCTATCTGCGCTTGCAGTCTTCGGAATAGCGTTCGTAGATCGCCGGATTGAGATCGAATTCGCTTCCAACGGTTTGGCGGGCATCAGGTCGGCCGAAAATACGCGCGCGGCGGCGAAGGCTTCGGACGTGAGGGTGCGCAGCCCATCGGGCAGGGCGCCCAGCCCGCCGCCGGGGGTGCGGGAGGCCATGTGGACCCCCCCAGATGCCGAAGGACGGGACCGAGGTCTGATAGCTGACGACCTCCGGGAACATCTCCTCCAGCGTCCGGGCGACCGTCCAACAGGTGTTGGTGGTCGAGAAGGGCGAGGAACTCTGCGTCACCAGCGTCGCGTTCTGGGTCATGACGGCAACGACCAGTGAATAGACCTGCAGCGAATAGAGCTTGGACAGCGCCTCGTTGTGCGGATCGGGGAAGTCTATGATGACCCGATCATAACGCCGGTCGATTTCGCGGACGTAGAGGAACGCATCCTCGTTGTGGGCATGGACCTTGGGCGGCGCGACGCTGTCGCCGTTCAGCCGCGTGACCGGCGCGAATTCGATGCCCAGCCGCGTCATCTCGGGGTCCAGGTCCACGAGGTCGATCCGGGGGACGGAAGGATGGCGCAGCACCTCGCGCACGGCCATCCCGTCGCCTCCGCCCAGGATCAGCACCGTCTCCGGCGGGGCGGGCGTCCAGGACATGACGGGATGCACCAGTGCCTCGTGATAGCAGTATTCGTCGACCTGGGCGGATTGCAGGTGGCCATCGATGAACAGGCGGACGTCGTTGTGCGTCCAGGTGTTGGTTACGATGAGCGACTGATGGGGCGACTGCGTCTTCCAGACGACCCGGTCGAAATACAAATGGTCCTGCGCATAGGCCATGACATTCGACGCGCCCAGCGTCAGGACGAACAGCGCCGCGATGGTCAGGCAGATCTAGACCAGCATCCGTCGATAATCGTCGAGGTGATCGCGCAGTCGGAAGACGTTGGGCAGGGCCACCAGCGCGTTCGTCAGCCCGATCGCGAAGGAGGCGGTGATGAGCCTCAGCGACGGCAGCAGCAGGATGGGAAAGGCCACCGACCCGATCAGGGCGCCGACGTAGTCGCGCGACAGCACGTCAGCGAGCGATTCCCTCATGGTGGAGGTTGCGACAGGACGCGGGTGAGGAGCGGTATCTCGAGGCCGACGAGGAACCCGATCGTCGAGATGAAGGCGAACATCCCCGTCGTGTAAAGCCATGGCGCAAAGGGAAACAGCATGAACAGGGATACGCCGCAAAGCCCGCGGACGATGGCCAGCACGAGTTCGACCCGGATGAAGGCCTGGATCAGGTTGCCGTGGATGAACCGAGAGACGTAGGAGCCGATGTCCATGGCGAACATGAAGAAGCCGATGGTCAGAGAGAACTGATAGACCGAGTCGCCGATCAGATAGCTCGACACCGTGCCGATGATGAGCCCGTAGACGATGCCGCAGAGCGCGACGACGAGGATGGACCCCCGAAGGATGATCGCCTACCGCTGTGGCAGGGCGGAATAATTGTCCGTCTCGGGGCCCGAAATCTCGGTCACGCCATTGTCGCCCAGATAGCCCTGATAGGTGTCGAGGACGTATTGCGTCCGGTCGAGCACTTGGCCGAGACCGGCCATCTGCGCCTTATCGGCGGCGAAGAAGATCGAATAACCGACGAAGCCCGCGATGGCCACGACGGCAATGAGTTTGATGTTTCCAAAGATGTCCTGTCCCAGATCAGGCTGGTTCACCCGACGTCCGAACGACTGAGCATGACCATCACACCTGCGGCGATCCTGGTGCGTAGTAATCGGTTGATTGTCTGCAATGCACGAAACCCTGCGCCTTCGATGCCACGCCCTGGCATCCGATATGTCGCTCGGCAGGGACGGCACGGCCATCCGTGCGCCATCGCGGTGTGCCCGGTCCAGACGGTCGGCCAGCCCCGCGATCCCTTCGGGGCGGCCTTCCCAGACCAGACCGGCGGTGCCGTCGGTCTCGGGTTCGTGCTTGGCGCCTGTGATGGCAAGGCCGGTGTCGGAGTGGGGCTCCGGCGCCTGGCCCGCGTAGAATTCGGGGTTGTCCAAGCCATAGACGATCTTTGCCTCGCCCGGCGCGTGATAGTCGGGGACGGTCAGCTCGACCTCGGCGCCGAAGTCGGCATACATCCGGTAGGCGGCATGGATAACCTCTCCGTCCTTGGCATGGTCGCTCGTGACGATGAAAATCTTGCGGATGCCCCAGTCCTTCAGGCGACCCGGCAGGTCGTTCAGCATGAAGCCGCCCGGCCCGCCGCCCGTGTCGGACCCGGTCAGATAGGTCCAGGACGGCCAGACCACGTCGGGCACCTTCTCGTCGAGCGCATAGCCGGTGACGCCCATGACCTGACGGTCCTTCATCAGGACGAACATCCCGTCCAGGGCGCCCTTCAGGAACCCCTGCTCGGCCTCCAGCGCGTCGTCCTCGTCGGTCTCCTCGATGACGGCGACGACGCGGGCGGCGTGGGTCATCTGCATGGGCTTCAGGGCGGGTTCACGGCTGGCGAACAGCGATCCGAACATGGCAAGATCTCCTCCGGTGATTGCCGAAACGACGTGAGTAGCGAGTGAGAGACGGTCGCCGAAAATCGCCACTTCGACGCCCAGGACGACGGCGATGGCAAGCGCGGCGGTCAAGACCCGGCCGCGCGGTGACGACGCCATCGCCGGTATCCGCCAGAGGCCGACACGACGCTCGGTCCGCGTGCCGAAGACGGCGATCGGCGCCGGGTTCATGGCCGGATGGGTCGCGTGGCCATGTCGCAGGGACACCCAGCATGGTATCGTCCAGCCCGTCCAGTCCCGTGGCGTTCCGCACTGGCCCGCTCCACAGGTGGACGCCGGCGATGGCGCAGGAGAGGACCGGCGTGGCCCAGGGCGTCGCCGCGCGTGTCGTCAGCTTGCCAATGCCGCGGTCTCCGGCACCCCTCGGACGAGGTGCGTGACGTCCTCGCGCGCGAGGCGGAAGTAGCGGCGCAGACCGTCCAGCGCGACCAACGGATCGCAATCGCCGCACATGAAGATGTCGATGGCGGCATATTCCGCTTCGGGTCAGGTGTGGATCGAGATATGGGACTCGGCCAGAAGGGCCACCCCGGTGAAGCCGGCTCGCTGGGCGAAATCGTGCAGCTTGACGTCCAGCACGGTGGCCCCTGTCGCCCGCGCCGCCTCGTGGAACATGGCCTCTGCCGGCGCCCCGTCCAGCAGGTTCCTAGCACCGTGAAAATCGGGCCAGGACATGCCGACCCCAAGCTGGAACGACCGGGAGGCGGGAGGTCTGGATGATCGGAACGTCGTGTTTGATTTATGCGGAAGCCTAGAAGCCCCCCCCGCTGCCGTTCAATCGCGTTCGGCCAGGTTGGAGAATCCACTGTGGCACCGGCGCCGTCTTTCCCTGACGAGTGCGGTTGGCTATGGCTTTCGGGCACACCAGCCGGAGCCTTGTCATGACCGACCGCCGCCCCCAGAGGATCGCCTGCCTTGGCGAAGCCATGATCGAACTTGCGCTCGACGGCGACATGGCGGTGGTGGGGTTCGCGGGCGATGTGCTCAACGCCGCGATCTATCTGCGCCGGGCGCTGCCCGGCCCCCATTCGGTCAGCTTCGTCTCGCTCGTGGGCCGCGACCCCCTGTCGAACCGTATGGTCGAGCGGATCGAGGCGGAAGGCGTGGACACCGATCACATCGCCCGCCACGAGAACCGCATCCCCGGTGCCTATGCGATCATCACCGACGATCACGGCGAACGCAGCTTCGTCTACTGGCGCGACACATCGGCCGCGCGAACGCTGTTCATGCCGGGCTGCCCCATCCAGCCCGAGACGCTGGCCGGCTTCGACGTCCTGCACCTGAGCGCGATCACGCTGGCGATCCTGACGGCCGACGCACGGCGGGCGCTGATCGACTGGCTGCCCGCCTTTCGGGCGGGCGGCGGACGGGTCGCCTTCGACAGCAACTATCGCCCGCGCCTCTGGCCCGACGTCGCAACCGCGCAAGCCGCGGTGACCGACCTCTGGCGATTGACCGACATCGGGTTTCCCAGCGTGGACGATGAAATGGCGCTGTTCGGCGATGCGGATGCAGCCGCCGTCCTCGCGCGGATCGAAGGGGCAGGGGTGGCGACGGGTGCGCTCAAATGCGGCGAGGCGGGGCCGCTGCCGATCGGGGCGCGGCTGCCGGGAGCGGGCTATACCCCCGCGCCGCGCGTCGTCGATACCACAGCCGCGGGCGACAGCTTCACCGGCGGATACCTTGCCGCGCATCTGACCGGCGCATCGCAGGCCGATGCGCTGCAGGCGGGTCACGCGACGGCCAGCCACGTGATCGGCCACAGGGGCGCCATCGTCCCGCGCTGACGGCTGTGCGCGTTTCAGGAATGTTCCTCGGCCGCGCGCGCCGCCAGTGCCCGGTTGAACACGCGCAGCGCATCGACATGAAGCAGGACACCCAGGATCTCGGGCGTCGTGTCCTTGTCGCTCAGGCGCACGACGGCCAGGAAATCGGAGCTCGACTTCTCGAACAGGGGCATGGCGACCTCCAGCGTGTCGGCGGGTGAGACGAACAGCCCTTCGTTCAGGGCGCGGCGCACACGGTCGGCCTGCGGCGCCCGGGGATGGTCGGGTGCCTTCATCACGCTCGACACCTTGAACGTCGCCAACAGATACCGCTGCGGCCCGTCGGCGAGGTGGATGCCCCGCCGCTCCAGCTGGGTCAAAAAGAACGACCGGTCCACCAACCGTCCGGCCAGGGCCGATGCGATGGAGACCGCGACCATGACGGCGAGGCCCGTCTGCCAGTCGCCCGTCAGTTCGAACACGATGAGCGTGGTCGAGATGGGCGCCCCCAGCACCGCGCCCGCGACCGCCCCCATGCCCGCGAGCGCATAAAGCGTCTCGGACCCGGAGATATTGGGAAACACAGCTGTGGCCATCGCCCCGAAGGCAAGGCCCGTGAGCGCCCCGACCATGAGCGAGGGCGAAAAGATGCCACCGCCCATCCGCCCGCCCATGGTGATGCTGACCGCCGCGACCTTTAGGATGGCGAAGACCACCGCTTCCCGCAGGATGAGATCGCCCGACAGCGCGGCCGAGGTCGTCTCGTATCCGACGCCGATGATGTGGGGAAAGAAGATCGCCATGCCGCCCAGCATCAGGCCCGATACGGCGGGCCGCAGGATCGGCGGCAGCGACAGCCCGGACTGGATCCGGTTCGCCACGTCTTCGGCGAAGAATACCGATCGCATCAACACGAAGGCGATCACCCCGCAGGTCAGCCCGAGCAGCAGGAACGCCGGAAGTTCGGCATAGAAACGCAATACCCCGTCGAGCGGCAGGACGAATTCGGTCACGTCGCCGAAATGGGTCCGGCTGATGACCGACCCCGAAACGGCGGCGATGGTGATGGGCGCGAAGGCGTGGACGGCGAAGTGGCGCAGCACCACCTCCATCGCGAAGAGCGCGCCCGCCAGCGGGGCGTTGAAGCTGGCAGCCACGCCGGCCGCCACCGCGCAGCCCAGAAGGTCGCGGCCCGTTACCCCGTCGGCGTTGAGCTTGTTGCTGACCCAGCCCGCGATCATCCCGACCATGTGGACGACCGGCCCTTCGCGCCCCGTTGATCCGCCCGACGAGAGCGTGATGAGCGATGCGGCGATGGACGCAAGGCCCGCGCGCCGTTCGACCCGGCCCTCCTTGACCGCCGAGGCTTCGATCACCTCGGCCACGGCGCGGACGCGCGCGTCGGGGGTGAAGCGCGTCAGGATGTAACCCACGGCCAGCCCGCCCACGCAGGGCACCAGCAGCACCCAGAACCAGGGCAGCGTGCGCGCGAAGCTGTGCAGCGTGCGGGGGTCGTCCGTGCGGTAGAGGGCCGATTGCAGCAGTTCGATCGCCGTCATGAAGGCCACGGCGGCATAGCCCGAGACGATCCCGATAACGAGCGCGATGAACCAGAACTGCACCTTGGACGGGCCACGCCTGCGGATGACGTCCCAGCTTTCGCGCAGGAAGGTCGCCGCGCGGGTCGATGGGGTCGCGGGCGGCGTCTCCGTCACGTCTGGTTCCTCGCACCCCCCGCCGCGCCAGTCGCGGTGCGGGAAGGGGCGATGATCCCGCAGGATGCTTTATGCGAACCGCGACGATGCCAGGTCAACGGTCTGCCGCGGGGAAGGGTGATCTGATCCGGTCCGAAAGCGCTCAGATCTGCTCGACGGCGACCTTGTCGCTGTAGAAGGCAAGATGCCCCTCGATGGCCTTGATGTCGGGGTTGGTCACGTCCTCATAGGTCCAGGCCACGTCGTCCATCGTCGCCGATGGCCCGACGTAGGAATAGTAGCTGGCCGTCCCCTTGTGCGGGCAGGTCGTCGTTGTGTCCGACCGCTCCATCAGGGCCATGGCCACGTCCTCGCGCGGGAAATAGATCACCGGGGCCATCGCCCCTTCGGTCAACGCCTTGGCGTTGCGGCTTTCGACCACCAACCCGTCGGCGGTGCGGACGGACCAGACACCCTCGGCGGGCGAGACATTGACTTGAACCATTTGGATCCTCCCTGCGGTCGCGCGCAACCTAACGGCCCCGGTCCCGGGGCGAAAGGGTCAGAGCGGCGCGCACATGACGGCAAGCCAGCGACGGTCCGCATCCTCCAGCCGGGGGCCGATACGCGCGAGGACCTCGGCGTGGTAGCCGTCGACCCAGGCCCGTTCGTCCCGCGACAGAAGGCCCGTCACGATCAGGCGGCGATCGATGGGCACCCAGGTCAGCGTCTCGAACCGCAGCATGGCGCGGTCGTCTCCGCCCTCGGGGCGCTCGGCCGGGCGGACGACCATCAGGTTCTCCAGCCGGATGCCGTATTCACCCTCGCGGTAGTATCCCGGCTCGTTCGACAGGATCATGCCCGATTCGAGGGGGACCAGGCTGGCCCGGCTGATCCGGGCGGGGCCTTCGTGGACGCCCAGGTGGACACCGACGCCGTGGCCCGTGCCGTGGTCGTAGTCGCGGTGATCCATCCAGAGCGGCGCACGCGCCAGCGCATCCAGATGCGCGCCCGCGACGCCGGTCGGGAAGACGACGCGGCTGATGGCGATGAGACCTTGCAGGACGCGGGTGAAGGCATGGGCGATGTGCCGGGACGGGTTGCCCAGCGGCATGGTGCGGGTGACGTCGGTGGTGCCATCCAGATACTGACCGCCGGAATCCACCAGAAGCACGCTGTCGGTGTCGAGCAGGCGGTTCGTCGCCTCGTTCACGCGGTAGTGGACGATGGCGCCATGGGGGCCCGACCCCGCGATCGTCTCGAAGCTGATGTCGGTCAGCTTGCCCGTCTCGCGCCGGAACCCCTCCAGCGCCTTGACCACGTCGATCTCGGTCGTGCTTGCCGGCACATGGTCGAGCCAGCGAAGGAAGCGTGCCATCGCCACGCCGTCGCGCAGGTGCGCCTCGGTCGTGGCGGCGATTTCGGCATCGGTCTTGCGCGCCTTGGGAAGGGCGAGGGGGTCGGGCATGGGCTTGCCCTTGTCGAGCGCGCGGGCGAGCGCCACGGGGCAGGTGCCCGGATCGTAGCCGACGGGTCCGGTCTGGCGCCCGAGCAGGGGGATCAGATCCTCCTCCGGCACGATCCGGACCTGCGGCCCGAGATGCCCGATCACCGCTGCGGCCTTGGTGGGCGCGCAGATCAGGTCGACCGTCGCATCCGCATGGATCAGGGCGAAGGCCTGCGCGATGGGCGTGCGCGGAATGTCGGCACCCCGAATGTTCAGAAGCCAGGCCACCGCATCGGGCTGGTTCGTCACGAAACTGTCGACACCCGCCTTCTTCAGCGCCTTGGCAATGTCGGCGCGCCTGTCGGCCGAACTGCGACCGGCCAGCGCATCGGGCCAAGCCGTCATCGCGCCCAGCGGTGCGGGGGGCCTGTCGGCCCAGATCGCGTCGACGCCGTTCTCGGTGGCCACGGGCTCGATCCCCGGCACGGCTTCCAGCGCCTCGATCTCGGCTACGGTGTGCAGCATGGGGTCGAAACCCACGCGGCCGCCATCGGGCAGCGCGCCTGCAAGCCATTCGGCGAGCTTGGTCGCGGGCCAGGCGACCGTCTCGAACGTGGCGGGGTCGGTCTGCGCGCGGACCTGCACGGTATAGCGCCCGTCGGTGAAGACCGCCGCCCGGTCCCGCAGGATCGCCGCGAACCCGGCCGAGCCGGTGAAGCCGCTGATATGGGCCAGCCGTTCGTCGCGGGCGGCGACGGTCTCGCCCTGCCAGGCGTCGGCGCGCGGCACGATGAAGGCGTCGAGGTCACGGGTCGCCATCCACTCGCGCAGGCGGGCGACGCGGGGCGGGGCGGCGTCGGGGCGGGTCGTGACCTCGAAGGATTGGAACATGGCGAACCTCCTGTTGGCGCAGGGTTAGTCCGGGGGGCCGCTAGGGGCAACAACAAGCGCGCCCTGCAGCCTGTGGATCAGGATGCCCGACGGATGCCCATGACCCGCGCCCGTGCGCGCGGATCGCTGTCGAACAGCGCGGCGAGCTGTTCCGTCATGGCGCCCGCCAGCTGCTCCACATCGGTGATCGTCACGGCGCGGTCGTAGTAGCGCGTCACGTCGTGGCCGATGCCGATGGCCAGAAGCTCCACCGCGCGGCGCTTCTCGACCATGGCGATCACGTCGCGCAGATGCTTTTCGAGGTAGTTCGCGGGGTTCACCGAGAGCGTCGAGTCGTCGACCGGTGCGCCGTCCGAAATCACCATCAGGATCTTGCGCGCCTCCGGTCGGGCGGTGGCGCGGCGATGGGCCCATTCCAGCGCCTCGCCGTCGATGTTTTCCTTCAGCAGTCCTTCCTTCATCATCAAGCCCAGGTTGGGCCGCACCCGGCGCCAGGGCGCATCGGCGGACTTGTAGATGATGTGGCGCAGGTCGTTCAGACGGCCCGGCGTGGCGGGCCGACCGGCCTTGAGCCATTCCTCGCGCGACATCCCGCCTTTCCACGCGCGGGTGGTGAAGCCCAGGATCTCGACCTTGACGCCGCACCGCTCCAGCGTCCGGGCCAGCACGTCGGCGCAGATCGCAGCGATGCTGATGGGACGCCCGCGCATGGAGCCGGAGTTGTCCAGCAGAAGCGTCACGCAGGTGTCGCGGAACTCGGCCTCCTGTTCCATCTTGAACGACAGGGGCGTGGTGGGGTTGGCGACCACCCGGGCAAGGCGCCCGGCGTCGAGGATGCCCTCCTCGAGGTCGAACTCCCACGAGCGGTTCTGCTGCGCCTGCAGGCGGCGCTGCAACTTGTTGGCAAGCCGGCTGACGGCCCCTTTCAAGGGCTCGAGCTGCTGGTCGAGATAGGCGCGCAGGCGTTCCAGCTCGGCCTGTTCGGCCAGATCGGCGGCGCCCACGATTTCGTCATGGGCGGTGGTGAAGACGGTATAGGTCGGATCGGCGTCGGACACGGGCTGCGGGGGCGGCGGGTCGGTGGCCTCGTCCGCGTCGGGGACTTCGGCTTCCTCGCCCGCCTCCTCCTCGGCCATGTCGTCCATGCTGACCTGCGCCTGGCTCGGGTCGTCCTGCTGCTCCTGCGACTGCTCGGGCGAGGCGTCTGCATCCTCCTCCTGATCGTCATCGCCGGTGGAATCGGGCTCCTCCTCCTCGGCCTGGCCTTCGTCCTCCTGCTCCTCGTCCTCCATGTCGGGGTCGTCGCCGAGTTGGTCGCCGTAGCCCAGGTCGGCGATCAGGTCGCGGGCCAGCCGCGCGAAGGCCTGCTGGTCGCCCAGCACGGCCTGAAGGTTGTCCAGACGGTCGCCGGTCGATTCCTCGATGAACCCGCGCCAGAGATCCAGCACGTTTTCGGCCCCCTTCGGAAGCGGCCGCCCCGTGGCCATCTGGCGGATCCAGTAGCCGGCGGCGACGGCCAGCGGGGCCTGCGCCTTGTCGCGGATGTCGCCATAGCCCTTGCGCTGCGCCTCGACCCCGATGCGGGCGTCGATGTTGCGCGCGGTGCCAGGCATGGTGCGGGCGCCGACGGCTTCGCAGCGCGCCACCTCCATCGCGTCGTAAAGGTCGCGCGCCATGTTGC
This sequence comes from Jannaschia rubra, assembly GCF_001403735.1. Taxonomy (GTDB): domain Bacteria; phylum Pseudomonadota; class Alphaproteobacteria; order Rhodobacterales; family Rhodobacteraceae; genus Jannaschia; species Jannaschia rubra. Next base: position 37,634 of record NZ_CXPG01000011.1, read on the forward strand.
CCTGCGGCTGGTATTTCGCGTTGACGCCCGCGTCGTGGTGGCGGTGCCGCAGTGCATAGGAATCGGCCGTGCCGCGCGCCAGCGCCACCTCGTCGCGGGTCATGCGGCGGCTGATTTGCGGCAGGCGGATCGAATCCGGTGTCATCCCCGGCGGATCGACCGAGAAGGTGACGGTCAGGTCCGGATCGTCGGCCATCGTCTTGGTGGCTTCGATCAGCGCCTTCTTGAACGGATCGGCCGGATTGTCGCTGGGCTTGGTCATGGATCTCTAGATGATGCACTCGGCGCCTCGGGGCAAGCCGTCCGCGCGGTTGAACCGCCGGGCGTCTGGTGTGTTGACCCCGGTGATGCGCCATCTCCGCGCGGGGTGGCCCAACCTAAGGAGAGACCGATGAAAACCTGCAGGACTTCACTGATCGCCGCTTTCGCTGCGTCCACGATGCTCGTCGTGCCGGCGCTGGCGCAGCAGGAGGGCGGCACGATGCGGCCGCTGGGACCCGACGAGAGGATGTCGGAATCGATCGACCCGAATTCGGGCGCGACCATCCGCATCATCACCCGCCAGATGGCGCCGGCCGCCCAGCAGGGGACCGAGGCCGAGGATCCCGACGTGTCGGGCCCCGAGCCGGACGAAGGGTCGGGCGACACGGCGACGGACGATGCCGGGACGGACGACAGCGACATGGCGGCCGACGACATGGACGGCGCCGACATGCCCGGGGGCATGGACATGGACACCTTCGCCCGCGACCTGTTCGAGCATGGCTATCGTCAGGGCTATGTCGCCGCGCTGACCGAGATGCGGATGCGCGCCATGCGCGAGATGCGCCGGGACGGGATGCGGGGAGAAGACATGCGCGGCGACCGCAGGCGTGGCGACCGTCCCGTGATGCGGAGCGACCGCCGGATGCAAAGCGATCCGGACGAGCGGGGCGAGCGCGGGATGCGCGGCGAGCGGGACCGGGACGATGACCGGCGCGGCGACCGCAGGCGTGGCGACCGCGTCCAGATCGTCGAGGATGCCGAGGGCAACACCATCGTGATGCTGCCGCCCGGCATGACGCCGCAGATGTTCCTTCGCCAGTTGGAACAGCGGGGCGATTGACCGTGCACTGACAAAAGGCGCGCCCCGCCGAGGCGCGCCCGATGCCCCGGGTGCTTCAGTCCGGCACCTGCACCTCGCTCAATTCCCGGATCCGTTTGAAGGCATCGTCGCAAACAGCGGGACGGTCGGTGGTTCCGCTGGAGCCCTCCGCCACCCATCTGGATACCTCACGGATATCGGGCGTGCCCAAACCCGAAGCCGCCTCGTCGTATCCGTCCAGCGCGCCGATCCCGATGCCGGTTTCCCAAGCCCCGGTCAGCAGGTTCACGTCGCAAAGGCTCCAAGCGGTGTTCAGCCGGTCGCGCGACGAGAACGCGTACCCCGCCAGAACGAACCGTCCCTCGCGAAAGGCGATGGTCAGCGTCTGGTTCCAGGCTGTGCCTCCGACGCCCTCGTTCCCCGAGACGACCCGCAGACTCTGCATCCGGTCGGCAGCGGCGTCGGACGCCTCCAGCCCCGGACCCTGTCCCCACATCGGTCCATCCCAAACGATCCCGGGCGCCACCGCCAGAACTTCGACAGGGGCGTCGTGGCGGTCGGAGAGGATGACGAGGTCGACCAGATGGGGATCGTCATCGGACACGAGAAGCATCGCGGTCTCGTAGCCGTTGCGGTCCTCGTCGAGGTTCAGGTCGAGCCTGCCGATGACCCGCGGCAGGACGTCCGTTTCCGCCGGCGACAGGCCTTGGGCGGCGGCGGTTCCGGCCGTCAGGGCCACGAGCGCCGCGGCCCGCAGGATCATCCGAGCGACAGGGAGGCCGCGCTTTCGGGCAGTTCCTCGTCGAAGCAGCGCTGATAGAACTCCGCCACCGTCTGACGCTCCAGTTCGTCGCACTTGTTCAGGAACGTCAGGCGGAAGGCGTAGCCGATATCGCGGAAGATCTGCGCGTTCTGCGCCCAGGCCAGCACCGTGCGCGGCGACATGACCGTCGACAGATCGCCGTTCATGAAGGCCGTCCGCGTCAGGTCGGCGACCGTCACCATGCGGCTGATGGTCTGGCGACCCTTTTCATTGTTGTAGTGCGGGTTCTTGGCCAGCACGATCATCGTCTCGGCATCGTGCGACAGATAGTTCAGCGTCGCCACCATCGACCAGCGGTCCATCTGCGCCTGATTGATCTGCTGCGTGCCGTGATACAGGCCCGTCGTGTCGCCCAGACCCACGGTGTTGGCCGTGGCGAACAAGCGGAAGGACGGATGCGGCGTGATGATCTCGTTCTGGTCCATCAGCGTCAGCTTGCCGTCATGCTCCAGGACGCGCTGGATCACGAACATCACGTCGGCGCGGCCGGCGTCGTATTCGTCGAAGACGATGGCCACGGGGTTCCGCAGGGCCCAGGGCAGGATGCCTTCCTGGAACTCCGTCACCTGAACGCCGTCGCGCAGGCGGATCGCGTCCTTGCCGATCAGGTCGATCCGGCTGATGTGGCTGTCGAGGTTGACGCGTACGCAGGGCCAGTTGAGCCGCGCCGCGACCTGCTCGATATGCGTGGACTTGCCGGTGCCGTGATAGCCCTGGATCATCACGCGGCGGTTCCAGCCGAAGCCCGCGAGGATCGCCAGCGTCGTGTCCGGGTCGAACTTGTAGGTCGGGTCGATGGGCGGCACCCGGTCGGCGGCCTGATCGAAGCCCTTGACGGTCATGTCGCTGTCGATGCCGAAGACCTCGCGCACCGAAATGTCCCTGGTGGGCATCGCGTCCCTCTCCATGCTCCCGTCAGCCATTCGTCGGTCTCCTTGCAGCGCCTCGCCCGGATGCAACATATGGGAACAGGCCGCAAGGGGAAGGCCGGGTGCCGCCAAAGGGTGCGGCGATGTGCTAGGGTGGGCTCATGAAACGTATCGTCATCCTGTGCGACGGAACCTGGGGCGCGGCCGAGGCGCCGCATCCAACCAATGTGGTCCGGCTGGCGCAGGCGCTCACACCCACGGCAGACGACGGGCTGACGCAGGTTCCCGTTTATGTCGAGGGCGTGGGCACCGGACGGCGGGGCGTCACCCGCATGACCCGCGCGGTGGACCGCTGGCTGGGCGGGGCGATGGGGCTGGGCCTTCTGGACAATGTGGTCGAGGCGTATCGCCACCTCGTCTTTCTCTATGAGCCGGGGGACGAGGTCTTCGTCTTCGGCTTTTCGCGCGGGGCCTTCACCGCGCGGTCGCTCGTCGGGTTCATCCGCTTCACCGGCCTTCTGTCGCGCGCCGACCTCAACCTGCTGCCCGAGGCGGTCGCCCGATACGCCGAACGCCGGGACGAGACGTCGGAGGCCCGGCAGGCCCGCAATGCCGACTGGCGCGCGCGCCATTCGCCGTGGGTCATGACCGACCCGGCCGACGCGCCGGCCTATGCGCGGCTGGGGTCCGACCGCTCGATCCCCTTCGACATCGCCTATCTGGGCGTCTGGGACACGGTGGGTGCGCTGGGGGTGCCGGGGCATTTCACCATGGCGCCGATCATCAACCGCAAATACGCCTTCCACGATACGGCGCTGACGCCGATGGTCCGCGCCGCCCGGCACGCGGTGTCCATCGACGAACGGCGCCGTGCCTTCCGTCCGACGCTCTGGTCGAACCTCGATGCGCTGAACGCGGGGAAGGCGGAGGCGCCCTACCGTCAGCAGCACTTCGCGGGCGATCATGGGGCCGTGGGCGGAGGCGGCGACATCCGCGACCTCAGCTCCATCGCGCTGGCCTGGGTGATGGAAGGGGCGGAGCAGACGGGCCTGTCGTGGGACAGCGTCGTCGCGGCCGCCATCGCGGCAGAGGCCGACCCGCTGGGGCCGTTGTTCAACGCCGAGAAACCCGCGGGCGGCCTGTTCGCCGACCTGATGCGCCGGATGGGTGGCCCGCGCGACGCGGTGGGGCGGCTGGACGACGTCCATACCGCCGCGCGCGAACGCTGGGCTTTTCACGGCCACGGGCCGGGGTACCGCCCCTATCGCCCGGAGCCGCTGACGCGGCTGGCGGCGAAGCTGGAGGAATGGCGCGACAGCCGTGCCTGACCGTCACTTGAAGTTGCGGCTGTCCTTCAGCTGGTCCCAGGCCCAGACGACCTCGCTCAGCTGTTCCTCCTGGCTGCGGTCGCCGCCGTTCATATCGGGATGCAGCACCTTGATAAGACCCTTGTAGGCCTTCCGGATGGCAGCCTTGTCCCAGTCGTCGCGCGCCTCCAGGATGTCGAGCGCCTTGCGCTCCGTCGGCGGCAGCTTGCGCCCCACGACGCCGCGACCCGGGTTGCGGGTGGCGTTGACGCCCAGCACCTGATGCGCGTCCTCGATGCCGAGACGGGCCCAGGCACGCTCCTCCACCGACTTGCGGAAGGGGGTCGTCTTGCGCTCGTCGGCCTGGGCCTGCCGGGCTAGTTCGGCCTCGGTCGCGCCGTCGAAGAAGCTCCACTTGGCGTTGTATTCGCGCACATGGTCCTTGCAGAACCAGAAGTAGTCGTCGGTCGTGTCGCGGGACTTGGGCGCGCGGAACTTGCCTTGCTCCTGACAGCCGTCATGGTCGCAGACGCGGGTCGAGGTCTCGACCGCGCCGGACATGCCCCGGCGGCCACGCGGGTTGCGCTTCTTGGCCGTCGACACACGCATGTCGAAGTTGAACGGGTCGTTCTTTGTCATCGTCGTCCCCCCTTCCGGCCAGAGGCATTGGACTTTAGTCATTGCACCGGCAGAGGGAAGGCCTTGACAGGAAAAAGGGGTGAAAATCATGTCCATGGAAGCAACGATCCGCGCAAGGCTGGAGGCGGCGCTGACCCCCGCGCGGCTCGAGGTCGTGAACGAGAGCGGCAAGCACGCGGGACACGCCGGCGACGACGGCAGCGGGGAAAGTCACTGGCACGTCGCCATCACCTCCGACGCCTTCGCCGGGCAGGGCCGCGTCGCGCGGCAGCGGATGGTCTATGCCGCCCTGGGCGACGTGATGGACCGCATCCACGCGCTGTCGATGGAGTTGTCGGAGGGAGAGTGAGGCCGACGCTACGATACGGGTGCCGACCATGACATGAGAAGCCGCGCCGCCCCCAGTGGACGGCGCAGCCCGCGTCGCCTCAGTTCGGCGTCAGCTTGTGGATCATCCCTTCGTCCACGGCCGCATAGAGGCTGCCGTCCGGCCCCTGAACGAGCGAGCGGAAGCGGCCCGATTCCATCGGCAGGGTCATCTCGGTCACGTCCACGACCGAGGTGCCATCGTCGGACAGCTCGATCACGTCGATGCGCTGGCCGATGGGAGTGCCGCCGAAGCCGATGCCCATGATGCCCACGACCATGGCCCCGTCCCAATCGCCCCATTGCTCGCCGGTCAGGAACTCGGCCGAGGAGGTCCCCTGCGACCAGCCGTTGTTGTCCCAGATTGGCGGCATGGCGTCGGGATAGGTGTCGAAGTCGGTCATGGGCATGAAGGCCGCGCGCTCATAGCGGTTCATCCCCTCCATCTGGTTGGGGGAATAGCCGCAGTAGTCGTCCGGGCATTCCTCGCGCCCCGCCATGTTCGGGCGGGGATCCCATCCGCCGTTGCCGCCGTTCTGAAGCACCGTGATCTCGTCGGAGTGCCAGGGGCCGTGTTCCGCGACGATGGGTGTGTTCGTCTCGGGGTGGAAGGCGATGCCCTGCACGTTGCGGTGGCCGTACGTATAGGTCCGCGGATCGAAGCCCTCGGGCGGCGCATTGTCCGGGGCGGCATTCCCGTCGCGGTCGATGCGAAGGACCTTGCTGCCCATCATGGTCGGGCTCTGGGGGATCTCGCTGTTGTGGTTGTCGCCCGACGTCACATAAAGATAGCCGTCGCCCGGATTGAACTTCAGCCGCCCTCCGTTGTGGGCGCCGGGTCCGCCGAATGGGTGATCAGTCGCTGCGACCTTGTAGGGGATGTCATCGACGATGTCGGTACGGTCGGCGACGCCGCTGAAATCCTCGGCTACGGTCATTCGCATCACGCGGTTCGTCTGCGGCGACGACAGGTTCGACACGGAATAGACGTAGATCGTGCGGTTCTCGGCGAAGTCGGGGTCCACCGCGACGCCGTTCATTCCGGCCTGACCTTCGCAAAAAAGGTCCTCGGCATTGGCCGGATAGCCTTCCGCCTCGCCCATCCCGAGAAGCGGCATGACTTCGCCAGACGGCATGAGAACGGAAAGCCCGTCGCATTTCTCGGTGAAGAACATCGTGCCATCGGGCAGGAACGCCATGTCCCACGGGCTGTCTAGGTCCGACAGGACGACTTCATGCGTCATGTTGCTGGTGTTCATGCCCGTCTGCGCGGCGACGGGGGCGCCGAAAGCGGCGAGCGCGGCCACGACCGTCGTGAGCGGCAGCGTGATTTCAACGCTTGATCTGGTAATCATCGTCATCCTCCCTGGATACGGTCGGATCGTCGGCCGGCGCGGCAGACGTCCGTCCTGCGGGTCAGGCCCGCAGGGCCGAGCGTAGGTGCGCAGACACCAAGGCATCAAGACATTTCATGAACCGGGGTCCGGACGCCGCCGTCAATCGAAGGAGGTGGAGATGTACCGGGCAAGGTCCGCAATCTCCTCGTCCGACAGGTCGATTGCGTTTGGCTGCATCAACGCGGAGTTCGGCCCGACCTTCTCGCCCGCGCGGTACTGCGTCAGCCGCATCGCCAGGAAATCCTCCTCAAGACCGGCGAGCTTGGGGAAGCTGGCCATTCCCTTGGCCTTGGGGCCGTGGCAGTTCCGGCAGGTATCGCGATAGAGGTCTTCCGCCCCCGTCATATCCTGCGCCGCCACGGGTCCGGAGCCGAGCGACATGCAACAGCCGACGACCGCAAAAATCAGACGCATCACGCAAACCCCTCCCGGTCCCGACCGGCCGAGATTGGTCGATGTTCCTGCGCCAATCAAGGAAAATGGCGGCGAACGCCCCCCTCAAAGCCCCAGCTTCGCCGCCACCAGATCGTTCACCGCCTTGGGATTGGCCTTGCCGCCGGTGGCCTTCATCACCTGGCCCACGAACCAGCCGGCCAACTTCGGATTGGCCCGGGCCTTCTCGACCTGCGCGGGGTTGGCGACGATGATCTCGTCCACCGCCGCCTCGATCGCGCCGGTGTCGGTCACCTGCTTCATGCCGCGCGCTTCCACAATCTCGGCCGGGTCGCCGCCTTCGACATAGACGATCTCGAACAGGTCCTTGGCGATCTTGCCCGAGATGTCGCCCGCCTCGATCAGGCGCAGGATGCCGCCCAGCTGCTCCGGCGACACCGGGCTGTCGGCGATGGCGCGATCGTCCTTCTTCAGCCGCCCGAACAGGTCGTTGATGACCCAGTTGGCCGATGCCTTGCCGTTGCCCGCGACGGCAACCACCGCCTCGAAGAAGGTGGCGTCGGTGGTGTCGGCCGTCAGGACTGATGCGTCATAATCCGACAGGCCGAAGTCGGCGACGAAGCGGGCCTTGCGCGCATCGGGCAGCTCCGGCAGCGAGCCTGCGATGTCGTCGACCCAGGCCTGCTCGATCTCGAGCGGCAGAAGGTCGGGGTCGGGGAAATAGCGGTAGTCATGCGCTTCCTCCTTGGAGCGCATGGACCGCGTCTCGCCCTTATCGACGTCGTAGAGGCGGGTTTCCTGTGTGACGGTTCCGCCCGCCTCCAGGATGGCGATCTGGCGCCGGGCCTCGACCTCGATCGCGGCCTGGATGAATCGCAGGGAGTTCATGTTCTTGATCTCGCAACGCGTGCCCAGATGCGAGAAGTCCTGCGTGTCCTGGTATTTCTCGTACTGGCCGGGCCGGCAGACCGACACGTTCACGTCCGCGCGCAGGTTGCCGTTCTGCATGTTGCCGTCGCAGGTCCCCAGATAGCGCATGATCTGGCGCAGCTTGGTCACATAGGCCGCGGCTTCCTCGGGCGAGCGGATGTCGGGCCGGCTGACGATCTCCATCAGGGCGACGCCGGTGCGGTTCAGATCGACGAAGCTGAGCGCGGGGTCCATGTCGTGGATCGACTTGCCCGCGTCCTGTTCCAGATGGATGCGTTCGATGCGGACGATCCGCGCGGTCCCGTCGCCCAGTTCGACCAGCACTTCGCCCTCACCCACGATGGGATGATAGAGCTGGCTGATCTGATAGCCCTGCGGCAGGTCCGGATAGAAATAGTTCTTGCGATCGAAGGCGCTGCGCAGGTGGATCTCGGCATTCAGGCCCAGCCCGGTCCGCACCGCCTGCGCCACGCAGAACTCATTGATGACGGGCAACATGCCGGGCATTCCGGCATCGACAAAGGCCACGTTGCTGTTGGGTTCGGCCCCGAAGGCGGTCGAGGCGCCCGAGAACAGCTTGGCGTTCGACGCCACCTGCGCGTGCACCTCCATCCCGATGACCAGTTCCCAGTCGTGCTTCTCGCCCGCGATGACGCGGGGCTTCGGGGTCGGTGCGGCGTGGTCAAGCATCTGGGCCTCCGGGAGGACGGGAACGGGGCGGGTTTACGGCGCGGGGCCCAAGGGGGCAAGCGGGCGGAATGACGCCGGCGAAACGCCCCGACCGGCTGATGATCGCCACCCGGCGGACCCTGCGGTTTTCGCAAAAGCGATGAAATGCTATCCCCCCGGCGACGACGGAACGGGCTGCCACCCTGACCGTAAGTCCCGACCTACCGGAATTCTCTGCGAATGGCAGGGTTTGTACCCGGTCAGCACGTCGGTCCGAGACATGGAAAACGTCACCCGGGGGTGCCCTTTGATAACGATTCGATCCGTTCGCGGGCTTCGCGCGACCCTGTTCGCCGGCCTTGCATTGGCCATGACCACTGCCGCGTCGGCAGAGAACCGCCCATCGCCTGCCACGCTGTCCACCACGCTCAGCACGATGTCGGTGCAGCGATCCGACGCTCCGGTCTTCGCGCCGCGAGCGTCCGACCGCCCCGCCGCCCGTCCGCAGGAGGAGGAGATGCCCGACCTGCGGTGGGACCACGTTCGCGGGTCCGACCGCTGGACGCAGGCTGCGATGCGCGCGCTCGACACCCACGGGCAGAAGCTGGTCGACACCGTGCCCGCCGACATCGGCGAATGGTGTCCCGCCTACGTCCAGGCCGACGACTGGGGCCGCAAGGCGTTCTGGGCCGGCCTCCTGTCGACCCTGTCCAAGCACGAGAGCACCTGGCGGCCCACGGCCGTCGGCGGCGGCGGTGCGTGGTACGGGCTCGTGCAGATCCTGCCCGCGACGGCGCGCGGTTACGGCTGCCAGGCGCAGTCGGGCGAGGCGCTGAAGGATGGCGCGCTCAACATGTCATGCGCGGTCCGCATCATGAATCTCACCGTGCCGCGCGATGGCGTCGTGTCACGCGGCATGAAGGGCGTGGCCGCCGACTGGGGTCCGTTCCATTCGTCGCGCAAGCGCGAGGACATGCGCGGCTGGCTTGCATCGCAGCCCTTCTGCAACGGCATCCAGACGTCGATGCGTCCGCTTCAGCGGCCAAGCTGGCTGGGCACCCCGGCAGACGAGGCCGATGAGGTTCCGCTGTTCGTGTCGTGGGAACTGGACAGGAACGTCCTTACCGGAATGGGAACGGCGCGCTGGATCGACGGGACGATCGACAGCTAGGGCCGCGCGTCAGAGGATCAGCAGCCAGAACGAGACCGTCAGGACCGAGGCCGCCGTTCCGATCAGCACCGAGGAGGCGCCGATGCGGACGGCACGGCCATAGATCGCCGCGAAGAGGTAGCTGTTCACCCCCGGCGCCATCGCCGCCAGCAGGACGGCGGCGCGGAACGGGGCATCCTCCAGCCCCAGAAGGCGACCCATGCCCCAGGCCCAGGCCGGGTGCAGCACCAGCGCGATGCCGCAGACGAGCGCGATGCCCCGGCTGTCGCCTTCGGGACGGTATTGCACCAGCACCCCGCCCAGGCCGAACAGGGCCGCCGGCAGTGCCGCGCGCGCGATCAGGGTGACGGCTTCGTCCAGGGGGCCGGGCAGGGGCAGGCCGGTCAGGTTGACGGCCAGGCCCAGGACGACGCCGATCACCAGCGAATTGCCCGCGAGGCGCCGCCCCACCGAAGCCAGCCCGCCCAAGAGGCCGCCCCCGCCGGCGCGCACCACCTCCATCGCGGTGACGCCGATCAGGTAGCAAAAGCCCGCGTGGAACGCGATGATGGTGAAGAACGGCGCCAACGCGCCCGTGCCATAGGCCCGTTCGGCGATGGGCAGGCCCAGCAGAACGGTATTTGCGAACATTCCAGCGAAACCCACGGCCACCGCATCTTCGGCCCCGCGGCCCAGCCAGAGGAGGGTGCCCGCGATGCCTGCCGCGAAGCAGACGAGCGAGCCGGAGTAGTAGGTCGCCAGCAGCCTCCAGTCGAAGCCCTCGCTCAGGTCCAGCCGGGCCATGGCGAGAAACAGCAGGCAGGGAATGGCGAACCGCTGGGTGAAGACCATCAGGCCGTCCACCTGACCCGCACTGAACAATCCGCGCCAGACGGCCAGGTACCCCGCCCCGATGATCAGGAAGACCGGCAGGGTGACGGCCAGGACGCCCTGCAACGCGCTACCCCTCCAGCTCGATCACCATGCCGTCGTGGGCGGGGGTGACGTGGGGCGGCGTCTCGGCGTCTATGGTCGCGCGGTCGAGGTCGATGTGCATGTTCGTCAGCACCGCGCGGGCAGGCGCCATCCGGTCGATCCAGTCGAGCGTCTCGGGCAGTGACAGGTGCGAAGGATGCGGGCTGCGGCGCAGCGCGTCCAGGATCCAGACATCCATCCCCCGCAGCAGCGGCAGCGATGCGTCGGGAATTGTGTTGACGTCGGGCATGTAGACCATCCCCCCCACCCGCAGGCCGAGCGCGTCGATATCGCCGTGTCCCACCGGAATCGGCGTGACCGTCACCTTGCCGCCCGCCCCGTCGATGGTGATGGGCCCAGCCATCGGGTGTCGGGTCAGGATGGGCGGGTAGTGCGACCCTTCGGGCGTCTCGAACACATAGCGAAAGCGTTCGTTCAGCGCGGCATAGGTGTCGTCGTCGGCCCAGACGTCCAGCCGTTGCCGTTGGTTGAAGACAATCATCCGCAGGTCGTCGATGCCGTGGACATGATCCGCGTGGGAATGCGTCCAGACCACGCCGTCGAGCGCGCCCACGCCCGCATCCAGAAGCTGCGCCCGCATGTCGGGCGATGTGTCGAACAGGACGCGGGTGATGCCGTTTCCTCCGATGCGCTCGACCAGAAGCGAACAGCGGCGGCGGCGGTTCAGCGGGTCGTCCGGATCGCAGTCGCCCCAGTGGCCGCCCAACCGGGGCACGCCGCCGGAGGACCCGCAGCCGAGGATGGTGAAGCGCAGCGTCATGCCCGCTACATGCGACGGCGGAAGGCGAGGGGCAAGCCGTCCGTCACAGCGGCCAGAAGAACAGCGTCGCCGGCAGCGACACCGCCAGGATCACCAGCGTCAGCGGCAGCCCCATCTGCCAGTAGTCGCCGAAGCGGTATCCGCCCGGCCCCAGGATCAGCGTGTTGTTCTTGTGTCCGATGGGCGTGAGGAACGCGCAGGACGCGGCGACCGCCACGGCGATCAGGAAGGCGTCCGGATTCACGTTGAGGGCGCGGGCCATCTGGATGCCCACCGGCGCCGCCACGATGGCCGTCGCCGTGTTGTTGAGCACCGCTGACAGAACCATCGTCACCACCATCAGAAGCAGCATCGCCACCCAGGCCGGCTGTCCCGCCGTCAGTGCGCCCAGCCACCCGGCGATAAGCTCGGTGCCGCCCGATGTCTCCAGCGCGGAACCCAGAGGGATCATCGAGCCGAGCAACACCACCACCGGCCATTCCACGCTGTCGTAGAGCTGATGCAGCGGCACGATCCGGGCGACGACATAGACGGTCACGACCACGCCGAGCGCCACGGTCAGATCGACCATTCCGAAGCTGGCCGCGGCCACCGCGGCGGCGAAGGCCCCCACCGCGGGCCAGACCTTCTTGTTGTCGGTGACGGCAAGGCCGCGGTCGGCAAGGGGCAGGGCGCCCAGCCAGTCCACCACTTCTTCCGCCTGTTCGGCGGGCGCGAGCAGCAGCAGGATATCGCCGGCCTGGATCCTCTCGCGGCGCAGGCGCTCGGTGATGCGGCGGCCGCGGCGGGAAATGCCCATGAGGACGGTGCGCTGCCGCCAGGCCAGACCGATGGCCTGCGCAGACTTGCCGTTGATGCGGCTGTCGTCGCGCACGACGACCTCGATCAGCGACAAGCCCTGCTCGGCCTCGTCGAGCAGGGTCATCCGTCGGTCGTCCGAAAACTCCAGCGACTCGCTTGCACGGAACTCGTCCAGCGCATCCGGGTCCGCCTCCAGCACCAGCGCGTCGCCCGCCTGGATCGTGACGTCGCGCGACGATCCGAACATGCGGCGGCCTTCGCGCAGCAGGCCGATGATGTGGACGTTGGTCTCGTCTGCCGTCTCGTAGAGGGCGTTGACCTTCTGCCCCACACGGCGGTTCCCCTCGGGGACCGTGAGCTCGGCGACGAAGCGCGCCTTCTGATCGGCCACCGCGCCACCCTGCGCCTGTGCGCCCTCGGGGTCGGGGATCAGCCGCCAGCCCAGCACCGCCACGAAGATCAGCCCCGCCAGCGTCGTCACCAGACCGACGGGCGCGAAGTCGAACATGGCGAAGCTCTCACCCAGCTGGTCGCGCCGGATGCCCGCGATGACGATGTTGGGCGGCGTCCCGATCAGGGTGACGGTCCCGCCCAGGATCGTGGCGTAGGACAGCGGCATCAGCGTCTTTCCCGGCAGCCGCCCCGCCTTGCGCGCCGTGGCTATGTCGACCGGCATCAGCAGGGCAAGCGCGGCGACGTTGTTCATGAAGGCCGACAGAACCGCGCCGATGCCGCCCATGATTGCGATATGCCGCCCCACGCCGCGCCCCGCGTCCACGAGCGTGCGCGTGATGAGCAACACCGCCCCCGAGCGCACCAGCCCCGCCGAGACGATCAGGACGAGCGCGACCACGAGGGTCGCCGGATGGCCGAAACCCAGAAACGCATCCTCCTTCGGCACAACGCCCAGGATCACGCCCAGCAGCAGGGCCGAGAAGGCCACGATGTCATATCGAAACCGCCCCCAGAGCAGCATGGCGAAGACGCCGCCGAACAGGGCGAAAAGGATGATCTGGTCGGTGGTCATGCGGGCGCGATCCCATTGGGTCGACCACGGTCTAGCCTGCGTCGGGCCGGCGGGCAAACACGGGATCGGCGATGGCGCGCATTGACTTTGCAATCGTATGCAAGGATCGTGGCAGCGGGAAATCAAGGGGAGGACATCTGATGACCGGACTGAAACACGCCATTGCCGCGGCGCTGGCACTATCGGTAGCTCCGCTGGCGGCAGCCGCGCAGGACCGTCTGGCGTTCGGGGCGTCGAACGCGCAGTCGGCGCATTACGCCTATTTCGCCGCGCTCGCCAAGATCGTGAACAACGCCTACCCGGACACCTATCAGGCCAGTGTGGTCGAGACGGGTGCGACGGTCGACAACCTCAAGCGGATGGAGCGGGGGCAACTCGACATCGGCCTCATCACCACCTCGGCGCTCTATCACGCCAACAAGGGCGTCAAGACGTTCGAGGATGGCGCCATCGACTCGCTCCTCCTGTGGGCCTATTCGCTCGCGCCTCAGAACGTGACCGTCCGTCAGGATAGCGGCGTGACGGAACTGGCCGGACTAGAAGGTCGCCGGATGGGGCCGGGGCAGCGCGGCTCCTCGACCGAGGCGACGTCCGAGGATGTCATGGCCGCCTTCGGGATCGCGCCGGAATGGGTGCGCGGATCGAACGGCGAACTGGCCGCGGCCATCAAGGACGACCGTGCCATCGGCTTCATCAAGTCCGCCGTCGGTACCGGGTTCGATGCGCTGACCACCGACATCGCCGCGTTCACGCCGCTTCAGGTGCTGGGCCTGTCCGAGGATCAGGTCGCCACCATCCAGGCCGAACTGCCGGAACTCAGCATCGTGGACATGCCCGGCGGCGAGATGGAGAACTCCGGCCCCTACCGGACCTGGGGCTTCATGATCGGGGTTTCGGCGCGGCCCGGACTGGACGAGCAGACCGCCTATGACCTGGTCAAGGTCGTGATGGAGGACGAGGTCGAGCAGGCCACTGCCTTTCCGGCCGTCAAGGGGCTGAACCTCGCGGAGCAGACGCTGCAATACGCGACCTCGCCTCTGCATCCCGGCGCGATCCGCTGGTTCGAGGAGAACGGCTACGAGGTGCCCGACCGCCTGCGGCCCGCCGGCTGAGGCCGCGTCACCATCGCCCGCGCCGCACGACCGGCGCGGGCCGTTTGCTCAAGAGGCGCAGATGACGAGCCAGGATATCAACACGGCCGAGGCGACCGCGGCCGAAAAGCTGCCGCAGACGCTGCGCGAACGGGGGATCGCGGCGCTGTCGCTGTTCGTGGGGCTGTTCGTCTTCTACACCTCCTTCTTCGGCGCGTTCGAGACGCTGGTGCAGCGCGCCATCTTCGTGGCCCTCATCGCCTGCATGGGCGTGATGCTGTTCCCGCTGGGACGCAGCCGCCGGTGGCGAGGCTTGGGCATCCTGATCGACCTCGGCATGGCGGCCTGGGTCTGCGTATCGGCCGGATACGTGATCGCCAACTTCACCGAAATCATGACGGGCCTGCCCTTCGCCGAACCGCTCGACGCCTGGCTGGGGTTCGGCACGCTTCTGGTTATCCTGGAGCTTGCACGGCGGTCGGCGTCGCTCGTCTTCCCGGTGATCGTGGGCGCGATGGTGGCCTATGCCTATTTCGGTGCGGCCATCCCCGGATCGTTCGGCCACCGGGGTTTCGACGTCTATTACATCACCGAGGTCATGTTCCTGTCCGACCGGGGGCTGTGGGGAATGCTGGTCTCCATCGCCTCGACCACGCTGGCCGCATTCATCCTGTTCGGCGCGCTGCTCCTGCACACGGGGGCGGGGCAGACGTTCTTCGACCTCTCGGCCCGCGCGGGCGGCGCGTCGCCGGGCGGTGCGGCCAAGATCGCCACGATCGCCAGCGGCCTGTTCGGCTCGATCTCCGGCTCCTCCGTCGCCAACATCGCCACGACGGGCAATTTCACCATCCCGCTGATGAAGCGCCTGAAATACCCCGCACCCTTCGCCGCCGCGGTCGAGGCGGTGGCGTCCACCGGGGGCCAGCTCGCCCCGCCGATCATGGGCACGGCGGCCTTCGTGATGGCCGAACTCGTTGGCGTGAACTACTGGACCATCGCAGCGGTGGCCTTCATCCCCGCCTTTCTTTTCTACCTCGGCGTCTTCACCACCGTCCATCTGATCGCCAAACGGCAGGGGCTGGGGCGGGTGGCGCAGGACGACCTGCCCGACTGGCGCGCCGCGCTGAACTGGCGACGGATGGCGCCCATCCTGGCCGGGGTCGGCGGGTTGGCCTGGGGCATCTGGAACGGCAATTCCATCGAACTGACGGCCTGCTTCGGGATGATCGGCATCATCGTCGCCTACGCCATCGCCACGCTCACCGGCGGCGGAACGCCGCGCGAGGTGGCCGCAACCCTGATCCGCGCTTTGCAGGACGGCGGCAAGGGCGTGGTGATCGTGGGCATCCTGCTGGTCGCGGCGCAGGTCTTCGTCGCGATGGTCAACCTGACCGGCGTGGGCGTGGCGGTGACGTCGCAGATCCTGAACCTCGCGGGCGACAACATCTGGATCATCGCGGTCATCATGGCGGGCGTCTGCCTGATCGCCGGGATGGGTCTGCCCACCTCGGCCGCTTACGTGCTGGTTGCCGCCGTCTTCGCGCCGGTTCTGATCCAGCAGGGGCTGGACCCGCTGATGGTGCATATCTTCGTGCTCTACTATGCCGCGCTCTCGGTCATCACGCCGCCCGTCTGCGTCGCTGTCTTCGTCGCAGCGACCATCGCCGACGCGCCCTGGCTCCGCGTGGCGCGCGACACCCTGCGGCTGGGCGGCACGGCCTATGCGCTGCCCATGCTGTTCCTGGCCTACCCGGGCCTTCTGCTGAACGGCGGGCCGGAGGCAATCGCCCATGCCATCCTGTCGGGCGCCGTCTTCGTGCTCGCCTTCGCGGCGCTGTTCGCGGGCCAGCCGGTCTGGCGGCTGGGCATCGCATCCTCGGGGGTCTGGATCGGGATCGCCGTCCTCGCGCTCCTGCCGGGGTGGCTGCCGTCGCTGGCGGCGCTGGCGCTGCTTGTCGCGGCCTTCATGCCCGGGATTGCGAAAGCGCGGCCACGGGCGGTATAGACGCCCCCGAACTCATCTGAATTTCGGAGCAGATCCATGGCAGGCCATTCCAAGTGGGCCAACATCCAGCACCGCAAGGGGCGCCAGGACAAGATCAGGGCAAAGCTGTTTTCCAAGCTGTCCAAGGAAATCACGGTTGCCGCCAAGATGGGCGACCCCGATCCCGACAAGAACCCCCGCCTGCGCCTTGCCGTGAAGGAGGCCAAGGGCCAGTCCGTCCCGAAGGACGTGATCCAGCGCGCCATCGCCAAGGCGTCGGGCGGCGATGCCGAGACCTATGACGAGATCCGCTACGAAGGTTACGGCCCAGGCGGCGTCGCCGTCATCGTCGAGGCGATGACCGACAACCGCAACCGCACCGCCTCGTCCGTCCGCTCGATCTTTTCCAAGAGCGGCGGCAATCTGGGTGAGACCGGGTCGGTCGGCTTCATGTTCGACCGCAAGGGGCAGGTGATCTATCCCGCCTCCGTGGGCGACGCGGAAACCGTGTTGATGGCTGCGATCGAGGCGGGCGCCGAAGACGTGGAATCCGACGATGAAAGCCACGTCGTCTGGTGCGCCGACACCGACCTCGCCGTCGTCTCGACTGCGCTCGAGGATCAGTTGGGCGAAAGCGAGAGCACCAAGCTCGTCTGGCGGCCGACGACCACGACGGAACTGGATCTCGACGGGATGCAGTCGCTGATGAAGCTGCTCGACGCGCTTGAGGATGACGACGACGTCCAGTCCGTAACCGCCAACTTCGAAGCCAGCGACGAGGTCATGGCCCAGATCGAGTGACCCGGAACCACGGCCCGGCACATCGGGTTGGGGTCCATGCCAGTCGATCCGCACCCCTTCGCCGGGCCTTTGCCCGAACACCCCCACCTGCTGCGCACCCTCGGGTGGATTGCGTTGCTGGGGCCGGCCGTCTTCATCGCCATGCTGATCGTCGCGGATGTGGTCGTCCCCGACCACGACTGGATCGCCGACACGGTCAGCGACCTTGGCGCGGGCAGATACGAATGGATCGCGGATGTGGGCATCTATGCCTATTCCGCCGCGCTTCTGGCCTGTGCGGTGGGTGCCGCCCACGCGCATCTGGGCGGCCGGGGATGGACGTTCGGTATCTACGGGTTGATCCTGCTGGGCCTGATCGTCTTCCTGATCGGCGCGCGCAACGAATACGGCGACGGCGACAGCGAGGGATGGGAAATCCACTCCTATCTCGTGTGGGTGCTGGGCGCGCTGTTCGCGGCGGTGCCCTGGGCGATGTCCGAAGGGGCGGGCCGGATCGCGCCCGCGCTGAAATGGTCCTGCCGCGCGGTCACTGTCCTGTGGGTGCCGCTGGCGCCCCCCTTCTTCATCTTTCCGACCGGCTGGGACGGTCTTTATGAACGGATGCTGGGGGCGATCACCTTCGTGTTCGTCGTCTCGATCGGCTTCGCGCTCATCGGTCGGGCCCGCGCCATCGAGACCCGCATCTGACGGCACCGCAGCCTTGCACCGTCGCGCCGGAGCCGCCATTCCGGCGCGATGACCTCGCTCACCTCCGGCTTCCTGCTCGGCGTCTCGCTGATCCTCGCCATCGGCGCGCAGAACGCCTTCGTCCTGCGGCAGGGCTTGCGGGGCGAGCACGTGATGGCCGTGGTGCTGACATGTGCCCTGTCGGATGCCGTACTGATCGCGGCGGGCGTCGCGGGGTTCGGCATCCTGGTGCAGACGGTGCCGTGGATCGTGCCGGTCTTTCGCTGGGGTGGTGCCGCGTTCCTTTTGGCTTACGGCGCGCGGGCGGCCTGGGCGGCGTGGCGGGGCGGCGGCGCGCTCCGGCCCGAGGGGCAGGCGGGCGGGCTGGGCCGGGCGGTGGCAACCTGCCTCGCCCTGACCTGGCTGAACCCGCATGTCTACCTCGACACGCTGGTTCTGCTTGGCTCCATCTCGACGCAGGCCGCGTCGCCCGTCCTGTTCGGGGCGGGGGCGGTGACGGCCTCCTTCGTGTTCTTCTTCGCGCTCGGCTACGGCGCGGCCTTGCTGCGCCCCGTGTTCGCCCGCCCGGCGGCGTGGCGGGTGCTCGATGCCGTGATCGCCGCGGTCATGTGGGCCATCGCCGCAAAGCTGGTTTCTGGCTAAGGACCTTGCGGATGCCCCCGCCCCGGCCCATGGAAAGGCATGACACCGCCCTCCCGCCCGTTGCAGGGCATCATGTGGATGATCCTGACCGGTCTGTGCTTCATCGCCGTCACGGCAGGGGTCAAATATTCCGCCCAAGGCCTGCCGGCCGCCGAAGCCGCCTTCCTGCGCTATCTGCTGGGGCTCGTGTTCCTGCTGCCGGTCGCCCGGACGCTGTTCGCCACGCGCCTGCCGGTCCGCGACGTGGGGATGTTCGCGGCACGTGGCCTGCTGCACGCCTTGGGCGTCATGCTCTGGTTCTTTGCCATGACCCAGATCCCCATCGCCGAGGTCACGGCGATGAACTACCTCAACCCCGTCTACGTCACCATCGGCGCCGCCATTTTCCTGGGCGAGCCTCTGGCCCTGCGCCGCATCGGCGCGGTGATCGTGGCACTTCTGGGCACGGTCGTCATCCTGCGGCCCGGCTTCCGCGAGGTCGAACCGGGGCACATCGCCATGATCGTGACCGCGATCCTGTTCGGGGGGTCCTATCTTCTGGCCAAGCCGCTGTCGGATCGCAATTCGGCGACGATGGTCGTGGGGATGCTCTCGCTGACTGTGACGCTGGGCCTCGCGCCCTTCGCCTTTGTGGTCTGGGTCACGCCGACGACGACGCAGGTGGCGTGGATGTTCCTCGTCGCGGCCTTCGCCACGGCGGGCCACTATTCGATGACGCGCGCCTTCGCGGCGGCACCCGTGTCGATCACGCAGCCGGTGACGTTCCTCCAGATGGTCTGGGCCGTGCTGCTCGGCTGGGCGGTCTTCGACGAGTCGCCGGACCTCTGGGTCATGGTCGGCGCCCTCATCATCATCGCGTCGGTCAGCTTCATCGCCTGGCGCGAGGCGCGGCTGAAACGGCGCATCACCCCGCCGTCGCCGGCCACGAAAGGATAGGGCTGCATTAACGATATTTTAACTTCTGACTTGTCCGGGGCCGATTCCTGCGGCATTCCATGGGCATGTTCAGACTTTGTTCACTTCTGCTGGCGATGCTCGCCGCTCCCGTTGCGGCGCAGACGCTGGCGGGGACGGTCCGCGTCATCGACGCCGATACCATCGACATCGGCGCCCCCGCGACCATCCGCCTGTTGGGCATCGACGCCGCCGAAGCCGACCAGACCTGCAGTGATGGCAATGCCGTCCTGCCCTGCGGCGCCATGGCGACGGAGGCGGCGCGGCGTCTGTATCACGGTCGACAGGCGAGCTGCCAAGTGCACCAGACCGACGTCTATGGCCGCGCCCTGGCCATCTGCTCGGTCGAGGGTCGCGACATCAACGCCGAACTCGTGCACCTTGGCATCGCGCGCGTCTACCGCGACGACCCGAGGTATTTCGAACAGCAGAAGGAGGCCGTCCTGCTGTCGCGCGGCCTCTGGGCCTACGACATGGTGGACCCAGCCGTCTGGCGGGCCGAGGGACGTGCCCGCAACGCAGCCAAGACGGCACCCGCGCCCCACGGCGACTGTGCCATCAAGGGAAACATCAGCGACAACGGCCGCATTTATCACTTGCCGGGCAGTCGGTCCTATGACCGGACGCGCATCGACGAAGGCCGGGGCGAGCGCTGGTTCTGTTCCGAGACGGAGGCCCGCGCCGCCGGCTGGCGCGCGGCCCGCGGGTAGGAAAGCCAACAGGTTACGGCGCGACGTTCACGCGGTTTCGTCGCCGCCCCCGCCTTCCACCTGCGTCTTGAAGTTCTCGAAGAACGTATCCGCCATCTTCGCCGAAAAGCTGTCGATCAGGCGGGAGCCCAACTGCGCGATCTTGCCGCCCACCTTGGCATCGACGGCATAGCTGAGCTCCGTCCCCTCCTCGACCTCGGCCAGGGTGACGTTGGCGCCGCCCTTGGCGAAACCCGCCACGCCGCCCTTGCCTTCGCCCGAGATGCGATAGCTTTCGGGCGGCCGCGCATCCGTTACCACGACGGCCCCTTTGAAGGTGGCCTTCACCGGCCCGACCTTCTGCGTCACCACCGCCTCGAACCCGTCGTCCGGGTTGCCGGTCAACTCCGAGCATCCGGGGATGCAGGCGCGCAGGGTGTCGGCGTCGTTCAGCCGCGCCCAGACCACGTCGCGCGGCGCGGCGATGATGCGCGTTCCCGTCAGTTCCATCCCGGCTCTCCCCCTCGTCCTGTCGCGACAGTCATGGCAGATGGAGTGGCGTGTTCACAAGCCGGAACCCGATGCGACCTGCCGGTTGCGCCGGATGGTCAGGACGATCGCGGCCAGACCGCACATCCCCGACGCCACCATCAGCAGCAGAAGCGGCAGCGTCCCGGATGCGGCCTGCGTCAACCAGGCCGCAATCACCGACATCGCCGCGCCGACGCCCAGCATCATCGCCCCGCCCAGCCCCGATGCCGTCCCCGCCAGATGGGGTCGGACCGAAAGCATCCCGGCCGTCGCATTGGGCACGACCAACCCGTTGCCGAGCCCGAGGAACGTCATGAAGCCGAAGAACACCCAATGCGACGTGAACCCGCTCGCCGTCAGCAAGGCCAGCGCCACCAGCCCCCCGGCCTGACCCAGGCATCCCGTCACGATCATCCGGTCGATCCCGTAGATCGCCGAATACCGACCCGAGATGCCGTTGCCGATCATGTAGCCGACCGCCGGCGCGCCGAAGAACAGGCCCAGTGTCTCGGGCGACATGCCGAAGACCTGTCGCCCGACGAAGGGCGCTCCGCCCAGGTAGGCGAAGAACGATCCCGACGCGAAGGCCGAGGCCGCGCAGTAACCCCAGAACCGGCGCGAGGTCAGGAGCGCCGGATACTGCCGGACCTGCGCGAACAGGCTCGCGGTGGATCGCGGCGCCGTCTCGCCCAGGTCGCGCCACGTGAGCAGCCACAGTCCGGCGCCCGCCGCCAGCAGGAGCCAGAAGTTGGCCTTCCACCCGAAGGACGTCTCCAGCACCCCGCCCACGTAGGGCGCGAGCATCGGCACCACGGACATGCCCATGGTGACATAGCCCAGCATCGACGCCGCCTTGTCCTGCGGATAGAGGTCGCGCACCACCGCCCGCGACAGCACCATCGCCGCCACGACGAAGGCCTGCGCCATGCGGAAGGCGAGGAAGATGCCGATGGTCGGCGCCCAGAGACACCCCAGCGTCGCCAGCATGAACAGCACCAGCCCCGTCAGGATCACCGGGCGTCGGCCATAGCGGTCCGACACCGGCCCCACGAACAGTTGCAGCACGGCGTTGACCGCCAGATACAGCCCGACCGACAGGCCCATGATCGCATCGGTGGTCGAGAAATGGGCCGCCATCGCCGGCAGCGACGGCAGGAACAGGTTCATCGACAGGGTCGACACCCCCACCAGCGCCACCAGCGTCAGGATATGCGGCGGGCTGCGGACGGGGCGCAGCGACGGGGGGTCGGTCAGGGTGGCCATCCGGCCTTGCTACGCCGATCCAGACGCGCTGTCTGCCTACGGGAATGCACAGACGGTTGTGCGGCATTGGCGGGCGATTGCGACCGGCGCCGGGGCGACCTAGAACCCTTGGCGGAACCAGGCACCCGAAAGGCCCGCATGAACTACGACGCGATCATCCTCGGCGCGGGCGGCGCGGGCCTGATGGCGGCCGCCACCGCAGGGCAGGCGGGGGCGCGGGTTCTGGTGATCGACCACGCGGACCGGCCGGGCAAGAAGATCCTGATCTCGGGCGGCGGGCGCTGCAACTTCACCAACACCGGGACGGAGGCCGACAGGTTCCTGTCCGACAACCCGCATTTCGCAAAATCCGCGCTCAGCCGCTATACCCAGTGGGATTTCCTGGTCCTGATCGAACGCCACCGCATTGCCTGGCACGAAAAGACGCTGGGGCAGCTTTTCTGCGACGGCTCGGCCCGGCAAGTGGTGGCAATGCTCATGGCGGAATGCGCGGCGGGCGGGGTCGAGGTCCGGCTGTCCACCACGCCCGGCCCCATCGAACAGGGCGACGGTCTGTTCCGCGTGGCAGGTGCGGCCGCGCCGAACCTCGTGATCGCGACCGGCGGGCCGTCCATCCCCAAGATGGGCGCCACGGGCCTCGCCTATGACATCGCCGCGCAGTTCGGCCTGCCGCTGGTGACCCCCCGCCCCGCCCTCGTGCCGATGACGCTGGGCGAGGGCGACGCGGCCTTCCGCGACATCGCGGGCGTGTCCTGCCCGGCGGTGGCCCGCGCCGGCGGCGTCGCATTCGAGGAGGCAGCGCTTTTTACCCATCGCGGCCTGTCCGGCCCGTCGATCCTGCAGGTCTCGTCCTATTGGTCGCCGGGTCAGCCCGTGTCGCTGAACCTTCTGCCCGGTGCAGCGGGCCTTCTGCGCGACGCCCGCCGCCGGATGCCGCGCGCACAGCTCAAGTCGGCGCTGGCCGAGCATCTGCCCCGGCGACTGGCCGATGCGCTGGCCGCGCGGATCGCGCTGGCGACCGAGATGGGCAACGCCTCCGACGCGGACCTCGACCGCGTGGCCGGGGTTCTGACCGACCTGACATTCCACCCCACGGGCACGGAAGGCTATGCCAAGGCCGAGGTCACGGCAGGCGGCATCGACACCGCCGCCCTGTCGTCACGAACGATGGAGGCGCGAAGCGTCCCCGGCCTCTATGCCATCGGCGAGGCGGTAGACGTGACCGGTTGGCTCGGCGGCTACAACTTCCAATGGGCGTGGTCGTCGGGCGTGGCGGCGGGTCAGGCCATCGCCGCCCGCCGCGCGGGCGCGTGACCGCGGGGGTTTGACGTCGCCGGCCGGATTGCGGATGCAGGGCGCGTCCGATGAAAGGGACCGAAGATGCAGGCCGACATCCCCCTGACCCGCGACCTCGTCCTCATCGGGGGCGGACATGCCCATGCGCTCGTCCTGCGGAAATGGGGGATGGACCCGCTGCCCGGCGCGCGGATCAGCGTCATCAACCCCGGTCCGACGGCGCCCTACACCGGCATGCTCCCGGGGCATGTGGCGGGCCATTACACGCGGGAGGAGCTCGACATCGACCTCCTGCGGCTGGCGCGGTTTGCAGGCGCGCGGCTGATCGACGGCGCGGCGAGCGGCATCGACCTGCATGCGCGGCTGGTCACGGTACCGGGACGGCCGCCCGTTGCCTATGACGTAGCGTCCATTGACGTGGGCATCACGGCGCAGATGCCCGAGGTTCCGGGCTTCGCCGAAAACGCCGTGGGGGCCAAGCCGCTGGATGTCTACGCCCGGTCCTGGCGTGCCTTCCGTGAGGCGGTCCGCCAGGGTGCTCGCCCGCCGCGGGTCGCCGTGATCGGCGGCGGCATCGCGGGGCAGGAACTGGCGATGGCCATGGCGCATGCGCTTCGCTCCGACGGCGCCGATCCGCAGGTGACGGTGCTTGAGGCGGCGCCGGTGCCCACCGGCACCGGCGACCGCGCGCAGGCCCTGCTGGACCGCGCGATGGCGGGCCTGGGCGTGACCCTGCGGACCGGCGTCTCGGTCGCGCGGGTCGGTCCCGAGGACGTGACGCTCGACGGCGGCGAACGCATCCCTGCCGCTTTAATCGTCGGCGCGGCAGGCGCGTGGCCCCACGGCTGGCTCACGGGCACCGGCCTGCCGCTGGAGGACGGGTTCATCCGCGTCGGGCCGACGCTGGCGGTCGAGGGGCGGGACGACCTGTTCGCGGCGGGCGACTGCGCCCACCTGACCCACGCTCCGCGCCCCAAGGCGGGCGTCTTTGCCGTGCGCGAGGCTCCGATCCTGCACCACAACCTGCGCGCGGCCCTGACCGGCGGCGCGATGCGCGCGTTCCGGCCGCAGAAGCACTACCTCAAGCTCGTGTCGCTGGGCGGCAAGGCGGCACTGGCGCAGCGGGGCGGGCTGGCCCTGTCGGGGGAATGGCTCTGGCGGTGGAAGGACCGCATCGACCGCAAGTTCATGGGCAAGCTTACCGACCTGCCCACCATGGCCGCGCCGGCCCTGCCGCGCCTGCGGGTGTCGGGCGGGGATGCGGGGACGAAGCCGCTATGCTCGGGCTGCGGGTCCAAGATCGGGGGCGACGCGCTGGCCGCCGCGCTGACGGCGTTGCCGTCCAATGTGCGCGACGACGTGCTGTCGCGGCCGGGCGACGACGCGGCTGTGCTGGCGCAGCCGGGCGGTGGGCGGCAGGTCATCACCACCGACCACCTGCGCGCCTTCACCCCGGATACGGCGCTGATGGTGCGGATCGCGGCCGTCCACGCGCTGGGCGACGTCTGGGCCATGGGCGCGCGGCCGCAGGCGGCGCTGGCCAGCATCATCCTGCCCCGCATGTCCGAAGACCTGCAGGCCCGCACCCTGACCGAGGCGATGGCCGTCGCGGCCGAAGTCATGTCCGCCGCCGGGGCGGAAATCGTCGGCGGCCATTCGACCATGGGGGCCGAGACGACCATCGGCTTCACCGTCACCGGCCTGCACGACGGCACCCCCATCGGCCACGGCGGCGCGCAGCCGGGCGACGCCATCGTCCTGACCCGGCCCATCGGCACTGGCGTCATCCTTGCCGCCGAAATGGCTGGGAAGGCTCGGGGGGCGGACGTCGTGGCGATGCTGAATCGCATGTCCACCCCGCAGGGCGATGCGGCGGCGATCCTGTCGGATGCGCGGGCCATGACCGACGTGACGGGCTTCGGGCTGGCCGGACACCTCAGCGCGATCTGCCGGGCGAGCGGAGTAGGCGCCGACCTGATCCTCGCCGCTGTGCCCGTCTATGCGGGGGCGGAGGATCTGGCTGCCTCGGGCCACGCTTCGACGCTGTTTCCCGCCAATCGCCGCGCAGCGCGGGTGACCGGGGGCGCAGGCGCACGGCTCGACCTGCTGCACGATCCGCAGACGGCGGGGGGCCTGCTCGCCGCCGTGCCCGCAGACCGGGCCGATGCGCTGGTGGCGGAGCTTCGGGCGGCGGGCCACGATGCCGCCCGCATCGGCACCTTCACCGACGGCCCGCCCGGCATCGCCTGCGTCTAGCCCAGCATCGCCATCACCCGTTCCGCCGCGCGGGCCAGGTCGGCGTCGGTCAGGCCGGAAAGGGCGACCGTGCCCGTGACCTGCCGTGCGGTCCGGGCGGGGCTGGCGTAGCGCGGATCGTAGTGGTCCGCGATCAGCGATGCGGCGAGATCCACGAACCGCCCCGCACGCGCCATCTCGTGCCAACCTTCGATGCGGTCGCGGGGATGATAGGGGCGCAACCGCTCGATCCGCGCGCGCAGGCGGTCGGCATCGTCGGTCAGGTCGGGATAGGCCGTCGTCAGGAAGCGGGCACGGGCCGCGACGGGCACCTCCATGCGGATCACGCGCGCCGTGCCCATGGCCGACCAGATCGCGGGCGGCAGCAGCACCTTTCCGATGGCGTTGCTCTCGGCCTCCAGGAACAGCGGGCGGGCGGGGTCGAGCGTGCCGATGGCCTGCGCAAGCCGCGACTCGAACATCTTCTGCGAGGGTTGCCCTCCGGCCCAGCCACCGAAGTTCGACCCCCGATGCTCGGCCAGCCCCTCCAGGTCGATGACCTGCGCCCCCAGCCGCGCCAGATGCGGCAGAAGCTGCGTCTTGCCCGATCCGGTGCCGCCGTCGATCAGCACCACCCGCGCGCCCAGCGGCCGATGATACAGTCGGTCCACCACCAGCCTGCGATAGCTGCGATACCCGCCATCCAGCACTTCGACGCGCCAGCCAATCTGCTCGAGGATCGTGGCGAAAGACCCCGACCGTTGCCCCCCGCGCCAGCAATAGACCAGCGGTCGCCAGCCGCCGTCACGATCGGCCAGCGCGCCCTCCAGATGCCCGGCGACGTTTCGCGCGACCATCGCGGCGCCCATCTTGCGGGCGAGGAACCTGTCCTGCCGCACATAGACGGTGCCGACTTCGGCGCGTTCCGCATCGCTCAGCGCTGGCAGGTTGATCGCGCCGGGGATGTGGTCCTCGGCGTATTCGGCGGGGGCGCGGACGTCGATCACGTCGTCGAACGGCAGTCCGTCGGGCGGGGGCAGAGCGGTCAGGGCGTGGCGCATGGGTCTTCCTCGGGTCGCGGGCGAGAGGCGCAGCATCGGGGCCGAAGGTCAACCGATCGGTTCGTCGCGTACGGAGCGCTTCAGCGCAGCGTCACCTCCGCCGGGACCGACCCGGACATCACGCGGCGCGCATTGGGCAGGTCGTTTTCTTCGGCCCTTGCCCGCGCCGCGTCGGGTGCAAGGCCGTGGTCCAGCCACCGCGCGATCAGCCGGTCGCGCAGCACCTCCTCCGGCACCTGAAGCGCGATCGTCATGTCCCACATCGGCGCGAGCGCCCGCCAGGGATCTTCGTCGAGCAACAGGTAGTTCCCCTCGACCACCGCGATTTCCGCCGTCAGGCACCCGCCGTCCGGCACCACGGCATCGGCGGCCCGGTCGAAGATCGGAAAGGCCACGTCGCCGCCCGCCCGGACCGTGCGGAGCAGTGCGGCAAGCCCTCCCACATCGAAGGTCGCGGGCGCGCCCTTCCGGTGGCGCAGGCCGCGCGCGTCCAGCACCGCGTTGTCCAGGTGGAAGCCGTCCATCGGCACAACCTGCGCCGACCGTCCCGCCGCGCGGATCGCATCGGCCAGTCGCGTGGCCAGCGTGGACTTGCCCGACGCGGGCGGCCCGGCCAATGCCACCAGCCGCCGCCCCGGCGGCAGCGCGGCGACCCTACGGGCCAGCGCTTCCATTCTCTCAGTCATCTGTGCCGGCGATCCAGCGAAGGGCGGCGCGATAACCTTCCGTCCCCAGCCCCGCGATCACCGCCTCGGCGCGGGCGCTGACGAAGGAGTGGTGACGGAACGCCTCGCGCCGGTGGATGTTCGAGATATGCACCTCCACCACCTTACCCTCGAAGGCGTTGAGCGCGTCGAGAATGGCAACGGAGGTGTGCGAATAGGCACCGGGGTTGATGACGATGGCGTCCACCGTGCCCCGCGCCTCCTGTATCCAGTCGATCAGCTGGCCTTCGTGGTTCGACTGCCGAAACGTCAGGTTGCCCAGGTCCAGCGCACGGCACGACGCCTCCACATCCGCCAGCGTCTCGGAGCCGTAGAGATGCGGCTCGCGCTGGCCCAGAAGGTTCAGGTTGGGGCCGTTCAGGATCAGGATGTCGGTCATGGCGCCTCCGTTCCCTCGGCCTAGCGAAGCGGCGCGGCTTTTCCAACCGGCAAGGCATCCGAACTTGCCGTCGCGCATTCTCCTGTGGCCTGATCGACGCGCGGGCTTGATCGGCCACCGCAACGCGGCCACGCTCCGCGCCGGAGGCATTCGCTTGACCTAAACCGCGCATATCCCCGCCGCAGCACCCCCCATCGGCGACCGGGTCGCCATGTCGGTGGCCGTGGCGCCGATGGATGCCGTGGATACCCCGCCAGACCGCACCGCCCGCGACTGAACCGGCCGCGCGTGCGGCCATCTGCGGCCGAACGAGCGAGCATCCGACATGATCCCAACGGACAAGTCCTTCCCGGCGAAGGCATGGGTCGTCATCATCGCGGGCGGCGCAGTGGGCGTCTCCTCCCTCTGTCACCTGGCGCAGCCGATTGCCCCAACTTCGCGGCAAGCTGGGCCATCATGAACATCCAGCGGTATTCCATGGCGCTCTCCGGCGGGCAGGCGGAGGCTGTGGATCATCCAATCGACTACCACGTCACCGTTGCCATTCGCCTGGCCCAGACGCCCGAGCGCACGCAGGAGTTCGAGCATGTATGCACCATCGGTGCGATGCAGGGCCTGCGCCCGTCGATGGTTGCGCCCGACGACATCCGCGCGCAAATCCCCTCTGCGAAAGCCCACGACCTGCCTGTCGGTTTCTGAGACCCGAAGGATGGCGACATCGACTCCGCGCAGTCGACGCAGGTTTTGGCGAAGGGCGCGCGCGAACTGGGCGCCCGCATCCTGCGCCACACCTCGGCGACCGGCATGACGCGCGACGGGGGAAGGCTGGGTCGTCCACGCTGATCGGGGCGACATCGCCTGCGACGTCATGGTGAACGCCGCCGGATACTATGCCGCCCGCGTCGCCGAATGGTTCGCCCCCCACGGCCGGCCGCCCCTGCCCCTGCTCATGGCAGTCATGTCGCACCAGTATCCGCTGGTCGAACCTATCGCGGAGATCGCCGCCCGGACCGCCGAACACGGGCAGAAGCTGCCGATGATCCGCGACCCCGACGTGAGCTATCACCTGCGGCAGGAAAAGACGGGCCTGAACCTCGGCCCCTATGAGCGGACCTGCCCGTCCGAATGGACAGCGGGCGACATGCCGGACGATTTCAGCTTCCATCTCTGGCGCGACGACCTCGACCGGCTGGAGGACTACATCGCCGACGCGATGGAACGGATGCCACCGCTTGCAACCGCCGGCGTCATCAACGGCCCCATTCCCCAGACCCCCGACGGCCTGCCCCTGATCGGACCGATGCCGGGGGGGGGGGCCGGGGGCCTTCGACGCCAACGTCTTCACCTTCGGCATCGCGCAGACCGGCGGCGCGGGCAAGGTGTTGGCCGACTGGATGACAAATGGCGCGATCGAGTGGGATTGCCGGAACGTGGACCCCTGCCGCGTCGGCGTCTATGGCTCCTACCCCACCAACGCGCGCGTGAAGGCCGGAGAGGTCTACGGCCACGGATACGCGATGCATTCCCCGCACGTGTGTTGGCCCGCGGGGGCGGGGCGCCGGTGTCGCCGCTGCATGACCGACTTCTGGAACAGGGCGCCGTCATGGGAAGCTACGGCGGCGGGGAGCGCGCCACATGGTTCGCGAAACCGGGCGACGATACCGGGTTCGACGCGACGCAGACAGGGGCGCAGAACGGTCCGTGGCACACGTGGGGGGCCGAAGAAGTGGCTGCCATGCAGACGGCGTGCGGCGTGCTGGACCTGTCCGGGTTCGCACGGTTCGACCTGTCGGGGCCGGACGCTGCGACGTGGCTGGGGGGCGGATCGCCGGGCGCCTGCCGAGCGTGGGCCGCATGACGCTTGCCTACCTTAAAGGGCCGACGGGCCGGTTCGCCACCGAGATGTCCGTCGCGCGCACAGGCCACGACACCTTCATCCTCATCACCGCAGCCGTCGTCCGCTGCTACGACCGCGACTTCTGCTGCGCGACCTGCCCCCCGGCCTGACCCTCGCAGACCGGACCGAGGACATTGCCTGCCTTCTTCTCACCGGCCCCATGTTCCGCGACGTCTTGGCAGCCGTTACCGACGTCGACCTGACGCTACCCTGGCTGTCGGTGCAGGACACGCGTGCCGCCGGGCGCCGGGCGCGACGGAACCGAGTCGGTTTTCCGGAGAGTTCGGCCGGGAAATCCATGTGTTGCGGGACGATCTTCAGGCGATACATGAAACGATCGACGCCACGCCCTTCGGCATGTGGGCGCTCGATTCCATGCGGATCGAAAAGGGCCATCCCGCTTGGGGCAGCGACCTCTCGCCCCCCTATACCCTGCGCGAGGTGGGCGCGGAACGGTTCACGTCTGATCCCGGCGCAGCACCCGACCGTGCCCTGACCATTCTGAAACTGGACGACTGCGGATATGACCCGCACCCCATGTCGCCCCGTCTCGCTGGGCGGCCGCCTGGTGGACGAGGTGACGTCGACCGCCTTCGGCCACCGCATCGGCAAGCCCGTCGCCATGGTCATACTGTCCTGCGCGGGCGCGCCGCCCGGCACGGAGGTGGAGGGCGAGGTCTTCGGCCGCCGCATCCCCGCCCGCGTCCACGGCGACGCGCCGCTCTATGATCCCGCCAACGAAAGGATGCGCGCATGACCCTTCCGTTCCGGGCCCGTGCCGTCGTCATCGGCGGCGGCGTCATCGGCTGTTCCGTCGCCTACCACCTGACGAAGTTTGGCTGGACCGATGTGGTGCTGCTGGAACGCAAGCGCCTGACCTCGGGCACGACATGGCATGCGGCCGCGCTGATCGCGCAGTTGCGCGCCTCGACCCGGATGACGCGGCTCGCGAAATACAGCGCCGACCTTTACGCGAGGCTGGGGGAGGAGACGGGCGTCGCCACCGGCCTGCGCCGCGCCGGATCGATGTCCGTCGCCCTGACCGCGGCGCGGCAGGAGGAGCTGCTGCGCGGCGCTTCCATGGCCCGCGCCTTCGGGGTGGAGGTGGAAGATCTGTCGCCGGCCGAGGTGGTCGAGAAATACCCCACCATCAACCCCGACGGCGTCGTCTTGGGCGCCTGGCCGCCGGGCGACCGGCAGGGCGATCCGGGAAACATCGCGCACGCGCTGGCCGAAGGCGCGCGACAGCGGGGGCCGCTATGTGACCGACGACGTCACCATGGGCACCATCGCGGCGGAGAATGTGGTCAACTGCGCGGGCATGTGGGCGCATGGCGTGGGGCGGACAGCGGGGGTGAACGGGCCGCTGCACGCTTAAGAACATTTCTACAACGTGACCGAGACCATTCCCGATCTGGCCCTCCTGCCGGTGCTGCGGGTGCCGGACGAATGCGCCTGTTACAAGAAGGATGCAGGCAAGATCCTGCTCGGCGCGTTCGGGCCGCGGGCCAAGTCCTGGAGCATGGCCGGCATCCACGAAAGCTTCGTGTTCGATGCGTTCCCCCCCCACTTCGACCGTTTCGAGCCGATCCTGAAGGCCACGATCAACCGCCTGCCCATACTGGCCGACGCGGGGATACACACATTCTTTAGCGGCCCCGAAAGCTTTACCCCCGACGACGCCTACAACTCAGGTCCTGCGCCCGAGTTCCCGAACGTCTGGATCGCGGCCGGGTTCAACTCGGTCGGCATCCAGTCGGCGGGCGGGGCGGGCATAGCGCAGGCGCAGTGGATGGAGGATGGCGAGGCGCCATTCGATCTGGGCGACATGGATATCGCACGCATCCAGCCGTTCCAGCGCAACCGGCGCTATCTGCGCGAACGCGCGACCGAGACGCTGGGCCTGCTCTATGCGGACCACTGGCCGTTCCGGCAGAAGGCCACTGCGCGGGGCGTCCGCCGTTCGCCGTTCCACGCGCAGCTCGACGCGATGGGCGCGGTCTTCTGCGAACTGGCGGGGTGGGAGCGGGCCAACTGGTTCGCCTTCCCGGGCGAGGCGCGGGAATATTCATGGGACTGGGGGCCGCAGAACCGGTTCGCGAACGCGGCGCACGAGCATGCGCTGATCCGGGGCGGTGCGGGCTTCTACGACATGTCGTCCTTCGGCAAGCTGCGGATCGAGGGGCGGGATGACGAGGCGTTCCTCAACCGCGTCTAGGGCGGCGATATGTCCGTGGACGTGGGCCGGATCGTCTATATCCAGATGCTCAATTCCCGCGCCGGCGTCGAGGCGGACGTGACCGTCACCCGCCTCTCCGAGACGGCTTGGCTGATGGTCACGCCGGCCGCGATGCGCGTCAAGGACGACGCCTGGCTGCGGCGCCATCTGGGCGACGCGAACGTGGTCATCACTGATGTGACGGCGGGCGAAGCGGTGCTGGCAGTCATGGGGCCGAAATCGCGCGAGGTGATGCGCGCAATCAGCCCCGGCGACTTTAGCACCGAGGCCTTCCCCTTCGGCACCGCGCGCGAGATAGAGGCGGGGCTGGGCTTTGCCGTCAAGACCGGCACGCCCGCGGATTTCATCGGCCGGGACGCCGTCCTGCGAAAGCGGGAGGAGGGGCTGACGCGGCGGATGCTGCAGTTCCGCCTGCGCTAGCCGCGTGTGATGTTGTATCATAACGAGCCGATCCTGCGCGACGGCCGCATCGTCGGCCACGTCGCCTCGGGCGCTCATGGCCACCATCCGGGTGGGGCGATGGGATTGGGCTATGTGCCCTGCGCGGACGAGAGCGTCGCCGATCTGCTCGGGTCGGACTGGTCGGTCGAAGTCGCAGGACGGAGGGTGGCGGCGGAGGCGTCCTTCGCGCCGATGTACGACCCGAAGGGGGAGCAGTTGAAGACTTGAAGGAAGGTAAGTCCTTCCTGAACAACGTGGTGCATGGCGAAGTTCACGTAACCGTGAAACGAATAAGGGCGGCCCCCGAAGGCCGCCCCGTCTTTCCCGTCAGCAGGAATAATACATCTGGTATTCGACCGGATGTGGCGTGTGTTCGTAGGCATAGACCTCTTTCCACTTCAGCCGCAGGTAGCCGTCGATCTGGTCGCGGGTGAAGACGTCGCCGGCCAGAAGGAACTCGTTGTCCTTTTCCAGCTCCTCGAGCGCCTCGCGCAGCGATCCGCAGACGGTGGGGATGGAGGCAAGCTCCTCCGGCGGAAGGTCGTAGAGGTCCTTGTCGGACGGCTCGCCCGGATGGGTCTTGTTCTTGATCCCCTCTAGGCCGGCCATCATCAGCGCGGCAAAGCACAGATAGGGGTTGGCTGCCGGATCGGGGAACCGGGCCTCGACGCGCTTGGCCTTGGGGCTTTCGGTCCATGGGATGCGGATGCAGCCGGAGCGGTTGCGCGCGGAATAGGCGCGCAGGACCGGCGCCTCGAACCCCGGAATCAGCCGCTTGTAGCTGTTGGTCGAGGGGTTGGTGAAGGCGTTGAGCGCCTTGGCATGCTTGAGGATGCCGCCGATGAAATACAGCGCCTCCATGGACAGGTCGGCGTATTGGTCGCCCGCGAACAGGGGCTTGCCGTCCTTCCAGATCGACATGTTGACGTGCATCCCCGACCCGTTGTCGCCCGCGATGGGCTTGGGCATGAAGGTTGCGGACTTGCCGTAGGCGTGGGCCACGTTGTGGATCACGTACTTGTATTTCTGCATGTTGTCGGCCTGCTCGACCAGCCCGCCGAAGATCATCCCAAGCTCATGCTGGCAGGAGCCGACCTCGTGGTGGTGCTTGTCGACGCGGATGCCCATGCGCTTCATGGTCGACAGCATTTCGCCGCGCAGGTCCTGGGCGGAATCGGTCGGGTTCACGGGGAAATAGCCGCCCTTGACGCCCGGCCGGTGGCCCATGTTGCCCATCTCGTATTCGGTGTCCGAGTTCCAGGCGCCGTCGGCGGCATCGACCTCGAACGAGACCTTGTTCATGGTGTTCGAGAACCGCACGTCGTCGAACAGGAAGAATTCCGCCTCCGGCCCGAAATAGGACGTATCGCCGATGCCAGACGCCTTGAGGTAGGCCTCGCACTTGGTGGCGGTGCCGCGGGGGTCGCGCTCATAGGGGACGCCGGTGTCGGGCTCGACCACGTTGCAGTGGATGCAGATCGTTTTTTCGGCATAGAACGGGTCGACGTAGACGCTTTCGGTATCGGGCATCAGCTTCATGTCGGACTGGTCGATCGACTTCCATCCGGCGATGGACGAGCCGTCGAACATGAAGCCTTCCTCCAGGAATTCCTCGTCGACCAGGTCGGACACCAAGGTGACGTGCTGCAACTTGCCCAGCGGGTCGGTGAAGCGGATGTCGACGTAGTCGGCCTCCTCGTCCTTGATCAGTTTGAGGACCTTGTCCGTGCTCATGGGATGTTCCTTGGTTGTGCAGGATGGGGTTCAGATGGCGTCCGTGCCGGTCTCGCCGGTGCGGATGCGGATGACCTGTTCGACGGGGGTTACGAAGATCTTGCCGTCGCCGATCTTGTCGGTGCGGGCGGCCTCGACGATGGCCTCGATCGCCGAATCTACCATGTCATCGGACAGCACCACCTCGATCTTCACCTTGGGCAGGAAATCGACGACGTATTCGGCGCCGCGGTAAAGTTCCGTGTGCCCCTTCTGGCGCCCGAAGCCCTTGACCTCGGTCACGGACAGGCCCTGGATGCCGATGTCCTGCAGGGCCTCCTTCACCTCGTCCAGCTTGAAAGGCTTGATGATGGCTTCGATCTTCTTCATCGCGTTCGTCCCCGCCCTTGTGTCGGGCAGGGCATGGCAGGCGCCGTGCGGGGGGTCCACCGGCGGGCGCCTCCGAGGCCGCATGCCGGGGTTGATTTCGGGTCCGATGCCGACAAATCAGGCAACATGCCGCTTTTTTGTGCAACGGAGAAACCGATGACCCCCGCCCCCCTGACCGCCGACGAGATGCGCGCGCTGGAGCGGGCCGCCATCGGCTCCGGTGCCGTGACCGGATCGGAGTTGATGGAGCGTGCAGGTCGGGGTGCGGTCGATGCGATA
Source organism: Jannaschia rubra (assembly GCF_001403735.1). Taxonomy (GTDB): domain Bacteria; phylum Pseudomonadota; class Alphaproteobacteria; order Rhodobacterales; family Rhodobacteraceae; genus Jannaschia; species Jannaschia rubra. The sequence goes on from NZ_CXPG01000011.1 coordinate 72,142, forward strand.
CGCGAGCGTTGGCCCGGCCTCGGCCGCGCCACGGTGCTCTGCGGGCCGGGTAACAACGGGGGCGACGGTTTCGTCATCGCGCGGCTGCTGCGCGACGGCGGTTGCGACGTGACGGTTCACCTGTTCGGCGCGCTCGACAAGCTGCCGCCGGATGCACGCGCCAACCACGACCGCTGGGCGGCCACCGCGCCGGTCGGACGGATCGGCACGGACGCGGTCACGCCTGAAACCGACCTCTGGGTCGATGCGGTGTTCGGCATCGGCCAGACCCGCGCGCTGCCGGAGGAGGTGGTCGCGGTGCTGGCTTCCGCAAGGGATAGCGCCGCGCCTCTGGTCGCCGTCGACGTGCCCTCGGGCCTCGCGTCGGACACGGGCGAGGTGCTTCAGACGTTCCGCCCCGGGGCCGACCTGACCGTCACGTTCCACGGCCCGAAGCCCGGCCACCTGACCGGCGCGGGGCCGGAATGCTGCGGCAAGGTGGTCGTCGTGGACATCGGCCTGTGACCGGGGCGCGGACCCTGTCGGCGGCCGATCTGCAGCCCTTGGGGAAAGGCGGCGGTCACAAGTACGACGAGGGCCATGCCGTCGTCGTGTCCGGCGCGATGGGGCGCACCGGCGCCGCGCGGCTGTCGGCGCGGGGGGCGCTGCGGATCGGCGCGGGTCTGGTCACGGTCGCGGCTCCGGGGTCGGCGATGATGGAATGCGCGGCACAGTTGACGGCGATCATGCTGCGCCGCTGCGAAGACGGCGAGGCACTGGCGGAGATGCTGGGCGACGGGCGGCTGAACGCGCTCTGCCTTGGGCCGGGGCTCGGCACGGACGGGCGGGCCGGCGGGCTGGTCGACGCGGCGGTCGCGGCGCGGCGGTCGGTGGTTCTGGACGCAGACGCGCTGACAGTGCTTGCTGGATGCGACGATCCCTTCGCCATGCTCCACGACGCATGCGTCCTGACGCCCCACGGCGGCGAGTTCGCGCGTCTGTTTCCCGACATCGCCGAGCGGCTGGACGACATGCCCAAGGCGGATGCAACCTGGGAAGCGGCCGCCCGCGCGGGTTGCACCGTGGTCTTCAAGGGCCCCGAGACGGTGATCGCGGGCGCGGATGGGCGCACCTGGATCAACGATGCCACGGGCGACAGGGCGGTGCCGTGGCTGGCCACCGCCGGAACGGGCGACGTGTTGGCGGGGATGGTGACGGGGTTGCTGGCGCGCGGGCTGGACCCGGTGGACGCGGCGTCGGCGGCGGTCTGGCTGCATGCGGAGGCGGCACGCGCCTTCGGGCCGGGCCTGATCGCCGAGGACCTGCCCGAAATGCTGCCGCAGGTGCTGCGCACCCTGACGGGTGGAGCGCGGGGTCAGTCGTGACTGGCGGGCACGACGACGTGGCTTTCGGTGCGCCCGCTGGGTGCTTCCAGCCCGTCTGCCTGGATGGTGAGGGCGCTGCCGAAATCGAGGCGCCAGACCTCCGCCCGGCCCGCCGCCGCGATCTGGCGGCCGTCTGCCAGGCGCGCGACGGGGACGAGCGCGCAGGGTGCATCGAACAGCGCCTCGGCCCGCCAGTCGCGGATGGTGACGTGCTGGTCGGCGGCGAGGGTCGTGTCGCGTCTGGGGCGGCCCTGTCCCAGGCTGTCGGCACGGACGACGACGGTATCGGACAGATGGCGGGTCACGGCGCGCAGGACGGCGAGGCCCCGTTCGCGGGTGACGATCCGGTCACCGCGGCGCAGGTTCTCGACCGCGACGAGGCCCCGCGCGGTCAGGACCGGCGTTCCGGCAGCAAGGCCACCGCGGAACGTCGCCGGGGCCACGGCAACGGCGTCGGTACGGGCAAGTTCTTCGGCATTCCGGCGTAGCTGGACGGTCATGGCAGTGACCCCTTTCTGTGGCTGGCGATGCGATATGGATGGCGCTAAATTGCGGCGCAATGCGGGCAGGGCGGCGGAGTCTTCGCGGCCCTTTCAGCAGCATCCGAACGATGCTATGCCGCCGCCGATGCGGGTGTGGCGAAATTGGTAGACGCACCAGATTTAGGTTCTGGCGCCGCGAGGCGTGGGGGTTCGAGTCCCTTCACCCGCACCATCGGTTCTTTCCAAGGAAGATGTCGTGGCTCTCGCAACAGCGGCAGAGCGGCAGTCGTTTCTAATGAATGGTGAGAGCTCTTTTCTCAACTGGTTTCGACTTGGCGCCCCCCCCCTTTGATCGGACGTGCGCGCCGGTCGCATCCGCGTTATGCCTCCGTCAGGGCGAAGGGCAATTTCGGGGCAGTCGATGACTGACATGCGACGCGACCTGACCGCGATTTTCATGGCGGGTATGCGCCGGGCCGACCCTGTAGCGGCCACGGCGGCGGCGTTGCGGGATTTGCCGCGTCCTGACCTGATATTGGCATTGGGCAAGGCGGCGGGCGCGATGGCCGGCGCCGCCCTGACGCGGTTTCCGGGGGTGCCCTGCACGGTCGTGACGAATGCCGAGAACCCGGCCGACCTGCCGGGCACGCGGGTGATGATCGGGGGTCATCCCGTGCCCGACGACGGATCGCTCGCGGCGGGCGAGGCGCTGCTGCGGGCCGTTCGGCCGCTGACGGCCGGGCAACGGTGTCTCGCGCTGATCTCGGGCGGTGGATCGGCGCTGGCGGTGGCGCCCTTCGCCGGAGTGACATTGGCCGACAAGGCCGAGGTCTCGCGCCTGCTGCTCGGGGCGGGGCTGGACATCCGGGCGATGAACTTGGTGCGGCAGAACCTGAGCCGCCTGAAGGGGGGCGGGCTGGCGCATGCCGCGGCGCCCGCGACGGTGGACGCGCTGATCCTGTCGGATGTGGTGGGAGACGACCTGTCGGCCATTGCGTCGGGGCCGACCGTGGCGCCCATCGGCGGGCCCGCCGAGGCGCGCGCCCTGCTGCACGAGGCGGGGCTGTGGGACCGGATGCCGGAAAGTTGTCGCGTGGCATTGGACCGGCCCGACGCGGGGCCGGTGCCGCAGGGCACCGCGCGCCTGATCGGATCGAACCGCCTGTCGGCCGAGGCGATGCGAGCGGCGGCGCCGGGCGCCACACTCGACCCTGCGCCGCTGGTGGGCGACGTGGCCGAGGCGGCGGCAATGGTGGCGGCACGCGCGCGGGCGGGCGCGGGCACGACCCTTTGGGGTGGCGAGACGACGGTGGTCCTGCGCGGCGATGGGCGGGGCGGGCGCAATCAGGAACTGGCGCTACGGGTCGCGCTGGCCTTGCACGGCTTTGACCGGCCATGGGCGTTCCTGTCCGGCGGCACCGACGGGCGCGACGGGCCGACGGACGCGGCGGGGGCGCTGGTCGACGGTGGCACTCTTGGCCGGATCGCGGCCGCCGGGTTGGACGTGGAGGCGATGCTCGCGCGCAACGACAGCCATCCGGCGCTGGCGGCGGCGGGCGACCTGCTGATGACGGGCGGAACGGGAACGAACGTGGCGGACCTGCAGATCCTGCGTGTCGCGGAATGACGGGTTGTTCGCCCGGTCCGACGGCTTAGATGCGGAGGATGATGAAACGCACCCTTCTCGTCGCCGTCGCAGGTCTGGCCGTTGCCGGACTGGGATACATCCGCCTCGCCCCCATGGACCCCGTGGAGTGGCATGTGGACCCGGAGGCCGCGCAGCGGACAGGCAACCCGAACGACTATCTCGTAGCCGATGGCGGCGATCGCCCGGCGGCCCGGTCCGACGTGCTGCCCGGTGCGCTCATGGCGCGGTTGGACGAGGTTGCACTGGCCGAGGATGGCACGGAACGGCTGGCCGGGTCGCCGGAGGGGGGCTTCGTCACCTATGTCCAGCGGTCCCGCATCATGGGCTATCCCGACGCGATCTCGGTCCGCGCGGTTCCCGACGGCGACGGCAGCCGCCTGACGATCTACAGTCGGTCGCGCTATGGAAAGTCCGACATGGGCGTGAACGAGGCGCGGGTGAAGCGGTGGCTGGCCGCGCTCGACCTGACATAGCACGGCGTCAATAGGGCAATGGGTGCGCCTTGTTGAGGTCGTCGATCTGCGCGACGACCTCCTCCGCCAACGTCAGGTCCACGGCCTTCAACCCATGTGCCAGTTGCGCGGCGGTCGTGGCGCCGAGGATGGCCGAGCAGGCGAAGGGGCGCGTCCGCATCCAGGCCAGCGCCATGTGAACGGGATCGAGCCCGTGGGTGCGCGCAAGCTCCAGATAGGCGGCCGTGGCGGGTTGCACCCGGTCTGACCACCGGCCGCCCAGGTTCTCGGTAATCGACCGGCGGGAGCCTTCGGGCACCGCGCCGCGCTGATACTTGCCCGTCAGGATGCCGGTGGCGAGCGGCGAGAAGGCCAGCAGCGTCACCTGCTCATGCACCATCATCTCGGCCAGGTCGGTGTCGGCCGCGCGGTGCAGCAGCGAATATTCGTTCTGGATCGACAGTGGCCGGGCAGGGCCGTCGGCCGTCAGGCGCAGCCACTGGTCCATCCCCCAGGTCGATTCGTTGGACAGGCCGAAGGCGCGGATCGTGCCCCGGTCGATCTGCCGCTCCAGCGCGCCGATGCAATCGGCCATGTCCTGCAGGATGCCGGGGCGGTCGCCTTCGGGCCGATAGGTCCAGTTCTGGCGGAACTGGAAGCTGCCGCGATTGGGCCAGTGGAACTGGTAGAGGTCGATGTGGTCCGATTGCAGCCGGGCCAGCGACCCTTCGATGGCCTCGGGGATCGTGTCCGGCGTGATGGGCGCCCCGTCCCGCGATTTGCTTCCCGCGCCCGAGTGTTTCGTGGCGATGCGGATGCGGCCGGCGTTGCCCTGCGCGATCCAGTTGCCGATGACGGTCTCGGTGATGCCCGTGGTCTCGGGCCGGGGCGGTACCGGATACATCTCTGCCGTGTCGAGCCAGGTGACGCCCGCGTCGACCGCCATGGCGATCTGTTCGTGCGCCACCGCCTCGGGCGTCTGGTTGCCCCAGGTCATGGAGCCCAGCATGATCTCCGAGACGGTATCGTCGCGGCCGAGGGGGACGTGGCGCATGACGCCTCCTTACAGGTCGAGGTCGAGCCAGACGGGTACGTGGTCCGACGGCTTTTCGCGGCCCCGCATCTCGGTCTGGATGGTGCAGTCGCGCATCGCGTCGGCCACGGCGGGCGACAGCAGGAAGTGGTCGATGCGGATGCCGTCGTTCCTGTCCCAGGCATTGCCCTGATAGTCCCAGAAGCTGTAGTGCCCGGCGGCCGGCGTGCGCGCGCGGAAGGCGTCGGTCAGCCCCAGGTTCACCAGCCTGCGCCATGCCGCCCGCGTCTGCGGCAGGCCAAGGGCGTCGTCCTCCCAGGCCTTGGGGCGCGTGGCGTCCCGATCGTCGGGAATGACGTTGAAGTCGCCGGTCATCAGGAACGGCACCTCTTCGGCGAGAAGCTGCCGGGCGCGAACCTCCAGCCGGGCCATCCAGGCGAGCTTGTAGTCGTATTTCGGCCCCGGCGCCGGGTTACCGTTGGGCAGGTAGAGGCCGCAGATGCGGACGGCGCCCCGGTCGCCGATCACCGTGCCTTCGATATAGCGGGCCTGCTCGTCCTCGTCGTCGCCCGGCAGGCCGCGCGTGACATCCTCCACCGCCGTCTTCGACAGGATCGCCACGCCGTTGAAGCCCTTTTGCCCGTGGGTGTGGATCTCATACCCCGCGTCTTCGGCCAGATCGCGGGGGAAGGCCTCGTCCACCGACTTGATCTCCTGCAGGACGGCCACGTCGGGCGCATCCTCGCGCAGCCAATCGGCGACGGTCAGGTAGCGCGCCTTGATGCCGTTGACGTTGAAAGTGGCGATCTTCATGGCCCGGCCCCCGGCGGTCTGCGGGGGCGCGGCCCCCGGTGATCTTTGGGGGCGCGGCCCCCGGTGGTTCGCGGGCCGGTCTAGGCGAGGGTCGGCGGACTGTCACCCCTCCGGCGTGATCCGTGTCGACCGCGTTCCGCCGTCCTCCGTCGCCACCTGCTCGCGCAGCAGGTCGACCCGCCAGCGCGGCGAGTGCGGCGGCGGGGGAGCGTCAGATATTCCTCGCCCGCCCAGACGCAGGCCATGTTGGCCGAACGGCGGTAGAGCGGGAACCCCAGGATGAGGACCTCCGGCGCCGTGGGGTCGGCAACGGGTAGGACCGCGGTCAGGACACGGTCGCCGGGGATGGGGCCGTCGTGAAAGATGACCTGCCGCCCTTTAAGTTCGGAATAGGCCTGCGCGATCGTCAGGTCGTCCCGCTCGAACGGAAAGGGCGGGTCGAGCACGAAGGCCGCCGTCCGCACGGGGCCGTCCGGGCGCGGTGCGACGCCGCGGTCGTCATGGCTCGCCAGCCAGTCGGCGTATTCCGCATCGGTCCCGACGTGGCAGAAGGGCAGGTCCTCGGGTCTGGTCATGAAAAGCGCTCCCGCAAGTCCGATGGCCGCGGCGATGCCGAGAACCAGGAATGTGCTCAACAGCCCCAGTTGCATCATTCGCCCGCCGGCAGGAGGGTGAAGAAGCCGGCGGGCTGATCCGTGGACGTGTTCCCACCGACCGGAAGGGCCCGCGCGCCGTTCCTGCGCCAGAGCGCGTAGTCGTTGATCCCTTCCACCTCGCCGCCATCGGGGATGAGGGGAATAGACCCGGCGCTGAGACCGGGGTGGGGGTAGGCGACGTGCTCGGGCGGCAGGCATAGGACAGGATGCGCCCGTTCGGCGCGAAGGCATCGGCCGGAACCCGTGCAAGGTTGCCGAACGTCACGTTCATGTTCGACCCCGGCTCGCCGTAGTTGAGCGAAAAATAGTTCGGCAGGCCGTGGGCGAAGATAACGAGGTGATCCGCACGACGTTGATGCCCAGCGTGTCGCGCAGGCAGTCGAGGTCCCGCAACTGCCACTGCGAATAGTCACCCCGGACGTAGGCCACGGTGGTGCGATCGGCACGCCGGTAGCCGGGCGGGACGAGGGTGCCCTGCGTCACCCCGTAGCCGCAGGCGAGGAACATCGCCTTGTGCTGGAACCCGGAGGCCGGATATTCGAACTCGGATCCGATGACGATGATGTTCTCGGTCTTGTCGGGGCAGGTCGCGCAGTCTTCATCCGCCGCCGTCCGGGAGAACTGCGGGCCGGCCGTCTCAGGTCTCCGGCGGCGCGAGGGCGCGGGCGCGCGAATAGAGGATGTCGGACGCGGAGAGATCGTCGTCGGGCAGGCGCGACGCGCGGGTCAGGTCCGTGAGGTCGGCCCCCGCCCTCCGGGCGAGGATTGCGGCGCGGACGACGTTCCAGACCGCCGCCTCCCTCCGGTAGCCCGCCGCGCGGACCTCGTCGCAAAGGGCAGCGGTGTCCTCGGGCGGCACGGTGTCGAAGGGCGGCCCCTCGGCCCGGAGGGCGCGGTGGATTTCCTCCCTGAACGCCTCCCACCGCGCCGCACGGAACAGGGGCCGGTAGGTGTCGATCGCGCCGGGCGTGGCACTCCGCTGCGGCAGGGCGGCATCCGGCCCCGTGCAGACGAGGTCATCGCCCTCGGGCCGGATCACCGACCGGACAGCGGAGCCGTAGCGCCAGCCAAGTTCGGTGTCGTCCTCGGGGAAGGAGGCCCAGAGCGCCCCGGCGGTGCGAACCTCGCAGAAGCGGAGGAAATACCATTTCCCCGCGCGGTCCCTGTGCCGCGTCATCAGGCGCAGATGCCGGCGCAAGCCTTCGGTCCCCACACCCGCCCAGGTCCGCAGGATCAGGCCGGGCCGGTTCCCAAGAGGTGCCACGGCACGTCGTCCTCCGGTCGTCTTGTGACCATCGCCCGCAGCAGCCAAGACCCTTCGGACAGCCGCGCCAGCCAGGGTGCGCCATTGGCCATCTGGTCGCCGGCCCGCCCGTGCGAGAGGCACCGTGCCTCCTCTCCGTGCGCTTCCAGGAGTTCTGGCAGCAACGGAAAGGCCGTCGCATCCACCACCGCGTGACAGCATCCGTCGGACAGGCCCAGAAACGCCGCGACCCCCTCCGGCAGCGGATCGCTTCAGGAGGTCATCGGCCGGACCGGCCCCAGGCGTGTCGCGGTCAGTCGCGCCATGCCGTCCGCCCCCATCGCGGCGGTCCCGCCAGGCGGGACGAGGTGGAGCGGTGAGCCCACATTTCGCGCCTATCTCTCCTGCAACCGGTCGGCGCGCTTGCGCACCAGCACCGTTCGCAGGTCGTGCATGGCCAGCAGCAGCCGGTCCGTCACGGCGTCGAGCTGTTCCTCGGTGGCCCGCGACTGCGCCCAATGCGCGGTGAGGTTCAGGTGGTCGACCGCACGCCGGATGTCGTCCACGTCGCGGCGGGCAAGCTCCTCGCGCCGGGCAACCGTCCAGTCGTCGATGGCCGCGCGGTCGGCATTGGTCAGCTCTCGCTCGCCCTGCGCCTTGACCTGTCCGTTGTTGACGTTGACCGTCGCGATATGGTCCAGGTCGAGCCGCCGTTGCCGGTTCTCGGTATCCACCCGGAAGACCAGCGCGCCGTTTTCCTTGACGCGGAAGTAATAGGGGGGCAGGCCGCCGTTCATCGGCCGCCCCTCACGTCAGCCTCTCGCAGAACCGCTTGATCCGGTTGCAGGCCTCCTCCAGCGCCTTGTCCGAGGTGGCATAGCTGACGCGGAAGTGCGGCGAGAGGCCGAAGGCCGCGCCGAAGACGACGGCCACGCCCTCCTCCTCCAGCAGCGCGGTGGCGAAGGCCTCGTCGTCGGCGATCTCGGCCCCCTGCGCCGAGGTCTTGCCGATGCAGCCCGCGACGGAGGGATAGACGTAGAAGGCGCCTTCGGGCACCGGGCAGTCGATGCCGGGGCAGGCGTTCAGGCCCGCGACCACCAGATCGCGACGGCGCTTGAACAGGGCCTGGTTCGGGCGGATGAACTCCTGCGTGCCGTTGAGCGCCTCGACCGCCGCCGCCTGGCTGATGGAACAGGGGTTCGACGTCGACTGCGACTGCACCTTGCCCATCGCCTTGATGAGCTGTTCCGGCCCGCCCGCGTATCCGATCCGCCAGCCGGTCATCGCATAGGCCTTGCTGACGCCATTCATGGTCAGCGTCCGGTCCTTCAGGCCCGGTTCCACCTGCGCGGGGGTGGCGAAGACGAAGTTGTCGAAAACGAGGTGCTCGTACATGTCGTCGCTCAGCACCCAGACGTCCGGGTGCCGCATCAGCACGTCGGTCAGCGCCTTCAGCTCCTCGGCCGAATAGGCCGCGCCTGTGGGGTTCGAGGGCGAGTTGAACAGGAACCACTTGGTGCGCGGCGTGATCGCGGCCTCCAGCGCGTCGGCGGTCAGCTTGAACCCGGTGTCGATGCCCGCCTCGACGATCACCGGCTCCCCCCCGGCCAGCAGGACCATGTCGGGATAGCTGACCCAGTAGGGCGCGGGGATGATGACCTCGTCGCCGGGGTTCAGGGTGGCCATGAAGGCGTTGTAGATCACCTGCTTGCCGCCCGATCCCACGGTGATCTGCGACGGCGCGTAATCCAGCCCGTTCTCGCGCGCGAACTTGGCGGCGATGGCCTGCTTCAACTCGGGCGTGCCGTCGACGGCGGTGTATTTCGTCTGCCCTTCCTCGATCGCGCGGATGCCGGCCTGCTTGATGTTGTCGGGCGTGTCGAAGTCCGGCTCGCCCGCGCCCAGGCCGATGACGTCGCGTCCCGCGGCCTTCAGCTCCTTCGCCTTGGTGGTGACGGCGATGGTCGGCGAGGGTTTGACGCGCGAGAGGGTGTCGGACAGGAATGCCATGTCGGGTCTCCGGGTTGGCAAGAGGGTCGCGTCCGTCCTAGGTAAAGCGCGATCCGCAATCAAGGAGCAGTGCCGTGCCAGACCAGACCGATTGGTTCGATCCCGACACCACGACCTTCGGCGACCGCCTGACCGGCGCGCGGGAGGCCGTGGGGATGAGCGTCGACGAACTGGCCCAGCGGCTGGGCGTCAAGCGCAAGACCATTCTCGCGTGGGAGGACGACAGGTCCGAGCCTCGCGCCAACCGCGTCTCGACGCTGGCGGGTCTGACCAGCGTGTCGCTGATGTGGCTGATGACCGGCGCGGGCGATGGGCCGACGGTGGCGCGCCACGACTACGACGGCGATCTGGGAGCCGAACTCGGCCGCCTGCGCCGCGATGCCGCCGCCCTGACGGACCGTCTGGCCCGGCTGGAGGCACGGCTGCGGGCGCCCACGGCGAACGACGCATGACGTCCCCGGAGGAGGCGCGGCGGAAGCGCTTGAAGATCCGTGCCTGGCGCCGCGGCATCAAGGAAATGGACCTGATCCTGGGCGGATACGCCGACGAGCGTCTGGCCGCGATGGACGACGACGATCTGGCCCTGTTCGAGGCGGTGCTTGGCGAGAACGACCACGACCTTTATTCATGGGTCACGGGCCAGGTCGAAGCCCCCGCCCGCTTTGCTCCACTGATGGCGGAGCTTGGGCGCCGCGCCGCAACATATCGCGGATAGGACGTTTCGTTTAACGAAATGTCAGGAATTTTCGGTTCAAACCTTCTTCGACGAATATCGAGAGCAGGGTGTCCCGGATGAGCCGACTTGAAAAGTTCCAACCTCGCAAGCAGCCGGACTTCATGTCCGGCTACCTGGATGCGCTGACCTTGGTGGAGCGGCTGCACCGGCTGCTTCTCGACGTCATCAAGGACGAGTTCGAGCGTCTGGGCTTGATCGAGATCAACGCCGTCCAGGGGCTTCTGCTGTTCAACATCTCCGACAACGAGGTGACGGCGGGCGAGTTGAAGACGCGCGGCTACTATCAGGGTTCCAACGTCAGCTACAACCTCAAGAAGCTCGTCGAGATGGGCTACATGCACCACCAGCGCTGCGAGATCGACCGTCGCGCCGTCCGCGTCCGCCTGACCGCGAAGGGGCGGGAGGTGCGCGACGCCGTGGAAGGGCTGTTCGTGCGCCACGCCGACGGCATCCGCCACACCGGCGTCCTGTCCGATGCGGGGCTGGTCGAGATCGTGGGAACGCTGCGGCGGGTCGAACGCTACTGGGCCGACCAGATCCGCTATATCTACTGACGTCATTCCCGGCCCTCTGCCCGTGGAACACGGAAGGCGGGGGCCGGGCGCGGGCGGTGAAACCGCCACGCCAGCGACGCACGGCCCCGGCGGATCGCCGGGGCCGTGTGCCGTTCCGTACCGATCCGGCGCGCCGCGTGGGCTGCCGGGGAATCGGCTTGCGCCCCATCCGCCGCGCACATAGAGACGGGCACGATTTGGCCCCGCCCACCGGCGGGGAACGTTCGCACATGCGGGGGCCGGAACGGCCCGGCCGGTTAGACAAAGGATGATCCCATGCAGGTGACCGAGACCCTGAACGAAGGCCTCAAGCGCGGCTATACCATCACGGTCCCGGCCGCCGATCTGGAGGCCAAGGTCAACGAGAAGCTGGTCGAGGCGCAGCCGGGCATCGAGATGAAGGGTTTCCGCAAGGGCAAGGTGCCCATGGCCCTGCTGAAAAAGCAGTTCGGCCAGCGCCTGATGGGTGAGTCGATGCAGGAAGCCGTCGACGGCGCGATGAGTTCGCATTTCGAGACATCGGGCGACCGTCCCGCGATGCAGCCCAAGGTCGAGATGACCAACGAAGACTGGAAGGAAGGCGACGACGTGGTCGTGTCGCTGTCCTACGAGGCGCTGCCCGAGGTGCCGGAGGTCGATTTCTCGGGCGTCGAGATCGAGCGCCTGGTGGTCGAGCCAGCCGAGGAAGACGTGACCGAGGCGCTGGAAGGGCTGGCGAAGAACGCCCAGACCTTCGAGACCAAGAAGGGCAAGGCCGCCAAGGGCGACCAGGTCGTCTTCGACTTCCTCGGAAAGGTCGACGGCGAGGCCTTCGAGGGTGGCGCGGCCGAGGATTATCCGCTGGTGCTCGGCTCCAACTCTTTCATCCCCGGCTTCGAGGATCAGCTGATCGGCGTGAAGGCCGGTGAGGAGAAGACCGTGGAAGTGACCTTCCCCGACGAATACCAGGCGGAGCATCTGGCCGGCAAGGCCGCGACCTTCGACTGCACGGTGAAGGAAGTGAAGAAGCCTGCCGAAGCGAAGATCGACGACGAGCTGGCCAAGCAGTTCGGCTCCGAAAGCCTCGATGCCCTGAAGGGCCAGATCAAGGAGCGGCTGGCTGCGGAATACGCCGGTGCCGCGCGCCAGGTGGTCAAGCGCCAACTGCTGGACCAGCTCGACAGCCTCGTCACCTTCGACCTGCCGCCCTCGCTGGTGGATGCCGAGGCGCAGCAGATCGCGCATCAGCTCTGGCACGAGGAAAACCCCGACGTGCAGGGCCACGACCATCCCAAGATCGAGCCGACGGAGGAGCATCGCAAGCTGGCCGAGCGCCGCGTCCGACTTGGCCTCTTGCTGGCCGAACTGGGCCAGAAGGAAAACGTGCAGGTCACGGACGCCGAGATGACGCAGGCCATCATGACCCAGGCGCGTCAGTATCCGGGTCAGGAGCGGGAGTTCTTCCAGTTCATCCAGCAGAACCAGCAGGCGCAGCAGCAACTCCGCGCGCCCCTGTTCGAGGACAAGGTGATCGACCTGGTGCTGGACCGCGCCAAGGTCACGGACCGGACCGTCACGAAGGAGGAGCTTCAGGCCGAAGTCGAGAAGCTCGAAGAGATGTAGGTCTCCGGTCCTCGCAGAATGGGGGCGGCCCGCTGGGGCCGCCCCTTTCTTGTTATTCGGCCGGCGTGACGCGGATGACCGAACCGTTCTCGAAATCGGTCAGGATCACGAAGGAGCCGTCGGGCTGGATCTCGACGTCGCGGACCCGGCCGATGTCGCGCAACAGGCGCTCCTCTTCGGTGACGAGCCCGTCCTCGAGCGACAGGCGCACCACGCCGCCGGGCTTGAGCGAGCCGATCAGCAGGTCGCCGTTCCAGTCCGAGAACGTCTCGCCCGAATGGAACGCCATGCCGCCCGGCGCGATGACCGGATCCCAGAAGTAGACGGGCTGCTCCATCCCCTCCTGCGCAGCACCGCCCGACCCGACCACGCCGCCGTCGTATCGCTTGCCGTAGGAGATCACGGGCCAGCCATAGTTGAGCCCGGCTTCCGGCCGGTTCAACTCGTCCCCGCCCGCGGGGCCATGCTCGATGGTCCAGAAGGTGCCGTCGTCGGCGACCGCCGCACCCTGGATGTTGCGGTGGCCGTAGGACCAGATCGTGTCCACGGCACCGTCCTGATCCACGAAGGGGTTGCCCTCGGGCACGGTTCCATCGGGATTGACGCGGATGACCTTGCCGTAGGTCTTGTCGAGATCCTGCGCATAGAGCCGTTGGTCGTCGGTAAAATGCTCGCCGGAGGTGATGGCCACGGTCCCGTCGTCCAGGAACAACACCCGTGCGCCATAGTGCATCGGCGTCTCCGACGGCGGCTCCTGCACGAAGATGTCCTCGACATCGCTGACCGAGGCCAGGTCGTCCGACAGGGTCATCCGTGCCGCGGCGGTGGCGCTCTTGCCGTCGATGGGCTTGGCGTAGGTAAGGTAGATCGTCCGGCTGTCCGCGAAATCGGGGGCGAGTGCCACGTCGAGCAACCCGCCCTGCTTCTCGGCCAAGACCTCCGGGATGCCCTCGACGGGCTCCGACAGTGTGCCGTCGGCCCCGAGGTGGCGGAGGCGGCCGGCGCGTTCCGTGACCAGCCAGCCGCCGTCGGGCAGGTTCGCGATGCCCCAGGGGTGGACCAGCCCGCCGGCCAGCGTCTCGGTCGCAAGTTCGATGCCGCTGTCGGTCAGGGGCGCGCGGGTCTGTTCGGGAAAGGCGGGCGGATAATCGGTGTTGCGCTCGCCATAGGTGAAGCCCTGCGCCAGCGCGGCAGCGGGCAGAAGGGTGGCGAGGGTCAGGGGCAGGGTCAGGTGTCGCATCGTGGCCTCCGGCGTTCTGTTGTTGCTGATTGGTCAGATAGAGCCATGCCGCCCCGCGTCACGAACGCTTTACGCCCGCCCGCCGGTGGCGCAGAAACCAGACATGACCAATCCGCTCCACGATCTTCTGTTCGCGGCGCGCGCCGGCAGCGCCGCGCCCTTCCTGCACCTGCCCGGTGGGCGCACGCTGAGCCATGCCGACTTCGACCGGTTGTCGGCGCGCATCGCCCATGCGTTCGTCGCGCAGGGGCTGGCCCCCGGCGACCGGGTGGCCATGCAGGTGGCGAAATCACCCGAGGCCCTCGCCGTCGTGGGCGCCTGCGCGCGCGCGGGCCTCGTGATCCTGCCCCTCAACCCGGCCTATACGCCCGCTGAGACCGAGTATTTCGTCACCGACTCCGGCGCGCGCCTGTTCGTTTGCGATCCCGGCGACGCGGAGGCGATGGCGCAGGTTCTGGACGGCGTGCAGGTGATGACCCTGTCGGCGGACGGGCAGGGGACGCTGGCGCAGGCCGCGGCGGACGCACCCGACACTTTCGTCACCGTGCCGCGGGACGGCGGGGACCTCGCGGCGCTGCTCTATACCTCCGGCACCACGGGGCGGTCGAAGGGCGCGATGCTGAGCCAGGACAACCTGATCTCCAACGCGCAGACGCTGGCGCGGGAATGGCGCTTCACCGAACGCGACGTGCTGATCCACGCGTTGCCGATCTTCCATACCCACGGCCTGTTCGTCGCCACCAACGTCGTGCTGGCGACCGGCGGCGCGATGATCTTCCTGCCGAAGTTCGACCTCGATGCCATCGTTGCTGCCCTGCCGCGGGCGACGGCGATGATGGGCGTGCCGACGTTCTATACCCGCCTGCTCGACGATGGTCGGTTCGATCGCACGCTCGCGGGGCACATGCGCCTGTTCGTCTCCGGCTCGGCCCCCCTGCTGGCCGAGACGCACCGCGCGTTCGAGGCGCGGACGGGCCACCGCATCCTGGAACGCTACGGCATGACCGAGACGAACATGAACACGTCGAACCCCTACGACGGCGACCGCCGCGCCGGAACGGTCGGCCTGCCGCTGCCGGGGGTGGAGTTGCGGATCGTCGAAGGCGGCGCCCCGGTCGCCCCCGGCCGGACCGGCACGATCGAGGTGCGCGGCCCCAACGTCTTCCAAGGCTACTGGAACATGCCCGAAAAGACGGCGGACGAGTTGTCGCCCGACGGCTGGTTCGCCACCGGCGATCTCGGCACGCAGGACGCCGACGGCTATGTCACCATCGTCGGGCGCGCGAAGGATCTGATCATCTCGGGCGGCTACAACGTCTATCCGAAGGAAGTGGAGGAGGTGCTGGACGATTGCCCCGGTGTGCTGGAATCGGCGGTCGTGGGCCTGCCGCACGCCGATCTGGGCGAGGTTCCGGTGGCGATCCTCGTGGCGCAGCCCGGCACTTCGCCGGATCTCGCGGCGGTGGAGGAACGGCTGCGTGCCGCGCTCGCCCGCTACAAGCACCCCGCCCGGATAGTGGTCGCGGACGAACTGCCCCGCAACACCATGGGCAAGGTGCAGAAGGCCGCGCTGCGCCGGACATACGCGGACCTTCTGGCCTGATCCACGGCGTCAGAGGGTGATGCGGTATTGCAGGAACCCCTCGTCGTTCACGCCGACTTCCTCCAGCGTCAGGCCGGGCACGCCCTCGGCATAGGCCGCGGCCGCCGGGCCCGTCTCGAACAGCGCGGTCGCGCCCTCGACCGGGGCGAAACCCCAGTTGCCGTCGGCCGAAGGGCTGATGGTGCCCTGCTCGACGATGTAACGGACGATGACGTCGCGGTTGGTGTCCGGCGCCTCCAGGATGATGGTCGACCCGTCCGCGCCCGGGAACGACCCACCGCCCGATGCGCGGTAGTTGTTGGTGGCGACGACGAACTCCGCCTCCGCGTCGATGGGCGCGCCCTGATACGTCAGGTCAAGGATGCGGTTCGCGTCGGCGTCGGCAACCGCGCCTTCGGCATCGAACCGGGCGGGCTGGCTCAGGTCGATGCGGTATTCGACGCCGTCCATCACGTCGAAGTTGTAGCTGGGGAAATCGGGGTTCAGCAGAGGCACGTCGCTGTCGCCCGGCTGCACCCGGTTGAACATGCCGGCCGACCGCTCCAGCCAGTCCTTGACCTGCGCCCCGGTGATCTTCACCGCGCGCACCGTGTTCGGATAGAGATACAGGTCCGCCACGTTGCGGATCGCCACGTCGCCCGCCGCCACGTCGGTGTAATATTCCGGTCCGCCCCTTCCGCCCGACTTGAAGGGCGCGGCGGCCGACAGGACGGGGAGCCCCTCGTCCGCGGTGCCCTTCAGCAGTTGCTCCACATACCATTTCTGCGCGATCGACACGATCTGGACCGACGGGTCGTCGGCCACCTGCGCGAAATAGCTGTGCAGCGGGGCGTCGGTCTTGCCCACCGGACGGCGGACGTATTCCAGCGTCGCCTCGTGGTCGGCTTCGGTCGCGGCCAGCACGGCGTCGACGCTCTCGACCTGCGGCACCCAGGTCCGGTCCTCCTGCCGCACGGCGATGGGCCGGATCTCCGACGTCGACCCCGCGATGCGCCAGCCGTCGCCGTCCCGCTCCAGCAGCAGATCCACCAGCCCCATGTGCGAACCCCAGAAGCCGGGCATCACGGCGGGCTTGCCGTGGATGGTCCCCGCGACCGCATCGACATGGTCGATCCCGGCGTAATCCTCGCCCGGAAACTCCCGGTGGTGGTGGCCGGTCAGCACGACGTCGATGCCGGGCACGGCCGCCAGCGGCACGCTCGCGTTCTCCATCATCTCGGTATGCTCGGCCTCGCCGATGCCGCTGTGCGACAGGGCGATGACGATGTCGGCGCCCTCGGCCTTCATGCGCGGCACCCAGGCTTCGGCGGTGGCGACGATGTCGCGCGCGGTGACGTTGCCCTCCAGATGCTGCCGGTCCCACCGCATGACCTGCGGGGGCGTGAAGCCGATGACGCCGATGCGGATGGGGTGCGTCTCGCCCGCCCCGTCCGTCAGATCGCGGTCGAGGATGACATAAGGCGGCACCAGCGTGGTATCGGCCGTGGGCTCCGCCGCCTGTTCCCTGACGATGTTGGCCAGCACGATGGGGAACCCCGCACCGGCGACGGCCTTGTCGAGGAACTCCAGCCCGTAGTTGAACTCATGGTTGCCGATGGTGCCCGCGTCGAACCCCACGGCGTTCATCGCGGCGATCACGGGGTGGATGTCGCCCGCCTTCAGCCCGCGCTCATAGGCCATGAAGTCGCCCATGGGATTGCCCTGCAGAAAGTCGCCGTTGTCCAGCACGATGGTATTGCCCGCCTCGGCGCGCACCTGTTCGATCAGCGCGGCGGTGCGGGCCAGGCCCACGGTATCGACCGGTTTGTCGCCATAGTAGTCATAGGGCCAGACGTGGACATGCAGGTCCGTCGTCTCGGCGATCCGCAGATGCGCCTGCCCGGCCTGCGCGCGGGCAGCGAAGGGATGCACCGCGATCAGCGCGGCCCCCGCGGTGGTGGTCAGGAAATGGCGGCGGGTCAGGATCATGGCGCTTGCTCCGTGGCAGAATCGGCGGTTTGTCCCGCCAGTATGCACGCCCGGGCGCCGCCGTGTGACGCATTTCCCGACGTCAGCAATGAAACGAAAAAGGGCCGCGCCCATGACAGGCGCGGCCCTTCGCAAGGGTGTCGCGGTTCAGGCGGGCTGCTCGCCTTCGCCGTCGCTCTCGGGGGTGCGGACGGGGCCGGTGTCGTCACCGAACTCGTCGGCGGCACCGCCGATGTCGTCGAACAGCTCCGAGATCTCGAACTCGGCGGCGGCTTCTTCCTCGGCGGCAAGCTCCTGGATGGACTTGCCGGCGGCCTGAAGCTCGGCCTCCTCGGGCGACCGGGCGACGTTCAGCTCGATCTCGGCCTCCACCTCGGGGTGCAGGCGCACCGTGACCTTGTGCAGGCCCAGGTACTTGATCGGCGCCTGCAGGATGACCTGCCCGCGCGCGACCGTGAACCCGGCCTCGGTCGCGGCCTCGGCGGCGTCGCGCGTGGTGACGGAGCCATAGAGAGCGCCTGCGTCCGACGCGGAGCGGATGATGACGAACTGCTCCCCGTTCAGCTTGTCGCCCATCTTCTCGGCTTCCTTGCGGGTCTCGAGGTTCTGGGTCTCAAGCTGGGCCTTGCGACCCTCGAACGCCTTGATGTTGGCGTCCGACGCCGACAGCGCCTTGCCTTGCGGCAGCAGGAAGTTGCGGGCGTGGCCGGGCTTGACGTCCACGATCTCGCCCATCTGACCGAGCTTGGCCACGCGTTCCAGAAGGATCACTTTCATGTCGAAGTCTCCTTATTTCACGGCATAGGGCAGCAGGGCCAGGAACCGCGCGCGCTTGATCGCCCGGGCGAGGGCGCGCTGGTTCTTGGCCGAGACGGCGGTGATGCGCGACGGCACGATCTTGCCGCGTTCGCTGATGTAGCGCTGCAGCAGACGGGTGTCCTTGTAGTCGATCTTGGGGGCATTGGGGCCCTCGAACGGATCGGACTTGCGACGGCGGAAAAACGGTTTGGTGCCCATGTCTCTGCTCCTTACCTGCGGTCGCCGCGGTCACCGCGATCGCGGCGGTCCGGACGCTCATCGCGCTTCTGCATCTGGACCGAAGGTCCTTCCTCGTGGGCGTCGACCTTGATGGTCAGCACGCGCATGACGTCGTCGTGCAGACGGGCCAGACGCTCCATCTCCTGCACGGCGGCGCTGGGCGCGTCGGTCCGCAGGAAGGCGTAATGCCCCTTGCGGTTCTTGTTGATCTTGTAGGCCATCGTCTTGACGCCCCAGTATTCGGAATCGACGACCGAGCCGCCGTTGTCCGAAAGGACGGTGCTGAAATGTTCGACAAGGCCCTCGGCCTGCGCGGTCGACAGATCCTGTCGCGCGATCATCACATGCTCATAGAGCGGCATGTTCACTCCTGTCTTGTAGGCGCGCGTTTCAAAGTCCGGGGCAGGTCCCGCCCCCCGGACACGAGAGTCCACGCGATCGAAGGTGCATGGCGGGATGGGCGGGGTATAGCGATGTGGCCCGCCGGCGCAAGGGCCGCGGCACGCCCACGAAAAAGGGGGCCGAAACGGCCCCCTTCGCATGTCGCTTCAGACGGGGATCAGTCCCACCAGCCTTCGTCGACCGACGGCAGCTCTTCCAGCTGCTCCTCGCTCAGGCGCGTGACGTAGCTGTAGCTGGCGTCGTCCACGGCCACGAGGCGGATGTCGTCCACCGGAACCATGACGTGCTTGTCGCCGATGTCGAGGAAGCCGCCGACTTCGGCCACGATGCCGACCATCTGGCCGCCCTTGTCGAGGATCACGTCCTCGATCTCACCGATCTGGTTGTAGTCGGTGCCGTAGCCATAATTGTTGTAGCCGTAGGAATCGCGGTCGTTCAGGTCGAGCCAGGTATTCTCGTCATAGTTGTTGGCGATCGAATAGACCGGGCCGCCGGTGATGTCGCGCGAGCGGATCAGGTCGGACATGTCCGCCATGTCCTGCGCGAAGGCGGGAACGGCGAGGGTGACGGCAAGCGCGGCGGTGCTCAGGGTGCGTAGCATGTGTTTCTCCTGTTGCAGGTTCGTTTCCTGTGCCCTTCCAACGCCCGATCCCGGCCTCGCGGTTCCGTAATTCCGAATGACTTTCGAAATTCCCGGCGGTGCGCCGCTGCACACGACATGTTGAGGGGGACGCCCTTTCCTATCGTCATCGGATGCTGGATCGTCCGTCCGGTCAACTGCAACAACCGGAGAGCTCCATGTTCCGCACCACCCTCGCCGCCGCCGTCCTGCTTGCCGCGCCCGCCCTGGCCGAACCCGTCGCCTATGAGCTCGACCCGAGCCACAGCCAGACGCTGTTCGAATATGAGCACCTGGGCTTCTCGACGACCTGGGGCATGTTCTCCGGCTGGGAAGGGACGATCATGTTCGACGCGGAAGATCCGGCCAATTCCTCGGTCGAGGTGTCCATTCCCGCCTCCGAGATGTTCACCGGCTGGGAAGAGCGCGACAAGCACCTCAGCTCCCCCGATTTCCTCGACGCGGCCGCGAACGACACCGTTTCCTTCACCTCCACCGCGATCGAGGTGACGGGCGACGACACCGCGAAGATCACCGGCGACCTGACGCTGGGCGGCGTGACCAAGGAGATCGTGCTCGACGCGGAACTGACGCAGATGGCCGATCATCCGCAGCAGAACCGCCCCTGGATCGGCTTCGACGCCACGACCACGCTGCTCCGGTCGGACTTCGATGCGGACATGTTCGCCCCCTTCATCTCGGACGAGGTCGAGGTGACCATCTCGATCGAGGCGGGGCAGCCCGAAGCCTGACGCTGCGTCAACCGGGCCGCATCCGAAAATGTATGCGGCCCGATGTTTCGCATGCGAAACATTGGCCGTCGCGCCTTGACCCCGACGCGCGCAGGATGCCCCATGCGGCCATGAACTCCATCGACGATGTGCAGGCCGCGCTGGCCGATCAGGACTATGTCTGCGGACCGGCGCTGGCGACGGTGGTGTTCCTCGCCCTGCGCCTTGGCCGACCGCTGTTTCTGGAGGGCGAGGCCGGCACCGGCAAGACCGAGATCGCCCGCGCAATCGCCGCCGCCCTGGGCCGCCGCCTGATCCGGCTGCAATGCTACGAAGGGCTCGACGCGGCTTCGGCGGTCTACGAATGGAACTTCGCCGCGCAGATGATGGCCATTCGCCGGGCCGAAGCCACGGGCGCGGCGCCGCCGGACCTCTATTCCGACGATTTCCTGATCGCGCGACCCCTGCTCGAAGCCATGCGCCCCGATCCCGCCGGCCCCCCGGTCCTCCTGATCGACGAGATCGACCGCACCGATGCCCCGTTCGAGGCCTTCCTGCTGGAGGCGCTGTCGGACTTTCAGGTCACGATCCCCGAAACCGGCACCGTGCGCGCGCCGGCGCCGCCCATCGTCGTCCTCACCTCCAATCGCACGCGCGAGGTTCACGACGCGCTCAAGCGCCGGTGCCTCTATCACTGGGTCGATTACCCGGACCACGACCGCGAAATGGCCATCCTCGCCGCCCGCGCGCCGGAGGCGTCGGAGGCCCTGTCGCGCGAGGTCGTCGCCTTCGTCCAGCGCCTGCGGACCAAGGATCTGTTCAAGAAACCCGGCGTAGCCGAGACGATCGACTGGGCCAAGTGCCTGCTGGCGCTCGACATGATCGACCTGTCGCCCGAGGTCATCGCCGACACGCTGGGCGCGTTGCTCAAGTATCAGGACGACATCCAGAAGCTTCAGGGGTCGGAAGCCGCGCGCATCCTGGCCGAAGTCCGCGCCGAAGTCGCATGACCTTCGTCCTGTCCCAAATACTCCGGGGGTCCGGGGGCTAGCCCCCGGTCGCATGGAACACGCGCCCCTCGATCTGCCCGACGTGCCGCGCCTTGCCGGCAACATCGCCCATTTCGCCGCCGCGCTGCGCCGCGCGGGCGTGCCCGCCGGCCCCGACCGCCTGATCCTCGCGGTGCGGGCGGTGCAGGCGGCGGGGTTCACCGACAGGGCCGATTTCTTTCATGCGCTGCAGTCGGTCTTCGTGCAGCGTCCCGAACACCGCGCGACCTTCGCGCAGCTGTTCCGCCTCTACTGGCGCGATCCGCGGTATCTGGAGCACATGATGGGTCTGCTCACGCCCACCGTCCGGGGGGTGCAGCAGGACCGTCCGCCGAAGCCCGCCGAAAAGCGCGCGGCGGAGGCCCTGCTCGACCGCCCGCCGGAGGAGGAGCCGGAGGGCGCGGGCGAGGAGCTGACCCTCGACGCCTCCGCCACCGCCAGCGGGCGCGAACGGCTGCGGACGCTTGACTTCGAGCAGATGTCGACGGCCGAGATGGCGCAGGCGAAGCGGATGCTCGCGACCCTGCGCCTGCCGGTGCCGCCCTTGCCGTCGCGCCGCAGGCAGGCCGCGCCGCAGGGCCGGATCGACCGGCAGGCCACGCTGCGCGCCACCCTGCGCCGCGGCGACATGGCGGCGTTGAAACATGCGCGCCCCCGCACCCGCTGGCCGAACCTCGTGGCGCTTTGCGACATTTCCGGGTCGATGTCCTCCTATTCGCGGGCGCTCCTGCACTTCCTCCATGCCGTCGCCAACCGGCAAGGGCAGGGTTGGGCCGAGGTGCATGGCTTCACCTTCGGCACCCGCCTGACCAACATCACCCGCCACCTGCGGACCCGCGACGTGGATGCCGCCCTCGCCGCCGCAGGGGCCGAGGCGCAGGACTGGGAAGGCGGAACCCGCATCGGCGACGCGCTCCACGCGTTCAACCGTGACTGGTCCCGGCGGGTGATGGGGCAGGGGGCCATCGTCCTTCTCGTGACCGACGGTCTCGACCGGGGCGACCCGGAGCGGCTGGCGTTCGAGGCGCGGCGCCTGCATCTGACCGCCCGCCGGGTGATCTGGCTGAACCCCCTCTTGCGATGGGACGGCTTCGCCCCCCGTGCGGCGGGCATCCGCGCGATCGTGCCCCATGTGGACGTGCTGCGCGCAGGCCATTCCATCGCCGCGCTGGAGGGGCTGGCGGCGGCCCTCTCGGCCCCTGACACGCCGCTTCGCTGAATTGCGCAGGTTCCGGGTCGCGGTGGCATGGCGCCCGCCGTCAGATCGGTGGCGACAGCACGGAGGAGCCATCATGCAGTTCACCCCCTACGACCCTGATTTCGTCGGCGCCGTCCGTGCCGGCGGCTCAGATGCCCACGGCCAGCCCGCCGAACGCGCGGTGTCGGACGGCATCGGCGTCCCCTGCCGGTCCTGCCTTTGCGACGTGCCGAAGGGCGCGGAGTACCTGATTCTCGCCGCGCGACCTTTCCCCGCGCCGCAGCCCTATGCCGAGACGGGACCGATCTTCCTCTGCGCCGATGCCTGCACGCCTTGGGAAGGCGACGGCGTGCCGCCGATCCTGACGACCTCGCCCGATTATCTCATCAAGGCATACACGTCCGATCACCGCATCCGCTACGGCACCGGGGCGGTCGTGGCGGCCGGGGTGCTGATGGCGGAAGTCGCGCGGCGCCTGTCCGACCCGGGCGTCGCCTTCGTCGACGTACGGTCCGCGCGCAACAACTGTTTCCAGACCCGTGCGCGGCGGGACGCCGAAGCAGGGCAGGTTATCGGATAACACGACGGCGTGCTGGAACATCGGTGTCATGCCGGGGTTATGTGACGTCAAGGAACAACCCCCGGAGGAGGCATCCATGCCCCGCACAACACCGTCCACCCACCCGCTGCGCGCGGCCACCGCGCTCGCTGCGAGCCTGTCGCTGCTGGTTCCGGGCCTGTCCGCCCCGGCCTTCGCACAGACCGCCGAAGACGTCCTGTCGGCCTGCACCGCCGAATTCGGCGAGGACGCGGAAGGCCTCGCCAACTGCGTGGCCGAACGCTCGGAAGGTGCCGCGGAGGCCGCGCCGGTAGAGGAGGCCGCGCCCGAGGAGGAAGCTGCGCCGGCAGGGGAAGCTGCGCCCGAAGAGGAGGCTGCCGAAGAAGCCGCGCCGGTCGAGGAGCCTGCTGCGGAAGCGCCGGTAGTCGAGGAGCCGGCGGTCGAGGAGCCGATCGTAGAGGAAGTTCCGGCCGAGGAACCTGCTGCCGAGGAAGCTCCGGTCGAGGAGCCGGCCGCCGAGGAAGCGGTGACGGAGGAGCCCGAGGCCGAGGCTCCGGTCGCGGAGGAAGCCCCAGCCGGGGCCGAGGCGGCGACGACGGCCGAGGAAGCACCTGCGACCGAGGAAGCGCCCGTTGCGGAAGAAGCCCCTGTCGCCGAGGAAGAAGCACCCGTCGCCGAGGAAGCCCCTGTCGCCGAGGAAGAAGCGCCCGTCGCCGAGGAAACCCCGGCGGAGGAGGAGAGCGGCATCGACACCGAGGAAGTGGTCGACGACATGCTGAACACGCCGGATGCCGTGGACCCCGACGTCGCGGACCCGGGTGCGGGCGTGCCGGCCGTCGATCCGGCCACGGGCGAGGCCCCCGAGGCCGCGACCGAGGAACAGACCGAAGCCGAAGCCCCGGATGCCGGGGCGCAGACCGAGATGGCGGCGCCCGAGGAGGAGACCGCGCCCATCGTCGAGACCCCGACCGAGAGCGAGATCGCGGCGGAAGTCGCGGCCCAGCCCGAGCCGGAGTTGACCGAGGAGGAGACGGAGGCCCGTGACCAGACGGCCGCCGCGCTGTCGTCGCTGCTGGGGGACGGGGATGCCCCCGCCGCCGCTGCCGCCGCTGCCGAGGAAGGTGCCGAAGGTACCGAGGTCGAGGAGCAGACGGTGACGCAGGAGGACGTGCGCACCTCGGCCCAGGATTTCACGACCCAGGCTGTCGAGACCGAGCGCGACGAGAAGCGGTTCGACCGCAATGACAAGATCCTGCTCGGCGCGCTCGGCGCGCTCGCGGTCGGGGCAGTCCTGAACAACCGGTCGCGCGTCGTGTCGAATTCGGGCGACCGGGTGATCGTGCAGCGCGACGACGGTGGGCTGCAGGTGCTCAAGGACGACAACGTCCTGCTGCGCCAGGCCGGATCGAACGTGCGGACGGAGCAGTTCGACGACGGCTCGACCCGCCAGACGGTGCTCCGCGAGGACGGCAGCCAGGTGGTGACGATCCGCGATGCCTCGCTGCGCGTGTTGCGACGCGAAGTCGTGCAGCCCGACGGCAGCCGCTACATGCTGATCGATGACACCACGCAGGTGGCGCCGGTCGACGTGTCGACGCTGCCGCGGCCGAACCCGTCCGTCTCCACCCGGTCGGGCACCGACGAGTTGGCCGCCGCGCTGGCGCGGGAGCAGGGTCTGGACCGTCGGTTCAGCCTGGCGCAGGTCCGCAACATCCCCGAGGTCCGCGCGCTGGCGCCCGCCTTCGAGGTGAGCACCGTGACCTTCGCCAGCGGATCGGCCGCCATCGTGCCCGAACAGGCGCAAAACCTGAACGGTCTGGCGCAGGAGGTGCTGAAGCGCATCCAGCAGAACCCGCGCGAGGTCTTCCTCGTGGAAGGTCACACCGATGCGGTGGGCGACGCGGCCTACAACCTCGCGCTGTCGGACCGCCGCGCGGAATCGCTGGCGCTGGCCCTGAACGAGTATTTCGGCGTCCCGGTGGAGAACATGGTCGTTCAGGGTTACGGCGAATCGTTCCTGAAGGTGCCGACGCAGACGGCGGAACAGGCCAACCGGCGCGCGACCGTGCGCCAGATCACCGGCCTGCTGCAGACCGCCGCGGCGAACTGATCGCAGCCGAGAGGTGAAGATGCGGCCCGTCCCTTTCCGGGGGCGGGCCGTTTGGCATATGATCGACCGGGCGAGGGGCCAGCCCCTCGCGCTCCCCGGAGTATTTCCGACAGGAAGAAGGAGACGGGCGGCATGAGCGGTCTGGACGATGCCCCGAAGGCCGCGCTCGACTGGCACCGGGCGGGCAAGGGTGCGGCGCTGGCCACGGTGATCGAGACCTGGGGCAGCGCGCCGCGTCCGCGCGGGTCGCAGCTGGCGGTGTCGGGCGAGGCGGGGCTGGTCGGGTCGGTGTCGGGCGGATGCGTCGAGGGGGCGGTCGTGGCCGAGGCGCTGGAGGCGATGGGCGATGGCAAGCCCCGGGTGCTGACCTATGGCGTGACCGACGACGAGGCCTTCGCCGTGGGGCTGGCCTGCGGCGGCACCATCCGCGTCCTGGTGGAGCCTGTGGGCGGCACGCTGCCCGAGGCGGTGCTGGCCGATCTGGTGGCGCGCCGTGCGCGGGGCGAGGCCGTGGGGCAGGCGGTGGATATGGAGACGGGGCAGGTGGCGCTGAGGTCGGCGGAGGCGGTGGCCGACCGTCTGCGCGAGGATCGGAGCGGGTTCGAGGAGGACGGCCGGACCTTCGTGACGCTTCACGCGCCGCCCTTGCGGCTGGCGGTGGTGGGCGGGGTGCATATCGCGCAGGCGCTGGTGCCGATGGCGCGGATCGCGGGCTACGCCGTCACCGTGATCGACCCGCGGGAGGCCTTCGCCGCGCCGGAGCGGTTTCCCGACACCACGCTGGTCCACGACTGGCCCGATGAGGCGATGGCGGCCTTCGCCCCCGATGCCCGCAGCGCCGTCGTCCTGCTGACGCATGATCCGAAGCTGGACGACCCTGCGCTGACGGTCGCGCTCGGGAGTCCGGCGTTCTATGTGGGCGCGCTGGGTTCGATCCGGACCCATGCGAAGCGGGTCGCGCGGTTGGAGCAGGCGGGGATGGACGCGGAGGTCATCGCGCGGATCGACGCGCCCATCGGGCTCGACATCGGGGCGCGGACGCCGGGCGAGATCGCTATCGCCGTGCTCGCCGCGATGACGCAGGCGTTGCGGCGGCCATGAGGTTCGGGGCGGTCCCCACGGCTTCGGCCGAAGGCGCGATCCTGGCCCACTCGGTCGCGGTGGAGGGAGGGCGCCTGCGGAAGGGGCTTCTCATTGGCGCAGCCGAGATCGAGGCGCTGACGCGGGCGGGAATCGCGGAGGTCACGGCGGCGCGGCTCGACCCCGGCGACGTGGACGAGAACGCGGCGGCGGCGCGGCTGGCGGCGGCGCTGGCGGGACCGGAGCTGGACCTGCGCGAGGCGTTCACCGGCCGCGCCAACCTCCATGCGGCGGGGCCGGGGGTCGTGGGGGTCGATGTGGCCGCGGTGAACGCGGCCAATGCGGTCGATCCGATGATCACCGTGGCCACGCTGCCGCCCTGGCAACGGGTCGCGGCGGGAACGATGGCGGCGACGGTCAAGATCATCGCCTATGGCGTGGCGGGCGCGGCGCTCGACCGGGCGTGCGAGGCGGCGCGGGGGGCGATGCGCCTTCACCCGCCGGTCATGGACCGCGCGCGCCTGATCGTCACGACGCTGGACGGGGCGGCCACGGGGGCGAGGGCGGTCGTGGCGCGGCTGGACCGTCTGGGCGTGTCCTGCGAGGTGGTCGAGGTGCCGCATCAGGTCGATGCGCTGTCGCGTGCGCTGGCGCAGGGGGACGCGCCGTTGCGGCTGGTGCTGACGGCCTCGGCCACGTCGGACGTCGCGGACGTGGGGCCGGCCGCATTGGTGGCCGCCGGGGGGCGGGTGACGCGGTTCGGGATGCCGGTCGATCCGGGCAACCTGCTGTTCCTGGGGGACCTGGGCGGGGCCGCGGTGATCGGCCTGCCGGGATGCGCCCGGTCGCCTGCGCTGAACGGCGCGGACTGGGTGCTGGAGCGGGTGGTCTGCGGCGTGCCGGTGGGGGCCGGGGACATCGCGGCGATGGGCGTGGGCGGATTGCTGAAGGAGATCCCGACGCGGCCGCAGCCGCGCGACCGGCCGCGCCGCTGACGCAGGGCGGATGGCAGAAACCTGTTCCCCGGCGGATTGTCCTGTGATTGACTGCCGCCACGAACAGGGGAGGATCGCACCATGGGCAAGGTCACGATGACCGTGAACGGCAAGTCGCGCACGGCGGAGGCCGAGGGGCGCACCCTGCTGGTCGAATGGCTGCGCGAGGGGCTGCGCCTGACGGGCACGCATGTGGGCTGCGACACGTCGCAATGCGGCGCCTGCGTCGTCCACGTCGACGGCGCGCCGGTCAAGGCATGCACCGTGCTGGCGCAGGAGCTGGACGGCGCGGAGGTGAGAACCATCGAGGGGATGGCCGACGCCGACGGCAGCCTCGGCACCATCCAGCAGGCGTTCCAGGACTATCACGGGTTGCAATGCGGCTTCTGCACGCCGGGCATGGTGATGTCGGCGGCATCGCTGCTGGAGGAGAACCCGAAGCCGTCGGAGGCGGAGGTGCGGCATTACCTCGAAGGCAACATCTGCCGCTGCACCGGCTATCACAACATCGTCAAGGCAGTGATGGCGGCATCGGGGCAGGAGGTCGCGCCGGTCGCCGCCGAATGACCGGCCGAGGCCGGACGGCGGGGCACGGAAGGGAGGAGCCGCGCCCCGCATCGACATCGGCGCCAGGCGCCACAGAGGGAGGATGGACACATGCCCAAGGACACCGGAATCGGCGCCAGCACACCGCGGCGGGAGGACGTACGCTTCCTGACCGGAAAGGGGCGTTACACCGACGACATCGACGTGGCGGGGCAGGCGCATGTGGTGTTCCTGCGGTCCGACGTGGCGCATGGGCGGATCGCGTCCATCGACACTTCGGCCGCCGAAGGGGTGGAGGGGGTCGTGCGCATCTTCACCTCCAAGGATTTCGAGGGCGTTGGCGGCATCCCCTGCGGCTGGCAGATCACGTCGCGCGACGGCGAGGTGATGCGCGAGCCCAAGCACCCGATCCTGGCCGAAGGCAAGGTGCGTCACGTGGGTGACCCGATCGCGGCCGTGGTGGCCGAGACGCGGGCGCAGGCGCGCGACGCGGCCGAGGCCATCGTGGTGGAGATCGAAGACCTGCCGGCCGTCATCGACATGAAGGCCGCGCTGGCCGAAGGCGCGCCCAGGGTCCACGACGACCTGCCCGACAACCTGTGCTACGACTGGGGCTTCGTCGAGGAGAACCGGGAGGCCGTGGACCGTGCCATCGCCGAGGCGGCGCATGTCACGACGCTGGACCTGGTGAACAACCGGCTGGTCGCCAACCCGATGGAGCCGCGCGTGGCCGTGGGCGACTATGCGCGCCACGACGGGTCGAGCACGCTCTATACCACGTCGCAGAACCCCCATGTCATCCGCCTGCTGATGGGGGCCTTCGTGCTGGGCATCCCGGAGCACAAGCTGCGGGTGGTGGCGCCGGACGTGGGAGGCGGTTTCGGCACCAAGATCTTCCACTATGCGGAGGAAGCCTTCTGCACCTTCGCTGCTCGCGCGCTGGAACGTCCGGTCAAATGGACGTCGTCGCGGTCGGAGGCCTTCATGTCCGACGCGCATGGCCGCGACCACGTCACGCGGATCGAACTGGCGCTGGACGCGGACCACAACTTCACCGCCGTCCGCACGCAGACCCTGGCGAACATGGGTGCCTATCTGTCCACCTTCGCGCCCTCGGTGCCGACCTGGCTGCACGGGACGCTGATGGCGGGGAACTATCGCACGCCGCTGGTCTATGTGAACGTCAAGGCGGTATTCACCAACACGGTGCCGGTCGACGCCTATCGCGGCGCGGGCCGGCCCGAGGCGACGTTCCAGCTGGAGCGGGTGATCGACAAGGCGGCGCGGGAGCTGGGCGTCGACCCAGTGGAGTTGCGGCGCCGGAACTTCATCCGGGAGTTTCCGTACCAGACGCCGGTGGCGGTGGAATACGACACGGGCGACTACGATGCGACCATGGACTGCCTGCTGGAGATGATCGACCGCGACGGCTTTCCCGCCCGCCGGGCCGAGAGCGAGGCGCGGGGCAAGCTGCGCGGGCTTGGCATCAACTGCTATATCGAGGCCTGCGGGATCGCGCCGTCCAAGCTGGTGGGGCAACTCGGCGCGCGCGCGGGGCTCTATGAAAGCGCCACGGTCCGCGTCAATGCGACCGGGGGGCTGGTGGTGATGACCGGCAGCCACAGCCACGGGCAGGGTCACGAGACGTCCTTCGCGCAGGTGGTGGCCGACATGATCGGCATCAACGAGGATCAGGTCGAGATCGTGCATGGCGACACGGCCAACACGCCGATGGGCATGGGCACCTATGGCTCGCGCAGTCTGGCCGTGGGCGGCAGCGCGATGGTGCGCGCGACCGAGAAGATCATCGCCAAGGCCCGAAAGATCGCCGCGCATCTGATGGAGGCGGGCGAGGACGACATCGAGTTGAAGGACGGCAAGTTCACCGTGATGGGCACCGACAAGTCGGTGGCCTGGGGCGACGTCACGCTGGCCGCCTATGTGCCGCACAACTATCCGCTGGAGGATATAGAGCCGGGGCTGGAGGAGACGGCCTTCTACGACCCCAACAACTTCACCTATCCCTCGGGCGCCTATGCCTGCGAGGTGGAGGTGGACCCGGAGACGGGCAAGGTGGACGTTCTGGCCTTTGCCGCGGCCGACGATTTCGGCAACGTCGTCAACCCGATGATCGTCGAGGGCCAGGTACACGGCGGCATCGCGCAGGGCATCGGGCAGGCTCTGCTGGAAAACTGCGCCTATGACGCCGAGGGGCAGCTTCTGTCGGCCAGCTACATGGACTACACCATGCCGCGCGCTCATGATTTTCCGATGTTCCAGGTAGACCATTCCTGCCGCACGCCCTGCACCCATAACCCATTGGGCGTGAAGGGATGCGGCGAGGCGGGGGCCATCGGCTCGCCGCCGTCGGTCGTGAACGCGGTGCTGGACGCGCTGGCCTCGGGCGGGCACGACGTGGCGCATATCGACATGCCGCTGACCTCCGGTAAGGTCTGGGCGGCGATGCAGGGTCGGGGAGACAAGTGAATGTATGATTTCGAACTTCTGAAGCCCGCGACGATCGACGAGGCGGCGGCGATGCTGGCCGAAGGCGACGCGCAGGCGCTGGGCGGGGGACAGACGCTGATACCCACGATGAAGGCGCGGCTGGCGCAGATGGACCGGCTGGTCGCCCTGTCCGGCATCGACGCGATCCGGGGTGTCTGCACCGACGACGACGGCCGCATCTGCATCGGCGGCGGCACGTCCCACGCCACCGTCGCGCGGGAATATGCAAAAAGCTATCCGGCACTCGCCTCACTGGCCGGGCGGATCGGCGATCCGGCAGTCCGCAGCCGGGGGACCATCGGCGGGAGCCTGGCCAACAACGACCCTTCGGCCTGCTATCCGGCGGCGGCGCTGGCGTCGAACGCCACCATCGTCACCAATACGCGCGACATCGGGGCGGATGACTTCTTTCAGGGCATGTTCACCACCGCGCTGGAGGAAGGGGAGATCATCACCGAGGTGCGGTTTCCGGTGCCCGAGAAGGCCGCCTACGAGAAGTTCATCCAGCCCGCGTCACGTTTCCCATTGGTCGCCGTCTTCGTGGCGAAGTTCGCCGATGGCGTCCGCGTCGCCGTGACGGGCGCGTCGTCGGACGGCGTGTTCCGTTGGTCCGAGGCCGAGCAGGCGTTGTCGGACGACTGGTCCGCGGATGTGGTGGCGGGGCTGGCGGCGCCGGGTGCGGAGGGAATGATTTCCGACCTGCACGGCGACGGCGCCTATCGCGCGCATCTGGTCAAGGTGATGACGGCCCGCGCGGTAAAAGGCGCCGTCTAGGAAAGAACCAGGGCAGCGCAAGAGCCCGCAAAGGTGGCCTTGCGCATGCGTTCGGATGTGCTTCGGCGGGTCACGGCGCAGCGATGCGCCGGGTTCCGCCAGCGAATGCCCGATCGGCTGGACGGCGCGGACGGCCTGCGGTTCCTGGCGTCCGTGACCGGCAGCGCCGGTTCGGGCCGGCCGGCCGATTCCCCCATGTGACGCCGCGGCCCGGAAATGCGAAACCCCGGCGCAAGGCCGGGGTTTCCGTGCATTCATCGGGTCACGAGGCGCTCAGCGCTGCGTCGGGCCGATCATCATGACCATCTGGCGACCTTCCATCTTGGGGAAGTTCTCGACCTTGCCGATTTCCTTGGTGTCCTCTGCCACCCGTTCCAGCAGTTCACGGCCCAGGTTCTGGTGCGCCATCTCGCGGCCGCGGAAACGCAGGGTGACCTTCACCTTGTCGCCGCTTTCCAGAAACTTGAAGACATTGCGCATCTTGACGTCGTAATCATGCGTATCGGTGTTGGGGCGGAACTTCACCTCCTTCACCTCGATGATCTTCTGCTTCTTGCGCGCCTCGGATTCTTTCTTCTGGGTCTCGTACTTGAACTTGCCGAAATCCATGATCTTGCAGACAGGCGGGGTCGCGTTCGGGCTGATCTCCACCAAGTCGAGCCCGGCGTCTTCCGCCATCTGGCGGGCGCGGGCGGGGCTGACGACGCCGACGTTTTCGCCTTCGGCGCCGATCAGACGGATTTCGACGGCGCGGATACGGTCGTTGACGCGGGGGCCGGTGTCGCGCTGCGGTGGCGCGTTATGGGGTCTGCGGGCGATGGTCGTGGTCCTTCCGGATCGTTGATTTCAGGGCGACAAGGTAACTCCGGCGCCTCGCGGCTTCAAGACCGGAACGGCAGCGCGTGGCCGAATACGGCCTGCAACCCGCGCTGTGCCATTGTCTATCGGCGCCCTATAGTTCACGTCTGTAAGTCAACGAAACATCACAAGGAGGTTTTGAATGTCCCGCAATGTCATCGTCGGTCTGGCCGTATTGGTCGTGGCCGTGCTCGCCTGGATCGTCATCGACGGCTACATGACTGCGCCCGAGGTCGAGGAGCCCGTCGTCGAAACGGCCCCCGTCATCGAGGAGCCCGTTATCGAGGAGCCCGTCGTCGAGGAGCCGGTCATCGAGGAGCCCGTCGTCGAGGAGCCTGTCGTCGTCGAGCCGGAAGTCGAAGCGCCGGCCGTGACCGAAGTTCCGGTCGAGGAAGAAGCCGACGTCGATCTCGTCCCCGTCGCCCCGGTCGAGGGCGAAGCCCCCGCAACGGATGACGCCGAAACCGGGACGGACGCCACCGAAACGGACGTCACCGAGACGCCGGCCGTGGACATCGACGCCACCGAGACGGACGCCACCGAGACCGACGGCTCCGATACCGACACGACGACCACGACCACGACCGTTCCGATCGTTCCGATCGACGAGGACGGCGACACCGACACAGGTTTGGCTACGACCGACGCCGATCTGGCCACGCTGCTGACGCCCGAAGGGTTCGATGCGGACGCACTGATCGTCTATGTCGAGGACTCGGACCTCAACGCGCTGGCCAAGACGACGCTGACGACGTCGATCGAGGAAGCACGGAACAGCCCCGAGATGGTCGAGGCCGTCATCGCCCAAGTGAGGGAGCGTATGAACCTGGAGTGAGGTTCTGCCCTTGCGACATTGAAGACCGCGCAGGGCAGCCTGCGCGGTCTTTTTCTTTCGGCCTGTTGACGGTTCAGCCCACGAAGGCCTTTTCCACGACGTAGTGCTTCGGCTCGGAATTGGAGCCTTCCTCCAGCTCGAAGCCTTCCAGAATGTCCTTGAGTTCGGTGTTGAGCCCCATCGACCCGCAGACCATCGCGCGGTCCGTCGCGGGCGTGATGGACGTCACGCCCAGATCGCGGAAGGCGGTGCCGTCGCGCAGAAGGTCGGTGATCCGGCCCATGTTGGCCGACGCCTCGCGCGTGGTGGTGGGATAATAGGTCAGCTTTGACAGGTTGTCGGGACCGAGCAGTTCGCCCAGCATCTCGTCGTTGCGGATCTCCTCGATCAGGCGGCGGCCGTATTCCAGATCGGCCACCTCCCGGCAGGTATGGGTGAGGATCACGCGGTCGTAGGCCTCATAGGTCTCCGGGTCGCGCAGGAGCGAGGCGAAGGGCGCGATGCCGGTGCCGGTGGCGAAGAACCACAGGCGGTTGCCGGGCAGCAGCGCGTCATGAACCAGCGTGCCCACGGGCTTGGGGCGCAGGATGACCTGGTCGCCTGGCTGGATATGCTGAAGCCGCGACGTCAGCGGCCCGTCCGGCACCTTGATCGAATAGAACTCCAGCTCATCGTCCCAGGAGGGCGAGGCGATGGAATAGGCGCGCAGCAGGGGCTTCTGCCTGCCGGTCACGGGGTCGGGGTCGCCCATCAGGCCGATCATCACGAATTCCCCCGACCGGAAGCGCAGCGAGGCGGGGCGCGTGACGCGGAAGCTGAACAGGCTGTCTGTCCAGTGGGTGACGGATGTCACCGTCTGCGCGTCCGGCAGGACCGGCGTGGCGGGGACGGGGGCTGTGGCGGAAGAAGTCATCTGGTTCATGTGTCCGATTACGGCGGTCGCCGCACCTCTAGGTCGAATTGGGGGAATGTTCTAGCGGTGCGCCTGCGACGGAGCGTCCGCGCCCCGGCCAAGACGCGCCTGATAGTCGTGCGCGCGCCAGTCGGCGCGGGCCTGCCACTGTGTCTCCGGCTGCCGGGCGGCGAGGTCGTCGTCGATCTCGACCTCATCGAAGCCCGCGCGCCGGGCCATCGCATACTGGTCCGCGATGACGTGGCCGTATGCCCGCAGACGTCCGGCATAGCCTGCGCGCCGCAACTCCCGCGCGATGGTGAAGCCGCGCCCGTCGGCAAAGGCGGGAAATGCCACGCGGATCGCCGTTGCGTCGCCGAGGCGCGGAAGAAGGCGCGCGAGATCGGCGTCCGGCGGCAGATCGACGGCAAAGGGGCCGGTATCCGGCAGGTCGTCGGCCGGGGCGAACCGGGCGTTCAGCGTGTCGGGGCCGAAGCCCGCATCGGTCACGATGGGCATGGATCAGACCTTTCCGGCGGGCCAGACGCGCCCCCCTGCGAAGTGGATGCCGCATTCCGTCTTTTCGCGGCCGCGCCAGCGACCGGCGCGCGGGTCCTCGCCCGGCGCCACCCTGGTGGTGCAGGGCGCGCAGCCGAGCGAGGCGAAACCCTGCGCCACCAGCGGATGCCGGGGCAGGTCGTGGCGGGCCATGTGGTCGGCCATGTCCCGCGGCGTCCAGCCGGCCAACGGGTTGATGCGAAGCTTGCCCGCCTCGACCTCGAAGACCTGCATGGCCACGCGGTCGCCGGTCTGGTGACGCTTGCGCCCGGTGATCCAGCCGTCGAAGGGTTGCAGCGCCAGCTCCAGCGGCTTGGCCTTGCGGATGGCGCAGCAGGTGTCGGGGTCGCGGCCGTGCAGGTCGCCTTCGGGGTCGTGCAGGAACAGATCGGTGGGGTCGGGGCAGATGACTTTCACCCGCGTCAGGCCGAGCTTTTCCGCCACCTCGCGCTGATAGGCGAGGGTTTCGGGAAAAAGCATCCCGGTCTCCAGAAACAGCACCGGCGTATCGGGCGCGAGTTGCGACAACAGATGCAGCAGCACAACCGATTCAGCGCCGAAGGACGACACCATGGCAACGTCGCCCACGGCGGCGTTCCGCAGTGCGGTGTCGAGGATCGTCTCGGACGGGGCGTCGGCCAGCGCGGCGTTCAGGCTGGCCGCTCGGGCGGCGACGAGGGCGTGGGTATCAAGCGGCATCGCGGGCCTCCTGCTCGTAAAGCGCGGCCTTGAAGGGCGCGGGACCAAGTCGGCGGAACGTGTCGATGAAGGTCTCGTCCGGCGAATGACGCAGGTCGAGATAGGCGAGGATCAGACGCTCGATCGCGGGGACGACCTGATCGTAGGCGAAACCCGGCCCGGCGCGTTCGCCGATGGCGGCGGTCTGCGTGTGGTCGCCGCCAAGCGTGATCTGGTAGTTTTCGACCCCCGCGCGGTCGAGGCCGAGGATGCCGATATGGCCGACGTGGTGATGGCCGCAGGCGTTGATGCAGCCTGAGATCTTGATCTTCAGGTGCCCCACCTCATGCTCGATCTTGAGCGCGTCGATGCGCGTGGCGATGGCCTGCGCGACGGGGATGCTGCGTGCGGTGGCCAGCGCGCAGTAGTCCATGCCGGGGCAGGCGATGATGTCGCTGGCCAGCCCGATGTTGGCCGTGCCGAGCCCCGCCGCCCGCAACGCGGCGTGAAGGTCGGGCAGCGCCTCGCGCCGGACGTGGGGCAGGATGACGTTCTGTTCGTGACTGATGCGAAGCTCGCCGTAGGCATGGGCCTCGGCCAGGTCGGCCATCAGGCGCATCTGGTCCGCCGTTGCGTCGCCCGGCGTGGCGCCATGCGCCTTGAGCGAGATGGTGACGATGGCATGGTCGTCGCGCCGATGCGCCGTGACGTTGGTGTCGACGAAGCTGCGGAGCAGGGGGTCGAGGATCGGCGCGGGCGTGTTGTCGAGGAAGGCTGGGGGCGCGAAGGCCGCTTCCAGTTCGGACAGAAGCGCTTGATCGACGCCGCTGAACAGGGGCCTCACCTGGGCGAACCGCTCCTCGATCCGGGCGCGGATCTCGTCGATGCCATGCTCGTGCACGGTGATCTTGAGACGGGCCTTGAACTTGTTGTCGCGCCGTCCAAGCTGGTTGTAGACCGACACGATCGCCTCGCAATAGGGCAGCAGATCGGCCTGGGGCAGGAACTCCCGCACGGTCTTGCCGATCATCGGCGTGCGGCCGAGGCCCCCGCCGACGATGACCTCGAACCCCCGCTCGCCGTCGCGCTCGGTCATCACGAGCCCGATGTCGTGGGCGCGGGTGACGGCCCGGTCGTTGGGCGAGCCGGTGACGGCGATCTTGAACTTGCGCGGCAGGAACTGGAACTCCGGATGGTCGGTGGACCATTGGCGCAGAAGCTCGGCCACGGGGCGGGGGTCGGCGATCTCATCGGCGGCGGCGCCGGCGAAATGGTCGGCGGTCACGTTGCGGATGGTGTTGCCGCTGGTCTGGATGGCATGCAGCCCCACGTCCGACAGACGGTCCAGCATGTCGGGAATGTCGACCAGCCGGGGCCAGTTGTACTGGATGTTCTGGCGTGTGGTGAAATGGCCGTAGCCCCTGTCCCACCGCTCGGCCAGGTCGGCCAGGACGCGCATCTGGTCGGAGCCGAGGGTGCCGTAGGGGATCGCCACGCGCAGCATGTAGGCATGGAGTTGCAGATAGACGCCGTTCATCAGGCGCAGCGGCTTGAACTCGTCCTCGGTCAGCGACCCGTCGAGGCGACGCGCGACCTGCGCCCGGAACTGGGCGTTGCGTGTCGCAAGGAAGGCATGGTCGAAATCGGTGTACTGATACATCTCAGACCCTCTTGCCGTGGGCATAGTTGGTGGGGCCGGTGGCGCGGAACGCCTCGCGGAAGTGGACGGGTTCGGGGCCGCCCGAGCCTTGCCGCACGTCGGCCAGATAGGCGCCGACGACGCGGTCGGTCTGGCGCGACCCGTCGATGAGGCGGATGGCGGCGTCGGCCTCGTCGGTCAGCACCTCGGCGAGCGACAGGTCGCCCACCCATTCGTCGGAGGCGGTCAGGTAGACGACGTCCCCCTCGCGCAGCAGGTTGGCGGTGACGACCTTGGGCGTGAAGGGGCGGGTCATAGCGCGATCTCCCGTTCGGGCAGGGCCCGGGCCGCGGCGCGGGGCGCAAGGCCCAGCATCAGGACGGCGGGGCCGGTAACGTCCGACAGCGTGTCGGGCAGGGTGGCGAGCGTGGCGGCGCGGACGGTCTGGTCGGGGCGGCTGGCGTTTTCGACCACCGTGACGGGGGTGTGGGGGGCGCAGCCGTGCATCATCAGGCGCCCCTGCATCCAGCGCGCGGCGCGCTTGCCCATGTAGATGGCGGCGACCTCGCCCGGCCGGGCCAGCGCGGCCCAGTCCTGATCGGCGAAACCCTTCATGTCGTGGCCGGTCAGGAAGCGGACCGACCCGTTGCGCTGCCGCCTGGTCAGGCTCTGCCCGATGGTTGCGGTCGCGGCGCTGGCGGCGGTGATGCCGGGCACGATGGACCAGTGCAGCCCGGCGGCGTCCAACGCCTCGATCTCCTCATCCAACCGGCCGAACACGGTGGGATCCCCCGCCTTCAGGCGCACGACATGCAGGCCGCGCGCGGCGTGATCCACCATCAGCGCGTTGATGTCGGCCTGCGCGGTCGAAGGGCCGAAGCCCTCCTTGCCCGCATCGACGATCAGCGCCTCGCGCCGGGCGAGTTCCAGGATCTCGGGCGCGACGAGGCGGTCGTGGATCACCACGTCGGCGCGGTCGAGGGCGCGGCGCGCGCGCAGGGTCAGAAGCTCCGGGTCGCCGGGGCCGGCTCCCACCAGATCGACGTGGCCGGGACGCGCATCGGCACTGGCGTGGGTATCGAGCAGGGTGTGGAGCGCGGCGCGCAGGGCCGTCTCGCCGCCTTCGGCCGCGCGCGGACCGGCCTCGTCGTAGTAGTCGGCCCAGAAGCGGCGGCGCACGGCGCCCATGGGCAGGACGTCGGCGGCCTTGCGGAAGGTCTTGCCGACGCGCGCCAGAAGGCCCAGCCGCGCGGGCAGGCGCTCCTCCATCTCGGCCTTGATCCGGCGGGCCAGCACGGGCGCCGCGCCTTCGGTGCCGATGGCGATGACCACGGGGTCGCGGTCGACGATGGCGGGGGTGATGAACTGGCTCGCTTCCAGGTTGTCCACGATGTTGACGAGCGCGCCGTCGGCGCTGGCCAGCCGCAACGTCCGCGCGTCGAGCGCCGCATCCTCATGCGCGCCATAGGCG
Organism: Jannaschia rubra; assembly: GCF_001403735.1. GTDB lineage: Bacteria > Pseudomonadota > Alphaproteobacteria > Rhodobacterales > Rhodobacteraceae > Jannaschia > Jannaschia rubra. The sequence continues at coordinate 110,086 of NZ_CXPG01000011.1, forward strand.
ATGACGCAGCAGAGGGCGTCGCCCGGTTCCTGCGCACGGCGGATCAGGGTGAGCTTGCCGGCGGAGGCCCAGGCCGCGATCTCGGGCGCGGGGTCGCGAGCCACGACGGTGATGCGGGCCGTCGTCTTGAGCAGCAGGCGCAGCTTGGCCACGGCCGCATCGCCCCCGCCCGCGACAAGGACGCGCCGCCCTTCGAGGGCCAGGAAAACTGGAAAATGGTTCATCGGGCGGCTCCGGTGGCTGTTCCCCAGATATAGAACAATGTTCTGGCAATCGGACAGGGGGAGGGGCATAACAAGGACGAACACGCTGATTACTCCGCCATGGGAGGAACGGTGTCCCATCTGACGGAGGGTGAGCGAATGGCGGTCCGGCTGGACGATCTCGACCGGAACATCCTCCGCGCATTGCAGGCGGACGCGGGGCAATCGCTGGATGAAATCGCCCGTCAGGTCGGCTCAAGCAAGACACCCGTCTGGAATCGCATCCGCAAGATGCGGGAGGCCGGGGTGATCGGACCGACGACGGTGATCCTCGATCCGGAGGCGCTCGGGCTGGAGGCATGCTTCTTCGTCCTGATCCGCACATCGGAGCATGAGGCGGACTGGCAGGCGCGGTTCCTCGCCGCGCTCAAGGCCCGGCCGGAGGTGCAGGAGGCGCACAGGCTGGCCGGAGAAATCGACTACATCCTCAAGGTCCGGGTCGAGAACGCGCGCGCCTACGACCGGTTCTACCAAGCGCTGATTTCGGAAGTGCGCGTGTTCAATGTCACCGCCCTCCTGTCGATGGAGGAGATCAAGTCGACCGTCGCCCTGCCGGTCTGAGGGTCAGAGGTCGCCGGGCACCGCGAAGTCGATCAGGCGCCCGGGCAGCCCGTCGGACAGGTCGATGATGGTGCAGGCCCCGGTCGGATAGCGCGCGAAGTCGGCATGCGCCGGGGGGTCGGCGACGGCCTGTCCTGCGGCGTCTCCGATGCCGGGGTTGTGGCCGACGACCAGAAGGCAGTCGTCGGTTCGGTCCTGCACCAGCGCCAGAATCGTCTCGGACGGCGCGTTGTAGAGCGCGGGCAGATACGTGGGCTCCACCCCCCGAAGCCGCATCCGGGCCAGCGTCTCGCGCGTGCGCTTGGCGCTGGAGCACAGGATCGCCGTCGGAACGTGGCCCCTGTCGCGCAGCCATTTGCCCACCTTGGGGGCATCGGCCTGCCCGTGGGCGTTCAGCGCGCGGTCGTGATCGCCCTGCGAGGGCGTGGACCAGTCGGACTTCGCGTGGCGCATCAAGATCAGTTTCATGGCGCGCCGTCCGTAGCTGCCGTCATCCGCCGGTATGACTCATGTGGCGGGACATCTGCCCGGCGACTTCCTGGCGGGAATAATCGAAGTCGTGCCCCTTGGGCTTGCGGGCGATGGCGCGGCGGATGGCGTCTTCCAGCGGCGCGTCGGATTCACTGCCGCGCAGGGGCGCGCGCAGGTCGGCCATGTCCTCCTGCCCGAGGCACATGTAGAGTTCCCCAGTGCAGGTGACGCGCACGCGGTTGCAGGATTCGCAGAAGTTGTGCGTGAGCGGCGTGATGAAGCCGATGCGCTGGCCGGTCTCTCCCACCTCGAAATACCGGGCGGGGCCGCCGCTGCGATAGCTCAGTTCGCTCAGGGTGAAGCGTTCGGCCAGTTGCGCGCGCAGATCCTTGAGCGGCCAGTATTGATCCAGCCGCTGCACCTCGCCCATGTCACCCATGGGCATGACCTCGATGAAGGTCAGGTCCAGCCCTTCGGCGGCGCACCAGGACAGCAGGTCGAACAGCTCCACATCGTTGAAGTTCCGGAGCGCCACCGTGTTGACCTTGACGCGCATGCCCACGGCCTTTGCCGCCGCGATCCCGCGCAGGACCTTGTCGAGCGATCCCCAGCGGGTGATCGCCTTGAACTTGTCCACATCGAGCGTGTCGAGCGACACGTTGATACGCCGCACGCCCGCGTCCCAAAGGGGCTGCGCGAAGCGTTCGAGCTGGCTGCCGTTGGTGGTCAGGGTCAACTCGTCCAGACCGTCGCCCAGATGGCGCGACATGCCGTCGAAGAACGTCATGATCCCCTTGCGGACCAGAGGCTCCCCCCCCGTGACGCGCAGCTTGCGGACGCCGAGCCGCACGAAGGTCGAGCACAGGCGGTCCAGCTCCTCCAGCGTCAGAAGCTCCTTCTTGGGCAGGAAGGTCATGTGTTCCGACATGCAATAGGTGCAACGGAAGTCGCAGCGGTCCGTGACCGACACCCGGAGGTAGTCGATGCTGCGCTCGAACGGGTCCACAAGACGGTCGGGAAGGGCATGGGTCATGGGCGGATAGCTACGCCCTGTGTCGCCGGGTCACAAGTGGGGCTGACAGTCGCGGCCCCGGCGCTAGGATGACGCGAAGCGTGCCCGACCCAGGAGTCCTCCGCCATGTTCCGATCCGTATTGATCCTGCCCTTCGTCCTCGGGGCCTGCGCCGAACTGTCCTCGGGGGGCGGGGGCGCGACGGCCTCGCGGCCCTCCGGCCAGACGACGGCGCCCGCGCCGCGCCCGGTGCTGCAGGGGCCATCGACCTCGGCCGCGGCGCTCGACACCGTGTCGGAAGCCGAGAAGGCCGCCGCGCGACAGGCCGCCGCCAGCGCGCCGGCAGGCGGCGAACTGGGGCAGGCGACGGTCGCACTGGGCAGCCCGACCGATCCGGGGCTGTGGGTCAAGACGTCGCTGGTGACGCAGGACACGCCCGGCACGGTGCGGACGGGCGCGGGCGATGCCATCGCGGTGACGCTCCGCCCCCTCGGGTCGGACGGGGGGGCGCAGATCTCGCTCTCGGCGTTGCAGGCCCTGGGCCTGCCGCTTGCCGGGCTGCACCCCGTCACGCTGGCGCGCACGGGGTAAGCCGCCGCGCGGGTTCAGGCGGCGGGCATCCGTCGCTCCACGATGCCGGCCCACCAGGAACATCCGGCGGGAATGGCTTCGTCGGTGAAATCGTATTCCGGATGGTGCACGGCGGCCGTGTCGCCGTTGCCGACCAGGATATAGGCGCCGGGCCGTTCCTCCAGCATGAAGGCGAAATCCTCGCCCCCCATGACCAGGGGCGCCGTCTCGCAGTCGCCAGACACCTCGCGCGCGACTTCGGCGGCGAAGTCGGTCTGTTCCTCGTGGTTCACCATGACCGGATAGCCGCGGTGATAGGCGACTTCGGCCGCACCGCCGAAGGTGCCGCAGATGCCGTCGCTGATTTCCCTGATCCGCCGCTCCGCCAGGTCGCGCATGGCGGTGGACATGGTGCGGACCGTGCCTTTCAGGTGCACGCGCTGCGGGATCACGTTGAACGCCTTGGACGACGATTCCATCGACGTGACCGACACGACGATCTGGTCCACGGGGTCGGCGTTGCGCGACACGATGGTTTGCAGTGCGGTGATCAGATGCGCGGCCATGACGCCGGTATCCACGACCTCATGGGGCTTGGCGGCATGGCCGCCGCGCCCCTCCAGCGTGATGTCGAACTGGTCGGTGGCCGCAAAGAAGGCGCCGGGGCGGATCGCGAAGCTGCCGACCGGGCGCCCGGGCCAGTTGTGCATGCCGTAGACCTCCTGGATGTTCCAGCGGTCCATCAGGCCGTCGTCGCACATCTCCTTGCCGCCGCCGCCGCCTTCCTCGGCGGGCTGGAAGATCACCACCACGGTGCCGTCGAAGTTGCGCGTCTCGGCGAGGTATTTCGCAGCGCCGAGCAGCATGGCGGTATGGCCGTCGTGGCCGCAGGCGTGCATCGCGCCGGCCGTCTTGCTGGCGTATTCCTTGCCCGTCTGCTCGTGGATCGGCAGCGCGTCCATGTCGGCGCGCAGGCCGATGACGCGGCCGCCGTCGGTCTTGCCGCGGATGACGCCGACCACGCCGGTGCGGCCGATCCCCTCGACCACCTCGTCGCAGCCGAAGTCGCGCAGGCGGTCGGCCACGACCTTGCTGGTGCGGTGGGTGTCGAACAGGATCTCGGGGTTCTCGTGCAGGTCGCGGCGCCACTCGGTGATCTCGGGCAGCAGTTCGGCAAAGCGGTTCTTGACGGGCATGACGGGTCTCCTTCGCGCGCGAAGGTGCGACGGCTGCGCGCCGCCCGCAAGGGGTCAGCCGTCGTCGTCCCGCGAGAGCCGGCCGTCCAGATGCAGATCGGTGCGCCGGGGCAGGGTGAAGCCCGCCCCCGTCAGCGCACCCTCGACGGCGAGGCGCACGCGCGACGCGGTGGCGATGACATCCTTCTGCGTGGGCTCGGTCCACCACCGCACGCGCACGATCTTGGACAGGCTGTCGATGTCCTGCGCCTGCGCATCGGGGGCGGGGTCGGCCGTGACACCGTCCACCCCACGCGCGGCCTGCAACGCCACCTCCACGGCACGCGACCAGTCGTCGTGCAGCGCGACGGGGAAATCCTGCTGCGACCGGCGCGCGGCGAAGGCCGTGTTGACGGTGACGGCGTCGGTATAGACCTCGGCATTGGGGATCACGACGCGGCGGCCGTCATAGGTGCGGATCAGGGTGGCGCGGGTCTCGATATGCTCGACGGTGCCCTCGAAGGTCCCGACCGAAATCTGGTCGCCCACCTGGAACGGTTGGCGGATCAGCAGCAGGATGCCCGACAAGAGGTTCTGCAGGATGTCCTTGAAAGCGAAGCCGATGGCCACCGATCCGATTCCCAGCCCCGCAATCAAGTCACCGGGCCGGAGCGAGGGCGTCACCACCGTCAGCGCCAGCAGCGCGCCCGCGAGCCAGACGATCCACTTGATGACGCTGCCGACCACGGCCCCCAGGTCGGCGCGCCGGCGGTTGCGGGCAAGGCGCCGGATGCTGAAGGCGACGGCCAACCCCAGGGCCACGAAGATCGCCAGCAGGACGAGCGCGACCGCGATGTTGGGGATCAGCCGGAAGAATCCGTCGAGCCAGGCGTCGAGCTTGTCGATGATGAGGCCGGGATCGGCCTCGATCTGTTCCGGCGTCGGTACGTCGTCTTCCATCCGTCCCCCCTGCGCATCGGAACCGCCCCGGCGGCGGCCCGGTTCCGCCGTGTCAGACCAGAGTCTCGACGACCCGCCGCATCAGGGCCTCGCCCTTGTGAAACTGGTCCTTGTCGATCCATTCGTCGGGCTGATGCGCCTGGGCGATGTCGCCGGGGCCGCAGACCACGGCGGAATAGCCGCGTTCCTGGAACTGCCCCGCCTCGGTCCCGTAGGTCACGACATGGGTACCGTTATCGCCCGTCAGCCGCCGGATCAGCGCTTCGGCCGCGCCGCCGTCCTCGGGTGTGAGAGCGGGCACGCCGTTCATGCGCTCCCACGTCACGCCGGCCTTCGGGTTCTTCGCGCGCAGCCCTGCATCCAGTTCTTCCAGCATTGCGTTGAGCGCCGCCTCGTGCCGGCCCAGGTCATCGCCCGCGGGCACCCGAAACCCCAGTCGCAGGCCGCAGTCCCTCGCCGTGATGTTGTGCGCCGTGCCGCCCGCGATCATGCCGACGTGGGTTGTGGTATGCGGCGGGTCGAAGGTTGCCGACACCGGGTCGGGCGTCTCGGCCATCAGGCGGTCGTTCCAGTCGTTCACCCATTGCAGGATGCGCCCCGCCTCGTGGATGGCCGACACCCCCTGCGGCAGCTTGGAGGAATGGACCTCGAACCCGTGGACGTCGATCTGGAACATGGCCGAGGCGTTGTGGCCGGTGACGGGGCGCAGCATCGACGGCTCGCCGATGATGGCGGCGGCGGCGCGGGGCAGGTGGGCCACCATGTCGTCGATCATGGGCGGCGCGCCGATGCAGCCCACCTCCTCGTCGTAGGACAGCGCGATCTGCAGCGGGCGCGACACGCCGCAGGCGAGCGCATGGGGCACCATGGCCAGCGCGATGGCGTCGAACCCCTTCATGTCGCAGGTGCCGCGGCCATAGTATTTCCCGTCCCGCTCGGTCACGGCGAAGGGGTCGAAGGTCCAGTCCTGGCCGTCGATGGGCACGACGTCGGTATGGCCCGACAGGACGACGCCGCCCGGCACCTCCGGCCCGACGTTGGCATAGATCGCGGCCTTCCGTCCCGTCGCATCCGGCACGCGGCGCGCGGTCACGCCGTAGCTGCCGAGGTATTCCTCCACCCAGTCCACGAGGGCGAGGTTCGAGTCGCGGCTGACGGTCGGGAAGGCGACCAGCGTCTCCATGATCTCATAGGCGGTCAGGTTCATTGGCTTGCGGGTCATCTGGGCACCTCCGCCTTCATCCGTGGGGCGGGACCGGGCGAAGGTCAAGCCGTGGAAAGACCGCGGCAAACGCCTTGCGGGCGGCGGCGCATCTGATAGCCTGCTGCGACAGGACGGGCACGAGACCCGCAGATCACGGGGAGTGGTGGATGCCGGACGGCGACACCGGGAACGTGCTCGAGGTCCGCGACCTCCGCACGGTCTTTCAGACACGGGGCGGCGAGGTTCACGCCGTCAATTCCGTCAGCTTCGAGGTGAAGCCGGGCGAGTTGCTGGGCGTCGTGGGCGAATCCGGCTCGGGCAAGTCGGTGACGATGATGTCGCTGGTCGGCCTGTTGCCGTCCCCCCCGGCCGAGGTGCGCGAAGGCCGCGTCCTGCTGGCGGGCGAGGACCTGCTGCGCGTCACCCCCGCCCGCCTGCGTGAGGTGCGCGGCGGCGAGGTGGGGTTCATCTTCCAGGACCCGATGACCTCGCTCAACCCGGTGTTCACCGTGGGCTATCAGATCATGGAGCCGATCCGCCGGCACATGGGCCTCGGCAAGAAGCAGGCTCGCGAGCGCGCGGTCGAGCTGCTGGAGCTGGTGGGCATCCCGTCGGCCCGCGACCGTCTGTCGGACTATCCGCACCAGTTTTCGGGCGGGATGCGCCAGCGTGTCATGATCGCCATGGCGCTGGCCTGCGACCCCAAGGTGCTGATCGCGGATGAGCCGACGACCGCGCTCGATGTGACCATCCAGGCGCAGATCCTGGAGATCGTGGCCGACCTGCGCGCGCGGCTGGGGATGGCCATCGTCTGGATCACGCACGATCTGGGCGTCATTGCGGGCATCGCGGACCGGGTGCTGGTGATGTACGGCGGGCAGGTGGTGGAACAGGCGCCGGTGCATCCGCTGTTCAACGACCCGCGCCATCCCTACACCCGCGCGCTGCTGCGGACGATCCCTACGGTCACGGGCGCGCGGGCCGAGAAGCTCGAGGTGATCGAGGGGCAGCCGCCGATCCTGGGGGCGGCGCCCACGGCCTGCCCGTTCCGCGACCGATGCCCGCTGGTCTTCGACCGCTGTCATGCCGAGAACCCGGCGCGCGAGGTGGTGGCCCCCGAACACGACGTGGCCTGTTTCCATCCAAGCGCCCGTTCGGGAACGGGGGGCGCGTCATGAAGCCGCTGGTCGAGGTCCGCGACCTGAAGATGCACTTCCCGATCCATGCGGGCCTTCTGCGCCGGAAGGTGGGCGCGGTGAAGGCCGTGGATGGCGTGACGTTTTCGATCATGGAGGGCGAGACGCTGGGCCTTGTGGGGGAATCGGGCTGCGGCAAGTCCACCTGCGGGCGGGCCGTCCTGCGGCTTTACGACATCACGGCGGGCGAGATCGTCATCGACGGGCAGGAGATCGGGTCGGTCCCCCAGGGAAAGCTGCGCGCTCTGCGGCCCACGATGCAGATGGTGTTCCAGGATCCGCAGGCGTCGCTGAACCCGCGCATGACGGTGGGGTCCATCATCGCCGAGCCGCTGGACGAGCACACCGACCTGTCGAAGGCCGAAAAGCGCGAGCGCGTGGCGGAGCTGATGGACAGGGTCGGCCTGAACCGCGCCTTCCTGAACCGCTATCCCCACGAATTCTCGGGCGGTCAGCGGCAGCGCATCGGCATCGCGCGGGCGCTGGCGCTCAACCCCCGGTTCATCGTCTGCGACGAGCCCATCGCCGCGCTCGACGTGTCGATCCAGGCGCAGGTGGTGAACCTGCTGGAGGAGTTGCAGGACAGCCTCGGCCTCACCTACCTATTCATCAGCCACGACCTGTCGATGGTGCGCCACATCGCCGACCGGGTGGCCGTCATGTATCTGGGCAAGGTGGTGGAGCTTGCGCCGCGCGACGACCTCTACGACCGGCCGCTGCATCCCTATACCGAGGCGCTGCTGTCGGCGGTGCCCGAGCCTGATCCCGCGAAGGCGGGCCAGACGCGCGAACGGATCGTGCTGCAGGGCGATGTGCCCAGCCCCGCGAACCCGCCCGAAGGCTGCAATTTCTGCACCCGTTGCCCGCGGGTGATGGACGTCTGCCGCCGCATCGACCCCGAGTTCCGCGAGGTGGCCCCCGGCCGGTTCGCGGCGTGCCACCTGCACGACGAAAGATACCAAGGTGCGGGCCCAACCGCATGACCCAGAGGCATCGACCGGAGATCGAGCCCCCAACACGGAGAGAAAACCGATGAACACGAAATCAGCCCTGCTCTGCGCGGCCGCAAGTTTCGTCCTGGTGCCGGTGGCGAATGCCCAGGACCAGGAAGGCGAGCGCGGACGCGACGGCGAAGTCAGCATCATCTACTGGCAGGCGCCGTCCACCATGAACCCCTTCCTGTCGGGCGGAACCAAGGACATCGAGGCGGCGAGCCTCGTGCTGGAGCCGCTGGCCCGCTTCGACGAGACGGGAGAGATCCAGCCCTGGCTGGTAGAGGAGATCCCGACGCTGGAGAACGGCGGCATCTCGGAAGACCTGAAGTCGATCACCTGGAAGATCAAGCCGGGCATCCAGTGGTCCGACGGCACTCCCTTCACCAGCGCCGACGTCAAGTTCACCTATGAATACTGCACCGACCCCGAGGGCGGCTGCGCGCAGGCGTCGAAGTTCGAGCCGGTGGAGAGCGTGGACACGCCCGACGACCAGACGGTCGTGGTGAATTTCAAGGAACCGACGCCCAACCCCTATACCGCCTTCGTCGGCGGCGAGAGCCCGATCATCCAGAAGGCCCAGTTCGAGAATTGCACCGGGGCGGCCACCTCGACCTGCACCGAGCAGAACTTCAACCCCATCGGCACCGGCCCCTATGTGGTGGACGAGTTCCGCACCAACGACGCGATTACCTTCTCGGCCAACCCCAACTACCGCGAGCCGAACAAGCCGGCCTTCGCCAAGGTCAACTTCAAGGGTGGCGGCGACGCGGAGGCCGCGGGCCGGGCAGTGCTGCAGACCGGCGAATACGATTATGCCTGGAACCTGCAACTGGCCCCCGAGGTCATCGCCCAGATGGAAGCGGCGGGACAGGGCACGCCGGTCGTGGGCTTCGGCACGCTGGTCGAGCGGATCGAGTTGAACCACACCAACCCCGACCCCGCGCTCGGCCCCGATGAGCGGTCGGTGGTGCGTCCCCACCCGTTCCTGCAGGACCCCGCCGTCTACAAGGCGCTGTCCATGGCGATCGACCGGCCCCTGCTGGTCGAGATCGGATACGGACAGGCGGGCCGCGTGACCTGCAACTACGTCCCCGCGCCTGATGCCTTCAATTCGACCGCGCTCGAATGTTCCGAGCAGGACATCGAGGGCGCCAAGGCCCTGCTTGAGGAAGCGGGCTACGTCGACAGCGACGGCGATGGCGTGCGCGAAAAGGACGGGGTGGAGCTGAAGATGCTGTTCCAGACCTCGACCAACGCGGTGCGGCAGGACTTCCAGGCTCTCATCAAGGAGTGGTGGGAGGAGATCGGCTTCGAGGTCGAGCTTCGCAACGTGTCCGGCTCGGTCTTCTTCGGCGGAGACGCCGGGTCGCCCGACACCTTCCAGAAGTTCTATGCCGACGTCGAGATGTATGCCAACAACTTCGACGGCATCGATCCGCAGGCCTATCTGGGCCAGCTTCTGTGCGAGAACATTCCCGGCCCCGACACCCAGTGGCAGGGCGAGAATGTCCCCCGGTTCTGCAACGAGGAGTACGACACTCTCTGGAACGAGCTGAGCGAGACGGCCGATCCCGCCGAGCGCCAGCGTCTGTCAAAGGAGCTGAACGACATGTTCGTGTCCACCGGAGGGCAGATCCCGCTGGTGCATCGCGGTCGTCTGTCGGCCCATGCCAACGACCTGGGCGGCATCAAGCTGAACGTCTGGGACAGCGAGCTGTGGAACATCGCCGACTGGTACCGCATCTCCGAATGATCCTGCACGGGGCGGGCGTCGATGCCCGCCCCGGCACACCCGATGACATGAACCGAGACGTCGCATGCTGACATTCACCTTCAGACGGCTGATCTTCGCGATCCCGACGCTTCTGTTCATCGCATTGGTGATCTTCCTGCTGCTGGAACTCGCACCCGGCGACCCGATGGCTAACGTCCCCCTGACCGTCCCGCCCGAGGTGAAGGAGCAGATGCGCCAGGCGCTCGGCCTGGGGGAACCCGCGCCCATCCGCTTCTGGAAGTGGATCGTGCAGTTCTTCTGGATCGAGCCGCTCAACATCTTCGACCACCTCTTCGGCACGGGCTTCGCCGAGGGCAAGCTGCGCATCATCAGCTGGCAGAACCGCGCGCCCGTCTTCATCGTCATCGCCGAACGCATCCCCCAGACGCTGTGGGTGGTGGGCACGGCCTATGTCGTGGCCATCCTGATCGCCATTCCGGTGGGCATCTATTCGGCTTACCGCCAGTATTCGATCTTCGACCAGGCGGGCACCTTCGTCACCATGATCGGGTTTTCAGTGCCGCCGTTCTTTTCCGGCGTGCTGGTCATCGTGATCTTCGCGGTGCAGCTTCGATGGTTCCCCTCAATCTACGACACGACGCACGTCGTGGACGACTGGGACGCCTTCGTCTTCCAGCTTCGGCAGATGTTCCTGCCGGTGATGGTGCTGGCGCTGCAGATCACGTCGCAACTGTCGCGATTCATGCGGGCGTCGATGCTCGACAACCTCGGGCAGGACTACGTCCGCACGGCGCGCGCCAAGGGCCTGCGGGAGCGGTCTGTCGTGATGATCCACGTCCTTCGCAACTCGATGATCCCGGTGGTCACGGTCATCGCCCTTGGCATCCCGCAGGTGTTCGGTGGCGCCATCATCACCGAGCAGGTGTTCAAGGTGAACGGCATCGGCCAGCTTCTGATCACCGCGATCCAGGCGAACGACCTGCCGATGGTGCAGACGCTGACCTTCATCTTCGCGGTGCTGATCGTGCTGTTCAACCTGATCGCGGATGTGCTCTACGGCATCCTCGACCCGAGGATCCGCTATGAGTGACGCGCGCGACCCGAGATCCCCCATCGGTGCGGAGGACGAGGGCGTCGTCGCCGCCTCCGCCGCCGTCATGGGGGCCGAGCCGGTGCTGCTGTCGACCGGCGCACGCAGCCAGTGGCTCGACGTCTGGGACCAGTTCAAGACCCACAAGGGGGCCTTGATCGGTGCGGCGATCTTCCTTGCCATCGTGGCGGTCGTGGCCCTCGGCCCGTTGGTCTGGGACCCGGAGTTGGGCATCAAGTCCAACATCCGCGCCCGGAACGAGGGCATGAGCCTGGCCCATCCCTTCGGCACCGATCAGCTCGGCCGCGACATCTTCGCCCGGATGATGGCCGGGGGGCGGGTGTCCCTCGCCGTGGGGCTGACGGCGATGTTCCTCAGCGTCGTGATCGGCACCCTGATCGGCGTGCTGGCCGGGTACTTCCGCGCGCTCGACGGGGCGCTCATGCGGTTCACCGACCTGTTCCTGGCATTGCCCCTGCTGCCGCTTCTGCTGGTCATGGTGCTTTTGTTCCGCGAGCCGCTGACGGCCGTCTTCGGGGTCGAGACGGGGATCTTCCTTCTGATCGTATCGGCCATCGGCATCACGTCCTGGATGCAGACCGCCCGCATCGTGCGCGGTGAGGTCCTGGCCCTAAAGGAGAGGGAGTTCGTGCTGGCCGCCCGGTCCATCGGCACGCCTTCGCGCCGGGTCATCACGCGCCACGTCCTGCCCAACGTCCTGTCGCCAATCATGGTGTCGGCCACGCTGGGCATCGCCACCGCGATCATCACCGAATCCGCCCTGTCGTTCCTGGGCCTCGGGTTCCCGCCTGACTTTCCGACCTGGGGCCGCCTGCTGAACGACGGCGTGCCCTATCTGGAGCAATATCCCGAGCGTGTGTTCTGGCCCGGTATCGCCATCTCGCTCGTGGTGCTGTCGATCAACTACGTGGGCGACGGATTGCGTGACGCGCTGGACCCCCGCATCCGGGGCCGCTGAACCGTCAGCCGTCCCTGGCCAGCGCGTCGATCTGCTCGCGCAGCCCGTCGAGAGCGTACCCCACCTGCGCCGTGGCCCGCAGGATGTCGTCCGTCGGCATTCGCCCCGCCATCGCCAGCGCCCAGAGGATCGCGGAGCGCGTTCCGGCCGCGCAATAGGCCAGTACCTTGCCGTCGGCGCCGTCGATGGCATCGGCCTGCTCGTCGACCGTCTGGGTCGAAAGCCGCGGCATGGTGACGGGGTTGTAGACGAAGGCGATCCCGGCCTCCTCGGCCGCCTTCTGCATGGCGGCAGCCTGAAGGTGGGCGGGCACCTCGGCGTCGGGACGGTTGCAGATGATGGTTGTCACGCCACCCTGTGCCAGCCGGGCCATGTCGGCGGGGTCGATCTGGGGGGCGACGGTCACGGTCTCGTCGAGGGGGCGCAGGTCCATGGGGCATCTCGGGTTGTGGCGGTGCGGGGACGGAGCATGCCTCCGCTCCGGTCCAAGGTAAAGGTGGGCCTCCAAAGCCTTGCGCCCCCCGGCGCCGCGGCCCTAGATGGCGCCATGACAGCTTTGTGTGGGAGTGACGCATGGCCTGGAAGATCCAATACGACCACGCCAGGACGGACCCGGAGGGGTTCTGGATGGAACAGGCCCGCGCCATCGACTGGGACCGGATGCCGTCGAAGGCGCTGCACGACCTGGGCGGGCCGGTGCCGGAATGGTATGCCGACGGCCTGGTGAACGGATGCCACAACGCCGTGGACCGCCACGTCGAAGCGGGGCACGGCGACCGGGTCGCCATCATCCACGACAGCCCGGTGACCGGATCGGTCACGCGCATCACCTACGCCGAACTTCGGGACCGCGTCGCCCGGCTGGCGGGCGCGCTGGCTGCCAGGGGCGTGACCAAGGGCGACCGCGTCATCGTCTACATGCCCATGGTCCCCGAAGCGCTGGAGGCGATGCTGGCCTGCGCACGCATCGGCGCCATCCATTCCGTCGTCTTCGGCGGCTTCGCGGCGGGCGAACTGGCCGTCAGGATCGACGATGCGAAGCCCAAGGCCATCCTCGCCGCCTCCTGCGGGATCGAGGGGCAGCGGGTCGTGCCCTACAAGCCGCTGCTCGACGGCGCCGTGGACATGGCCGCGCACAAGCCCGACTTCTGCGTCGTCCTGCAACGCGACGCGGGGCGGGCCGACATGGGACCGCTCGACATCGACTGGGACGATTTCGTGCGGGATGCGGAACCCGCGGACTGCGTCCCGGTCGAGGGAAACCACCCGGCCTACATCCTCTATACCTCCGGTACGACCGGGGCGCCCAAGGGCGTCGTGCGGCCCACGGGGGGGCATCTGGTCGCGCTCGACTGGTCGATGACGAACATCTACGATGTCGCACCGGGCGAGGTGTTCTGGGCCGCCTCCGACGTGGGATGGGTCGTGGGCCACAGCTACATCTGCTATGCCCCGCTCATCCACGGCTGCACCACCGTCGTGTTCGAGGGCAAGCCCATCGGCACCCCGGACGCCAGCACCTTCTGGCGCGTCATGGCCGACCACAAGGTCGCCGTCTTCTTCACCGCTCCCACGGCGTTCCGCGCCGTCAAGCGGGAGGACCCGGAGGCCCGGCTGATGGAAGGCCACGATCTGAGCGCCCTTCGCACGATCTTCCTTGCCGGCGAGCGTGCCGACGCCGACATCATCGACTGGGTCGCCCGCGTCACCGGCAAGCCCGTCATCGACCACTGGTGGCAGACGGAAACCGGTTCCGCCATCGCCGCGAACCCCGTGGGCCTCGGCGCGCTGCCGGTCAAGATCGGCTCGCCCGCCGTGCCTATGCCGGGCTATGAGATCCATGTGCTCGACGAAGCTGGGCACGAGGTCCCCCCCGGCACGCTCGGCTCCGTCGCGATCTGCCTGCCGCTGCCGCCGGGAACCCTGCCGGGCCTGTGGAACGCGCAGGACCGGTTCCGCAAATCCTATCTCGATGCTTTCCCCGGCTACTACGAGACCGGCGACGCGGGCATGATCGACGAGGACGGATATCTCTGGATCATGGCGCGCACCGACGACGTCATCAACGTCGCGGGCCATCGCCTGTCCACCGGCGCGATGGAGGAGGTTCTGGCGAGCCACCCGGACATCGCCGAATGTGCCGTGATCGGCGTGGCCGACGATCTGAAGGGGCAGGTGCCGCTGGGCTTCATGTGCCTGACCAAGGGCGTATCCCGCCCGGAGGAGGAGGTGCTGTCCGAATGCGTCCGGCTGGTGCGCGACCGCATCGGCCCCGTGGCGGCGTTCAAGCTGGGCTGCGTGGTCGACCGCCTGCCCAAGACGCGGTCGGGCAAGATCCTGCGGGCGACGATGGGCAGCATCGCCGACGGCCGCGACTGGAAGATGCCCGCGACCATCGACGACCCCGCCATCCTGGACGAGATCGCTGCGGCACTGGCCCGGATCGGATACCCGAAGGGATGACCGACGACGGCGGCGGAACCCTTCGGACCGACGCCCCCGCGCCCGACGGGATGCAACTGCTCGGCCACGACATCCGCTCGGCGGTGTCGGACGTCATCGGCGGGCTGCGCCTGATGGACCGCGACACCCTGCCGCCCGACTCGCGCGCGCAGTTCGACCGGGTGCATGCGGCATCGGAGCTGCTCGCCCGACTGGTGGAGGAGCTTCTGGACGGCACGCCGCGCGACACGGCGGGGCCGGTGGGCAACCTGAACCTGCGCCGGTTCCTGGACGATGAGCTTCGCCGCTGGCACGGCGCCGCGCAGGGCACCGGCACCGGCGTCACGCTCGACCGCGCCGCCGACCTGCCCGAGATCGTGCAGCTCAACCTTCTGCACCTGCGCCGGATCGTGGCGAACCTGATGGGCAACGCCCTTCGCCACGCCGAAGGGGGCCGCGTCACGCTGGGCGCGGAGTTGGCCGGCGATGGCGCGCTGTCGATCCGGGTGACGGACAACGGCCGAGGGTTTCCGCCCGACCTTCTGCCCGACCTGTTCAAGCCTGCGATCCGCGGCGACGATGGCATACCGGGGACCGGAATGGGCCTGCACATCGCTTCCGCCCATGCGGAGGCCATCGGCGGCACCCTGGATGCCCGCAACGGCCCGCACGGCGGCGCGCAGGTGACGCTGACCATTCCGCGCGACGTCTGGCTGCGCCCGGAGGAGCCGGAGGGCGGGCTGCCCGACCTGGGCGGCGCGCGCATCCTGGTGGCCGACGACAGCCGGGCCAACCTGTTGCTGGTGCGCGCCATGCTGACCCGGCTGGGCGCGGAATGCGAGACGGCGCGCGACGGGATCGAGGCGCTGAACTGGCTCGCGCGCGAACGCTTCGACCTGGCGCTCATCGACATCGAGATGCCGTCGCTGGGCGGGATCGAGGTACTTCGCTCCGAACGCCTGCGGCAGGCGCGGGGCATCGCGCCGCCCACGTCCATGGTTGCGATGACGGCCTATGTCCTGCGCGATAACCGCGACGTCATCTTCGATGCGGGGGCCGACGGGATCCTGGCGAAGCCTCTGGGCTCGATCGAGGATTTCGGCAAGGCGATCCGGCATTACCTGGACCTCGCGCCCGATGCGGCGGCCTGGACGCCCGACACCGCCCCCGCGCTGTCCGCCGTGACCCTCGCGGAGCTGATGCGCGCTGCCGGACCGGAGTTCGAAGGCCAGCTTCTGGACCGCCTTCGTGAAGACCTGGAGATGGTGGCGCGCAATTTGAAGGACGCGGTGGCCGACGCGGACCTCGCCGCGATCCTCAGCCAGACCCATATCCTGCTGTCGCTGTCGAGTGCCGTAGGCGCCCTTCCCACGCAGGAGGCCGCCCGCCGTCTGAACCATGCCGCGTCACGCGAAGATCCGGAGGCGCTCCGCGCGGCGAGCCGGCTCTGCCTGTCGCGGCTGGCCCAGCTTCGCAGCGACCTCGACGCCGCGCATTAGGCCGCGCCGTCCAGCAGGACCGTCTCGACCTTCGCGCCGGCTTCCAGCGTCCGGTGGACGGGGCAGCGGTCCGCAATTTCGAGCAGCCGGGCCCGCTGCGCGTCATCCAGCGTGCCGGTGAGCGTGATCTCGCGGCGGAAGCGGTCGATGCGTTCGGTGCCGGGCGAGGGCGCGTCCTGCGCGTGCATCCGGTCGTGGGTCACGTCGACGGACACGCCGTCGAGCGGCCACCCCTTGCGCCGTGCATACATCCTGAGCGTCATCGTCGTGCAGGCGCCCAGCCCTGCGGCAAGCAGTTGATAGGGCGACAACCCCCGGTCGGTTCCGCCATAGGTGGCAGGCTCGTCCGCGATGAGATGATGTTTGCCGCCCGCGACGATGTCCTGGGCGAAGCCCTCGGGGTCGATCTCGGTCACGCGGGTCACCCCCTCCGGCGCGCCCACGGGCGGGGCGGGACGACGCATGTCGAGGTAGCGCGTGGCCCAGGCGGCAATGACGTCGGCGGCATAATCCGCGTCCTGCGGGCGCGAGATGAGGTGGTCGGCGTCGTCGAGCGTCACGAAGCTTTTCGGATGGCGGGCGGCCATGAAGATGCGCGTCGCGTTGTCGATACCCACGATTTCGTCACGCGGACCGTGCAGCACGAGAAGCGCGGGCTTCAGCGCCCCGATGGCCTTGGCCAGCCCGACGCCGGAGATATCCTCGACAAAGCCGCGACCCACGCGGAACGACTGCCCGCCCAGCGTCACCTCGCCCACGCCGTCGCGGACGATGGCGTCGAGCGCGCCGCCGAAATGCCGGGTGACGTGCTCGGGGTCGAAGGGCGCGCCGATGGTGGCCACCGCCTTGACCGAGGCGATGCCGCCCGCGGCGAGCAGGACGGCCGCGCCGCCGAGGCTGTGCCCGACCAGAAGGGCGGGCGGCATCCCGCGCCCCTCCAGCGCCCGCGCGGCAGCGGCGATGTCCCCGACGTTGGAGGTGAAGGAGGTATTCTCGAACTCGCCTTCCGAATGGCCCAGGCCGGTGAAATCGAAGCGCAGGACCGCGATCCCCAGCCCGGCCAGACGCGCGCTGATACGACGCGCGGCGGCGATGTCCTTGCCGCAGGTGAAGCAATGCGCGAACAGCGCGGTCGCGACATGGGGCCCGTCGGGCAGGTCGAGACGCGCGCTGAGATCGCTGCCGTCGTGTCCGGCGAATGTCATCCGTTCGGTCTTCATGGCGCACCCCTTCTGTCGATACCAGAGTGGCCCCCCGGCACGGCCGCAACAAGGCCGGTCGCAACCGCGTCACGCCCCCGTGACGACGCGCGAGGGGCGCGCACGGTCACAGGGACGGCTTGCGGCGCAGGAGCGGCATCAGGCCGCCCATCGCGGGCCCCGTCGTCCGGCCCGTCAAGGCAAGGCGCAGTGGCTTGAACAGCGCCGCGCCCTTGCGCCCCGATGCGGCCTTTGCAGCAGCGGTCCAGTCGTCCCAGCTCTGCGCGGTCCAGGGGGCGTCGGGCAGCAGCGACAGCGCCTCCGCGACGAAGGGGCGGTCGTCCTCGGGAATGTCGGGGCGGGCGCCTTCGGTCATCAAGGCCCACCAGTCCGCCATCTCGGCACGGGTGGCGATGTTCTCGCGCACCACCGTCCAGAACCGCTCCCGCTCGTCCTCCGGCACGCCGAGCGCGGCGATGTCGTCCTCGACCGCCGGAAGGGGCAGAGATTGCAGGTGGTGCGCCGTCAGCGGCTTCAGGTCATTCTCGTCGAACTTGGTCGGCGCGGCGCCGAACTGCCCGATCTCGAACCCCTCCACGATCTCGTCGAGCGAGGTGCGAAGCTCCACCGGCTGCGACGACCCGAGGCGCGCCATCAGCGACAGCAGGGCCATCGGCTCCACCCCCGCCGCGCGCAGGTCGCGCAGGGACAGGGTGCCCAGACGCTTCGACAGCCCCTCGCCCTGCGGGCCGGTCAGGAGGGAGTGATGCGCGAACTGCGGCGCGGTGCCGCCCAGGGCTTCGATGATCTGGATCTGCGTGGCGGTATTGGTGACGTGGTCCGACCCGCGCACCACATGCGTCACCCCCATCTCGGTGTCGTCGATGACCGAGGCCAGCGTATAGAGGACCTGTCCGTCGCCCCGGATCAGCACCGGATCGCTGAGCGAGGCCGCGTCGATGGAGAGCGGCCCGAGGATGCCGTCGGTCCATTCGATCCGCTCCCGGTCCAGCAGGAAGCGCCAGTGCCCGTCGCGCTCGGCGCGCAGGGCCGCCCGTTCCCCGTCCGACAGCGACAGGGCGGCGCGATCGTAGACCGGCGGCTTGCCCATGTTAAGCTGCTTCTTGCGCTTCAGGTCCAGTTCCGTCGGCGTCTCGAAGGCTTCGTACAGGCGGCCGCTGTCGCGCATGGTGTCGGCGGCGGCGGCATAGCGGTCGAGGCGCTGCGACTGCCGCTCCTCCCGGTCCCAGGTGAGGCCAAGCCATTCCAGATCCTCGCGGATGGCGTCGGCATATTCCTCGCGCGAGCGTTCGGGGTCGGTGTCGTCCAGCCGCAGGATGAAGGTGCCCCCCGCCTTGCGCGCGATCACCCAGTTCATCAGGGCGGCCCGCATGTTGCCCACATGCAGGAAGCCGGTGGGCGAAGGGGCGAAACGGGTGACGGTCTGCGTGTCGGGCATCTGGAAAGCTCCTTCGGGGTTGGCGCGATGTGCCACCTCGGGCGGGGGCGTGTCCAGTGGCGGGGCCGCGCGGATGCGCTACCTTCGCCGGATCGCAACCCCAAGGAGGACGCCCGATGATCCGATTGACCCGCCGCGCCGCCCTCGGCTCCGCCGCCGCCCTGCCGTTCGCCGCCGCCCTGCCGGCGCGGGCGGAGGCCCCCCGCCTCGACCCCTCGCATCCGACCGTCCGGCGCTTCGACCTGGGCGACCTTCAGGTGACGGTCCTGCTGGCCAACACCCTGACCAACCCGACGCCCCCGCAGGAAATCTTCGGCATGGACGTCGATGCCGAGACCTTCGCGCAGGTGTCCCGCGACGCCTTCATCCCCGACGACGTCAGCCAGTTCTTCTTCACGCCCACGCTGGTCAACACCGGCGACAGCCTGATCCTGTTCGACACCGGCCAGACCGGCGCCGACATCGCCCGTGTGATCGAACAGGCCGGCCATTCCACCGATCAGGTGGACACCGTCGTCCTCACCCACATGCACGGCGACCATATCGGCGGTCTGATGACCGACGGTACGCCCACCTTCGCCAATGCCTCCTATGTCACCGGGCAGACCGAATACGACGCCTGGGCCGCGATGGAGAGCGAGGGGTTCGAGACGAACGTGCGCCCCTTGGCCGACCGGATGACCTTTCTGTCCGACGGCGACGACGTGGTGTCAGGCGTGACGGCGCAGGCCGCCTTCGGGCACACGCCGGGGCACATGATGTACCGCCTGTCGTCGGGCGACCGGTCGCTGATGCTGACGGCGGACATGACGAACCACTACGTCTGGTCGCTGGCCCACCCGGACTGGGAGGTGAAGTTCGACATGGACAAGGCCGCCGCCGCCGAGACGCGCCGCCGCGTCCTGGGGATGCTGGCCGAGGAGCGGATGCCGATGATCGGCTATCACATGCCGTTTCCGGCCATCGGCTATGTCGAGACGCGGGGCGACGGGTTCCACTGGGTTCCCGAAAGCTATCAGATGATGCTCTGACGGCAGCGGGCTTGCATCGGGGCCATCGCGGGGCATAGCACGGGGGGAACGATTTCTGCCCGGAGAGCCCCGCGATGACCGACCTGCGCCGAGCCGCGCTTTCCGTGCGCGAGAATGCCTACGCCCCCTATTCGGGGTTCAAGGTGGGCGCGGCCGTCCGGACGGCGTCGGGGGCGGTCTATCGCGGCTGCAACGTGGAAAACGTGGCCTATCCCGAAGGCACCTGCGCCGAGGCGGGGGCCATCGCCGCCATGGTCGCGGCGGGCGACACGACGCTGGCCGAGGTCTATGTCGTCGCCGGGTCGCCGGAGCCCGTGCCCTGCTGCGGCGGATGTCGCCAGAAGCTGGCCGAGTTCGGTGCGGGCGACGTTCCCGTGACGCTCGCCACCGTGGACGGGGCGGAACGACGAACCACCATCGCGGCGATGCTGCCGGGTGCCTTCGACGCGGGGTTCATGGCTTGACCGGCATCCGCGACATCCTGGCCGACCTGCGCCGCGGAAACCGCCCGTCTTCCGGCGACCTCCTGGCCGTGGCCGAGGCGCTGGCAGACGGCTCCATGTCGGACGCGCAGGCGGGGGCCTTCGCCATGGGCGTCTGCCGCGTGCCCCTGGGCGCCCGGGGGCGGGCCGCGCTGACGCGGGCGATGCGCGACGGGGGCGAGGTGCTGGAATGGGACCTGCCCGGCCCGGTGATCGACAAGCATTCCACCGGGGGCGTGGGCGATTGCGTGTCGCTTGTGCTGGCCCCGGCGCTGGCGGTCTGCGGGGCCTTCGTGCCGATGATCTCGGGGCGCGGGCTGGGGCACACCGGCGGAACGCTCGACAAGCTGTCGTCCATCCCCGGTTTCCGCACCGAGATGCAGACGGACGAATTGCAGGACCTCGTACGCCGCGTCGGCTGCGCCATCGTGGGGGCGACGGCCGACATCGCCCCGGCGGACCGGCGCCTGTACGCCGTGCGGGACGTGACGGGAACGGTCGAGAGCCTGGACCTGATCGTCGCCTCGATCCTGTCGAAGAAGCTGGCCGAGGGGTTGGAGGCGCTGGTCCTCGACGTCAAGACCGGGTCAGGCGCCTTTATGGCCGACCCAGACGCCGCCCGCGCCCTGGCGCGCGCGCTGGTCGAGACGGGGCAGGCGAACGGGGTGATGACCTCGGCCATCCTGACCGACATGTCGCAGCCCGCCGCCACCTCGGCCGGCAACGCGCTCGAGGTCATTGCCGCGATGGAGGCGCTGACCGAACCCGGCACCCGCCGGTCCAGCCGCCTGATCGCCCTGACCCGCGCCCTGGGCGGAGAGGCGCTGGCCTTGGGAGGACTTGTCGCCGACGCACGCGAAGGTGCCGACAAGATCGGGGCAGCGCTGACCTCGGGTGCCGCGGCGGAGGTGTTCGGCCGCATGGTCGCCGCACAGGGCGGTCCGTCGGATTTTCCCGACCGTTGGCGCGACCGCCTGCCCGCGGCACCCGTGGTGGCCGAGCTGCGCGCCGACCATCCAGGCGTCGTCGGCCGCATCGACGCGCGCGCGCTGGGCGAGATCGTCGTCGATCTGGGCGGCGGCCGCCGGCGCGAGGACGACCGCATCGACGTGACCGTGGGCATCAGTCACATCGCCCAGATCGGCGCCGTCGTGACCGAGGGGCAGGCGCTGGCCCGCGTCCATGCCGCCGACACCGACGCGGCCGAGGAGGCCGCCGCCCGCGTGGCCCGCGCCATCGTCATGGAAGGCGGCGCCGTGACCCCGCCCCCCCTTGTGCAGGAGACGATCCGATGACCCGTGCCTTCCTTGTCGTCCTCGATTCCGTGGGCTGCGGCGGTGCCCCCGATGCCGCCGAGTTCGGAGACGAGGGCGCGAACACGCTGGCCCATATCGCCGCCCATTGCGCCGCGCACCGGGCGGAGGGGCCGCTGCGCCTGTCCAACCTCGACGGGCTGGGGCTTGGCGCGGCGATACGGCTGGCCTCGGGCGATGACGCTCCGGGCCTTGATGCCGTGCCCACTGGCCTCTGGGGGGCCGCGACCGAGGTGAGCCGGGGCAAGGACACGCCTTCGGGCCACTGGGAACTGGCGGGCCTGCCGGTGCCGTTCGAATGGACCTATTTTCCCGACACCGATCCCTGCTTCCCCCCCGAACTCGTCGCCCTGATCCGCGAGACGGCGGGGACGGCGGGCATCCTGGGCAATCGCCATGCCTCCGGCACCCTCATCATCGAGGAGGAAGCGGAGGCGCATATCCGCACCGGCTGGCCCATCTGCTACACTTCGGTGGACAGCGTGTTGCAGATCGCTGCGCATGAGGAACACTTCGGTCTTCAGCGCCTGCTCGACCTCTGCGAGGCGCTGGCCCCCACGCTGCACGAGATGCGCGTCGGCCGCGTGATCGCGCGCCCCTTCATCGGCGAAGGCCCGTGGGAGCGGACGCCGAACCGTCGCGACTTCGCCATGGTCCCGCCCGCGCCCACGCTCTGCGACGCGGTGCAGGGGGCCGGGCGGCAGGTCCATGCGATCGGCAAGATCGGCGACATCTTCTCGATGCGCGGCATCGACACCGTGGCCAAGGGCCCCGACGCCGCGCTGATGCGCCATCTGGAACAGGCCGTCCGCGACATGCCCGACGGCAGCCTGACCTTCGCCAACTTCGTCGAGTTCGACAGCCTCTACGGCCATCGCCGCGACCCCGAAGGCTATGCCGCGCATCTGGAATGGTTCGACGGCTGCCTTTCGCCGATCCTGGAGGCGACGCGCGACGGCGACATCGTCATCTTTACCGCCGACCATGGAAACGATCCGACCTGGCGCGGCAGCGACCACACCCGCGAACGGGTGCCCGTGCTGGTGGCAGGTGCGAGCGGCGAGGCGGGGCAGGTCGCCTTCGCGGACGTAGCGGCCAGCGTTTGCGCCCATCTGGGCGTGCCCACCGTCGGCCCGGGAAGGAGCTTTCTGTGACATTCGACCCCAAGATCGAACTGCACCTGCACCTGGAAGGCGCCGCCCCGCCCGAATTCGTCGGTCGTCTGGCCGACGAGAAGAAGATGCGTCTGGATGGTGTCTTCAACGAGGCCGGATCATATGATTACAAGGACTTCGAAGGCTTCCTTCAAGTCTACGAGCGCGCGACCGAAGTCCTGAAAACACCCGAAGACTACGCGCGCCTGACCCGCGCCGTGCTGGAACATTCGGTCGAACAGGGCGTGATCTATACCGAGGCGTTCCTGAGCCCCGACTTCTGCGGCGGCCGCGACCTGACGGCCTGGCGCGAATACATGCACGCGATGCAGGAAGCGGCCGGGGCCGTGCCGGGTATCGAGATGCGCGGCATCGTCACCTGCATCCGCCACTTCGGCCCCGACAAGGCACGGGAAACGGCGCGCTGCGCTGCCGAGACCGCCGGCGATTTCATCACGGGCTTCGGCATCGGCGGCAACGAGGGGCTGTTCGCGCCCGGCGATTTCGTCTGGGCCTACGACTGCGCACGCGAGGCTGGGCTGGGCCTGACGGCGCACGCGGGTGAGTTCGGAGGGCCGGAGTCGGTGCGCTCCGCGCTCGACGACCTGGGCGTCAGCCGCATCGGCCACGGCGTCCGCGCGGTGGAGGACGAGGCCCTGATCGACCGGCTGGCGGAGGACGGCATTGTGCTGGAGGTCTGTCCGGGGTCGAACGTGGCGCTCGGCGTCTACGCGAACATCGCCGCGCATCCCATTGAAAAGCTAAGAGAGAGGGGCGTCAAGGTCACCGTCTCGACCGACGATCCGCCGTTCTTCCACACCACCATGCGCGAGGAATACGAAGCGCTGGAGCGGACCTTCGGCTGGGACGGGGAAGCGTTCCGCCAGATCAACCGCACCGCCGCCGAGGCCGCCTTCTGCGACGATGCCACCCGCGCCGATCTGCTTGCCCGACTGGAGGCCTGAATGGACCATCTGACCGTCGTCACGCACCCTCTGGTGCAGCACAAGCTGACGCTGATGCGCGAGAAGGAGACCTCGACTGCCGTCTTCCGGCAGCTTCTGCGGGAAATCAGCCAGCTTCTTGCCTATGAGGTCACGCGGAACCTGCCGATGACGACGCGCAGGATCGAGACGCCGGTGGAGGCGATGGACGCGCCGGTGCTCGACGGGCGCAAGCTGGCGCTCGTCTCGATCCTGCGGGCGGGGAACGGGCTGCTCGACGGTATCCTGGAACTGGTTCCCTCGGCCCGCGTGGGGTTTATCGGCCTCTACCGCGACGAGGCGACGCTGAAGCCGGTGCAATATTACTACAAGGTGCCCGACTGTTTGGACCAGCGGCTGGTGATCGCGGTCGACCCGATGCTGGCCACGGGCAATTCATCCGCCGCGGCCATCGACCTGCTCAAGGGGAGCGGGGCGACCGACGTGATTTTCCTGTGCCTGCTTGCCGCGCCCGAAGGCGTCGCGCGCATGAAGGAGGCGCATCCCGACGTCCGCATCGTCACCGCGGCCCTGGACGACCGATTGGACGACAAGGGATACATCGTGCCGGGCTTGGGCGACGCAGGGGATCGGATGTTCGGGACCAAATAGGCTGGTCCGCAGGGTCGCGCGCTTTACTTGAGGGGAAGGCGCGGGCAGGGTGTCCGCGGGGGCGAAGGTTCTGGAGGATGTCATGGCGATATGGCAACAACTGAAATTCGGCCTGACGATCGGGGCGATGCTCGTGACGGCGGGGGCAGCCCAGGCGGATACGCGGAAGCCCGCGCGCATCGTGATCGTGCCGTTGCCGGTCGAGACGATCCATGTCGATCCGTCGACACCAAGCCCCAACCGGAGGGATGCGCGGATCATCGCGGGTGATGCGCTCCGGCGCGGGGTGGTCGTGCCGGCCATAGGGACGACGCTGTCTCGCTCCACACCGCCGCCGGGGTTTCGTGAGGCCTGGAACGACGATCGCATGAATCCGTACCGCGGACCGCGGACGCTGAAAGGCGACTTTCAGACCCAAGGCATCTGGACGACGACGGTGCCCCGACGGTTGCGTCCCGTCATTTACGTCGCGCGCTGATCGCGCATGAGGCGTGGCGGGGCAGCCAGTTGCCATGTCCGGACGCGATCACCCCGATCGCGTCCATCATCGCCTCGAAGTCATCGCGATCAGGATCGGTCGCGCGCGACTTGAGGGCGTCGAAGCGTCGGCGGAGGTCGGCCTTTTCATCGCCCTTGCAGTCGTTCCACGGGCGGCCCTGCAACGCCATCTCGATGACGTAGAATGCGATGAAATGCGGCCGGACGCCCGATCGCGATAGACGGTCATAGGCCTCAACCGTTCCCAGATCGCGCAGGTCCGCGACCGTGTCGATACCGACGCGGGCAAAGGCCGCCTCCATCGCGGGGCCGAGGTTGCGAAGGCTAGATATCGGGCCGTGATCCATCCCGACATCAAGGTCGCGGAATGGCCTGACCGTCCAGCCTCAGATCGACGCCCAATCCGTGAACCGGACCGGGAAGGGTCGAGGCACATGCTGATCGGCGATCGGAGCGGGACGGGGCGATTGCGTGGGAGTCTGGCGAATCATCGGGCGAATCCGGCGAAGGGGAGAGATACTGTAAATGATCCCGAAACAATGAAGCTGGTGAGGCGGAAGTGTGGCGAAAGTGCGACCTCGCCCTAGGGAGGAGGAGAGAGCGAGGCCGCGGTAGTTGACCGGCCGGCAGGACCAGGGAAGGGGGGCCCTGCCGTCCGATACGTCAAACTTAAGCTGCGCCGCAGCATGGTCAATCGTGCAGCTGCAGAAACGGTGTCGGAGCGGATTTCAGCCGCGCGCCCGTCAGGCCGTCCGGCGGAAAACGGCACGACCGCTGTTGCCGGCGCGCCGGTTCACTCCGCAGCGCGCATCGGCGGTCGGGGCGGCCCGAAAGACAGGGGGCTCGGCTCAGCGTCGTAGGCTTGCGGGTGAGCGGTCTCATCTTCCCACAAAAGAACGGGCAGGCGGATCTGTGCCGCCTCGTGGCGCACCGCCCAATCCGCCGCCGCACGGCTGCCGTGCCCCATGCCGACCCGTTCCAGAAGTCGCGCGAGGGCCTTTGCGTAAACCGCGAGCCAGACGCGACCAGCAAGCATCGCCGGCGTGAACACCAGCGTCAGGACGGTCGCCACCCCCAGGCCCCAGACGACGGCGGTGGCGAGCTGAATCCACCAGAGCGCGGTGGGCGAACCAATGGAATAGCCGCCCCCGATGAAGTCGAGGGACAGCCCGAACATCATCGGTGCCAGCCCCGCCATCGTCGTCAGCGTCGTCAGCAGGACGGGACGGATGCGGTCCTCGGCGGTGCGGGTGATCGCTTCCAGCCGGGGCATGTACTGCGCGTACTCCTGATAGGTGTCGATCAGCACGATGTTGTTGTTCACCACGATGCCGGCCAGCGCCACGATCCCCGTGCCGGTCATGATGATCGAGAAGGGCTGACCCATCACGATCATCCCGATCAGGACCCCCGTGGTCGAGAGGACGACCGCGAGCAGGACCAGCACGGAATTGTAGACCGAATTGAACTGCGCCAGCAGGATCACGAACATCAGGCCGAGCGCGCCGACGAAGGCCTGGCCAAGGAACGCCTGACTCTCGGCCTGTTCCTCCTGATCACCGGTCCATTCCCAGGTCACACTGTCGGGCAGGATGTCGCCCTCCGCCAGCGCGGCCGTCAGCGTCTCGATGCGTTCGTTGGCGGTCACGGGCACTGCGGTCAATCCGCGTCCCTCGGCTTCCGCCGCGGACACTATGTCGACCGTTCGACCTTCCGTATCGACCAGCTTGACAAGGCCCGATGCGACATCGGCCTTCACGTCGAAGAACCGCTTGCCGTCGACGCGGTCGATCTGCGCCAGTTGCGGTACGGGCCGACGGGTGATGAAATTGGCCAGCGGGACGAGCCCGTCGGTGGTGCGGACCTTGAGGCTGTCGAGGGTGGAGAGAACACGGTCGTTCTCGGGCAGGCGAATGCGGATCTCGATCTCGTCGTCGGAAGTCTCGACGCGCATCGTGTCGAGCAGGATGCCCCGCGTGACCATCTGGACCATGCCGCCCACGGTTGCCACGTCGGCACCGAACCGGCCCGCCTTTTCGACGTCGACGTCGATCTCCCAGTCGATGCCGGGCAAGGGCAGCGTCTCCTCCACGTCGATGAGGCCGGGCGTCGCGGCGAAGCGGTCGGCCATGGCGGCCGTAGCCTGGCGCAGCTCTTCCCAATCGTCGCCCTTGAGGCGCAGTTGCACCGGCTTGCCCTGCGAGGGACCGCGATCCTGCGCCGAGAGGTCGACCTTGATTCCCGGTATCTGCCGCAGCCGCGCCAAAACGTCTGCTGCGATGACGTCGCCGTCGAAGGCCGGATCGACCACCGACTTGTCCACTGTCAGTCCGAACAGGCTGAACAGCGGCGCCGACACCGTGGGACGATCTTCCCAAGGCACCATCTCGATCTGGATCTGGCCGATGGTGTCGCCGGGAGCGCCGGCGGCACCGGGCCCTGCCGACGACAACCCGCCTTCGCCCGCGAAGGCGAAGGCAGACTGAATGCCGGGCGTCTCGAGCACGATGCGTTCGGCTTGCGCCAGCAGGGCGTCCTTCTCGGGAAGGGACAGGTTGCCGCGGGCGCGGACGAAGATGTTGGCCTGCTCCAGCTCGGATTCGACGAAGAACTCGACACCCCTGTTGTGCGTCTGGAAGTAGGTGAAGACCGAAACCACGGTGAACCCCACCACCAACACCGCGACGACCGGGCCGATCGGGTTGCCCACGATCAGGTGGATTGCCCGGCCGAACAAGGTGCGACGATAGCCGGACCGCACCTTTTTCGGCTGGCGCAACCGCGTGATCGAGCCAAGCGTGGCCGACAGAAGCCCCGCCGACAGCACGAACAGCACCGCACCGAGCCCGGATGCGAAGCGCACGTCGGGCGGCAGAAGGAACGCGGGGTTCAGCACCTGCAGGATCGACAGGACCATCAGCGCCGCCGCCCCGAGCGCCAGCGCCGAGCGGACGCCCCAGGGTAGCGTGCCGCGAAGCCAGCCCGCCGTCCGGTCGAGCATCCGCGAGATCCGCCCCGCCACGCCGCCCAGCACCGGCAGATAGATCAACGCGACGACCAGGGAGGCCGAGAGCACGAAGATCAGCGTCACGGGCAGGTTGCCCATGAATTCGCCCGGGATGCCCGGCCAGAACAGCATGGGCAGGAAGGCGCAGAGCGTCGTGGCCGTGGAGGAGACCACGGGCCAGAACATGCGTTTCGCGGCCTCCGTATAGGCGGCCATGGGGCCGGAGCCTTCGCGGATGCGCTTGTCGGCGTATTCGACCACGACGATGGCCCCGTCGACCAGCATGCCGACCGCGAGGATGAGACCGAACATCACGATGTTCGAGATGGTGATGCCCGCGACCGCCATGATCGCGAAGGACAGAAGGAACGAAGTAGGGATCGAGAACCCCACGAGCAGCGCCGACCGCGTGCCCAGCGTGGCCAGAACGACGACCATCACCAACGCGATGGCCGTCAGCACCGATCCTTCGAGTTGCGACACCATCGACTGCACCGTGCGCGACTGGTCCAGCGCGACGGTCACGTCCACCGCTTGCCGCAACTCCTCCGGCCAGGTGGCGGTCTCGGCTTCGATCTCGTCGCGGACCTGCTCTGCGGTTTCGATGATGTTGAAACCCTTGCGCTTGACCACCTGCAGCGCGACCGTGGTGTCGCCGTTGTATCGGGCCGTGCCGGTGCGATCCTCGAACGTCAGGTTGATGCGGGCAAGGTCGCCCAGCGTCACGACGCGGTCGCCGTCTGTCTTGACGGGCAGGGCGTAGACGTCGGCGGGGGTTTCGAAACTGCCGGGGATCTTGACGGGAAAGGCGCCGGTCGCCGTCTCGACCGCGCCGGTGGCGACCAGCAGGTTGTTCTGGGTGACGACGGCGGACAACTCGCCCGCCGTGACGTTGTAGGCCTCCAGCGCCAAGGGGTCGATCAGCACTTCGAGCATCTCGTCGCGGTGCCCGGCGAGGCCCGCTTCCAGGATCGGGGGCATTCCCTCCAGCCGGTCCTGCAGGTCGCCCGCGAGCCGCAGCAGCGTGCGCTCGGGCGCGGAGCCCGAGAGCGAGACGATCAGGATGGGAAATTCGCTGAAGTTGATCTCGTTGATGGTGTATTGCTCGGCCCCGTCGGGAAACTCCGCCTCCGCCTGACCCATCTTGTCGCGGACGTCGGCGATTGTGGCGGACTTGTCCCAGCCGAACTCGAACTCGAGGAACAGCCCGGCGTAGTTCTCGGCAGCCGTGGCGGTCATCTCCTTCAGGCCGTCGAGCTCCTTCAGGCGGGTCTCCATCGGCTTGACCAGCAGCTTTTCGGAATCGCTGGCCGAGATGCCCGGGAAGGGGACCGACACGAAGATGCCGGGGATGTCGATGTCGGGCTCGCCCTCCTTGGGCAGCGAGACATAGGCCGCGATGCCGGCCACCAGCGACAGCAGGATAAAGGCCATGACCATGCGGGCACGGCCGGCCGCCCAGTCGATGATGCCGGTCATTCGGACGCCCCCGGCGGGGTGAAGCTGGCCTGCACCGGCACGCCGTCGGTCACGTATTCCTGGCCCACGGTGATGACGTCCGCCGTCTCGGGCAGGCCGGACAGGAGCACGCCGTCGACCGTGTCGCGCACCAGCGTCACCGGCACGAAGCCGGCGCGTCCGTCCTGCACGGTCCGCACGCCCAGCCGCCCCTCGTCATCGAGGGTCAGGGCTGAGGCGGGGATCAGATGGGCGGTGGTCGCGGGCGTGCTGATGACGATTTCGACGGTCTGGCCGTCGCGGATGGCAAGGTCGAGGTTCGGCACCGTCACCTCGACCCGGAAGGTCCGCGTCAGGTCGTCGGCGGAGCGGCTGAGGAAGGTGACCTGACCGCGCACTTCCTGCCCGGAGGCGAGGCGCGCGGCGGCCTCTGCGCCGGTCGAGACGCGATCGACTTGTGTCTCCGGAAGAAAGCCCACCAGCTTGATCGGGTCGAGTTGCACGATGGTCGCACATTCGTTGCCCCCCGGCGCCCCGGCCTGAAGGTAGGTGCCCAATTCGGCGGTGTCCGTCTCCAGCACGCCGGAGAAGGGGGCCTTCATCGTCAGCCTTTCGATGTCGAGGCGCGCACGGGCCACCTGTGCCTCGGCCGCCTGGATGCCCGCCTGCGTGGTTTCCAGCCCGGTTTCCGCCGCCGTGACCGAGGCGCGCGCCGCGCTGAGCGCCGCATCCGCCGTCGCCACGCTGTTGGTCGAGGCGAATCCCCGGTCGCCCAGACGTTCCGCCGCGGTCTGGTTCAGCCGCGCTTCCTCCAGCCGGGCCTGCGCCTCGACGATGCGGGCCTGGGTCTCCGGCACGCGGGCACGGGCTTCGGCCAGCCGGGCCTCTGCCTCGGCCAGCAGGGCCTTGCTGGTGCCGGGGTCGATCTCGCACAGGACGTCGCCCTGCTCGACGAACGCGCCCTTGCGGATCGGCTCCGAAATGACGCTGCCGGAGATCTCGGCCAGTACCGACACCTGCCGAGCGGCCGCCGACTGCCCGCGCACCAGCACGGCGTCCGGCACCTCGCGCGCCTTGGATCGCAGCGCCACGACGTTCACCGGCACCTCGCCCGCGGCCTCGCTCGTGGCGATGGCCACGGGCACGCTCGCACTCTCCGGTGCCGTGGCGGGCGCCTCGTCCTCCGGACCGCCGGTCACGCTTCGCGCGAATCCGAGCAGGGCGTCGCGCTGAAGCACCACGAAGAACAGCGCGACGCAGACCAATGCGGCGGTCAGCACGGGGAAGAAGCGCATGTCGGGCCTTTCAGCGGATCGTTGCGGTATAAGGACTGTCGAGTATTACGAAAGAGTGAACCGATTGGTTCAGTTTTATGCATCCCGAGGCATGACGACAAGGCTGCAGCGCCGTCTTCTTGCATCCGGGCGGTTCTCCGGGCAACGATCGATTGGCGGATCGGCGCCTTTGCCGCTTGGCGCCTGCGGGCCGACGCGCTAGGAAGCGCCGACGTCAGGCAGGAGGGCGCATATGTCCAACCCGGAGAGCTTCATCGACGAGGTGACAGAGGAGGTCCGCCGCGACCGTCTCTATGCGATGATGCGCCGCTGGGGCTGGGTTGCGGTCGTGCTCGTCCTGCTGCTGGTCGGCGGGGCGGCCTGGACCGAATGGCAGAACGCCCGCCGTGCCGCGTCGGCACAGGCCTTCGGGGATGCCGTGCTGGTCGCGCTGTCGGCTGATGACATCGCCGCGCGCCGGGCCACGCTGGCCGCGATCGAACCGGCGGACGGGGGCCAGTTCGCCATCCTGTCGCTGCTTCGGGCCACTGCCGATCTGAACGGCGAGGACGGCGCCGCGGAGGCGGCGCGGGACGACCTCATGACGCTTGCCGACACACCGGACGTGCCGGCGATCTATCGCCACCTGGCGTTGGCCAAGGTCATGCTGAACGGCGGCACGGGCGATGCGGCGCGTGACGGGGCCGTGCTGGAGGAGCTGGCCGCTCCGGGCGCGCCGTTCCGCACGATGGCGGTGGAGATGCAGGCGCTCGCCGCCCTCGACGCGGGCGACGAGGCGACTGCGCTGACGCTGCTGCGCGTCCTGACCCAGGACGCCGAGGCGACGGAAGCCTTGCGCCGACGCGCCGTGCAGTTGATTGTGGCGCTTGGCGCCTCGCCCGAACCGGCGTGAAGCCGGGCGCGGGGACGAAAGCCATGGACGGGGGCGGGATGATGAGACCATTCGCGGGCATTCTTCTGGGTGCGGGCCTTGTGCTCGCCGGTTGCGCCGAAAAGGACGTCGTTCTCCCCGGTGAACGTATTCCGGTGCGCGCTGGCGATGGCGTGGGTGTCATCGCGGCGGCGACGACCACGGGGTCGGTCCCGTCGCTGGCGCTGGCGGCGCCGCGCCGTCTGGGCGACTGGCCGATGCGCGTCGGCAATGCGGCCAACGATCCGGCCCATGCGACGCTGTCCCCCGCGCCTCGTCTGGTCTGGTCGGCGAATGTCGGCGCGGGCGACAGCCGACGCCATCGCATCACCGCCGATCCGGTTTCGGACGGCAGCCGCATCTACACCCTCGACGCCCGCGCGACCGTGACCGCCGTGGGCCTGAACGGCGCCGTCCTCTGGTCGCGCAGCCTTGTCCCCCCGACGGAGGGCGCAGGCGAGGTGTCGGGCGGCGGCGTCGCCGCGGTCGGCGGCACGGTCTACATCTCGACGGGCTACGGCCGCCTGCACGCGCTGGATGCCGCCACGGGGGGCGAGCGTTGGGTGCAGCGGGTCGATGCCGCCATCACGACGCCCAAGGTCGCGGGCGGCACGGTCTACCTCGTCAGCCGCGATAACCGGGCCTTCGCGCTCGACGCTGCGACCGGGCGCATCCGATGGGAGCTGCCCGCCGCGCCGGCCGCCGCCGTCATGGCCACGGCCCCGGCCCCGGCCGTCACCGACCGCGCGGTGATCTTTCCCTTCGGATCGGGCGAGATCGTCGCGGCCCTGCGGCAGTCGGGCACGCGTGTCTGGGGCACCTCGGTCTCGGGCAAGCGTCGCGGTGTGGCCTACAACGAGGTGGGCGACATCACCGGCGATCCGGTCGTGGCGAGCGGCAAGGTCTTCGCCGGAACCTCGGCCGGGCGGATGGTGGCGCTGTCGGCGTCGTCGGGCGACCGCCTCTGGACCGCGAACGAGGGTGCCGTCTCGCCGCTGGTCGTCGCGGGCGGATCGGTCTTTGCGGTGTCGGACCGGGCGCAGCTTCTGCGGCTCGATGCCGAAACGGGCGAGGTAATCTGGCGGTCCGACCTTCCGTTCTATCGCAACACGCGGCTGAAACGGCGGCAGGGGATCTATGCCCATTTCGGCCCCGTGCTGGCGGGCAACCGGCTGTGGGTGGCGTCGTCGGATGGGGTGCTCCGCGGGTTCGACCCCGTGACCGGTGCCCTGTCGGCCAGCGTCGAGGTGCCGTCGGGCGCCGCATCCCGGCCCATCGTCTTCGGCGACGCGCTCTATGTGGTCGGGCGGTCCGGCACGCTTCACGCTTTCCGTTAGACGGCGCATGCGCTAGGGCCGCGTTCTAGGTTTCCAAAGGCTGCGCCAATGTTCACCCTCGCCATCGTCGGACGACCCAACGTGGGCAAGTCCACATTGTTCAACCGTCTGGTCGGCAAGCGGCTGGCGCTGGTCGACGACCAGCCCGGCGTCACGCGCGACCTGCGCGAGGGAGCGGCCCGTCTGGGCGACCTGAAGTTCACGGTAATCGACACCGCAGGGCTGGAGGATGCGACCGACGACAGCCTTCAGGGACGGATGCGCCGGCTGACCGAACGCGCCGTCGACATGGCCGACGCGGCCCTGTTCGTCATCGACGCGCGCGAGGGCGTCACCGCGACCGATCGCGTCTTTGCCGAGATCCTTCGCAAGAAGGGCAACCCGGTGTTCCTCGCCGCCAACAAGGCCGAGGGGCGCGCAGCCGAGTCGGGCCTGCTCGACGCCTACAGCCTGGGGCTGGGGGAACCGCTGGCCCTGTCGGCGGAACACGGCGAGGGGATGGCGGAACTGGCCGGGATGCTGCGCCCCCTGATCGACGCCGCCGGCGCGCGAGCCGAGGCGGCGGAGGAGGAGGCCGACACCGACGTCGCCATCGACGCGGACGATACGGGCGAGGAGGCCGACTGGGCCCCCACGACCCGCCGGCCCCTGAAGATCGCCGTGGTCGGCCGCCCGAACGCGGGCAAATCCACCCTCATCAACCGCATCATCGGGGAGGAGCGTCTGCTGACCGGGCCTGAAGCCGGGATCACACGGGATTCCATTTCGCTCAACTTCGACTGGGACGGGGTGCCGACGCGCCTGTTCGACACCGCGGGGATGCGGAAACGTGCCAAGGTGGTCGAGAAGCTGGAGAAGCTGTCGGTCAGCGACGGATTGCGCGCGGTGAAGTTCGCCGAGGTCGTGGTCGTCCTGCTCGATGCGGACATTCCCTTCGAGACGCAGGACCTGCGGATCGCGGACCTGGCCGAGCGCGAAGGCCGCGCCGTGGTCGTCGCGGTCAACAAGTGGGATCTGGAGGAACACCGACAGGAGAAGCTCGCCGCCCTGCAGGAAGCGTTCGAGCGGTTGCTGCCGCAACTGCGCGGCGCGCCGCTCGTTACCGTGTCGGCCAAGACGGGTCGCGGGCTCGACCGCCTGCATGCCGCCATCCTGAAGGCCCACGCGACCTGGAACCGTCGGGTTCCGACGGCGGGGCTGAACCGCTGGCTGACGGGGATGCTGGAGCAGCACCCGCCCCCCGCACCGCAGGGCAAGCGGATCAAGATGCGCTACATGACGCAGGTCAAGACGCGACCGCCTGGGTTCGTGGTGATGTGTTCGCACCCCGACCTGATTCCCGAAAGCTATTCGCGGTATCTGGTCAACGGGTTGCGCATCGATTTCGACATGCCCGGCACGCCGATCCGCCTGCATCTGCGCGGGCAGGGGGACCAGAACCCCTACAAGGGTCGCAAGCGGGCCGAGCCGTCGCGCCTGCGGAAACATACCCACGGAAGGCGCGCGGATTGACCGGACGGTCGCGACAGGGTGCCGACAATTCACCCCATCGGATGCGCGCCGCGCCATAGTTTAGGCTGACTGGACCGTCATGAAGGCGGGACAACAGCCTGGGACACCCGATGACCGCCATTGATTTCATCCACGCCGAAACCGGCGCCGTGACCGTGGACTGGGTCGTCCTGACGGCGGCGATCAGCGTTCTGGGACTGGCCGTAGGCAGTACGGTGGCGGGCGGTCTGGGCAAGCAGTCGGCCGACATCCAGAAACAACTGCTGCGCGACGACATAATCTGCCTGGACTTCTGCGACCGGTCACAGCCGGACGAAGGCGACGACGGCTGACCGTCGCTGCACCCCGGCGACCCAAGGGGCCGCCGGGGCACGATGGCGGGTCAGGCGTTGGCTTCGCGGATCTTCTCGGCGGCGTCCTTGTCGAAGGCCACGCCCTTCTGTTCCAGCATCGTGTCGAGTTCCCCCGACAGCGTCATCTCGGTGATGATGTCGCAGCCGCCGACGAATTCGCCCTTGACGTAAAGCTGCGGGATCGTGGGCCATTCGGAATAGTCCTTGATGCCCTGCCGGATGTCCGCGTCGTCCAGCACGTTCACATCTGCGTAATCCACGCCCATGTAGTTCAGCACGCCCGCGACCTTGCTGGAAAATCCGCATTGGGGCATCGTTTTGGTGCCTTTCATGAACAGGACGACGTCCTGTGCCTTGACCATTTCGTCGATCCGGGTCTTCGCGTCAGCCATCGCTCTCGCTCCTGTGGTGTCCGTTGTGGCGCGGCACGAACGCGCGCGCGTATTCCTGAGGGTCCTTCGGAACCCGGGTGATCAGCTGATGGCCGCCGCCCAGACCCGAAGAATAGTTGCTGTCGATCTGCGTATAGCCGGTTCCCGGCGGGATGCCACGGGGGCGCCCGTCGTGCCCTTGCCGCGTCTCGGCCCGCAGGATCCAGATGGCTCGCCCGAGAAGCAGCGCGACGATGAACGCGCCTATCCCTGCCGCCAGCGCGGTCACCCCGGCGCCCGCGTCGTCAGCGCCAGCGCGTGAAGCTCGCCGTTGGCGCCATCCATCCGACCCTTGAGTGCGGCATAGACCGCCCGCTGCTGCGCCACGCGCGACATGCCCTTGAAGGAGGCGTCGACCACCTCCGCGGCATAGTGGTTTCCGTCCCCCGCGAGATCGGTGATGGTGATTTGCGCGTCGGGAAAGGTCTCCCGGATCAGGGCCTCGATCTCGTGGGATTGCATGGCCATGGCGTTGCTCCTGTCTGTCTCTCAAAGCTATGGTCTCGGGGCGCGCAGGGCAAGGCGGCCGATCAGCCGAACACCGTCTCGAACGTCCCGCGATAGAGCGTCGAGAGGTCGGCCATCGGTGCTTCGTCCCGGCCCATCCTGACCATGTCGGAGCCGAACTGCCCGACCATAGATAAAGGCACGCTGGCCTGACCCGCCGCGACCATCAGCGCCTCTGCCGCATCGAAGGTGCAGGCGATGAGATAGCGGCCCTGATCCTCGCCGAACAGCGCCGCGGTACCCGTGACGTCGAGCGTGACCCCCAGCCCCGCGCTTTCCGCCAGCGTGAAGGCGGCAAGCGCCAGCCCGCCGTCCGACAGGTCCGTGCAGGCCGAGATGAGCGTGCGGTTGGCCAGAATGAACTCGCCATGCGCGCGTTCCACATCCAGATCGACGGGCGGGGCATCGCCGTCCGCCTGGCCGAAGTGTTCCGCGAGCAGGGCCGACTGGCCCAGATGCGTCCCCTCGGCCCCCAGAAGCAGCGCCAGCATCCCGTCGAGCAGGGGGCCGGCGATCCGCTCCGACAGGTCGTCGATGAGGCCGACGGCGCCGATGGTGGGGGTGGGGTCGATGCCCTTGCCGTCGGTCTCGTTATAGAGGCTCACGTTGCCGGATACGATGGGCATGTCGAGCGCGCGGCAGGCCTGACCGATACCGTCCAGCGCGCCGACGAGCTGCCCCATGATCCGGGGCTTTTCCGGGTTGCCGAAGTTCAGGTTGTCTGTCGTGGCGAGCGGCCGCGCGCCCTTGGCGACGAGGTTGCGATAGGCTTCGGCCACCGCCTGCTTGCCGCCTTCGACGGGGTTCGCCAGTACGTAGCGGGGCGTCACGTCGGAGGTGAAGGCCAGCCCGCGGTTGGTGCCGTGAATGCGGATCACGCCCGCGTCGAGGCCGGGCAGGTCGACGGTGTCGCCCATCACCTGCGTGTCGTATTGCCGGATGACCCAGTCGCGCGCGCAGTAGTTCACGCTGCCGATCAGGGCGCGCAGGCCTTCCATCGGCTCGACCTCCTCCACCGGGGTCATCGGCGTGGGCACGGGGGAGGGCTCCCACGGGCGGTCGTATTCCGGCGCGCTGCTGGCCAGGGTGGACAGGGGCAGGTCGGCCCGGGTCTCGCCCTTGTGGACGACGACGAAGCGGTCCTCGGCGATGGTCTCGCCCACGATGGCGAAGTCGAGGTCCCATTTGTCGAACACCGCACGGGCGGCCTCCTCCAGCGCGGGGTCGAGAACCATGAGCATCCGCTCCTGGCTTTCCGACAGCATCATCTCGTAGGCGGTCATCGCCTGTTCGCGCACCGGCACGCGGTCGAGGTCGAGCCGGATGCCAAGCCCGCCCTTGTCCCCCATCTCGACCGCCGAGCAGGTCAGGCCCGCGGCCCCCATGTCCTGGATCGAGACGACGGCGCCCGTGGCCATCAGCTCCAGCGTTGCTTCCATCAGGCGCTTTTCGGTGAAGGGGTCGCCCACCTGCACGGTCGGGCGCTTCTCCTCGATGGTGTCGTCGAACTCGGCCGAGGCCATGGTCGCCCCGCCCACGCCGTCGCGGCCGGTCTTGGCGCCCAGATAGACGACGGGCCGGCCGACGCCCGATGCGGCGGAATAGAAGATCGCATCCGCCCGCGCGATCCCCGCGGCGAAGGCATTGACGAGGCAGTTGCCGTCATAGCTGGGATGAAAGCGTACCTCTCCGCCCACGGTCGGCACGCCGAAACAGTTGCCGTAGCCGCCGATCCCTTCGACGACGCCGTGAACCAGTCGGCGCGTCTTGCGGTGGTCGGGCGACCCGAACGACAGCGCGTTCATCGCCGCCACGGGTCGCGCGCCCATGGTGAACACGTCGCGCAGGATGCCGCCCACGCCGGTCGCGGCGCCTTGATAGGGCTCGATATAGCTGGGGTGGTTGTGGCTCTCCATCTTGAAGACGACGGCCAGCTTCTCGCCATCGGCGCCCTCGCCGATATCCACGACGCCTGCGTTCTCGCCCGGCCCGCAGATCACTTGCGGTCCCTCGGTCGGCAGCGTCCGCAGCCACTTCTTGGAGGATTTGTAGGAACAATGCTCGTTCCACATGGCCGAGAAGATACCGAGTTCGGTGAACGACGGCTCCCGCCCGATGATGTCGAGGATGCGCTGGTACTCCTCGTCCTTCAGCCCGTGGGCCGCGATCAGGTCGGGGGTGATGGCAGGGTCTTGCATCGCGGTCTCCGGCTGGCACTGCGCCCCTTTACCCCCGCCCGGAAGCGAAGGCAAAGGGCCGCTTACAGGCTACCGTGCGCCGTGCAGCGCCGACGCGAAGGGGCCGAGGCCGGTGAAGCGTCGCTCGAAGGCAAGGCCCAGCGTTTCGGCGGCTGCCTGCGCCCGCGTCGTCAGCGCCGGATCGTCGGTCTGCGCCAGGTAGACGACCTTGGCGTAATTGCCGAAATACGCCTCCCGCAACTCCGGATGACGGTCGAGACCCAGCGGCCTCGTGACGAACGCGTCGAACTGGCGGGCGAGGAAATCCGTCAGGTAGAAGGCATCCACCTCGTCGCGGGCGGCAAAGGCGTCCTGCCCCTCGAAGAAGGCGTAGCAATGCGGGCCCTCGATCATCCCCACGCCACGTTCGGCGCAGACACGCGCCAAGGCCCCGCCGGTTCCGCAGTCGGCATAGGCGACGAAGGCGCGGTCGTAGGCGCCGGCGCGCGCATCCAGCGCCGCCTCGACGGCAGGGGCGATGCGGTCGGGCCGGTTGTGCAGGATGGCGGGAAGGCAGTGCAGGTCGATATGGTCGAGAGCGTTCGCCGCCTTGATCGCGAGGATCTCATGCGCCAGCGCCCCGCAGGCGATGACCAGGACCCGGCCGCCTCCCTCCGCCTCCAGCCCGTCGCGGGTCAGGGAGGCGTCCGTGATCACGCCAGCCGGACCGCCGTGCCGTAGGCCACGACTTCGGAGGCGGCCTGCGTGATGGTCGACGTCTCCAGCCGGATGCCCACGACCGCGTCCGCGCCCAGCAGCCGCGCCTCGGCCACCATCCGGTCGATCGCCTGCTCGCGCGCGCCGGCCAGAAGCGAAGCGTACTCCCGCACCTCGCCGCCGACGATGTTGCGAAGGCTGGCGACGATGTCCGATCCGATGTGTTTGGCGCGCACGGTCGACCCGCGGACCAGCCCCAAACATTGCGCGATGTCGCGCCCGGCCACGCCGTCGGTGGTGGTCAGCATCATCGTCGCGTCGGTCATTCAGTCCATCCTGTCATAATGGTCGTCCTCCCCGCTACGCAGCCGGTCCGCGATCACGCGCCAGAGGACGTAGATGACCAGAAGCGCCGGGATCAGCGCCACCATGCCGAACGGCAGGGTGAAGCTGGCCATGACGATGGCCGCCAGCCAGATGGTGGCACCCGCCGCGCAGATGACGATGAACAGGATCAGGACAAGGCGGTCGAGGGGCATCGGCGGAACATCCTTCGGAAAGGTGTTCCCAATATGGCGGTGCGGCGGCGTCATTCCAACCGCGTTGACATGACGCGGGAAATGGCCAGCCTCATTGGAAAGGGGAGAACATATGCACCGCAAGATCGTCGTGATGGGCGTGACGTCGACCGGCAAGAGCCTGATCGCCGCCGGATTGGCCGAACACCTGGGCGGCCGCTTCGTGGAAGGCGACGACCTGCATCCGCAATCGAACGTCGACAAGATGGCCGCCGGACAGCCGCTGACCGATGAAGATCGCTGGCCGTGGCTGGACCGGGTGGGGCAGGCGATGCTGGGGGAGGGCATCATCGTGGTCGCGTGTTCAGCCCTGAGACGCGCCTATCGCGACCGTATCCGCGCCGTGGCCGGACCGGTGACGTTCGTGCATCTGACGGGACCACGCGAGGTGATCGAGGAGCGCATGGGGCGGCGGAAGGGGCATTTCATGCCGGTCTCCCTCCTCGACAGCCAGCTTGAGACGCTGGAGCCGCCTGGGGAGGACGAAGATGCCGTCACCCTGGACCTGACGCTGCCGCCCGACGACCTGCTGGCGCAGGCTGTCGAGCGGCTCGGCTTCAGCTCGCGCTGAGCACGGCGCAGGCCACGCGATCGCCCGCATCGCCGGCCGGCTGGCTTTCGTAGTCGTCGGGGCCGGAATGGATGACAAGCGCGGAACCGTCTTCATCCTCGATCTGATTGATGTCGACGCGGGTGGTCAGCGCCTCCATCGACAGGACGCCATCGTCCCCGACGAAGCCGTTGGGCAGGTCGCCGGGATGCGGGCCACCCGCCACCAGGCCATGCTCCATCCCACCCGACAGGTGGCCGCCGGCGGACGAGAAGTCGCCCTCGCACACGCCTGTTTCGTGGATGTGGACGCCATGTGCGCCGGGGGCCAGGCCAGTGGCCTGCACGTTGACGCGGATCACGCCGGACGCCGTCTCGAACAGCGAGACCGAGCCGATGTTCTCGCCCGCTGGGTTGACGATCTCGCCGGTCAGGCGCGGGCCGACGTGATTGTCGGCGAAAGCCGGCGCGGCAATGACGGCCGACAGGACAAGGGGAAGGACGGGATTTAAGCGCATCGGAAATCTCCTTCAATGGTGGGATGTTCCGGTGCCAACGCGCCGAACGGGCGGAAAGGTCCGCGCGCCCGTCAATCCGCCGTGTGGAGCGCGATCACCCGAGCGACGGCCGGGCGGGCGGCGACCCGGTCGTGATGCGCGTGCAGCCGGGGAAAGGGATCGAGCGGCACTCCGTCACCCGGAAACCAGCATGCCACGTTCCAGAGATACAGGTCAGCCACACCGAATGCCCGCCCTACCCAGTCGCCATCGAGTTGCGCGTCAAGATACGCCGCGCAGTCAGCGATGTTCGACGTCACCTTGTCACGCATCGCGTCGCGGGCGCCGGGATCGTCGGCCCAGCGGCTGCCGCGCATCTTGTGGGCATGGGCCACATGGACGGTGGAGGCGAGATAGGACATTGTTTCCCGCACGCGGGCCGCAAGCCACGGGTCGGACGGCATGAGGCGCGGCGTAGCGATGCCCGCGATCCATTCCAGGAGGGCTGGCGTCTCGGTCAGCACGCCCCGATCGGTGACGAGCGCGGGCACCCGCCCCTTGGGGTTGACGGCAAGGTAGTCTGGCGCACGCTGCTGCCCCGCGGCGAAGTCCACCCAATGCAGCCGGTGCGGCAGGTTCGCCTCCTCCAGCGCGGCTTGGACGCACATCGAGATCGTGCCGCGCGCAAGGTGCAGGATCGGTGTCATGCCTGCCCCCGCCGTCACCCCGCCGTCATCTGGTTGTGCTTGCGCGCCATCCACTCCTTCGCCGTCTCGACCGCGACGGCGGCGTCGCGGCAGTAGGCGTCGGCACCGATGGCGCGGCCGAACTCCTCGTTCAGGGGGGCGCCGCCGACCAGAACGATATAATCGTCGCGCATCCCCTCGGCGATCAGCGTGTCGATCACGACCTTCATGTAGGGCATCGTCGTGGTCAGCAGGGCCGACATGCCCAGGATGTCCGCGCCCTCGGTCCGCAGCGCGTCAAGATACTTGTCGGCGGCATTGTTGATGCCCAGGTCCACGACCTCGAACCCCGCGCCCTCCATCATCATCGCGACGAGGTTCTTGCCGATGTCGTGGATGTCGCCCTTGACCGTGCCGATGACCATCTTGCCCACGCGGGGCGCGCCGGTCTCGGCCAGCAGGGGCTTCAGGATGGCCATGCCGCCCTTCATCGCGCCCGCGGCCAGAAGGACCTCCGGCACGAACAGGATACCGTCGCGAAAGTCGTTGCCCACGATGGTCATGCCACCCACGAGCGCCTTGGTGAGGACGTCATAGGGCTCCCACCCGCGCGCGAGCAGGATGTTCACGCCCTCCTCGATCTCCTCCTTCAGGCCGTCGTAGAGGTCGTCGTACATCTGCGCGACGAGTTCCTCGTCGTCGAGATCGGCCAGGATGATGTCGTCGTCGTCGGACATGGGGCAACCTCCGGGGGTGTTTCCGATGATGTGATGCGCGACCGGGGTGCGGTCAGCGCGGAAAGCGACATGGCGCGGGCGACGGGCGACGCCGCTTGCCCTGTCGCGGTTAATGTTCTATTTATGTTCTTATCCAGCAGCGCAATCGGAGGACCGCCGGAATGGGATATCGAGCGCCTGACCGCCCCCGCCGTGCCGCGCGCGGCGCGCTTTCGAACGACGCGAGCCGCTACGACCGGTTCGTCAGCGATGCGCCCTTGCCCGACCGGATCGACACCGAGGTGCGGGAGGAGATGGTCGGCCGCGTCATCGCCACCAACAAATCCCCCGACATCGGGTTCGACCGCTCGATCAACCCCTATCGCGGCTGCGAACACGGTTGCATCTATTGCTTCGCCCGCCCGACGCACGCCTGGCTGGGGCTGTCGCCGGGGCTGGACTTCGAGACGAAGCTGATCGCCCGGCCCAACGCGGCCGTCGCCTTGCGGCGTGAGCTGGGGGCCAGGTCCTACGTCCCGAAGCTGATCGCCATCGGCACCAACACCGACCCTTACCAGCCCATCGAGCGCGACCGGCGCATCATGCGTGACCTTCTGGAGGTGCTGCGCGATCACCGGCACCCGGTCGGCATCACCACAAAAGGCACGCTGGTCGAGCGCGACATCGACATCCTCACGGACATGGGGCCGGAGCTTTGCCGCGTGGGCCTGTCGGTCACGACGCTGGACGACCGGCTCGCCCGCGCGCTGGAGCCGCGCGTGCCGGTGCCGAGCCGGCGTCTGAAGGCGATCGAGCGGCTGGCGCAGGCGGGCGTCCACGTCCGCGTGATGGTCAGCCCCGTCATCCCCGGCCTGACCGATCACGAGGTGGAGCGCATCCTGCGGTCCGCCGCCGATGCGGGCGCCGTCGCGGCCAGCATGATCCCCCTGCGCCTGCCGCTGGAGGTCGCGCCCCTGTTCGAGGAATGGCTGCGCGCGCATGTGCCGGACCGCGC
Source organism: Jannaschia rubra (assembly GCF_001403735.1). GTDB lineage: Bacteria > Pseudomonadota > Alphaproteobacteria > Rhodobacterales > Rhodobacteraceae > Jannaschia > Jannaschia rubra. The sequence goes on from NZ_CXPG01000011.1 coordinate 152,714, forward strand.
CCGAAAGGTGCTGAACCGGGTGCGGGAATACCACGGCGGCAAGCTCTATGACGCGGGGTTCGGCGACCGGATGCGTGGCAGGGGAGTCCATGCGGAATTGTTGCGTGCGCGGTTCGAGCGGGCTTGCCGTGAGGCGGGACTGGTCCGGCACCTGCCGCCGCTCCGCACCGACCTGTTCGCGGTGCCCGGCGCGCAGATGTCGCTGTTCTGAAAGCGGGGGCACGGTCTGCCTGCGTCGGGGGTCAGCCGCGCGCCCGGCGCCGACTGCCGGTCCGGTCGCGGGTGGGCGCGTTGCCGTCCGTCCCATCGCTGCCCGACGAGAACCCGCCCAGCCGTTCGGCCACATGGTCGAGCGTCGGCGCCGGGCCCTTCGGCGTCTCGTCCAGCGCGGCGCGCATTTTTTGCAGGTGGTCGGGCGTCGTGCCGCAGCAGCCGCCGATGATCGTCGCGCCCGCGTTGCGCGCCATCACGGCGTATTCGGCCATCAACTCCGGCGTGCCGTTGTAGTGGATGTGGCCGTCGTGGAACTTCGGAATGCCGGCGTTGCCCTTGGCGATCAGGGGGCGGTCGGTCTCGCCGAAGCCGAGGACCGTGCGGATCAGGTCCGACGCACCCACGCCGCAATTGGCGCCGTAGGCCACCGGCTTATGCGCCAGCTTGCCCACGATGCGCGTCATCTCGGCCGAGGTGGTGCCCATCATGGTGCGCCCGGCGGTGTCGAAGCTCATGGTCACGCACCAGGGCATCCCCGCCAGATGCGCGGCCTCGCCTGCGGCGCGCAGCTCCTCGGGCGAAGAGATCGTCTCGACCCAAAGGACGTCGGCCCCGCCTTCCTTCAGCCCCTCGGCCTGCTCGTGGAAGATCTCGACGGCCAGGTCGTGAGTCAGCGGGCCCATGGGCGCCATGATCTCACCGGTCGGGCCCATCGACCCGGCGACGATCACGGGGCGACCGGCGGCATCGGCCACCTCACGACCGATCTCGGCGCCCTTGCGCGACAACTCCCGCGCGCGGGCCTGGGCACCGTGCAGCTTCAGCCTGGCGGCGTTTCCGCCGAAGGTGTTGGTCAGGAACAGGTCCGACCCCGCCTCGACCGGGCCGCGGTAAAGGGCACGGATGTCGTCGACCCTGGTGTCGTTCCAGAACTCGGGCGAATCGCCCGACTCCAGCCCCATGTTGAACAGGGTGGTCCCCGTCGCGCCGTCCGTCAGCAGCCAGTCGCGCGTCTTCAGAAGGTCGGTGAGGGCATCGGTCATGGGCACGGCTCCGCAGTCAGGGGTCCGTTCCAATGCCGCAGCCCGGACCCGGGCGCAAATTCATAATTCGCATGAAGAACATGAGCGTCGGGCCAAGCATGGCCCGAGGGTCATTCCTTGAGATGCTCGTTCATGACCTGCTCCTTGGCGACGACCATCAGGGCGTCCATCTTGGCACGTATTTCGGCGGTAGGCATCCGCGCGCCCAGATCGCCCGCAACCTTGCGGAGCACGTCGTCGTCGCCCGCCTCCTCGAAGTCGGCCTTGACGACCTCCTTCGCGTATTCCTCGCGCTCCGGGCCGTCCTTGCCCATCAACTCGGCCGCCCATTCGCCCAGCAGGCGGTTGCGCCGCGCCTCGACCCGGAACTGAAGCTCGGCGTCGTGGGCGAACTTGTTCTCGAAGCTGTTCTTGCGTTCGTCGAAGCTGTTGGACATCGGGGCCTCCGGGTCTGGGTGCGTTTCCTCGGGTATGGGCGTGCCGTGCGCCGCCTGCAAGCCGCTTCGCTTGCGGCAGCCGCCGTTAGAGCCTATGTCCGCCGCAACCCGTACGACAACACCCCCGGAGACATCATGGCCAGACGCAAGAAGGTCTACGAAGGCAAGGCCAAGATCCTCTATGAAGGGCCCGAGCCGGGAACGCTGGTCCAGTATTTCAAGGACGACGCGACCGCCTACAACGCGCAGAAGAAGGACGTGATCGACGGCAAGGGCGTGCTGAACAACCGCTTGTCGGAGTTCTTCATGGTCGGCCTCAACGCCATCGGCGTGCCCACGCATTTCATCAAGCGCCTGAACATGCGCGAGCAGCTGATCCGCGCGGTCGAGATCATCCCGCTGGAGATCATCGTCCGCAACGTCGCCGCCGGCAGCCTGTCCACGCGCCTCGGGATCGAGGAGGGAACACCCCTGCCGCGCCCCATTATCGAGTTCTGCTACAAGGACGACAAGCTGGGCGACCCGCTGGTGGCCGAGGAGCATATCATCGCCTTCGGCTGGGCCTCGCAGCAGGACCTGGACGACATCGTGGCGCTGGCGCTGCGGGTCAACGACTTCCTGTCGGGCTGCATGCTGGCCGTCGGAATCAAGCTGGTGGACTTCAAGATCGAGGTCGGCCGCGTCTGGGACGGCGACTACCAGCGCCTGATCCTGGCCGACGAGATCAGCCCCGACAGTTGTCGCCTGTGGGACATCGAGACGGGCAAGAAACTCGACAAGGACGTGTTCCGCCGCGACCTGGGGTCGCTTACCGACGCCTATACCGAGGTGGCGCGGCGCCTTGGCGTCCTGCCCAGCAACTCCGCCCCCGCGACCAAGCCGCACCTGATCAACTGAGGCCCGCCGATGAAAGCGAAAGTCACCGTCATGCTGAAGTCCGGCGTTCTCGACCCACAGGGCGAGGCGGTGCGTCATGCACTGGGCGCCTTGGGTTTCGATGGGGTCGAGGGCGTGCGCCAAGGCAAGCTGATCGAGCTGGACCTCGCATCCGGCACGACGCAGGCCGACGTGACCGCGATGTGCGAGCGTCTGCTGGCGAACACGGTGATCGAGAGCTACAGCATCGAGATGTGAGGCGATGCCCGACCCCCTCAGCTTCGCGGAGTTCCGGGGCCGCTACGGCGATCTCTGGCTTCCGTGGTCGGAGGGGGACTGGTGGATCCTTCGCTGGGCCATGGCGATCGTCGCGCTGGCCACGGCGCTGGCCTTCGTGCGGGCCATCGACTTCGGCATCGACATCGGCTGGGTCAACGTGCCGATCATGCTGGGGGCCATCGCCGTCATCGTCGTCATGGGCCGGATCACGCCGCGCGGCGGCGGGCTGCGGATCGACGGCACGGGCGTCCGGGTAATGCCGAAGGGGCCGCATCTTGCCCCGGAAGACATTCGCGACGTGACCGTCGTGCCCCACCCGGCAGGGGGTCTGACCCTGCTGATCCACACCCGCGCGACGCATCGGTTCGTCCTGCCGTTCCGGGCGACCATGTCGGGCCATCGCAGCCGCCTGCGGCTTCCCGCCGATTTCGGCGATCGCACTGCGCTCTAGCTTGCGGGACACGGAACGTTCCGGTGGTCCCGGCGTTATCCCTCCAGAACTTCTCAACAAATCAGGAGAGACGCCATGAATTGGGATCAGGTCAAAGGCAACTGGAAGCAGATGCAGGGCAAGGCCAAGCAGCAGTGGGGCGAATTGACGGATGACGACCTGCAGCAGGCCGACGGTGACCGCGACGTTCTGGAAGGCAAGATCCAGGAGCGTTACGGAGACACCAAGGAAGGTGCCAAGCGCAAGGTCGACGACTGGATCAACAACATGTGACCCGTCCCTGACGATGTCTTTCGATGGCCCGGCACCCGGAATGGTGCCGGGCCATTTGCGTTGTGCGGACCGTCACGCGGCCTTTACAAACCGGCGCCGGCCGCCATCCTGCCCGCCGGGGAGGATCCACCATGCGCGCCGCCGTCCTGAGAACCTACAACGAGCCCCTGTCGATCGAGGATGTCCCCGATCCGGACTGTCCGCCCGACGGCGTAGTCCTCAGGACCATCGCCTGCGGCATCTGCCGATCCGACTGGCACGGATGGGTGGGGGAGCATCCGCGCGTGAAGCCCGGACAGATCGGGGGCCACGAATACTGCGGCGAGGTGGTCGAAGTCGGGCGCGACTCCCGCTGGGCCAAGGGCGACCGCGTCGTGGCACCCTTCATCCTGGCCTGCGGCGCGTGTCCTTCCTGCCAGTCGGGCCATCAGAACACCTGCCCGAACCAGCGCCTTCCCGGCTTCATCGAACCCGGCGCCTTCGCGGAATACGTGGCCGTGCCAATGGATCACAACCTGGCCCGCCTGCCCGAAAGCCTGTCGCCCATGGTCGCGGCCGGGCTGGGGTGCCGCGTCACGACGTCTTGGCACGCTTTGACGGGGCGGGCGGCGTTGCAGGCGGGGGAATGGCTGGCCGTGCACGGCACGGGGGGCGTGGGGCTGTCGGCGGCGCTGCTTGGCAAGGCGCTGGGCGCGCATGTCGTGGTGGTCGACGTGGTGCGCGAAAAGCTCGACCACGCGCTGTCGCTGGGCATCGATGCCGCGGTAATGGCCGGTGACGACACCGCCGCTCGCATCCGCGAGATCACCGGCGGCGGCGCCCATGTCAGCGTCGAGGCGCTCGGCATCGCAGCCACGGTCAACTCATCGCTGGACTGCCTGCGCGCCCTCGGCCGCCACGTGCAGGTGGGGATGCCCGTGGGTCACACCGCCTGGATGAACATCGACATGAGCACCGTTTACGCGCGCAACCTTGCCCTTTTCGGCACGCGCGGGATGCCGTCGTGGCGCTATCCTTCACTGCTGGGATTGATCACGGCCGGGGTGGTGGATATGTCCCCGCTCATCGCGCGCGAGGTGGCGCTGTCGGATACGTCGGCCGAACTGGCGGCGTTCAACGGGCCGACGCCACCGGGCATGGCCGTCATCACCGATTTCGGTGGCTGAGGTCCGTATCAACCGGGGCCGGGGTCCAGACCCCTGCCCGAAGCCGAAAGATTGCACATGAAGGCCGCCGTCCTCGTCTTTCCCGGTTCCAACTGCGACCGCGACCTCGCCGTGGCCTTCCGCGCCGCCGGATTCGAGACGGAGATGGTCTGGCACAAGGAAACCGCGCTGCCCGACGGCGTGGATGTCGTGGGCGTGCCCGGCGGGTTCAGCTATGGCGACTATCTGCGCTGCGGCGCCATCGCCGCGCGCTCACCCATCGCGCAGGCGCTCAAGCTGCATGCCGATCGTGGCGGTTACGTCTTCGCACCGTGCAACGGCTTCCAGATCCTGACCGAGGCGGGGATGCTTCCCGGTGCCCTGCTGCGGAACTCCGGCCTGAAATACATCTGTCAGACCGTCGACCTGAGGGTGGAGGAGACCGAGAGCGCCTTCACCGCGGGCTACGGCAAGGGCGACGTCATCCGCGTTCCCATCGCGCACCACGACGGCAACTACACCTGCGACGAGGAAACGCTGAAGCGGCTCAACGACGACAACCTGATTGCCTTCCGCTACGTCGTCACGCCCAACGGGGCGACGGATGGCATCGCGGGCGTCCTGTCGCCCAACCGGCGCGTGCTGGGCATGATGCCCCATCCCGAACGCGCCGCCGATCCGCTGCACGGCAACACCGACGGCGTGGCGCTGTTCCGGGGGCTGGCAGGGGCGCTGGTTTCGGCATGACATCCCACGGCGCCTTTCCGCCGCCATGGGTTGAGCGGTGAGGCAGGCGGGGCTAGACAGGATCATGTTCTGGCGCAGCAAGACCCGCACCGCCGCGGTCCCCGATGGCGACATCGCGGCGGACGGTCAGCCGCCGGACCGGGTCAAGCTGCGGCTGCCCTGGGCCATCCGTATCATGATCGTGCTGATGATCGTGGCCGCCTTCGCCGCGATCTGGATCGTCAACATCCTGCTGACCGAACGCCTGGTCGAGACCACGCGCCAGCGGGCGGAACTGCGCCAGTCGCTCTATGCCGGGGCCATCCTGTCGGAGCTTCAGCGCAACTCCGTCGTGCCGCTGCTGCTGTCGCGCGACCCGACCCTGATCGCCGCATTGAATGCCAGGGATTTCTCGACCTCGAGCCAGCGCCTGATTTCCTATGTGGACGAGATCGGCGCCGCTTCGATCCGTCTTCTGAACATGGACGGGCGCACCGTCGCGGCCACCGACCGGGAACAACTGGGCAGCATCCATGCCACCAGCCCCTTCTTCACCGAGGCGATCGAGACGACGGACACCGTCTTCACCATCTTTCCCTCCGCCTCCGGAGCATATGAGGCCAGCTTCAGCCGCGTGGTGCAGGACGGGCCGCGGCAATTGGGCGTGTTGCAGGTTCAGGTCAACCTCGCCCAGTTCGAGTCGCGCTGGCGCGGCACCATCGCCGCCGTGGCCGTCACCGACGCCAGCGGCACCGTGATCCTGTCGACCGAGCCGCGCTGGCGCGGGCAGCAGCTCGAGGATGCCATCAACGCGACCTCGGTGCCCTCGGCGCTGGAACGCGCGCTGGTCACGACTGGGGCTTTCGGGCCGGACGTCAACGACGGCTATTTCTCGGGCAGCGCGCTGATCCAGCTGGAGACGCGGGTGCCGTTTCGCGGCTGGCGGCTGGTCAGCTTCACCACCTACGAATCGGTGCGCGAACGGGTGAACGGTGTGCTCGCCCTTATCATCATGGGGTTCGCCTTGCTGCTGGCGCTCGGCTTCTACCTGCTCAACCGCCGCTCGACCCTGCGGTCCATGCTGTTCCAACGCGAATCCGTGCAGCTTCGCCGTCTCAACGAACGTCTCTCGCGCGAGGTGGCCGAACGAAAGCGCGTGCAGGAGGAGTTGAAGGAGACCGAGCAATCGCTGGCGCAATCGTCCAAGCTGGCCGCCCTGGGAGAAATGTCGGCCGCCGTCAGCCATGAGCTTAACCAGCCGCTCGCCGCGATGAAGACATATCTTGCCGGCGCGCGGCTGCTCCTGCAACGACGGCGGGCGGACGAGGCGATGTCGTCGTTCCAGCGCATCGACGATCTGATCGAACGGATGGGGGCGATCACGCGCCAGTTGAAATCCTATGCCCGCAAGGGCGGCGACGCCTTCGAGCCGGTGGACGTGCGCGAGGCGCTGTCGTCGGCTCTGACGCTGATGGAGCCGCAGTTGCGTCAGGACAAGATCCGCCTCAGCCAGATCATCCCCGAGACGCCGGTCATGGTCATCGCCGACCGCCTGCGGCTGGAGCAGGTGATCATCAACCTTGTGCGCAACGCGCTGGATGCGATGAAGGGCGTGGACGACCGGGAACTCGACATCCTGCTGACGGCGGGCGAGGATGTCGTGCTGGCCGTCCGCGACACCGGCCATGGCTTGGACCAGCCCGAAAAGCTGTTCGAACCGTTCTACACCACCAAGAAGCCGGGTGAGGGCATCGGCCTCGGGCTGGCGATTTCCTCGGGCATCGTCAACGACCTCGGTGGGCGGTTGACCGCGCGAAACTCGGCGCGCGGCGGCGCGGTGTTTGAAGTTCGGCTTCCCGCGATAAATATGGCATTGGACGCAGCCGAGTAAGTGAGGACTTTCCATGGCCGAGCAGACCCGTATCGCCATCGTCGACGATGAGCAGGACATGCGGCAGTCCATAAGCCAGTGGCTCGCGCTGTCGGGCTTCGCGACCGAGACCTATGCCAGCGCCGACGAGGCGCTCAAGAAGATCACCCCCGACTATCCCGGCGTCGTCATCAGCGACATCCGAATGCCGGGGATGGACGGCATGACCTTCCTCAAGCGGCTGATGAGCGCGGATTCCTCGCTTCCCGTCATTATGATCACCGGCCACGGCGACGTGCCCATGGCGGTGGAGGCGATGCAGCTGGGCGCCTATGACTTCATGGAGAAGCCCTTCAATCCCGATCGCCTGACCGATCTGGCCCGCCGCGCGGCGCAGGCGCGCAAGCTGACGCTCGACAATCGGATGCTGCGGCGGGAACTGTCTGACGGCACCGTCCTGATGCGCAAGCTGATCGGCACCAGCCCCGCAATGGAACGCCTGCGTGAGGACATCCTGGACCTGGGGCAGGCGGACACCCACGTCCTGATCGACGGTGAGACGGGTACGGGCAAGACGCTGGTCGCCCATGCGCTGCACGCCGTGGGGCCGCGCCAGGGCAAGACCTTCTCGCTCACGTCCTGCGCGGCCATGGGCGAAGAGGAACTGGGCGCCCGCCTGTTCGGCCCCGCCGCCGACGGCCGCCTGCCGCTGGTCGAGGAGGCGCGCGGCGGCACGCTGGTGCTGGAGGACGTGGAGGCGCTGCCGCTGGCGCTCCAGGCCCGCCTTCTGACCTTCATCAACGACCAGGGCACCCCGGCGGAGACGCGCATCGTGGCCATCCACAACGGATCGGACCCCGAGAAGTCGTTGGAGGATTCGCTGCGGCCCGACCTGTTCTTCCGGCTGGCGGCGATGAAGCTGGTGCTTCCCCCGCTGCGCAACCGGGGCGAGGACGTGCTGACGCTGTTCACCCATTTCGCGGAAAGCTTCGGCGAGGAATACGGCGCCACCCCGCCGCAACTCTCGGCGCAGGAGGCGGCGCAGCTTTTGCAGGCACCCTGGCCCGGCAACGTGCGCCAGCTCATCAACCTGGCCGAACGGGCAGTGTTGCAGCAGCGGCGGGGAACGGGGTCGATCTCGTCCCTCCTGATGTCGGACACGCAGGAGCAGGGCGAGACGGTTCAGGTCACGACCGAGGGCAAGCCGCTCAAGGAATACGTCGAGGCGTTCGAGCGCATGCTGATCGACAACACCATGCGCCGCCACCGCGGGTCCATCGCGGGCGTCATGGATGAGCTTTCGCTGCCCCGTCGGACCCTGAACGAGAAGATGGCGAAGTATGGCCTGAGCCGTGGAAACTACCTGTGAGGTTTCCGCTGGAAGCCGTCGGCGGCTATTCTGGGCTGGACGAACTCATCGCTCTTGCCGTGATCGTTCCGGCCCTCCTCGCGGCGGCGGTCGTGACGCTGATCGTCTTCGCGGGGCGCGGCGTGTCGGCGCGGCTGCAGGGCCGGACGCGTGCATCAGACTCCGCTCCGGCGCATCGCGGCCACGACTGACGGGCAGGACCGTGCGGCCCCCTTGCGGGCGGACGAGAACGGGTCACAGGGTCGTCGATGATCTCCGAGTCCGACATCATGGTGGCCCTGGCGATTGTCGCGGGGTACTTTGGTCTCCTCATCGTCCTTCTGGTCGCCGGCCTCTGGGCCGTGTTCTTCGGCAAGCTGTGGGTGCGAACCGCCGGGGCAGTCGTTCTTTTCGGAATGATGGCGTCCTTCCTCAGCCCCAGGCCTTCGATGCGGCCCGCAACTGGCAATTACGGATGACCGTGGCCGAAGCGTCGATCATGCCGGACCGGCTCGACCTTTCAGGAAAGGACGTCGTGATCTTGGCGGGGGGTGTTTGGAGGCGAGGCTCGATGCAGGCCATCCACGCCTATACCGACGCCGCGTCCGTCCACCTGAAACGGCCCGCTGTGGATGCATCGACGGACCTCGGCACGGTGACCGCGCTTCTCGCATCGCCCATCCAGATGTAACGGCCCCTGGCCGGCCCGCTCGCGAACGACTGGGACGAACCGATGGAGGAAGTCTTCTCCCTTCCCGCCGACGCCGATGTCGTCTTCGTTCTGGATGCCACGGGTACGTCTCGCTGCTCGTGCCCGTCCCCTTCCGCCTGCCCGAGCCGCTCGCCGGGGTGACGACCGAGACGTTCCATGTCTTCGACCTGTCCGCCCCGCCGCCGGCCACGCTGGTGGCTCGGCTGCTCCGGGTGCACGGGCATGATCGGCCGTGGCTGGCGCCGTTCATCCGGCATGGAAAGACCCTATCCGGGCCTTCCGACCATCGGCGGACGGTTGCCGAGTGGATCTGCGGCGATAGGGAGGCGGAGTAAACGGATTACGCCGCTCCGCCACCGGTTGTCTGCCACGGCCTGTTCTGATCCGGACGGCCCGTCCATGCATCCGCCATTGCAACGGCGACGGAATTGTCACAAACAGGATGCACGGTCGTGTCGTCGCAGGTTCGACGATCGGGACCGGTTGGGATTCTTCCCCGTGCATCACCCGCGTCCAATAGCGGCCCGCGCATCGGGGGAAGTTTGCGAAGACGTGCGAAAGCCGCCTTCGGAGAGACGCCCGGACCAACATCCGGGCATTGAACGGACCCGCCCCTGCCGACAACCGGGGAAGGGTCGGAGTGAGAGCCGCGATGATGCAGGACATGACAGCGACGGATGGGATGCGGCCAGTCCGCCCCGCCGCGACGTCGCCTGCGCACGCCCCATCAAGACGACATGCCCACCTTGCGCCCCCCGGGGCGCCGGTCCGCTGTCGCGGAAAGAACAATGGCGAAAAAGATGCTGATCGATGCCACCCACCCGGAGGAAACCCGGGTCGTGGTGGCGGATGGAAACAAGGTCGAGGAATTTGATTTCGAAAGCCTGAACAAGCGGCAGCTTGCAGGCAACATCTATCTGGCCAAGGTCACGCGGGTGGAGCCGTCCCTACAGGCGGCTTTCGTGGACTATGGCGGAAACCGTCATGGTTTCCTCGCCTTCTCGGAAATTCACCCTGACTACTACCAGATCCCCAAGGCCGACCGGGATGCGATCCTGGCCGAGGAACGCGCGCTCGCGCAGGAGGAAGCCGACGCGGACGACGCCAATGCAGCCGAGGATGACGATGCGACCGACGACAACGGCGCTTCCGCGTCCGATGACGGCGAGCCTGCGAAGAAGTCCCGTTCGCGCAGCCGGTCGCGGTCGCGGTCGCGCAGGAAATCCGACACCCCGGACGACGAGGTGACGCCCGAGGAGCAGCCCATCGCCGGCGAGGCCATCGCCGTGGCGGAAACCTCCGAATCCGGCGTGGTCAGCGGTGGCGCGGCAGATATCTCCGAAGCCGCGACGGAGGCCGAAGGTCTGGCCCGCGATCGCGACCCCCGCGACGACAGCGACGACGGCGACGACGAAAAGGTCACGACCATCGCCGAGGACACCGGCCTGGAAGACGAGACCGTCAGCCAGGACGACCGCCCCGAGCCGTCGGGGATGGAGACCGTCGACCTCGACGACGATGCCGACGCAGGCCCGGTGGAGGATCTTGCGCCCAGGCGCACGTCCCGTTCGCGCAGCCGCAAGAAGGCCGTCGACAAGGACGACAGCGTCGAGCAGGTGGGAGACGAGGACGAGGCCGAGGACGTCCGCCCCGTCCGCAGTGCCCCGCGCCCCAAGGCCCGCAAGTACAAGATCCAGGAAGTTGTCAAGGTCCGGCAGATCATGCTGGTCCAGGTCGTCAAGGAGGAGCGCGGCAACAAGGGGGCGGCGCTGACGACCTATCTGTCGCTGGCCGGTCGCTACTGCGTCCTGATGCCAAACACGGCGCGCGGCGGCGGCATCAGCCGCAAGATCACCAACGCCGTCGACCGCAAGAAGCTCAAGGAGATCGCGCAGGAGATCGACGTGCCGCAGGGCGCGGGCCTGATCGTGCGCACCGCCGGGGCCAAACGGACCAAGACCGAGATCAAGCGCGACTACGAATACCTGCAGCGCCAGTGGGAGCAGGTGCGCGAACTCACGCTGAATTCCATCGCTCCCGCGCCGATCTACGAGGAAGGCAACCTGATCCACCGCTCGATCCGCGACCTCTACAATCGTGACATCGACGAGGTCATCGTGGATGGGGCGGCGGGATACCGCGACGCCAAGGAATACATGAAGCTCATCATGCCGTCGCACGCCAAGAACGTGAAGCAGCATACCGACAGCCAGCCGCTGTTCGCCAAGCACGGCGTCGAATCCTATCTGTCGGGCATGTTCAACCCGACGGTCCAGCTCAAGTCGGGGGGGTACATCGTCATCGACACCACCGAGGCGCTGGTGGCCATCGACGTGAACTCCGGCAAATCCACCAAGGAAGGCTCCATCGAGGAGACGGCGACCAAGACCAACCTCGAGGCCGCCGACGAAGCCGCCCGCCAGATGCGCCTGCGCGACCTGGCCGGCCTGATCGTGATCGACTTCATCGACATGGACGAGCGCAAGAACAACGCCGCCGTGGAGAAACGCCTGAAGGACGCGCTCAAGAACGATCGGGCGCGCATCCAGATGGGCCGCATATCGGGCTTCGGTCTGCTGGAGATGTCGCGCCAACGTCTGCGCCCTGGCATGCTGGAGGCGTCGACGCAATCCTGCCCGCATTGCCACGGCACAGGCATGATCCGCTCAGACGATTCCGTCTCGCTGCAGATTCTGCGCGCGCTGGAGGAGGAGGGCGTCCGCAAACGGTCGCGCGAGGTGCTGCTGAAGGTGCCGGTCGACATCGCCAACTATCTGATGAACGACAAGCGCGAGCATCTCACCGGCATCGAGATGCGCTATGATATGGCCGTCCGGGTCGTGGCCGACACCCATCTAGTGGCGCCCGATTATTCCATCGAGAAGTTCAAGACCGCGACCCGGATCGTCCCGAAGGCACCCGGCAACATCGTTGGCACCGACACCTCCTGGACGTCGGACGATCAGGACGCGGTCGAGGAGGAAGAGGACACCGGCGATCCCTGGGCCGAGGCCGACGCAGAAGATGCCGAGACGGGCGAGACCGAGGCCGACACCGACAACGACGACGGGGAAGCCGTCCGCGATGGCGAGCAGGGGAACGGCGAGGGTGCGCCGAAGAAGAAGCGCCGTCGCCGGTCGCGCCGCAAGAAGTCCGGCAACGGCACCGATCAGAACGGACAAGGCGAACGCGACCCCTCCGCGCAGGACGCATCGGATGGCGACACGACCGAGCCGCAGGAGCCCGTGACGGCCGACACGCAACCCGAGGCGGCGGAACCGCAAGCGGAGGAGACCGCATCGGAAGAGGCGCCGAAGCCCAAGTCGCGGTCGCGCAGCCGGTCCCGGTCGAAGAAGGTCGAAACGACGGAGGGGGCCGCGCCGGCCGAACCCGAGGCAGCCGCCACCGAGCCGGAACCGCAGCCGGAGGCCGAACCCGCGTCGGAGAAACCCAAACCCCGGTCGCGCGCCCGCGCCAAGGCGCCTGCGAAGGTGTCGCCCGTCGTCGAGGAAGCGGCTGAGGCCGTGGAGGCCGCGACGGACGCAGCCCCCGAACCGGAGCCCGCACCCGAGCCGGCTGCCGCGCCGGAGCCCGAACGGGCGGCCGAGGTTCAGTCTGCCGACGTGGAAAAGCCCAAGCGCAAGGGCTGGTGGAGCTTCGGCGGCTGACCCCTGCCGACATGCGATGACGAAAGGGGGCCGGGTCGGCCAGCCCCTGACGGTAAATATTGATGGCTCGGTTGCTTTGTTCGAAGGTGAGATGAGCCTAAGTCCTTCTGGCAAGGTGGTCAGGCTGAAAGGGCTGATCAACAAGACCGCATAGCACTAACCGCTGGTGTCTTGATCCACGCCAGCATGGGGTAGATAGCGACAAAGCTCTCCTGAAAATGTGCGGGGGTGCCACTTCGATAGCGAGGTGGCACCCCCTTATACTTAGACCCTCGGG
>NZ_CXPG01000012.1 GCF_001403735.1 Jannaschia rubra
CGAGGAATGGCGGCGCGGCCGGTTCGAGACCGTGCCGGGCGACGAGGAGGACTTCATCCCCCTGCCCGAAGACCAGACCAAGGCACGACGCGCCGAAGGCGGCGTGCATTATCCGTGATCCACGTCCCGACCCTCTCGGCCGGGGCCAGGAAGGCGCAACACACGAAAGGCCCCGCAAGCGGGGCCTTTCTCGGTCTGCCAATCCGTGCGACCCCCACGGGCCGGGCCGGTCACGGCGCTTGGATCGTCAGCCTGAACCGGGTCGGCCGTATGCTGAGCCGCCGTCTAATTACCGGACAGGGCGGGCGCTACATCTATTCCAACGGTGGATGGTATATGCTTGGCGCACTCCACCGGACACGACATGCCTGACCTCGCGCGCGACGGGTTGGCCGACCCGAAGGGTGCTCACGTCCCGCGCGCTCGCTCATATGGGCGGGATGGTAATGAACGACGGATGATGGAATGACGCTCGGGTCTTGCCCGCTTCCTGCGTCGAGACGTCGGGGCAATCGCGGGGCAGGTCGCGGTACTACACTCCGGGACGGTGACGGCTCTGGCTGGTTCCTTGTCCGCATCGCAGGGCGTGACGCGGTCTACGGGCGCGGCTACGGCAGACAGGTCCTGGCAGGAGTACCCAATCCCAATCTGTCCATCGCGGTCACCTTCGATCCGGACCGCCTGGCCCGGTCAGCGGGATAGTTCGGCGACCTGTAGGGCTTGATGATCCTGATCGTCGAGGCGGCTTGAGGTTCCGGAGCGCGCTGAACGATACCGTACCGGGAAAGGCGGGTCAGTTCGCCTTGACGGCTGGCAGACGCACCGTCGCGCGCAGATCCCGAATGGCCCAGTTTCCGAGCACGATCGTTCCGCCATATGCGGTCACGATGGAGCGTGCGATCGACATCTCAAGGTCAGTGCCGCCCTAGCGGACCCTGTTGTCGACAAGGTTGCCGATGGTCTGACCCAAGGCGACCGGGCGCGCCATGACCGTGACGAACGCATCAGACTGAGACCGAACGCCCCGTTACCTGCATAGCCCGACAGGCAGGCGAGCAGGATCGACCGTTCGGACATCCTTTTCATCCTCGGCTACGCAGAGATGTTGGTGGACCGAGCCCGGAGCGCTTTCACGATACGGCAAAGTGCTATCCCCGCCGTCGCGGGGCTCGACGATGTCCAGTACCGCGCCCCCGGGATCCTGGATGTCGCGTTCCAGGTGGCGAAGACCGATCCTGATACCGAACCGACGCGCGATATCCGGTTTGGGAGGAAAGTCCGTAAGTTCTCTTTGACGCATCTCCTCCAGGTCCGTCCGATAGTTCTGTACGATCGGTCGCAGCGGAGCGGTCGGATCCAATACGGGTTTTCCCGACAGACGACCCTCGATGTCGACGGGGCGCCTGCCGCTGCCATCGCGGTCCGGCGCCAAGGTTCCACGACCATGCCGGTCACGGCATCTTCGCCCCCTACCCGCAAGGCACGCAGCAAGTTGTCCACGTCATCCCGCACGCAGTGCAGCCCCCGAAGCGGACGCTTCGGATCGGACCGGGAGCCGGTGGTCAGACGTCGTTCCCGCGCGGCCCCGGCGATATACATGGCCAGTTCGATCATACCCTTTTCGGATCTCGCCGGTGCGGCCGAAGAGATCGCCCTCGCCTGTTCCCAAAGCCCGCTGCGATGCCTCACTGGTGCGGTGCCAGCAGGCCCGATACCCGCGCGCCGATCTCTGCTTCAAAACGTGAGGTGCGGGCTCGCCGAACCAGAAACCCTGTGGTCAGACCGGCGCCACATCCGATGGCGACTGCGGCCATGACCGGTGCGGCCGGGATCCCGTCAGAAAACGTGGCGACAACCATCAGCGGGGCCGAAGCGAGCGTCAGGACAGGCGCGGTGGAGATGGGATCCCGAGCGCCACGACAGCCCCCGAGAGCCGTACCGGGAACCATCCGATCTCCCGCTTGAATGCCCGTTCAAGAGAGCCTCCGGCGTCGCCTTCGTTGACACCCATGGCCAGGATCACAACCGTCAGCCCGAGGACACAAACCATCCCAAGCATAGCGAGACCGGCGACGGTCGTGCGTACGGCCTGCTGACCCCACCACCCGTGACGCAGGAACAATCACGTCATATCCAACTCGAAGCGTCGGTCTTGTCAGTGAGCCGTGACGCGAAAGGTCGCGGGAGTGAATGGCCCTTTATCGTCGGGTGCGGACGCAGCGGTCGGGACAAACCTGCGATGAGACCCCGGCGGGCGAAGGGGAATGCGCCAGGATCGACGCGAGCAACAGCTTCGCGGGTCTGTCACGACTGGGGGGTGTCAGGGTTTCCCGCTCGGGGGTCCGTCGCGTCATCCGGCACGGTATCTTCCAGTTCCGAAGGGCTCCAGTAGCCGATCAGGATGCCCGCGGCGGCCTCCGCCACGCGGGGATCGCGGGCCGCGATCTTCTCGTCCGAAATGGTCGTCCGCTGGCTGGTCCGGCGCGTCCACTCGAAGAACAGCCCTTCCATCCGGGCTAACTCCTGCGAGTGGTCCGGTGAGGTCGCGAGATCGACGAGTTCGTCGGGATCCGTTTCGAGGTCGTGGAGCATCGGTCGGAAGCCTTCGGCGAACACGTATTTCCAGCGGCCGTCGAACACCATGGTGAGTTTGGCATCCCGGACCGGGACGCCGAGACGGCGGCGGACATCGCGCATCGAATAGTCGTATTCCGATACCGCGACGTCCCGCACCTTCCGCATGCGCCCGTGCAGGACAGGCAGCAAGGAATGTCCTTCGAGAATGTGGGAAACCTCCGGTCCGCCGAAATGGTCAAGGAACGTGGGTACGAGGTCGATCGCCTCCACCAGCGCGTCGCTGGTCTGCCCCCGCGTGGCGTCGGCATCGGGCGATGGGTCGACGACGATCAGGGGAACCCGGGCCGAAGGATCGTGAAACAACTCCTTCTCTCCCATCCAGTGATCGCCGAGATAGTCGCCGTGGTCGGAGGTGAAGACGATCAGCGTAGTCTCGGACAGGCCCCGTTCGTCGAGGAAATCCAGGAGCGCACCCATCTCGTCGTCGATCTGCCGGATCAGGCCCATGTAGGCCCCGATCACCCGCGTCCGAACCTCGTCGCGCGCGAAAGCGCGGCTCACCCGTTCTTCCATGAAGGCAGCGAAAACGGGGTGTGCGTTCTCGCGCTCCGCCTCGGTCCGTACGACGGGGCGATGCGTCTCGGGCGGATACATGTCGTGGTAGGGGGCGGGGACGATATAGGGCCAATGCGGTTTGATGAGCGACAGGTGCAGGCACCACGGCTCGTCGCCGGCCTCGCGCATGAAATCTATTGCCCGGCGGACGATGTAGGGGGTTTCGCTGTCCTCGGCATCGGCACGAGCGGGCTTGTCGGCGTTCTCCATGAACCAGCCGGACAGCAGGGTGCCGTCGTCATCCTCGGCGGAATTGGCTACATCGTCCCAGGGGTTGTCGTCGTTCCAGCCCTTCGCGCGCATGTAGTCATCGTAGTTGCGGTTGCGCGCATAGCGGCCGCCGTCGGGATGCAGCCCATCGTCCCGCTCATAGGGTTCGAAACCGCATTCGGCGACCCGGACGCCGATTTCGCTGTCGGGCGCGAGGCCCAGCCGCCGCATCCCCTCGGCGTCGGCGGTCATATGGGTCTTGCCGCAGAGCGCGGTCCGCACGCCGAGCGGACGCAGATGGTCGCCCAGGGTCATCTCTCCCACCTTCAGAGGCACGTTGTTCCAGGTCGAACCGTGGCTCGAGACATAGCGACCGGTATAGAAGGACATCCGCGACGGCCCGCAGATCGGCGACTGCACATAGCAGCGGTCGAACAGCACCCCCCGGCGGGCCAGCCGGTCGATGTTCGGCGTCCGCAGGTGGGGATGGCCCGTGCACGACAGATAGTCCCAGCGAAGCTGGTCGCACATTATGAACAGGGCGTTCTTGGCCATGGGATACTGCCTTTCATCGTGTGGCGGGGCCGGCGGGGGAGAGGACACCGGCCCCTGGCCCGTCAGCCGCGCGCGGCCTCGGGGATGGTGACGCCCAGTTCCTGCAACGCGCTCAGCGCGCCGGGGTGAAGGGCGAGGTTGATGTCCTGGACCGCAGCCTCGGGCGTGATCTCGGCCATCCAGGGCGCGCTCGCCGCCATGTCCGCCACGCCCTCGTAGAAGACAAGGACCATCCGGCGGATCATCTCCTCGTCCTGCCATTCGTTCGTGATGATCCCCACCGTCACCGACAGGGTGTTGACGTCACGGGGGTTCACCTGGTTCTCGCCGTAGGTTCCGGCCCTGAGCTGCGCGACGCGAAAGCCGGGGCGGCCGGTGAGGGCCTGCACCGGCTCGGACTCCAGCTCCTCATCGGGAATGCCGAGGAAGCGGATCGGGTTCATCACCGCGATCTGGGTAAGGGCAGGACTGGGGGCGTTGGTCGGGTTGCAGTAGACGTCGAGGTTGCCGTCCTGAAAGGACGACGTGGCCGCATCCCACCCCAGGTTGACCACCTGGAAGTCCTTGCCGGGGATCAGCCCCGCCACGTTCTCGAAAAGCTGCGCCATGGTCGCATAGGCCGCGCTGCCCGGCGGGCCGAGAAAGACCCGCTTGCCACGCACGCCGCCCAGCGTCTCGATCCCGGAGCCGGCATAGACGACGATGTGATAGAGCCCCATGGGAAAGTTCAGCACCGTGCGCAGATGCGTGGCCCATTCGGGGGCCTGGTCGATCTTGGCATACATCGCCGCCTGCTTCCGCAGCAATGCCGTCAGTACGGGGGAGCCCATGCAGAAGGCCATGTTCCCGCGCGCAACCTCGATGATGTGGCGCGTCGCCGCCCCCGTGGAGTTCAGCTGGATCTCGTATTCCGGCAACCTGCGGTTCACGATATTGGAGAAGGCCGTCATCACGAGGTTCGGGCTGGTGCCCGGCCCGAGCGTCGACATGCGAAGGATCTCGCGCGCCAGAGCGGGACCGGCCCCGGCCATCGTCATCGCGCCCGCCGCCGCGCCGGCCGCAAGGAGGCGACGACGGGTGAGCCGTGTGGTTTCCTGTGTCATCGCGCGATCCTCCCGTTACGCGTTTTCGATCGGGTTCAGGGCCCGCCGGCGGTCGAAGACCAGAAGCGCGGCCGCGGCCAGCAGGCAGATGACGCTGACCACCGGGCCGAAGAAGATCAGCCCGCCGGACAGCGCGACCCCGACGACGGCCATCGGCCAATGTCCGCGGCGCGGATAGCAGGCGCGGGCCAGCAGGATCATCGCGACCGAGACGAAGACGATGTCGGCAAGCGACTCGAGCATCGGATGCCCCGTCCCGAGCAGCAGAGCCGGCTGATAGACGAATGCGAAGGGGATGAGGAAGCCGGGCAGTGCCAGGCGCGTCGCCTCGAACGCGGTGGCCATCGCCCGCGCGCCCGCGATCGGTGCCGCCGCGAAGGCCGCGAGGGCGACAGGCGGGGTCACGGCAGAAAGCACGCCGAAATAGAGCACGAAGAGATGCGTATGCACCGTCGGCACGCCGAGCTTGGCCAGCGCGGTCCCCATTACCAGCACCACGATCAGGTAGGCCGGCACCGTCGGCATCCCCATTCCCAGAAGCAGGCAGGCCACCGCCATCAGGATCAGCGCGATGGGCAGGCTGGTTTCGGCATAGACCGCGATGCCCGCCGCGAAGCGCAGTCCCACACCCGTCATGTTCAGGACCCCCACGACGACCCCGACGGCCGCCACGATGACGATGAGCTGCGCGGCCACCATCCCCGTCGCCACGAAGAACTGGCGCCATGCGGCAAGGTCCGTCAGCAGGCCGGGACGGAGCGCGCTGCCCAGGACGAAGGCCACGACGACGCCCATGAGACCGGCATAGGCGGCGGAGGTGCCGCTCACCATCGAGACGACGATCGCGGCGAGCGACACGACGAAGACGGCGACCTGCGCCATCTCGCGCCAGTCGAAGCTGAGCTTCGGACGCTCGACGTCCGCGACCTCCATCCGGTCTGTCGCGAACGAGATCGCGACGAACAGCGCGCCGAAGTAGAGAAGCGCGGGAATGGCGGCCGCGATCACGATCGACAGGTAGGGAACGCCGGTGATGTCGGCCATGATGAAGGCGACGGCCCCCATGATCGGCGGCATGATCTGCCCCCCGCTCGACGAGGCCGCTTCGACGGCACCGGCGAACCGGGGCGAGAACCCGCGCTTCTTTATCATCGGGATCGTAATCACACCCGTTCCCGCCACGTTGGCCACCGCGCTGCCCGAGATCGTCCCGAACAGCCCCGAGGCCAGGACCGCTGCGTTCGCCGGTCCGGACTTGAGCCGCCCCGTGGCGGCGATGGCGACCTTGATAAGGGTCCGGTCGATGCGCAGGAACTCCAGCAGCGCGCCGAACAGGATGTAGATCAGGATCGTCGACACGACCGTCGCCATGGGCGCACCGAACACCCCGTCGAACGAGAACCAAAGCACCAGCATGACTTCCTCGACCGAGATGAAGGCATGGCGCAGGAAGCCCGGCGCGTATTGTCCGAACAGCGCATAGACGAAGGCCGCAGCGGTGATTGCGGCCATGACCCCGCCCACGGTGCGGCGCGTGAACTCGATCACTGCGATGACGGCGGCAGCGCCCGCGAGCTTGTCCATCGTGGTCAGCAGATAGAGGCCGGTCTCGATCTCGGCGGTGGAGCGGAAGTAGGCGAAGACCCCGAAGGCCAGCAGGGCGAGCATCCCCGTCAGGACGGCGACGTTGAGCGGACGCCCGTCGATCTCGACATGAACGAGCGCGGTTATCGCGGCCGCCACCATCAGCATCCCGACCCTGAGCCAGGAATCGTTGAAGACACCGAACATCGACACGTAAAGCACCACGCAGACGATGATCATCGACGTGAGAGTGAGCAGTGTCCTGCTCCAGGGTATGGATCCTTGCTGCACCTTGGTCTCCTCCCGAAACCGGTTTCATGCCGCCGGGCCGCCGCTGAGGCGACCTCAAGCTTGCCATAAGGTAAACCGGCCTTGACGGATCGCGGAGTCCGCGTTCCACTCAGTGAAACATGACAAAACTGAATCGTTCCATAGAACGCGGACTTCTCGTGCTCGAGACGGTGTCCAGCAACGGACCGACGTCCCTTGCGGCCCTTTCGCGGACGACGGGTCTCCCCAAGGCTACCCTGCTCAGGATCTGCGCGACCCTCGAGCAGCGCCGCTGGCTTGCGCGTCGAAGCGCGAACGGACGCTATCAGCTCGGCTCGGCCTTCCCCGACCAGGGGTCCCGACCGGAGGGCACACACCGGCTGATCGAGGCGGGGTCGGAGGAACTCCTGCGCCTGTCGGAGAAGACGGGTCTTGCCGCCGATCTTGCAGGCGAGGTCGGCAAGGGCCGGGTCGAGATCATCGACACGACGCGGGTCTACAAGACGCATGACCTGAACCCCGACTGCATCGGCTTCCGCCCGTCGCCGTTCCGCTCGGCGCTCGGTTCGGCCTATCTGTTCGCGCTGTCGCCCGAGGCGCGGGCGGGGGTCGTGGCAGACCTGGCACGCAATCTGCCCGCCAAGGACCGTTCGGCCGTCGATCGACTGCCGCAGTGGCTGCGGGATTTTCAGACGAGGGGATACGGCATTCGCCAGGACGGCTACTGGGGCCGTGCCGTAGATTACGGTGCGCTGCCGAGCGCCATCGCGGTGCCGATCACAGTCGCGGGGCGTCCGGTCGGCGCCGTGAACCTGGTCTGGCCCGCCGAGGGGGAGCCGGTCGCGCGGGTGGCCGACGAACACTTGCCGGACCTCAAGGCCGCCGCGGCCTCCATCGCACGGAACATGCGGGGCGTCATCGATTCGCCGGGTTGAGGCGGCGAACGGCACGCAGCCGTTCATTTCACTTGGTGAAACGGCCCGTCGAAGGGGCACCCCCTTTGCGGTAGACTGACGCAACTGTCGCGACGCATTATCGGCAATGGAGGAGGAGAACGATGAACGACGTCAGCAACATCAAGCTCGTGCAGGCGGACGGCTCGGCCGTCACCGCGGGCTACATGCCCGGCTTCGGCAACGACTTCGAGACCGAGGCCCTGCCCGGCGCCCTGCCGCAGGGCATGAACTCCCCGCAGAAGGTGAACTACGGCCTCTACGGCGAGCAGCTGTCGGGCACGGCCTTCACCGCCCCCAGCCACCAGAACGAGCGGACCTGGTGCTATCGCATCCGCCCGTCGGTGAAGCACTCGGGCCGCTACGAACGCATCGACCTGCCCTACTGGAAATCCGCGCCCCATGTGATCGAGAACGTCACCAGCCTTGGCCAGTACCGCTGGGATCCCGTCCCGCATTCCGAAAGGGAACTGACCTGGCTCACCGGCATGTACACGATGACGACCGCGGGCGACGTGAACACCCAGGTCGGCATGGCCAGCCACATCTATCTCGTCACCGAGAGCATGAAGGACGCCTATTTCTACTCGGCCGATTCCGAACTGCTGATCGTGCCGCAGGAGGGCCGCCTGCGGTTCTGCACGGAGCTCGGCATCATCGACCTGGAGCCGAAGGAGATCGCGATCATCCCGCGCGGCCTCGTCTACCGCGTCGAGGTGATCGAGGGCCCGGCGCGCGGCTTCGTCTGCGAGAACTACGGCCAGAAGTTCGAGCTTCCGGGCCGCGGCCCCATCGGCGCCAACTGCATGGCCAACCGGCGCGATTTCAAGACGCCCGTCGCCGCCTTCGAGGATCGCGAGGTTCCGAGCACCCTGACGATCAAGTGGTGCGGCCAGTTCCACGAAACGAAGATCGACCAGAGCCCGCTCGACGTGGTGGCCTGGCACGGCAACTACGCGCCGGTGAAATACGACCTGCGGACCTATTGTCCGGTGGGCGCGATCCTGTTCGACCATCCCGACCCGTCGATCTTTACCGTGCTGACCGCGCCGTCGTCCTCGCCGGGGACCGCCAATATCGACTTCGTGCTGTTCCGCGAACGCTGGATGACCATGGAGGATACCTTCCGCCCGCCGTGGTACCACAAGAACGTCATGTCCGAGATGATGGGAAACATCTACGGCCAGTATGACGCCAAGCCACAGGGATTCGTGCCGGGCGGGCTGAGTCTGCACAACATGATGCTGCCCCATGGCCCGGATCGCGACGCGTTCGAAAACGCCTCGAACGCGGATCTCCAGCCGGAGAAGCTCGACAACACCATGTCCTTCATGTTCGAAACGCGCTTCCCCCAGCATCTGACCGAGTTCGCGGCCCGGGAGGCCCCGCTGCAGGACGATTACATCGACTGCTGGAAGAGCCTGGAGAAGAAATTCGACGGCACGCCCGGCAAGAAGTGACCCGCACGGGCGGACGGCGCCGGAACGCGCCGTCCATCCGCGACTTTTCCCGAACCATCGAGGAGGTTCCATGTCTCTGATGAAAAGCTGGGTCGCGGGCGCGAACGATCCGTCCGGCCCCTTTCCCCTGAACAACCTGCCATACGGTGTCTTCTCGCCCGCGGGCGGCGGCGAGGCACGGTGCGGTGTGGCCATCGGCGACATGATCCTCGATGCAGCGGCCGCCGAAGCGGGCGGATTGATCTCCGTGGACGGGGGTGCCGTCTGCGCCGATGCCTGCTGGAACCCCCTGATGGAACGCGGCGCCGGTGCCTGGTCGGCGTTCCGGACGCGGTTGCAGGAGATGCTGGCAGAAGGGTCGTCGGACCGCGACGCCGTGGAACGGCATTTGCACCCGTTGGAAGACGCCACCCTGCACATGCCTTTCCGCGTGGCCGAGTTCACCGACTTCTACGCCAGCCGCAACCACGCAACCAACGTGGGCACGATCTTCCGCGGAGCCGAGAACGCGCTGCCGCCGAACTGGCTGCACATTCCCATCGGCTACAATGGGCGCGCCTCCTCGGTCGTGGTGTCGGGCACCGACGTGCGCCGCCCCTGGGGCCAGCTCAAGGGGCCCGACGACGACGCCCCCCGGTTCGAGCCCTGCAAGCGGTTCGATCTCGAGCTCGAGATGGGGGCCGTCGTCGGCACCCCGTCGGACGGCCCCATCGATGTGGCGACCGCCGACGCGCATATCTTCGGCTATGTCCTGCTGAACGACTGGTCCGCGCGCGACATCCAGGCCTGGGAATACCAGCCGCTCGGACCGTTCCAGGCCAAGGCCACCGCCACGACGATCAGCCCCTGGATCGTGACGCGCGCGGCGCTCGAACCCTTCCGCTGCGATACGCCGGAGCGCGAGAAGCCGCTACTCGACTACCTGCGGGAGCCGGGGCCGATGCTCTACGACATCGACCTGACCGTGACGCTGGCGCCCCAAGGCAAGGACGCCACCGTGATCGCACGCACGAACTACAACACGATGTATTATTCCGCCGCTCAGCAGTTGACCCATCATACCACGGCCGGATCGCCCATGCGGACGGGCGACCTGCTGGGGTCGGGGACGATTTCCGGCCCGGAGAAGGACCAGCGCGGCGCGTTGCTCGAACTGACCTGGGGCGGCAAGGAGCCGATCACCCTCGACTCCGGCGAGACGCGCACCTTTCTCGAGGACGGGGACACGCTGACCCTTCTTGGGCAGGCGCGAGGCGACGGATTCACCATCGGGTTCGGCCGCTGCGCCGGCACGCTGCTGCCCGCGCTCGACGATCCCTTCAAACGCTGACTGACCGGAGAACCCAATGGCCAAGGCTTTCGCGTCGCAGGGCGACATGACCGAAAAGAAGATCACCTTCACCGAAGTCGGCGATGGCCTCTATGCCTTCACCGCCGAGGGGGACCCCAATTCGGGCGTCATCATCGGCGACGACAGCGTGATGATCGTCGAGGCGCAGGCGACGCCGCGTCTCGCCAACAAGGTCATCGAATGCGTGCGCGGCGTCACGGACAAGCCGATCACCCATGTCGCGCTGACCCATTACCACGCGGTGCGCGTGCTGGGCGCGAGTGCCTTCGACGCGCAGCAGGTCATCATGTCCGAAACCGCGCGCGCGATGGTGGTCGAGCGCGGGCAGGAGGATTGGGACAGCGAATTCGCCCGCTTCCCCCGCCTGTTCCAGGGGCATGAGGACATCCCCGGTCTGACCTGGCCCACCACCACCTTCAGGAGCCGGATGAGTGTCTATCTGGGCAACCGCCGGGTCGACCTGATGCATCTGGGGCGCGCGCATACCGCGGGCGATATCGTCATCCACGTGCCGGACGAGAACGTAATGTTCACTGGCGACATCGTCGAATACCATTCGGCCTGCTATTGCGGCGACGGGCATTTCGCCGACTGGCCCGGCACGCTGGACGCGATCCGCGCCTTCGATGTCGACGCCATCGCGCCGGGTCGCGGGGACGCGCTGGTCGGGCGCGACATGGTGAACCGGGCGCTGGAGAACACGGCTGATTTCGTCTCGTCGACCTATCGTCCGGCGGCGAGGGTGGCCCTGGGCGGCGGATCGCTCAAGGAAGCATGGGACGCGGTGCGCGCCGAATGCGACCCGAAGTTCGCAGACTACGCGATCTATGAACATTGCCTGCCGTTCAACGTGGCCCGCGCCTATGACGAGGCGCGCGGCATCGACACCCCGCGCATCTGGACCGCCGAGCGCGACGCCGAAATGTGGGAGAAGCTGCAGGGTTGAGCGCCGGACCGGACGGCAGGGGAGGATGTGACATGGTCGACGCACGCTACGATATCGCCTTCAGGCTCTACCCTTACGAAAGGGTGGGTGCACAGGACGCGGATGCGCCGGTGCGCCATCCGGTCGTGGTGGTCGGCGGCGGGCCGGTCGGCATGGCGCTGGCGCTCGACCTGGGGCGCAGGGGCACGCCGGTCCTGGTGCTCGACGACCACGACGGCGTGGGCCAGGGATCGCGCGCGATCTGCTTCGCGCGGCGCACGCTGGAGATTGCGGACCGGCTGGGATGCGGCGACGCGCTGGTCGAAAAGGGTGTGCAATGGGACGTGGGCCGCGTGTTCCATGGCGAGGACGAGGTCTTCACCTTCAACCTCAGCCCCGAGGGCGGGATGCGCCGCCCCGCCTTCATCAACCTCCAGCAGCCCCATTTCGAGAAGTACCTCGTCGAACAGGTCCGCGCCGCCCAGGCCGAGGGTGCTCCGATCGAGATCCGCGGTCGCAACCGGGTTTCGACCCTGACGCGAAAGGACGATCATGTCGCCCTGGGCGTCGAGACGCCCGATGGTCCCTATACCCTCGAAGCCGACTGGCTGGTCGCCTGCGACGGGGCGCGCTCGCCGGTGCGCGGGATGCTGGACCTCGATTTCGCAGGCCGCATGTTCGAGGACAACTTCCTCATCGCCGATGTGCGGATGAAGGCGAAATTTCCCACCGAACGCTGGTTCTGGTTCGAGCCCACCTTCAAGGGCAGCGGCCAGTCCGCGCTTCTGCACAAGCAGCCCGACGACATCTGGCGCATCGACTTCCAGCTGGGTTGGAACATCGATCGCGACAAGGAGACGAAGCCCGAGAACGTCCGCGCCCGCGTCGATGCCATGCTGGGAGAAGGCGTCGACTACGAAGTGGTCTGGACCAGCATTTACACCTTCCATTGCCGCCGGATCGCCGATTTCCGCGCCGGCCGCGTCCTTTTCGCCGGCGACGCGGCGCATCAGGTGTCGCCCTTCGGCGCGCGTGGCGCCAACTCCGGAGTGCAGGACGCCGACAACCTGGCGTGGAAGCTGGATCTGGTGCTGCGCGGCCGCGCGCCCGAGACGCTGCTCGACAGCTACTCCGAGGAGCGGATCCACGGCGCCGACGAAAACATCATGAACTCGACCCGCGCAACCGACTTCCTGACGCCCAAATCCGAAATCAGCCGCATCTTCCGCAACGCCGTGCTGACGTTGGCGCGGCGCCATCCCTTCGCGCGACCGCTCGTCAATTCCGGTCGCCTGTCGGTGCCTTGCGTCTACGACGGGCTGTCGCTCAACGGGCCGGATGCGCTCGACGGGCCCGCCGCCACGCGGGTCGGCGCCCCCTGTCCTGATGCGCCGCTGGGCGACGCGTTCCTGCTCGACCGGCTGGGCGGGGGCTTCACCATCCTGACCATCGGCACCAACGCGCCGGATGAGGTGGTCGAGGACGGCATCGCCGCCCGCCGTCTCGACCTGTCGCTGCATGACGACACGACGGGCTATCTCGCCGCACGGTACCTGGGGCGGGCACCTGCGGCGGTCTACCTGATCCGCCCGGATCAGCACGTGGCGGCTCGCTGGCCTGCCTTCGACGAACGCGCGATGCGCGCGGCCCTGCGCCGCGCCACGGGAAAGGAGTGAGCGTCATGGACCTGATCCTGACCTCCAACATCGACGACGGCGACGGCTTCTACGATGAGCTGCTGACGGCCCATGCCGATCTGAGCAAGGACGAAAGCGACGCCTACAACGCGCGCCTCATCCTGATCCTTTGCAACCACATCGGCGACCGGCAGGTGCTGCGTCAGGCGCTCGCCGCCGCCTCCGCGGAAGCCTCCGCCCCATGACCGGGACGGTTCTCTACGATTACTGGCGATCCTCGGCCAGCTACCGGGTGCGGATCGCGCTGAACCTCGCGGGCGTCGAATACCGCGCCGTGCCGGTCAACCTGGTGACGGGCCAACACCGAGAACCCGACCATCTGGCGCGCAACCCGCAGGGCCTCGTGCCGGTGCTCGACATCGACGGACACCGGTTCACGCAGTCGCTCGCGATCCTGGACTACCTGGAGGAGACCCGAAGGCCGGGTCTTCTGCCCACCGACCCGGTGCACCGCGCCCATGTCCGGGCGCTGGCCCATTCCGTCGCGGTGGATGTCCACCCGGTCTGCAACCTGTCCGTCGTGTCCCATGTGGTCGCGCTGACCGGCGGGGGGGACGATACGCGCCGCGACTGGATGCAGCATTTCATCGCCCCCGGCCTCGCCTCTTTCGAGAGGCTGGCGGCCGGGTTCGACGCGGGCCCCTTCTGCTGCGGCGAGACGCCGTCGCTGGCCGACGTCTGCCTGATGCCGCAGCTTTACAACGCCGACCGGTGGGGGGTGGACACGACGCCTTATCCGCGCCTGCGCACCGCCGCCGAGATGTGCGCGCGGCACCCGGCCTTCGCCGCGGCCCATCCGGACGCCGTGCGAACCTGACGACAACCAGGGGGGACATACCCCCCGCAAGAACCACCAAGGGAGGAACCACCATGAAAGACCTGACCGTTGCCACGCTCACCGCGACCCTGATCGCCGGAACCCTGGCCATGCCGGCGCTGGCCCAGACCGATCTGGTCCTGTCGAGCTGGCTGCCGCCGCGCCATCCGATCGTCGTCAACGCGATCAAGCCCTGGGCCGAGGAGGTGGAGGAGGTGACCGACGGCCGCGTCACCGTCCGCGTGCTGGGCAAGCCCCTGGGCAGCCCGCCGTCGCATTTCGACATGGCCCGCGACGGGGTGGCCGACATCACCTACGGCCTCCACAGCTTCAGCCAGGACGACCGCTTCGACAAGTCGCAGGTCGGGCAGTTCTCGTTCATCGGCGACGATGCGATCGCAGCCTCCAGCGCGTTCTGGACCGTCTACACCGAGGATCTGGACGCGCGTGCGGACCACGAGGGGACGCACCTTCTCGGCCTGTTCGTCCATGGCCCCGGCCTGTTCCACAACAACAAGCTGCGGATCGAGACGCCCGCCGATTTCGCGGGGCTCAAGATCCGGGTGCCGGGCGGCTATGTCGCCGGGCTGATGGAGGATCTGGGCGCGACCCCGCTGTTCATGTCCTCGACCGAGGTCTACGAGAAGCTGTCGCGGGGCGTCATCGACGGCGTCACATTCACCTACGAGGCGCTGACCGCCTTCAACCTGACCGATGACGTCGCCTATTCCATGACCGTGCCCGGCGGGCTCTACAACACCACCTGGTTTCTCGTCGTGAACGAGGCCAAGTGGGACGGGATCGCCGAGGAGGATCGGGAAGCCATCGAGGCCATCTCGGGTGCGGCGTTCGCCGAACGGGTAGGACAGGCCTGGAACGACGCCGACACGGCCGCCGTCGAGGAGATCGAGGCCGCCGGGATCACCCTCCACTCCGCCTCCGACGCCGTGCTGGAAGCGGTGCGCGCCGCCGCCGAAGCGCGGGAGGCCGCCTGGGCCGGCTCTTTGGGCGATGACTACGACGGGGAAGCCGCGCTCGCACGGCTGCGCGAACTGTCGGGCGTCGCGGAATGATGGGTGCCATGCTGACGCGTATCCTGGAAATCCTGTCCATCGCCCTGCTGATGGGTCTGATGATGGTGACCGGGCTTGACGTGGTCGGCCGGTACTTTCTGAACGCGCCCCTGCCGGGCGCGTTCGAGCTGACCGAACTGATGCTCGCCGCGCTCGTGTTCGCGGCCCTGCCCCTCGTCGGGCGGGCCGGGGGTCATGTGGACGTCGACATCGTGACCGAGCATCTGCCCGCCCGACCGCGGCGGGCCATCGCCTTGGCCGTGGCGGCGCTCTGTGCGCTGGTCCTGTTGATCTTCGCCTGGCGGCTGGGCCTTCTGGGCGCGCAGCAGATGGCGGACGGGATGCGGTCCGAGTCGCTTCGCGTGCCCTTCGGCCCGCTGGCCTGGTTCGGCGCCGCGGCCTGCATCCTGGCCGCGGTGTTCGGCCTGATGCGCGGGGTGTCGAAGTGACCGAAGCCACCATCGGAATCGTCATCCTTCTGGGGCTGATCTTCCTCAGGATGCCCATCGCCTTCGCCATGTCCCTCGTGGGCGGCGTGGGGTTCGCGCTGATGCGGGACTGGAATGCGGCGGGGGCCATGGTCGGCAACGCCGTGTTCGAAACCGGCCTCAGCTATTCGCTCTCGGTCGTGCCGCTGTTCATCTTCATGGGCAACGTCCTGGCCAACTCCGGCATCGCCCACGGTCTGTTCGCCGGCGCAGACCGCCTGTTCGGCAGGATGAAGGGGGGACTCGCGCTCGCCACCGTGCTCAGCTGCGGCGGGTTTTCCGCCGTCTCGGGCTCATCGCTCGCGACCGCCGCGACCATGAGCCGGGTCGCCATGCCACCGATGCGGAAGTTCGGCTATTCCGACAGCCTGGCCGCCGGCTCCATCGCGGCGGGCGGCACGCTGGGCATCCTGATCCCGCCGTCGGTCATCATGATCATCTACGGCCTGCTCACCGAAAGCGACATCGGCAAGCTCTTCATCGCGGGCCTCCTGCCCGGCCTCCTGGGGATCGTGCTCTACATGGCCGCGGTCATTGTGGCCGTCCGCGTGCGCCCCGACCTGGCGCCCCCCGTGACCGAACCCTCCGCGATGACCGCACGAGACCGGATCGGCGCCTTCGGCACGCTGACGCTGTTCGTCTTCGTGATGGGCGGCATCTACGGCGGCTTCTTCACCCCGATCGAGGCGGCGGGCATGGGCGCGATCTTCTCGCTGGGGCTCGCCCTCCTGATCCGGGGTCTCGACTGGCCGGGCTTCGTCGATGCCTGCCGCCAGACGATCCATTCCTCGGGGATGATCTTCGCCATCATCATCGGCGCCGAGATCTTCTCGGCCTTCGTCAACTTCGCCGGATTGCCCGACGGATTGGTCGACATGGTCTACGACTACGATCTCTCGGCCTGGGGCGTCATCCTGATCATGGTGGCGATCTATCTGGTCATGGGCTGCGTGTTCGAAAGCCTGTCGATGATCCTGCTGACTGTGCCTGTCTTCTATCCGGTCGTCGTCCAGCTCGAATTCACCGGGCTGCTGGCCGACCCGGAGCTGGTGCTGATCTGGTTCGCCGTGATCGTCGTCGTCGTGACCGAGATCAGCCTGATCACCCCGCCCGTGGGCATGAACGTCTTCGTCCTGCGCTCGGTCCTCGACGACGTGTCGCTGGGCACCATCTTCCGGGGCGTCTTCCCCTTCTGGATCGCCGACATCCTGCGGCTGGCGCTGCTGCTGGCCCTGCCGGTCGTGTCGCTGGCCCTGCTTCTCTGAGGTCCGCGAAACCCCATCAAGGAGACCGACATGACCCCCCAGACCGCCCCACCGGATGCGCCCGCCGTCCCACATCCGTTGACGCCAGCCGAAGCGGCCGCGCTGGTGCCCGACGGCGCCCGCGTGATGATCGGCGCCTTCATGGGCGTCGGTACGCCGGGGCGGATCGTCGATGCGCTGATCGAACGCGGCGCCCGCGACCTGACGGTCATCGCCAACGATACCGCGCGCCCCGAAGTGGGCATCGGTCGGCTGATCGCCGCGGGCTGCGTGCGACGGGCGATCGTGGCGCACATCGGCACCAACCCCGAAACCCAACGCCGGATGATCGCGGGCACCATCGACGTCGAACTCGTCCCGCAGGGCACGCTGGCCGAACGGATCCGCGCGGCGGGGGCGGGCCTCGGCGGGGTTCTGACACCCACCGGCCTCGGCACGGTGGTCGAGGAAGGCAAGCGCCGGATCGAGGTGGAGGGGCAGGACTATCTTCTGGAATTGCCGCTCCGCGCCGATGTGGCGCTGATCGCGGCACGCAGCGCCGACCACATGGGCAATCTCGTCTATTCCCTGACGGCGCGCAATTTCAACCCGGTGATGGCCATGGCCGCCGCTCTCGTCATCGCCGAACCCAACGAGATCGTGCCGGTGGGCGTGCTGCCCCCCGACGCCATCCACACACCGGGCGTTCTGGTGGATCATCTCGTCCGCCGGGGGGAAAGGATCGATCATGGACACGCGTGAACGCATCGCCAGACGGGTCGCGCTGGAATTGCGCGACAACTCCCTCGTCAACCTCGGCATCGGTCTGCCGACGCTCGTGGCGCGCTACGTCCCCGCCGGGATGCGGATCAACTTCCAGTCCGAGAACGGCATCATCGGCTTCGGCGCCCGCCCCCCCGAGGGGATGGAGGATGTCCACCTGACGGATGCGGGCGGCGCCTTCGTCTCGGCCCAGCCGGGCGCGGTGTCCTTCGATTCCGTCATGTCCTTCGCGCTGATCCGCGGAGGGCACATCGACCTGACCGTTCTGGGCGGCCTCCAGGTCGACCGGCACGGACGGCTCGCGAACTGGATCATCCCCGGCAAGCTGGTTCCGGGCATGGGCGGTGCCATGGACCTCGTGACCGGGGCGCGCCGGGTGATCGTGGCCATGAACCACACCCAGAAGGGAACGCCCAAGATCGTCGAGACGCTGACCCTGCCGCCGACGGCGGACCGCGCTGTCACGATGATCGTCACCGAGCTCGGCGTGATGGAACCTTCGCCCGAAGGGCTCGTCCTGACCGAAGTCACCGAGGGCGTCGAGGTGGAGGCCGTCGTCGCGGCAACCGACGCCCCCCTCATCATCAGCCCCGACCTGCGCCTCATGGCCAGCTGACGCGCGACGGAAGACCGGCCCGCGTCCCATCCGACGCGCGCCGCCTCAACCCGCGTGGCCTCCGCCTGGACGTCTTGCTGGACACGAGCGCCGGGGGCTCAAAGCCGCCTCTCCCTGCTGGCCTCCCGCAAAACTTTCGCGTTGACCGCTGCAACCCATGGCCCTCCGGTCCCGTTGGTATAGTGTTCCTGACGACGTGACGTGACCGGAGCCGAACTGCATGGCCGATGACCCCTACGCCGCGCTCGGCGTGTCGAAAACCGCTGACACGGCCGAGATCAAGAAAGCCTATCGCCGGATTGCCCGCACCGCGCATCCCGATCTCCACCCCGACGATCCGACGGCGGAGGCGAGGTTCAAGGCGGCATCGGCTGCCTACGACCTCTTGAAGGACCCGGAGCAGAGGGCCCGGTTCGACAGGGGCGAGATCGACGCCCAGGGGGCGGAGCGCGCGCCTCGGGGCTATTACCGCGATGCCGCCGGCGGGAGGGACGATACCTACAGCACGCGCGGCTTCGGCGGGCGGCAGGCTGGGCCGGACATCGACCCCGACGATATCTTCGCGCAGTTTTCCCGGCGCGGCGCGCGCGGGAATCCTTTCGAAGGCTTCGGCGGATTCGGGGGCGACGCGCGGGGTGGCCGGTTCGACATGCCCGGCCAAGATCGGCACTACACCCTTCAATTGTCGTTTCTGGACGCCGTTCGAGGTACCAGAACGCGCATCACCCTGCCCGAAGGGGGCGATCTTGCAGTCACCATTCCCGAAGGCGCGGCCGATGGCCTGACGCTGCGGCTGCGTGGCAAAGGCGGGCCGGGCCTGGGCGACGGGCCACCCGGCGACGCCTATGTCACCCTGTCGGTTGCCGACGACCCGGTCTTCTCCCGCGATGGCGACGACATCCGCGTGGGCCTGGACATCGCCATCGACGAGGCGGTGCTGGGGGCCAAGGTTCCCGTGCCGACCATTGACGGCGAGGTGAACGTCACCGTCCCGCCGGGCGCCAGTTCGGGCCAGACCCTGCGGCTGCGCGGGCGCGGTGTGAGCCGGCGCGGCGGTGGCCGGGGCGATCAGCTGGTCGAGCTGCGGATCGTCTCGCCGGCGACCATCGACGACGACCTGAAACAGTTCATGGAACGCTGGCGGCGCGAGCACGCCCATGATCCGCGCCAGCGTCAGGACCGGAAGCGAAAGGCGAAGCCGTGACCCGCCAGTACACTGCCGAACAGCTGATCGAGGCGATCCCCGCGCTCACCCCCGACAGGTTGCTGAGCTATGTCCACCTGTCCATTCTCAGCCCGGTCCAGACCGATGCGGGGCCAGCCTACCGCGAGATCGACATCAAGCGCGTCACGCTTCTGTGCGAACTGACCGACGACCTCGATCTGGACGACAACGCCCTGGTCATCGTCATGTCGCTGCTGGATCAGCTGCACGGGACGCGCGCGCGGCTCGACACCGTCATGCGCGTCCTCTCGGACGAACCACCCGAGATCAAGGGGCGCATCGCCGGTCGCCTGATCGACTGACACCGCGGACCGGGGAATGGCGCAAAGGCACGATGTCGATTGCGCTTCTCCGCGCCGTCGGGAATGCTCCAGCGGACCCGGCACGGAGCTTTCGATGACCGAACCCGAGATCTGGACCGCCCTGCGGCGCGTCGATACGCCGACTGTCTGCAACGCCATCGAGGTGATCGAAGGACGGCGCGGCTTTTCCGGCTTCACGCCCCACGCCCTGATCCCGTCGCACCCCGATGCCCCGGCGATGGCCGGTCGCGCCCGCACGTCGCGCATCCGTTCGGCCGCCCCGGACCCTGCGCCGAAGGACGAGGTCCGCGCCCGTCGGATGGAGTACTTCCGCCATATGCACAGCGCTCCCGCCCCCTCCATCGCCGTGGTGGAGGACATGGACGGCGACGATGCAATCGGTGCCTGGTGGGGCGAGGTTCACGCGCGCATCCACAAGGCGTTCGGCCTCGCCGGGGCCATCACCAACGGTCTCATCCGCGATCTGGGCGACCTGCCCGCCGATTTCCCGATCCTCGGCGGGGCGGTCGGGCCAAGCCACGGTTTCGTCCATGTCGTCGACAGCGGCACCCCCGTGACGATCGGCGGCCTTCGCATCGCCGACGGCGACGCGCTACATGCCGACCGGCACGGCGTCGTCGCGATCCCGGAGGATTATCTCGCCGACCTACCCGCCGCCATCGACCGGCTTGCCCGGATCGAGGGAACCGTGCTCGACCACGTTACCGACGGTCTCGACTTCGAGACCTTTGAAAAACTGTGGCAGGATTTCGAGAACGCCCGCGTCTGACGGCAGCCCCCGTCAGGACGCCTTGGAATATTTCGCCTCGACGTGGCCATAAGCGTCGTAGGCCTGCGCGATCATCCGCGTCACGGCATGCCCCTCGGGCAGGATCACGATGCGCCGGCCCTCGCGGACGACGACGCTGCCGAACCGTTCCAGAACTTGCGCGTGGACCGCATCCAGCGCCGACACGTCCGACCCGAAGTCCCTTTCAAGCTCCTCGAGGTCCAGCGCGAACTCGCACATCAGCATCTCGATGGCGCGGGCGCGCATCAGGTCCTCGCCGCCGTGGCGGTGGCCGCGTGCGCCCGCCAGCTCTCCGGCCTTGATCCGCTGTGCGTAGGCCGGGGTGGCCGCGGCGTTCTGCACGTATCCCTGCGGCAGCTTCGAGACCGAAGATGCGCCGACCCCGATCAGCGCGGCGCAGACATCGTCGGTGTAGCCCTGGAAGTTCCTGCGCAGCCGACCCGTCCGGGCTGCCACGGCCAGCCCGTCGTCGGGGCGCGCGAAATGGTCGATGCCGATGACCTCCATCCCGCTTGCCACGATGCGGTCGGCGGCCAGACGGGCCAGGGCGTGACGCCCCTCGCCATCGGCCAGCGCGGTCTCGTCGATCAGCTTCTGGCGCGGCGACATGTGCGGGACATGGGCATAGCCGAACAGCGCGATCCGGTCCGGCGCCAGGTCCAGCACGTGATCCAGCGAAGCGGCGATGCGTTCCTCGGTCTGGTGGGGCAGCCCGTAGACGAGATCGGCGTTCAGCGACCCGACGCCCGCCTGCCGCAACTGGTCCACGCAGGTACGCGTCGTCTCGAGGCTCTGCTCCCGGCCGATCGCGGCCTGCACCTCGGGCGCGAAATCCTGGATGCCGATGCTGGCGCGGGTCATGCCGGTTTCGGCCAACGCGGCGATCTTGTCGGCGTCCACCATGGTCGGATCGATCTCGACCGAGAAATCGAGATCATCGGTCGGAGCGATGGTTTCCATGATCGACCCGGCCAGCCGCCGGATCATCTCCGGCGCCAGGATCGTCGGCGTCCCCCCGCCCCAGTGCAGCCGCGCCATCCGCAGGCCTTGCGGCAGGACCTGCGCCATCAGCGCCAGCTCCGCCTCCAGCGTGTCGAGATAGGCCACGACCGGCGACAGGCTGGTGGTCCCTTGCGTCCGGCAGGCGCAGAACCAACACAGCCGCTCGCAGAACGGGATGTGGACATAGACCGACACCGGCACCGCGGGGTCCAGCGCGGCAAGCGCCTGCGCCTGGAACCCGGCCTCCGCGTCCCGCGTGAAGGCGGTCGCGGGCGGATAGCTGGTGTAGCGCGGCGCCCGCGCATCGAATAGGCCGAGGGCCCGGAGTTGGGTCAGGTTTTCCATGGCGCCGTCTTGGCCCATCCGGGACGGCGCATCTTTGTCCTGCGTCAAGTTCCTGCGGTTATTTGCCGATTTCAACCGACCGTGACGCCAACCTCCGGCAGGGCCAGGTCGGCCTCGATCTTCTCGATCAGCGCATCGGTCGTATGGCGCCGCCCCGGAAGACCAAGGCTCAGGTTGATGTGACGTCCCAGGGCGACCAGACGAAGAACGGCCACCCGCGCAGGGTCCAGCCCCGGACGCAGGTCTTCGTAGCCCGCCAGAAACGCCTGCCGATGCTCGGCGAGCGCCATCGCATCGCCATGGTGACGCAGCCCGGCTTCGTCGAGATGGGCCAGCAAGTTCGCGACGTCGATCGTCGGATCGCCCTTCGCGAACAGGTCGAGGTCCAGCAGCCAGACATGCCTGTCGTCGACCAGCACCTGATCGGGATAGAAGTCGCGGTGGATGCCGGTCACGGCGCCCTGCCCCAATCCTTCCGTCAGGCGCCTGGCGCCGACCGCGATCGCGTCGATCCGCGCCGCCTGCCCCGGCAGCGCCTTGCCGGCTGCAGCCAGGGCCCGGTCCAGAACGCCAAGTTCATCGTCCATGGACCAGTCGCGTGGCGCCCTTGTTCCGGCACCGTGCAGCCGCGCCAGCGCCTCGCCCGTCCGCCGTGCGGGTCCGGTCTCCGACCCGGGCCGCAGGAGATCGGTCAGGACGCGGCCCGGAACCTCCTCCTGAAGCCAGAGCGCGGGCCGGGCGACCATGCCCCGCACTTTGGGCACGCCCACGCCCCCGGAACCCTGCCCGTCCAGTCCGGCGGCCCGCAGCGCGTCGTGAACTTTCGGCGTCCGCAGGTCCGGTCCCTTGGCGCGCAGCTTGCCCAAAAGCGGCACCTTGGTCCCGTCGTCCAGATCCATGTCATAACGGACCAGTGCGCGTCGCCCCGGCTTGTGCCGCAGAAGGTCGACGCCCACGACTTCGACCCCTTGCCCCAGAGCGTGCTCCAGCAGCGGCCGCATGACCGCGGGGTCCAGAGCATCCGTCAGGTCGGGAAGGCCCGGATCGAGGGGCCGCAGCACCTCCTCCGCGCGGGCGATCAGGCGGCGCGTCCTGTCGGGCCAGTCGGGACGGCGCTCGCGGAACCCTTCGGCGGTCAGCGCCAGCAGCGCGCGGGCATGTTGAACGGCGATCACGTCGCGCGCGACCCTGCCGCCCGCTTCCGCATATCCGTCAAGGAACCCCACGGCTGTTCCGTCGATGGAGCCGCCGTCCAGCGCCAGGACATCCTGGTGCGCGAGGAAGCTGCCGATATCGCGGGCCGGATCCCCCGTCGCCGCGCGGTCCCAGTCGATGATCGTCGCCCGCCCTTCGTGCACCAGCACCTGATCGGCGCTGAAATCGCCGTGGATCGGGGTTGGCGCGAAGTCGGTCCGCAACAGGCGTGCCGACGCCGCCGCCACCGGGCCGGCGGCCAACCCCCCGAGGCCGGGAGAGAGCGCGGACAGCGTCTCCGGCACCGCGCGAAGCTCCTCGGTCTCCTCAGCCCGACGAACCGTGGCCCGCGGTCGCACCGACGTCCGATGCAGGCGTGCCAGTGCGATGCCAGCCGCCCGGCCCTGCGCGGCTCCGCCCGAGAGGGGGTCGCCCGGCAGCCAGGGCCATGCGATGCAGTGACGGCGCTTCGATACCCCAAGGATGGCGGGTCCGCCGTGCGCCTCGGCGATCCGCGCGCCGTCCAGCGCGGCTGCGAATTCGCGGGGCGCGTAGGCCTTGATCAACGCGGCGCGACCGTTGCCGTCCACCCGGATCACCAGCCGCCGCCCCGCCTTGTAGCGCAACAGCCTGACGCCGCCGCCCGGAGCGAAGCCGGTCAGCCGCTTCAGGAACGCCGCGCCCCGGGCGGCATCCGCGATGCGTCGTGCGCCCTTCAGCTTGCGGTCGCGACGCAGGGGCACGACGGTCAGGCAGGCTTCCCCGTCCACGATCACGGGAGCGTCCTTGCCCTGCCACTCGGGCCGGTCGCGCACTTCGGCGTGTCGCGCGGGCGTATGGGCCATGACCGCCACCGCCCCAAGTCCGCCATCGACCGGCCCCAGCGTCACCACGCAGCTCGTCCCCGGCTTGTAGCGCAGATAGAGCGGCCGCATCGGCCCGAGGTGCAGGCGCGCGCAAAGCGCCTCCGCGTCGAGCACCAGCCCGAGGCCGGGCAGCGCCGTATCGCGCGCGACGATGGCCGCGTCAGCCTGCGACAGCACGGCGCGCGTCCTCCCCTCCGGCCCACATCGCCGCGTAGCGACCACCGGCCGCCATCAGGGCGGCGTGGGATCCGTCCTCCGCGATCCGGCCGCCGTCCAGATGCAGGATTCGCCCGGCCCGTGCGGCCATGGTCAGGTCGTGCGTGACGAGGAAGGTCGTACGCCCCTCCGCCAGCCGCCAGATCGCCTCGGTCACTGCGGCCTCGCTCGTCCGGTCGAGCCCCACGGTCGGCTCGTCCAGGATCAGGACGGGCGCACGACGCAGCGCCGCGCGGGCGATGGCGATGCGTTGCCGCTGACCGGCCGACAGCGTGGCGCCGCGTTCGGCGATGACAGTGTCGTATCCATCGGGTTGCGCCGCGATGAAGCCATGGGCATTGGCCAGCCGCGCGGCGGCCTCGATCTCCTCCGGCGTGACCTCGCGCCCCGCGCCAAGGGCGATGTTCTCGGCCAGGGTGCCGCGAAAAATCAGCGTTTCCTGGGGGACCAGCGCGATGTTGGCCCGCAGGCTGGCCAGCGTCAGCGATCGAAGGTCGTGCCCGTCGATCAGCACGCGCCCGCGCGCCGGATCGTAAAGCCGCGGGATCAGGCTGGCGAAGGTCGATTTGCCCGCACCGGACGGGCCGGTGATCGCCACCATCTCGCCGGAAGCTACATCGACCGACAGGCCGTTGAGCGTGGGCGCGCCGGGGCCATAGCCGAAGGTCACGTCCTCGAAGGTCACGCGGCCGTCCAGCTGGGGCGCGGCAACGGCGCCCCGCGCATCGCGCACCTCCGGCACCTCGTCCAGCAGGGCGACGACGCGCTCGCCCGCCGCCGCGGCCTTGGCCAGCCGGGCCGTATATTTCGCGTATTCGCGCACCGGGCGGAACGTGTTCTTCAAATACGTGAAGAAGACCAGCAAGTCGCCCGGCGTGATCTGCCCCGCCATTACCTGACGCGCCCCGAAGAACAGGACGATGGCGAGCCCGAGGCCGGTCAGCAGGTCCACCGACCGCTCCAGCCCCGCCGCGAGCCGCTTGCCCTTCACGCCCGCGCGCAAGTCGCGCGCACTGGCCGCGCCGAAGTCGTCGGACGCGCGATCTTCCAGCCCGAGTGCCTGGATCGTACGGATGCCGGCCATCGTCTCGGCCCCGGTCGAAGCCAGTTCCCCCTCGCGCTTGCGCTGCGCCCGGCTGACATCGCGAATGCGCCGCGTCAGGCGCAGCGACACCAGCCACAGAAGCGGCAGCGGCGACAGCGCCAGCAACGCCAGCCGCCAGTCGAGGAACAACATCACCGTCAGCATGCCCCCCAGAACCAGCAGGTTCGCGGCCAGAGGCAGGGCGGCGGTGACGGCCGTTTCCTTGAGCATCCCCACGTCGCTGACCAGCCGCATGGTCAGGTCGCCCGTGCGCGACCGCGCGTGGAACCCCAGCGACAGCGTCTGAAGGTGGCGGAACAGGTCGGTCCGCACCGCCGTCAGGACCCGCGTGCCCACCAGCGCGAACCCCACGGTGGACAGATACTGGAACAGCGCCTTGAACCCGACGATGGCGACCAGCCCGACCGAGCACAGCGCCAGCAGCGTCATGGGCGGCAGGCTGGCGACGGTTGCGCCTTCGCCCGCCACGGTCGGCACCACGCGGTCGATGACGAACTTGAGTGGCCAAGGCTCCAGCAACTTCATCGCCGTGGCCGCCAGCAGCGCCACGACCGACCCGCCCAGCACGGCCCGATGACCGCGCAGATAGGGCGCGAGCCGCGTCATGACGTGACGCAGGCTCGGCATGACCTCCGTCAGCTTGTCCTTGCGGTGCTTGCTCATGCCGCATCCTTTGCGGCGAGGCCCGCGGATGCCAGGACCCGTCGGGCCACCCCGTCCCAGGTGTGATGGGCCAGCACGTCGGCACGGGCGGCATCGCCCAACCGCGCGCGAAGGTCCGGGTCCGCGGCCAGCCGCGCCAGCGCATCGGCCAACGCACCCGCGTCGTCCGGTGGGCAGAGCAGGCCGGTGCCGGGGTCTATGACCTCCTCCAGATGACCGACACGGCTGGCCACGACGGGCAACCCGGCGGCCATGTATTCATAGATCTTGAGCGGCGAGAAATAGAACGCCTGGCCGCCGGCATAGGGGGCGACGGCCGTGTGCATCCGGGCGAGGCATCCCGGCACCTCGGCCGCCGTCACCGCGCCCGGAAAGCCCGCGGCCCCGGTCAGCCCCAGGGCATCCAACCGATCCTCCAGAAACTGCCGTTCCGGCCCGTCGCCGACGATCAGCAGCCGCGCGTCCGGCACCGTCCCCTCGCGCAGGATGCCGAATGCCTCGATCAGGGTCCGCACGTCGTGCCATGGCTTGAGCGTGCCGAGGAATCCCACGGTGAACGGACCCCGTGGCCGGGGGACCGTCGGAAAGCGGTCGGGGTTCACGGCATTCGGAATGACCTCCACCCGCTGCGCTCCGAAGTCCTGCACGTATCGCGCCACCTGCGGCGAGACGGCGGTGACGAGCGATGCGGCGCCCAACGCGCGCCGCGCGCTGTCGCGGGCCGCATCGGGCAGGGCGAGCGTGCGATGGCGCGACTGCTCCTCGATCAGCGGCGCGTTCACTTCGAGCACGGCGGGGATGCGCCGCTCCGCCGCCCATTCCATCGCACCGTGGCCGAACAGCGCATGACGCTCATAGACCAGATCGAATGGTCCGGCGGCGTCGAGCGCCGCGCGGACAGCGGCGTTCTGCTCCAGCAGCGCCCGCTCCCGCACCTCGGGGTCGCCCTTGGGCGACGGCGCGAGCCGCAGGCGTCGGACGGGATCGAGGTCGGCGGGGCCATCATCGTCGAGGCGCGGCGAAATCAGGACGGCTTCCGCGCCAAGGTGCAGAAACGCGCGCAGCATCTCCTGCACGTGGATCGACGCGCCCTTGGCGCCGAAGACGGGGATGCCGGGGTCGGTACAGACATAGGCGATCCGCATCATGCCGCCCCCCTTTCGCAAGTCGCAGCCCCGGTCGCCGCGGCGAAGATGTCGCGCAACTGCGCGGTGTTTCGCCGGATGTCGAACTCCCGCTCGATCAGGTCGCGTGCCGACCGCGACAGGCGTTTCCCGCACTCCGGGTCGTCCAGAAGCGAGGCGATGGCGTCGGCCAGGGCCGGCGCGTCGCGCTCCGGCACACAGAACCCTGTCTCGCCGTCGCGCACCAGCTCCGGGATGCCGGTCACGTCGGTGGCGACGCAGGGCGTGCCCAGCGCCATCGCTTCCAGCAGGACGGTGGGCAGCCCGTCGCGGTTGCCGTCCTCGCCCACCACGCAGGGGCAGGCGAAGACGGCCGCGTCGCGCAGAGCGGCGATGACCTCGGCCTGCGGACGGGGGCCGTCCAGCCGGACCACGTCGCCCAACCCCGC
Organism: Jannaschia rubra; assembly: GCF_001403735.1. Taxonomy (GTDB): domain Bacteria; phylum Pseudomonadota; class Alphaproteobacteria; order Rhodobacterales; family Rhodobacteraceae; genus Jannaschia; species Jannaschia rubra. Next base: position 27,624 of record NZ_CXPG01000012.1, read on the forward strand.
CTCGGCGATCTGCGCGGCAAGGGCCGGGCCCTGCTCGCCCGCACCGATGATCCGGCAGGTCGCCTTTTGGCCGCGGTCGCGCAGGAGGCCCATCGCCTCGATCAGGACGTCGAAGCCCTTCTTCTCGATGAGGCGACCCACGGCCAGCACCTCGGTCCCGCGCTCCGACGGAAGTGCATGAGTGAAGCGGTCGAGGTCCAGCCCATTGTAGAGCCGCACCACATTGCCCGCCGCGTCGCCGTAGCGGTCGCGCAGGAACGAGACGTTGTAGTCCGAAACCGTCACCGCCGTCGCGGCATCGCGCAGTTTCCGCTCCAGCTCCACCGGTTCGTCGTAGTCGTGATAGATGTCCTTGGCATGTGCGGTGAAGCTGTACGTGATGCCCGCAAGCCGCGCCGCAAGCCGCGCCACCGTGGTCGAGACGGTGCCGAAATGGGCGTGAAGGTGCCCCACCCCGCGCTCATGGCAGGCCAGCGCCACCACGATGGCCTGCGCCACATCGCGCCCGGCCGCGCCCTCGATCGTCGCCAGCGCGTCCCAGCCGCCGGGCAGCCGGTCGCGCGCATCGCATATCAGCGACCAGAGCGCGTCGGGGGTGCGGAAGCTGTCAGGCACGCGGGTGACGAGTGCGCGGACCTGGCCCAGCATGTCCTGGAAATGCGTCTCCTCCACGGAGCGGAGGGCGAAGATCTCGATCTCCAACCCCGCCGCCTCATGAGCCAGGATCTCGGTCAGGATGAAGGTCTCGGAGAAGCGTGGATAGCGCTTCAGGACGTATCCGATCTTGCAGTCGGGCAGCGTGGGCATCAGTGTCTCCTTCAACTCGCGACCCGCAGGTCATGCGGCGCGGTCAGCATCCGGGCGGTGAAATCGCGCACCCGGTCCAGACCGGACATGTCGAGTGCAATGGCACCGGCCAGAGGTTCGGAAACCGCCCGACCCAGCCAGTCTCCCAACGCGTCAGGCGTCAGGTCGTCCGGCAGCATCATGTTGATCAGACCGCGTGCCGCCAGCCGCTCGGCCCGCAGGACCTGTTCCGCGCGGGGCACCGCACGCGGCACGATCAGCGCGGGCCGCCCCAGCGACAGCACCTCGCAGACGGTGTTGTAGCCGCCCATCGCGACGATGCGGGCGGCACCCGCCATGAGGGCGAGCGGCTCGCTCACGAAATCCACAACGGTCATGTCGTCGCGCCCGGCGGCGTGGCCGCGCATCTCCTCCCGCAGGCCGCCGGGCATCTGACTGCCGGTGATGAGGATGCCCCGGTGGCCGGCGGGCATGGGTGCCCGAAGGAACGCCTCCGACACCTCGGCGCCATCGCGGCCGCCGCCCACGGTGCAGAGGACGTAAGGTCGGGGATCGCCAGCCAGGATCCTGTCGCGTTCCCGTATCGCCAGCGGCGCGGCCAGCCGTCCGCTGTGGTCCAGGTATCCGGTGAAGCGGCTGCGGTCGCCCATGACGGCATCGAACCCGCAATCGGCCAAAAGGTCATAGAACGTCGGGTCGCCATAGACCCAGACCGCATCGAACCAGCGCGACACGGCCTCGAAGTTGCGCTGCTGCGCCCACTGCCGGTGGACGGCATCCGGGGTGTCGATGACATCGCGCAGCCCCAGCACGACGCGGGTCCGTCCGCGACGGCGCAGGGCGGCGAGCGTGGGGTCCAGTTCCTGCTGCGCGCCGCGGGGCACGTTGTCGACGATCATCAGGTCGGGGTCGAAAGCCAGGACGGCCGCTTCGATCGTCCGCGCCCGGAGCGCCGCGAGGGCGGCAAGATCGCCCCCCAGATCGCGCGGACGATAGGTTCCGTCGACGCCCTTGGCATAGGCGGGAAGGCTGATGCAGTCGACGCCGGGGGGCAGTTCGAATGCCCCCGCCTCGCGCATGCCCGTTATCATCAGGACCTGCGGCGCCGGCTCCATCTGCCGCAGGGCCGCGGCGATCAGCAGGTTCCGCCGCAGATGCCCGAAGCCCAGCGTGTCATGGGAGTACAGGACGATCCGAGGGGCCGTCCGGCCAAGCGCCATCGATCGCGTGCTGTTCGCCGCGTGAAACATGTTCGTCTCCGTCCTGTCATCTGTGCCCTGGCCCATCGGGCCGGCCGTGCGGCAAAGGGGCCTGGGCGGCCGCTCCGTCACCGCAAGAGATGTGATAACGGCCCTCAGGTTTCAAATTAGAAGATCATTAGAAGCCCGGCCCCCGGTTCCCCCTGCCTGCCCGCGCGTCTAACCTGAGCGTCAGAACGCCCCATGCAAATCGCACCGGCCCACCACGGAACCTGTCCATGCGCATCCGCACGAAAATCCTGTCGAGCCATGCGATCCTCGCCGCGACGGTCGCGCTGATCTGCGTGGTCATCATCTTCACCCTGCGGGTGGCCGACGGAAACCGGCGCCAGCTTGCCGCTTCATACGAGCAGCTTCGCAACATCGACCTGATCGCGACCGAGGCGAACCACTATGTCGAGCAGATCGCGGAACTCATCATCATCGGGCCCCAGGGGGCGGACATGGAGCATGCCCGAGCCGCCCTTCGCAGTCATATCGCCACCCAGCGCGTCCTGATCGCGGGCGAGATCGACTGGCTCCAGGATCCCGAGGAACGGGACGGTGAAATAGCCGAGCTCGCCCTGATCGACCGGATCGAGGCGCTGGTGGACGATCTGGACGAAGTCTATGCGCGGCTGTCTTCGGAGCTGGCAGCGGGGCGGCGCGACGTGGCCGACGCGCTCTACCGCGACGAGGTGGAGGACAGGCTCGACGACGAGCTCGGCGCCCTCATCGCGGAGGTTCTGGCCCGCGAGCAGGATGAAGCCGAGAAAAGCCTTGCCGCCTCCGCTCGCCTGTCGAGACAGTCCATCTGGCTCGCCTCCGGCCTTGTACTGGTGGTGGCGACGCTGGGGGCGGTGAACGTCGTGATGCTGAACCGCACCGTCCTGCGCCCCGTCACCGCGCTGGCGGAAGCCGCAGATGCCGTCGGTCGGGGCGACCTGTCGCATATCGTCGAGCCCGGCAGCGAGGACGAGCTGGGCCATCTGGCGCAACGCTTCAACAGGATGACGCGCCAGATCCTCGATCAGCGCGATGCCCTGCAGAGCACGAACGAGACGCTTGAACGACAGGTCGCCGAACGCACCGCCGAGCTGTTCGCCCGGTCCGAGGAGCTTGAAACCGTGAACGCCCGCCTGCGCGAGATCGACACCAGCCGCGCCCAGTTCTTCGCCGACATAAGCCACGAGTTGCGGACCCCCCTCACCATCCTGCGCGGACAGGCGGAGATCGCCCTCCGGCGGCGCGACGCCACCCCGGAGCAGGTCCGCGAGACGCTGGAAGCCGTCGTTCGCAAGGCCGGCCAGATGGGGCGGCTGGTGGAGGACATGCTGTTCCTCGCCCGCTCCGAGCATGGTGCCGTGGGGGTCGAGCTGGAGCCCGTCACCCTTCAGGAAATCGTCAGCGAGACGCTTCTGGACAGCCAGACCCTTGCCCGGCGCAAGGGCATCGTCCTGTCGCCCCGGCAGCCGCTCGACCCCGTGATCGTGCAGGGCGACGCGGACCGGCTGCGGCAGGCATTGCAGATCACGCTCGACAACGCGATCAAGTTCGGACCCGAGAACAGCACGGTGCGCATCGCGCTCGAGACGTCGGACGGCCGCGCCGTCATCCGCGTGCAGGACGAGGGGCCGGGGTTCGCGGAGGCCGAGTCCGAGCGCGTCTTCACCCGATTCTACCGGGGCGAGGCCAATCGCGGAAAGACCGGCCGCGGTTCCGGGCTGGGGCTGTCCATCGCCAAGTGGATCGTCGAGCGTCATTCGGGCGCCATCGGCGTGGACGGCAGCGCGGAAACGGGCGCGACGGTGACGATCGACCTGCCCCTCGCGGCCGGGGCGGCCTGATGGCGGCCCGCCTGCTGATCGTGGAGGACGACGCCGAGATCGCGGACTTCCTCGCCACGGGTCTCGGGGCCGAAGGATATGACGTGACCGTCCGCCCCGACGGACGCGACCTGCCCGCCCTTGTGAGGGACGGCGACTTCGCGCTGGTCATCCTCGACCGGATGCTGCCCGACGCGGAGGGAGCCGAACTTTGCCGCCGCCTGCGGGAGGCGGGCGAGGACGTGATGATCCTGATGCTGACGGCGCGCGACGCCCTGGGCGACAAGCTGGAGGGGCTGCGCGCCGGGGCCGACGACTACATGACCAAGCCCTTCGCGTTCGAGGAACTGCTGGCGCGGCTCGAGGTCCTGCTGCGGCGCACGGGGTCCGGGGTGTCGGTGCCCGATGCCGTGACGGTGGGGGACATCCGGCTCGACCGTTCGCTCAAGACCGCGCAGCGGGCGGGTCAGGAACTGGAACTGACCGCGACGGAATTCGCCCTCCTCGACTATTTCGTCGAGAATGCCGGACGGGTCGTCAGCCGGATGGAGATCCTGCGGCAGGTCTGGGGCTACGACTTCGATCCGCATACCAACATCGTCGAGGTCTATATCGCCTATCTGCGCAGGAAACTTGACCGCGCGGGCCCGGCAGGCACGATCCAGACGGTGCGCGGGTTCGGCTATCTGCTCGCGGACGATCGATCATCGTCCGACGCCGCTTTGTGAATTAATTTACTAAAAACCGCGCACGGCCTGTCATTATTTTTACCAGACCTCCGGGCGCTTCTGAAATGGACTTATCCGATCGGGAATCGGCCCCTACAAATTTACGCAACGTCCGACACAGACATTTGACCGGAGGACTTCCATGAACGTGACCCCCAAGACCCATCCCCCCTCGCCTGAGTTCGCCGCGAATTCCCATGCGGACCGGCCGCGGTACGACGAGATGTACCGCCGCAGCATCGACGATCCGGAGGGGTTCTGGGGCGAAGCCGGGCGCGAACTGGACTGGATTCGGCCCTACACCAAGGTCAGCGAGTCTCGCTTCGACCAGGGCGACGTGTCGATCGAATGGTTCGGCGACGGCACCCTGAACGTCGCGGCCAACTGCGTCGACCGCCATCTGGCCGACCGTGCCGACCAGACCGCGATCCTGTGGGAGCCAGACGATCCGTCCGAGGAAGCGCTGCATATCACGTACCGCGAGCTGCACGGGCGGGTCTGCCGCTTCGCCAACGTGCTGAAGCGGCTGGGGGTGGAGCGCGGCGACCGCGTGGTGATCTATCTGCCGATGATCCCCGAAGCCGCCGTCGCGATGCTCGCCTGCGCGCGCATCGGCGCAATCCATTCCATCGTCTTCGCGGGCTTCTCGGCCGACGCCCTGGGCGCACGCATCAACGGCTGCGACGCCAAGGTCGTCATCACCGCCGACGGCGCCCCCCGCGGTGGCCGCGTCACCAACCTCAAGGACAACGTCAACAAGGCGCTGCTGCACGACACCGACGACGTTAAGTGCCTGATCGTGCGCCGCACGGGCCAGCAGATCGCCTTCCGCCCCCAATCGGACTACTGGCTGCACGAGGAGGAGGCGCAGGTCTCCGACGACTGCCCGCCGGAGGAGATGAGCGCCGAGGATCCGCTGTTCATTCTCTATACCTCCGGCTCCACCGGCCAGCCCAAGGGCGTGGTCCATACGACTGGCGGATACCTTCTCTATGCGGCGATGACGCATCGCTACGTCTTCGACCACCACGACGGCGACATCTTCTGGTGCACCGCCGATGTGGGCTGGGTCACGGGGCACAGCTACATCGTCTACGGCCCTCTCGCCAACGGCGCGACGACGGTGATGTTCGAGGGCGTGCCGACCTACCCCGACGCCGGGCGCTTCTGGGCGGTCTGCGACAAGCATCAGGTCACCCAGTTCTACACCGCCCCCACCGCGTTGCGCGCGCTGATGGGCCAGGGCGACAGCTTCGTCGAACCCTACGACCTGTCGTCGATCCGTGTGCTGGGCACCGTGGGCGAGCCCATCAACCCCGAGGCGTGGAACTGGTACGACCGCCAGATCGGCAAGGGCCGCTGCCCCATCGTCGACACCTGGTGGCAAACCGAAACCGGCGGCCACCTGCTGACCCCCCTGCCCGGCGCCATCCCGACCAAGCCTGGTTCCGCCACGCTGCCTTTCTTCGGCATCCGCCCCGTCGTGCTGGAGCCCGAGAGCGGCAAGCGCATCGACACCACCGAGGCCGAAGGCGTGCTCTGCATCGAAGCCTCTTGGCCCGGGCAGATGCGGACGGTCTGGGGCGATCACAAGCGCTTCATGGACACCTATTTCCAGCAGTATCCCGGCTACTATTTCACGGGCGACGGCTGCCGCCGCGACGAGGACGGCTACTACTGGATCACCGGCCGCGTGGACGACGTGATCAACGTCTCGGGCCACCGCATGGGCACCGCCGAAGTCGAGAGCGCGCTGGTCGCCCACGAGAAGGTCGCCGAGGCCGCGGTCGTGGGCTTTCCCCACGACGTCAAGGGCCAGGGCATCTATGCCTACGTCACCCTGATGAACGACGTCGAGCCGACCGAAGACCTGCGCCGCGAACTCGAACGCTGGGTCCGGTCCGAGATCGGCCCCATCGCCAAGCCCGACCTGATTCAGTGGGCGCCAGGCCTGCCCAAGACCCGGTCCGGCAAGATCATGCGCCGCATCCTGCGCAAGATCGCCGAGAACGATCCCGATTCCCTTGGCGACACCTCGACGCTCGCGGACCCCTCCGTGGTCGACGACCTTGTCGAAAACCGCATGAACAGGGGATGAAGATGGACGGACAGATGCAGGCGGCGCCGGTTCTCGTCCTGCTCGGGCCTCCGGGCGCGGGCAAGGGGACGCAGGCGCGGGTATTGGAGGAACGCTTCGGCCTGATCCAGCTTTCGACGGGCGATCTGCTGCGCGCCGCCGTGCGCGAAGGGACGCAGGCCGGTCAGGCCGCAAAGGCCGTGATGGAGGCCGGGGGACTGGTGTCGGACGACATCGTCCTCTCGATCCTGGACGACAGGCTGGCGCAGCCCGACGTGACGCGCGGGATCATCCTCGACGGCTTTCCCCGGACGGGCGCACAGGCCGAGGCGCTCGACGGGTTGCTGGCGCGGCGCGGAATGGCCGTCGGTGCGGCGATCGCGCTGACCGTGGACGACGAGTCCATGGTGGAGCGGATCTCCGGGCGGCACACCTGCGCCGGCTGCGGCGAAGGCTATCACGACAGCTTCAAGCCCACGGCCGCGCCCGGCATCTGCGACGCCTGCGGCGGCACCGAACTCACGCGGCGGGCCGACGACACGGCCGAGACCGTGGCCGCCCGCCTTCAGGCCTATCACGCCGAAACGGCGCCCCTGATCGACCATTTCGAATCCCGGGGCGTCCTGCTGCGTGTCGATGCGATGCGGTCCATCGCCGACGTCTCGATGGCGCTCGCCGCCATCGTCCGGGCATTGAAGCCCTAACAAGAAGCCGACGACCGGCACCAACGGAGGAGACAGGCCAATGGCCGACAGACCGAATACCGCGGCCCAGACGGACGGGACCGCCTACTGGAAGGCGAACCTTCGCCTCATCTACATCTGCCTTGCCATCTGGGGCCTTGTCAGCTTCGGCTTCGGCATCCTCTTGCGGCCCCTTCTGTCGGGTATCCGCGTGGGCGGCACCGACCTGGGCTTCTGGTTCGCGCAGCAGGGGTCCATCCTGGTCTTCCTGGTGCTGATCTTCTTCTACGCGTGGCGCATGAACAAGCTCGACCGCGACTTCGGCGTCGACGAGGAGTAAGGGCACATGGATCAGTATACCCTCAACCTGATTGTCGTGGGCGCCAGCTTCGCGCTCTACATCGGCATCGCGATCTGGGCCCGCGCGGGCACCACCGCGGAATTCTACGCCGCCGGGCGCGGCGTGCACCCGGTCATGAACGGCATGGCCACGGCGGCCGACTGGATGTCGGCGGCCTCGTTCATCTCGCTCGCCGGCATCGTCGCCTTCGCTGGCTATCCGGCCAGCGCCTATCTGATGGGCTGGACCGGCGGCTATGTCCTGCTGGCGCTGCTTCTTGCGCCCTACCTTCGCAAGTTCGGCAAGTTCACCGTGCCCGAGTTCATCGGCGACCGGTTCTACAGCCCGACCGCGCGACTGGTCGCGGTCGTCTGTCTCATCATCGCCTCGACGACCTACGTCATCGGGCAGATGACCGGCGCGGGCGTCGCCTTCTCCCGCTTCCTCGAAGTGTCGAACGAGACGGGTCTCTACATCGGTGCGGCCATCGTCTTCATGTACGCCGTTCTGGGCGGGATGAAGGGCATCACCTACACGCAGGTCGCGCAGTATGTCGTGCTGATCATCGCCTACACGATCCCGGCGATCTTCATCTCGCTCCAGCTGACCGGCAATCCGGTTCCGCCGCTGGGCCTGTTCAGCGACTACACTCCCACGGGCGAGCCGCTGCTCGCGCGGCTGAACGAGGTGGTGCAGGACCTGGGCTTCAACTCCTATACCGCGCAGGACGGATCGCCGCTGGCGGTGATGAACATGGTCCTGTTCACCCTGTCGCTGATGATCGGCACCGCGGGCCTGCCCCACGTCATCATCCGCTTCTTCACCGTTCCCCGCGTGGCCGACGCCCGCTGGTCGGCGGGTTGGGCGCTGGTGTTCATCGCGCTGCTCTACCTGACCTGCCCCGCTGTGGGCGCGATGGCGCGGCTCAACATCATCGACACGATCTATCCCAACGGCACCGCCTCCGAACCCATTTCCTACGAGGAGCGGCCGGACTGGATCCGCAACTGGGAAGTCACCGGCCTCATCACCTACGAGGACAAGAACGGCGACGGTCGGATCGAGTACTACAACGCCGACAACGCCACCTTCGCGGCCGAGGCCGAGACGCGCGGCTGGCAGGGCAGCGAGCTCACCGTCAACAACGACATCCTCGTCCTCGCCAACCCCGAGATCGCGCAGCTTCCCGGTTGGGTCATCGCGCTGATCGCGGCGGGCGGGCTTGCCGCGGCGCTGTCGACGGCGGCGGGCCTGCTGCTCGCCATCTCCTCGGCGGTCAGCCACGACCTGATCAAGGCCACGATCAACCCGAACATCTCGGAAAAGGGTGAGCTTCTGGCCGCCCGGATCTCGATGGCGGTGGCGATCGCGGTGGCGACGTGGCTGGGCCTGAACCCGCCGGGCTTTGCCGCGCAGACCGTGGCGCTGGCCTTCGGGATCGCGGCGGCGACGATCTTCCCGGCGCTGATGATGGGCATCTTCTTCAAGCGCATCAACGACACGGGTGCCGTCGCGGGCATGTTGACCGGCCTCATCTTCACGGTGGTCTACATCTTCATGCACAAGGGCTGGTTCTTCATCCCCGGCACGGCCCAGTTCCCGGACACGATCTCGGACTCGCTGCTGGGCATCCAGTCCACGGCCATCGGGTCGGTGGGGGCCATCCTGAACTTCACGGTGGCCTTCCTCGTGGCGCGCAGCACCAAGCCCACGCCGGAGCACATCCGCGAACTGGTCGAAAGCGTCCGCATCCCCCGCGGGGCCGGCATCGCGGTCGACCACTGACACCTCTGGCGGGCGCGCGTTGCGCCCGCCATCCAAATCCGGTTCCCGCCTGCCCCGTCGGCCGGCGGGGACCGCCTTGAAGGGAATTCCTGGATGACGACCGCCGAATTCCTCGCCCTCATCCACCCCTGGGACAGGCTTCCGGCCGAGACGCTCGACGACGTCGCGGCCGCCTTCCAGACGCAGACCCTGGCCTCCGAACAGACGATCTATCGCGCCGGCGACACGCTGGACGGCCTCTACGTCGTCCGCACCGGCCGGGTCGAGGTGACGGACGCCGACGGCGCTCTCCTGTCGTCGCTGGGGCCGCGCAACACCTTCGGCGAGCGGGGGCTGATGCGGGACGGCCGCGCCGTCACCAGCGCCCGCGCCATCGATGCGACCGAACTTCTGATGCTTCCCGCGGACAGGTTTCGCCGCCTGATCGACGCGGAGCCCGGTTTCCGCGACTTCTTCTCCCGCACGCGCGCCGCCGCCCTGCCCCGCCGCAGCCTGGCCGAAACGCGGGTTGCCGACCTCATGACCGCCGAACCCCGGACCGTCGCGCCCGACACCACGCTGGCCGAGGCAGCGCGGATCATGCGGGACGGCGGTTTCTCCTCGCTGATGGTGGCCGACGGCGGCGGCCTGCGCGGCATCCTGACGATCCGCGACATCTCGGCGCGGGTGGTGGCCGAACGGATGGATCCGGACGCGCCCGTCATGCGGGCGATGTCGGCCGATCCCGTCAGCCTGACGCCCGACGCCATCGGGTCCGACGTGCTGCACCTGATGATGGAGCGGGGCATCGGCCATGTCCCCATCGTGGGCGACGGGGGCCTGGTGGGGATTGTCACCCAGACCGACCTCACCCGGTTCCAGGCCGAAAGCTCGGCCGAGATCATCGGCGACGCCGCCCATGCGCCCGATGTAGACAGCCTGGCCGCCATAACCCATCGCATCCCCCGCCTGCTGGCGCAGCTTGTCGGCGCGGGGACACGTCACGACGTGACCACCCGGCTCATCACCGACGTGGCCGATGCGGTCACGCGCCGCCTGCTCGCCCTGGCAGAGGCTGAGCTTGGTCCGGCGCCGGTCCCGTGGCTCTGGCTCGCCTGCGGCAGCCAGGGACGGCGCGAACAGACGGGTGTGTCGGATCAGGACAACGTCCTGATGCTGTCCGACGACGCCAGACCTGAGCACGACGCCTGGTTCTCCGCGCTGGCGCGCTTCGTATCCGATGGTCTGGACAGCTGCGGCTACGTCTTCTGCCCGGGCGACATGATGGCCACGAACCCGCGCTGGCGGCAGCCTCTCCGCGTCTGGCGCGGCTATTTCCAGGGCTGGATCGCCCGCCCCGACCCAATGGCGCAGATGCTTGCGTCGGTCATGTTCGACCTGCGGCCCATCGGCGGCGACCGGTCCCTGTTCGAAGGGCTGGAAGTGGAGACGCTGGAGGCCGCTTCGCGCAATTCCATCTTCGTCGCGCACATGGTGTCGAACTCGCTGAAGCATGCGCCCCCCCTGAACATCTGGCGCGGTCTCGCGACCGGGCGGTCGGGCGAGCATCGTGACCGGATCGACCTCAAGATGAACGGCGTGGTCCCTGTGACCGACCTGGCGCGCATCTATGCATTGCGCGGTCGCCTGACGGCGGTGAACACCCGTGCCCGGATCGAGGCCGCCCGCGACGCCGATATCGTCTCGCAAAGCGGCGGACGCGACCTTCTGGCAGCCTACGACCTGATCGCGCAGACCCGTCTCGACCATCAGGCCGCGCAAGTGCGCCACGGCAGCGTGCCGGACAACCTGATGGCGCCCGCGACCCTCGGGGCGTTCGAACGCAGCCACCTGCGCGATGCCTTCGTCGTCGTGCGCACCATGCAATCGGCGGCCGCCCAGGGCCGCGGACTGCCATGACCCCAGCCGGAGAGCGCTCATGATGTTCGAACTGATCGCCGTGCTATTGGCCGGAGTCGCCGCCGGCGGCGTGGCGCTGCTCGCGCGCCGGGCGATCCGGCGCCTTCCCCGATGGCTGGTCCCCGTGGCGGCCGGGCTGGCGATGCTGCTGGCGGCGGTGTCGCTCGAATACTCATGGTACGATCGCACCGCCTCCGCGCTTCCCGCAGGCGTCGAGGTCGCGCTGGCCAACGAGAACCGGCAGTTCTGGCGCCCCTGGACCTATGCCCGCCCTTTCGTGGACCGTTTCATCGCCGTCGACCGCGGGGCCATCCGCACGAATGACAACGCCGCAGGGCAACGGCTCGCAGACCTCTATGTCTTCGGCCGCTGGGTGCCGGCGCGCCGGATGCGTGCGATCTTCGACTGCGAGCAGTCACGCCGCGCGGACCTCGCCGGAGACACCGTAATGGACGATGGCGGCACGGTCGCGGAAGATGCCTGGATCGGGGTGCCTGCCGACGATCCGGTCCTCCAGGCCGTCTGTGCGACGGGATGAAGCCATGACCTCCGCGCCCCTCCGCCTGCGGGTGATGCTGTTCTTCGCGCTGATCGCATGTGGCAACGTGGCGGCGGTGGCGGCGGGCATCGCGATGGCATGGCGCCGCGCCCCCGATGCCGCGCCGGCCCTGATGACGGCGGGGCTCGTCGCGGCGTTCGGCACCGTGCTGGTGACGGTCCTGGTCTGGCTTCTGTTCGACGAACATGTCGCCAAGGCGGTCAACCGCCTTGCGGCCGCTCTCCGCGCCCGGGCGCATGGTGGCGTCGCGACAGACCTGGACACTGCACCTTCACGCCACCTGGGCGACCTCGGGCCTGCCGCCGCAGCGATCTGTTCACGCCTCGCCGCGGTCGAGCGGGCGCAAACCGACCTGGTGGCGGATGCCGTCCGCTCCCGCGAGGAGGAAAACGCCCATCTGGCTGCCATCCTGTCCGAAATCCCGGTGGCGATCATGGTGGTGGATGAGGCGCAGCGCATCATGCTCTACGACCGGCAGTGCGTCCATGTCCTGGGTCAGGTATCGGCGCTCTGCCTGGGCCGGCCGATTCACGACTACCTTGACCGGGAAGGCCTCCGAGCGGCCCTGGACCGGCTTGCAGAGGGGGACGGGCCCGCCTTCGTCGATGCCGACCTGACGACTGCCGACGGCTCCGGCACGGTCCGCGCGCGGATCCGCCCGGCGGTTCAGGGACGCGGCTTCATGCTGGCCATGGAAGTGGACGAGGCGGTTGTGGCCGAACGCCCGCTGACCTTCGACTTCGGCACGATCGACAACCATGCGGCGACCGAACTGGCCGACACCCCGCTCTCCGCCCTCTCCTATGTCATCTTCGATACCGAGACGACCGGCCTCGACACCACGCGCGACGACATCGTGCAGATCGGGGCCGTCCGCGTGTTCAACGGTCGCATCGTTCCGGGCGAGAGCTTCGAGACATTGGTCGACCCCGGTCGTCCGATCCCCGCTGTCGCGTCGCGCGTGCATGGCATCACGGGCGAGATGGTCGCCGGCGCTCCGGACGTGGCCCGGGCACTGCGGGCCTTCCACGGCTTTGCGCACGATGCCGTCCTGGTTGCTCACAATGCGCCTTTCGACATGGCCTTCCTAGACCGGACAGGAGCCGAGGCGCCGCCCTTCGACAACCCGCTACTGGATACCGTCCTCCTGTCTGCGGCCGTCTTCGGGGGTTCCGAGGTCCATACGCTCGACGCCATCGCCGACCGGCTGGACGTACGGATCGACAGTTCCAGAAGGCACACGGCAATGGGAGACGCCCTTGCGACCGCGCATGTGATGCTCAAGCTCCTTCCGATGCTCGAGACGCAAGGGATCCGCACCTTCGGCGATGCGGTTGCCGCGATGCGCAAGCAGGCCCACCTGCTGCCCGACCTGAACACGCTTCCGGATCGCTAAAGCGGCCCCTGCGCCTTGCGGAACGCGCATCGGGCGCCACGTATGCGGTGTCAGCTTGCCCAGCATCGAAAGGCCGTGCCGATGACCGAATGGATCGACCGGTTCCCCGGGCTTGTCGCGCTTCATGCCCCGGTGCGCGATCGTCTTGTCGCTTCCGCCAGGGTGATCGAGGTTCCGGCCGATACGGTCATCTTCGGTCCGGGGCGACCGCCCGAGAACCTGCTTCTGCTTCTGGACGGTCAGGTCAGGGTTCAACAGATCGCCGAGAACGGCCGGGAAATCGTGCTCTACCGCGTCCATTCCGGCGAAAGCTGCGTGTTGACCACCGCCTGTCTGCTGGCGTTCGAGGATTACACGGCCGAGGGTATCGCCGAGACGGATCTGCGGGCCGTGGCCATCCCCCGGGCCTCTTTCGACGAGGCGATGTCCACGTCGCCGGAATTCCGCCGTTTCGTCTTCGCCGCCTATTCGAAGCGGATCACCGACCTGTTCCTGACGGTCGAGGAAATCGCCTTCGGTCGGGTGGACAGCCGGCTCGCGCATAAGCTGCTGGAGCTGGCTGGGGACCGTGCCGTGGTGCCCGTCACCCACGGCAACCTCGCCGCGGAACTCGGAACCGCGCGAGAGGTCATCTCGCGCCAGATGGCCGAATTCCAGCGCCGACTGTGGGTCGAGCAGAAGCGCGGACAAGTCACCATCATTGACCGTCCGGCCCTGGAAGCCTTCGCGCGGGCGAACCCGATCTGATCCATCGGTGACAAGATCACTGAACCGGCTTCGCTTTCGGCCGACAATAGTCCTGTCGCCGGGAATCCCCCCGGATCTGTCCCCGGAGGAAACCCCATGAAAAGACTTGCCGCCCTCGCCATTGCCGCGACCGCGCTGCTGGCCCTGCCAGCCGCCGGACAGGATCGCACGCCGGTTCTGGTCGTTGTGACCTCCGGCAACGCGCAGACGCAGCTGATGTCGATGATCCTGACCATGCAGGCCGCGCAGAAGGGCGCAGCACCCCATGTCCTTCTTTGCGGCGCGGCGGGCGACATCGCCCTGCGCGATGCGCCCGAGAGCGCCACCACGACGCAGCCGCCACGCGACCTGAGCCCTCAGGGCCTGATGCAGACGATCATGCAGCAGACCGGGACGGAGGTGCAGGTCTGCGCGATCTACCTGCCCGCCAAGGATCTGGATGCATCGGCCCTGATCGACGGCGTCACCGTCGCCGACCCGGCCGAAATGGGCGCCATGATCGCCGACCCGGCCGTGAAAGTGCTGGGCTTCTGATGCCTCGCTCCAGACAGCAAACAGGAGAGACACCATGCGAGTGAACGAAGGAACGACCGACCGCGTGCTGAGGGCCATCATCGGCATCGTCCTCATCGCCCTGCCCGTCTTCGCCACACTGCCGATCTTCGCCAACGGCATGATCTGGTGGGGCTCGGTGATCGTGGGCGCGGTGCTGCTCATCACGGCGATCACCGGTTTTTGCCCGGCCTACCGCCTTTTGGGGCTGAAGACCTGCTCCGACTGCTGAGGTCTCGGTTGCAACCCCAAAGCAGAAAGCCCCGGCTGTCATGGCCGGGGCTCTCGCCTTTTCAGGGTATCGTCCGCCCGCTCATGGGACGACCGGATCGGGTCAGCCCCGCTCCTCGGTGATCTTCACCATGTGCGGGATCTTGTTGATCATGCCGCGGACGGAGGGCGTGTCCTCCAGCTCACGGGTCTTGTGCATCTTGTTCAGCCCCAGCCCGATCAGCGTTGCGCGCTGGTCCTGCGGACGACGGATGGGCGAACCGATCTGCTTGACGACGATGGTCTTAGCCATGGATCAGGCCTCCTCTGCGACGGGCGCTTGCTCGCCGTCCATCTTCGGGCCGTCGTCCTTGCGCAGGATGTCGGCGACCTTCTTGCCGCGACGCTGAGCGACCGAACGGGGCGACGATTCCTTTTGCAGGCCGTCCAACGTGGCCCGGATCATGTTGTAGGGATTCTGCGAGCCGACCGACTTGGACACGACGTCCTTCAGGCCCAACATCTCGAACACGGCACGCATCGGGCCGCCGGCGATGATGCCGGTACCTTCGGGCGCGGTCCGCATGACGACGCGACCGGCCCCATGGCGACCGTTCATGTCGTGATGCAGCGTGCGGCCATCGCGCAGCGGCACGCGGATCATCTGGCGCTTGGCCTGCTCGGTCGCCTTGCGGATGGCCTCGGGGACTTCCTTGGCCTTGCCCTTGCCGAAGCCGACGCGGCCCTTCTGGTCGCCAACGACGACGAGCGCGGCGAAACCGAACCGCTTGCCTCCCTTGACGGTCTTGGAAACGCGATTGATCGCGACCAGGCGGTCGGCGAATTCCGGCGTTTCCTCACGCTCGCGGCCACGGCCCCGGCCGCCTCCACGGTTGTCACGTTCTGCCATGCGGCATCTCCTTGTCTCAGGTCGGGCTCGGGCCCGGTCAAAGCCGATCCTTGGTGAACCGAAGGTTCCCGGATCATCGAGGGGGCCAGGTCAGGCCCCCCACAGTCATCAGAACTTCAGGCCGCCTTCGCGGGCGGCGTCGGCCAGAGCCTTGACCTTCCCGTGAAAGAGAAAGCCGCCGCGGTCGAAATAAACGTCCTCTACTCCAGCCTTCTTCGCCCGCTCGGCAATCGCCGATCCGACCTTGGCCGCCGCCTCGACGTTGTTCTTGCCCGCCAGCCCCAGGTCCTTCTCGAGAGTCGAGGCCGACGCGAGCGTCACACCCTGAACATCGTCGATCAGCTGGACGCTGATGTTCTTGTTCGAACGATGGACCGACAGGCGCGGGCGCCCGGCGGCCATCTTGCGAAGTTTGTTCCGGACGCGCAGGCGGCGCTTCAGGAACAGATCCCGTTTCGTGTTTGCCATTGTCTGCGTCCTTACTTCTTCTTGCCTTCCTTACGGAAGATATACTCGTCCTTGTAGCGGATGCCCTTGCCCTTGTAGGGCTCCGGCGGCCGCCAGTCGCGGATGTCGGACGCGACCTGACCGACGACCTGCAGGTCGTCGCCCTCGACGACGATCTCGGTCTGCTTCGGGGCCGTCACCGTCACGCCGGCGGGCACCTCGAAGTTCACGTCATGGCTGTAGCCGAGGGCCAGCTTCAGGGTGTTGCCCTGCATCTGCGCGCGGTAGCCCACGCCCGAGATCTCCAGCTCCTTCTTGAAGCCGTCGGTCACGCCGGTCACGAGGTTCGCGATCATCGACCGCGACATGCCCCACTGCTGACGGGCGCGTTTGGACTTGCCGCGCGGCGTCACCGTGACGGCGCCGTCGCCGACGGTCAGCGTCACGTCGTCGGTGGCGGTGAACTGGCGTGTTCCCTTGGGGCCCTTGACCGAAATCGTCTGCCCGGACACCGAGGCTTCGACGCCCGAAGGCAGGTCGACGGGTCGTTTGCCGATACGAGACATTGTACCCTCCTCAGAATACGGTGCAGAGCACTTCGCCGCCGACGTTGGCGGATCGGGCTGCTGCATCGGACATGACGCCACGCGAGGTGGACACGATCGACACGCCGAGGCCCTGACGGACCGACGGCAGGTCGGAGACACCCAGGTACACGCGACGGCCGGGCTTGGAGATCCGCTTCACTTCGCGGATGACCGGGACGCCTTCATAGTACTTGAGCGAGATTTCCAGTGTCGGATGACCAAGACGGTCGGACTTGGATTCATAGCCGCGGATGTAGCCTTCGTCGGCCAGCACATCCAGGACATGGGCCCGCAGCTTGGACGCCGGGGTGATAACGGTGGACTTGCCACGCATCTGCGCGTTGCGGATGCGGGTCAGCATATCGCCGATGGGATCGTTCATCTATGTGCTCCCTTACCAGCTGGACTTGACCATGCCCGGAATCTGACCTTTCGAGGCCAGATCGCGCAGCATGATGCGGCTGAGCTTGAGCTTGCGGTAATAGGCGCGGGGCCGACCGGTCAGCTGGCAGCGGTTGTTCAGACGCGTAGGCGAGGAATTGCGCGGCAGTTCCGACAGCTTCAGCCGGGCCTTGAACCGCTCCTCCATCGTCTTGGATTCGTCGTTGGCGATCTCTTTCAGAGCGGCGCGCTTGCTGGCGTATTGCTTCACCAGCCGCTCGCGCTTCTTCTGGCGTTCGATCATGGATTCTTTTGCCATGTCTAGGTCCTCAGCTGTTGAACGGCATGTTGAAGGCCTTGAGCAGCGCCTTCGCCTCTGCATCCGTCTTGGACGTCGTGCAGATTATGATATCCATTCCCCACATCTCATCGACCTTGTCGAAGTTGATCTCGGGGAACACGATGTGCTCCTTCAGGCCCATGGCATAGTTGCCACGGCCGTCGAAGCTCTTGCCGGAGACGCCGCGGAAGTCGCGGACGCGTGGCAGCGCGATGGTGATGAGCCGGTCCAGGAAGTCGTACATCCGGTCGCCGCGCAGCGTCACCTTGGTGCCCAGCGGCATGCCTTCGCGGACGCGGAAGCCGGCGATCGACTTCTTCGCGTTCGTGACGACGGCCTTCTGGCCGGCGATGGTCGACAGGTCTTCCTGCGCCGTCTTGGCCTTCTTGCTGTCGCGGACGGCCTCGGCACCGCACCCGATGTTCAGGACGATCTTGTCCAGACGCGGGATCATCATGTCGTTCTTGTAGCCGAACTGCTCCTTCATCGCGCCCTTGACGGTGTCGCGATAGAAGGTCTTCAGCCGCGGCGTGTATGTTGCTTGGTCGAGCATCAGATCACGTCTCCCGTGCTCTTGGCGTAGCGGACCTTTTTGCCGTCTTCCACGCGGAAGCCGACGCGGGTCGCCTTGCCGTCGCCATCGAGGATGGCAAGATTCGACAGGTCGATGGGCAGCGCCTTGGGAATGCGCCCGCCCTGCGAGGTCTGACTCTGGCGGGTATGGCGGATGGCCATGTTGATGCCCTCCACCACGGCCTTGCCGGCCTTGGGGTCGACCGAGACGATCTGGCCCTCGCGACCGCTGTCGCGCCCGGCCAGGACACGCACCTTGTCACCTTTGCGGAGCTTGGCAGCCATTACAGCACCTCCGGAGCGAGCGAGATGATCTTCATGAAGTTCTTCGCGCGCAGTTCGCGAACCACCGGTCCGAAGATACGGGTGCCGACGGGCTCGTTGTTGTTGTTGAGGATGACGGCGGCATTGCGATCGAAGCGGATGGCGGTGCCGTCCTCGCGCCGGACTTCCTTGGCCGTGCGCACGACGACGGCCTTGCGGACGTCGCCCTTCTTAACGCGGCCGCGGGGGATGGCTTCCTTGACGGACACCACGATGATGTCTCCGACGGAGGCATACCTGCGGTGCGAGCCACCCAGGACCTTGATGCACTGAACACGGCGAGCGCCGCTGTTGTCAGCAACATCCAGGTTGGTCTGCATCTGGATCATTGGTTTCTCCCGACCTTTGGGGGGACGATGCGGTCCTTATCCCCAGGGTTTCGAATGTCGTGCGCCGGTTATTCGGCGATCACTTCCCACCGCTTCGTCTTGGACTTCGGCGGGCATTCCTGAATGCGCACGACGTCACCGACCTTGAACTGGTTGGTCTCGTCATGGGCGCGATACTTCTTCGACTTCCGGACCGTCTTCTGAAGCAGAGGGTGCTTGAAGCGGCGTTCGATCGACACGGTGACGGTCTGCTCGTTCTGCGACGAGGTGACCACGCCGGAGAGGATGCGTTTGGGCATGGGCTCAGGCCTCCGACTTGGCGGCGTCGGCCGCCTTCTGGTTCAGGGTCGTCATCACGCGGGCGACGTCACGGCGGACGGCGCGGATGCGCGCGGTATTCTCGAGCTGGTTGGTCGCAGCCTGGAAGCGCAGGTTGAACGCCTCCTTTTTCAGCGCGGTCAGCTGGTCACGCAACTGATCGGGCGTCTTGTCTCGCAGTTCGCTGGCGTTCATCGCCTTTTCCTTTGCAACATCACCGGGCCGCCCCACGCTGTCGGGTCACGGCTGATTCCGGTGGAGATCAACGGTAGAGGTGGCCGCATAGACGGGTTGCGCCCGGTTGGCAAGGGCCGTGAGCCGGCCAATGACCTATTTCAGACCATAGTTGAAGCTCACCGAAATCCGGTCATCCTCGGCCATGTTCATCGGCACCTCGTGGCGTAGCCAGCTTTCCCAGAGCAGGACGTCCCCCACTTCGGGCGCCTCGTAGATGAAGGTCCGCATCTTGCGGCGCGCGTTCGCCTTGCGCGTCGGCGCCGCCATCATCATCGGCAGGCGCGGATCCTCGAAGCGGATCGCGCTGGCCCCTTCCGGCATCGCCACATAGGTCGTGCCCGAAATCACCGAATGGGGATGCAGGTGTCCGGTGTGGATCCCGCCCTCGGGCAGGATGTTGATCCAGAGCGAGTCGAGCCGGAGCTTTCGGCCGTCCAGATCGAACTGCAGGTCCTTGGCGAATGTCGCAACGTGGCGGTCAAGCACCTTGACCAGCGCCTTGAAGATCGGGAACCGCCAGCCGAGGTCGGACAGGGACGCATAGCTGGTGTAGCCGGGAAAGTCGTTCTCCTCGCACCACTTCTGACCCGCCTCGTCGTCTTCCGCGATCGACAGGCAGGACGCCCGAAGCTCCGCCGCGTCGATGGCCTCTCCATGTTCGGCCAGCGGGGCGCGATAGAGCCGCGTCACGAACAGCGATGAGATGTCGGCCATTGTCGTCTCCGGTGTCTCGTTGCCCGCGGGGCCGATCCCGACGGGAAAAAGGGGCGGGGTTTCCCCCGCCCCTTCGGTGTCTTTGCAGTCCAGGTCGCGTCGACGTCTACGGACCGCGACTTACCAGTCTTCGCGCAGGACCGTCCGCGTCTTGATCGGCAGCTTCATCGCGGCCAGACGCAGCGCCTCGCGCGCCACGGCCTCGCTCACGCCGTCGATCTCGAACATGATCCGGCCGGGCTTGACCTTGCACGCCCAGTAATCGACCGAACCCTTGCCCTTGCCCATCCGAACCTCGGTCGGCTTGGACGACACGGGTACGTCCGGGAAGATCCGGATCCAGACCCGGCCCTGACGCTTCATGTGACGCGTCATGGCCCGGCGGGCAGCTTCGATCTGGCGCGCGGTGACCCGCTCGGGCTGCGTCGCCTTCAGGCCGAACGATCCGAAGTTCAGGTCCGACCCGCCCTTCGCCTCGCCCTTGATGGAGCCCTTGAACTGTTTGCGGAACTTCGTCCGTTTCGGTTGCATCATGGCTTGCTACTCCTCAGCGCCGACGGTCGCCGCGGGGGCGATCGTCACGACGGCCGCCGGCGCCACGGGGGGCCGGACCGTCCTGCAGTTCCTGGGCCTTGCGATCGCGGGCAGCGGGATCGTGCTCCATGATCTCGCCCTTGAAGATCCAGACCTTGATGCCGATGATGCCATAGGGCGTCTCGGCCTCGGAATGGGCGTAGTCGATGTCGGCCCGCAGCGTGTGCAGCGGAACGCGACCTTCGCGGTACCATTCGGTCCGCGCGATTTCGGCACCGCCCAGACGACCCGCCATGTTGATACGGATGCCCAGGGCACCCATCCGCATGGCGTTCTGGACCGCACGCTTCATCGCGCGACGGAAGGACACGCGACGCTCGAGCTGCTGGGCGATGCTCTCGCCCACGAGTTGCGCGTCGAGTTCGGGCTTGCGGACCTCGACGATGTTGAGGTGCAGCTCGGACTTGGTCATCGTCGCCAGCTTCTTTCGAAGCGTCTCGATGTCGGCGCCCTTCTTGCCGATGATGACACCGGGGCGGGCGGCATGGATCGTGACGCGGCACTTGCGGTGCGGACGCTCGATGATGACGCGGCTGATCCCCGCCTGCTTCAGCTCCTCATGCAGGAACCGACGCATCTTCAGGTCTTCCAGCAGCAGATCACCGTAATCCTTGGTGTCGGCGTACCAGCGGCTGTCCCAGGTGCGGTTCACCTGAAGGCGCATGCCGATCGGATTGACTTTGTTACCCATCAGACTTGCTCCTCGACTTGCCGCACCTTGATCGTCAGCTCGCTGAACGGCTTGACGATCTTGCCGAAACGTCCCCGGGCCCGCGGACGGCCCCGCTTCATGGTCAGGTTCTTGCCGACCCAGGCTTCGGCCACGATCAGGGCATCGACGTCCAGGTTGTGGTTGTTCTCGGCGTTGGCGACGGCCGATTGCAGGCACTTGCGCACGTCGATCGCGATCCGCTTCTTGGAGAAGGTCAGGTCGGCGATCGCCTTCTCGACCTTCTTGCCGCGGATCATCGCGGCGACGAGGTTCAGCTTCTGCGGGCTGGTCCGCAGGGACCGCAGCTTCGCCATGGCTTCGTTGTCAGCCACGCGGCGGGGATTCTTTTCCTTGCCCATGACTTACTTCCTCTTGGCTTTCTTGTCGGCGGCGTGACCGGTATAGGTCCGCGTCGGGGAATATTCCCCGAACTTCTGGCCGATCATGTCCTCGGAGATGTTCACCGGGATGTGCTTCCTGCCGTTGTAGACGCCGAAGGTAAGTCCGACGAACTGCGGCAGGATGGTGGAGCGGCGCGACCAGATCTTGATCACGTCGTTGCGGCCCGACTCGCGGGCGGCCTCGGCCTTCTTGAGGACGAACGCGTCCACGAAAGGCCCTTTCCAGACGGAGCGGCTCATATCAGCGGCCTTTCTTCTTGGCGTGACGCGTACGCAGGATCAGCTTGGACGACGCCTTGTTCTTGTCGCGGGTCTTGGCGCCCTTGGTGGGCTTGCCCCAGGGCGTGACCGGGTGACGGCCGCCCGAGGTGCGGCCTTCGCCGCCGCCGTGCGGGTGATCGATCGGGTTCATCACGACGCCCCGGACGCTGGGGCGGATGCCCTTGTGCCGGTTGCGACCCGCCTTGCCGATGTTCTGGTTCGAGTTGTCGGGGTTCGACACGGCACCGACGGTAGCCATGCATTCCTGACGCACCAGGCGAAGCTCGCCCGACGACAGGCGGATCTGGGCATAGCCCCCGTCCCGCCCGACGAATTGGGCATAGGTGCCCGCAGCGCGCGCGATCTGGCCGCCCTTGCCGGGCTTGAGCTCGATGTTGTGGACGATCGTGCCGATGGGCATGCCCTGGAACGGCATCGCGTTACCCGGCTTGATGTCAGCGCGCGCCGACGCCACGACGCGGTCACCCACGGCCAGGCGCTGCGGCGCCAGGATGTAGGCCGCTTCGCCATCGGTGTAGCGGATCAGGGCGATGAAGGCGGTCCGGTTCGGGTCGTATTCGATCCGCTCCACGTTCGCCTGGACGTCCAGTTTGTTGCGCTTGAAATCGACGATCCGATAGAGACGCTTCGCGCCCCCGCCCTTGCGGCGCATCGTGATCCGTCCGGTGTTGTTCCGTCCGCCGTGCTTGGTCAGACCCTCGGTGAGGGACTTGACCGGGCGGCCTTTCCAAAGCTCCGAACGGTCGATCAGAACCAGCCCGCGCTGGCCCGGCGTCGTCGGCTTATACGACTTGAGTGCCATGTTACCTGTCTTCCGTTTGCAGTGTCGGCAGGCCGGAGCCCGCCGCGGTATAGGGCCCCGAAGGTCCCCGGTTCGAGTGTTCCTAGGAACGACGACGAAACCCCGGACGAATCCGGAGCTGCCGATGGGGCCGTCTAGGGGGGTGACGGGGTGGGGTCAAGGGCGGTTCGGAAGACTGCGGTCCGTTCCATCAAATGATCCGAAGCATCCGCTCCTGCACCGGCTCCGTCGCAGACGGACAACTCAGCACGAGTCCCCTCTGCTCGGCGCGGATGCCGGGAACAGCGTCCGTGGCCATTGGCGCATCCGGCAGATCATCTTGTGCCACCTGTCGGGCGTCGATCGTCGGAAGACCCGATGTCTCGCCGAAAGCCTCGATATAATCACGGTACTTCACGCCATGACCCCTGATCCGACCGGACAGGATGAGGCGGGTCGCCGGTATTCCGTAGGCATGTGCGATGATGATCCCGTGCAGCGATGTCGACACGATCCGGCGGCAGTCCGCGATCCGGCGCGCCACCTCCAGCGGCGGCGCGGTGACGTCGATCACGCAGGCGCCCGGCATCTGCGACAGAGACGGCGGCACCTCTGCCGCATCCACGAGATGGGGAACGATGCCCACGTCGTATCGAGCGCGGCGCTCCATCGGGAACAGCAGAGGCATCAGCAGCGCGGGGTCGCCGTAAATCGCAGGCCAATCGATGCCCAGGTCCAACAGGCGCTTGCGCGAGACCGGCCCTGCCCTGACGGCGAAGACATCGCGCGGTCACTGCAACTCCGTGTAAGCGAAGATGATGCCGCTGCCCTACACATCCACGACATCCGGTCGGCGCACCCAATGGAGGATGCTGCCGACCGTGAATGTCATGCGTCGCGGGTATTTCTTGTCCGGGCGGCAATAGATGGCGTCCGTCCCGCTCATCGCGTCGAAGAGCAGCGGACCGATCCAGTCACCAGAGTTGCGTTCGTTCCGACATGCCCAGAACAGGTTGCGTCAAGACCCGAGTCCGAGACGCTGCATCATCCGTCGCACCGGCGGGGGATGAGAAATCGCCACAAGGCAATCCTCCCTGCGGTATCGCAGGGGAAAGAGCCTGGCCACGATCGGGCCAGGCTCTTTCCGATCTTTCAGGCCGATCTAGAGCCCGGTCGTCACGTCGATCGTGTTGCCCTCCTCGAGCGTCACGTAGGCTTTCTTCACGTCCTTCCGGCGGCCCATGACCCCCCGGAAACGCTTGGTCTTGCCCTTGGTGATGGCGGTGTTGACCGCCCGCACCTTCACGCCGAACAGCTCCTCGACCGCCTTCTTGATCTGCGGCTTGTTGGCGTCGATCGCGACCTCGAACACGACGGCATTGGCCTCGCTGGCCATGGTCGCCTTCTCGGTGATGATCGGCTTGCGGATCACGTCGTAGGTGTTCATTTCAGCCGCGCCTCCAGCGCTTCGACACCCGCCTTCGTGATCACGAGCGTGTCACGCTTGAGGATGTCCATGACGTTCGCACCCATGGAGGGCAGGACGTCCACGTTGCCGAGGTTGCGCGCGGCCTGCGCGAAATCCTCATTGACGCTCGCGCCGTCGATGATCAGCGCGCGCTTCCAGCCGAGGGCATTGAGCTGCTTGGCGAGCCCGGCGGTCTTGGCGTTCTCGACGCTCAGCGCATCGAGGATCACCAGCTTGCCGGCCTGCGCCTTGGCGCTCAGCGCATGCAGCAGACCCAGACGGCGAACCTTCTTGGTCAACTCATGGCCATGGCTGCGCGGGGTCGGCCCCTTGTAGGTGCCGCCGCCGCGGAAGATCGGCGCCTTGCGGGAACCGTGACGGGCACCGCCCGATCCCTTCTGACGGACGATCTTCCTGGTCGAGTAGTTGACCTCGGACCGGGTCTTGACCTTGTGAGTGCCCTGCTGCGCCTTGTTGCGCTGCCAGCGGACCACGCGGAACAGGATGTCGCGACGCGGCTCCAGACCGAACAGCTCGTCGTCCAGCTCGACCGAACCGGCCTTGCCGCCGTCCAGGGTGATGACATCGAGTTTCATTCGTCACCTTCCTTCTTCTCGGCGTCCGAATTGTCCGTCGAGGCGCTCTCCTCGGAGATCTGTTCCTCGGCGGCCTTCAGCGCGGCTTCCTCGGCGGCTGCCTGCTCGGCGGCCTGGGCTTCGGCGGCTGCCTTGGCTTCGGCCTCGGCGGCGGCCGCGGCTTCCTCGGCGGCCTTCGCGGCTTCCCGCTTGGCCGACATCAACGCGGCCGGAACGATCGCGCTCTCGGGGAACGGCTTCTTGACCGCATCCTTGATCGTGACCCAGCCACCCTTCGATCCGGGCACCGCGCCCTTGACCATGATCAGGCCGCGGTCGGTGTCCGTGCGGACGACCTGCAGGTTCTGCGTGGTCACGCGGGCGGCACCCATGTGTCCGGCCATTTTCTTGCCCTTGAACACCTTGCCGGGGTCCTGGCACTGGCCGGTCGAGCCGTGCGACCGATGGCTGATCGACACGCCGTGCGACGCGCGCAGACCTCCGAAGTTCCACCGCTTCATCGCACCGGCGAAACCCTTGCCGATGGACGTGCCCGAGACGTCGACGAACTGGCCCTCGAAGTAGTGGTCGGCGATGATCTCCTCGCCCACTTCGATCAGACCGCCCTCATCGACGCGGAATTCCGCGACCTTTCGCTTGGGCTCGACGTTGGCGGCCTTGAAGACTCCGCGCATCGCCTGGCTCGTGCGCTTGGCCTTGGCGGTACCCGCACCCAGCTGGACGGCAGTATAGCCATGCTTGTCGGCGGTGCGCTGGCCGATGACCTGAAGGCCGTCGAGTTGCAGCACCGTCACGGGAACCTGTCTCCCGTCTTCCATGAACAGGCGGGTCATGCCCACCTTCTTGGCGATCACTCCGGAACGCAGCATATCCTGTGCCCTCCTCAGACCGAAATCTGGACATCGACGCCGGCGGCGAGGTCGAGCTTCATCAGCGCGTCCACGGTCTGCGGGGTCGGATCGACGATGTCGAGCATCCGCTTGTGGGTGCGGATCTCCCACTGGTCGCGCGACTTCTTGTCGATGTGCGGACCGCGCAGGACGGTGAACTTCTCGATCTTGTTGGGCAGCGGGATCGGGCCGCGCACCTGCGCGCCGGTCCGCTTGGCCGTGGCGACGATCTCGGCGGTGCTGGCATCCAGCACACGATAGTCGAACGCCTTCAGCCGAATTCGGATATTCTGGCTTTTCATGTCAAGTCCGATGACTTGCCGCGCCCCTTTTCGGGACGGCAGCGTCCAAGTTGAGAGGAGGAAACAGGACCACCCTGTCCCCTCGTCGAACCCGAACGGATACGAGGTCGCGCCCAATCGATGGGGCGATCCCGTCCGTAGACCGCGCCTCTAGACCGAGTCGACCGCCCGCGCAACCCCCGCTCTCCGCGGTTTCGTCAAAGTCCGCGCAGGCGGCGAAGGATCATCACCTGAACGCCGAAGATCACCGCGAGGAGGGCGCAGAATGCGGCGAACCCGATCGGCGACGACGAACCCGGAATACCGCCGAGGTTCACGCCCAGCAATCCTGTCAGGAACCCGAGCGGCAGGAACAGCGCCGACATGATCGAGAGGATATAGAGGTTGCGGTTGGTCCGTTCATCCTGCTCTGCCTTGATGTCGTCGCGGACGAGCGTCAGGCGGCCAGCAAGCGTGTCGAGTTCCTCCACCGCGCGCTGGTGCCGTTCCTGCACTTCCAGCAGACGCCTCCGGTCCGTCTTGCCCAGAAGGTCGTGCATCTGCGACGCCGCGGCGGCGAGCGCATCGCGTTGGGGCGATATGTGGCGCCGGAGACCCAGAACCATCCGACGCAGGCGCGTGGCCTCCGTCCGCGTCGCACGCGCCGTATCGGAGTCCATGGCCGGTATCGCGACCTTGTCCTGCAACGCATCCGTGTCGTCCTCGATCTTCTCCAGCACATCCTCGATCCGCAGGATAAGCGCCTCGGCCAGATCGTGAAGGAAGCCGCCGGGGGTCGTCGGCCCCCGACCGGCGCGGACCTGTTCGGCCAGATCGCCCACCGATTGCAGCGGCTCGCGCGACAGCGTCACGGCCCGCCGCGTGTCGAGGTAGATGCGGCAGGAAATCATGTTCTCCGGCTCCGCACCGGCGTTCAGGTTGACGCCTCGCAGGATCAGCATGAAGCCGATCTCGGTCGCCAGGGCGCGCGGCCTCGTCGTCTCGCCCGTCAGCGCGAGCCGCGTGGTGTGATCGAGACCGGGAACATGCGCTTCCATCCAGGCCAGCGCCGGCGCGGGGTGGTCGACATCGAAGGGCAGATGCGCCCACGCGAGTTCTTCCCCTTCGAGCGCGTCACCCAGGTCCGGCCCTGCCAGGGCGAGCGACCGGCGCGGGCCGGACAGGACGAAGCCGTGGAATGCGCGGTGGATGTCTTGGGTCATCGCCGCACTGTGCACCAAAGCAGGTCGAAGACAACTATCCCTCAAACCAAAAGGCCCCGCGGTATTCCGCGGGGCCTTCGTTGTTTCGGTGCGGCGGTGACGGCCGGGGCCGGCGGGCCGTCGGGCCGGCGGGGTCACTCGATGATCTTCGACACCACGCCCGCGCCCACGGTCCGGCCGCCCTCGCGGATCGCGAAGCGCAGGCCCTGCTCCATCGCGATCGGCGCGATCAGCTCCACGCCGAACGACACGTTGTCGCCCGGCATCACCATCTCCGTGCCCTCGGCAAGCATCACCGTCCCCGTCACGTCCGTCGTCCGGAAGTAGAACTGCGGGCGGTAGTTCGCGAAGAACGGCGTGTGGCGACCGCCCTCCTCCTTGGTCAGGATGTAGGCCTCCGCCTCGAACTTCGTGTGCGGCGTCACCGAACCGGGCTTGCACAGCACCTGGCCCCGCTCCACGCCCTCGCGGTCCACGCCCCGCAGCAGCGCGCCGATGTTGTCGCCCGCCTCGCCGCGATCCAAGAGCTTGCGGAACATCTCCACGCCCGTGCAGGTCGTCTTCTTCGTGTCGCGGATGCCCACGATCTCGATCTCGTCGCCCACGTTGATCACGCCGCGCTCGATCCGACCCGTCACCACCGTGCCCCGGCCCGAGATCGAGAACACGTCCTCGACCGGCATCAGGAACGGCTGATCCACCGCACGCTCCGGCGTCGGGATCCACTCGTCCACCGCCTTCATGAGCTCGCGGATCGAGTTCTCGCCGATCTCGGGGTCGCGCCCCTCCATCGCCGCCAGCGCCGATCCCTTCACCACCGGGATGTCGTCGCCCGGATAGTCGTAGCTCGACAGAAGCTCCCGGATCTCCATCTCGACAAGCTCCAGAAGCTCCTCGTCGTCAACCTGGTCGACCTTGTTCATGTAGACGACCATCGTCGGGATGCCGACCTGGCGGCCCAGCAGGATGTGCTCGCGCGTCTGCGGCATCGGGCCGTCGGCCGCGTTCACAACCAGGATCGCGCCGTCCATCTGCGCCGCACCCGTGATCATGTTCTTGACGTAGTCCGCGTGGCCGGGGCAATCGACGTGCGCATAGTGCCGCGCATCCGTCTCGTACTCCACATGCGCCGTCGAGATCGTGATCCCCCGAGCCTTCTCCTCCGGCGCGCCGTCGATCTGGTCGTAGGCCTTGAAATCGCCGAAGTACTTCGTGATCGCCGCCGTCAGCGTCGTCTTGCCATGGTCAACGTGACCGATCGTCCCGATGTTCACATGCGGTTTCGTGCGTTCGAACTTTGCCTTCGCCATGATGGGCCCCTGACTTGTGAGGGGACCGCGACGGCCCCCCGGAATTGCATCGCGCGCCGTCTAGCGTCGCTGGGGAGGCTTGGCAAGACCGGCCCTCGATTACTCCTTCGGCACGGACGGCTTGGGCCGGGCGGGCAGGCCGAACCATTCGGGATTGCGCAAGAGCCACGATTGCACCTTCTTGACCATGTTGCGCGACAGCGTGACGAGCTGTTCGTCCGCATCCTTCACCAGCCCCGACCCGACGAGCAGCGTATCCGCACCTTCGAAGGTCGTGATCTGCTCGGGCCCCGCCAGCTTCTTCTGGGGGTCCGCGGACCACAGGTTGGCCGAGACCACCATGATCGACTTCGGCGTCAGCACGACCGGGATCCCCGGAGGGGCCAGCGCATAGCCGTCGATGTTGATGGCGATGACATAGCCCTTGCCGCCCCGGTAGCGGCCGAAACGCCTTTCGACCTCGGCAGCCATCACCTCCTTCAGCTTCTCGGGCGTCGTGCTGCGGGAGGGAGGGATCTTCTTGGCATTCTCCGAGACGACGACGGTGAAGGCCAGTTCGAAGTCACCCATCGGAGGCAGATCCTCGCCCAGCGGATCGGGCACGGCGCAGGCGGACAGGCCCCCGGTCGCGGCCAGCGTCAGCCCCGCGAAGGTGCGTCGGTTCATCGTCGTGGTCATTCCCGTCCCCCGTTTTGTTTCCGGGGTTGCTAGCCATGCGATGACCGTCTGGCAATGTTCAACCGAAGCACCGTGTGCCGACCCGGATCAGGCGAAGCGGTTGTCCCGCGGAAAGCCGCGCGGCGCCATCCGCCCGGCCTGCGCCCGCGATCCGACCCATTCCGTCAGGTCCGTCTCGTGCCGGGTGCGTCCTGCGGGGTCAGACCATTTCAGCCCATCCGCCAGCGTGATGACCGCAACGTCCGACAGCCCGCCATCCTTGAACTTCTGCAACCGGACACCCTTGCCGCGCGGCATCTCGGGCAGGTCGGCAAGCGGGAACACCAGCATCTTGCGGTTGTCACCGATGCAGGCAACGTGATCGCCCTCGGCCACCACCGGCCGCAGCGCCGCAACCCCCGGACGGACGTTCAACACCTGCTTGCCGGCACGGCGCAGGGCGATCAATTCGTCCTCCGGCGCCACGAAGCCATCCCCCGCGCTCGACGCCAGCAGCAGCCTGCGGCCCGGCTGGTGGATCAGGATGTCGACGATCGCGGTCTCGTTCGGCAGGTCGATCATCAGGCGCAGCGGCTCGCCCATGCCGCGTCCGCCGGGCAGCGTGCTGGCCTGCAAGGTGAACGCCCGGCCGTCGCTGCCCCAGACGATCAGACGGTCCGTCGTCTCTGCGTGGAACATGAAGGCGGCGCCATCGCCGTCCTTGAACCTGATCTCCTTGTCGAGAGGTTGATGCCCCGACAACGCGCGGATCCATCCCATCTTCGAACAGACGACGGTGATCGGCTCCCGCTCGATCATGGCTTCCAGCGGCACCTCCGCGACCTCGACCGCCTCGGCGAAGTCGCTCCGGCGCCGGCCCAGGTCGGTAGCCTTTCCGAACTGCCGGCGCATCTCGCGCAGCTCGTCCGCGATGGTCTTCCATTGGACGTCGTCGCTTTCGAGCAGGTCGTGCAACCCGGCACGCTCCGCCATCAGCGCGTCGCGTTCGCGCAGCAGCGCAAGCTCCTCCAACCGGCGCAGGGCGCGCAGACGCATGTTGAGGATCGCCTCGGCCTGTACTTCGGTCAGCGTGGGCTGACGGTCCGTCGGCAGGGGCGAGCGATAGTCGTCCTCATCCTTCGCGCGCGCATGGCCATCCCCCCATGGCTCATGCATCAGCGCCTCCTTCGGCGCTTCGTCATAGCGGATGATGTCGATCACCCGGTCGAGGTTCAGATAGGCGATGATGAAGCCTTCGAGCACCTCCAGCCGGTGGTCGATCTTCTCCATCCGGTGCCGGGAGCGGCGCAGCAGCACGTCGCGGCGGTGGTTCAGGAACGCCTGCAACACCTCGCGCAGGCCGCAGACGCGGGGCGTGACGCCGTCGATCAGGACGTTCATGTTCAGGCTGAACCGCGTCTCCAGCTCCGACTGACGGAACAGCGTTCCCATCAGCACGTCCGGGTCCACGTTGCGCGACCGCGGCTCCAGAACGATGCGGATGTCATCGGCGCTCTCGTCGCGCACATCGGCCAGGATAGGCACCTTCTTGAGCTGGATCAGCTCGGCCAGCCTCTCGATCAGCTTGCCCTTCTGCACCTGATAGGGAATCTCGGTGACGACGATCTGCCACTGCCCCTTGCCCATATCCTCCACCTCGTGACGCGCTCGAAGGCGGAAGGCCCCGCGTCCCGTGCGGTAGGTCTCCAGGATCGACTCGCGCGGCTCGACGATGATGCCGCCGGTCGGAAAATCGGGGCCGGGAATGTGCTCAACCAGCGTCTCGTCGCGCGCATTGGGCGATTTGATCAGGTGCAGGCAGGCCGCGATCAACTCATCCAGGTTATGGGGCGGGATGTTGGTGGCCATGCCGACCGCGATGCCCGACGACCCGTTGGCCAGAAGGTTCGGATACGCCGCCGGCAGGACCACCGGTTCCCGTAGCGTCCCGTCATAGTTGTCGCGAAAATCGACGGCATCCTCGTCCAGCCCGGCCAGAAGCGCCTCGGCCGCGGCGGTCATCCGCGCCTCGGTGTACCGGGCGGCGGCCGGGTTGTCGCCGTCGATGTTGCCGAAGTTGCCCTGTCCGTCCACCAGTGGATAACGGACGTTGAAATCCTGCGCGAGACGGGCCATCGCGTCGTAGATCGCCGCGTCACCATGGGGGTGATAGTTCCCCATCACGTCGCCGGAAATCTTGGCCGACTTGCGGAACCCGCCCGTCGAGGACAGCCGCAGTTCCCGCATCGCATAGAGGATGCGCCGGTGAACCGGCTTCAGTCCGTCGCGGGCATCCGGAAGCGCGCGATGCATGATCGTGGACAGCGCATAGGTCAGGTAACGCTCGCCGATGGCACGGCTCAGCGGCTCGGAAACCGTGCCCTGGGGCCGGTCCCCTTTCATGTCGTGGCTGTCGTTCATGGCGGCGATCTATCCAGCCGGTCCCCCGCGCACAAGCGCGCGCATTAACGAAAGGATCACATTTGCACACTATGGCAGCGGTGCATCGCATGTTAATCTGATGCGCGAGCCGGGGAACCGCTGCCACGGGATCATCGTTCGCACTATTGGAAAGACGCCCATTCGTCCCGAGGGGGGACCCGAAATGTTCAAGCTGACCTTTATCCTGGCCGTGGCACTCTATGGCGGTTTCGTCGTCTGGGGCCAGGCGCCGGAACAGGACGTGCAGATCGCCGTCGACCGCCCGGCCGAGGTTCCCGTCTCCACTTCGGGTTCAGAGTTCGACCGCCCGGTGATCCTGGCATCCACGGATTCGACCGGCGCCGCCGTGACCCGCACGGCCGTCACTGAAACCATCGTGCCGGATGCGTCCCTGATCGCGGCATCCGCCCCCGCTCCCGGTGACGTCCTGGCCGAGCCGCGCCGCATCGGAGAACCCACCGTCGTCAGCCTGCTGACCCCGGAAAGCCGGCCCGCGACATCCGAGGCCGTGGCCGATACCGTCGGGATGCTGCGCGTCTCCGGCAGCCGTGTGAACATGCGGTCGGGTCCGTCGACCTCGGATGCGGTCGTGGACAGCCTCGCCGGTGGCACCTTGGCCGAGCCGTTGGGCGAACCCGTCGACGGCTGGATCCGCATCCGCGACGTGGCCACGGGGGCGACCGGATACATGTCGGCGCAGTTCCTCGACCCGGCCTGAGCCACGCTCTCGCGCCCGGTTTTCATCGCGCCGAACGGCTGCTAACGCGGGCGCATGACGCGTTCGATCCTCATCACCGGCTGTTCGACCGGCATTGGCCACCATGCGGCCCACGCGCTTTCGGCGCGCGGGTGGCAAGTGTTCGCGGCCTGCCGCAAGGCCGAAGATTGCGACAGGTTGCGGTCCGAGGGGTTGCTCTCGCCCCGCATCGACTACGAGGAGCCCAACACCATCGCCTCCGGCCTGACCGAGGTTCTGGAGGTCACCGGCGGCCGGCTCGACGCGCTGTTCAACAACGGTGCCTATGCCATTCCCGGCCTGGTCGAGGATTTGCCCACCGACGCCCTCCGCACCATCTTCGAGGCCAACTTCTTCGGCTGGCACGATCTGACGCGACGATGCCTGCCCGTCATGCGGGCTCAGGGGCATGGCCGCATCGTCCAGAACTCCAGCGTGCTCGGCTTCGCCGCCGCCCCATGGCGCGGCGCCTACAACGCCAGCAAGTTCGCCCTGGAGGGATTGACCGACACCCTGCGAATGGAGCTTCGCGGCACCGGGATCGCGGCCATCCTGATCGAGCCGGGCCCGATCACGTCGCGGTTCCGCGCCAACGCCCGCGACCAGTTCGAGAAATGGATCGACTGGAAGTCCTCCGCCCGGCGCGCCGATTACGAGAGGCTGATGGACCGTCTCTACAGTAACGCCACGGGCCGCTTCGAACGCGGACCGGAGGCCGTGACGCGTGCCCTGATCCACGCCGTCGAATCCTCCCGCCCCCGTGCACGGTACCGCGTAACGGTACCGACCACCCTTGCCATGGCGATGAAGCGCGCGCTGACGACCAAGGCCGCGGACCGCGTCGTCTCGAATTCCTGAACCGATGGCTTAGGTTCACATCGAACATTCAAGAAGGACCGCCGATGCGTGATGATCCCCTGTTCTATGTCGTGGCCGCCGCCTGTGTGGTGGTCCTGCTGATCCTCCTCACCGGGATCGGCGGCTTCGCCAAGGGCGGCGACTTCAACCGCAAACATGCGAACCGGATCATGCGCCTGCGTATCCTTGCGCAATTCGTCGCGGTGGTGTTGCTTGTGGGCTTCGTCTGGCTCCGCTCGAAAGGCTGACACGATGGTCGTACTCTCGAAGATCTATACCCGCACCGGCGACGGCGGCACCACGGCGCTCGGCGACGGATCGCGCGTCGCCAAGACCGACCCGCGGGTCGAGGCTTACGGCACGGTGGACGAAGCCAATTCGACCATCGGTCTCGCTCGACAGCATGCTCAGGGCGAGATGGACGACCGGCTGTCCATGATCCAGAATGACCTGTTCGACCTCGGCGCCGACCTCTGTCGTCCCGGCGTCGCCCGCGACAAGGAGGCGGAGCACCCCCCCTTGCGCGTCGCCGCGGCACAGGTCGACCGGCTCGAAGCGGAA
Organism: Jannaschia rubra; assembly: GCF_001403735.1. Classification (GTDB taxonomy): domain Bacteria; phylum Pseudomonadota; class Alphaproteobacteria; order Rhodobacterales; family Rhodobacteraceae; genus Jannaschia; species Jannaschia rubra. Next base: position 61,423 of record NZ_CXPG01000012.1, read on the forward strand.
ATCGACGCCATGAACGAGGCGCTGGAACCCCTGCGGAGCTTCGTTCTTCCCGGCGGCAGCGCGCTTGCCGCGCATCTGCACCTCTGCCGGACCGTGACGCGACGCGCCGAACGGCTTGCGGTGGATCTTGCGGCAGGCGGCGACGTGAACGACGCGGCGGTGAAATACCTCAATCGCCTGTCGGACTGGTTCTTCGTCGCCTCGCGCATCGCCAATGACGACGGCCGCGGCGATGTCCTGTGGGTGCCCGGAGCCAACCGCGAATGACGCGGCCGTTGGACGGTGCGTCACGGCGCCGCCCGACCGCACATTCGGCCTGTCGCGGGCAAGCCCGATCCAGTAACAACACCTCAGCAAATCAGGGAGGAAATCCGAAATGAAAGTCCTCGTGCCCGTCAAGCGGGTCATCGATTACAACGTCAAGGTCCGCGTCAAGGCCGACGGATCGGGCGTCGATCTGGCCAACGTCAAGATGTCCATGAACCCGTTCGACGAAATCGCCGTCGAGGAAGCCATCCGCCTGAAGGAGGCCGGCAAGGCAGAGGAGGTCGTGGCCGTGTCGATCGGCGTCAAGCAGAGCCAGGAGACGCTGCGCACCGCCCTCGCCATGGGTGCGGACCGCGCCATCCTGATCGTGGCGACGGACGACGTGCACCAGGATATCGAGCCGCTGGCCGTGGCCAAGCTGCTCAAGGCGGTGATTGACGAAGAGAAGCCCGATCTGGTTCTCGCGGGAAAGCAGGCCATCGACAACGACATGAACGCAACCGGCCAGATGCTTTCGGCGCTGCTCGGCTGGTCGCAGGCGACTTTCGCCTCCGAAGTGTCGATCGAGGGGGATCATGCCGTCGTCACGCGTGAGGTCGATGGCGGCCTGCAGACGATCAAGGTCGCCATGCCCGCCATCGTGACGGTCGACCTGCGCCTGAACGAGCCGCGCTATGCATCGCTGCCCAACATCATGAAGGCCAAGAAGAAGCCGCTCGATGAAAAGACGCCCGCGGACTACGGCGTCGACGCCTCTGCGCGTCTCGAAATCGTCAAGACCGCCGAGCCCGAGGCGCGCAAGGCCGGCGAGATGGTGAAATCAGTCGATGAACTCGTGTCGAAACTCAAGGAAGCGGGGGCTGTCTGATGGCTGTTCTTCTGATTGGCGAAGTCACCAACGGTGAGCTGAACCTGGATGCGACCGGCAAGGCGCTGACGGCGGCGCGGCAACTGGGCGATGTCACGATCCTCTGCGCCGGTGCTTCTGCCGCCGATGCCGGGGCCGCCGCCGCGAAGCTTGAAGGCGTGACGAAGGTGCTCGTGGCTGAGGACCCATCGCTGGGCCATCGGCTCGCCGAACCGACCGCCGCGCTGGTCGTCGGGCTCGCGGGCGACTACAGCCACATCCTCGCGCCGTCGACGACGGACGCAAAGAACGTGATGCCGCGGATCGCCGCCCTTCTGGACGTGATGATCCTGTCCGACGTGACCGCCATCGTCGATGCCGACACGTTCGAGCGCCCGATCTATGCCGGAAACGCGGTGCAGACGGTTCGGACGGCGGACGCGACCAAGGTCCTGACGATCCGCACGTCCACATTCGATGTGACGGGCGAAGGCGGCGACGCCCCTGTCGAGACCATCGCAGCGGCCGAGAACCCTGGTCTGTCGGAGTGGATCGAGGACAAGGTGGCCGAGAGCGACCGTCCCGAACTCACCTCCGCCGGGATCGTGGTGTCGGGCGGACGCGGCGTCGGGTCGGAGGATGACTTCGCCATGATCGAGAAGCTGGCCGACAAGCTGGGCGCCGCCGTGGGTGCGTCCCGTGCGGCGGTCGACTCGGGCTATGCGCCGAACGATTGGCAGGTGGGCCAGACCGGCAAGGTCGTGGCACCCGACCTTTACATCGCGGTCGGCATCTCAGGGGCGATCCAGCACCTGGCCGGGATGAAGGATTCCAAGATCATCGTCGCCATCAACAAGGATGAGGAAGCACCCATCTTCCAGGTCGCCGATTACGGCCTCGTCGCCGACCTGTTCACGGCAGTGCCGGAACTGATCGAGAAGATCTGATCGCTGCATCTGCGGGTATCAAACGCGGCTCCGGAATACCGGGACCGCGTATTTCGTATCGGATCACGCCGGACCTCAGGCCGCCAACCCGCCCGACTTGCGAACCATCTTGGCGAGCGCTTCGGCCACATGGTCGTGGGCGGCCGGCGTCATCGCATGCAAGGCAACGGCGCGTTCCGTCTCTGGAAAGATCATCCGGTCCAGATGCGTCTCGCCCGTCAGGTCCGAGATGTCGCAGTGGACCACCTTGTCGATCAACCCTTCCAATTCCTGCAGCATGTCGACCGTCACGAAGGGCGGCTCCGAGCCGAGGCCGCGGTCCGTCCCATCCTCGATCCAGAGCATGATGCGCCGGCCCGGCACGCGCGACAGCAGCAGACGCATCCGCGCGACCCAGGCCACCGATAGCTCCTCGCGAAGGATGACGAAACGTTCCGGGCAGGTCTTCTGCAAGGTGATGAGCATGTGCCGCGTAAAGGTGAAGTCGCTGAAATCCACCTCGCGGTAGAGGCTGTTCATCAGGGCCGATTGCCGCAGAAACCGGTCGTTGCGCCGCGGATGCACCGTATAATAACGGTTCGACATGTTCTGGGCGCCCATCGCCTGAACCACGACGGCTTCGGCACCGGTGATGACGCGCATCAGGTCGTCGTCGAGGACGAAGGCGTCGACCCCCCCGTTCATCACTCCCAGATTGACCACCCGCCGCCCGGTTCGTTCGGCCAGCTGGTCCGTGAGTGGATCCTCGACGTACTTGCCATAGATCTCGGACCCGCCAACGACGACGGTATATGGTCGGTCGAGCGACACGCGCGGGCCGCGGAACACCGTCCGCGACGCCCCGTATCGACACGGATAGTAATCCAGCCCTGTCTTCCGCCCTTCGAAACTCATGTCCGGCCCGCCCGATTCGTCTATCTCCAGCGACACTCGCAGCCTTGGCTTACCGAAGGGTTGACCCCTGCATTCGCGGTGAATTGTCCCGATGCACGCGCCTTGCCCCGCCCCGCGCCCCTGCTATGGTCGCCTCGCACAGGCAGGAGAGCGGCATGGACATCGGCAGCATCGGCATCGTGGGCGCAGGTCAGATGGGCAACGGCATTGCCCATGTCTGCGCGCTCGCCGGATATGACGTGGTGCTTACCGACGTAAGCGACGATGCGCTGCAAAAGGCCGTCGCCCTGATCGAGAGCAACCTCGATCGACAGGTCAGCCGCGACAAGGTCTCGCAGGCCGATCGCGACGGCGCGCTGGACCGCATCCGCACCACCATGACGCTGACCGACCTCGGCGCCTGCGACCTCATCATCGAGGCCGCGACCGAGCGTGAGGACGTCAAACACGCGATCTTCAAGGAGTTGCTTCCGTCCCTGCGCCCCGAGACGATCCTGACCTCCAACACCTCGTCCATCTCGATCACGCGACTGGCCAGCCGGACCGACCGTCCCGAAAAATTCATGGGCTTCCATTTCATGAATCCGGTCCCCGTCATGCAACTGGTCGAACTGATCCGCGGCATCGCCACGGACGAGGCCACCTATCGGGCCTGCCAGACGGTCGTCGAACGGCTGGAGAAGCAGGCGGCAACGGCCGAGGATTTTCCCGCCTTCATCGTCAACAGGATCCTGATGCCGATGATAAACGAGGCGGTCTATGTGCTCTACGAAGGCGTGGGCACCGTGACATCGATCGACACCTCGTTGAAGCTGGGCGCGAACCATCCCATGGGCCCGCTGGAACTGGCGGATTTCATCGGGCTCGATACCTGCCTTGCCATCATGAACGTGCTGCATGACGGGCTGGCCGACACGAAATACCGCCCCTGCCCCCTCCTGACGAAATACGTCGAGGCGGGATGGCTGGGGCGCAAGACGCAGCGCGGCTTCTACGACTATCGCGGCGAAGGCGACCCCGTCCCGACACGTTGACCGGGCCGCGGCCCGCTACATCCCTTCGCCGAAGAAATCTCCGATCAGGTCGGCCAGCGCCTGCATCAGCGGCTCCGCCTCCGGGCCGGTCGTCTCGACGTCGATCTTCGTCCCCCGAGCGGCCGCGAGCATCAGAAGGCCCATGATGGAATCGCCCGCCGCCTGCAGGCCGTCGCGGCGCACGGTCGCCGCGGCATCGAACCGTTCGACCGTTTCCGCAAATTTGGCCGACGCCCGTGCGTGCAGCCCTTTTTCGTTCACGATTTCAAGCGTGCGCGTCGCCATGACACCCCCAGAACTGCACTGCGATCAGACCGATGGCCCCGGCGCGATGTCCATGTAGCGCGTCCCCGCCTCCTTCGCCAAGGCCAGCGCCTCGTGCAGCGGTTTTTCGCGGCTGCGTGCCAGCTTGATCAAGGCGGGCAGGTTGGCACCGTAGAAGATCATGCGATCCGACGTGGTACAGGCGCCCATGGACAGGTTCGAGGGCGACCCGCCGAAGATGTCGGTCACGATCACGACGCCATCGCCCACGTCGACTGCGTCCGCCGCTTCCCTGATCTCGGAGGCCTTGCCGGGCCGGTCGCAGGCTGCCGCGACCGATATGGCGCACAGCCCGTCCTGCGGGCCGATCACATGCTCGACGGCCCGACGATATTCTTCCGCCAGCCCCCCATGGGCGACGATGACGATGCCGATCATGCCGCGCCTTCCCCGTGGCCCGTTCCCCCCGGGCCTGCAGAAATCGGCACTGCGTCGCGCCGATCGATTTCCCGATGACGAATAGACACCTGCCAGCCCTGTTCGGCAAGGGCGGCAGCCAGCATTTCGGTGACGGCCACCGACCTGTGGCGGCCGCCGGTGCAGCCGAAACCGATGGCCAGATGCGCGCGCCCCTCCTCGCGGTAGGCCGGAAGCAGCGATGTGACCAGGCCCTGCATCCGGGCGTAGAAATCCGGGAAGCGGGGGTCGGCGGTCACATGATCGCGCACTGCCGGGTCCCGCCCCGTCCCGCCGCGCAATGCCGGCACCCAATGGGGGTTCGCCAGAAACCGGACGTCGAAAACCATGTCCAGCCCGCGCGGCACGCCGCGCTTGTAGCTGAAGGACTGGACCGAGACCGCAAGGCGCCGCGCATCGCCGCCGAACCAGTGCAGGACTTCGTCCTTCAGGTCGTGGACCGTCAAAGCCGTGGTGTCGATGACCACGTCGGCCTGGTCCGCAACGGGGCCGATGATCGACAACTCGCGGTCGATGCCGGTCTCGGTATCCTCCACGGGTGCGAGCGGATGGCGGCGCCGTGTCTCCGAAAAGCGCGCGAGGAGGGTGTCACGGTCACAATCCAGATAGAGCAGACGCGCCGTCTGCGCCGGGTCCGCGCGGAGCCGGGCGACGAGCGACAGCAGGGCATCCACGCTGAAGTCGCGGTTCCGGATATCGACACCCAAAGCCAGCGGCCGGTCGACCCCGGCCTCGAGCAGGCGCGCGGTCAGCGACAGCGGCAGGTTGTCGATCACCTCATAGCCCGCATCCTCCAGCACGCGGATAGCCGTCGTCCGCCCGGCGCCCGAGGGGCCGGTCACGAGGATGAGGTCGATGGGATCCGCGGTCTGCGTCATGGAAAGGTCGTCCTAACGCGTGCGATATATGCCGAAGCCGTGGCTTTTATAGGGCGCCGAGCTGCCGGTCGCTGAAAGGTGATGCAAGGTCATCGCCCGCGCAGCCACAGCATCGCCTTAGGTGCCAGGTCGGGCGCGGGCGGGTGACGCAGCAACGGCAGCACGTGACCGGCCAGGTCCAGATGCTCCGCCTCCGGCAGCCGTCCGGTTCCGGGACCAAGGAACAGGACAGCGGCGAGGGGGGTGGGAACGGCCGTGTCGACCCGTACGATTCCCAAGCCGCGCAACTCCATCTCCGGCGCGGAGCCTTCGGGACGCATGGCCAGGATTTCCCCGCCCCGCCCGTCGAGCAGGGTCAGGTCATCGGAAATCAGCGTGGCCCCGAGGCAGATCATCTGCGCCGCCACCCCGGATTTCCCCGACCCGGACGCGCCGAGCAACAGCAAGCCCTTGCCTCCCACGGCGATCGACGTGCCATGAATACAGAAACGTCCGTCACCGGTGGGCGACGGACGGGGGAGGTCGGGGAGCGGGTCCATGGCCTGCCGTCAGACCGGCAGACCGACCACGAAGCGCGCCCCGAGCGGTTCGGAGGTGATGTCGGCATCGGTGGGGCGGATGTTCTCCGCCCAGATGACCCCGCCGTGCGCCTCGACGATCTGCTTCGATATGGCGAGGCCGAGGCCGGAGTGGTTGCCGAACTGCTTTTCGGGCCGTTCCGAGTAGAAGCGGTTGAAGACCTTGGTCAGGGCGGCCTCGGGGATGCCTGGGCCGGTATCCTCGACCACCACGAGAACGCGATTGTCGCGCCGCCGCATCCAGACGCGGACGGCATCGCCATCCTCGCAGAAGGACAGGGCGTTCGTGATCAGGTTGACGAAGACCTGCGCCAGCCGCGCCTCCAGCCCCATGGTGACGATGGGCTCCTTCGGCAGGTCGGTGATGAATTCGATGTCCTCCGCTTCCGCCTGCTGTCCGTGATAGACGGCAAGATTGGAGATCATCTTGACCAGATCGAACGGCTCCTCTTCCTCCTTCACGAGCTCCGAGTCGAGCCGGGACGCGTTGGAGATGTCGGAGACCAGCCGGTCCAGGCGCCGTACGTCATGCTCGATCACCTCAAGAAGGCGGCCGCGCTGCTCGTCGTTCTTGGCGAGGCGCATGGTGCCCACTGCCGACCGGAGCGAGGCGAGGGGATTCTTGATCTCATGCGCGACGTCTGCGGCGAACTGCTCGTTGGAGTCGATGCGGTCGTACAACGCCGCGACCATCCCCCTGAGGGCGCCCGACAGGCGCCCGATTTCGTCGGGGCGCGCCGTCAGATCCGGAATTCGGATGCGCTGCGGCGACATCTTGCGCGCATGCCTGTCGCGGCCGAGCTCGGCCGCCGCCGACAGGTCGGACAAGGGGTTGGCGATCGTGGATGCGAGGACGAGGCTTAACCCGATCGATACCAGAAGGGCGATGACGAACATCTGCAGAAGCTGCTCGCGTTCGGCCCGGACCAGTGCGTCGATCTCGCCCGCGCGCGTGGTCACCGTGATCGTGCCGATGGGAGCGGCGGCGGTCGCGATGGGCGTGGCCACGGTGAATAGCCGTCCGTCCTCGCCGTTGTAGCCCCGGATCGCGGTGCCACCGGGGGCGGTTTCCGCGATGAGGGCCTGTGCCATGTCGAGCGGATTGGGCGAGGCACCCTGTGTCCGATGGAAGACGGCCGACAGAACCTCCCAGATGCCGTTCAGCGCCGCGGTGATGATGGTCGTCTTGCCACCGCTTTCCGCCAGACCGTCCACTTCGAGGATGGAAGCGTTGCCGATGGCCTTGGCGACCAGCGCGCCGTACGTATCGAAGACATGCACTTCGACGCCCTGCGGCAACTCGATCCCTTCCAGCAGGGTGGGAACGTCCACGCCGTCACCCGCGCCCAGCGATACCGGCAGACCCTGCGGCAGCGACGCCTGGAACACGTCGGCGATCAGACGCGCCTCCGTCACGAGACCACGCTCGCGCTGGACCAGCAGGCTGTCGCGCGACGGGTTCATGAACATCACCCCGGCCACCAGCATCAGGATGGCAAGCAGGTTGAACAGGATGATCTTCCGCGCCAGCGGCGAACGGTCGAGGGAGAACAAGCCGCGTCGGGCGCGTACGTCGCCCAACTCGGTCTCCGCAACGCTCGCGGGCCGTTCCCAATCCTCGCCCAGCAGGACCTCGCCGTCGCGGATCTCACCGGCTTTGCGACCGAACCTGCGCCGCCTGGGCGCATCGGGCGCCATGTCCATCTCGGTCACGGAAGCCATTCCAGCGCGGCCTATTCTTCGTTGTAGCGGTAACCGATGCCGTAGAGTGTCTCGATTGCCGAAAAGTCCGGGTCCGCCGAACGCATCTTCTTGCGCAGACGCTTGATGTGGCTGTCGATCGTGCGGTCGTCGACATAGACCTGATCGTCATAGGCCACGTCCATCAGCTGGTCGCGCGACTTGACGAAGCCGGGGCGTTGCGCAAGCGCCTGCAACAGCAGGAACTCGGTCACGGTCAGGGTGACGTCGCGACCCTTCCATTTCACCGCATGGCGCAGCGGGTCCATGGAGAGCTCGCCCCGCTGCATGATCTGCGTGTCCTCGGGGGCTTCCGTCTCGTCGGAGGCGATGGCCTCCTGCCGCCGCAGGATGGCGCGAATACGCTCCACCAGAAGGCGCTGGCTGAAGGGCTTGCGCACGTAGTCGTCGGCGCCCATCCGCAAACCCAGCACCTCGTCGATCTCATCGTCCTTCGACGTGAGGAAGATCACCGGAACCGACGACTTCTGGCGGACGCGCTGCAGCAGGTCCATTCCGTCCATGCGCGGCATCTTGATGTCGAAGACGCCGAGGTCGGGCATCTGCTTTGAAAAGGCGTCCAGGGCGCTTTGACCATCGTTGTAGATTTCGACCTCGAAGCCTTCGGCCTCCAAAGTCATGGAAACGGACGTCAGGATGTTCCTGTCGTCGTCGACGAGCGCGATCCGCGACATGTCAATATCCTTGTGGTTGCCTGTTATACTGTCGTTTTTTCGACAACGTCTCCGAGAAAGGGCCCCAAGATCAACACAATTCGCGATCCGGGTGATTCGCCTCTCCGACTGTGACCTCCATGCAATTAAGGGAGGGTTAAGGCCATGTCGCGTTTTCGCCACATGATTGCGCTAGCGGAACGGCATGGTGGCGCTAACTGCCCCTGCCGCGCGGAGGCACCGGATGGTAGCCTGCGCGCGGGGGACGACGCCGGCACGGCGTTCGGGATCCCGCAGACAGGAGCCAGACCCATGACCCATCGCGTGAACCCCGAGCACACGCTCGAAGCCCAAGGCATCACCGGATTGGGTCGGGTGTACTACAACCTGACGGAACCGGCGATCATCCAGGAGGCCCTGACCCGCGGCGAGGGCACGCTGGGCCAGGGCGGCGCGCTTCTGGTGACGACGGGCAAATTCACCGGCCGGTCGCCCAAGGACAAGCACGTTGTCCGGTCCGCCGCGACCGAACACACGATCTGGTGGGACAACAACGCCCCCATGACGCCGGAGGCCTACGGCCGGCTCCGCTCCGACATGCTGGCGCACATGAAGGGGCGCGACTATTTCGTGCAGGACCTGTTCGGCGGCGCCGACCCGGCGCACCGGCTGGACGTGCGGGTCGTCACCGAACTCGCCTGGCACAGCCTGTTCATCCGCCACATGCTGCGGCGCCCGGATGCGGACGAACTGGCGCATTTCGTGCCCGAATACACGGTCATCAACTGCCCCACCTTCAAGGCCGACCCCCAACGGCACGGCTGCCGCTCCGACGTGGTCATCGCGCTGAACCTCGACGCGGGCGAGATCCTGATCGGCGGCACCGAATACGCGGGCGAGAACAAGAAATCCGTCTTCACCCTCCTCAACTACATCCTGCCGGACAAAGGCGTCATGCCGATGCATTGCTCGGCCAACCACGCCCTCGGCCGGCCCACCGACGCGGCAGTGTTCTTCGGCCTGTCGGGCACGGGCAAGACCACGCTCTCGGCCTCGCCGGACCGCACGCTGATCGGCGACGACGAACACGGCTGGTCGGACCGGGGCATCTTCAACTTCGAGGGCGGCTGCTACGCAAAGACCATCAACCTCTCGGCCGAGGCCGAGCCCGAGATCCACGCGACCACCACCCGCTTCGCCACGGTGATCGAGAACATGGTCTTCGACCCCGACACGCTGGAACTCGACTTCACCGACGACAGCATCACGGCCAACATGCGCGCGGCCTATCCGCTCGAGTACATCTCGAACGCCAGTCCCTCCGCGCTTGGCGGGCATCCGAAGAACGTGGTGATGCTGACCTGCGACGCCTTCGGGGTGCTGCCGCCCATCGCACGGCTGACGCCGGCGCAGGCGATGTATCACTTCCTGTCGGGCTTCACCTCCAAGGTGGCCGGCACCGAGCGCGGCGTGACCGAGCCCGAACCCACCTTCTCGACCTGCTTCGGCGCGCCCTTCATGCCCCGCCGGCCGGAGGTCTACGGCAACCTCCTGCGCGACAAGATCGCGCGGCACGGGTCCGACTGCTGGCTCGTCAACACCGGCTGGACCGGCGGCGCCCACGGGACCGGCAGCCGCATGCCGATCAAGGCGACGCGCAACCTGCTGTCGGCGGCCCTCGGCGGGTCGCTGTCGCGGGGCGAGTTCCGCCGCGATCCGAACTTCGGCTTCGACGTTCCTGTCCATTGCGAAGGGGTGGCCGACCTCCTCCTCGATCCGCGCCGCACCTGGGCGGACAAGGACGCATACGACGCCCAGGCGCGCCGCCTGGTGGACATGTTCGCCGACAACTTCCAGAGGTACGTCGATCACATCGACGAGGACGTGAAGGCTTGCGCCATCGGCTGACATTCGCGGGGTTTCTCGCCCTGCTCGCCTGCGCGACCCCCGTGGCCGCGCAGGTCCGGCTGGTCGAGGCGGGCATCGTCTGCCCGGCCGCCGAGGAAGGCCAACTCATCGCGGCCCCCGGCACCCTCGCCGGCTTCATCCGCAGAATCGACGACATGGGCTTCGACATGCCGGGCCGCGTCGTGCCCGCGGTGTCGGGCGTCGCCTTCGGCATCCGGACCGAACTCAAGGGCGACGGGCCGCTCGACGTGCGCATGGTCACGCGCCACCCGCCGATGGGCGCCGACGGCATGACGGAACAGGTTCACGAGGTGACGCTTCTACCGAATGTGTCGAACCTGCGCGTCTATCGTTTCGACTTCGGCTATGAGATGGTTCCCGGTGCGTGGACCCTTGCGGTTGAGGCGGGGGGCGCCACCCTGCTGTCAGTGGATTTCGAGGTCACCGATGCGCCAGATCCGCGCCTTGCCGACATCTGCGGCCATCTTCTGCAAAGCTGAAGGAACTCCATGATCCTGAGCCGCGCCTTTCTGTCGCTCCTTCTGCTGTCGCCCGTTCCGGCGGCGGCCCAGGTCCGGCTGGTCGGCGCGGGGATCGTCTGCCCGCGCGAATCCCGCGGCGAACTGGTTCCCGCGCCCGGGACGGAAGCGGGTCACATCCGCCGGATCGAGGAGGGGCTGATCTTCGACCTGCCCGACCGGATCGTCCCCACGATGGACGACCTGAGCTTCGGCTTCCGCACGGCGCTGAAGCCCGGCACGCCCACCCAGACCGTGACCGTGGTCGTGACCCATCCCCCCATGGGGCCGCGCGGCGTGGAACGGGAAGAATGGACCGACGTGATCGAGCCGGGCACCCAGAGCCTCAACCTTTTCACCTTCGAAGAAGACTACGAGAAGGTCCCCGGACCCTGGACGTTCGCCATCGAACTGGACGGCGTGCCCCTGGTCGAGGTGCCTTTCGAGGTGACCGAGGCCGACGGACGCGGCCGCATCGAGCAGGTCTGCTTCCAGTTCCTGAGCTAACCCATGAGCCCCTTGCGGATCAGGTTCACCCCGGCCACCACCAAAACGATCAGCGTGGCCCGACGGAACACCGCCGCGTCCATCCTGTCCTGAAGCCGGAAACCGATGACCATGCCGGCCAGCGCCGCCGGCAACAACCCCGCCGAAAACCAGACCGTCTCCTGGTTCAGGATGCCCGACCGCAGATGCGCGAGGAAAAGGACGATGGACCCGGCGCCATAGATCACCCCCTGTACCACCATCTGCCGCGATTTCGGCGTGTCGATCGCCATGAGATACAGCACCGTCGTCGGGCCCCAGGTCCCGGCCAGACCGCCGAGGGCGCCCGAAACAAGGCCGATCCCCCATTCCGCTGCGGACCGGCGGGACGGCGGGACATGCAGGCGAAAGCCGCTCAGTTGCAGAAGCGACAGGCCCACCACCGGCACGCCGAGGATCAGATAGAAGGCATCGCGCGGGATCGTGGTGACCAGTTGCGCGGTGAGGAAGATCGACGCCATCACGATCGCCAGGTACCGCCAATGCAGCCGAGCGGCCTGGATGGCCGCGATCCGCCCCTGCCGGAACACCTGCACCCCGTTCGACACCAGCACCGAGACAAGGATACCGGCCAGCGCCAGCCGGGGGTCGAGAAAGCTCGACAGCCCCGATATCATGATGAGCGGCAGCGCGAACCCGATGGCGCCCTTGACCACCCCCGCGAACAGCGAGATGCCCAGTGCAAGGGCCCAGGCAGTTGGGGTCAGGCTTTCCATCGCAACTGGATAGGCTTCGTCGACGGCAGCCGCTAGCCCTGAGCAAAAGTCATAATATTGGCTTGAACACCCCCTCCTGCGGAATTAAGTTTCGCTGCAACTGCAAAATGAACGGACAGGAGCCCCCATGCCCCATGACGGCCAGACCATGCCCGACGACCGCGGCGCCGAGGCTCTCCTCCTGCCCGACCTTCTGGACCTGACGGCGCAAGCCTCGAGCACGCTCGACGCGTTTCTCGACCGGGCAAGGGCCTCCGTCGCGTCCCGCGTGACCGCGAACGGCCGCCTCGATCCCGACCTGATGGAGCGGGAACAGGCCGCGACCCACGGGCTCGCCTGGCTGGCCACCTATGCGCAGGCCCTGCGCCAGATGCAGGCCTGGGCCGAACGCCTGACGGATGCCGGCACCTTCGGCGAGATCGAGGCGCTGATCCACCAGATCGCCTTCGGCGAATACCTCTGGCAGGTCTACGGCGGCCTGCCGATGTCGCAGGGCGAAATCCTGCGCCCCCAGGACATGGGCCTGACGCAGGACGACCAGCGCGATCTGATGGCGCCTGCCGTGATGACGCTCTGCGATCGGGGCAACACCCCCGAGGCCCGCGCGCGGCTGGTCGAGCTGATGCGCGACCGGACGGCCAATGCCACCTTCGGCGCCACCGGCCTCGACGATGAACTCGAAATGATCCGCGACCAGTTCCGCCGCTGGTCCGACGACAAGGTCGCGCCCCACGCCCACGGCTGGCACCTGCGCGACGAGTTGATCCCGATGGCGGTCATCGACGAGATGGCCGAACTGGGCGTCTTCGGCCTGACCATCCCGGAGGAATACGGCGGCCTCGGGCTGCCAAAGGCGGCCATGTGCGTCGTCTCCGAAGAACTGTCGCGCGGCTATATCGGCGTGGGCTCCCTCGGCACACGGTCCGAAATCGCGGCCGAATTGATCCTGGGCGGCGGCACCGACGAGCAGAAGGCGAAATGGCTGCCCCGCCTCGCCTCGGGCGAAACGCTGCCCACCGCCGTCTTCACCGAACCCAACACGGGCTCCGACCTCGGCTCGCTCCGCACGCGGGCGCTGCCCGACGGCGACGATTGGCGCGTGACCGGCAACAAGACCTGGATCACCCATGCCGCGCGGACGCATATGATGACGCTGCTCGCCCGGACCGATCCTGACACGTCGAACTACGCCGGCCTGTCGATGTTCCTTGCCGAAAAGACGCCGGGCACGGACGCTGACCCCTTCCCGACCGACGGCATGACCGGGGGCGAGATCGAGGTGCTGGGCTACCGCGGCATGAAGGAATACGAACTCGCCTTCGACGGTTTCCACGTCGCGGGCGAGAACCTTCTGGGCGGCGTGACGGGTCAGGGCTTCAAGCAGTTGATGCAGACCTTCGAGTCGGCCCGCATCCAGACCGCCGCCCGCGCCATCGGCGTGGCGCAGGCCGCGCTCGACGCCGCGCTGGCCTATGCCGAGACGCGGCAGCAGTTCGGCAAGCCGCTGATCGCCTTCCCCCGCGTCTCCGACAAGCTCGCCATGATGGCGGTAGAGATCATGGTGACGCGGCAGCTCACCTATTTCTCGGCCGCCGAAAAGGACGACGGCCGCCGGTGCGACCTGGAGGCCGGGATGGCCAAGCTCCTCGGCGCCCGCACTGCCTGGGCCGCCGCCGACAACGGGCTGCAGATCCACGGCGGCAACGGCTTCGCGCTGGAATACCCGATCAGCCGCCTTCTCTGCGACGCTCGCATCCTGAACATCTTCGAGGGCGCGGCCGAGATCCAGGCCCAGGTCATCGCCCGCCGCCTGCTCGGCTGACCCCTTCCGCCCGGCGCCGGGACGGGGCAGAAGCGTGCCATGAAACGCGCGCTTCTCCTCCTGTCGCTGCTCGCAGCCTGTCGGGGCGACGAGACCATATCGGGCTATGCCGACCCGGCAACCGTCTGGCGCCTGACCGAACTCGACGGCGCGCCTTTCGATGCGCGCGCCACCCTGACGTTTCCCGCGCGGGGCAAGGTCGCGGGTCAGGCGCCCTGCAACACCTTCACGGCCGCGCAGGGCGTCCCGCTGCCCTGGATCGAAATCCGCGACATCGCGTCGACGCGCATGGCCTGTCCCGACCTCGCGCAGGAAATCCGTTTCCTCGACGCCCTCCGCGCCATGACCCTCGCCGAAGTGGTGGGCGATGTGCTGATCCTCGGCACCGACGAGGGGCATGCGATGGTGTTCCGCGCCGAACCGCGCGCCCCGCGCTAGACCTCCGCCCGCAGCGCCGCCAACAGCCGTTCCCGCGCCGGCGGCACGGGCCTGTCGCCGAAGGACGGCGCGACCTTCTGCTTCAGGAAGAACCCGGTCAGCTCCAGCGCCGCCACCACGCCGGCAATCGACGGCGCCCCCCCGACCAGCATCTCCGGCAGCGGCAGAAGGCGTGCGGCCCAGTCGCCTGCGCCCGACCGGCTGACCGCGCGGCCCGTACGTGGGCTGACGAAGGCCAAATCGTTCGCCCCACCCGACACCGCGCAGGCCGACAGGTCCAGCCGGAAGCCCGCGATGGCCAGCAGTTCCACCTCCCAGCCGACGTAGTCGGTAAGCCATCCCTCACCGTCCACGATGGCGTCGCACAGCGTCTCGGTCCGCGCCTGGAACGCCCCCATCGTCTCCCGCTCCGGCAGGACGAAGGAGCAGAGCGCGCAGACCGAGGTGAGCGCGGACAACCGCAGTGCGTCCGACAGGACCGCCGCCGCGCGGGAGCGTTTCAACTCCACCGACCAGCCGCCCATGTGGCTCTCCAGCCGTGCGCGCCAAGCGGCGTCGAGCTGGTTTCCGGGCTGCAGCATCGGCGCCTTGCGCCGGGACGTGCCGCCATGGACGATGCCCAGGTGGCGCCCGTGCTCGCGGGTGAACAATTCCAGGATGACCGAGGTTTCGCCATGCGGCCGCGCGGCGAGGACGATGCCTTCGTCGCGCCATTCCATCAGGCCAGCCCCTCCTGATCCAGCAGATGCCGCCCCTGCCTGTCCTCGACCTCCAGCACCCAGAGGTCGGGATCGAAGCCCCGTTGCCGGACGATGGCCGCGTCGCACTCGGCCTCCGCCCCTTCGGTCAGCACGACCCAGGCGCGCTCTCCGGTCATCAGATCGAAGCTGCGCTGGAACACCCGCGCCTGCCCGTCGAGCGTGTTGAGCTTGACCAGAACCGCGCCCCCCGTGTCGTCGCCGTGGCGCACCACGAAGCAGGGAATGTCATGCAACTCCAGCCGCTTGCGATAGGCCGAGACCCAGAAGGACGCCGTCAGCCTGCTCAAGAACCGCCATCCTTGAAGTCGAGCCCCATGGCATCGAACCGCTCCGCCTCCTCCAGCCAGTCGGGGCGGACCACGACGCGCAGGAACAGATGGACGCGGTGCCCGAGGAAGGCCTCCATCTCCTGCCGGGCGGCCTGCCCCACGGCCTTCGCCGTCTCGCCCTTGCGGCCCAGCACGATGCCCTTGTGTCCGTCGCGGATGACATAGATCACCTGGTCGATGCGGACCGAGCCGTCAGCGCGATCCTCCCATTTCTCGGTCTCGACCGTCATCTGATAGGGCAGCTCCTGATGCAGCCGCAGGGTCAGCTTCTCGCGCGTGATCTCGGCCGCGATCTGGCGCAATGGCAGGTCCGCGATCTGGTCCTCGGGGTATAGCCAAGGCCCCTCCGGCACCCGTGCGGCCAGATCGGCGCGCAGGTCGTCGACGCCGTGCCCCCGCTCCGCCGAAATCAGGAAGGTCGCATCGAAGGGGAACCGCGCGTTCATCTTCTCGGTCAACTTCAGCAGCACCTCGGCCCGCACCCGGTCGATCTTGTTGATGGCCAAGAGCACGGGCTGCCCCTCCACCCGCCGGTCCTCCAGCGCGCTCAGGATGGCCTCGACCCCCTCGGACAACCCCCGGTGCGCCTCGATCAGCAGGACGACGACATCCGCATCCGCCGCTCCGGTCCAGGCGGCGGCCACCATCGCCCGGTCCAGCCGCCGCTTCGGCCGGAACAGACCCGGCGTATCGACGAAGACCAGTTGCGACGCGCCTTCCATCGCCACGCCCCGAATGCGCGCCCGCGTCGTCTGAACCTTGTGCGTCACGATCGACACCTTCGCCCCCACCATCCGGTTGAGCAGCGTCGATTTGCCCGCGTTCGGCTCTCCGATCAGGGCGACGAACCCCGCGCGTGTCACTTCGTCAGCCATCGCCTACCTCCGTCAGCAGGGCCCGCGCCGCCGCCTGTTCCGCCGCACGCTTCGACGTAGCCTCGCCACCCGCGGTCCGGCCGTCCTCCAGCCGCGCGGTGATGACGAACATCGGCGCATGGTCCGGCCCCGTCCGCCCCGTCACCTCATAGACCGGCGGCTGCATTCCCCGCGCCTGTGCCCATTCCTGCAACGTCGTCTTCGGGTCGCGGGCATCGGCCTCGACCGTACGGATGCGGTCGCCCCAAAGCCGCAGGATCATCTCACGCGCGGCCTCCAGCCCTGCGTCCAGATAGACGGCGGCGATCAAGGCCTCCATCGCGTCGCCCAGCAGCGCCATCTTGCGCCGCCCGCCCGTCACCTGCTCCGACTTGCCGAGCTTCAGCACCGACCCGATGTCGACGGCGCGGGCCACGTCGGCGCAGGTCTCCTTGCGGACCAGGGCATTGTAGCGCGGCGCAAGCTGCCCCTCGACGGCGGCGCGGTCGCCCTCCATCAGGACCTGCGCGATCACCAGCCCCAACACACGGTCGCCCAGGAACTCCAGCCGCTGGTTGTCGGGCCGCGTGTCCGACGAGATCGAGCTGTGCGTCATCGCCCGCACCAGAAGGTCGGGCCGGGCGAAACGGTGCCCGATCCGGTGCTCGAACTCGGCCAGGTCACGCGACAGCTTCACACGATCTTCTCGAAGAAACGGTCCATCCGCCAGGTCCAGAAATACAGCATCCGGCTCCCGGCGGAGGAGAAGACCACCCGGTCCGCGCGGCCGATCAGGTTCTCGAAGGGTACGAAGCCCACGCCGCCGATGGAGCGCGGAAAGCGGCTGTCGCGGGAATTGTCGCGGTTGTCACCCATGAAGAAATACTGCCCCTCGGGCACGGTGAAGGCCGGCGTGTCATCCACGCTCGTCGTCTCGATGTTCAGGATGTGGTGGGGCTCGTCGGTGCCGGGCAACGTCTCCTCGAACCGCTCCTTCACGCAGCGTCCGCCCAGACCCACGGTCCCCGCATCGTTGGCGCAGCGCGGCGTCAGGCGCTGCGGGCCCTGCGGTTCGTTCACCTCGACGAAATCCTCGATCGGCTCGACCTTGGCGGCCACCCCGTTGATGTGGACGACCCCGTCCTTCATCTGCACCGTGTCGCCCGGCAGGCCGACCAGGCGCTTGATGAAGTCGGTGCCGTTGACGGGGTGGCGGAACACGATCACGTCGCCACGCTCGGGCTGCGAGCCGAAGATGCGACCCGAGATCGGGCACAGGGAGAACGGGCAGGAATGGCGCGAATAGCCATAGGCCATCTTGTTGACGAACAGGAAATCGCCGATCAGCAGCGTGTCCTTCATCGACCCCGACGGAATCCAGAACGGCTGGAAGAACAGCGTGCGGAAGATGCCCGCGATGAGCAGCGCCCAGAAGACGGTCTTCACCGTCTCGAACAACCCGTCCTTCTTTTCGGCCTTCGACGCCATGCTATCCGTCCTCGCTAGATGTGGGTTCCCCTGCCCCCTGCCCCGGCGGCTGTCAACCGGCGGGTGGGCAGGTCAGGCGAAGGGCCGCGCCTCGATCACGACATAGGCATGGGCCCAGGGGTGATCGTCGGTCAGCGACACGTGGATGATGGCCTCGTGGCCCTCGGGCGTCATCCGTGCCAGCCGCTCCTCGGCCCAGCCGGTGACGGTCATCACGGGCTGGCCGGTGTGCAGGTTGGCTACCGCCATGTCCTTCCAGGCGATCCCCATGCGAAGCCCGGTGCCCAACGCCTTGGAACAGGCTTCCTTGGCCGCCCACCGCTTGGCATAGGTCGCGGCCTCGCCCTGTCGGCTCGCGGCCCTGCGCTGCTCGCGCTCGGTGAAGACGCGGTTGCGGAAGCGGTCGCCGAACCGGTCGAGAACGCCCTGCACCCGCTCGATGTTGGCCAGGTCCGTGCCGATCCCCAGGATCACGCCGCGGGCCCGCCACTCATGCAAGGCCCCGCGCCGCGTCCATCAGCCGCCGCATCTCGGCCATGGCGTCGGGCAGGCCGCGGAACACCGCCTCGCCGATCAGGAAATGCCCGATGTTCAGCTCGACCGCCTGCGGGATGGCGGCCAGCGGCCCCACGCTGTCGTAGGTGATGCCGTGGCCCAGATGCACCTCCAGCCCCAGTCCGTCGGCCAGCGCCGCCGCGACCTTCAGGCGCGACAGCTCCTCCTCGGCGACGGCGCCCCGCCCCTCGGCCACCGCGTCGCAATATCGCCCGGTGTGCAACTCGACCACCGCCGCGCCCACCGTCGCCGCCGCCTCGACCTGCAGCGGATCGGGCGCCACGAACAGCGACACGCGCGCGCCCATCCGAGCCAGCGGCGCGATGTAGTCGGCCAGCCGCACCGCGTCGCCCGCCACGTCCAGCCCGCCCTCGGTCGTCCGCTCCTCGCGCCGCTCGGGCACCAGGCAGACGGCATGGGGCCGGACCTCGGTGGCGATGCGCGCCATCTCGGTCGTCGCGGCCATCTCGAAGTTCAGCGGGATGGCCACTGCCTTGCGGATGGCGGCCATGTCCGCGTCGCGGATATGGCGGCGATCCTCGCGCAGGTGGGCGGTGATGCCGTCGGCGCCCGTCGCCTCGGCCATCCGGGCGGCGCGGACGGGGTCGGGGTTGTCGCCGCCCCGCGCGTTGCGGATCGTGGCGACGTGGTCGATGTTGATGCCCAGCCTAAGCCTGTCCATGTCCCTGCTCCTTCGCCCTCGTCTCCGCCGCCCGTTCTGCGGCCTTGCGCCGGATGTCGTCCAGCTTCTTCTTCAGTACCCTGCGCCGCCGCTTCTGATACGCCTCGATCAGCGGCAGGCAGAGCGTATAGGCCGCCATGCCCGTGACGATGCCGGGAAAGATGCCGCCGACGAGCCACGGCAGGAACACGTCGTTCCAGAAGATCGCCGTCGCCGTCCAGTCAACGGGCGCACCCGAAAGGCTGTTCCAGCTGTTCCAGAACAGGTCCTTGCCCGCCCGCAGGAACTTGCCGAAGATGTTCTCGTCCACCGCGCCGCGCATTTCGGTACCCAGCATCCAGTGGCCGAGGTTCAGCGACACGACCGCGATGGGCACATAAGTCAGCGGATTGCCGAAGAACGTGCCCAGCAGCGCCGCCATCACATTGCCGCGCAGCACGAAGGCGAGCCCGGCGGCGACGAAGAAATGCAGCCCGTAGAAGGGTGTGAAGGTCGTGAACACGCCCGCCAGGATGCCGCGACTGATCTTGCGGGGGGTGTCGGGCAGGCGCCGCAGCCGGTGCTTGACATAGACGGCGGCGCGGCCCCAGCCGCCCTTGGGCCAGACCGCCTGATAGGCCATCTGCCAGAAGGGCAACCTGTCGCGCCGCTTGAACATCGCGCCCCTTCCCGGTCAGGCCGTGCGCGCCACGGGCGGCGCGTGGCCCTCCCCGCCGTCGCGGTGACGCAGGATCTGCGCGACGTCGTCGTCGGCATCGACCGTCATGACCAGCCCGTGCAGGTGATCGCTGTCGCGAACGTCCACGTCGATCAGCACGCGGAAGAAGTCGGGCTTGCGGTCGATGAACCGCAGGTCCGAGATATTGGCGTTCTGCTCCGCGATCAGGGTGCAGATGCGCCCCAGCACCCCCGGCGCGTTCGAGATCGTCAGGTCCAGCGTCACCGCGTTGCGGGCCGCGTGATGGCCCGGCGTCCAGCGCAGGTCGATCCAGCGGTCGGTCTGGTCCTCGAATTCGGCCAGGCGGGGGCAATCGATGGCGTGGACGACGACCCCGTGGCCGCGGTTGGTGATGCCCAGGATCCGCTCGCCCGGCACCGGCTGGCAACAGGGCGCGCGGTCGTAGTGCGCCTTGGGGTCCAGCCCCACGATGGCCCGCTCGGGCGACACGTCGGGCGCGGGCGGTGCCTGCGCGATTTCGGGATAGAGCGTGGCAACTACCACCCGCGCGCTGATCTCCGACGCGCCGATGGCCGCCAGCAGATCCTCGTCCGTCTCGTAGCCAAGGGCCTTGGCCGCCGTCTCCAGCGCCTTGTCGGTCGCCCGCTTGCCCATCTGCGCGAAGGCCGCGCGCGCCAGTTCCCGCCCCAGACGCCCATGGCCCAGCCGCCGTTCCGCCTTCAGCGCGCGGCGGATGGCGGACTTGGCGCGTCCCGTGGTGGCGATGTCGATCCAGCTCGCCTGCGGCGTCTGCGCCTCGGCGGTGACGATATCGACCGACTGCCCGTTCCGCAGCCGCGTCCACAGCGGCACGCGCATCCCGTCGACCTTGGCGGCCACGGTCCGGTGCCCGATCCGGGTGTGGATGGCATAGGCGAAATCGATGGGCGTCGCCCCCTTGGGCAGCTTGATCACGTCGCCCTTGGGCGTGAAGCAGAACACCTGGTCGGTGTACATCTCGAGCTTCACCGCCTCCAGGAATTCGGCGTGGTCCGCGGCCTCGTCGAAGCGTTCGGTCATCGACCGCAGCCATTCCGCCGGGTCGACGGCAAAGCGGTTCTCGGCCCGCACCCCGTCGCGATACGACCAATGCGCGGCGACGCCACGCTCCGCGACCTCATGCATCTCGCGCGTGCGGATCTGCACCTCGACGCGCTTTCCGTCGCGCCCCGACACCGTGGTGTGGATCGACCGGTATCCGTTCGACTTGGGCTGGCTGATGTAGTCCTTGAACCGCCCCGGCACCGACCGCCAGCGCTGGTGGATCACCCCCAGCGCGCGATAGCAGTCGGCCTCCGTCTCGACGATGATGCGGAACCCGTAGATGTCTGACAGGCGGGAGAACCCGATCTCCTTCTCCTCCATCTTGCGCCAGATGCTGAAGGGGCGCTTGGCGCGGCCCACGACGCTCGCCTCGATCCCGGCCTTCTCCAGCTCGATCTCGATATCGTCGGTGATGCGCCGGATGACGTCGCCCGACTCGCGTTGCAGCGTGACGAAGCGGCGCAGGATGGAGTTGCGCGCCTCGGGGTTCAGCACCGCGAAGGCCAGGTCCTCCAGCTCCTCCCGCATCCACTGCATCCCCATGCGCCCGGCCAGCGGCGCATAGATCTCCATCGTCTCATGCGCCTTCTGCGCCTGCTTGTGCGGCACCATGTGGCGGATGGTCCGCATGTTGTGCAGCCGGTCCGTCAGCTTGACCAGGATGACCCGCAGGTCCTTGGACATCGCCATGAACAGCTTGCGGAAGTTCTCGGCCTGCTTCGTCTCGGAGGAGGTGAGTTCCAGGTTGGTCAGCTTGGTGACGCCGTCCACCATCTCGGCGATCTCATGGCCGAAGCGGCGCTCGATCTCGGCATAGGTGGACCGCGTGTCCTCGATCGTGTCGTGCAGCAGCGCGGTCACGATGGTCGCATCGTCCAGCCGCTGCTCGGTCAGCAGGCCGGCGACCTCGACCGGATGACTGAAATACGATTCGCCCGACCGGCGCACCTGCCCCTCGTGCATCTCGGCACCGTAGGCATAGGCGTCGCGGATCAGGTCGGCGTCTGTTCGGGGATTGTAGGCGCGCACCAGCGCGATCAGGTCCTCGACCTCGATCATGTCGGGCGCGCCTTTCCTCGGATCAGGGCTGGCCTTGCGCCTCCATCAGCGCACGCAGCAGTTTTTCCTCCGACATGTCGTCCTGCGTCGGCATGTCCTTCTCGACGCCCATAAGCAGGGCCATCGAGTCCTCCTCCGGCTCGTCCACCTCGATCTGGGTCTGGTTCGACTCGATCAGGCGTTCGCGCAGGGCCTCGGCCGACTGCGTCTCCTCCGCGATCTCGCGCAGGGCGACGACGGGGTTCTTGTCGTTGTCGCGGTCGACGGTCACCGGGCTGCCGGTCGCGATCTCACGCGCGCGGTGCGCGGCGAGCATCACCAGCTCGAACCGGTTGGGAACCTTGTCGACGCAATCTTCGACTGTCACGCGGGCCATGAGTCGCACCTCTGTCAGGGGTCGGAGAGGCGTATCTACGCGCGCGTTTTTCCATTGACAACCCCGTGTTTGCCCCGAACGGGAACGCAGCCCCTGCGCGCCGCGACCGGCAGGGCCCGCGCCATCGCCCGGACCGTCCGCCCGGTCAGCGGATGCCGCCAGTCCGGCGCGACCTCGACCAGCGGCAGCAGGACGAAGGCCCGGTCCTGCATCCTCGGGTGCGGAAGGACCAATCCCTCCGGCGCGATGCGCGCCTGCGCTGCCGGCGCCAGATCCATCCAGTTCCGCACCAATGCCACGTCGGGCCGGACCAGCCCCCCCGACGCCAGCAGGTCGAGGTCCAGCACCCGTGCGCCCCACCGTGCCCGTCGCACGCGCCCCGCCCGCGCCTCGATCCCGTGCAGCGCCTCCAGCAATGCGCTCGGCGCCATCGGGCACCACAAGACCACGGCCGCGTTGGCGAAATCCGGTCCCGCGCCGGGTGGCCAGGCCGGCGTGCGCCAGATCCGCGACCTCCGCACGACGCGTCCCGGCAACTCGGCACAGGCGCGCGTCAGCCGACGGGCATTCGCCGCGAAGGACACGCCCGAATTCGCGCCCAGCGCGACGAGGTGTAGCGTCATTGCGGGCCCGGATATTGTTGCGCCATGATGAATTCCATATATGTGTCATTTGCCAAGCAGAAGCCGCCCGTGATCCTGCCTCTCGCGGAGCGCGCCGGTCCAAGGGAATTTGACATATGTTCTATCGCGACGAGCGTCTTGCGCTCTTTATCGACGGCGCCAACCTCTACGCCGCCGCCCGCGCCCTGTCGTTTGACATCGACTACAAGCTGCTGCGTCAGGAGTTCGTCCGGCGCGGCAAGTTGCTGCGTGCGTTCTATTACACCGCCCTTCTCGACACCGAGGAATATTCGCCCATCCGGCCGCTGGTGGATTGGCTGCAGTACAACGGCTTCACCATGGTCACGAAGCCCGCGAGGGAGTTCACCGACAGTCAGGGCCGCCGCAAGATCAAGGGCAACATGGACATCGACCTCGCGGTTCACGCGATGGAGACCGCCGCCCACGTCGATCACATCGTGCTGTTCACCGGTGACGGCGACTATCGCCCGCTCGTCGAGGCGTTGCAGCGTCAGGGCGTGCGCGTCTCGGTCTGCTCGACCATCCGCAGCCAGCCGCCGATGATCGCCGACGACCTGCGCCGCCAGGCCGACAACTTCATCGAACTGGACGAATTGCGCGACGTCATCGGCCGCCCGCCCCGCGAACGCAACGAGGACCGCACCGGCTATACCGTGCCGCCGTCGTCCGTCGACCAGGGCGCGCCCTCGCGCGACTGACCCGCTCAGGGGCGGGGCGGCCGCGCCCGGAACGACGGCAGCCGCCAGCCATAGCGGATCGACCCGCCCCGCAGCAGGAACGTCACCCCGGTGCAGGCCGCCAGCGGAACCAGGCCGGGCGCCACAGCCTCGCGTGCAACGATCGCCGCCCCCGCACCCGCCAGCGCGGCGGTGACGTAAAGCTCCCCCTGCTTCAGGACCAGCGGCACCTCGCCCACCACGACGTCGCGCAGCAGGCCGCCGAAGCAGCCCGTGACCACCCCCATCACCACCTGCACCCAGACCGGATGCCCCGACGCGGCGGCCACGGCCACGCCCGCGGCGACCGCGACCGACAGGGCCACGGCGTCCAGCCAGATGATGACCGCCATCCGCGACGCCAGCAGGTAATGCGTGAAGAACACCGCGATGGCCGCCCCCGCGGCGACCGCCACCGGCAGGGGGTCGGCCACCCAGAACACCGGCGTCCGCCCCAGCAGCAGGTCGCGCACGGTCCCGCCGCCCACCGCCGTCAGGCAGGCCACGAAGATGAACCCGATGGGGTCGAGCTGCGCCCGCGCCGCCACCAGCGCGCCCGTGACCGCGAAGACCAGCGCCGCGCCCAGGTCGAACCCGGCGCCGAAAGTCACTTTCCCGTGCCCTTGAACGGCGCCATGCCTGCGCGGGCCAACTCGTCCGCGCGTTCGTTCTTGGGGTGGCCCGCATGGCCCTTGACCCATTTCCACGTCACCGAATGGCGCGCCTGCGCGGCGTCGAGCCGCTTCCACAGGTCCTCGTTCTTCACCGGCTTTCGCGTGGAGGTCTTCCAGCCGTTGCGCTTCCACCCGTGCAGCCAGGCGGTGATGCCGCCCTTCACATAGGCGCTGTCTGTCACGACGGTCAGGGTGGAGGGCCGCTCCAGCGCCTCCAGCGCGTTGATCGCGGCCAGAAGCTCCATGCGGTTGTTCGTCGTGTCGGCCTCTCCGCCCTTCAGCTCCCGCTCCCGCAGGACGGCGCCGTCCTTCGACGCGACCAGCAGCGCGCCCCAGCCCCCCGGCCCCGGGTTGCCGGAACAGGCGCCGTCGGTATAGGCGACAAGCTCCATCAGAAGGCCACGGGAACCAGACAGGCCACGACACCCGCCGTCAGGATCAGCCGCAGCTTCATCCACCAGGCGGGCGCCAGCCCCTGCCGCCAGAACAGCCAGTCGAGGCCCAGCAGCCCCACGAACCCCGCCATGAGCGCGATGGCCGCCGACACCGGCCCCCCGCCCACCATGAAGAACGCCCAGAGCGCGGGCAGCACCGACAGGGCATAGCCCGTCGTCTCGACCGGGCCTTCGGCGCGTGTGGCAAAGCCCCAGAGCACCCCCGACATGAAGGCAAGGATCACGCTGCCGTAGAATAGGCCCACATATGGCCCCACGAATCGCGGCCCCACCGTCGCCATGGTCAGCGCCTGCGCCCCCTCCGACCACATCGTGACCACGCCCCAGGCGAAGGGCAGAAGGCCGGCAAGACCGAGGATCAGGGCGGAGAAGGGGATGCGCGGCTGGAACATGGCCGCCAGATGCCACGACGCCCCGCCGCGGGGAACCCGAAAGTTGCCCCTCAGGCGCGTTCCAGCGCCAGCCGTCCCGCCAGCGCCGCGAAGACCGCCGCGAACCCGCGGTTGAGCCAGGCCATCGCCCGCTCGCTCGCCAGCAGGCGGTCGCGGAACAGCCCCGCGAACAGGCCGTAACGACGAAGACGGCGAAGGTCATGGCCATGAACACCGCGCCCAGCGCCGCCATCTCGGTCGTGGCCGTCGCCGGATCGCCCGAGAGGAACGGCGGCAGCAGCGCCAGGAAAAAGATCGACAGCTTGGGATTCAGCACGTTGATGAGCGTCCCGCACCAGCCCACGCGGACCAGCGACCCCGTTCCCCGGTCCGCCCGCACGGCCAGGGCGCCGGTCTGGCGCAGCGCGCCCCACGCCATCCAGAGCAGATAGGCCACACCCGCGAACCGCACGATGTTGAACAGCAGCGCCGACGCATGGAGCACCGCCGCCACGCCCAGGATCGCGGCCAGAAGCGCCGGCACGATGCCGAAGGTGCAGCCGAGCGCCGCGGCCAGTGCCGCCCGCCTTCCGCGGCCGAGCCCCATGGCCAGCGTATAGACGACCCCGGTGCCCGGCGCGATGACGACGACGAAGGCCGTCAGAAGGAACTGGAGCGTGATCATGCCCCGCAGTCTGCCCGCATCCGCCCCATCCGGCAAGCACGGAAACGCGGCCAATTTCCGTTAAAATACCGTTAATTAACAATCACTTAAAAGACCGCGCGAGAAAACCCAACCCCTTGACCCCCTTGCCTGAATCGCCCGATTGCCAGTTGGCAATCGCGGCTCAGGCGGGTTGCCGCAACACGCGAGGAACCTTGAACTCGACGTTCTCCTCGGCCGTAACCACCATCTCGACCGTCACGTCATAGCGGTCGCGGAAGGCGTCCACGACCTCATCGATCAGCACTTCGGGCGCGCTCGCCCCCGCGGTGATGCCGACCGACCGGATGCCGTCCAGCGCGCGCCAGTCGATGTCGTCCGCCCGCTGCACGAGCTGCGCATAGGCGCACCCCGCCCGCGCCCCGACCTCGACCAGACGGCGGGAGTTCGACGAATTGGGCGCCCCGACCACCAGGATCGCGTCGCAGTCGGGCGCCATCGCCTTCACCGCCTCCTGCCGGTTGGTGGTGGCATAGCAGATGTCTTCCTTGTGCGGCCCGACGATGGCCGGGAACCGCGCCTTCAGCGCCGCGACGATGTCGGCGGTGTCGTCCACCGACAGCGTGGTCTGGGTGATGAAGGCCAGGCGCTCGGGGTCGCGCGGCATGAGGTCGGCCACGCCGTCGGCCGTCTCGACCAGCAGCACCTCGCCCGGCGGAAGCTGGCCCATGGTGCCGATGGTCTCGGGATGGCCGGCATGGCCGATCATCACCATCTGCAACCCGTTCTCGTGGTGCCGCGCCGCCTCGATGTGGACCTTGCTCACCAGCGGGCAGGTCGCGTCGACATAGATCATCTCGCGCGCCGCGGCTTCCGCCGGAACGGCGCGGGGCACGCCGTGGGCCGAGAAGATCACCGGGCGGTCCGGCGGACATTCGTCCAGCTCCTCGACGAAAACGGCGCCCTTGTCGCGCAATCCGTCCACGACGAAGCGGTTGTGCACGATCTCATGGCGCACATAGACAGGCCCGCCCCATTTCTCGATCGCCATCTCGACGATCTTGATGGCGCGGTCCACGCCCGCGCAGAACCCGCGCGGCGCGGCCAGATAGAGGGTCAGGGGCGGCCTGGTCATCGAAGTTCTCCTTCACGGCACCGACCTAGGGACACAGGCCCCCCGCGTCCAGTGCGGGTCTCACCGGCGCCAGTGCGTCGGTACGATGGCCAGCGCGCCGACCGATGCGAGGATGGCGTTCAGCCCCGGCGCACGGAACCCCAGCCCGAACATCAGCGTGACGAAATAGAACACGAAGGCCCCGCCCACGCAGATTACGATGCTCTGGACATAGCCGTTGCGGGTGAAGCCCATCCGCTCCGACGCGACGCCGACGATGCCCGCGATCACGACCGTTCCGATCAGGGTGGGAAACATCTCAGCCCTCCAGGGGGTCGCCGGGCGCCAGACGCGCGCCGTTGCGGAAATCCGCCCCGCTTATGGCACCCTTCCCGGCCGGTTGCACCTCCATGAGGTCCACCGCGCCGTTGCCCGCCGCCACGACCAGCCCCGGCCGGTCCAGCACCGTGCCCGGCGTCCCCTCCCCCTCCGTCGCGCGCGCGCGCAGCAGCTTGATCCGCGCGCCGTCGCGTTCGATCCAGGCGCCGGGAAAGGGCGAAAGGCCGTTGATGTGGCGCGCCAGCGTCTCCGCGCCCCAGGTCAGGTCGGCGCGCGCCTCGGCCTTGTCGATCTTGGCGGCATGGGTGACGCCCTCGGCGGACTGCGACACGGGCGACAGGCGGTCGATCTGCGCGACGGCCCGCACGGCCAGCCGCGCACCCATCTGCGACAGGCGGTCGTGCAGGTCCCCCGTGGTGTCGGTCGGCCCGATGGCCGTCTCGTCGCGCAAAAGCACGGGGCCGGTATCCAGCCCCGCCTCCATCGCCATGATGCAGACGCCGGTGCGCGCGTCGCCGGCCATGATCGCCCGGTGGATCGGCGCCGCCCCGCGCCATCGCGGCAGGAGCGAGGCGTGGACGTTGATGCAGCCGTGGACCGGCGCGTCCAGCACCGCCTGCGGCAGGATCAGGCCATAGGCCACGACCACGGCGATCTCGGCGCCGAGGTCGGCGAAGGCCGCCTGTTCGTCGGGCCGCTTCAGCGTTGCGGGCGTCCGCACCGTCAGGCCCAGCGCCTCGGCCCGCGCCTGCACCGGCGACAGGCGGTCCTTCTTGCCGCGCCCCGCCGGGCGGGGCGGCTGGGAATAGACGGCGACGATCTCGTGCCCGGCCAGGGCCAGCGCGTCCAGGACCGGCACCGCGAAATCGGGCGTCCCCATGAAGATCACGCGCATTTGCGGGCCTTTCGCAGCAGCATGTCGCGCTTCGTGCGCGACAGGCGGTCGACATACATCCGGCCGTCCAGATGGTCGATCTGATGCTGGACCGAGGTGGCGCGCAGCAGGACGAAGTCCTCCTCCCGCGCCGCGCCGTCTTCATCCAGATACGCCACCGTCACCGCTCGCGGCCGCCGGATGCGCGCCGACACGCCCGGCAGGTTGGGAGAGGCTTCGTCGTGCTCGCGCATCTCCGCGCTCGCATGGAGGATCACGGGGTTGGCCAGCCGCGTGACGCCGCGCCCGTCGCCCGCGTCGACCACCGCCAGACGGCGCATGATGCCCAGTTGCGGCGCGGCGAGGCCCACGCCGGGCATGGCGTGCATCGCCTCGACCATCTCGTTCCAGATGGCGCGGACGCCATCGTCCACTGCATCCACCGGCGCGGCGGGGGTCTTCAGACGGGGGTCGGGCCAGCGCAGGAACGCACGGTGGGTCATTCCGCCACCTCCGGCAGGTCGAGGATCAGCACGCCGTCCAGATGGTCGATCTCATGGCACAGACAGGCGGCGGCGAAACCGTCGAACGTCTCGCGCCGCCGTCCCTCGGGCGCGTCGAAGGCCACGGTCACGCGCGCGGGGCGGGCGATGCGGCGGGGCGTGTCCGGGATGCTGAGGCAGCCTTCGGTGTTCACCTGCCGCCCCTCGCGCGCCACGACCTGCGGGTTCACGAAGACGCGCGGGTCGGGCAGGCCCTCCTTCCAGCCGGTGTCCATCACGATGAGCCGCAGTGCCACGCCCACCTGCGGCGCGGCGAGGCCCCGCCCCGGCGCGGCATACATCGTGTCGAGCATGTCGCGCGCCAACACGACGCAATCGCCCGTCACGGGGTCGCAGACCCCCCGCAGCACGGGATCGGGATGCAGGACGACGAGCCGGATCACCGCGGCGTGCCCGCGTCACCCACGCGCCATCTCGCGCTTGAGCTTGACCATCTTGCGGGTGATCATCTGGCGGCGCATCGGGCCGATGTGGTCGATGAACAGGATGCCGTTCAGGTGGTCGATCTCGTGCTGGACGCAGGTGGACCAGAGCCCCTCCATGTCCTCCGTCCGCTCGGCCCCGGTCTCGTCGATCCAGCGCACGGTGACTTCGGCGGGGCGCGTGACCTCGGCGTATTGCTCGGGGATCGACAGGCAGCCTTCCTCGTAGGTGCTGCTGCGGTCGCCGGCGGCGATCACCTCGGGGTTGAACATCACCAGCGGGCGGGGCGGGGCGCCTTCCTCCTTGACGCAGTCGAGGACGATCAGGCGTTCCAGCACCCCGACCTGCGGCGCGGCCAGGCCGATGCCCGGCGCGTCGTACATCGTCTCGAGCATGTCGCGGGCCAGCGCGAGGCGGGTGTCCGACAGGTCGTCCACGGCGGCGGCCACCTGCTTGAGGCGCGGATCGGGGTGAATGAGGATCGGGCGTTTCATCGCGGACGATCTAGTCGGGCGGCAGGCGCCTTGCAACCGGCGGCGCACCGCGTAGGGTCGCCCCACATCCGAGGAGACACGACATGAACGCCGACCCCCGTTTCGACCAGATCATCGACCGCCGTGGGACGCATTGCACCAAGTGGGACATGATGCAGGCCGCCTATGGCGTGCCGGCGGACGAAGGGCTGGCGATGTGGGTGGCCGACATGGACTTCCGCCCGCCGCAATGCGTGCTCGACGCGGTGCAGGCGCAGGTGGACCACGGGATCATCGGCTACTACGGCGACGACAGGCCCTATCTGGACGCGATCCGGTGGTGGATGAAGACGCGCCACGGCTGGTCGGTGGATGCGGGCGCCGTCTTCACGACGCACGGGCTGGTGAACGGGACGGCGATGTGCGTCGACACCTGGACCGCGCCGGGCGACGGGGTGGTGCTGTTCACGCCCGTCTACCACGCCTTCGCGCGCGTCATCAAAGCCGCCGGGCGCCGCGTGATCGAATGCGAGCTGGCCTTCGACGGCACGACCTATTCCACCGACTTCGACGCCTGGGACGCCCAGGTCGAGGGGTCGGGCGCGAAGATGATGATCCTCTGCTCGCCCCACAACCCCAACGGCCGCGTCTGGACGCGCGAGGAGCTGGAAGGATACGCCGCCTTCGCAAGACGCCACGACCTGATCCTGGTCAGCGACGAGATCCATCACGACCTGGTCTATCCTGGCCAGACCCACATCCCGATGGCGAACATCGACGGCATCGACGACCGGCTGGTGATGATGACGGCCACGACCAAGACGTTCAACATCGCCGGCTGCCATTCGGGCAACGTGATCGTGCCCGACGACAGGCTGCGGGCGCAGTTCGCGGCACGGATGGCGGCGATGGGGATGTCGCCCAATTCCTTTGGCCTGTTCATGGCGACGGCGGCCTATTCGCCCGAGGGGGCGGCCTGGGTGGACGACCTCATGGTCTATCTCGACGGCAACCGCCGCGTGTTCGATACGGGCATCGATGCCATTCCCGGGGTGCGGTCGGTGCCGTTGCAGGCGACCTATCTGTCCTGGGTGGATTTCGCGGACACCGGCATGCCGCGGGATGAGTTCACCCGCCGGGTCGAGCAGGACGCCCGCATCGCCGCCAACCACGGCACCACCTTCGGCAAGGGGGGCGAGTCGTTCCTGCGGTTCAACCTCGCCACCCCGCGCAGCAACGTCGAAGCGGCGGTGGAGCGGATGCAGAAGGCCTTCGCCGATTTGCAATGAAGGGGGGATGGTACCACCGCCCCGGCTCGAACGGGGGACCTCCTGATCCACAATCAGGCGCTCTAACCAACTGAGCTACGGCGGCACTCGGGGCGCGTTTAGCGCCCGTGCGCGCGGCGCGCAAGTCGGTCGTCCCCGGATTCGGGGAGAAAGCGCCCCTCTGTCGGCCTTGCGCGGTGCGTGGGCGGGGGCTAGACGATCCGCATGGGTATCAACGACCAGTCCGACGCCGAGGCGAACCTGCAGATCGCGCCGACCGATCAGGGGATGGTGCGTCTTTTCGTCGAGAGCAACGGCGTCGAGATCCCCATGGATTTCGCGCCTGAGGACGCGCTGGAGATCGCCGAGGAAATCCGCGCCGCCGCCATGATGATCGGCACGCGCAAGCCCTGACCCCGTCAGGCGATGGACATGGGATCCCGCAGCACCTGAAGCCGCATCGCCGCCGCCCGCGCGAAGCGCAGCGTCAGCGCCTTGCGGCGTGCGGGGGCGAGGGGCGTCGCCTCGGGCATCCGCACGATGTCGGCGCCGAACGGATCGGCCAGGATCAGCCCCGTGTCGGGCGGCAGAAGATCGACCGGAAAGGCGGCGTCCACGGCCCAGAAGTAGCGGTCGGACCATTCGAGGTATCCCTGCCACTTGCAGTCGGAGGCGAAGTCGGCGCGGCTCGACTTGCATTCCACGATCCAGACCTCGCCCCTGGGACCCATCGCCATGACGTCCACGCGCTTGCCGCGTTCGGGCGAGAACTCCTCCAGGCACATGAAGTCGCGGTCGCGCAGGTGGCGGGCCACGCCGCGGGCGAGAAGCTGTCCGGGGGTGAGGGATGGGCTGTCGCTGGTCATCGCGCGGTCTGTGAATGAAAGGTGAACAAAAGTCCAGAGGCCGGGGTCTTGCCCGATGCATCGCCGACGCCTATCTGGGTCGAAGCGGTGCTTCTGTGCTTCCCGTCACCTGGGACATAATTCCAGTGGCCTTAAGCAATTCCGAGGGAGCTGGCTCTGATGCGGCCCTGGTCGCGTTACCTGGCGCCCACCTGTATATACAGGTCCTCGGGAATACATGTTCCGACGGTTGCCACGGTTCGCCGCAGGGCCCGGCCCCACAAGGGTCGGGCCCGCCTATTTCCAGAACGCCTCCAGCATTTCGGCCAACGCGGGCGCGTCGGTCATCGGGATCATGTGCCCCTGCCCCAGCCGCCGGATGCGCGCGCCGGCGAGACGGTCGGCGAGGCCCTTCGCGATGGCATCGGTGATGGCGGGCGGGTCCGTCCGCGTCACGATGAGGACGGGCGGCGGCGCGGCGGGCAGGCGCGACAGCAGGCCGTCCGCGTCGCCGGTGATGCCCGGTCCGCTGGCCGCGACCAGGTGGATGCGGTCGCGGATGGCGACGCGCTGGCGTTCGGGCATGGCGTCCCAGCCGCGCCCATCGCCCCACATGGCGGTGAAGCCGCGCGCCGCGTCGTCGCGTGCGCCCCGCGCCAGGTCGGCGTGGAACGGCGCGGTGCGGTCGCGTTCCGCCGCCTGAAGGGCGGGCGGGGCGGCGGCGAACATCACCGGCTCGATCAGGGTGAGGCTGCGGACACGGGCCGGATGGTCGGCCAGCAGGCGCAGGGCGAGACAGCCGCCGAAGCTGTGGCCCACGACGTCGAACCGCCCTGCGGGGGCCGCCGCCATGGCGAGGTCCAGCGCCTGATCCATGAAGTCGCCGCCGTCCCAGTCGGGCGCGCGCCCGTGGCCTGGCAGGTCGGGACAGGCGAGCCGCGCGTGGGGCAGCGCCGCCGCGACCCCGCGCCACGCCGCCCCGGAAGCCAGCATGCAGTGCAGCGCGAGGACGTCCCTCATGCCGAAAGGAACGCGTCCAGATCGTCGATCCGGTCCTGGCCCCAGAACCGCTCGCCCCCGGCGATGAAGAAGGGCGCCCCGAAGACGCCCGCCTGCACCGCCTGTTCGAGGTTGCGGGCGTATGTTTCCGCCCCCTCCATCATGCCGGCGTTGACCAGCGCGCGGTCGAACCCCGCGGCCCCGAGGCAGTCGGCGATGACCTCGTCCTGCGAGATGTCGCGCTCCTCGGCCCAGCAGGCGCGGGTGAGGCCCGCGACGAGCGCGGCGATGTCGCCCGAGCCGTCGCGCGCGGCGGCGATGATGGCATAGGACGAGGGGGCGGGGTTCACCGGCCAATGCGCCGGGCGGACGTTGATCGGCATCCCGAGCTTGTCGGCGGTGCGGCGCAACTCGATCAGGCGGTATTCCTTGCGGCTGTCGTGGCGGTCGGCGGGGGCGGTGCCGCCGGTGCGCGCGAAAAGCGCGAGGATGTCGAGCGGGCGATAGGTCAGCGTGGCCCCGTGGCGCGCCGCCACCTCGGCCGGGCGGGTGCCGGCGAGATAGGTGTAGGGCGAGATCGTGGCGAAGTAATAGTCGATGTTCATGGTCGGACCCCGGCGGATGGCTGCTGCCCCACCGGCGTAGCGGCCCCGCGGCACGGGCGCAACGGATCGCGGCGGACGGGCCAAGGCGCTTCCCCCGGGGGCGGGCACGGTGCTACGCCCCCCGCATCGCCCGAGACGATTCGCGAGGACCCCGATGCCCAGCCCCGATCCCAAGATCATCTCAGGCAATGCGAACAGATCGCTCGCCAAGGCCATCACCCGGCGGATGTCGATGCACCGGGGCGTGCGGACCAACCTGGTGGACGCGCGCGTCGAGCGGTTCAACGATCAGGAGATCTTCGTCGAGGTCTTCGAGAACGTGCGCGGCGAGGACATGTTCATCGTCCAGTCGACGTCGAACCCGGCGAACGACAACCTGATGGAACTGCTCATCATCTCGGACGCGCTGCGCCGGTCGTCGGCCAGCCGCATCACCGCCGTGATTCCTTATTTCGGCTATGCCCGGCAGGATCGCCGCACCAAGGCACGCACCCCGATCAGCGCCAAGCTGGTCGCCAACCTGATCGCCAATTCCGGCATCGAGCGGGTGCTGACGATGGACCTGCACGCCGCGCAGATCCAGGGGTTCTTCGACATCCCGGTGGACAACCTCTATGCCTCGCCCATCTTCGCGCTGGACATCATGCACCATTTCAGGGGGCAGATGGACGACGTGATGATCGTCTCGCCCGACGTGGGCGGCGTGGCCCGCGCGCGGGAGCTGGCGCAGCGGATCGACGCGCCCCTTTCGATCGTCGACAAGCGGCGCGAAAAGGCGGGCGAAGTGTCCGAGATGACCATCATCGGCGACGTCGCGGGCAAGAAGGTCATCATCGTGGACGACATCTGCGACACCGCCGGGACGCTGTGCAAGGCGGCCGAGGTGCTGGCCGAGGCGGGCGCGACCGAGGTTCACGCCTATATCACCCACGGCGTCCTGTCGGGCCCTGCGGTCGAGCGGATCACCAACTCGCGCCTCAAATCGCTGGTCATCACCGATTCCATCGAGCCGCCGCAGCCGGTGCAGGACTGCGCCAACATCCGCATCGTGCCCATCGCGCCCATGCTGACGCAGGCGATCCTGAACATCTGGAACGGCACCTCAGTCTCGTCGCTGTTCGACACCGCGACGCTGGAGCCGATCTACGAGCCGCTCTATCCCGGTCTGGCCTTCGCCTGACGGCGGCGGGCCGGCGATGGAGCGTTTCGAGATCTTCCTGACGTGCCCCCCGGGGCTGGAGCCCGCGCTGGCGGAGGAGGCCGCGGCGGCCGGCTTCGACGCGCCCTGCGCGGTGCCGGGCGGGGTGACGGTCGAAGGCGGCTGGCCCGAGGTCTGGCGCGCGAACCTGGTGCTGCGGGGGGCCACACGGGTGCTGGCGCGGATCGGGGAGTTCCGGGCGTTTCACCTCGCCCAGCTCGACAAGAGGGCGCGGAAGTTTCCCTGGGGCGAGGTGCTGCGGACGGATGTGCCGGTGCGCGTCGAGGTGGCGACGAACCGGAAGTCGAAGATCTATCACGCGGGTGCCGCGCAGCAGCGGATCGAGACCGCGCTGACCGAAGGCGCGGGGATTGCGGTGGCCGCCGATGCGCCCGTCACGCTGCGCGCGCGGATCGACGACAACCTCGTGGTGCTGTCGGTCGATACCTCGGGCGGAAGCCTGCACAAGCGCGGCCACAAGGAAGCCGTGGGCCGCGCCCCCCTGCGCGAGACCATGGCCGCGCTGTTCCTGCGGCAATGCCGGTTCGACGGGTCGGAGCCGGTGCTGGACCCGATGTGCGGATCGGGCACCTTCGTCATCGAGGCGGCGGAGATCGCGGCCGGGTTGATGCCGGGCCGCGACCGGGCCTTCGCCTTCGAGCGGCTGACGACGTTCGACGCGGAAGCCTGGGCCGCGATGCGGGCGGCGGCCCCCCGCCCCCTGCCCGACCTGCGGTTCCACGGGTCCGACCGCGACGCGGGCGCCTTCGGTGCCGCGCGCGCCAATGCCGAGCGCGCGGGCGTGGGCGCGCTGGTCGAGTTCCGCAAATGCGCGATCAGCGACATCGCGCGGCCCGCGGGGCCGCCGGGGCTGGTCATCGTGAACCCGCCCTATGGCACGCGGGTAGGCGCGAAGAAGCCGCTCTACGGTCTGCACGGCGCATTGGGGCAGGTGCTGCGGGAGCGGTTCGGCGGCTGGCGCGTGGGCCTGATCACGACGGAGGCCGATCTGGCCAAGGCGACCGGCCTGCCATGGCTGCCCCCCGGCCCGCCGGTCCCGCACGGGGGCCTGCGGGTGAAGCTCTGGCGGACGAACCCCCTGCGGTAACGCCGCCCTGCGTGACAAAGTCACCGACACCGGAAAGCCCCCTGCGCTAGGACCGTTCGACCACGTCCCCCCGAGCCGCAGGAGAGCGCCATGACCTATCCCATCGACATGTCGGTCCACCCCGACGTCTCGGCCCATTTCGACGAGGCCACCAATACCATCAGCTGTATCGTCAAGGATCCGGCGAGCGACCATTGCGCCGTCGTCGACAGCGTCATGGACATCGACTATGCCGCCGGGCGCATCACCTATGACCATGCCGACCGCCTGATCGCCGAGATCGAGGCGCGCGGCCTGACGCTGGACTGGATCATCGAGACCCATGTCCACGCCGACCACCTGAGCGCCGCGCCCTACATCCAGGAGCGGCTGGGCGGTCGGATCGGCGTGGGCGAGAAGATCATGGTGGTGCAGGAGACCTTCGGCAAGATCTTCAACGAGGGCACCGAGTTCCAGCGCGACGGCAGCCAGTTCGACGCGCTGTTCAAGGATGGAGACACCTACAAGGTGGGCGAGATGGCGTGCTTCGCGATCTACACCCCCGGCCACACCCCTGCCTGCATGGTGCATGTCATGGGCGACGCGGCTTTCGTGGGCGACACGCTGTTCATGCCCGACGGCGGCTCGGCGCGGGCGGATTTTCCCGGCGGCGATGCGGGCGAGCTTTACGACAGCATCCAGAAGGTGCTGGCCCTGCCCGACGAGATGCGGCTGTTCATGTGCCACGACTACGGCCCCGACGGGCGCGACATCGCCTGGGAAACGACGGTGGCCGAGGAAAGGGCCCACAACATCCATGTGGGCGGCGGCAAGACGCGGGAGGAGTTCATCCGCTTCCGCACCGATCGCGACGCGACGCTGGCAATGCCGAAGCTCATCATTCCGTCGCTTCAGGTGAACATGCGGGCGGGCGAACTGCCGCGCGACGCGGACGGCCGGCCGATGCTGAAGGTGCCGGTGAACGGTCTCTGAGCGAAGGATGAAAAACGCCATGGCCATCGAGCCGAGCAAGATATCGCCACGACTGTCCGTGGCAGGCCAGATCGCGGCGGAGGACGTCGCGGACCTGAAGGCGCGGGGCTTCCGGTCCATCGTCTGCAACCGGCCCGACGGCGAGGGCGCGGACCAGCCGACCTTCGCCGAGATCGCGCAGGCGGCCGGGGCGCAGGGGATCGAGGTGCGGAACATTCCTGTCGCGGGCGGCAAGGTCAGCGACGCCGACGCGGCCGCCTTCGGCGCGGCGCTCGACGAGTTGCCCGGCCCGGTGCTGGCCTATTGCCGCAGCGGCACGCGGTCGGCGACGCTCTGGTCGCTGAGCCAGGCCGACCGGCTGTCGCCGGCCGAGATCCTGGGTGCGACCAAGGCTGCGGGCTATGACATGAATGGCGTCGTCCGCCGCATCGCCAACGGCGGCCGCACGCCCACCGACGCGCCCGACGCGAGCCATGACATCGTGATCGTGGGCGGAGGCGCGGCGGGCATCGCCGTCGCCGCGAGCCTGACGGCCCGGCGCCGCGACCTCGACATCGCGATCATCGACCCGGCCGATGTGCACTACTACCAGCCCGGCTGGACCATGGTCGGCGGCGGCATCTTCGACCCGCAGGAGACCGCCAAGACCATGGCCGGGCTGATCCCCCACGGCGTCCGCTGGATCAAGGCCGCCGTCGCCGCCTTCGAGCCCGATCAGGACGCCGTCATCCTGGACGGCTGCCGGGTGGTAAAATACCGGCGGCTGATCGTCTGCCCGGGCCTCAAGCTCGACTGGGGGCGGGTCGAGGGGCTGATCGACACCCTGGGGCGCAACGGCGTCACCTCGAACTACCGCTACGACCTGGCACCCTATACCTGGAAGCTGGTGCAGGAGATGCGCGGCGGGCGCGCGATCTTCACCCAGCCGCCCATGCCGATCAAATGCGCGGGCGCGCCGCAGAAGGCGATGTACCTGTCCTGCGATGCCTGGTCGCGGCGCGGCGTGCTGGCCGACATCGACGTGCAGTTCAGCACCGCCGGCGGCGTGCTGTTCGGGGTGAAGGAATACGTCCCGGCCCTGATGGAGTATGTCGGGAAATACGGCGTCGGCCTCAACTTCTTCCACAACCTCGTGTCGGTGGACGGCCCGGCCAAGACCGCGGTCTTCGAGGTGAAGGCGCCCGACGCGGAGGTCCGCCGCATCGAGGTCGAGTTCGACATGATGCACGTCTGCCCGCCGCAGGCCGCGCCCGACTTCATCCGCGTCTCGCCGCTCGCCGACGCGGACGGTTGGGTCGACGTGGACCAGGCGACGCTGCGGCACCGGACGCATGACAACGTCTGGTCGCTGGGCGACGTGATGAACGCCCCCAACGCCAAGACCGCCGCCGCGGCGCGCGTGCAGGCCCCGACCGTGGCCGAGAACGTGATCGCCGACATCGACGGCAAGTCCGCCGTCGCGCAATACAACGGCTACGGCTCCTGCCCGCTGACGGTGGAGCGGGGCAAGATCGTGCTGGCGGAGTTCGGATACGGCGGCAAGCTGCTGCCCAGCTTTCCCAGGGCGCTGATCGACGGCACCCGTCCGTCGCGGGCGGCCTGGCTGCTGAAGGAACGGATCCTGCCGCCGATCTATTGGAAGGCGATGCTGCGGGGGCGCGAGTGGATGGCCAAACCCGAGCAGACCGACGCCCCGAGCAACTGAAGAAGCTGCAAGATGACCCGGATCGCCAGATATTTCCCCATCCTGACCTGGGGTCGCAGCTACGGCCGCGACACGTTTTCGGACGACCTGCTGGCGGCCGTGATCGTGACGATCATGCTGATCCCGCAATCCCTGGCCTATGCCCTCCTGGCGGGGATGCCGCCGGAGGCGGGGCTCTACGCGTCGATCGTTCCGATCCTGCTCTATGCGGTGTTCGGCACCAGCCGCGCGCTGGCCGTGGGGCCGGTTGCCATCGTGTCGCTGATGACGGCCGCCGCGCTGGGCCAGGTGGCCGAGCAGGGGACCGTGGGCTATGCCACCGCCGCGCTGACGCTCGCGGCGCTGTCGGGGGCCATCCTGCTGGCGATGGGGCTGTTCCGGCTGGGGTTTCTGGCGAACTTCCTGTCGCATCCGGTGATCGCGGGGTTCATCACCGCCTCGGGCATCATCATCGCCCTGGGGCAGCTGCGGCACATCCTGGGCATCGGCGGTGGCGGGGATACGGTGGTGGAGCTGCTGGAGGGGCTGGCGCGGAACCTGACGCAGACGAACCTGCCCACGCTCGTCATCGGCGCGGGGGCGACCGCCTTCCTGTTCTGGGTGCGCCGAGGGCTGAAGCCGATGCTGCGCCGCATGGGCCTCGGGCCACGGCTGGCCGATGTGGCGACCAAGGCCGGGCCGGTCGCGGCGGTGGTGGCGACGACGCTGGCCGTCTGGCTGCTGGACCTGACGGCGCGGGGCGTGGCGGTGGTGGGCGCGGTGCCGCAAAGCCTGCCGCCCCTGACCCTGCCCGACCTGTCGCCGGGCCTGATCGGGCAGCTGGCCCTGCCGGCGCTGCTCATCTCGGTCATCGGTTTCGTCGAGTCCATCTCGGTCGCGCAGACGCTGGCCGCGAAAAAGCGCGAGCGCGTGAACCCCGATCAGGAACTGATCGGGCTGGGCGCCGCGAACCTGGGCGCGGCCTTCACGGGCGGGTTTCCGGTGACGGGGGGCTTCTCGCGGTCGGTCGT
Source organism: Jannaschia rubra (assembly GCF_001403735.1). Taxonomy (GTDB): domain Bacteria; phylum Pseudomonadota; class Alphaproteobacteria; order Rhodobacterales; family Rhodobacteraceae; genus Jannaschia; species Jannaschia rubra. The sequence continues at coordinate 100,857 of NZ_CXPG01000012.1, forward strand.
CAACTTCGACGCGGGCGCGCGCACCCCGGCGGCGGGGGCCTATACGGCGGCCGGGCTCGCCATCGCGGCGCTGGCGCTGACGCCGCTGATCCATTTCCTGCCCACGGCCACGCTGGCCGCCACGATCATCGTCGCGGTGCTGAGCCTAGTCGACTTCGACATCCTGCGGCGTAGCTGGGCCTATTCGCGCGCCGATTTCACCGCCGTCGCGGCGACCATGGCGGTGACGCTGATCTTCGGGGTCGAGGCGGGCGTGTCGAGCGGCGTGGCCGTGTCGATCCTGCTTTACCTGTTCCGCACGTCGCGCCCCCATATCGCCGAGGTGGGCCGCGTGCCCGGCACCGAGCATTTCCGCAACATCCATCGGCACGCGGTCGAGACCGACCCCAGCATCGTCACCCTGCGCGTCGACGAGAGCCTGTATTTCGCCAACGCCCGGTTCCTGGAGGATCACATCCTCGACCGCGTGGCAGGCGACGAGGCGCTGCGCCATGTCATCCTGCAATGCACCGCGATCAATGAGATCGACCTGAGCGCGCTGGAGTCGCTGGAGGCGATCAACCGGCGCCTGGACGAGATGGGCACGAAGCTGCACCTGTCCGAGGTCAAGGGCCCGGTCATGGACCGTTTGAAGCGCGCGCATTTCCTCGATGACCTCACCGGGCAGGTCTTCCTGTCGCAACACGCCGCCGTATGCGCCCTGAGCGCCGCCGACGAGCCGCCCGCCCGATCCATCGCCTGAAGAAGGAGTGTCCACCATGCTGCCCGTCACACCCACCGATTTCACCCCCTGGCTGTCGCTGGGCGGCGGCGTTCTGATCGGGCTGTCCGCCGTCATGGTCATGGCGCTGTTCGGCCGGATCGCCGGGATCGTCGGCATCACCGCAGGCGCCGTCGCGCAGGGCGACCGGGGCTGGCGGATCGCCTTCATCGGCGGGCTGCTGGCCGCGCCGCTGGTCTGGCTGCTGGCCACCGGCGCCGCGCCGGTCCAGACCGTCAGCGACAATCTGGGCGGGATGGCGCTGGCCGGGCTGCTGGTCGGGGTGGGCACCTCGCTCGGGTCGGGGTGCACATCGGGGCACGGCGTCTGCGGCCTCGCGCGCCTGTCGGGCCGCTCGCTCGCCGCGGTCGTCACCTTCATGGTCTTCGCCGCGCTGGCGGTCTTCGTCCTGCGCCATCTGGTCGGGGGGGCAGTCTGATGCGGGTGCTGTTCGGTTTCGTCTCGGGCCTCGTCTTCGGGCTGGGCCTCATCCTTTCGGGCATGGGAAACCCGGCCAAGGTCTTGAACTTCCTCGACGTCTTCGGCGCCTGGGACCCGAGCCTCGCCTTCGTGATGGGGGGCGCGGCGCTGACGGCCTTCCTGGGCTACCGGCTGGCCTGGCGGCGTGAGCGGCCGGTGCTGATGGCGGATTTCGACATCCCGTCGGCCACGCGGATCGACCTGCCGCTTCTGTCCGGCGCGGCGGTCTTCGGCGTGGGCTGGGGCATCGGCGGCTTCTGCCCCGGCCCCGCCTGGACCGCCCTGCCCCTCGCGGCACCCGGCACGCTGATCTTCGTGCCTGCCATGCTGATCGGCGTTTTCGCGGGGCGGTGGCTCAAGTCGGCATCGGCTAAGAAGGCCGTGGCCTGACGCTTACGCCGACGTCCGCGGCGAGGGAGACGGGATTCCAGGGGAGGATCGTCGGATGCCGTGCGAAAGCGGTTCTCGCTCAGGGTGGTGGCCTTCTCGATCAGGCGCTGCTTGCGTTCGATGCCTGCGGGACCGTGGGTTCCGGGCGTAGCCAGGTGTTCCATCATGTCGCGCGGTGAGGCCGAGACGGGGTTTTTTCTACCTCCAGCGCGATGATCGGGGCTTCGAAAGAACGAGCGGCGTAGCACCCCGATATCCAAATAGGCACCCGGCCCGGCATGTTCCAAGCGCGTTCCCTCGTGCCCTCCGGACAGGCGGTTGGGCGGGTGAGAATAGAGTTGAAACCGGAGCCAAGCCGGAATTCGTCACCTGCCTGGATGTTCACCACCTCTCCGCGGTGTCGTCGGTCGGGCCGATCTGCTCCCTCGCCGAAGACGATCCGCCGGGGCGTCCGCGCACCGGAATCGAACAGGGCCTGAAGATGGGACATCCGCGTCTCGGGCGACTCAGGGACGAGAGCGGATGACGAAGTGCTTCGTCGTCGTCTCGACGACTTCCCAATAGCCACGGAACCCGTCGGGAATGAGAAAGCTGTCGCCGGCGTGGAAGTCCCGCGCAGTGCCGTTGTCGGAGATGAGGCGGCAGTGGCCCGCGAGGATCACGCAGAATTCCTCCCGCCCCTCGAAGGCACGCCATTTTCCCGGCGTACTCGTCCAGGTGCCGGCGGTCAGGCCGTCGTTGTCGTGGAACACATGGGTCACGTGCTCCGGATCTCCCGAGATCACACGGTCCGGCAGATCGCGCAGCCGGCGTTCCCGCGTCTGCGCAGGGGGGCCGGAGAAGTCGATGACGTGGTTCATGGCGTAGTCAAGCTCCCAGTATCTTGATGCCGACCAGGATGAAGGCCCCGATGAAGGCCGTTTCGGCCACGATAAGGACGATGGCCTGACCGCCGACGTCGAACATCGTGCGGAGCGAGGTTTTCATGCCCACGGCCGCGATCGCGATCAGCAGGGCCCAGCGGCTCAGGTCACCCATGAAGTTCGAGACGGCCGCGGGGATCAGACCGATCGAGTTGATCGCCGCGAAGGCGAGGAAACAGAGCACGAAAAACGGCACCAATGGGGGGCGCTTCGTCCCGGGATCGGCGTTCTCGACGAAATGACGAATGCCGAGCGACAGGACCAGGACGACCGGGGCCAGCATGGCGACGCGGATCAGCTTGACGAGCGTGGCCGTCTCGCCCGTCTGTTCGGACACGGAGAAGCCGGCCCCGACCACCTGCGCCACATCGTGGATGGTGCCGCCCAGGAATACGCCGCTGGAAAGGTCGTCGAGATCGAAAGCCTGCGCGATCAGCGGATAGGCGACCATTGCGATCGTGCTGAGCATGGTGACGGCCAGAACCGTGAAAATCAGGTTCCGCTCGGACTGCTCATTTCGCGGCAGGACGGCCGCGATTGCCATCGCCGCCGACGCGCCGCAGATCGCAACCGATCCGCCGGTCAGCAGCGCAAAGCGCCATCCGCGCCCGAGCAGCTTGGCCCCGAACCAGCCGAACAGAATGGTCAGGATGACCCCCGCCACGACCAGCCCGATCAGGTCGAGACCCAGCCCCATGAGAAGTTCGACGCTGATCCGTGCGCCGAGCAATCCGACGCCGATCCGAAGGACGGTGCGGGAGGTAAAGGCGATGCCTTCGACGCAGCGTCCCTCCTCGGCGAGGAAGTGGAATGCGATCCCCAGCAGAAGGGCCATGAGCATCGCCGGCACACCGTAATGATCCGAAAGGAACGCGGCCGAAACGGCGATCAGCACGGAAACGAAGAAGCCGGGCGCGAGGGACGACAGGAAGGCGCGGACGTCCGCACCCGATTTGTCGAACAGTGAAAAGGATAGCGCCATCTGAAATGCCCTGACTGTCGGCGTGAGGATCACGCGAACCCCGAACCGGGTAGCGGTCCGAGGCGGAAAAGGGGGCCGGCGTCTCCACCGGCCCCGTTCGATCAGCTGACCTGCTGGGGACGCATGTCGGCCTTGTCGATGCCGGCCACGGAAACCGGCTTCTTCATGGCGTCGCGGCGGAATGGCTCGCCCAGTTCCTGGTTGAGCACGACCTCGATGAATGTCGTGATGCCATCCTCCATCTGCTCCTTCACCGCGGTGCGCAGGGCCTCGGTCAGCTCTTCCATCCCGGTCACCTGCACGCCCTTCAGGCCGCAGCCTTCGGCGACCTTGGCGTAGTTCACGCCCTTGTTCAGCTCGGTGCCGACGAAGTTGTCGTCAAACCAGAGGGTCGTGTTCCGCTTTTCGGCCCCCCACTGGTAGTTCCGGAAGATGACCATGGTGATCGCCGGCCAGTCGCCGCGACCGCAGGCGGTCATCTCGTTCATCGAAATGCCGAAGGCGCCGTCGCCCGCAAAGCCGATCACCGGCACGTCGGGGCAGCCGATCTTGGCCCCCAGGATCGCGGGAAGACCGTATCCGCACGGGCCGAACAAGCCCGGTGCCAGATACTTCCGGCCCTTCTCGAAGCCCGGATAGGCGTTGCCGATGGCGCAGTTGTTGCCGATATCCGAGCTGATGATCGCATCGTCCGGCATGGCCGACATGATCGCACGCCAGGCTTGCCGCGGAGACATGCGGTCGGGCTCGCGCTCGCGGGCACGCTCGTTCCAGTCGACGCCTTCGTCGGTATCGTCCTCATGGTCCATCGAGCTGAGTTCCTGCGCCCAGCGGGATTTCGTCTGTCCGATCAGGTCGCGTCGCTCCTGCCGCCCGGCGTCGCCCGCATCGTCGGACAGATGCGCGAGGATGCCCTCGGCCACCTTCTTCGCATCGCCCTGGATCGCGACGTCGACCTTCTTGGTCAGGCCGATCCGGTCGGAATTGATATCGACCTGAATGATCTTGGCGTCCTTGGGCCAGTAGTCGATCCCGTACCCTGGCAAGGTCGAGAACGGGTTGAGGCGGTTGCCAAGGGCCAGAACCACGTCGGCCTTCTCGATCAACTGCATCGCAGCCTTGGAGCCGTTGTAGCCCAGCGGCCCGACGGCCAGCGGATGCGAGGCCGGGAAAGCGTCGTTGTGCTGATAGTTGCACGCCACCGGCGCATCCAGCCGTTCGGCGAGTTCGCGGCTCGCATCGATCGCGCCCGAGAGGATGACGCCCGCACCGTTCAGGATCACCGGGAACTTGGCCTCGCTCAGCAGCTTTGCAGCCGCCTTCACCGCATCCTGGCCGCCGGCGGGACGCTCCAGCCGGATGATCTGCGGCATCTCGATATCGATCACCTGGGTCCAGTAGTCGCGCGGGATGTTCATCTGCGCCGGGGCCGACAGGCGCCAGGCGTTCTCGATCACGCGGTTGAGGACCTCGGCGATCCGCGAGGGGTCGCGCAGCTCCTCCTGGTAGGCCACGCAGTCCTTGAAGAGCGCCATCTGCTCCATTTCCTGGAAGCCGCCCTGGCCGATCGACTTGTTGGCGGCCTGCGGCGTGACCAGAAGAAGCGGGGTGTGGTTCCAATAGGCGGTCTTGATGGGCGTGACGAAGTTCGTGATGCCGGGGCCGTTCTGGGCGATCGCCATGCTCATCTTGCCGGTGGCACGGGTATAACCATCCGCGATCATGCCGCCCGACGTCTCGTGCGCGCAGTCCCAGAAGGTGATGCCGGCATCCGGAAACAGGTCGGAAATCGGCATCATGGCCGAACCGATGATGCCGAAAGCATGCTCGATTCCGTGCATCTGCAGAACCTTGATGAAGGCTTCTTCAGTCGTCATTTTCATGTCGTATGTCCTTTTCCATTCAACATCTGACCGGACGGGTCAGGCTTTTCTGACTTCATCGTTGAACCAGTACCATCGGTACATCATCTGCTGCCCCAGCCGGCGGAACGGCGTCAGGACGCCATGGCTCGGCAGCTCGGAGGTGAAGATCGGCAGATCGAGATCCTTGCCTTCGCCGGCGACCATCTGCGCCATGCGCCGACCGGCCTGCGCGGAGTACATCACCCCGTTGCCGCCGTAGCCCATCGCATAGAAGATCGACTCGGACCGATCGGGCTGGAAGATGCGCGGCATCATGTCGTGGCTGACATCGACCCAACCCCACCAGGAGTAGTCGAGATCGATCCCCTCGAGCGCCGGGAACTTGCGCGCCAGGCCGGTACGAAGCAGGTCCAGATGCTTCGGGTTCTCCGCATCCTTCCCGGTGATCGCGCTTCGCCCTCCGATCTGCACCCGGTCGTCGGGAAGGAAGCGGTAATAGTGGCGCAGCGTCCGCGTGTCGGTGAGCGGCGATTTCGTCTGGAAGCCGCAGGCCTCCTTCTCGGCCGCGTCGAGCGGGCGGGTCACCATGGAGTTCGACAGGATCGGCATCAGCCTGTGGCTGGTGCGCTTGTCGAGGCCCGGCGGCGTATACCCGGCCGTTGCCAGGGCCACCGACCTGGCGCGCACGATCCCGCCGGGCGTGGTGAGGTGATACACGCCGTTGCGGTTCTTCCAGCCCAGAACGGGGCTGCCGGGATGGATCGTCGCGCCGGCCTTGCGGGCCAGCTTCATGTATCCGAAGGCCAGCTTGGCGGCATGGATGCAGACACCGTCCGGCTCCCACATGGCCCCGCCGGCTTCCTGATCCTTCACATGCTGTTCATGCAGTTCTTCGCGCGTGAACATCCTGGCGCGATAGCCGAACATGTTGTTCAGAAGGTCGCATTCCTGTTTCAGCTTCGGAAGCACGCCGGGCTTGTGGGCGATGTAGTAGTGCCCGCCTTCCTGAGGGTCGCAATCCACTTCGTCCGATGCGATCAATTCGCGAAAGACATCGAAACCCTCCATGATCTCGGCATGGAGCTTCTTCGCGGTGTCCTCGCCCCAGCGCTGGACCCACTGCGAGCGCTTGAGCCGCCCCGCCGAGAACTGAGCCTGCCCGCCGTTCCGGGTCGAGCATCCCCAGGCCACCGTATTCGCCTCCAGCACCGCGGTCCGCAGACCGTGGTCGCGCGCTGCATGAATCGCACAGGACAACCCGGTATAGCCCGACCCGATGATGGCCAGATCGACGTCTATGTCGTCCGAGATGGGGCCGTCATCTTCGGGCGGTGCCCCGGCCGTACCGATCCAGTAGGTCGGTGCATAGTCGCGGTTGTGACCGGGACCGCGGTCCACGATCGGGTCGTATTTCGGATCGTAGCTGGCCTTGGGCCAATGTTTGGGACGATAGGGCATGACAAATTCCCGATGATGGGTGACGCTCAGGCTTTGAAGGGAGGACGTGCTTTGCGAAGCGCCTGCTTCACGACGATCTTGCCGTCGCGAAGCGTGAAGAGATCCGCCCCTTCGGCTTCGACGCGCATGCCATCGGCCCCGGTGCCCGAGAACGTCCATTCCGAAACGGCACGGTTGCCATGAACGAAATGGCTGTGGTGATCCCAATGCGCGTCAGACATTCCGCCCCAGACCGCCGAGAAAGCCTTGGCGATATCTTCGGCCCCTTCGATCCGGGTGCCGTAGGCTTCGCTTCCGCCGACGGTGTAGAACACCGCGTCATCGGCGAAATGTTTCATCACGCCATCGATGTCGTGGCGATTGAAGGCATCGAACGTGTCCGACAGGTCCTGCGCGGTGAGCGAGGAAGTCATGGCAATTCTCCTGTAGTGAATTCAGACGGTTATGGCGTCTTTGGGTGAGGGACGATGAGGGTCGGGATGTTCGAGCGGCGCAGGACGCGCTTCGAGACGGTTCCAAGGAAGGTATGCGTGAAAGCGTGATCGTGCGCGCCCATGACGATCATGTCGCAGCCGAGTTCCTTTGCACGGCGCAGGATCACATCGGCCGGATTCCCTTCGATGACCTCCATCGAGGTGATCCGGTCCCGGACATGCTTGTCCTCCGCCTCGACCGCGTCCCAGAATTCGTCCTGCCGCTGGTTCAGAACCTGCTTTTGCATGTCCGCCCGCCGTTCGAGCGCCTGTTTGCGCGTACTCGAATTCAGGACGAACATTTCCAGCGTGACGCGCGCATCGTCCGAAAGCGGCTCGATCACATGCAGGACGTGGATCTCGGCGTTCGTCATCCGCGCCAATTCCGCAGCGTAGCACATCGCGAACTTCATGCTCGGCGACAGGCTCGTCGCGAAGAGAATGTTTGTGATCGAGACTTTCATGGCAGGATACCTCTTGCGGTCTAATAGCCAAACAGGCGTGGCAACCAGAGCGAGAGCTCCGGGAAGAACGCGATGACGAAGATGGCGATGGTGTTGACGGCCGCGAAGGGCAGCGCGCGAAGGGAGATCTCCTCGATCGAGATATTCGAGATCCCTGATGCGATGAACAGGTTCTCCCCCAATGGCGGGGTCTGGAACCCGATGCCGAGGGTGCAGATCATCACCACGCCGAAATGGATAGGATCGATACCGACGCTGTAGGCGACGGGCAGCATCACGGGCACCAGGATCAGAATGGCCGCCAGCGTCTCCATGAACATTCCGACAAAGAGCAGGAACACGATCAGAAGGCCCCAGATGAAGTAGATGTTGTCCGTAAGCGACAGCATCCCATCGGCGATGATCGCGGGGATCCGGTTCTCCACCAGCAGACGACCGAACACCGTCGCAGTGAACAGGATCAGCAGCACGCGTCCGGTCAGCCAGGTCGTCGTCTCCAGAGACCGGTTGAGCGATTCCCATGTGAGTTCGCGGTATATGAACGCGCCGACAACGAGCGTGTAGAAGATCGCGATGATCGCGGCCTCGGTCGGTGTGAAGAAGCCCGTGTAGATCCCGCCCAGGATGACGACCGGCGCCATGAGCGCGAAGAACCCCCGGTACAGTTCGCAGAAGATCTGACGTGCGGACCAGCCGTCCGCGGATCCCGTGTAGCCTCGCTTCTTGCTCATGAAGTAGTTCAGGATGAGAAGGCTGCCCGCGATGATGAAGGCCGGAATGAAGCCCGCGATGAAGAGCTTGGAGATCGAGACGGTCTGGAAGGTGCCGAACTTTTCGACGGCTTCCGGCGGAGCCGGCATGCCGAGGGCGGCGATGCCGAAGATGACCATCGGGATCGACGGGGGAATGACGATCCCCAGGCCACCCGCCGATGCGGTGACGGCCGAAGCATAGCCCCTGTCATAGCCGCGCTGGATCATCGCGGGGATCATCAACATGCCCACCGCGGCCGTCGTCGCCGGCCCGGAGCCGGAGATCGCGCCGAAAAAGAGACACGCCATCACCGTCGCGGCCGAGATACCGCCCGTGAAGGGACCCGCGAAACTTTCGGCCACGTTGATCAGGCGTCTCGATATTCCCGCGGCTTCCATGAGTGCGCCAGCCAGGATGAAAGCCGGAAGCGCCATCAGCGGAAATGAGGCGACCGAGGTGAAGGCGATCTGGACGATCTTGATCGGGTTGTCGCCAAGATAGATGATCGAGAGCAGCGATGCGACACCGAGTGCCACCGTGATCGGCGCCCCGATGAGCAGCAGCGCGATGAACGAGCCGAACAGGACGGAGACGATTGAAACTTCCATGATCTCTCCTCAGCCCACGCGACCATTCGGGTCGTCGTGGCCGCGCTGCATTTCATCGCGGATTTCGTCCAGGTCGATCTTGTCGGGATCGGTGACATCTTCGCCGACGACGATCCTGCGATAATTCACCTGAAGAATGCGGATCGTCATGAGCGTGAAGGCGATCGGCAAAGCGATGTAGACATAGCTCAGATGGAACCCCATCGTCTGCGACGACTGGAACCGGTTCATGCGGTTGAATATGAAGTCGATCGCCAGATAGATGAAATAGACGTTGAAACTGATCCAGAAGAGATCGGCGAAGGCCTCGATGTATCGGACGACCTTGGCCGGCAGCATCCTGAACTGAAACGTCACGCGGTTATGGGCGCCCATCTTCGCAGCATGGCTTGCGCCGAAGAAGACGAACCATACGAACATGTAGACCGAGAGTTCCTCGATCCAGGAAATGGAAAACCCGAAGACCTCGCGGGCAACGATCTGAGTGAAGAGAAGGCAGACGAAAGTCAGAAGCAGTGCCCGGCTGACAAAGCTCTCGATGTTGTTCACAACGTACCAGAAACCACGCATCGCATCCCCCCCAAGATGTCGGGAGGCGCGCAAGGCACGCCCCTCCCGGTTTCCATCAGATCATTCGACCGGATCGCGTCCCAGAATGGCCAGGACTTCGTTCATCTTCTCGATGCCGCCGATGCTGTCGTAGAACTGGGGCCAGACGGCCTCCGTGGCGAGGCTGATGAATTCCTCCTCGTTGTTGGCCGGCTGGGTGATTTCCATGCCGCCTTCAGTGGTGAGACGCTCCTTGATGGCCTCCTCTTGATCGCGCAGGAACTGGGCCGACACCAGCGTCGCCTCCTTGCCGGCCTCGATCAACATCTGCTGGTCCTCCTCGGAAAGGTCCTGAAAGACCTGCTCCGAGATCACCAGCGGCTCGAGCGAGAAGATGTACCGGATGTCCGTGATATAGGTCTGGACCTCGTCGAACTTCATCGCGTTGATGGTCAGATACGGATTGTCCTGCCCGTCCACGACGCCCTGCTGAAGCGCGGCGAAAGTCTCGGCCCAGGCCATCGGCGTCGGGTTGACGCCCCAGGCGTTGTAGGTCGCGATCATGATCTCGTTCTTCGGGACCCGGATGACCAACCCCTGAAGGTCTTCCACCGTCTCGACCGGCCGAACCGAGTTCGTCAGGCGGCGGAACCCCGTGTAGCTCCATCCAAGGATCCGGACACCGGCATCCTCGATCGTGTTCGCCGTCAACTCATCGCCGATAGCGCCCTGGGTCAGCGTCTCCGCCTCCTCCAGGCTCAGGATCACGTAGGGCAGCGTCAGGATGCCGACGGTGGGCGAGAACGGCGTGACGTTGTTGATCGCGAGGATCGACATGTCGAGCGTGCCCATGGCCGCTTCGTTCACCGTATCCTGCTCCGACCCGAGCTGGCCGTTCAGAAACAGATCCCCGGTATGCGCACCGCCGGACTTCTCCTCCAAGGCAGCGACGAAAGCCTTGCCAAGCGCTTCCTGCGCCGATCCGGCGCTGTCCCCGAGCGCGATCTTGAAGTTCTTCGCGTTGACGGCTCCGGTCGTCAAAAGCAGTGCAGCCGCGGCGCTGACTGCAAACGAGCCCAATCGAGTCCTGATGTTCATGTAAACCTCCCAGTTTAGTTTTGTGTCCACGCAAGTGTCCGGTGCCGTCGGCAAAACGGACGCTACGTAACTCTTAACGGTGTTAACGGATGGTTCGGGTCGAGCCTTAGGGCCACTTTAGACTTTGACTTAGACCAGATCGCAGGCGACGATCCTCTTTATGGCCAGCACGCGGATCCCCGCCGAGATCTTCTTTCTCGACCGAAACTCGCCGAGATCCTTGCAGGCGCAGATCCGGGAAGTCGTGGTAGGCTCGATCCTTTCGGGATTGATCCACACCGGCGCGCGGATGCCCTCCTCGCGTGGCCTGGCGAGACATCTCGGGATCGCACGAATGACCGTCACGCTGGCTTATCAGGAGCTTGTGGCGCAGGGCTATCTGAACGCCAAGGATCGGAGCGCCTATGTCGTGGCCGAGGTCGAGTCGGACCAGCTCGCCCGGAGCGCCGATGCATCGGCGAAGCCTGCCGGCACGGTCGACTGGAGCACCTTTCTAGCCCAGCCCCTCCGTGATCGCCGCGCGATCCGCAAGAGGACCGACTGGCGCAAGTTCAGGTATCCCTTCCTATACGGTCAGCTCGATACCAGGCTCTTCGATCGCAGGGCCTGGCGCGAATGCCTGCATCAGGCGACGGGTCACAGGGACTTCGACGACATGGCCGGGGATTTCGTCTCGGCGGACGATCCTCTGCTCGTCACCTACATCCGGACGCGCACCCTGCCGCGTCGCGGGATATCGGCGACTTCCGACGAGATCCTGGTGACTGTCGGTGCGCAGAACGCTCTCTGGCTCGTCGTCGAACTGCTGAGCAGGGGTCCGACGCCGCTCAGGGCGGTCTGCGAGAACCCGGGCTACCCCGATACGATCCACGCGCTGCGGTGGTGCGGCGCCGACGTCACGACGGTCGAGGTGGATGACAATGGCCTGCCACCACAGGACATCCCGCCGGGAACGCGCGCGGTTTTCGTCACCCCGAGCCACCAATCCCCGACCGGCGTCACGATGAGGACGACGCGACGCAAGGATCTCCTCCAGAAGGCGGCACGTGAGGACTTTGTGATCGTCGAAGACGACTATGACGCCGAAATGAGCTTTCTGGCGGCCCCGGGTCCGGCGCTCAAGTCATATGACCGCGCAGGCAGGGTGCTCTATGTCGGAAGCTTTTCGAAGGTGATGTTTCCGGGTCTGCGCCTGGGGTATCTCGTCGGTCCGGCAGAGATCATCGCGGAGGCCCGCGAACTGGCGTCCATGATCCTGCGCCATCCTCCGGGGCACTTGCAGCGCGCCGCCGCCTATTTTCTCTCGCTGGGTCACTATGATCGGCAGATACGGAACATGCGGTCGACCTACGCCGCGCGGCAGGCCGCGCTTCGGGCGGCCCTGGCCGGCACCAGCCTGAGCATCGTGGAGACGAACGTGTCCGGTGGCTCCTGTCTCTGGGTGCGGGGACCCGACGGGCTCGATTCCGACAGGCTGGCCAGGGCCCTGATCGAAGACAGCGTGCTGATCGAACCCGGTGGCCCGTTTTTCCACGGATCGGACGGGCCCACGGAATGGTTCCGGCTGGGCTATTCTTCGATCGAGCAGGATCGCATCGCCCCTGGGGTCGCCCTCATCGAAGAGAGGATCCAGGCGATGATGACCCGAGGGATAGGCCATTGAGGACTCTGTTGCCCGAAGCCTGTCCGGGATTCACATTGCGAGTCCGGTGTCATGGCCGGGTCGCATGTCCGAGCCTGTGCCGACCCGCTGCCGCACCCTGAACCGGCCGCTGACGAAGATCCGGATAGGCACCTGATTCCAGCGGCGACCTGCCCTTTCTTGCGTCAGGATGGCCCGCGAGGAGGCCCTCCCTTATTGCGTAGCCGATCGAGCGGTTCCCACCCCGTCAATGCCCCCCTGCCCGGACAGGGGGCCCATCATCACGCCGGCCGGCACCCAGCAGCCGCCCCTTCGGAACTATGAAATCACGATCATCGGGTCGTTGCATTGCTCTCCCATCTTCTTGAACGTCGCAGCCGCTCGGCCCCGGTCGCGTCCGATCCGCTCAGCAACGTGGACAGCCCGTAGCCCCGGCCAGCCCCATGCCGTCCGAAAGCCGCCGGAACAGGCTCCGCAACGCGCCAACCCCACCGACCGATGCCCTGTTGATACAAACAGGCTTCTTGCCCGACGACAGATCACCATTCATCGACGTATCGGTCCTGAACTGATTCCTTCGACGCAGACCATCCGTCGTTCCGGAACGATCCTCGCGGGGGTTGCCACCGCTCCGTTCTCAGCCGCCGTCGCGGGCGAGCGCGCCGATGCGGTGCACGCCGCGCGTGACGACACGGTGCACGTCCATCAGGTGCCGCTCCATCTCGCCCGCGGCGCCCGCCATGTCGCGCGCCGCGATGGTGTCGAACAGGCGCGCGTGCTGGTCGCCGAAGCGGGTCATGACCTCGGGCGAATGGCTTTCCTCCCGCACCATGCCCCAGGACGCCAGCTTGCGGACAGTGCGGATCGAATCGTAGACCTGCAGGAACAGCGGGTTCCGCGACGCGACGGCGATGCGGTAGTGGAACGCCTCGTCCGCCCGCTCATAGGCCGCGCGGTCCTTCAGGTCGCGGGTCGCGTCCGTCAGTTGCCGCAGCCGGTCCAGCTCCTCGTCGGTCGCACGGCTCGCGGCCAGCGCGGCCAGTGCCGGCTCGATCTCCAGCCGCACTTCCATGATGTCCTGCGGCGTCACCTCGCGCGCCAGCCGGTCCAGCCGCCCGCCCGACGTGACGGTGGGCGGCGCGGCGAAGGTGCCCTTGCCCTGCCTGCGATAGATGAGGCCCCCCGCCTCCAGCGCGTCGAGCGCGATCCGCAGCCGTGCGCGGCTCACGTCGAAGCGGGTCGACAACTCCCGCTCGGACGGCAGGCGGCCGTCGGTCAGGATGTCCCCCGCCGTGATGGCCCGCGCCAGGCGGGCGGCAAGCTCGTCCTCCCACCGCGCGACGCTCATGCCGAAACCGATGCGAACAGGTCGACGAACATGCGCCCCGAGGTGATGAGCAGGAACACCCCGAAGCTCAGCCGCAGGGCCCGGCGGGGGATGCGGTGCGCCAGCGCGACGCCGACGCGGGCGAAGGTCACGGTCAGCGGTATGATGATCGCCGCCGCGACCAGGTTCACATAACCCACCGAAAACGGTGGCAGACCGGCGGTTCCCAGCCCCGTGACCATGTAGGTGATGGCCCCCGGCAGTCCGATGATGAACCCGATGGCCGCCGACGTGCCCACCGCCCGGCGGATGTCGTAACCGAGGAAGTTCAGAAGCGGCACGCAGACGGTGCCGCCGCCGATGCCCATCATGGCCGAAATCGCTCCGGCCAACACCCCCAGCCCCGCCCAGACCGGGCGTGAAAAGCTGCGCGGCGCGTCGGTGCCCCCGCCCCCGCGCAGGATCATGTCCCCCGCCACCAGCAGCGCCACCGTGGCAAAGACCGCGATCAGCGCGAACCCCGAAACCAGCCCCCCGAGGATGCCACCCGCGACGACCCCGATCAGGATGGACGGCCCCCAGAGCCGCAACAGGCCCACGTCGATGGCCCCCTTGCGCCAATGCCCCAGCGCCGAACTGAGCGAGGTGAACACGATGGTCGCAAGCGACGTGCCCACCGCCACCTGCATCACCAGCGCCGGGTCCATCGCCGTGATCGACAGTGCGAAGTAGAGCGCGGGCACGATCACGATGCCCCCGCCGACCCCCAGAAGCCCGGCCAGCACGCCGCCCGCGATGCCCGCCGCGACCGCAGGCCCGGCGATCGTCCACAGCAGGTCGGCCGCGACGCCGTCCATGCCTCAGACCCCGCCCGGCCGGGCCAGCGACCGGCTTGCGCGCCCTGCCTCGCGGCGGCGGCGTTCGTCGGCGACGATGGCCGCATCGATGGGCGCGCGGTCTGTCGCGCCCGAGAAATCCTCCTCCGTCGGCAAGGCATCCACCAGATGCAGATACCGCTCCGCCGCGACGTCGAGCAATCGGTCCAGCTCCGACAACGGGTCGCCGTGGTCGTCCACCCGCAGGTCTAGATGGGCATAGGCCTGCCCCCGGTGGACCTTCAGCCCCGCCGCCTGTCGCCCACGGCGGTCGCCGCCCGCCGCCTCGCCCGCGCGCATGGCGGCCAGCAGTCGATGCGGCAGGTCCAGATCGTTCCGGTCGGCGAACGTCTCGAACGTCGCGTCGATCACCGCCTGCCCCACCAGCATATTGCCCGCGACCGAATGGTCCCCGCCGGTGCGATGCCCGGCCCAGTCAACGCAATCCGCGCCGGTATGCGCCGCGATCCGCCCCGTGGCATCCATCATGTGACATTGGCGGATCGCCTGCCCCCCGTCGCGCGCCACGAAGTCGGCCAGCACTTCGCCGGCCATCTCGCCCGCCTCCAGCCGCCGCAGCCCCTCGACCCCCCAGAGCGGGTTGACGAAGGCCTGCGTGGCCACCGCCGTGCGCGGCCCGACGTGGGGCACCAGCGCGCCGCAGGCAAAGAAGCGCGAGGCGACGGCCACGCCGATCTCGCCCGTGCGCCCGTCGCGGCCGATGATGGAATACGTCACCTCAGCGCCCCACCGCATAGGCCTGCATCAGGCGCGGCGTCGCCGCCGCCGACAGCACGCCATCCGCCTGCCGAAGCGCCGCCGTCAGGCGCCCGACGGTCCAGGGTTCGGCCACCGTGACCCTGTGCCCCCGCGCGCGCAGCCCGTCGATGGTGCCCGGGGTCACGTTCGGCTCGACCATCATCTCGCCCGTGGCGACCGCGCGGGGAAAGAACGACCCCTGGAAGTGCATCGAATGGAACAGCGGCGCGTCCATCCCCTGCTGCAGGTCCAGCCCGTGATGGACGAAGCGCAGGAACCATACCAGTTGCCACTGGTCCTGCTGGTCGCCGCCCGGTGTCCCGAAGACAAGCCGCGCGCCGTCCTTCTCGGCCAGTGTCGGCGTCAGCGTCGTGCGCGGCCGGCGTCCGGGCGCCAGCGACGTGGGCAGCCCCTCCTCCAGCCAGAACATCTGCGCCCGGCTGTTGAGCGGGAACCCCAGCCCCGGAATGATCGGGTTCGACTGAAGCCACCCGCCCGAAGGCGTGGCCGAGACGCAGTTGCCCCAGCGGTCGATCACGTCCAGATGCACCGTGTCGCCCTTGCGGTCGGTCAAATGCGCCATCGTCGGCTCCTGCGCGCCGACCTGCGCCACCTGGAAGTCGCGTGCCGCGCGGGCGACGTAGGCATCGGCCAGATGCTCGAACCCCGGCACCCGGCCGGGCCGCTGCTCCATCGATGCGTCCCGCCCGATCAGCGCCGCGCGGTCGGCGTTGTAGGCATCCGACAGCAGGTGCTCCGTGGGCACCTCGCTGTGGTCGGGGTCGCCATAATAGGCTTCGCGGTCGGCATAGGCCAACTTGATCGCCTCGATCACCGTGTGCACGAACTCCTCGCCCATCGGGTCCATCGCGGCCAGGTCGAAGTGCTTCAGGATCGCCAGCGCCTGCAACAGCACCGGCCCCTGCCCCCACGGTCCCGTCTTGTGAACGGTCCAGCCGTGGTAGTCATAGCTCAGCGGTGCCTCGAACGACGCGCGCCACCCGGCCATGTCCTCGGGCGCCAGAACACCCCTGTTCCGACGCTCCGACACGTCGTGAACCTCGGCGTCCTTCAGATAGTCGAAGATCGCTTGGGCCACGAACCCCTCGGCCCACTCGGACCGCGCCGCGTCGATCTGCGCAACCCGGTCCCCGCCCGCAGCCTCGCCCGCTTGGGTCAAACGGTCGTAGGTATCGGCGACACCCGGATTGCGGAACAAAGCGTGTGCCTCGGGCGCGGCACCCTCGGGCGTCCAGACCTCGGCGGAACTGGGCCATTCGTCGGCGAAATATCTGGCCAGCCCGGAAATCGTGTCGGCCACGCGCGGCAGCATCGGATGACCGTGCCGCGCATAGAAGACGGCAGGCTCCAGCGCCTCGCGCAGGGTGATCGTTCCATGGTCCCGCAGCATCAGCATCCAGCCGTCGAAGGCGCCGGGCACCACCGTGGACAGAAGCCCCGACCCGGGGATGAGCTCCAGCCCCAGCCCCCGGTAATGCTCGATCGTGGCCGCGGCGGGCGCGGGCCCCTGCGCCGCGATCACGCCATTGCCGGTCTTCACGCTGTGGAAGATCGCCGGAAGGTCGCCCGCCGGCCCGTTCAGATGCGGCTCGACCACTTGCAGCACCAGCCCCGTGGCCACCGCCGCGTCAAAGGCGTTGCCGCCCTTTTCCAGCACCGACATGCCGACGGAGGAGGCGATCCAGTGGGTCGAGGTGACGACCCCGAAGGTGCCGCGGATCTCGGGGCGGGTGGTGAAAGCGGTCATGCGGTTCTCCGACAGGTCATTGTTCGCGCGGGTCCAGCGCATCGCGCAGCCCGTCGCCCAGAAGGTTGAACCCCAGCACCACGAGGAAGATCGCGACACCGGGCCAGAGCGCCATCCACGGCGCCTGATTGAGGAAGTTCTTGGCCGTGTTCAGCATCGACCCCCAGCTCGGCGCCGGCGGCTGCTGCCCCAGCCCCAGGAACGACAGCGAGGCCTCCGCGATGATCGCGGTCGCGATGGTCAGCGTGGCCTGCACCAGGACAGGCGGCAGGATGTTGGGCAGGATGTAGCGCGTCAGGATCTTGCGCGTCGGCAACCCGATGGCCCGCGCCCCGTCGACGTAATCTTCCGCCGCGACCGACAGGACCTGTCCGCGCGTCAGGCGGATGAACAGCGGCGTGGCCGAGATGCCGATGGCGATCATCGCATTGGTCAGCGACGGCCCGAGGAACGCCGCCAGCGCAATCGCCAGGATCAGGAACGGCGCGGCCAGCAGCGCCTCGGTGCAGCGCGAGATCACCGCATCCGTCCAGCCGCCGAAATACCCCGCGACGATACCGAAGGGCACGCCCAGCGCGACCGCGATCAGCACCGACACCACACCCGCCAGCAGCGAGGCCTGCGCGCCCCAGATCATGCGCGACAGGACATCGCGGCCGATCTCGTCGGTGCCCAGCCAGTGTGCCGCCGACGGCGCCTGCCGGACCGCGCCCCAATCGGTCGCAGCCGGATCGGGAATGGGCAGGACAGGCGCCAGGATCGCCATGCCGACGAAGAACGCCACGAGAACCCCGCCCAGCATGGCGCTGCGATGGCTGCGGAACTTCTTCCAGACGCGGCTTTCGGGCTTCCGGTCCAGAACGGGATCGCGCGCGCTTATGGCATCGGCGGTGACGGGGGTGGCGGCCCGGCTCATGTCTGGCTCCTCAGTCGCGGGTTGAGCAGGACATAGGCGACATCCGCCAGCAGGTTCATCACGATGAACCCCACCGCCGTCACCAGCACGATCCCCTGCACCACGGCGTAGTCGCGGTTGAACACCGCATCGACGACCAGCTTGCCGAAGCCCGGAATGGTGAAGATCTGCTCGGTCAGCACCGCCCCCGCGATCAACTCGCCGAACAGCAGCGCCGACAGCGTGACGATGGGCGTCAGCGCGTTGCGGAACGCGTGTTTCAGGATGACCCGCCGCTCGCTCAGACCCTTGGCGCGCGCGGTGCGCACGTAATCCGACGTCAGCACCGTCAGCATGGCCGAGCGCGTATGCCGCATCAGCGTCGCCGCCAACGCCGTGCCCAGCACGAAGGCAGGCATCAGCATCACCTGAACCGACCGCCACGGATCGTCGGCAAAGGGCACGTATCCCGAGGCCGGCAACAACTGCCATTTCACCGACACCAGCAATATCAGCATGATGCCCAGCCAGAAGTTCGGGATCGACAGGCCCGACAACGCCACCACGTTCGCCACGTAATCCGTCACCGTGCCCTTGCGGA
The DNA here is from genome assembly GCF_001403735.1 of Jannaschia rubra. GTDB lineage: Bacteria > Pseudomonadota > Alphaproteobacteria > Rhodobacterales > Rhodobacteraceae > Jannaschia > Jannaschia rubra. The sequence goes on from NZ_CXPG01000012.1 coordinate 119,527, forward strand.
CCGCCGACAGGATGCCCGCCGGAATGCCGATACCCATGGCGAAGATCATTGCCATCGTGGCCAGCTGGATCGTCACCGGCAGCTTTTCCCCGATCAGCTCCAGCACCGGCTGGTTGGTCCGCAGCGACATCCCCAGATCGCCCCGCACCGCGTTGCCGACCCAATGCGCGTATTGCACCGGGATCGGGTCGTTCAGGCGGTACTTCTCGCGCAGGAAGGCGATGACCTCGGGGTCCCGCTCCTCGCCCGCCATGGCGAGAACCGGATCGCCCGGCAGCAGCTTTTGCAGCGAGAAGACGAAGACCGAGATCAGCAGGATCGTCGGGATCGCGATCAGGATACGGCGCAGGATGAAGGACAGCATGGCGGCTCCGCAGGATGCGGGCCGCGCGGACATGCGCCGCGCGGCCCCCGGACGATCAGTCCGCGTTCAGGGTGACGCCTTCCAGCCGGATCATCCCGTCGGGATAGGGCACGAAGCCCTCGACCGACTTGTCCAGCCCGGTGATCCAGGTGTCGTGATAGAGGTACACGATGGGCGCCTCCTCCTGCAGGATCGCGCGCGCCTGGTCGTAGAGCGCCTTGCGCTCGCCCTCGTCCGCGAGGGTCCGCGCCTCGTTCAGCAGGCGGTCCACCTCCTCGTTGGAATAGCCTGCATCGTTCAGACCCGCGCCCGTGGTGACGAACTGATGGATGTTGCCGTCAGGGTCGATCCGGCCGGACCAGCCGACCTGGCTCGCCGTGAAGTCGCCCGCCGTCTGGTCGTTCAGCATGGTGGCGAACTCCTTGGAGGTCAGCGACACGTCGATCCCCGCTTCCGACGCCATCGACTGGATCACCTGCATCAGCTGCAGGTTCTCGGGCCGGTTGGGCACCTGCACCTCCAGCGCGACGCCGTCGCCGTATCCTGCCTCCTCCAGCAGGGCGCGCGCCGCCTCCACGTCGCGCTCGGGCAGCGGATAATCGGCGTCGTACCAGGGCGAGGTATCCGGGAAGGGCTGGTTGCCCGGCCGGAAGTTGCCGTCGAACACGACCTGATTGATGATGTCCCGCCCGATGGCCAGGCTCAACGCCCGCCGAAGGCGCGCGTCGTTGCCCCAGGGGTTGTCGCCCTTGTCGCCGTTGCCCACGTTGAACGTGATCCCCTGATATCCCAGCGACACCGCCTGTTCGATGTCGATGCTGTCCGACCCCTCCAGCTGCTTCAGGTCGGTGGCCGCGACGCGGTTGGCGATGTCGATGTCGCCCGATTGCAGGTTCGCCAGCCGCACCGTCGTATCCGTGATCGGCAGATAGGTGACGCTGTCGAGCGCGATCTCGTCCGCGTTCCAGTAGTCGTCGAACTTCTCCAGGACGATCCGGTCCTGCGCGACGCGCTCCTTGAACTTGAAGGGCCCGGAACAGACCGGATTCGCGCCGAAATCGGCCCCCGCCGCCTCGGCCGCGTCGGGCGACACCATCATGCCGGCACGGTCGGCCAGCTGCGCCAGAACCGTCGCGTCCGGCTCCTTCAGGTCGATGCGGATCTCGTGGTCGCCCAGCACCTCCGTCCCCGCGACCGACGCCAGCTCCGACTTGCGGCGGCTTTCTTCCAGCGTCAGGCTCCGGTCGATGTTGCGCGCCACCGCTTCGGCGTCGAACGGCGTCCCGTCATGGAACGTCACGCCCTCGCGCAGCTTCATGGTGATCGACGTGTTGTCGTCCGAAAAGCTCCACTCCGTCGCCAGTTGCGGCACGATCTTCAGATCGGGCGTCACGTCCACCAGCTTGTCGCAGAGCGCCGTATAGACGATGCGCCCCACGAAGGTGCGCGACTGGTCGGGGTCGAGCACGTCGGGGTCGGACTCCAGCCCGATCCGCAGGTCCTGCGCCTGCGCGCCCAGCGCCGTGGCGCCCAGCAGGGCGGCGGCGAGTGTCATGTGTCGAAGGGTCATGTCGTATCTCCCATGTTGGATTGTCGGGCCGCTTTCCCGCGGCTTCGGTGTTGGCCGCCCCCGATGGGGGACGGCAATGGGTCAGTCGGGTCCGGCGCGAGGCCGCACCTCCCGCCCGGCCAGCGCATCGGCATAGAGCGCGAACCGCTCCGCCGCGGCGGCGGGCCGGGCCGCCCCGCCGCGCGCGACGACGGCCGGTGTCTCGGCCGCGATCTCCTCGAAGAAATGGCAGGCCGCGCGGTGCCCGTCGCCCGCCTCGCGCAACGCCGGCACCTCCGTCTCGCACCGCTCGCGCGCGAAGGGACAGCGGGTGTGGAACCGGCATCCGGGCGGCGGGTCGATGGGGCTGGGCATCTCGCCCACAAGCTCGATCTGGGTGCGCTCCAGCCCGTGTTCCGCCTCCGGGATCGCGGACAGAAGCGCCATCGTATAGGGGTGGCGCGGGGCGGCGAAGATGGCGTCGCATGGCCCCTCCTCGACGACGCCGCCCAGATACATCACGGCCACCCGGTCGCTCATGTGCCGGATCACCGCCAGGTCGTGCGCGATGATGACCAGCGTCAGCCCCAGGTCGTCGCGCAGGTCGGCCAGCAGGTTGATGACCTGCGCCTGAACGCTCACGTCCAGCGCCGACACCGGCTCATCCCCGATGATGAGCTTGGGCCCCGACGCCAGCGCCCGTGCGATCCCGATGCGCTGCCGTTGCCCGCCCGAGAACTCGTGCGGATAGCGGTCGGCGTGTTCGGGGCGCAGCCCCACTTGCTCCAGCAACTCCGCCACCTTCGCGCGGCGGTCCTTCGCGGACAGGTCGGGGGCGTGGGTCTCGATGGGTTCTCCCACGATCCGGCCCACGCTCATGCGCGGGTTCAGCGACGAGAACGGATCCTGAAAGATGAACTGCATGTCCCGGCGCAGCGCCGACAGCTCGGCCCCGCGCAGCCCCTCGATCCGCCGCCCCTCGAACGACATTTCGCCCGCCGTGGGGTCGATCAGCCGCATCAGCATCCGCGCCAGCGTCGATTTCCCGCAGCCCGATTCACCCACGATGGCCAGCGTCTCGCCCCGCCGCACCGACAGCGACACATCCTCGACCGCGCGCAGGGTGTCGGGCCTGCGGAACATCGTGCCGCCCACCTTGAAGTGCCGCGTCAGGCCGGTGGCCTCCAGGATGACCTCGCTCATGCCGACCGCTCCAGCATCGTCTCCAGCGGCGCGAAATGACACAGCGCGCGATGCCCCGCGCCGAACTCCCGCTCGGGCGGGTCCGTGGCGCAGACGGGTCGCGCGAACGGGCAGCGGGTCGAGAACCGGCATCCGTCCGGCATGGTCTGCGGCGTGGGCACCGTGCCGGGCACCGTGGTCAGACGCTGGCGCGGCCCCGACAGACGCGGCACCGAGGACATCAGCCCGATGGTATAGGGATGCTGTGGGTCGTTGAAGATGCGCTCCACCGGCCCCGCTTCGACGATGGTGCCGGCATACATCACCGCCACGTCCGTCGCGATCTCGGCCACGACGCCCAGATCGTGCGTGATCATGATGGTGGCCATCCCCGTCTCGGCCTGAAGGTCGCGGATCAGGTCCAGGATTTGCGCCTGGATCGTGACGTCGAGCGCCGTCGTCGGCTCATCCGCGATCAGAAGCGCGGGGTCGTTGACCAGCGCCATGGCGATCATCACCCGCTGGCGCATCCCGCCCGACAACTGATGCGGATATTCGTTCAGCCGTTCCTCGGGCGCAGGGATGCCCACCTTGCGCAGCATGGCGACCGCGCGTTCGCGCGCCTCGGCCGGCGTGGCGCCCGAATGGGCCATGACGGCCTCCGCGATCTGGTCTCCGATGCGGAACGCGGGGTTGAGCGAGGTCATCGGCTCCTGAAAGATCATCGCCATCGACGCCCCGCGCAGCGACCGCAACCGCGCCTGATCGCCAAGATCCAAGGGTTCCCCGCAGAACCGCACATCGGCCGCGCCGATCTCGACCGCCGTGGGCGGCAGCAGCCCCATCAACGCCAGCGACGCGACGCTTTTCCCGCAGCCCGACTCGCCCACGATGCACAGCGTCTCGCCCGACCGCACCGAATACCGCAGCCCGCTCAGCAGATCGCGGTCGAACCCCCTGAACCGCAGGCTCAGGTCGCGCACATCCAGAACGGGGGCGGCGGCGTCGGGCTCAACCAATGTCTCAACCATTTGCATATTGGTTGCACGGTGGCCGAGCCGTCCGCCTCCGTCAAGCGTTTCCCCGACCCTTCGGCGGTGTTTTCTTCGGTGCGCCTCAGTTTCAGTCCGCGGTCACGTCATGATCGTAAAGCCACGCATATCCCCGCATCGGCGCGCTTGGGTTCACCCGGTCGGCCAGCCGCAGCGCCGCGTGACCCGCCGCGCGCCGCAACCCGGTCAGGTGGTAGTTCCGAGCATTGCCCGCCGCCGCCGCCAGGGCCCGCGTGACGCGCGGCCGCCGCGCGCGTTCCCAGCCGGCGGGGTCATCCAGCGACGCGGCCAGCGTCCAGGCATCCTCCAGCCCCAGGTTCGCACCCTGCGCCAGGAACGGCAGCGTCGGATGCGCCGCATCCCCGATCGCGGTGCAGGCCCCCCGCGTCCATCGCGGCGTCGCCCCGTGGTCCATCAGGCCCCAGAGGTTCACCCGCTCCACCCGGTCCAGCACGTCGCGGATGGGCCGCGCGAACCCGGCAAAGGCCCGGCGCAGGTTCGCGGGGTCGTCGTCCTGCGACCAGCCCTCCGCCACCCACGCCGTCCGTTCCTCGACCGCCACGATGTTGAGGGCGCGCCCGTCGCGCAGCGGATAACACACCAGATGCCGCCCCGGCCCGACATGCACCTGCGCCTCGGCCGGCCAGTCGTCCACCGGCACGATGGCGCGCCAGGCGACCTGTCCCGTGAACCGCGCGGGATGGTCCGGCGCGACAAAGGCCCGCGACGCCCCCCGCACGCCGTCGGCACCCACCAGCCGGCGAAACGCGATCCGCCTGCCGCCCTCCAGCCGCATCGCCGCGTCCTCGACCGCTGTCACGGGCGTGTCCAGACGGACGGGAATGTCCAGATCGCCCGCCCGCGCGGCCAGCGCCCCGATCAGGTCGGCCCGGTGGATCAGGCGGAACCCGGCGCCCAGCGGCATGCGGATCAGCCGCGCCCCCGAAGGGCCGTCGATCAGGTGAACCGCCTGGCTGTCGACCCCCGGCACCGACACGCCCAGCGCGTCCAGCACCCGTCCGCCATTCGGCGCGATCTGCAACCCCGCGCCCACCTCGGTCAGCGCGGGGGCCTGCTCGACCACCTCGACCGACAGGCCCCGCTGCGCGCAGGCGATGGCGCAGGCCAGCCCCGCGATCCCCGCGCCCAGGACGGTGACGTCGGGCGCGGCGTCGCGCGATGGATCAGTCGTCGCGATGGACCTTCTCGCGCCGCTCGTGCCGCTCCTGCGCCTCCACCGTCATGGTGGCGATGGGCCGCGCGTCCAGCCGCTTGAGAGAGATCGGATCGCCCGTCACCTCGCAATAGCCGTATTCCCCCTCGTCGATCCGCCGCAGCGCCGCGTCGATCTTGGAAATCAGCTTGCGCTGCCGGTCCCGCGTCCGCAGCTCCAGCGAGCGGTCGGTCTCCTCCGACGCGCGGTCGGCGATGTCGGGGATGGACCGGGCCGCCTGCTGCAGCCCCTCGATGGTCCGCTCTGTCTCCTCGATCAGGTCGTTCTTCCAGGCCTGAAGTTTGCGGCGGAAATACTCCATCTGCCGCTCGTTCATGAAGGGCTCGTCTTCGGCGGGGGTGTAATCGGCGGGTACGATGGTTTCGGCGTTCATGTGGTTGCTCCCTCACGCCGGCCTGCGGCTTTGTGTCGGATGCCCGAAAACGGTGCCGCCGGCCGGTATTTCTGCGGCGCGCTTACAGGACGCTTCAGGGGTTGTCACGCCCTTGCCGGCGCTGGTTGCGCTAGCGGCGGCGACTGTTACCCTGCCGCCCGATTCAGGCGGAATAATGGACATCGCGATGCGTTTCGACGGCACCGACAGCTATGTGGCAACCGACGACCTGCGGGTCGCGGTGAACGCCGCCATCACCCTCGAACGGCCGCTTCTAGTCAAGGGAGAGCCGGGGACCGGCAAGACCGAACTCGCCCGGCAGGTCGCCGCCGCCCTGGGGGTGCCGATGCTCGAATGGTCGGTGAAATCGACCACCCGCGCGCAGCAGGGGCTTTACGAATACGACGCCGTCTCCCGCCTGCGCGACAGCCAGCTCGGCGACGCGCGCGTCCACGACATTTCGAACTACATCCGCCGCGGCAAGCTCTGGCAGGCGTTCGAGGCCGGCGAGCGCGTCGTCCTCCTGATCGACGAGATCGACAAGGCCGACATCGAGTTTCCGAACGACCTGTTGCAGGAACTCGACCGGATGGAGTTTCATGTCTACGAGACCGGAGAGACCGTCCGCGCCGCGCACCGGCCCATCGTCATCATCACCTCCAACAACGAGAAGGAGCTCCCCGACGCTTTCCTGCGTCGCTGCTTCTTTCACTATATCCGCTTCCCCGACGCCGAGACGCTGGCGAAAATCGTCGAGGTCCACCACCCCGGCATCAAGCCCGCCCTGCTGACCGCCGCGCTGACGCAGTTCTTCGCGCTGCGCGACCAGCAAGGCCTCAAGAAGAAGCCCTCCACCTCCGAGATGCTCGACTGGCTCAAGCTCCTCCTGGCCGAGGATCTTAATGCCGAAGACCTGCGCGCCGATCCCGGCACCGCGCTGCCCCGCCTGCACGGCGCGCTTCTCAAGAACGAACAGGACGTGCACCTGTTCGAACGGCTCGCCTTCATGGCGCGCGGGGGCCGCTGACGGGCGTGCGCGCCGGCCTCGACGTCGCAGGGGCTGGTCCCCCGCCCCAATCCGGCCACATTACCCGCCTAGCGTCACGACAAAGCACGAAGATGCGGACGGGCAGACATGGCATACGAAACGATCGACCTGCGGGCCGTGACGGCCTGCGACCGCGCGGCGCGCTCCGCCTGATGCTGCGCCCCCTCGCCGCCTTCGCCGTCATGGCGCTCGCCGCCTGCGCGCCCCAGGGCACCGCGCCGCAGGCCAGCCGCGCGACCGTGGCCGGCGTGATCGACGCGCTGCCGCCCGCGCGGCGCTTCGCCGGGCCGCCCGCCATGGCCGTGCCGGTGCAATCGAACGCGCAGGTGGCGCGCGACTTCATGTCGCTGACGTTCCAGCTCGAAACCGGGCGGCAGCTTCCGGTCTTCACCCGCTACGAAGGCCCGATCACCGTCTCGGTGGAGAACGCCAGCGGCGCGCCCCTGCCGCCCTCGCTGCAACCGGACCTCGACGACCTGCTGGCGCGCCTGCGGTCCGAGGCGGGCATCGACATCGCCCGTGCCGGACCGGGCGAGATGGGGTCGATCACCGTGTCGGCCGTGCCCCGCGCCGCGCTGCAACGCCATGTCCCCGGCGCCGCCTGTTTCGTCGTTCCGCGCGTGACGGGCTGGCAGGAATACCTCTCCAGGCGCTTCGGTCCGGCGATCGACTGGACGACCCTGACCACGCGCACCCGCGCCAGCGTCTTCCTGCCCGCCGACGTCAGCCCGCAGGAGATCCGCGACTGCCTGCACGAGGAGATCGGTCAGGCGATCGGCCCCCTGAACGATCTCTATCGCCTGCCCTGGTCGGCCTTCAACGACGACAACATGCACGTCGTCCTGACGCCATACGACATGCTGCTGCTGCGCGCGACCTACGACCCCGCGCTCGCCTCCGGCATGACGCGGGAACAGGTCGCGGCGGCGCTTCCGGGCATCCTCGCCCGCATCAATCCGCGCGGCCGTACCCCCGACCGCGGCGCCGTGCCGGAGGCGACCACCGCCTGGACCGCCGCGCTGCAGGGCGCGCTCGACCCCCGCGGGTCCGATGCCTCCCGATTGGCGCAGGCCCGCAGCGCCGTGGCGCTGGCGCAGGCGGCGGGCTGGGGCGACGAACGGCTGGCCTATTCGCAACTGGCGCTGGGGCGCGCGGCGCTGTCGCTCGACGGCGACCTGGCGCTTGCGGCCTTCCTTCAGGCACATACGCTCTATCGGCGGATGACGGGCCGCGACAGCATCCATTCCGCGCAGGTCGGGTTGCAACTCGCGGCCTTCGCCCTCTCGACGGGGCAGGTGGACATGGCGCTCGACATCCTCGACGGCGCCATTCCCGCCGCCGATGCCGCGCAGAACGCCTCGCTCCTCGCCACGCTCCTCCTGTTGCGGGCCGAGGCTGCGCGGATGACCGGCGCCGATGCCGACGCCGCCCTCATCCGACGCGAGGGGCTGGCCTGGGGTCGCTACGCCTGGGGCGACCGCATCCTCGCCATCCGCGCGGCCGAGGTTGCGGGCCTGCGCCCCGCGGCGTAAGCAGCGCCCATGTTGCCGCTCGTCACCGCCATCCTGGGCGCCGTATTCGGTGCCCTCACCGCCCGCCGCCGCAAGGGCAACGGGTTCGACATGGCGCAATGGGCCGCGGTCTGGGCGATCATCGGGGGGCTTCTGGGCCTTCTCGCCCTGATCGTGCTGGCCCGGCTCTAGGTGTTCCTGCCCTTCTTCGACGCCCTTCGGCGCGCGGGCGTCCCCGTCTCGCTGCGCGAACACCTGGCCTTCCTCGACGGCATGGCGGCAGGCATCGTCACCTTCGATGTCGACGGCTTCTACTATCTCGCCCGCACCGCGCTGGTGAAGGACGAACGCCACATCGACCGCTTCGACCGGGCCTTCGCCCAGGCCTTCGGCGGACTCGAATCCCTCTCGACGCAGGACGTGCTGAACGCCCTCGACCTGCCCGCCGACTGGCTGGAGAAACAGGCCGAGAAGCACCTCACCCCCGAGGAACGCGCCGAGGTCGAGGCGCTCGGCGGCTTCGACAGGCTGATGCAGACGCTGCGCGAGCGGCTGAAGGAACAGCAGGGCCGCCACCAGGGCGGCTCGAAATGGATCGGCACGGCCGGCACCTCGCCCTTCGGCGCCTACGGCTACAACCCCGAGGGCGTCCGCATCGGCCAGGACGAAAGCCGCCACCGGCGCGCCGTCAAGGTCTGGGACAGGCGCGAGTTCCGCAACCTCGACGACGACGTCGAGCTGGGCACGCGCAACATCAAGGTGGCCCTCAAGCGCCTGCGCGCCTGGGCCCGCGACGGCGCGGCGGAGGAGTTGGACCTCGACGGCACGATCCGCTCCACCGCGCGGGCGGGCTACCTCGACGTGCGGACCCGGCCCGAGCGGCGCAACGCGGTGAAGGTGCTCCTCTTTCTCGACGTCGGCGGCAGCATGGACCCCCACGTCCGCGTGGTGGAGGAGCTGTTCTCCGCCGCCCGGGCCGAGTTCCGCACGCTGGAGCATTTCTACTTCCACAACTGCCTTTACGAAGGCGTCTGGAAGGACAACCGCCGCCGCTGGGACGCCGTGACCCCCACCACCGAGGTGCTCAACACCTACGGCCCCGACTATCGCGCGATCTTCGTGGGCGACGCCGCCATGTCCCCCTATGAGATCGCCTATGCCGGCGGCGCCAACGAACACTGGAATGCCGAGGCCGGGCAGGTCTGGCTGACCCGCGCGCGCGAGAAATGGGCCTCGAACCTCTGGATCAACCCCCTGCCGCGCAACCAGTGGGGCCACACCCATTCCGTCGCCATGATCCGCGAGATCTTCGAGGACCGCATGGTTCCCATGACGCTCGACGGGCTGACGCGGGGCATGAAGCTGCTGACCCGCTAGGCGTCCGGGCGCAGCGGCTCCGCATCCACGCGGGGCGTGTTCAGGTTGCCGGGCCGCACGCCGTCCAACAGATCGTCGTCGAGCGACTTGCCGTGCAGGACGCTCACGTCGCCCGTCGTCTCCAGCACCACGGCGCGCACCTCCGTTAGGTGAAGCACGTTCGCCTCGCGCAGCTTGGCCGACAGTTCCGACCGGGTGATATGGGCGCTCGCCATGTTCCCCTCCAGTACCTTGCCGTCCTTCATCAACAGGATCGGGTTGTTGTCGGTCAGTTCCTGCACCGCCGACCAGCGTTCGCGCATCAGGCCGATCACCCATTGCACCGCGAACAGCGACGCCATCGCCATCAGCCCGTGCCACAGCGCCGTGTCGGGGTTCAGCACCGTTCCCGCCAGCACCGACCCGAAGGACACCGTGACCGCGAAGTCATAGGACGACATCTTGGAAAACGCGCGCAGCCCCGCCAGCCGCACGCAGAGGATCATGAACGGCACCATGACCGCCGCGTCGATCAGATGTGTGGCCCAGCCCGGCATCGTCGGTCCTCCCTCGTTGCAGGCCAACGGGTCGCGGGCGATGCCTGTTCCCTTCCCCGGGCCCCGCCCCCATATTCATAGCCATGATAAAGCTGCCCATCCTCCTTCTCGCCATCGGCTACGGCCTCGTGATGTGGCTGTTCTCGGCATGGCGGCTGAAGCGCCAGATGGACGCGACCTCCACCCCTCTGTCCGACCCGGGGCTGGAGGCCGAGATGGCGCGCATGGCCGACGTCCTCGACCTCGACCGCATCCGCGTGAACGTGCACGAGGTGGAGCCTGTGAACGGCCTCGCCGCCCCCGACGGCCGCATCTTCATCACCCGCGGCTTCCTGCGGAAATACCAGTCGGGCGAGGTGACGGCCGCGGAACTCGCCAGCGTCGTCGCGCATGAACTGGGGCACGTGGCCCTTGGTCATTCGCGGCGGCGGCTGATCGACTTCTCGGGGCAGAACGCGATCCGCGTGGTGCTGATGGGCGTCCTGGGTCGCTTCATCCCGGGCATCGGCCCGCTGATCGCCAACGCCGTGGCAAGCGTGATTACCGCGCGCCTGTCCCGGCAGGACGAATACGAGGCCGACGCCTACGCCAGCGCCCTTCTTGTCAAGGCGGGCATCGGCACCGGGCCGCAGAAGTCCATGTTCACCAAGCTCGGGCGCCTTACCGGCGCAGGCGGGCAAGGCACGCCCGCCTGGCTCCTCAGCCATCCCCGCACCGAGGAACGCATCGCCGCGATCGAGGCGAACGAGGCGCGCTGGAAGCTCCCCGCCGATTAACCGACGCTTAACCGCTCCACCCGATACCCTGTCTTGCGCGCAACGGAGGCGATTCGCGGATGTGACGGTCCGCGGACCCGCCCCCATCACCGGAAAGATGGGCTGTCTGGCCCGCCGGCACCAACCTTCGGGGGCGACCCCGGGGGTCAGACGACCCCCCGCCCCCGGGGGGCAACCATCCGTTCTTCGGAACGCGGCCGATTTCCGGCTTCTTTACCCACCCGAGACCGACCGCCCCGGTCGCCCCCCTGACGCCGCCCCACTGGACGGCGCGCGGCGGCCGGGGCATGACCTGTGGCATGGCACATGCGACACCCGACATCCTCTGCATCGGTTCGGTCCTCTGGGACATCATCGGCCGGTCCTCCGTCCACATGGAACGCGGCTCCGACGTGGGCGGGCGCATCACCCGGCTGCCGGGGGGCGTCGCGCTCAACATCGCCATGGCGGCGCGCGCCTACGGCATGACGCCCGCGCTCCTGTCAGTCGTCGGCCGGGACGAGGAGGGCGACACCCTCGTCGCCGCACTCGACCGCCTGAACCTCATCACCGACACGCTCTACCGCTCCGAGGACCTGCCCACCGACGTCTACATGGCCGTCGAGGGCGCGAACGGCCTCATCGCCGCCATCGCCGACGCCCATTCGCTGGAACGTGTGGGCGACAAGATCCTCGCCCCCCTCGACGGCCCGCTGCGGGGCTTCGCCGGGCCGATCGCGCTCGACGGGAACCTCACGCGCGACCTGCTGGCGCGCATCGCGGGCGACGACCGCTTCGCCGGCGCCGACCTGCGCGTGGCGCCCGCCTCGCCGGGCAAGGCCGACCGGCTGATGCCCTTCCTCACCCACGCCTCCACCACGCTCTACGTCAACCTGGAGGAAGCGGGCCTCCTCCTCCATGCGCCGCAGCCCGACGCGCCCACGGCGGCGCAGGCGCTCCGCGCGCGGGGGCTGCACCGGGCGGTCGTCACCGACGGGCCCCGCCGCGCCGCCTGCGCCCATTCCGGCGGCATCGTCGCGCGCGACCCCCGGCCGGTGATGGTGACGCGCGTGACCGGCGCGGGCGACACCTTCATGGCCGCCCACATCGCGGCCGAGGTGGCGGGCGCGGGTCCGCAGGCCGCGCTCGACCGCGCGCTCGACGCGGCGGCGACCTATGTGTCGGGCGATACCTATTGACACCCCAAGGCGCTCCGCTTGTCCCGGCGTCGCGCGGCGACTATGTCGAAGCGAACCTGACGGGACCTGATCCATGAACCTTGGCGATGAAACGCCCCCGCGCCACAGCCGGCCCCGCCCGTTCGCGCGCCTGCGCAACAGCTTCCTCACCGGCCTCATCGTCATCGCGCCCATCGGCCTCACGTTCTGGCTGATCTGGTCGGTCATCGGCTGGATCGACAGCTGGGTCCTGCCCTTCGTCCCGGTCGCCTATCGCCCCGACATCCTGCTTCTGCGGCACTTCGACATCGACCTCGACATCCGGGGCATCGGGGTGGCGTTCTTCCTCGTCTTCACGCTGCTGGTGGGCTGGGCCGCCAAGGGGCTCATCGGCCGGTCGATCCTGCGCTATGCGGAAAACCTGGTGCAGACCATGCCGATCGTGCGGTCGGTCTACGGCGGCCTCAAGCAGATCGCCGAGACCATCCTCGCGCAGGACCAGTCGTCCTTCGAGCAGGCCTGCCTCGTGGAATACCCGCGCCGGGGCATCTGGGCCATCGGCTTCGTCTCGACCGCCGCGCGGGGCGAGATCGCGCGCCGGGCGGAGTCTCCGATGCTCTCGGTCTTTCTGCCCACCACGCCGAACCCCACCTCGGGGTTCCTGCTGTTCGTTCCCGCCGACGACGTGGTGATGCTCGACATGTCGGTCGAGGATGCGGCCAAGCTCGTGATCTCGGCAGGCCTCGTCTATCCGAACGGCAAGGGCCAGGGCGATCCCATCCCCGATCTCGCGCCCCCGGCCTAGGTCGCCGACGGGCGGCGGTATTCGCCGTCGTGGATGCCGGCCAGCCGATCCTGAAGGTCCTGCGGCAGCATGGCGGGGTCCACGATCACCTTGCCGTCGTGGGCCGAGACGATCTGCTCCGGCCCGATCTCCACGTCGCCGTAGCCTTCGAAATAGACGGTCAGAAGCCGGGGCGTCACCTCGCGGACGGCGCCGATGCCGACCTCGCCCTCGGCGGCGAAGACCTCGTCCTCGGTCTGGATCTCGGATAGGGGCATGGTCTCTCTCCTGATTGTCTCGCGCCTAAGATGACACGCGACGCCCCCGCGTCCAGCCCCGCCGTTCAGTCGAGCGCCGCGACCCGCGCGGCGAAATCGTCGCCCCGCCGCTCGAAGTTGTCGTATTGGTCGAAGCTCGCCGCAGCCGGGGCCAGCAGGACCGTCTCGCCCGGCCGCGCGTCCTCGGCCGCGCGCGCCACGGCGGTCGCCATGTCGGTGCAGACCTCGGCCTCCACCCCCGGCCCCAGCGCCAGCGCGAAGGCCTGCGCCTCGCGCCCGATGACATAGGCGCGGACCACGCGGCCCAGATGGGGGTGCAGGTCGCCCAGGCCCCCCTCCTTCTGCAACCCGCCGCAGATCCAGCGGATGCGGTCGAAGGCCTGCAACGCCTGCGCGGCGGCATCGACGTTGGTCGCCTTGCTGTCGTTGACGAAAACCACGCCACCCCTCTCGGCCACGCGCTGGCTGCGGTGCGGCAGGCCGGGATAGCTCCGCAACCCCGCCTCGATGTCGCGCGGCCCCAGGCCCAGCGCGCGCGCCGCGGCCCAGGCGGCGCAGGCGTTCTGATGGTTGTGCCGCCCCGGCAAGCCCGGCACGTCGCGCAGGTCGACCGACGCGATCTGGCGCCCCTTGCGCGTCTCGGCCAGCCAGCCCTTGCGCGCCGTCACCCGCCAGCCCGGCCCGTCCAGCCGCCCGGTCGACACGCGGATCACCCGGTCGTCGCCCGGCGCCTCCTGCATCTGATTGGCGAGGAACCGGCCCTCGTCCTCGTCCACGCCGATCACGGCACGGTCCGGCCCGCCTTCGGCGAACAACCGGCGCTTGGCGGCGAAATACCCGCCCTCGCCCGCGTGGCGGTCCAGATGGTCGGGCGACAGGTTGGTGAAGACGGCGATGTCCGGCGTCAGGCTGCGCGCAAGCTCGGTCTGATAGCTGCTCAGCTCCAGCACTACCACGTCGTCCGCCCCCATGGGGTCGAGGTCCAGCACCCCGCGCCCGATGTTGCCCGCCAGATGCGCGGACCGCCCCGCCTGCGTCAGGATGTGGTGGAGCAGCGCCGAGGTTGTCGACTTGCCGTTCGACCCGGTGATGCACACGGTGCGCGGCGCGTCCTCGCCCAGGGAACGGAAGAACAGGCCGATGTCGTTGTCCACGGCCACTCCCGCATCCCAGGCCGCGCGGATCGCAGGATGCGGCGCGGGGTAAAGGTGCGGGATCCCCGGCGACGTCACCAGTACGACAACGTCGTCCAGCGCGCCGGGCCCGGTCGGGTCGCGCACCTCGAACCCTTCGGCCGCCGCCGCCTCGCGGGCCGCCGCGCCGTCGTCCCAGACGATGACCAGCGCGCCGCCCGCGCGCAGGGCCCGCGCCGCCGTCAGCCCCGACCGCCCAAGGCCCAGGACCGCGACCCCGGCCCCCTCGTAGCCCCGGACGGGGATCATTCGCGCACCGCCATCTCGCGCCCCATCTGCCGCAGGACCTCCCACGCGGACGACGCCTCCACCGGCGCCCCCGGACCCTCGCGATACCCCTGCACCACCGGCACCGCCATGATGGCTAGTCCCACTGCCACGGCCACCGCCCCCCAGCGCGCGGCGCGGGTGCCGAGGGTGAGGGGGTGTTGGCGTTCAGGCATCGGGCGCCTCCGCCGCTGCGCGCAGGCGCAGCGTCTGCAATGCGCGGCCGGCATCGGCCTCGGGCACGAGGATGTGGTCGTGGCGATGCCCCGCCACGACGTTGCAGGCGATGCCTGCCTCCGCCAACGCCGTCGCCGCGGCCGCCGTCAGCCCGACGCCGTCCAGCGCGGAGTTCACAGTCAGCGTGAGCCATGCCATCGGCATCGTCACGTCCAGACCCGCATCCAGCGCCACGTCGACCGGCAGGAGGAGCGACATCCCCTCGTCCTCCCGCACGGTCGCCAGCGCCTCTCGCGCGAGCGACGGATCGTCCGACGTGGCGAAGACGAAGGTGCCGGAGCGACGGCGCGGGGCCATCCCGGCGATCATGTCAGAGGTGCCGCGAACCGCCATCACCGCACCTTCAACGTCGCCAGCCCGATCAGCGCCAGGATCAGGGCGATGATCCAGAAGCGGATGACGACCTGCGGTTCGGCCCAGCCCTTCTTCTCGAAGTGGTGGTGGATCGGGGCCATGAGGAAGACGCGTTTTCCGGTGCGCTTGAAATAGAGGACCTGGATGATGACCGACAGCGCCTCGACCACGAACAGGCCGCCGATGATGGCCCAGACCAGTTCGTGCTTGGTGGCCACCGCGATGGTGCCCAGTGCGCCGCCCAGCGCCAGCGACCCGGTGTCGCCCATGAAGACGGCCGCCGGCGGCGCGTTGTACCACAGGAAGCCCAAACCCCCGCCGATCAGGCCGGCGGCGAAGATCAGCAATTCCCCGGTGCCGGGGACGTAGTGCACCTCGAGATAGTCGGTGAAGTCGGTCCGTCCCACGGCATAGGCGATGACCCCCAGCGTGCCCGCCGCGATCATCACCGGCATGATCGCCAGCCCGTCCAGACCGTCGGTCAGGTTGACCGCATTGGCCGACCCCACGATCACGATCATCACGAAGGGGATGTAGAAATATCCCATGTTGAGCAGCACGTTCTTGAAGAAGGGAAAGGCCAGCTGCGCTTCGAGCCCCTGCGGCTGCACCCAGAGGATCACCCCCCCCGCGACCGCGGCGATCACGAACCCCAGCAGCAGGCGCACGCGGCCCGGGACGCCCTTGTGGTTGCCCGCGCTGATCTTGGCATAGTCGTCGACGAAGCCGATGGCCCCGAAGCTGATGGTGACGCCCAGCACCAGCCAGACGTAGGGGTTGTCGAGCCGCCCGAACAGAAGCGTCGCCACCGTCACCGCACCCAGGATCAGCACGCCGCCCATGGTGGGAGTGCCGGCCTTGGCGAAATGCGTCTCGGGCCCGTCGGAGCGGATCGGCTGCCCCCGGCCCTGGCTGCGGCGCAGCAGGTTGATGAGCGGCGGCCCGAACAGGAAGCCGAAGATCAGCGCGGTGAAGAACGCCCCCCCCGCCCGGACCGTAATGTAGGAAAACAGGTTGAAGACGTCGCCGCCGTCGGACAGTTTCGAGAGCCAGTAGAGCATTTGCGTTCCTATTCCGTCCGCCCGTTCGTCCCAAGGGCCCGCAGCCCCTCGACCAGCGTGGCCATCTTCATCGACAACGATCCCTTGACCAGCACCGCGTCGCCCGGCCGCACCATGTGCCGCAGATGGGGGGTCATGGCGGGCGCGTCTTCGGCGTGATGCCCGCGCCGGTCGGCGGGCAAGGCATCGTGCAGCGCGCGGGCCAGCGGCCCGACGGTATGCACGGTGTCGATGGCCTCCATTGCCGGATGCGCGGCCAGCGCGCGGTGCAGGTCGGGCGCCGTCGGCCCGAGTTCCTTCATGTCGCCGAGGACGGCGATGCGGCGCGCACGGCGCGGCACCGTGGTCGCCGCCAGCAGGTCGAGCGCGGCCCCCACCGAGGCGGGGTTCGCGTTGTAGGCATCGTCGATCAGGTCCACCGGTGCGCGGTCGGGGTCGAGCGTCACGGCTTGGCGCCGCCCGCGCCCCTCCGGCGGGCTCCACCCGCCCAGGGCCAGCGCCGCGCGCCCCACGTCGCCGCCCGCCGCATGGACAGCCGCCAGCACCGCCAGCGCGTTCATCGCAAAATGCGCGCCGGGGGCACCGACTCGGAACATGATCGGCCCCATGGGCGTCTCGGCGGAACAGACGGTGCAGCCATCGCCCGGCACCGCGCCGGTCAGGCGCCAGTCGGCGCCCGCGCCCTGACCGAAGGACAGCGTGCCGCGCTCGGCCAGGATGTCCGAGACGTCGAGGTCCGCGTTCCAGATCGCCGTGCCGCCGGGGCGCAGGCCCCCGAAGATCGCGGCCTTCTCGCGCGCGATGCCGGGCAGGCCGTCGGGGAAAGCCTCGAGGTGCACGGCCGCGACGGTCGTGACCATGGCCACGTCGGGGGCGGCCTGCGCGGCCAGGGGTGCGATCTCGCCGGGATGGTTCATCCCGATCTCGACCACGGCGAAGGCCGCATCGGGCGGAATGGCCGCCAGCGTCAGCGGCACGCCCCAATGGTTGTTGTAGGACTTGATCGCCGCGTGGGTCGGCCCCTGCGCGGACAGGACGTGGCGCAGCATCTCCTTGGTCGAGGTCTTGCCGACGCTGCCCGTGACCGCGATCACGCGGGCCGTCGTGCGCGCACGGCCTGCGCGGCCCAGCGCTTCCAGCGCGGTCTGCACGTCGTCCACGATCAGGAGCGGCGCGTCGGCGCAGCCTTCGGGCACATGGTCCACCAGCGCCGCGCCGGCGCCTGCGTCCAGCGCCGCGCGAACGAAATCGTGGCCGTCGCGGGCGGCGCGCAGGGCCACGAACATCTGGCCCGCCCCGATGGCGCGGCTGTCGATGCCGAGGCCGGTGACGGACCAGTCGCCCTGCGCCCGGCCCCCCATCGCCGCGGCGGCGTCGCTGGCGGACCAGAGCGTCATGCCTCGCGCCCTTCGAGGGCCGCGACCGACATCGACGCCTGCTCCACATCGTCGAAGGGCAGGATCATGTCGCCAACGACCTGACCGCTCTCGTGTCCCTTGCCCATCACCAGCAGCGCGTCGCCCGGCTGCAGCAGGCCCGCCCCGCGCAGGATGGCCTCGGCCCGGTCGCCGATCTCGATGGCGTCGGGCGCGCCCTGCAGGACGGCGGCGCGGATCGTGGCCGGGTCTTCGGTGCGGGGGTTGTCGTCGGTGACGATCACCACGTCGGCATGGTCCCGCGCCGCCTGGCCCATCAGGGCGCGTTTGCCCCGGTCGCGGTCGCCGCCCGCGCCCACGATGGCGACGATGCGGCCCATGACGTGCGGGCGCAGCGCCCGGAGCGCGGTGGCCACGGCGTCGGGCGTATGGGCGTAATCGACGAAGACCGCCGCCCCCCCGTCGCGGGTCGCGGCAAGCTGCATCCGGCCGCGCACGCCCGCAAGACGCGGCAGGGCGGCGAAGACGGCCTCCGGGTCCTCTCCCCCGCCGATGACGAGGCCGGCGGCCAGCAGGGCGTTCGCCGCCTGGAACCCGCCGATCAGGTCGAGGCGCGCGGTATGGCTGCGCCCCTGCCAGCGGAACAGCACGTCCTGCCCGGTCGCGTCGAACCGCTGGCCTGTCAGTTGCAGGCGCGCGGCATCGTTCCGGCCGACGCCGATCACCTCCTGCCCGCGGCTTTCGCAGGCGGCGGCGAGGTCGGGGCCGCGCGGGTCGTCGAGGTTCACGACCGCGATTCCGTCGCCCGGCAGCAGGCGGTCGAACAGCCCGGCCTTGGCGTCGAAATAGGCCTCCATCGTGCCATGATAGTCGAGATGGTCCTGCGTCAGGTTGGTGAAGCCCGCCGCGGCCAGGCGCACCGCCTCCAGCCGCCGCTGGTCGAGCCCGTGGGACGACGCCTCCATCGCCGCATGGGTGACGCCGAAGGCCGCCATCTCGGCCAGCAGGGCGTGCAGGGCTATGGGTTCCGGCGTGGTATGGCCGGCGGGGGCGTGAAACGCGCCTTCGACGCCCGTGGTGCCGATGTTGGCGGCGGTCAGTCCCAGCGCCTCCCACAGCTGGCGGGCGAAGGTGGCGACGCTGGTCTTGCCGTTGGTGCCGGTGACGGCGACCATGATCTCGGGCTGGGCGCCGGCCCAGAGCGCGGCGGCAAAGGCCAGCGCGGCGCGCGCGTCCTCGACCACCACGACGGGGGCGCCGGGGGGCAGCATCGCGGCGCCCGCCGGATCGGTCAGCACCGCCGCGGCACCACGGTCCAGCGCATCGGCGGCAAACCGCGCGCCGTGGGTCGCGGTGCCGGGAAGCGCCGCGAACAGGTCGCCGGGCCGCACCCGCCGGTTGTCGACGGCAAGGCCCGTCACGCAGGGGTCGGAGACCGGGGCCCCCGAGCCGCGCAGGCCCAGTTCGGAGAGTTTCTTCTGCATCGCCTTCACCGCATTCTGCCGCCGCAGGGTCGCGCCCGCCCTAGCGCGCAGCGCCGGTCGCGTCCATCGCCCGCCGTCAGTTGTCCGCCCCGGCCCGTGTCAGATAGGCCCCGAAGCTGTCGGCCGCCGGGTCGAAGTCGGGGCGCAAACCCAGGAGCGGCGCGATGCGGCGCACCGCCTCGGAGGCCACCGGAACGGCGGTCCAGCCGGCGGTCCGACGCTCCTCCCCCGCGGCCTGGATGCTCGGTTCGTCGAGCGAGACGACGAGGACATACTCCGGGTCTTGGGCAGGGAAGACGCCCGCGAAGGTGGTGATGACCTTGTCGCGATAGTAGCCGCCCGTCGGGCTGGGCTTGTCGGCGGTGCCGGTCTTGCCCGCGATCTGGTAGCCCTCCACCTCGGCCAGCGAGGCGGTGCCGCGCGTCACCACCTGCCGCAGCATGTGCCGCGCCTCGGCCGAGACGCGCTCCGACACGATGCGGGGGCCGGGTTCGGGCGGGGCGGCGCGCGCGAGCAGCGTGGGCGTGACCCGTGTGCCGCCGTTCAGGAGGGACGCATAGGCCGTCGCCAGATGCAGCGGCGAGGCAGAGAGACCGTGGCCATAGCTGATCGTCATGGTCGAGATGTCGGGCCAGCGGGCGGGCACCAGCGGCCGCGCGCCGGGCGCTTCGGTCAGCTCCACCGGGGTGGCCTCGAAGAAGCCGAGCGAGCGCAGGAACGCCTGCTGGCGGGTGCCGCCGATGTCGAGCGCCATGCGCGCCGTGCCGATGTTGGACGATTTGACGATGACATCCGTCACCGAAAGCTGGTTGCCGTAGTTGTGGAAGTCGCGGATGCGGAAGCGCCCCTGACGCAGCGGCCCGCGCGTGTCGATCATCGTGCCGGCGTTGGTCAGCCCCAGTTCCAGCGACTGCGCGGCGGCGAAGATCTTGAAGGTGGAGCCGAGTTCGTAGACGCCCTGCACCGCACGGTTGAACAGCGGATCGTCGCCCCGGTCGCCCTGCGTCAGGACCTGCGGCCGGTCGTTCGGGTCGAAGTCGGGCAGCGAGGCCATCGACACGATCTCGCCCGTGTGGATGTCCATCAGGATGGCGGCCGCGCCCTTGGCGTTCATCAGCTTCATGCCCGAGAGCAGCACCCGCTCCATCGCGGTCTGCACCGAGAGGTCGACGGACAGGCGCAGGGGCGCGCCCTCGCGGGCCGGGTCGCCAAGGTAGTCGTCGAACACCGCCTCGACCCCGGCGACGCCCTTGATCTCGGCCGCGCGCACGTCCTGTTCGCCGTAGCGCGCGCCGCCGAGGACGTGGCTGGCCAGCGGGCCGTTGGGATAGACGCGCATCTCGCGCTGGCCGAACAGCAGCCCCGGCTCGCCCAGGTCGTGGATCGCCTGCTGCTGCTCGGGCGAGATGTTTCCCTTGAGCCAGAAGAACTTGGACCCCGACTTGAAGCGGCGCTTCCAGGTCTCGGGGTTCATGTCGGGAAAGACGCGGGCCAGACCTTCGGCGGCGGCGTCCGAATCGACCATCAGATGCGGCTGGGCATAGAGCGCGGTGGCCGTGACGTTGGTGGCGAGCACGCGGCCCTGCCGGTCGATGATGTCCGCGCGTTCCGACACGATGCCGGCCCCGGCGAGGCCGCCGGTCGCAGGCTCCCGCGCCTCCGACGCCGAGATGGCGCCCATCTTGAGGCCGACGGCGGCGAAGCCCACGAGAAAGCAGGCGGCGGTGAACTTGAGGCGGCGTTCGGCGCGCAGGCGCAGCTTTTCGGGATTGGCGCGCGGCGCCGCCGGGGCCGCGTCGCGGGGGCGCGGCACGGTGGGGGTGACGGGGCGGAAGGGGTCGATGGCATGGGTGCGGCGACGGCGGAAGATCATGGCAACTGCTCCCCGTCGTCGGCCAGCGTGGGCGGGGCGATGACGCGCGATTCGGCCTCGGCGCCGAAGACGTGGTTCATGATGATGACGTCGCCGATCTGACGCTCCAGCACCTTGCCCGCGATGCGGTTGCGGGGCGGCTCGGGCGGCGGCGGCGGCGCGAAGCTGACCTGATCGGCCAGCGCGAAGTGGTCGGGCGCGAGGGGGACGAGGCCCAGGCTCTCGAAGTTCATCTCGGCCAGTTCGTGCAGGCGGTCGGGACGGTTGAGATAGGCCCATTCGGCCTTGAGCATCGACAGTTCCTGATGGCGGGCGCCGATGGTTCGTTCCAGCCGGGCGACGGCGCGTTCCGTCGCACGGGTGCGGTAGCCTTCGTCGTAGGCCCAGAAGGCCAGTGCCACGACGAGGCAGATCGACAGGGCGTAGAAGACGGTCCGCATCCGCTATCCCTCCAGCGTGACGGGGTCGGGCAGACCCAGGGTGCGGCGGTCCACCGGGCCGGCGGGCGCGTCGGTGCGGCGGGCGAGGCGCAGGCGGGCGGAGCGGGCGCGGGGATTCGCGGCGACCTCGGCCTCGGCGGGCGAGATGGCCCTGTGGGTAACGGTGAAGGCCGGGTCGCGGGTTTCGCGCGCGGGCGCATGGCGGCTGCCGCCGCCGCCGGTGTCGGCACGGTCGGCGAGGAAGCGTTTGACAGCGCGGTCCTCGGTCGAGTGGAAGGTGACGACGGCGAGCCAGCCGCCGGGGCGCAGCGCGCGTTCGGCGGCCTGAAGGCCCCCGACGAGTTCGCCGAATTCGTCGTTCACCGCGATGCGGATGGCCTGAAAGCTGCGCGTCGCGGGATGGCTTTGCCCCGGTTTCTGGCGCGGCAGGTTGGCGGCGACCGTGCCGGCGAGGTCGAGAGTGGTGGCGAAAGGCGCCTGTGCGCGACGGCGGACGATGGCGCGGGCAATGCGGCGGGCGGCGCGCTCCTCTCCGTAGCGGTGCAGGATGTCGGCCAGCGCGGCCTCCTCCAGCGTGTTCACGAGGTCGGCGGCGGTCGGGCCGCTGTCGCCCATCCGCATGTCGAGGGGGCCGTCGCGCATGAAGCTGAACCCCCGGTCGGGCACGTCGAGCTGCATCGAGCTGACGCCGAGGTCCAGCACAACGCCATCCACGCCGTCGGACGCGGGCGTCACCGCGTCCATGTTGGAAAACACGTCCTTCACCAGGATGACCCGCCCGTCCGCATATTCCCCTGCCCAGTCCTGCGCCATGCGGTGGGCCAGCGGATCGCGGTCGAGACCGATCACCCGGTCCGCGCCCGCCTCCAGAAGCCCCCGGGTGTATCCCCCGGCGCCCATGGTCCCATCCAACCACAAGCCCCTGACGGGGGCCACGTTTTCGAGGATCGGGGCCAGAAGAACGGGAACGTGTGGCGCGGCGGACTCAGTCACGGGCCCACCTCATTCCGGGGCACGGCGCTTCTTGGGCAGGAGCGAGGTGATCGGCATGCCTTCGGGCAGCTCGGAGAGGACCTGGCCCAGGCGGCTGGTCGCGGAAGTGGGGGCGTCGGGCGAATGGATGCGGAAGGTCTTGCCCTTGCCGCCGAAGACCGCCGCGTCGGTGATGCCGATGCGGTCGCGCAGCGCGGCGTTCAGGATCAGGCGGCCGCTGTCGTCGATGGTGACGGTGTCGGCGTTGAGGTAGAAATAATCCTCCAGCGCCTCGCGGGCGGGGTCGCCCTCGTCCATGTCGTCGATCATCTCGCCCATCTCAATGGCGCCCTGCATGGTGTAGATGGTGTAGTAGGGCACGCGGTCGTCGCCGAAACAGAGAACCATGCGGGGGTTCGTTCCGGCTTCGCGCGCGGGATCGCAGGCGTCGAGGACGCGGCGGAAGTCGGCGGGGATCGAGACCCTGCCCTTCGCGTCCACCTTGTGGGTGCTGGTGCCTCGGAAGCGCTGCTCCAAACCCGGTTTCCTGACTTTCGGACGCGCGGTGCGGCCGGTTTCGATTGCCGTCCCCCGGAACGGAAACGGGCGGATCGGGTGTCTGCCAATACCCGATCCGCCCTATGTTCCCGTCGCAGCGATCCCGTCATGTCGGGGGCTGTTTCGGGCGTCCTTGTCGCGCGGTCACCTGGGGGGATGCTGCTCGCTGCGCGCTTCGGACCTTCTTCATCCAGAGACGTCTTGTGGGGGGTGCCTGTATGTAACCTGCCTTCGTTTTAGGGGTCTGAGGTCTGCGCCTCTTGCCTCCCCGTGCTCTGTAGAAACTTGATGCCACGTCCACGGCGGTATGAGAAGCCACTTTGTGACACTCCATCCCACTTTTGTTATCCACAGGATGTGGGTAAGGCTGTGAGTTAAGGTATTTCACACAACATGTTGTGTACTGAGCAATATTTCAGACGATTTCTAGCTGCGTTTATTTCGGAGGTTTTCCGCCCGCTGGCACCAATCGTGACCCAAAGCCCACAGGCCGGGGCGGCAACGGCCACCGCGGCTTTTCCGGGTTTACAGGTCGAGAATCGGCCGATCCGAGACGATTGGCAAGCCGAACCCCTTGATTCAAAGGGTCGCAGGCTCGTCAGCGGAATTTTGCGAATCGGAAGCGGTGCGTGGCAGGGCGATTCTCGCCTGCCGTGTGGCATCCGGACCCGTGCCCGGACCCATGCGGTGGCATGAAATGCCGCGGAGTGGGGTCAGGCCCGGCCCGCGGCCACCAGATCGCGCGCGATGCGGGCATAGGCGTCGGCCATCGGCCCTTCGCCCGCCGCGACCGGCGTGCCCGCATCGCCGCCGAGCCGGGTGTCGAGGTCGATGGGCAGCGCGCCGAGGAACGGCAGGCCCAGCTTGCCCGCCTCGGCCCGGACGCCGCCGTGGCCGAAGATATGCGCTTCAAACCCGCAATTGGGACAGTGGAAGGTGGACATGTTCTCGATCAGGCCCAGCACCGGCGTCTTGAGCGTGGTGAACATGTCGAGCGCCTTGCGCGCATCGAGGAGCGCCACGTCCTGCGGGGTGCTGACGACGATGGCGCCGTCCACATGCGTCTTGGAGCAGAGCGTGAGCTGCACGTCACCGGTGCCCGGCGGCAGGTCGACGATCAGCACGTCGAGATCCTGACCGCCGGTGTGATGGGTCCAGACCACCTGCCCCAGCATCTGCTGGAGCGCGCCCATGAGCATGGGGCCGCGCCAGATGACGGCCTTGTCCTCCGCCAGCATGAGGCCGATGGACATGACGGTGACGCCATGGGCCTGCAACGGGTGGATCGTCTTGCCGTCGGGCGAGGCGGGGCGCTTGCTGAGGCCCATCATGCGCGGTTGGCTGGGGCCGTGGATGTCGGCATCGAGAAGGCCCACGCGCCGCCCCTGTCGCGCCAGCGCCACGGCGAGATTCGAGCTGACGGTGGATTTGCCCACGCCACCCTTGCCGGAAGCGATGGCAAGCACGCGGCGGACGCCCGGCACGGCGGTGGGCCCGGCCTGCGGCTTGGGGTGGCCGCCGATCTTGAGCGCGGGGGGCGCCTGTTCGGCGGTGAGCACGGCCTGCACCCGCGCGACGCCGGGAAGGGCCGCGACGGCGGCTTCGGCAGCGGCGCGCATCGGCTCCATCACGCGGGCGATCTCGACGGAGGGCGCCTCGATCACGAAGCGGACGTCGCCGCCGTCGATGACCAGCGCGCGCACCATGTCGGCGCCGATCAGGTCGCGGCCGTCCGGGATGCGGATGGCCGAGAGCGCGTGCTTCACGTCTTCGCGGTCGATGGTCATCGGATGCTCCCCCTCGGGTGGTCGGGGTCTAGGTGGACCTGCGGGCAGGGGATGGCAAGACCAGCGCCGCCGCGACGAGGGTGCCGCCGAGGCCCGACCAGAGCAGGACGGTGGAAAGGCCGAAGACGCCCGCGAGCAGGCCGATGGCGCCGGACCCCAGGGCCACCGCACCGATGCCCACGACGACCCAGAGCGACATGACGCGGCCGCGCAGGTGGTCGGACAGATCCTCCTGCACCGCGGCCTGAAGGCCCACGCCGCAGAAGGTCGAGGCGAAGCCCAGCACCGCCGTCCAGACCAGGGCCGCGTGCCAGGACGACGACAGGCCGAGGCAGGCGAGCGACGCGATGCCACCCAGAAGGACCGCGCGCGTGACCGGCGGGATGCCCCCCTGCCCCGCGCCTGCCGTCTTGGCCAGAGCGGCGGCGAGCGCGCCCGCCCCGGCGGCGGCGGTCAGAAGGCCCAGACCCGCCGCGCCCTTGTCGTGGACGCCCTCGGCCATGACGGGCAGGAGTTCGAGGTAGCCGCGCACCAGCACCGCGATGGCCGCCGTCAGCACCATGGCGTGACGCGCGACAGGAGTGGCGGCGAGATAGCGCAGCCCCTCGCCGATGCCCTGCATCAGCCCCGCGCGCGGCGCGGCAGGCAGGGGGCGCGGGTCCATCCAGCGGATCGCGGCGAGCATCGGCAGGTAGAGCGCGGCCGAGAGCCAGAGCGTCGTCACCGCGCCGAAGGCCGCGATCATCACGCCGGTCAGCACCGGGCCGACCATCCGCCCCATGTTGAAGTTGAGCGCCGAGAGCGCGACGACGTTCGGGACATCGGCGCGCGGCACGAGGCGCGGACCGAGCGACATGCGGACGGGATGATGCGCCGCAGTGATGAGGCCCACGGTGAAGGCCACCGCCGCAAGCCCCCAGCGGCCCAGCCCCGGCCCGCCCGCGACGAGCGCGGCCACCGCAAGCACCGCCGCCATGGAACCCGAGGTCATCATCAGCGCGCGACGGATGTCGGCGCGGTCGACCAGCACGCCGAAGACCGGCCCGGCGAAGATCGTGGGCAGAAGGCCGAGCGCCGCGATGAAGCCGACGAAGGCGGCGGAATGGGACACGTCCCACGCGAGCCAGCCCAGCGTCACCCGCTGCGCCCAGAGCGCCTGCACGACGGGGACGGCGGCGAAGAAATAGGCACGGAATCCGGAGTGGCTGAGGGCGCTCATCGGCCAAAGCTAGGCGCGGCGCGCGAAAGGGCCAACGAACGCGACGTCATCCATGCAGATGCTGCATAGCGGCATTGAGACAACCGGCCGTTGTGCAACTGCGGCGTTAGCGCCATCTATCACTCAACGAAACGGCGAAACGGCAATGGGGCCGTGACCCGATCAGAGGCAGAAAGCCTCTGGAACCAGAGGAACGAAAAACATGGCAAGCACCTTCTACGGCAACACTGCAACCTCCGCCACCCTGCGCGACCGAGTTGCGGCACGTCTCGACACCGCGCGTATCGGTCTCGGCAACTGGCGGACCTATCGCCGGACGCTGAACGAACTGTCGGCGCTGTCGAACCGCGACCTGGCCGATCTGGGCCTGAGCCGGTCGATGATCCGCGCGATCGCGTTGGAAGCGGCCTACGGCAAGTAAGAGATACCTGCAGTGCCCGGTCCTCCCCCGGGCATTGCGGGGACGCGGCGGCGATCTCCTCCCTGATCCGTCCGCCGCACCACATTCCCGGCCCTTTCCTCCCATCGGGCCGGGGACCGGTCCGGACCTCTCCTCCTCCCTTGAGGGCCGGACATCGTGAAGGAACCGGCGGCATCCTTTCCTCCCATCGGATGTCGTCGGGGCCTTTCACGGACAGATACGGAACCTTCGCCGCAGTGCGGCGTTCGGAACCGGAACTTCGACGGCGGGCGTCTCCTCCCGATTGGCCCGTCGCCCGAAGCCGGACGCTGCCCGACCTCCCTCGCGGCTGGCGTTCGACGCAGAAACGGCGGTGCCCATCCTCCCATGGGCGCCGCCGTTTTTTTGCGTCAGATGTCTGCGGCCCAGTCGATCGCCTCCGGGGCCGAGCCGAATGGAAAGATGCGGATGTCGAGCGTCGGGACGATCGGATCGAGACGCTCGAAGATGTAGCCGAGCCATGTCTTGTCCGTCAGGACGGCCAGGCGGCGGAACTGCATCAGGTTGCCCAGCAGCCCGAGCTCATGCCGGATGTCGGCCGCGACCGCATCGCGCGAAGCATCATTGAACCCCTCGAAATCGACGACCGCGCCGATGCTGCGCTGGCTTTTGAGCAGGCCGTCCAGATCGGCGTAGATCGCGTCGATGTCGGCGCGGTCGAGATCGCCCGACAGCCGGATCGCCCAGACGTTTTCGGGCGCGTCCAGTTTTTCGTACATCGCGGGTCTCCTGTGATTGGGTGCGGCGTCAGAACGGCACGTCGCCCGCCTGATCGGCGGGGACGAGGAAGCGGCCGACGAGTTTCTTCACGCCGGCCTTGTCGAAGGAGACCTCGAGCTTGTCGCCCTCCACCCCCGTCACCTCGCCGTAGCCGAACTTCTGGTGGAACACGCGGTCGCCTTCGGTGAAGGCGCTGACGGCGGTGGCGTCGATCGTCAGGTTCTTGGCCTCGGACGGCTGGCGCATGGGGCGGGTGGCGTTGGATTGGAGCCGCCGCCAGCCGGGGGAATTGTAGACGTCGGCGCGGGCGGCCTTGTCCTGCAGGTTGGATTCGACGCCGCCCGACATGGCGGCCTGCTGTGCTGCGGCCATGCCGGTCGCGCCGAAGCCGCCGCCGTAGAGGCCGGGCGGGGTCAGCACCTCGACGTGTTCGGTGGGCAATTCGTCGATGAAGCGCGACGGCAGGGCGGATTGCCACTGGCCGTAGAGGCGGCGGTTGGCCGCGAAGCTGATGGTGCAGATTTCCTCGGCCCGGGTGATGCCGACGTAAGCGAGGCGGCGTTCCTCCTCCAGCCCCTTCATGCCGCTTTCGTCCATCGAGCGCTGCGACGGGAACAGCCCGTCCTCCCACCCCGGCAGGAAGACGACCGGAAACTCCAGCCCCTTGGCGGCGTGGAGCGTCATCAGCGTGATCTGGGGTTCGGACTGCGACTGCTCGTTGTCCATGATGAGGCTGACGTGTTCGAGGAAACCCTGCAGGTTCTCGAACCCTTCCAGCGCCTTGACCAGTTCCTTGAGGTTTTCGAGCCGGCCCGGCGCCTCGGGCGTCTTTTCGTTTTGCCAGAAGGTCGTGTAGCCGGATTCGTCGAGGATTTCCTCGGCCAGCCGGATGTGGTCACGCCCGTCGAGCAGTTCCGCCCGCCAGCGCGCCAGACCATCGACCAGTTCGGCCAGCGCCTTGCCGCCCTTGCCGCCGATGGTCTTCGTGCGCACGCAGAGCCGCGCGCCCTCGACCAGCGACACGCCGTTCGACCGGGCCATGACCTGGATCGTCTGCTGCGCCTTGTCGCCGAGGCCCCGTTTGGGGGTGTTCACGATCCGCTCGAACGCGAGGTCGTCGTCGGGGCTGACGACGAGGCGGAAGTAGGCCATGGCGTCGCGAATCTCGAGCCGTTCGTAGAAGCGCGGGCCGCCGATCACGCGGTAAGGCAGGCCGATGGTGAGGAAGCGATCCTCGAAGGCGCGCATCTGGTGGGCGGCGCGGACGAGGATGGCCATGCTGTCGAGCGGGATCCGGTCGAGACCGCGGGTGCCGCGTTGCAGCGATTCCGCCTCCTCGCCGATCCAGCGGGCCTCCTCGTCGCCGTCCCAGTGGCCGATGAGGCGGACCTTCTCGCCCTCCTCTGCTTTCGTCCAGAGGGTCTTGCCGAGGCGGCCCTTGTTGCCCGCGATGACGGCGGAAGCGGCGGCGAGGATGTGGGGGGTGGAGCGGTAGTTCTGTTCCAGGCGGATGATCTGCGCGCCCTCGAAATCCTTTTCGAAGCGTAGGATGTTGCCGACCTCGGCGCCGCGCCAGCCGTAGATGGACTGGTCGTCGTCGCCCACGCAGCAGATGTTGCGGTGCCCGCCGGCCAGCAGGCGCAGCCAGAGGTACTGGGCGACGTTGGTGTCCTGGTATTCGTCCACGAGGATGTAGCGGAACCAGCGGCGGTATTGTGCGAGCACGTCGTCGTGGGTCTGGAAAATATGGATGACGTGCAGCAGCAGGTCGCCGAAATCGACGGCGTTCAGCGTGAGCAGCCGGTCCTGATAGGCGCGGTAGAGCGCGACGCCGTGGCCATCGAAGGCGCCGGCCTCGTTCGCGGGCACCTTGTCGGGCGTCCAGGCGCGGTTCTTCCAGTGATCGATGATCCCGGCCAGCATCCGGGGCGGCCAGCGCTTTTCGTCGATGTCGGCGGCCTGGATGAGCTGCTTCAGCAGGCGGTTCTGGTCGTCGGTATCGAGGATGGTGAAGTTCGAGCGCAGGTGAAGGTCGCGCGCCTCGCCCCCGACGCTCACCTTGCGGCCGACGAGTTCGGCGTGGCGGCGCAGAAGCTTGACGCAGACCGAATGGAAGGTGCCGAGCCAGGGCATCCCCTCCGCCGCCTGGCCCATCATGCGACCGAGGCGGTCCTTCATCTCGCGCGCGGCCTTGTTGGTGAAGGTGACCGCGAGGATCTCGTTCGGGCGGGCCTTGCCCTGCGCCATCAGGTGCGCGATGCGGGCCGTCAGGGCGCGGGTTTTGCCGGTGCCTGCCCCCGCGAGCATCAGAACCGGACCGTCGAGCGTCTGCACCGCCTGCAATTGCGCGGGATTGAGCCCGTCGAGATAGGGCGCCGGGCGCGCGGCCATGGCGCGGGCGGACAGGCTGGGGGCCTCGAAGGCGTCGGAATCGGTGCTATCGGTCATGGCTGCAAGGTAAGGCGGCAGCCGCGCCAAGGGAACCCCGCGTTCGCGCTATGTTCCCAAGGGTGCGAAAAAGGGCCGGGCCGCCACCAGGACGGCCCGGCGGGAACGCGTCAGCCGTCGCGGTCCATCATCATCTGCCGCTCGCCGGAGAACATGTTGTATTCGTCCTCGTCGAGCAGGTCGTTGTCGTCGGCATCGAAGCGATCGAAGTCGGCTTCGTAGAACTCGTCCTCCGAAATGTCGCCGCTGGCATCGATGTCGTAGGTGTCGGACCCGACCATCTCCTCCATGCCTTCACGGCCGGCGTCGAACTCGTCCGTCGTCACCATTCCGTCGCCATCCGCATCGTAGCCGGTGAAGCCCGCGCTCATGTCGCCGTCGCGGTACTCCTGCATGCTGAGCATGCCATCGCCGTCGGCGTCGTAGTCGGTCATCATCTTCATGTCGTCCTGCGCCAGCACGGGGCCGGCGGTCATCAGGATCGCTGTCGTAAGTGCAAGTGTCTTGCGCATGTCGTCTCTCCCTTTGTTTGCAGGTATGGGGAAACGTCCACCGCGGGCTGCGGTTCCCGCCGGAAACGGTTGCCGCATCGCAGCACGGCCGCTACCACTTCGGTCAACCGACGGGAGAGGCGAAGAATGGCCGAGTTCAGCAAGATCCTCATCGCGAACCGGGGCGAAATCGCCATCCGCGTGATGCGTGCCGCCAACGAGATGGGCAAGAAGACCGTCGCCGTCTATGCCGAGGAGGACAAATTGTCGCTCCACCGGTTCAAGGCCGACGAAGCCTATCGCGTGGGCGAGGGGCTGGGGCCGGTCGCGGCCTATCTGTCCATCCCCGAAATCATCCGCGTGGCGCGGGCGTCGGGGGCCGATGCGATCCACCCCGGATACGGCCTTCTGTCGGAGAACCCGGAATTCGTCGACGCCTGCACCGCCGCGGGCATCGCCTTCATCGGGCCCCGCGCCGAGACCATGCGGGCCCTGGGCGACAAGGCGTCGGCGCGGCAGGTGGCCATCGCAGCGGGGGTGCCGGTCATTCCGGCGACGGACGTTCTGGGCGACGACATGGCGGAAATCCGCAGGCAGGCGGAGGAGGTCGGCTATCCGCTGATGCTGAAGGCGTCCTGGGGCGGCGGGGGTCGGGGGATGCGGCCCATCGCGTCCGAGGAGGAGCTGGAGGAGAAGGTGCTGGAAGGCCGGCGCGAGGCGGAGGCCGCCTTCGGCAACGGCGAGGGATATCTGGAGCGGATGATCCCCCGCGCGCGCCACGTCGAGGTGCAGATCCTGGGCGACCGGCAGGGCAACATCTATCACCTGTACGAGCGGGACTGCTCCGTCCAGCGGCGCAACCAGAAGGTCGTGGAGCGGGCACCCGCCCCGTACCTTTCGGAAGCGCAGCGGGAACACATCTGTTCGCTGGGCAAGAAGATCTGCGAGCACGTGCAGTACGAATGCGCCGGCACCGTCGAGTTCCTGATGGACATGGATACCGGCGAGTTCTTCTTCATAGAGGTGAACCCCCGCGTGCAGGTCGAGCACACCGTCACCGAGGAGGTGACCGGCATCGACATCGTGCGCGCCCAGATCCTGATCGCGGAGGGCAAGTCGCTGATGGAGGCGACGGGGGTCGCGTCGCAATACGACGTCACGCTGGACGGCCACGCGGTGCAGTGCCGGGTCACGACCGAGGACCCGCAGAACAACTTCATCCCCGATTACGGCCGCATCACCACCTATCGGTCTGCGACGGGCATGGGCATCCGGCTGGACGGGGGCACGGCCTATTCGGGCGCGGTCATCACGCGGTATTACGACAGCCTGCTGACCAAGGTGACGGCCTGGGCGCGCACGCCGGAGGCCGCGATCAAGCGGATGGACCGGGCGCTCCGCGAGTTCCGCATCCGGGGCGTCAGCACCAACATCCCCTTCGTCATCAACCTGCTGCGGCACCCGAAGTTCCTGTCCTACGAGTATTCCACGCGCTTCATCGACGAGACGCCGGAGCTGTTCGACTTTCCCGTGCAGCGCGACCGGGCGACGCGCATCCTGACCTATGTGGCCGACATCTCGGTCAACGGGCACCCGGAGACGGAGGGTCGCCCCCGCCCCGCCGCCGACATCCGCGTGCCGCGCGCGCCCGACCTGATGGCGGATGTGCCGCCCGATGGGACGAAGCAGATCCTGGAGGCGAAGGGGCCGAAGGGGCTGGCCGACTGGATGCTGGGCCAGAGGCGGCTGCTGCTGACGGACACGACGATGCGCGACGGGCACCAGTCGCTGCTGGCGACGCGGATGCGGTCGATCGACATGGTACGCGCGGCGCCCGCCTATGCCGCGAACCTGCCGGAATTATTCAGCGTGGAATGCTGGGGCGGCGCCACCTTCGACGTGGCGTATCGGTTCCTGCAGGAGTGTCCGTGGCAACGGCTACGCGACCTGCGCGCGGCGATGCCGAACCTGCTGACGCAGATGCTGCTGCGGGCGTCGAACGGAGTGGGATACACCAACTATCCCGACAACGTGGTCCAGAGCTTCGTGCGGCAGGCCGCGGAGACGGGGATCGACGTGTTCCGCGTGTTCGACAGCCTCAACTGGGTCGAGAACATGCGCGTGGCCATGGATGCGGTGATCGACACCGGCCGCGTCTGCGAGGGGACACTGTGCTATACCGGCGACCTGCTGGACCCGGACCGCGCGAAATACGACCTGAAGTACTACGTCGGCATGGCCCGCGCGCTGGAGGATGCGGGGGCGCATGTGCTGGGCGTCAAGGACATGGCGGGGCTGCTGAAGCCCGCGGCGGCGCGCGCCCTGTTCGGCGCGTTGAAGGAGGAGGTGGGCATCCCCATCCACTTCCACACCCACGACACCGCCGGCATCGCCTGCGCCACCGTCCTTGCCGCGAGCGAGGCAGGCGTGGACGCGGCGGACGTGGCGATGGACGCGTTCTCGGGCAACACCTCGCAGGCGACCTTCGGCACGATCCTGGCCGCGCTGAAGGACGATCCGCGCGATCCGGGTCTGGACGAGGGCGCGGTGCGGCGGATGTCGGACTACTGGGAAGCCGTCCGCGCGCAGTACCTGGCCTTCGAAAGCGGGATGCAGGCGCCGTCGTCGGAGGTCTATCTGCACGAGATGCCGGGCGGGCAGTTCACCAACCTCAAGGCACAGGCGCGCAGCATGGGGCTGGAGGACCGCTGGCACGAGGTGGCGCAGATGTATGCCGACGTGAACCGCATGTTCGGCGACATCGTGAAGGTCACGCCGTCGTCCAAGGTGGTGGGCGACATGGCGTTGATGATGGTCGCGCAGGGTCTGACGGTGGAGCAGGTGACGGACCCCGACACCGACATCAGCTTTCCGGATTCGGTGATCGACATGATGAAGGGCAACCTGGGGCAGCCGCCGGGCGGATGGCCGAAAGCGTTGCAGAAGAAGGTCCTGAAGGGTGAGCCGCCGCTGACCGACCGGCCAGGCAAGCACCTGCCGCCGGTCGACCTGGAGGCGGTGCGCGCGGAGCTTTCTGCGCGGCTGGAGCAGGAGATCGACGACGAGGATCTGAACGGATACCTGATGTATCCCAAGGTCTTCACCGATTACGCCGAGCGGCACGCCGTCTATGGCCCGGTGCGCGCCCTGCCCACGCCCGTGTTCTTCTACGGGATGCAGTCGGGCGACGAGACCCA
This sequence comes from Jannaschia rubra, assembly GCF_001403735.1. Classification (GTDB taxonomy): domain Bacteria; phylum Pseudomonadota; class Alphaproteobacteria; order Rhodobacterales; family Rhodobacteraceae; genus Jannaschia; species Jannaschia rubra. Next base: position 152,885 of record NZ_CXPG01000012.1, read on the forward strand.
TGCCGAGATCGACCCCGGCAAGACGCTGGAGATCCGCTGCGTCGCCCGCGGCGAGACCAACCCCGACGGCGAGGTGCGGGTATTCTTCGAGCTGAACGGCCAGCCGCGGACCATTCGCGTGGCCGACCGGAGCGTGATGGCCGCGGCGGCCCGGATGCCCAAGGCCACGCCGGGAAACCCGGACCATGTGGGCGCGCCCATGCCCGGCGTGGTCGCGTCGGTCGCGGTGACGGAGGGGGCGAAGGTCCGCAAGGGCGACCTGCTGCTGACCATCGAGGCGATGAAGATGGAGACGGGCCTGCACGCCGACCGCGACGCGACGGTCGCCGCCGTGCATGTGGCACCGGGTGCGCAGATCGACGCGAAGGATCTGCTGGTCGAATTGGGCTGACGGCGGGGGCGTTGCCGTGAATTGTACCGGAATGGCCGCAATCCGGACACGGAAACTGCGCGGGAAGGTCGGGAGCAGACATTAACCCTTCCGCAACATGTCCTGACACCGAGCATCTGCCATGCCCCTGCCCCTTGCCCCCCTTCGCCGCTTTCTGCGTGGGACCGACGGCGCGATCACCGTCGAATACGTCGTCCTGGCCGCCGGGATCACGGGCCTGTCCATCGGGGCCTACGGCGCGGTGACGGACGGGCTGGGTGCGCTGGCCGGCACGGTCGAAGGCGAGATCAACGGCACCGCGTCCGATGGAACCGTCGGCAAGACCTATATCGAAGGTTTCCGCAGTGGCGCGGACGGCTGGAGCGGTGCGGAGGCGACCGACATGATGGGCATCGGCGAGGTGCTGGGACCCATTGGCGGATCGGGCGGCGCGCCCACCGTGTCGCGGGATTTCGTCACCGATCCGGATGCGGCCAAGGCGACGTTCCAGTTCGACCTCTATGCGATGGACAGCCTGGACCGGGAATCGGGCGTCATCTACATCGACGGCAAGGAAGTGGGCCGCGTGACCCGCAATCACCTGAAGGGCACGACCTTCACCCCGGCGGAGGGCTTGGCGGAGCGTGGCATCATCGTGCGGGCCGAGATTGTCGACGACGACATCCAGCTGGGCGGATCGACGTCGTGGCGCGATGCGCTATCGGTCATCAGCATCAGCGTGAAGGACCCGGGCGACACTGTGAACTTCGGCTTCGGGTCCACCGCGGACCAGGGGGTCGGGGACGAAAGCTTCGCCATCGACAATTTCGTGGCGACGGGGCTTCGGGATCTTTGAGAGATTCGGGCCGGAATGGGGCGGTGCGATTGCGCGACAGGGGGTCTGGGCACATTGCGGGTGGCCAAGGTACAGCTTGCGGAAACGGAGCCGTCCTTTGTGTCGAATTGTTCGCCGAGACCGGCCTCGCCGCCGCAATCCGGCCCCGAAATCTCCGCCGATTTGCCTGGGAGAAAGGCTAAAACTGGACCTAACCCGAATTAGACCCGAGTTTTTGCCATGCGTCCGAACCTTGCGATCCTGAAGACATTCCTCCGCGATACCTGCGGGGCGGTGACTGTCGAGTACGTGATCCTCGCCGCCGCCGTCACGGGCATGGGCATCGCCTCGACCGACGTGATCCGCAACGGTATGGGCACGCTCGCCGGGACCGTCGACGGAGAATTGCGCGGAACCTCGACCGACGAAGTGGTCGGCCTGAGCTATGCCGACAGCTTCGACAACGGCGCGAACGGTTGGTCGGGTGCGATCGCCAGCGAGATGGAAGGCGTCGGCCACGTCCTGGGGCCCATCGGCGGGTCCGGCGGGCAGCCCAGCGTGTCGCGCACCTTCGACATCGACCCCAACGCGTCCAAGGCGACGTTCGAGTTCGACCTGCTGGCCATGGACAGCCTCGATAAGGAATCCGGCATCATCTACATCGGCGGGATCGAGGTCGGAAAGGTTACGGGAGACCACGGAACGCCGACCTTCACCGCCGCCGAAGGGCTGCCCGATGGGGTCATCATCCGCGCGACGACGCTCGACAAGGATGTGCAGCTTGGCGGCAGCGACCGCTATAACGACTCGATCACGGGCATCCAGATCTCCGTGGCGCAGGACAAGGATGCACCGCTGGGGCAGCTCACCTTCGGCTTCGGGTCGACGGCGAACCAGCACACCGACGACGAGAGCTTCGCAATCGACAACTTCCGTGCGACGGGACTGCGCGACCCAAACAAGTCCTGACGCGGTGCAGCCTTGTGGGGCGTCAGGCTGACGACGGGGTCCGTCCTTCGGGGGCGGACCCCGTTTCGCATGGGGGGAGAAATCCTTCGGATTTACACGTCGGAGAGCCGTTTTTTCGCTTGCGGAGCGACGGCGCTTTTCCTATCTGACCTTCACCGAAGAGGGCGGGCGTAGCTCAGGGGTAGAGCATAACCTTGCCAAGGTTAGGGTCGGGCGTTCGAATCGCCTCGCCCGCTCCAATTCGGAACAGAGAAAGACCCCCGGCCAGACGGCCGGGGGTCTTTCTGTTTTCGCCCTGTGCCTGTGGGTCAGGCGACGAGAAGCTGCGTCAGAGGCGTGCGGGACATGGGTCGGGCCGCAGGGCCATAGGCATCGGGATCGGCCCGCAGGTCGGGGCGCGCGGCGAACAGACGTTCGCGGGCGGTGGCCTCAACCCCTTTGAGACCGTAGGCGCCGGGCAGGAAGGTCTCGACCTCCGCCCCTTCAGCGAAGATGTGGTGACAGGGCGTCAGCAGGTGGAAATAGGCCACGAGACCCGGCGCCTCGGCCCGGATCCCTATGCCGTCGATCAGAGACAGGGCGGGGACGAGCACCTCCTCCTCACCGAACAGGACCTGGGCCTGCCAACCGCGCAGCAGCATCCGGTGCTGGGGCGAGACGCGCGGCGGCCGGTCGTTGCCGACGGTGCCCGCGTCGCCCGACAGGAGGTCGTCGCCGGAGCCGGCGAAGACCGTGTCGTTCCCCGCACCCGCGTCGATGTTGTCGGCATCGCCGTCGCTGGCGGTCACGTCGAAGTCAATGTCCGACAGGTGGATCGCCTGCTGCGTCGGGCTGCCGTTGTCGTAGGTGATGACGATGCGATCCACCGGACCGGCAATCGTCACCCTAACAGCGCCGTCCTGCTGGTCGGGTTTGTCGTAGTTGATCCGCGCGGTGATGGTGTTGCCCTTGGCGGAATCGTGGCCGAGCACGTCGAGATCGACCGCGACCTCGTTTGCGTCGACGTCATAGGCGCGGACCGTCACGATGTCCTGGAAGTCGTTGGCGCGGTCCTTCACGCCGTCGATGTCGTTGATGACGAAAAGGACGTTGTGGACCTCGGCGGAAGCGTCGGCGGCGCTTTCGAAGGTAAGGGTCGAGTCGGTGGCGTTGCCGTTTACAAAGAGCTTGGCGGAGGACTGTGTGGAAATGTTGCTGTCCCCGGGCGCATAGAAGGCGCCTTCCTTGGTCGAGGTGTCGGCGGCGAAAGTGGCGCCTGACGCCAGGTCGGTCGTGACCGAGACCTGAATGCCGCCGTGGGTCTGCGTGGCGCCGCCCGCCAGGTTCTGGTTGTCGGCGTATTGCGACCAGCGGAACGTCTGCTGCGTCGTGGCCGCGGTGTACTGGTCGTTCGCGTCGACGCGGTTGCCGTTCGGATCGCCGCCATAGCCGCGGTCGATCAGGTCGTCGCCCGAGATGCCCAAGACGATGCCTTCGTTGACGTCGCCGCAGCGGAACGCAACGCCCTCGCCCGCGGTGACGGAGGGGTCGTAGTCCATCGTCTCGTAGGTGCGGCCCCGCGCCAGCGGCGAGGAGGCGAGGGTCAGGCGCGCGGCGCGGTCGTTCACGCTGAACTGGACGACGCGGATGGTCCCGTCGGTGACGGTGTCGCGGATGAGCCAGGAGTCGTCGGACTCCACGTTGGTGCCGGAGGCCGAGAAGCTGCCGATGGTGACGTCGGCCGTCGCCGTCTCTCCGGCCTATTCGTCAGCCAGGTATCCGCGCCCGCGTCCGTCACGCGGGTCGTTCCTGTCGCGTCCGCGGGGCCGGTCCAGACGGACTGCTTGCCTTCCGTCCGCGTCGGGATGGAGCCCGGATTGACGGCATAAAGGCGGAATCGTGGGTGGGCGGATCCTTGGTCTTGGGGCGCAGGGAATTGCCGATCCCGGACGAGTTGCAGAGAAACGGGACGAAAGAGGGGCCGCTCCGTGGCGGCTGGGCAACGTTTCGGGTGATGATGCCCCATGCCCGACGCCCTTCCCCGCCGCGCCGTTGCGCGGTAAGGGAGCGCGACCGAAGCCACCGGGGGACGCTTGGATGCGCCAAGCCACGATCAGCCGCAAGACCGCCGAGACCGACATCTCGGTCACCGTCGATCTGGACGGGACCGGAACCTACGACAACCACACCGGCGTCGGGTTCTTCGATCACATGCTGGATCAGCTGTCGCGGCACGCGCTGATCGACCTGACGGTCCGGTGCGACGGTGACCTGCATATCGACGACCACCACACGGTCGAGGATGTCGGCATCGCGCTGGGTCAGGCTCTGAACGAGGCCATGGGCGACAAACGGGGCATCCGCCGCTACGGGGCTTGCCTGCTGCCGATGGACGATGCGCTGGTGCGGGCCGCGCTCGACCTGTCGGGGCGCCCCTGGCTGAGCTGGGAGGTCGCGATGACCGCGCCGCAGATCAAGGGTTTCGACACGGAGCTGGTGCGGGAGTTCTTCCAGGCCCTTGCCGTGCATGGCGGCATCACGCTGCATGTCGATACGCTTCGCGGCATCAATTCGCACCACATCGCGGAGGCGGCGTTCAAGGCGGTCGCGCGATCCCTGCGCGACGCGCTCGAGGTCGATCCACGCAAGGCGGATGCCATTCCGTCCACCAAGGGCAGTCTGTAAGCCTGTGCTGACGGTTCTGGTCGACTACGACAGCGGCAACCTTCATTCCGCGCAAAAGGCGTTCGAGAGGATGGCCCGAGAGACCGACGCAGGGCGGATCCTCGTATCGTCGCGGCCGGAGGATGTGGCCCGTGCCGACCGGATCGTCCTGCCAGGTGACGGAGCCTTTCCGGCATGCCGGCGCGGCCTGCAGTCTTTCGACGGGCTTGAGGAGGCGCTGCTGGAGGCGGTGGGGCCGCGCGCCCGGCCGTTCCTGGGTATTTGCGTCGGGATGCAGATGCTGGCCAGCGTCGGGCATGAGCACGAGGACATCGCGGGGTTCGACCTGATCCCCGGCGCGATCGAGCGGATCGTGCCGTCGGACACGCGGCTGAAGGTGCCCCATATGGGTTGGAACGACCTGATCGTCACCGGCGCACATCCGGTGCTGGCGGATATCGCGACGGGCGACCACGCCTATTTCGTCCATTCCTATCAGATGGCGGTGGACCGACCGGTCGATCGTCTGGCGCATGTGGACTACGGCGGCGAGGTGACGGCGATCGTCGCGCGCGGCACCGTCATCGGCACGCAGTTCCACCCCGAAAAGAGCCAGCGGACCGGCCTCCGCCTGATCGGCAACTTCCTGTCCTGGAAGCCCTAGCCCCGGCGTCAGGACGACGGCTCGTCCATCGGGATGTCCTCGCCGAAGATGATGTCCTCCGGCACGGGCTCCATCGGCGGGGCGTCGAAGCTCACGTGGGTCAGGTCGGAGGCGAGAACGGTCGAGATGTTCCCCGAGGCCGCGCCGACCCCCTGCCCCGTGACCCCAAAGGTCGCCAGGGCAAGGCCGACGCCAGCCGCCATGAGGATGACCATTTCCACTGTCGCCGTCCCCCTGTCGTCCTGTGCCAGAGCGATGCCCCGCTTGAAAACATGCATGTCCGGTTCCCTTCCTGCGACGCGCGCAATGCCGCGCGACGGGCGGGGAAGACGATGCGGAGCGTACGGCGACTGGGCGGGATCGGGGCCGAAAGACGACCTTTGCCACGAATTCGATTACAATTTTCTACGCCCCCGGACGGAACGCCCGGGGGACGCCCAGGATCAGCGGATCTTGACCCAGTTCTGGCGGGCGCAGATCAGCCCCCCGGCGATGCATCCCCGCAGCGCCATCTGATTGCCGTCGAGAGCGATCTTGCCCAGATAGACCTTGTCGTTCGACGGCCGCCAGACGCGACCCTCATAGGCGCCGCCGCCACGGGGCACCATCTGCTGCACGATCTGGCGGCCGAGGTTCGGCGACTGGTACTCTCCGGCGGTGTTGAAGGTCCGGCTGATGGTGCCGCAGAAGGCTTGGCCGCAGGGCGCGATGGTGACATGGGCATAGGAGCCGTCGTCGACCTGCGTCTGCCAGACGCCTTCGATCGGATCGGCCATCGCCATCCCGGCCAGGCCCGTGGCCGCCAGCAGCGTCAGGAAAAATCGTTTCATCGGTGTCCTCCCTAAAGACTGGCGGAAGGGTGACGCGCGGTCCGGCGATCTGGCAAGACTGACGTTTCGGCATGGGCTTCACCCTCGCCCCGGTTTGCGGCAGAACCGGCATGACGCAGACGACCCGAGGTGCCGCCATGATCCTCTATCCCGCCATCGACCTGAAGGACGGTCAGGCCGTCCGCCTGCTGCACGGCGAGATGTCGTCGGCCACGGTCTTCAGCGACGATCCGGCGGCGCAGGCGCGCGCGTTTCAGGAAGCGGGCTGCGAATGGGTGCATCTGGTCGACCTGAACGGGGCGTTCGCGGGCACGCCCGTCAACGCGGCGGCGGTCGAGGCGATCCTGGCCGCGCTGGACGTGCCAGCGCAACTGGGCGGCGGCATCCGCGACATGGAGACGATCGAGAGCTGGCTGTCGCGGGGGCTGGCGCGCGTGATCCTGGGCACGGTCGCGGTCGAGACGCCGTCGCTGGTGCGCGAGGCGGCCCATGCGTTCCCCGGCCAGATCGCCGTGGGGATCGACGCGCGCAAGGGGCGCGTGGCGACGCGCGGCTGGGCGGAGGAGACCGACGTGACCGCCACGGAACTGGCCCACCGGTTCGAGGACGCGGGCGTGGCGGCCATCATCTATACCGACATCGACCGCGACGGCGCCATGGGCGGGCCCAACATCGAGGCGACGGACGCGCTGGCGCGTGCGGTGTCGGTGCCGGTGATCGCCAGCGGCGGCGTGTCGTCGCTCGACGATCTTCGGGCGTTGAAGGCGCGGGGCACCATCGCGGGCGCGATCACGGGGCGCGCGCTCTACGATGGGGCGATCGACCTGAAGGCGGCGCTGGCGGCCTTGCGCTAGCCGCTATTCGACCGCCTTGCCGGTCAGGGTCTGCAATGCCCCCTTCATCTTTTCGACGTAGTCCGCGTCGTCGGGGATGGTCAGGTCGTCGAACATGTCGTCCATTTCGGGCCAGAGGACCTGGGTCTGCCCTTCGTCGTCGTAGACCAGTACCCGCAAAGGCAGCATGACGCCGGCGCGCAGATCGTCCTGCATCGCCCGGGTGCCGAGTTGCGGATTGCCGAAGATCAGAAGCTGCGCAGCGGGCAGCTCCATGTCCACCGAGGCCGCCCCTTCGGCGTGATCGACGCGCGCGAAGACGGTCGCCCCCGCGCCTTCGACGGCGGCGACGAGCGCATCCATGGTGTCCGCCACAGGCTTGTCCGAAGGGATCGACTGGAAATCGGCGGCGAGGACGGGGCTGGCGAGCGCCACGGCTGCGGTGGCGGCAAGGATGGTGCGGAACATGGGTGTCTCCTGTTTGCGGCTGTGGGAAACAGACGGACGGAGGGGCCGGTTCGTTCCGTCACAGCTCCGGCCCGGCAGGTTCCCGCCGGCTGGACGCGCCCCTTGCCACCTCGCGCAAAGCCCGCCAAACCGCATTCATGCTCAAGACTCGCATCATTCCCTGCCTCGATGTGGCCGATGGCCGCGTGGTCAAGGGCGTCAACTTCGTCGACCTGATCGACGCGGGCGACCCGGTGGAATCGGCCCGCGCCTATGACGCGGCGGGCGCGGACGAGCTTTGCTTCCTCGACATCCATGCGACGCATGAAAACCGTGGCACGATGTACGATCTCGCGACCCGGACGGCGGAGGCATGCTTCATGCCCCTGACCATCGGCGGCGGGGTGCGGACGGTGGACGACGTGCGGAACCTGCTTCTGGCGGGGGCCGACAAGGTCAGCTTCAACTCCGCCGCCGTAGCCGATCCCGATGTCCTGTCCCGCGCGGCCGACCGCTTCGGCAGCCAGTGCATCGTCTGCGCCATCGACGCGCGGACGGTGGAGGCCGGTCGATGGGAGATTTTTACCCACGGGGGGCGTCGCGCCACCGGCATCGACGCGGTGGAGTTCGCGCGATTGGCGGCGGAGCGGGGCGCGGGCGAGATCCTGCTGACGTCGATGGATCGCGACGGCACGAAGGCGGGGTTCAACCTCGCCCTGACGCGCGCCGTGTCCGATGCGGTGCCGGTGCCCGTCATCGCGTCGGGCGGTGTGGGAACGCTGGATCATCTGGTCGAGGGTGTGACCGAAGGCGGCGCATCGGCCGTGCTCGCCGCGTCGATCTTCCATTTCGGCACCTACACGATTGCCGAGGCCAAGGCTCATATGGCCGCGGCCGGCATCCCGATGCGATTGGAGTGACGATGGCCGACCGACACAGCATCGACCGCCTGTGGGAAACCATCGAGGCCCGGCGCGACGCCGACCCCGAGACGAGCTGGACCGCGCGGCTGTTGTCGCTGGGGCCGGAAAAATGCGCCACAAAGTTCGGCGAGGAAGCCATCGAGGCGGTGATCGAGGCGGTAAAGGGTGATTCGGAGGCTCTGGCGCGGGAGGGGGCGGATGTTCTCTATCATTTCTGCATCATGCTCGCCGCAGGGGGCGTCACGCTGGACGACGTGATGCGGGAGCTTGACCGAAGGGAAGGCACATCCGGGCTGGTCGAGAAGGCATCGCGCGGCGGGTAAGGCCCCTGCTGCAGTGCAATGTACTCTGACATCCTCATGTCGAGCCGTGGCAGGGCTCGTCCCGGCCGCGACGGCGGGAACCTGCAAACCGGCTTTCGATGAAAATGCCGCAAGACGACGCATCCGGTGCGGAACCGACACGCCGCCCTGCGGGTTGCCGCAATGACCAACCTGCAAACAGGTCACCGCGACAACATCAGGAGAATAAGATGAAAACGCTTTTCGCGTCTACCGCCATCGCGGTCTGCCTTGGACTGCCCGCCCTTGCCCAGACCGTAGTGGACAGCCCCTTCGTCGGGTCGATCGACACCCAGGCGCTGCGGGCATCGGACCTGATGGGCGCGCGGCTCTATGTGACGGAGGTGGAGGCCGACCCGTTCGGCGGTCTTCAGGACGACTGGAACGACGTGGGCGAGATTTCCGACATCATCGTCGGTGCCTCCGGCGGGATCGACGCCGTGCTGGCTGACATCGGAGGCTTCCTCGGTCTGGGTGAGCGGACCGTGGCCGTGAACATGGACGATCTGCAGTTCGTGTCTGACGGTGCCGAGGCGGACGAGTATTTCATCGTCCTGCAGGGCACCCAGGCTCAGCTTGAAGCAGCGCCCGAGTTCGACGACAGCTTCGAGCGGGGACGCCTCGGGCTGGAACGCGTGGATGCTCCGGCCGCTACGGTCGACGGGACTATCGTCGCAGGAACGACCACGGCCATGTCGGCCGCTCCCATGATCGAGCGGGAGGGCTATGCCCTGATCGAGCGTGACGCCCTGACGGCGGACGACGTGACCGGCGCCACCGTCTATGGCGTGGGCGACGATATCATCGGCGAAATCGGCGACCTCATCATGTCGGATGGCGGCCAAGTGGATCGCGCGATCGTCGATGTGGGCGGGTTCCTCGGCCTGGGCGAGAAGCACGTGGAGTTGCCCTTCGACAGCCTGAGCGTCATGCGCGGCGACGGCGATGTGCGCGTCTACATCGACGCCACGCAGGAGCAGCTCGAAGCCTTGCCCGAATACGAAGGGTGACCGCTCGCTCCGCCTGAAATCGGGCCCGTCGCACCCTGCGGCGGGCCCTTTCATGCGTCAGAGGCGGGCGCTGACGATGCCGGTGTTGAACCCGCCCATCCTGAGTTCCCCGAACAGGCGTTGATATTCGATCTTGGGGCAGCGGTCCTGGATGATGGTCACGCCCGCCGCATCGCACATCGCCTCAGCCTCCGGGCTGACGATGCCGATCTGAAGCCAGACGCAGGACAGGCCGGGCAGACGGCGCAGCCCTTCCTCGACGATGGGGGGCACGGCCTCGGGCCTGCGGAAGATGTCGAGCATGTCGACCGGCCCGGCGATGTCAGCCAGGCCCGCGACGACGGTTTCCCCGAACAGGACCGACCCGGCGTGGCCCGGATTGACGGGGATCACCCGAACCCCCTTTCGCGACAGATAGCGGCCAACGTAGTTGCTGGGCCGCACCGGATTGGGCGACACGCCCACGCAGGCGATCGTCTTGGTGCGGGTCAGCACGTCACGCAGCAGGGTGTCGGACGGAGTCGTGGTCATGCGCCGACCAGACGACAAAAAAAGGCCCGCGGCAAGAATGACGCGGGCCAAGGTGTGGAACGAGGGACAGTGAACAGAAGAGCGAGAGTTCCAACTCGCCTTCCTCAGACATGTAGGTAACGGTCGGGCGGAAAAGAAGTTCCCCTCACGAAGACGTTTTTCCCGCGTGAGCCTGGCGTCAGTCGAAAATGTCCTCGATCTCGTCCACGACATCCTCGATCAGGCGGCGCAGGAAGCCCTTGGACTTCTTCTTGCGCCCTTTTCCCGGTTTGGGCATGGGCCGCGGCACGGCGCCCGCGGGATGATCCGCCACCGCGCGTGCCTGCGCGGGACGCAGCGGCTTCATCGCCGTCAGGGGCGCACCGCAGGAGCCGCAGGCCAGCGCATGGTTCCGCACGCAGAGCGTCGTCCGCCGGCCGCAATAGCAGCAAGTGGCGATCCGCTCAGGCATTCCGCCCGTCCTGCAGCGCATAGAGCGCGACGGCGGCCGCGTTCGAGACGTTGAGCGACCCGAACGGCCCGGCCGGGTCGATCCGCACGATATTGTCGCAGAGCGCGCGCGTCCGGTCGCGCAGGCCCGGACCTTCGGCGCCCAGCACGATGGCGGTGGGCGTGGCGGTCAGGGCGGACGCGGCCTGCGACAGGGTGTCGGTCCCGTCGCCGTCCAATCCGATCAGCGTGTAGCCCAGCCCCTTCAGCCGCTCCATCGCGTCGCCGAGGTTGCCCACGCGCAGATAGGGCTGCCGCTCCAGCGCGCCCGAAGCCGTCTTGGCCAGCGCCCCGGTTTCGGGTGCGGAGTGGCGCGTGGGGGCGATGACGGCGCGGGCGCCGAACACTTCAGCCGACCGCAGGATGGCGCCTGCGTTGTGCGGGTCGGTCACGCGGTCGAGCAGTACCAGTAGCGGCGCTCCGCCCCCCGGCCGCGCAAGGTCGTCGAGCTTGCCCCAGTCGAGCGGCCTGACCTCCAGCGCGGCGCCCTGATGCACCGACCCGGGATCGAGAGGCGCGGAGAACTTGCGCGGGTCCACGATTTCGGGCGTCATGCCGGATGCCGGCACCACCTCGCCCAGCCGGTCGGCGGCATTCTTCGTCAGCACCAGCCGCAACCGGTCGCGCATCGGGTTCTGCAGCGCATCGCGCACCGCATGCAGGCCGAACAGCCAGACGGTCTCGCGCGCGGCGGCGCGGCGGTCCTGCTCCTTGGCCACGACCCATTTCGGCTTTTGCGCCATGTCACATCCCCGATGGTTCGTCCCGCTTATCGCGCGACGCGGCGGGGGTCACAACACCGCTTGACCCCACCCGGCCCCTTGGCTATCCGAGCCCCGTTGGGCGACAGGCCGCAAGGTGTGGCAGGGGACTGTAACTCCCTCGCGGAGACGCACGCCAGGTTCGATTCCTGGGTCGCCCACCACCGGCTCCTCCGCAAGGGAGATGCCGAAGGTTCCGTTGCACCGGCAAAGCGGCAGTCGCTTCGCAGAAGCGACGAGAGCTCTTTCTTCAAGTCATTTCGCCTTGAATGAGCCACCGGCTCTTCCGCAAGGAAGATGCCGAAGGCCCAGCAGCAGCGGCAGAGCGGCAGTCGCCGCCCCTCCCTCAGACATCCATCCCGGTCAACACATGCGCCAGGGCCGCGCCGTGCATGTCGCGGTCGCGTGCGCTGCCCTGCACCTGGGGGCGCGGCAAGCTCAGCTTGACGACATGCAGGTCGGGCAGGTCGAAGCGCCTCATCTCGGCCGCGCCCAGCCGCGTGGCGAAGGTTTCGGTCGGGATGGCCGCGACGCGGGCATAGGTGTCGGCCTCGCAGAAGATGTCCACCGTCATCCAGAACGGCCCGGCGTTCTTGGACCTGACGCGTGCCAGCGTGCCCAGTTCAGACATCCAGAACCTCCAGCCGGAACCCGTCCATCGGATCGTCGAGCGTGAGGACGTGATGCAGGACGAATTCGTATTGCGGCCCGAGGTCGATTTCCGGCGGGGAGAAGGGGAAGGCGAAGGTGGGCATCGGCTCCTCCGCCGTCAGGGGGTGGTGGAGGAGCAGCGGGTTCACCGTTTTGGCCACCTCGCGCGCGACGCCGGCGTCGGGGGCGATGACCTGCGCCATGACGCCGATCTCGTTCGGGGTGGCGGTGCCGGGCTCCAGCGCGCCGAGCGTCGCGTCGAGACCGATGCGGCGAAGCTCCAGGTCGTAGGGCACGTCGCCCATCCGGTCGGAAACCTTGGCTCGCGCCCGCGCCTCCAGCGAGGCGCACCAGTCGTCGATCTGCGCGACATACCGGGGGTCGCGCACCAGGACGAGCGACATGACCCCCTGCCCCGCGACGCGCGCGGCCTCCAGCTTGACGGTATGGGGCGCAATGACCCATTCGCTGCCCTCCACCCGGACGGAGCGGTCGTCGAGCGCGGCATAGGTCGCGGCCGACACGTCGAGGTGGCCGCCCGGTTCGTGCAACACGATGGGATCGGAGTTCTCATAGAGCAGATGCGCGGCGACGGTGCGGGGCGTGGCGCGCGACGCCTGCGACATCGGCGTGACGGTGAAGCCCGTGTCGTCGAAGACGATCTCGATCGTGCCGGTGTCGGGGTGCGTGCAGCAGAGCGCCCCGCATTCCCCCACCTTGGCCCCGTGCCATGCCGCGCCGGGGTGGCATCCGCGCGCCAACGGCAGGGCGGCGAGGATCGCCGTGTCGGTGGTGCGGCCGCAGATCACGATATCGGCCCCCGTGGCCAAGGCCGCCTGTACCTGCTCGGCCCCCGCCAGCGCCACGATGTTGGTGCAGGTCAGCATGTCCTCCCGCGCGACGGCGGGCGCACCGGACAGCGGGGTCACGCGGTCCCACGCCGCCATCAGGTCCTGCGGGTCGCGGTCGCAATAAAGGACGGCGATCTTCGCGTGGCTCCCCGTCTCGGCCAGGATCTCGCGCGTGATGTCCACGAGCCAATCGACCGCCGTGCCGGCGCCGCAGGTGCCCGCCGTTCCGATCACCAGCGGGCAATCGGCGCGGCGCGCGGCGTCGATCAGCGTCGCCCACTCCGCCTTGGTCTGTGCGCGGGAATACTTGCTGACCCCCCGCCCAAGATAGGCGGGGCCGCTGTCGGTGGAGCCGCCGTCGATGGCGATGAGGTCCGGCGCGCGGGACAGGCCCGTCTCCAGCGCCTCGGCCTCCCACCCGAGGCCGAGGGCACCGGCGGGAATCAGGATACGCACCATTCAGTCGGTCCTCTGCTTGGGCGGGGGGGTGCCCTCGTGTTCGCCCATGGCCTCCATCGGGGTGGCCGGGCGCTTGATGATGCGGCGCAGGAACAGCGGCGCGACGAAGCCCAGCACCGCCGCCGACCAGAGCGTGATCGAGATACCGGAGGAGAACAGATACTGCCATTCGCCGTTCGATAGCGTCATCGCCTGCCGCAGGTTGTTCTCCATCGCGTTGCCCAGAAGTATGCCCAGGATCACCGGCACCGTGGGAATGTCGAGCTTTCGAAACAGCCAGCCCATGACCCCGAATGCCACCATCAGAAGGAGGTCGAAATAGCTTCCCGTCAGGGAATAGATGCCCACGAAGCTGACCATCATCACGCCCGGCAGCAGCAGGTTCGCCGGCACCGACAGCACCTTGACGAAGATCTTGACCAGCGGGACGTTCATCAGGAGCAGGACGAAGTTCGCGATCAGGAGCGATGCGATCAGGCCCCAGACGACGTCGGGGCGGTTGGCGAACAGCGTGGGCCCCGGCGTGATGTTCAGCGTCATCAGCACCGCGAGCAGCACCGCCGTCGTGCCGGATCCGGGAACCCCGAGCGTCAGCATCGGCACCAGCGCCCCGCCGGCGGCCGAGTTGTTGCCCGCCTCGGGCGCAGCCACGCCCTTGACCACGCCCGTGCCGAAGCCGCCTTTCGGGCCGGCGATGGACTTCTCCATCATGTAGGTCAGGAAACTGCCGAGCGACGCGCCCGCGCCCGGCAGGACACCGGCAATGAAGCCCAGAACCGACGACCGCAGCATCGTCCAGCGCGTCACCCAGATGTCGCGCCAGGGGATCGTCACGCGGTCGAGCTTCACTCCGATGGCGCTGCCCTTGCCGTGGCTTTCGATGAAGACGAAGACCTCGGACACCGCGAACAGGCCGACGATGGCGACGAGGAAATCCACCCCGTCCGCCAGGTGCAGGTTGCCGCCGGTGAACCGCGGAAAGCCGCTGGAGTTGTCGAGGCCGATCATGGCGATGCCCAGCCCGATGGCCGAGGCCAGCGCCGCCTTGGCCTGGTTCTTCGATGCGATGCCGCCCAGCGTGGAGAAGGCCAACAGGTAGAGCGCGAAATACTCCGCCGGGCCGAACAGATAGGCCACCCGTGCCAGCATCGGCGCGACCAGCGCGAGCGCGATGGTGGCGAAGAGCGCGCCCACGAAGGAGGCGACGCCCGAGATGACCAGCGCATCCCCCGCCCGGCCCGCCCGCGCCATGGGATAGCCGTCGAGCGTGGTCATCATCGCAGGCTCGTCGCCCGGAATGTTGAGCAGGATCGAGGAGATGCGCCCGCCGTACATCGCGCCGTAGTAGACCGACGTCAGCAGCACCAGAGCCGCCGTGGCGTCGAGGCCCATGGAGAAGGTGATCGGGATGAGCAGCGCCACGCCGTTCGACGGCCCGAGCCCCGGCAGCGCGCCGACGATGGTGCCGATGAAGCATCCGATGACGGCCAGCATCAGCGTCCAGGGCGACAGCGCGATGGAGAAGCCCAAGGCCAGGTTCGACAGGATGTCCATGTCAGAGCCCCCTCGGCAGGCCGACGAGGCCGAGGCCCAGCACGAACCGGAACAGGACGAACAGGCCGATCGACAGGCCGATGCCCGCGAGCGCCGCGAACTTCGCCCGCGGTTCGATCAGGTAGCTGAGGATCGCGGCCGCGACGGTCGTCGGCAGCAGGAAGCCGAGAGGCTTGAGCATATAGGCATAGGCCACCAGCGTCAGCACCGCGACGGCCATCAGGCCCCAAGTGGCGCCGGAGGGAAACTTCGGGTCCGGGTCGGGCTTCAGCACCATCACCAGACCGCAGATCAGGCAGACCCCCGCCACGAGCAGGGGGAACGTCTTGGAACCGACCGGATCGGTCAGGAAACCCACCTGAAGGTTCAGCGCGGCATTGGCATAGGCCAGCGCACCCAGGACGACGACCACCCCGAACAGGCGGTCGCCCTTTCCTTTCGACAGGTTCACGCGGGTCGCCCCGCGCATACCCACGACGGATGCGGTGTCATTGGATGACGCCGATCTCGCGCGACAGTTCGGCCTGGCTCGCGATGCTCTCGTCCACGAAGGCCTGGAAGTCGTCAGCCACACGCGTGAAGGGGGCGAGGCCATTGGCAGCCATCGCAGCCTTCCACTCGTCGCTTTCGGCCACGGCGGTCAGCTTGTCGGCCCATTCCTGGAACCGCTCGTCCGAGATGTCCTTCGGCACATAGAGCCCGCGCCAGTTCACGCCGATCACGTCGACGCCCTGCTCCCTGGCGGTGGGGATGTCGAACCCTTCCACCCGGTCCTCGGACAGCACGGCAAGGGGGCGGACTTCGCCGGATTCGATGAACCCCACGATCTCGGACATGTCGCCCGTCATGCCTTGGGTAAAGCCTCCGACGGTCTGGGTGATCGCATCCGCGCCGCCGTCGACGCCGATGTACTTGATCGACCGCAGATCCTCGATGCCGTGGGCCTGCGCCAGTTGCAGCACCTTGAGATGGTCAAAGCCGCCCGCTGCGGATCCGCCTGCGAAGGCGATGGAGGACGGATCTTCCTTCATCGCGTCCAGAAGGTCGGTCAGCGTCTGATACGGGCTGTCGGCGGCCACGACGATGACGCCCGGATCGGCCCCGATGGCGCCGACGAAGCGCACCTGGTCGGCGCTGGCCCCACCATAGGCGTTCTGTGCCAGGCGGGTGACGGTGGCGACGGAGGCCGCGACCATCAGGTCCTCGTCGTCGGTCCGCTCGTTCACGACGGTCTGGAACGCGAGGCCACCGCCGGCGCCCGCCATGTTGGTGACCTGCACCGGCTGGTCGACTTCGCCGATGTCGTACATGATCTTGCCGATCTGGCGGCAGGTGAAATCCCAGCCGCCGCCGGGGTTCGCCGGAGCGATGCATTCGGCCGCCGAGGCCGCGCCGACGACGAGAAGGGCCGCGGCAAGGGTCGCCGCGCGAAGGGTATGGGTCATGAGGTCCTCCCAGACGTGGGGCCGGATGTTGTCCCGACCTTCCGTCCGGCAGGTTAGCGGCTCGGACCGCCGGATCAAGCCCGGATCGCGCCAGGACGCACCGCGCTCTCAGGCACGGGGCTTCGCCTGCGGCACGAAGCCTTCGGCATCGCCCAGGAACAGGCCGATCTTGTGCAGCCGGGGGATCGCGTCGCAGATGACCTTGATCACGATCAGCGCCGGCACCGCGACGACCATGCCCATGATCGACCAGATCCAGGCGAAGAAGGCGACCGACAGGAACACCATCACCACGTTCAGCCGAAGCCGCTGGCCGACCAGCGTCGGCGTGACGAACTGGCCCTCGAAGGCGGTCAGGCCATAGTACGTCAGGAGCACGCCGATCGCGGGCCAGGGATCGCCGAAGGTCACGAAGGCTATGATTCCGGCGATGAGCGCGCCGACCACCGCCCCCACGAAGGGAATGAAGTTGAGCGCCGTCGCCATGATCCCGATCAGCCAGGGCGACGGCAGGCCCCACCAGAACATCGCCGCGCCGATGCACAGGCCGAGCCCGATGTTGATGAGGGTGATCGCGCCCAGATAATTGCCCAGCCGCGCCTCGATCGTGCGGATGGTCGCCACGGTGGTCTTCTTGTCCTGGAAACGGTCGACGCTCTGGACGGCCTTCTGGATGAAAAGGTCGCCCGAGGCGACGAGGAAGTACATCAGGCAGATGGCGAAGACGATCTGACTGAGCAGGCCGGGCGCGAAGGCCGCGACGGAGGTGGCGAGCCCCACGTTGTCCACGACCTCGACCTGCATCGGGCCGGGTCCATCGCTGCCGATCGCTTCCTCGGTGACTTCCCTCGCCTCGTTCATGCTTTCGAGCAGGCCACCGGGGCCGGTCAGGGTCGCCGTCGCCTCGCGCAGGAGGGAGGGGATGTCGGACACGAATTCGTAGATCGACTCGCTCAGGGCCATCATGCCGACGAAGACCCCCGCGCCGATCAGCAGCGTGAAAAGCGCCGCCGACACCGGGGCAGGTATGCCCACCCGTTCCAGCAGGCGTCGGGGAGCGTTCAGGATGAAATAGCCGAAGATGGCACTGGTGACCGGGATCAGGAAGACCGACGCCACGATGAGGGCCTGCACCAATGCGAGGATGAACAGGCCGGTGACCGGGATGGCAAGAGGGTGGCGCGTCTTTGGCGTCTCCGTCGGCGGCGCGGGGTCGATCACGCCCGCCGAGCGGGCGGGCGGATCATCGCGCGGGGCCAAGGGTATCCGCCTTCGTCGCTTCGCGGAAGCCCATCGGCTCACGCGGGCCCGTGGTGGTATCGCGGGCGGTCTGCGCCTCGATCTCGGAATTGAGTTCGGCCCCCAGCAGGATCACGAAGGCCGAAAGCCACATCCACATCAGCAGGACGATGACGCCGGCGATGGACCCGAACGTCTCGTTGTAGCTGCCGAAGTTGCGGACGTAGATCGAGAAACCGATGGACGCGACGAGCCAGAGCGCACAGGCCGTCAGCACGCCGGGCGTCAGCCAGCGCCATTGTGCGGACGCCCGGTCCGGCCCGACACGGTAGAGAACCGCGACTCCGCCCACGAACAGGAGCGCCAGCGGAAGATAGCTGACAAGGCGGATCGCCAGTTCCATGCCCGGCGCGATGTCGAGGAAGGCCAGCGCAACAGGCAAGACCACGATTAGGACGGCCGCGATCAGGACGCCCACGATCATGGCAAGCGTCAGCCCGATCGTCATGAGCTTCAGCCAGATGAATCCGCGCGTCTCCTTTTCGTCGTAGGCCAGGTTCAGCCCCTCAATCAGGCTGCCCATGCCCTTTGACGACGACCATAGCGCGAGGACCAGACCCAGGATCAGGCCCAGCGTCAGGCCCCCCGTCTCGCTGCCGGTCACGGATTTCGCCTGTTCCAGAAGGATGCTGCTCACGTCAGACGGGACGATCCCCGACACCTTCTGGAACGCATCGACGATCTGCGACGGCTCGTAGATCAGCCCGGCGATGGACATCAGCGCGGTGATGGCGGGAAAGATCGCCAGCAGCGCGTAGAAGGCGATGCCGGCCGCGACCAGCGACACGTGGTCGGCAATGACCTCGTCCTTCACCCGGAAGGCGATGTCCTTCCAGCCCTTCGCAGGGATCTTCGTGGGACCGGATGCACCTCGACCGCGCCCCGGCTCCATCTGCACGGCCTCGGCACGGGTCATCTTGCGTCTGGTATCGCTCATCTCGTGGTAGTCCCCCTACCCGGTATCCGGGCGGTCATTCAACGCGCCCGGCGGCCGATTGTTCCCTGTCCTCACGCTCCAGATGCCGACGCAGGAGCGCGGTGTTCCGGCGGTTCGCCTTGAACGCCACGTCCAGCAGATCGCCCAGAAGCGGTACGGTACCGACGACGACATCCATCCCGATGTTGCCCGCCATCCGCAGCTTGAGGCCCGTGGGCGCGCCCATCCGATGTGCCTCCAGCAGAATGAACCCCGCCGGTCCCGCGGTCGCCACGTCGCCCAAGAAGGGCACCAGCCCCAGGATGGAATCCCAGCCGAAGCGGATACCGGTGCCCGGCACTCGGAAGTTGGCGTCCATCGTGCGCGCGACCTTCTCCAGCCGTTCCAGACGTCTCAGCTTGTCCGGTGTCATCGAACCTCCCCTGTTGCGAAACAGACGCCCGCTGTGCCTTGCGAGTTCCCTCGGCCGGGCGATAGCCTCCGCAGGAAAACCACTAGGAGGGCGAGGATGACACGGACGTTCGAGGAGCAGGTGGCCATCGTCACCGGCGGCGCGCAGGGGATCGGGCTGGCCGTCCTGCGCCGGCTGATCGCGGATGGCGCGCGGGTGGCGAGCTGGGACACGAATCCCGACCGCAACGAGGCGATGGCGGCAAGCGAAGGCGCGACGGCCATCGCCTGCGATGTGTCGGACGCAGCTTCCGTCGACGACGCGATGGCGCGCACCGTGGCGATGCTGGGCGCGCCCGCCATACTGGTGAACTCCGCCGGCATCGCGGGGCCGAACGCGCCGGTCGCCGATTATCCCTTGGACGATTGGACCCGCATCCTGGCCGTCAACCTGACGGGGACGTTCCTCGTGAACCGCGCGGTGGTGCCCCACATGCGCGACGCGGGTTACGGTCGCATCCTGAACGTCGCATCGATCGCGGGAAAGGAAGGCAACCCGAATGCCTGCGCCTATTCCGCGTCGAAGGCAGGGGTGATCGCATTCACCAAGAGCCTCGGCAAGGAACTGGCCGACATGGACATCGGGGTCAATTGCGTGACCCCCGCCGCCGCGCGTACCCCAATCTTCGAGCAGATGTCGCAGGAGCATGTGGACTGGATGCTGTCCAAGATCCCCCGCGCGCGGTTCCTCGAAGTGGAGGAGGCCGCGGCGACCATCGCCTTCGCCGTCTCGCCCGCCAACAGCTTCACCACCGGCGCGGTCTTCGACCTGTCGGGCGGCCGCGCGACCTATTGACCCCGCATCAGGCAGCCGGCGGATAGACCACCTTTCCGTCGCCTGTCGGCCGCGCGCCGGGCGTCATGCTGGCAGGGTCGATCCTCTTGCCGCCCATCAGGTGATCGACGGCATGCCCGTTGGCCAGCAGGTAGTCGGTGATGATCCGTCTGTGGCAACGCCACCACACGGCCTCCGAACACATCATCGCCAGCCGGGTCTGACCGCCCAGGGCCACGAGGTCTTCGAACGCCCTCCGGAACTCGTCGCCCAGGGCGTAGTCGGCGTAGTTGTGGAAGCTCCGCACCCGCCACAGCGCGTTCGTCGCCTCCTCCACTTCGGGCTGTTTGGCCCGCCGGCCGCCCAGTGCGGGCATGTGGCGATAGCCGATCTGCACGCCGGCGAGATCTTCCGGCAGCCGGTCGGTGTTGAAGTCCGGGTTGCTGCGCGACCTGGGGAAGGAGCGCACATCCACCACCAGGCCGACACGCGCGTGGCGGAGTATGTCGATGAACTCGTCCAGGGGACGGTTGGAATGACCGACGCTGGCGAACCGGACGGTCATCGGACGGTCGCTCCGAAGCCTTCGCCGACCCCTGTTGGGACGTCGATCCGATGCGTTGATGACTGGTCCACCATGGCGGTCTTCCTTCCGCAGAAGAACCCGCCGACAGGACGTCCGTTCCAGGGGTAAGGTCCGGATCTCGGTCGTCAGTTCACGGAAAAGCCCATGGTGCCCCCACACGGACTCGAACCGCGGACCTACTGATTACAAATCGAGACGAGCGCTATAATCATGGTACATTCTCGCCAATTCGGGGCGTACGAACCCATTTAAACAAGGCAATATTCGTCCTATCGGCTCACTCGGCATCACCCGAGCTGTGCCCAGAAACAGTGCTCAGGACGGTATTTATCAATGACAATATTCAAGTTCACAGAGGCGCGGGTTCGCGACCTCCCACTAGGCTCGGGCATCCACAGGGATACGGACGTGAAGGGCCTACTCTGCATCTGCCACAAGACGACGAAGACCTTCGCTGCCCAGGGCGATGTGAGGCGGAACAAGCGCCACGTCCGCACTGTGCGCGTCAAGATCGGGCGCACCGACCTGGTGCGTCTGGGCGAGGCGCGAAACGAGGCCAGAAAGCTGATGGCCACGATCCAGTCTGGTGTCGACCCGACCGCTGGACCCGAGGAGACGGGCATGACGCTGGAACAGGCCCTCACCACGCATCTGAAAGAACGGGACCTCTCGCCCGCGTCGGTCAAGAACTACCAGTATCACATGGATCAGTATCTCGGGCGTCTTCGACGTCGTGCGGTGGCAGACATATCACGCCAAGACTGCCGAGACCTCTTGGACACGCTGACGAAGCGACACGGACGGACCACGGGCGGATCGGTGATGCGCACGGTGCGAGCGATCATCAACACCGCCCGCAGGCACGACGAGACCATAGCGGCCAATCCCATAGACGCGATCCGTGTGCCTGCGACTGCCAGACGGCAGGTCGATGAATTGGATGTTGCGGCATTTTGGAGCGAGACCTCAGCGTCGTCGGGCGTAATGCGCGATCTGCACCGCACCTTCCTGTTGACTGGCGCTCGCCGCAGTTCGTTGCTCGGTGTGAAGCGGGCCGACTTCGATCCTGATCGGGGCATCCTCACTTTTACGCACATGAAGGTGGGCGGTGCATGGTCGTTCCCTACTGGCCGCTGGCTGACGGAGACGCTGCGGGCGAGATTGGCGGAGGACGAACCGCTCTCGTCTGAGTGGCTGTGGCCGTCGCCAACCTCTGCGACTGGTCGGATCGCCGAACCCAAGCGCAAGGGCATACCGTCGCCCCATGCCCTTCGTCACCATGCCCGGACGTTCATGATCGCCGCTGGTGTGCCCTACGCCGAGGGGGCTCTGCTTCTGGGCCAGAGGCTGCCGGGCGCATCGGGTGGCTATGTGCATCAGTCACATCTGGTCGAGGCCTTGAGACCGTACGCGCAAGCGCTTGAGGACTACATCCTGGCGCTCGCGAATGACGGTACGGTGGCTTAACTCGTTGGCATCAAATGCAAGTGCAGACTGATAACCTGACAGCATCGAGACCCATTTGGGTACATCTGGATGTAGAGGTTTATCACCATGACGACCGAAAGAACCGACACCCCGTGGATGACCAGCGAGCAGGCCGCAGGCTACCTCTCGGTCTCCAAGGGCACTATGCACAACTGGCGTAGCAAGGGCGCAGGCCCTCGCTACCGCACCGTCGGACGGATCGTCCGATACCACCGCGACGACCTCGACGCTTTTCTAATGGAGGGCGCGGCGTGAGCGATTGGACTGCGGCACGGCGGGCTGCGAGGATCGCGGAAGTTTCCGGCATAGAGGTCAAGAGGGCCGACGTGTCCCCCGCAGACAAGGACCGCATTGAGCTCGCCGTCATGCGGATTGGTGGACCTCGCCGAAACCAGGTTTTCTACCGCTCGCTGTCGGACGCCTGCGCCCAAGAGGGTTGGCCACTTGAACACCCCATGACGATCTGGACGGTCGCGATGTACGCGAACGTTTTCCCCGTGCAGCGCCTCAAGGGCGACGCTCGGGTTGTCGAAGGGCCGATACATTTCACGGGGCCGGACTTCGCGCTAACGAGCTCCAACCTCGACCTGTTCTGGGGAGACACCGTGCTGGTCGCCCTGGCGCTGAAACGCCGTGACGCGCCAGGCGTGGACAAGATGCTCTACCGCCGGGCTGGCGCAGGACCTTACCACCGCGCCTGACGGCCAGCGAAGGCCAGCCCCGCGCGAAGTGTTGGTATGCAGGTGCCAGCCACCACGGTATTGTTCTGTGAGAAGGAGCGGACTGCCGCCGCAAGGCAATCCGCTCTGAAAGAACCCGAACAGCAACAATCGAGTAGAAGGGACACGGCAATGTCCATGACTGAAAATACCACGCGTGAGGTTGACAGCACGCCATTGAAAGACCTCCTGACGACAAGGCAGGCCGCAACCCTGACAGGGCACCCACCAACAGTGCTGCAAGCCTTCCGCAACCGTCGCAACAACACCAAGTACAAGAACGCAGGACCCGACTACGTGAAGATCGGGACCGCAGTCTTCTACGAGCGATCCGTGATTGCAGCTTACGTCGAAAACCGGCGGGGCTGACATGACCAAAGACACTGATGCGTCGCAACTGGCGCCGCTGGTCGAAGCCGGATACCAGCTAATCCCGCTGCATAACTTCGCTTTTCAGGATGAGCATAAGGGTAAGCGCCGAAAGCGCGGCAAGAGCCCAGTCCATGGCAACTGGACCAAGAAGCCATATCGTTCATCCGATCAAGTCACGCACATGGAAGCTGGCGATAACGTCGGGGTTCGCCTCAAGGCAAGCGACCTCGTGATCGACGTGGACCCGCGCGCATTTCCAGACGGCGAGACCCTCGCGACCGATAACCCGTTCACCCGTCTCTGCGAGGCCGTTGGTTTTGACCCCGATAAGTATCCGACCGTGGCGACGGGCGGCGGTGGATTGCACATCTACATGACGAAGGGCACCGAGAGGTCTGTCAGGGACAGCCTGCCTGATTATCCGGGCGTCGAGTTCAAGGCCCTGGGACGTCAGGTCGTCGCGCCAGGTTCGATCCACCCAGACACCCTCAATGCCTATACATGGCTTCAAGGCAGGCCTCTTGACGACCTTTGGCTCGGCGCACCCGCCGCGCCCGATCTGCTCTTGGGCCTGATCGAAAGGCCAAAGGGTTCTGCTCCCAGCGGCGGCGGTGAGCACGATCAGGAAGAACTGGCGAAGATGCTGGACGGACTGGACCCCGAGAATTTCCGCGACCATGATATGTGGCTGACGCTGATGCAGGCTTGCCATCATGCCACTGCTGGTGATGGGCGCGAGGAATTCGTGGAGTGGTGCACCCGCGACCCGGACTATGCCGATCATGGCGGCGTCGTCGGCCTGCGATGGGACAGCCTTCACGCCGATAACGACGGGACGCGGGTCACGTACAAGACGCTCCACAAGATCATGCGCGACGCGGGCATCGGCGATCACATCCCGCAACCGCTAGCGCCTGACGACTTCGACGACCTCGATCCTGACGACCTGCCCGAGGGGGCGTTGACGGTGGAAAGGAAGCCAAAGCCAAAGATCAGGACCGGCGAAGGCAGGCTGATCGATATGACCGCCGCCGCGAAGAAGGCGCTTTTCGATGCTGCTGGCCATGAGGTCCTGCAACGCCATGGCCAGTTGATCCGTCCACTCCGCCTAGGACGATCGGCCGATGAGGATGGCGTCCGTCACCAGGCGGGCGCGACCGTCCTCCTGCCCGTGAATGAACACTGGCTTCAAAAGCGCATGGCACAGACCGCCAAATGGTACAGGCTGGCCGTCGAGAAGTCCTCGGACGAAGGCGGCAAGGGCAAGGTGAAGGAACATGACACCGATCCGCCGCTCAAGGTCGCGCGTCTGATCCTGAACGATCAGGGCGACTGGCCCTTCCATGCCATGACGGGAATGGTCGCATCGCCGACCGTGGACGTGACGACCGGACAGGTGGTTGACCGGCCAGGCATTGACCCACGCACGGGGCTGCTGGCCGTCTTCGAACCCGCCGACTTCCCGCGCATCGACCCAGACGTCGGCCATGACGGCGCAAAAGAGAGGCTGCGCCGCGTCGAACATGCCCTGTTCAGGGCGATGCCGTTCGTTGACGAAGGCAGTCGTGCGGTCGCCATGTCGGCACTGATAACCGCGCTCGTCAGGCCGACGCTCCGTGCGGCCCCGATGCACCTTTTCGATGCGGCCATGGCTGGCACAGGCAAATCCAAGATGGCCTCGGTGGTTGGCGTCTTGGCTACGGGCGTCGAACCGTCCGCATCTGCCTGGGCAAGCTCGGACGACGAGAACGAGAAGCGCATCGCCGCTCTCTACCGCAAGGGCAATCCGGTGATCCTGTTCGACAACGTAGACGCCAAGAAAGGCGACAGGCTGGACGGAAACATCTTGAACATCGTGCTCACGCAGGACCCCGCATCGATCCGCGTCCTGGGCAAGACCGAGGACGAGACCCTGAATACCAGACTGATGGTGCTCGCGACCGGCAACAACATCGTCGTTGCAGGCGACTGCTGCCGCCGCGCGGTCAAGTGTCGTCTTGACGCCAAATGCGCAGAGCCTGAACGCCGCGAATTCGACTTCGATCCAGTCCAGGTCGCCAGAGAAAATCGAGGGCGTCTCGTGACTGACCTGCTTGAAGCCCTCTCCGCCTACATCCATGCAGGCCGCCCGACCGATCCTGCCAAGCTAGGCTCCTTCGAGGACTGGACCTCAGTACGCGGGCTGCTGGTCTGGTGCGGACTGGCTGATCCCGCCGTCACAATCGCGGACATCAAGGCCACGGATCAGGATCGCGATGACCTCATGACCGCCCTTGAGAACTGGCGCCATGCCTTCGACGGTGATTGGGTCACAGGCGCAGACCTGGAGGCATTCGTGGCCGCATCCGCGGATGACCTTGATGAACGGCTGGGGCGTGAGATGCACGACGGCGCTGAGGCGATGGTGGAGGCCCTGTTCAACAACAAGACCGACAAGAACTGGATTGGGCGGTCGCTCAACTCGACCCAGGGGGTTGCGGCTGGCAACTTCTATCTGGAGGTCAAGCCGGGACGTTCTGCAAAGTTTCGGGTCCTGGATGCCGAGATTATGGACGGGCGCGCATGACCGATGATGCCAGTCATGTAAGGTCGCCGTTGCGCTCTAATGTTGCGAACGGATCTTTTCGGCGGGCGGACCAAGGGGCGGGCATATGCGCGCATTTCTATATACAGAGGCCGTATAGGCTACCTACCTCTTACAGCTCATAAAACGACTGGGTAGTGTAGGTAGGCTATTCGACTTCCGATTATAAGAATGCGCGCATATGTCCGCGCCCCTCGACAGTTTCACCGAGAAAAGGGTCCCAAAGGACCGTTCTGCCGAAAAGGCGTGCCGTCCTTCATCCTGGTTGAAGGGGTCTATTCGGTCGCCCCTCCATGCAACGCTGGTTTCCCGCAGTGGGTGAACACGACATCCTGTCCTGAGAGAGCGAGGACGCCTCGCGCACGTGACAAGCCGCCTCCGTTCTTCCTGCCAGAGCGCCGCCCCACTGACAATCGATCAGGGGGCGTTTTGATCGGAAGGATAACGGGATCAGGGGCTTGGCGCGTGGAGGGCATCCCGAGCACCGAAACTGACACCGCAAGAGGGCCTACGATTGAGCCGACTTTACCAAGACAGCGCACCAACGGCAGGATCAAAGGCCTCGACGGGGATGATGCATCCACATGCCAGCGAGCCGTCGCCTGAGTTCAAGCGCGCGTTCCTGGAACGCCTGGTCGAGGTTGGCAACGTGACGGTCGCCTGCGCCCAACTGGGACTGCCCAGGCCGAACGTCTATTACTGGAAGCACCGCGACGACGACTTCCGTCGTGGCTGGGACATCGCCATGGCCATCTTCCAGGACCAGTTGACCAACGACGTGATGGACACCGCCCGCGAGCTCGGCCTCGGCCGCTGGAAGCAGGCCACCGACGAGGACGGTGAGCCCGTGCTGAACGACGACTTCGAGCCGGTCCTGATCCTGGACGTCTCGCACGTCGACGCCCGCATCCTCTCGAAGCTGATCGACAAGCGGGTGCCGAACGTGGACGGCCCCGCCCAGACCAACCTCCAGGTTAACACGACCGTGAACAACAGGCTCCCTTCCAGGCCGAGGCTCGTGCAGCCCGAGAGGGCCGTACGGAGCTCCGTGGTGACCTCGGGGCGCCCGGGCGGTCGACACGGCGTCGAAGATGCCGAGTTCGTCCAGGGGTCACCACAGGAGACCGGGGGATACGCCGATGACTGACGATGCAATACAGGTCACGATCGTGAAGCCGGGAGGCACAGCGACGGTGAAGTTCGCTGAAGGGTACGAGACGATGCGGGTGGCCATCGGCTACCTGCACGATCCGAACGATGGCCTGATTGCTGAGATGCAGGCGGGGCGGGACGCAACGCCCTGGGCCTCCCGTGCCGTGAGGGATGACGCCACCTGGTCGATTGAGCTTCGAGGCGACCTGGACGACGCAACCCGCGGGCACCTCCTGGACTGGATCGCTAGCACCGCGTATTTTGAAGACGCATAACCGCCTGGAACTGCATCCCAACCTGACTTGACCGCTAGGAGCCCTAAAATTCAGATGCAGCGCTTTCCCCCAATGACTACTGTCCTTGCGCCATAAGTTCCCGCAACGACGTCTTACACTGTTTCGCTAACAAGTTTTTGAGAAGATTCGGCGGCAAAGCTGTAAAAGTCTTTCTTATGATGCCTTTCGAAACTTCTCATGAGATAGCTTTTAACTAGCTCATGAAGTGTATATTTTCCTTCTTCGGAAAGAGGCTTTTGTTGAATGGAATTCATGGCATCTTCTGTAAAGCCTTTTAAGCGTTCATCGCTAATATCTGGATCAAAGTTCTTGAAGAAAATGGCGATGTTGGATTGGGAGGTCGCCATTTGTAGGGTCGTGCGCGCTTCTACAGCGACTGCTTCAGACAATGATTGGATGACTGAAGGGCTGTTGAGCTTACTAATCTCACCCTGAGCGTTGGCGTAGGCCTTTAGGCCAACGATGACATGCTGGCTGGAAAAATCTGATAAGTCCGGCATGCCGTTTCTGCTAGTGGCTACCACACGCCCCAATGCTTCATCACTATCGTATCCTTGAGTGAATATATCTGTCAGAAAATACAGCGCATATCCGATGGACCAAAGCGGCTTATCTTTTGTCTTTGCTTTCTTCATTGCCCATCTAATCGCAAGAAATGCGATAAATATGATGATAATAGTGGTTAGCATATGTCGACTCCAATTGTGCCGTTTGCTGCGGGCTTACATTCTACTGATGCGGGCGTAGTGGCCGGAGAAGATATGTAACACGACTGGCTCAGCGACAGAACAGTCGGGAACGAAGACAAGGTTAAAAAAGCTCTGGTTGTGTCGCGGGGTCGAAGGCTTTGACGACGCCTGGTTACTACGTGACAGTCTGAGCTCACCAGCATGAATTGAGCGGCGTCCCTAACTTGTACGGTGCCCAGTCCTGTATTTTGCACCTTGGACCGCGAAATTGCCTTAAATATTAGCGCTTTAAAGGCCTACAGCCACTGACTGAATGTCAGTCGGGCGGCTCGCTGGCTTCTTTTCGGACGCCTCTGCGGCATTGTGCCTGCATCCCCGCACCGCCAGAGGAGAGCTGATGACCGAGCGCCCGAAACCGGTACTGCCGACGCTCCGCTACAAGAATGCTGAGCGAGCATTGCGTGATCTTTTCGAAGAGGCGGCTGCTGATGCACGGCTCGACCCAGAAGCCAGCATGCGCTCGAACGTCATCACACTCTTGGCTCACGCCTGGAATGTCAGCGGGACAATCCACTGGCAGCGAGGCTGGGTTCGCGAGGCGATGTTGGTCTTGGCAGCCGCGGGTTGCATCGTCCCAAGTGCCCAGATCATGCGGTGGTATCGGTCGCGGATCAGCGAGGCACCCGGCACGTTCAGGAACACCGCTCGCGCGCCAGTTGAGATACTGGAACAGATGGACCTAGCATTCCTTGACGCCAACAATTTGTTTTAGGTCCGCAACCCTCGAGTTCATAATCTGATAGGATGCGGAGCTAGTGGTCGAACCGCTGCAAGTTGTCACGCTCAGCGGCCATGGCTTCGGCCTTTGATCGCCAGGCAGGGTCAATCTGACTAGCCTCAAACAGACGCCCCGTTAGACGCCGGGCTACAATAAGTTTTTCACGACCGTTTGGCAAAGAGTCGAAGGTTGCCAAGTCGCCCGCTATGCCCCTCTGCCGTTTGTTGGGCAGCTTCATACCCTCTTTGGTGACGGCAACCCCGGTGATGATCCGGGGCTGTCCTGGGCGGAACAGCTTGGTCTTGTGGCCATACAGCCTGTAGGAGGCAAACACCTTCCTTGCCGCGTATATGAGACCCCTAGTCGCACCAGTTCCTGTGAACACGACATCATCGACATAAACGGTCATGATGCATCCGTTTACTTTGGCCAGCGCGGCCAAAGTCTCGAACATGTCCTCATAGGCAAAGTATGAAAGAATTGGGCTTGAACTGCTGCCCGTTGGCAGGTGCCCGTCAACTGTAAGTAATTTGGTCAATATGCCCGCGACGTCGCCAGTGCAAAGCATACGGTCTAGAAAGAAGTGATGTACTGCCTGTGATCTGACAGACGGATAGAATTTCCGGACGTCAATTTTCACACAGCCGGTGTCCACAGAATGCCCGCTGGCATTGGTGATGTAGGACCTCCCTTTGATCGCAGAATGGAGGTAATCTGGAGTATCAATTTTGGCTAAAAGCGCGGCCAGTCGCTTATGAATCTTATCTAGCTTTGGCTTAGGTTCCTGGATTGGTCGCCCGGTTCTCTTGTCCGTCCATCTTTTGTAATTGTCCGCGGCAGCGCAAAGTTCATTCAACTCATCAAGCGTCACCCGCAACCGATCCGCCAGCATTTGTGGGCTGGTGATCTTGTAGAAAATGGACTGGTTGCGGGGATAGCTCAACGCTCGGCGCTCCTGTAATCCGAAATGGTAGAAACCCAATCCAGCATCTTCACCGCCTTGTCGGCAACGAACACTCTGACATTCTCGGATTTTCCCGCCCCCTCAACCCTTTCAGCGAACAATAGTAGGGAAGACATAGGAATGTCGAAAGCGTCGGAATACTTCTGGAGTGTGGCCATGGAGACGTTCTTGTCGCCCTTCTCGATTTCCGACACGTAGGATTTTGACAGGCCCAAGCGCTCCGCGGCATCCACCTGTGATAGGTCATGATAGACCCTCACAAGGCGCAGGGCTTTATTTAGCATTTTCTCCCTCCAAACATTGAACACCTAGGGGCCGTCGAAGAAGAACCGCGCCAGTTTCACGATAGCTTTCACTATCCAAAACGCGGCCAGTAGTAGCGACCTGTTCCGAAGAACACGCCGATACCAACGACGGACCCGTTGCCCGGTGTTCAGGGGCTTCTTGGGATCATTTCCCATTTCAGCATCCTCCTGGGCATCACCACCGGACAACCCGGTGGCTGTGCGCCGACCCCAAGAGGCAAAGTGGGCAAACGGTAACCCCCAGGTATCCCCGTGCCGCAACGTGCGCTGCGGCCTTAAGTCGGAAGTCGTCGCCGATCGCATCTCTCGCTCGCGATCGCCGCTGCCCCCAAAGTGGGTAGAGACCGAAGCCTCCTCGACCGGCAAGCCGGTCAGCCTGTGGCGCTATCCTTCGCCTGAACATTGCATTCTGAATAGCAGGTCTGATCGCTTATGCAAGAAGAATGTTCGCGTACAGCGAATTTAATCCGCTCCGCTGCGTCGAAAACTACAACATGTAGTGAAGCATTGCACTTCGCCGGGGCGCTACTTCGCCAGCGTTCAGCGGCAGGTCCTCACTCGCTGGTCCCCCGCACCGCCCAAACGCGGCATCTTATACCAATGATGCGACTGTCAGGCATGGCGTCGTCGCATCTCGGGTGGCGCTCGGTCCTCCAACTGCCGGGCGCCACCAACCCAATTCCGACGCCAGTGAGAGGAGCCAACGAATGGCAGACGACCCGAATAAACGACTGGCGGAGCTGCGCGACGAGCGCGCACCCCTGGTCGAAGAACGCGAGAAGGCCCGCGCCGAGGCCACGCAGGACATGATCGCGGGCAAGAAACCCGCAGGGACCGCTGCGGCGCTGGCCGAACGCATCCAGATCGTGGACGACGCAATCGCTGAGTTGCGGGACCGATCTGCCCACGCCGCAGCGAGCCAGGACCGCGCCAAGCGGACCCGTCAGGTGCAGGGCGCGATCGATACGGCCAGCGACCGCCGCAAACTGGCCGAAGCCGTGGACAAGGCGCTGACCGACCTGGCGGCTAATTGGTCCGCCTACCGAGAGGCCGTGCGCAACGGCGTGGGCCAGACCGCTGCGGCGGGCGGCGATGTCGGTCCCATCGACCGGGTGCTGACTAACAACCGCGCCAGCGAGGCCCTTATCAAGGCCATGATCGCCGCGGGAGGCAGCGAGCTTTCCCGCGCCTTCGGCATCGATACTCCGATCAAGGTTCGCCATTCGATCAGCCTGACCGACGCCGAGCGCCGTGTCGCGGAGTCCCTGAACCTGGAACTGCTGCGGCTCAGGGCGGCGTCACCGCAGACGCACTTGGCGGCGCAAGCTGCCAAAGAACTGGAGGCACTGAAATGAGTAAAGAAGGCGAACGCCACGCGGCGGAACTGATCCGCCTGGAGGTCAAACGCAAGGAACTGGAAGACGCGCTTGGGCGCCTAGCGCGCGACGAGGCCGAGGCCCAGGAGGTCATGGACCTCGCACAGCACGTGCAACGACTGGAACAGGAGGTCGAGTCCGCTCGCGCCGCCGGACAGATGGAAAAGAAGGATGAAGACATGAACGATACGGTTACCAAGCGGGCAGTCCGCAACATGGCGAAGGTCGACGGGCAACTGGATGCCCTGGCCAAGTCGATGCAGGCCGACGGGGAGACCGTCGAGGCTGCGTACGTCCGGGCGCTCGGCAGCGACATGGGCAAGTCGATGCTCCGCACCCGCGAGGAGGCGTACGCCCTCGCGACCGGCGGCGTCACCGAGGCAGATGTGGCTGCGGCTCGCGCGGACCTCACCTGATCCGCCGACCCGACGGACACCTACAGAATTGGCCGCGCAGACAATCAGTCTGCGCGGCGTCTTTCGTTCTGGTGTGTCTCGCGGGCCACACCATTATTTGTGGGTGCGGTCCCAAACGTTGGTATGCGCGCTGCCCGCGTTCTGGGACTCTCCTCGAAGGCGAGCGCACCCGCGCCGTCGTATTGTAAGGAGCGAAAGCAATGAGCGAAGTCATCAACAGAGAAGTCACCGAGGATCAGGTCGTATACACCATGGAAGACGGTTCGTCCCATTCCATGCCGCGCGAGTTTTCCGAAAGGCTCGGTGAAGCCATCTCGTCCGGCATGGCGTTGCTTGAGGCCAAAGGCCGTAGCGATGACGAGGCTGCGGCCTGGATCAAGCAACATGTCGAGAGGATCATCCTCCGGCACGAAGCGGACGACGCAGCGGCTTAGGCGAGCGGCCCCGCCCGGCACGCTCCGGGCGGGGACGATAGGGCCCGTCGAGCGTAGCAATCTGTCATCGTCTCCCAGCTTACGCTGCGGCTCACTCGCGACAAAGTGGTCCCATCTGCCGGGCGATTGTCGCCCGCTGCATAGAAGGAGAATATACCATGACAAGAACAACATACTTCGCCTCCGCACCCGATGGGACCGAACTGACGCGCAAGACCGACCGTAAGTACACCCACGCCGTCCTGCTGGAAGGCGAAAATGGATGGCGCATTGCGGGCTTCTGCGGACGCCTCGACCTTGCGCACAAGAAGCAGACCGAGCACCCCGGCAGCATCGTGGTCGAGGCTCAGGTCCTAGGTGTCGTTTCGGCTGATGAGACCGCGTCCGAGGCCACCGAGGACGCCGAACCGACGGGCCATGAAGCGGTCGGGGCATCGGAGCGAGAGCAGAGCGTCGACGATAAGATCAGGAACGCGAAGATCACGGGTCCCGAGCGTCTGGGCACAATCGGTGAGCTAGTGCACGAGTTGCTGATGGACGTCGATAACACATACGTCGAGATTGTCGCCGAGGTGAAGCGCAGGTTCCCCGCCGCCAAGACTACCGCTCGCTCCGTAGCGTCAGTCGCGGCAGTCCTCCGCAAGAAGGGGGCGTCCGTCCCTGTTCGCCGAAAGGCCAAGGCCCCCTAAGCCCTTGATAGGGTGAGGGTCCTCCGCTAAGCTCAACCCGCAGTGGTGTCATTCTGCGGAGGACCCTGATTGGACAGTAAGAAAGGCAGCGGCGAGACGGCGAAACAGTTGATAAGGCTGGGCGCGCGCGACGACGAAGCACTTGAGCTCGTTTTGTTTCTGCACCCCGGTGCAAAGACGACCCCAACGACCATCCGGCACTACCGTTCTGAGATGCGGGCCGACTTCGAGGACGTGAAAATAGACGGTGAGGCTCCGGGCTTAGATCGGGCGCGACTCCGTGCACTGGTCTTGGGTTGGGGCGAGGTGCCGTCCACACCAGGCAGTAAACCCACCCAGTCGTATCGCGAAATTACCCGAGATAAGATACTACTATGGTGGACAAACCGGCAGGTGCTCGACGCCGTTTTGGCCGCTTGGCCCGACTGCGGGTACACGACGAACAACGTCAGCGACCTCCGGTCGAGGCTGCGAGCAAAGGACGAGCTTGTCCCAGACGATGACGCGGCGCGAAGGTGGCAAGAGGGTAGGCCGTGGGCGATCGATCCGAAACCACCTGCCGGTCTGAAGCCACCCGCGAAATCAGTCTAGGTTGGCCAGGGATGATTGCGCGTTCTCATGGCAAGTAAGCATCTGTTGGCTCCTGTTGGATGTGCTAAGCTGCCCCAAAGTACATTGGGGAGCTTTGGCATTTGGAATATCAAACCTACAAAGATCAGATCACCTCGGAAGTTGCATCGCAGATAGAGAAACTGGGTTGTCAGCCTGTACTTTTTCTGGGTTCGGGGATATCGCGCCGATATTTTAATGCACCAAATTGGGTTGAGCTTTTACAACAGTTGGCCGAGGAGTGCCCACTGATTGATAAGGACTACGCCTACTATGCTCAGTCATGCTCAAGCGCCCCTCAAATAGGAAGCATCTTCGCTGATAAGTACCGAGAGTGGGCTTGGGGGAGCGGCAAAAACCAGTTTCCAGTCTCTCTATTCGAGTCAGACGTTGCGCCAGATGCGTTCTTAAAACACGCGGCGGCAACGATATTGAAGGGCAAGTGTCCCGCGACTTTGGCGGGCGTCGATGCCACGTATTCAGACGAAATCGCGGCAATGCAGGCGATAAAGCCCCATGCGGTTTTGACTACAAATTACGACACCCTGCTTGAGAGCATATTTTCCGATCACGCCGTTGTAATTGGCCAATCCGCTTTGAAGGGCATGCCCTTCGCCGTAGGCGAAATATTCAAATTTCATGGATGCGTTAACGATATCGAGCAAATTATCCTGACTTCGGAAGACTACGAGACTTTCTACAAGAAAAAGAAATTTATCGCCGCACGATTGCTTTCGCTCTTCAACGAGCACCCAATGCTAATAGTCGGATATGGGGCAAACGACCCGAACGTTCAAGCGATCCTTTCGGACATTGACGAAGCGCTTGCCTTGCCTGGTTCACTAATCGAAAACATATACTTTGTTGAATATGATGCGGAGGCTGAGGCCAAAACTTCTTTGCCGATTGAGAAGCTGATCCAAATCGAAGACAACCGTAGCGTCCGGGTCAAACTCGTGGTCACCTCTGACCTCGAATGGGTATTCAAGGCCTTCAAATCACCCGATAACCTGAACTCCATTCCGCCAAGTATCATGCGCGCGATTCTCGCTAGGTCCTATGAGTTGGTAAGGTCTGATATCCCAAGAACCAAATTGGATGTTGATTTTGACTTCCTTGAGCGCAAGCTGGAAAACCAAGACGAGTTTGCGCAGCTTTTCGGCATAACAACCGTAAATGATGCATCCACAATTTCCGCCAAATTCCCTTACTCGATCACGGAGCTTGGTAAGAAACTTGGAGGAAATAGTTGGCATCTAGCAGATAAGCTGATGAAAATGATCAAGGCCGATACGGGCGTGGATATAAAAGAAAGTGACAGCCGCTTTCAACATATGGTCAAGGTCAACAATTCCAAGTTTCATAAATACTCAGACGACGCCTTCGATCTTCTGAAAAAAGTGCAAGCGGCTGGCCATTGTGAAACTGAATGGCTGGAAGACACCTGAACTAGGCAGACCCAGTTCTGTTACTCACGTCGAATGGCTAGCAATGGCTGACACAGCTTTTCCGTAGCTAAAGTCCGATTCCGTTCCGTCTTCAAAATGGACGTAAAAACAGGTCGTCACGGCGTGAATACCGCCCGGTCTCTCATCGTTGTTCTGTCGGCGGAAAGCATTCACAGCTGTCTTGTCCACCTCGTGACCGGGCGCGGCGACACAATAATCAGCGTAGAGAGCTAAGACATTACGAAGTTCACTGGCTTCAACAGGCGAACCCACCGCAGTGCCGTTCAACACTGCCTTGAAGTGCTCCTTGGCCTCCCCAACGCCGTCGAACATTAGGCCGGAACTGAGGACTACAGGTTTCTTTCGTGCTATTTTACCACTCCCTCTCTTGCCAGCTACGAACCGCTCTCCGCATATGGCGCTACTCTTGGGCTTTCCAGCGTCCTGTGACTATCAAGGTGTGCGGACTGATTAACAAGGGCTTAGGGCACAAGTTGGTCTGGTGTGCTACCAAACGTCTAAATGTGAAATCCGCCCTCGAAGTTCTAAGCTACTGAAAAGACGTGATGTTGAATGAAGGCCGTTCCCGACGCAAATTCGGTACTTATACTGTGTTTGACCGAAGCGGCAACGCTAGGTCAGACTCGGAAAAGGCCGTAACACATTGTTCTTATTGTAAAATTTTGGTGCCCCCACACGGACTCGAACCGCGGACCTACTGATTACAAATCAGTTGCTCTACCAGCTGAGCTATAGGGGCACGTCCGCGCTATCTAGACGCGTCCGCGCGGGCGAGCAAGAGGACGGCGATGAGGCCGACGCCGGTGATGACAAGCGCCGCGGGGGCGGCCTGCGCCAGCCGCTCCAGCGAGGCCTGATCGTGGACGCGCGTGGCGAGGGTGTTGAAGTTGAAGGGTCGAAGGAGGAGCGTCGCCGGAAGCTCCTTCATGGCGTCGACGAAGACCAGGAGCAGCGCCATGGCGACCGATCCGCGCATCAGCGGTAGATGCACCGCGCGCAGGACGCCGCCGGGCGTCCGGCCCAGCGAGCGCGCCGCCATCGGCAGGGACGGCGGGATGCGGCCCAATGCGGCATCGGCGGCCCCCTGCCCGATGGCGAAGAACCGCACCACATAGGCGAAGACCAGCGCGGCAGACGATCCGGTCAGGATCAGTCCCGGATCGTGGCCCGTCAGGGCAACGACCGCATCCGCTACCTGGTTGTCGAGCGCGGCGAGCGGGATCAGCACGCCCAGCCCCAGCACCGCCCCGGGGGCCGCATAGCCTACGGTCGTCACCGGCAGCAGGCGGCGCGGCAGCGTCCGGCCGGTCATCCGCACGCCGTAGGTCATGAACAGCGCCAGGCCGACCGTCACCACGGCCGCCGCGCCCGCGACGACCAGCGTGTTGACCAGCGCGCGGATCAGGCCGGGGGCCAGCCACCCCTCGGCCGAGACGACGGAATGCCAGGCCATCACCCCGGCCGGAAAGACGAAGCCCAGGATCACCGGCACGGCGCAGGCCAGCGTGGCGGTCCATCCGCGCGCGCCTCGCAGCGCGGTGCGGGCGACGGGCCGCTGCGACCGGGCCGCCTGCCAGAACCTGCGGCTGGCGCGGGATTGCCGCTCGACGAGGACGAGCCCGGCGATCAGCACAAGGATGACGCAGGCGATCTGCGCCGCGCCACCCGCGTTGCCGCCCGACAGCCAAGTCGAGAAGATGCCCGTCGTCAGGGTCTGCACGCCGAAGAAATCGACGACGCCGAAGTCGTTCACCGTCTCCATCATCGTCACGGCCACGCCCGCCGCCACGGCCGGCCGGGCCAGTGGCAGACCGACGCGCAGGAAGCGGCGCCATGGTCCGGCACCCAGGGCCCGCGCGACCTCGTAGCCCGCGCCCGATTGCTCCGAAAACGCCGCCCGGGCCAGCAGGTAGACGTAGGGATAGAGCGACAGCCCGATCACCAGCACGGCCGAAGGCAGCGACCGGATCGACGGGAAGACGTAATCGCCCGCCCCGGTCCACCCGAAGGTTGCCCGCAGCGCCGTTTGCACCGGCCCCGCGTAGTCCAGGAAATCGACCAGAGCATAGGCCCCGACATAGGCCGGGATGGCCAGCGGCATCAGCAGCGCCCAGGAAAGCCACGCGCGCCCCGGAAAGTCGTGCATCGCCACGAGCCAGGCCGTGCCGGTGCCGACCACCGCCGTGAGCAGTCCCACCCCGGTCATCAGGACGAGCGTGTTGCCCAGGTATCGCGGCAGGACCGTCGCGATCAGGTGCGGCCAGATGTTCTCGGACGGAAAGGCCGCCAGCCAGAACACCGCGACGATGGGCACGAGGACCAGCGCCGCGATCGCCAGCGCGCCAGCGGACCAGAGGTCGAGCCGCCGAATCCCCGGTGTCATAGTGTTTTCGTCGGACATGGGGCGCAGCGCTAGATCATTGCCGTTTGCCTGTCCAGCGGGGCGGGGCTATCGTGCCCTCCGCCAATTATCGACAGGGGCCGGGCATTTGGACATCGCGATCCACCTGGGTGCGCATTGCACCGACGAGGATCTGATCCTCAGGACATTGGGCGCGAACGCGGATCTGCTGCGGAACCGGTCGGTCTTCATCCCGCCGGGGGGGCGAGCGCGACCCGCCATCAGGAAGGCGCTGCAAGGCAGCGGCGACCTCGTGGCCGGGGGCGACGCGCTTTTGTCCGAGCTGCTGGGCGAGCGCACGGCCGAACGAATGGTGCTGAGCTACGAGGGGTTCCTGGGCGTCTATGCCAAGGTGTTGTCGGGCACGTCCATGTACATCGAGGCAGGGCAGCGCGCGCAGATGCTGCGCGACCTGTTTCCGGGCCACCGGGTCGAGTTCCTGATGGCGATCCGCAACCCGGCGACCTTCGTGCCCGCCCTGTTCGAGGCGTCGTCGATCAGCGATTTCGGTGATTTCCTCTCAGGGCACGACCTTACGCAGATCACCTGGGCCGAGCCGGTCGAGGCGATCCGCGAAGCCTGTCCCGAGGTGCCGCTGACGCTTTGGTGCAACGAGGACTTGCCCCTGATCTGGCCCGAGGTGCTGCGCACCGTCTCGGGCATCGACGAGCCGCTCAAGGGCGAGGACGCGATCCTGCGCCAGATCATGAGCGAGGACGGGCTGCGCCGGCTTCGCGCCTATCTCAACGACAACCCGCCCGATACAGCCGCCAACTGGCGCAAGGTCGTGACGGCCTATCTGGGCAAATACGCCGAGGACGCCCGGATCGAGCCCGACATCGACCTGCCCGGCTGGAGCGACGAGACGATCGAGGGGCTGACCGACATCTACGAACAGGATGTCGTCCGCCTGAAGGCGAGGGACGACATCATCTTCATCGCGCCGTAGTGCGCCTACGGGATCACAGCGCCGTGACGGACGCCACGGCCGCCGCGCCGTGACGGGCGCTTTCAGGTCATGCCGAGCGCTTCCTTGTACATGTCCAGGAGGGCCTCCTCCTCGGCCACGTCGTCGGCCTCGCGCTTGCGCAGCGCGATGATCTTGCGCATCACCTTGGTGTCATAGCCGCGGCCCTTGGCTTCGGCCATGACTTCCTTGATCTGCTCGGCGATGTCCTTCTTCTCCTGCTCCAGCCGCTCGACCCGTTCGATGAACCGGCGCAGCTCGTCGGCGGTGACGCGGTAGGTGTCGGCGGGTCCGTCTTCGACGACGTGTAGTTCGGCCATTTGTCCCTGCTCCTCTTGTCGGGGTCGGATGCCTTCGGTAGCGCCGGGGCGGGTCCGATGCAACAAAGGGAGCGGGACATGGCGGCATTGATCTGGATCGGCGCGGCGATGACGGTGGCGGGGCTTCTGGGCCTCGGCTGGTGCATCTTCGTCGCCCTTCGCGCCCGGCGTCAGGGGTTGGAGGGTGCGGCGATGGAGGCGCGCCTGCGCGGTCTGGTCGCGGTGAACCTGGGCGCGCTGGCGCTGTCGGCGATCGGGCTGATGCTGGTCGCGGCAGGCGTGATCCTCGGCTGACCCGCGGTCAGGGGGCGGGTGGCTGGCGTTCGCCGCGGTCGAACGCTTCCCATCCCTCGCCATCGAAGACGTCGCGTCCCAACTGTGCGAGGACATGCGGGAAATCGACCATCACCCAGTTGTCCACGATCCTGCCGTCGACCACCTTCCAGAAATCCATGTAGCGGATGGTGACACGCTTGCCCGTCGCAGGAATGCCCATGAAGGGGCCGTGGTGCGTCGCCTCCTGCCGCCCGAAGGCCGCCGCCCATTCGCCCATGTAGAGCCGCGCTTCGTCGATGCAGACCTTGTCACCGAACGCCGCCTGAAAGGGCTTCTGCCAGTTCTCCTGGAATTCGCGGATGCCGTCCTTGGTGCCGCAGCCGGTGTTGCCGCGCCAGCCGAAGCCTTCGGCAAAGAACTCGCCGATATCGGCGATGCGGTGGTCGTTCAGGCCGTCGACCATCCCCTCGATCACGGCGCGCGTGGCCTCGGTCTTCGACATGTCGGTGTCGCGGGTCAGGACGGCCTGTTCGGGGCGGCTGCCTTTCATCGTGTCTCTCCTGTCATGAACATGCGCCGCGGCACGGGGGGTCAGGCCAGACGTTCGCCCGTTGCGGTGTCGAACAGGTGGCAGATGTCGCGCGGAACATGCGCGGCGAAGGGCGCGCCGATCTTCGTGCGGAAATCCTTGGCCGCCTTCACCGCGACCAGCGCACCCCCGGCGCGCACGGTCACCATTGTCGAATCGCCCAGAAGCTCCATCGAATAGACCGGCGCCTTCACCTCGCCCGTGCCGTCGGGGGCGACCGCTGCATCCTCGGCCCGGAACCCGCAGACGACAGCGCCGTCCACGCCGGTGAACCCCGGGATCTCCACGCCGGCCGCCTGGAACGTGCCGTCGGTGATCCGGCCTTCCATCAGGTTCATGGCCGGGCTGCCGATGAAGCCCGCGACGAAGATGTTGGCCGGGTTGTCGTAGATATCGGTCGGTGTGCCCACCTGCTGCACCACGCCCGCCTTCATCACGACGACCCTGTCAGCCAGGGTCATCGCCTCCACCTGGTCGTGGGTGACGTAGATGGTCGTGACCTGCAACTCGTGGCTCAGGTTCTTGATCTGCGCCCGTGTGGATACGCGCAGCTTGGCGTCGAGGTTCGACAGCGGCTCGTCCATCAGGAACACCTTGGGCGTGCGCACGATGGCGCGGGCCAAGGCCACGCGCTGTCGCTGACCGCCGGACAACGCGGCGGGCTTGCGGTCGAGGAACGGGGTCAGCTCCACCATTTCAGCCGCACGGGCCACGCGGTCGGCGTGTTCCCCCTCCGGCACCTTGCGGACCTTCAGGGGGAAGCGGATGTTCTCCCATACGTTCATGTTGGGGTAGAGACCGTAGGACTGGAACACCATCGCGACGTCCCGGTCCTTGGGGTCCAGATCGTTGACCCGTTTTCCGTCGATCACGATGTCGCCCGAGGTCGGATCCTCCAGCCCCGCGATCATCCGCATCGTCGTGGTCTTGCCGCAGCCCGAGGGGCCGAGCAGGACCAGGAACTCCCGATCCGCGATTTCCAGGTCGAATTGGTGAACGCCGACGAAACTGCCCCAGCGTTTGGTCACGCCCTTCAGCTCGATCTCGGCCATGTCCCGTCTCCGCCTGTCCCGTCGCAAGCACCCTAGACAGGACCGCCCGCCTACAGCAAGCGTTTTGCAAGCGTATGCAACGGAGGTGCTCATGCGGTCCGATGGCGGCAACTTTCGACGGGGGGCGCTGGCTCTGCTGGAGCGGGCGGCCCTGGGTGGCGAGGGCATCGCGTGGGATGCTGTCGCCGAGGCGTCGCACGCCTTCGGCATGCTGAATACGGAGGGCTTGGCAAAGTTGTTCGCCGACCTGCGCCGCGTCCCGCCCGAGATGGAACGGCGCGACGACATCCCTCTGGTTGGCATGAACCGCCCAGACGCATGGGTTCCCGGCCCGCATCCCTCCCCCCCCCGTGGCGACGGTGGGGTGCTATCTGGGCACGTTCCGCGAACCCTTCGCCGTGACGTGCGGCGACGTGGCGCTGACGCACAACGGGGGCGATTACTGGGGTATCGCGGCCACCGGACG
The DNA here is from genome assembly GCF_001403735.1 of Jannaschia rubra. GTDB lineage: Bacteria > Pseudomonadota > Alphaproteobacteria > Rhodobacterales > Rhodobacteraceae > Jannaschia > Jannaschia rubra. The sequence goes on from NZ_CXPG01000012.1 coordinate 193,949, forward strand.
CAAGTTGCGGATGCGGGTGATGGATTTCTACCGCTTCGACGAGGCGGGAAGATTGTGGAAAACTGGCTGCCCGACGACACCATCGGTCTGATGGCGCTAATGGGCGTGGAAGTCATGGCGCGGATGCGGCATCTCACGGGTCAGCCGCGCCTTACCCTCTGAGCCGCAGGCCGAGGTCGATGAGTTCCGGCACCAGACGCCCGTATTCCGCCCCCTGCTCCGGGTTCGACGCATTGCCCGCCGCCGCGCGCGCACCTACCCCGGCCAGGATCGCGGCCAGCCGGTAAGCCGCCAGCACCGACCAGGCGGACCAATCGGCAACCTCCGCAATGGCGCGCCGTTCGCAGAACGCTGCGACATAGGCATCGTCGGATGGCAGGCCAGCGGCCTTCCGATCGACCCCGGCAAGCCCGCGCAGCGGCCCGTCGTGGCGCAGGCCCCATTGCATGCATTGGTAGGCCACATCGGCCGACGGATGGCCCAGCGTCGAAAGCTCCCAATCCAGCAGGCCGATGACGCGCGGCTCGGTCGGGTGAAAGATCATGTTGTCCAGCCGGAAGTCGCCGTGAACCAGCGCGGGCGGCGCCGGCGCGACCCGCTGGTCCGACAGCCAGTCGCCGAGCGCGACCATCCCGGGGTTCGGCGCCGCGACGCTCGCCGCATATTGCCGCGACCAGAGCCCGACCTGCCGGTCGAAGAATCCTTCCGCCCGGCCGAAATCGGCGAGGCCCACGCCCTCCGGGTCGAGACCGGCGAGAGCCACCAGAACGCCGTTCATCGCGTCGTAGATGGCGGCAGGGTCCGCGACATCCGGCAGGGCCGGGTCCCAGAAGATGCGACCGTCGAGATGCTCCATGACATAGAACGTCCGGCCCAGTGGGTTCTCTCCCTCCTCCAGCAGGATCATCCGGGGCACCGGCACGCCCGACCCTGCGAGCGCATCCATCACGCGGTATTCGCGTTCGACCATATGCGCCTTGGGCAGCAACTGGCCGGGCGGCTTGGCCCGCAGGACCATCGGACCCGCCTCCGTCCCCAGCCGCCAGGTCGGATTGGACTGCCCCGTGCCGAACCTTCGGGCGTCGGTCACGCGCGGGTGGCCGGGCAGGCGGTCAGACAGAAAAGCGAACATGTCGTCGGGCAAGGTATCCATCCACGCAGGGTTGCGCGCCCGGGCGCGACTGGCAAGAGTGCGCGGCAAAAGGGAGGGACCGAAGATGGACCTTGGACTGACCCCGCGCGGCCGGGAATTGCGCGATGCCGTAGCCACGATGGTGCGCGACCGGATCGCGCCGCTCGATGCCGAGTTCCACGCAGAAACCGGCGGCACCGGCAACCGCTGGGAACACACGCCCCGGCAGACCGAGATCCTCGAGACGCTGAAGGCCGAGGCGCGGGAGCGGGGGCTGTGGAACCTCTGGCGCACGCATCTGCCGGGTGGGCCGGGCATCACCACCGTCGACTACGCCTGGATCGCGGAGGAGATGGGACAAAGCTGGCTCGCCCCCGAGGTCTTCAACTGCAACGCCCCCGATACGGGCAACATGGAGGTCTTCGCCCGCTATGGCACCGACCCCATGAAGGACCGCTGGCTGGAGCCGCTGATGCGGGGCGAGATCCGGTCGGCCTACCTGATGACCGAGCCGGACGTGGCCTCCTCGGACGCCACGAACATCGCCATGGACTGCCGCCGCGATGGCGACGAATGGGTGCTGAACGGTGAAAAGTGGTGGTCCACCGGCGCGGGCGACCCCCGCTGCGTCGTGCATATCGTCATGTGCCGCACCGATCCGGACGGGCCGCGCCACGCATCGCACTCCATGGTCGTCGTGCCGCGCGACACGCCCGGCGTCACCGTCCTGCGCGGATTGCAGGTCTTCGGCGACGACGAGGCGCCGCATGGGCACATGCACATCCGTTACGAAAACGTCCGCGTGCCGCTCGACGCGATGCTGCTCGGAGAGGGGCGCGGCTTCGAGATCGCGCAGGGGCGCCTCGGGCCGGGGCGCATCCATCACTGCATGCGCGCCGTGGGGATGGCCGAGAAGTGCCTGACGCTGATGGTGGAGCGCGGCGCGGCGCGGCACGCCTTCGGCAGCGACCTGAACGCCCTCGGCGGCAACATGGAGCGCATCGCCGAAGCCCGGATCGGGATCGAGGGTGCGCGCCTTCTGTGCCTCAAGGCCGCCTGGGCGATGGACCAGGGCGACATGAAGGCGGCGGCGCCCCTCATCTCGCAGGTCAAGATCATGGCGCCCCGCGTGGCCCTGCGGGTCTGCGACGAGGCGATCCAGATGCACGGCGGCGCGGGCGTATCGCAGGACACTGACCTCGCGCGCACCTACGGACATCTGCGAACGCTGCGCCTCGTGGACGGGCCGGACGCCGTTCACCTGCGGACCGTGGCACGGGCGGAACTGCGGTCGCGCGGGTTGCGGTGACAGCGCCGGAACCCCGCGGCCCGATGCCGGTTGATCCTGCGTCAAGCATGAGGAGAGCGGGATGGCCAAGTACAACGTCGGCGACAAGGTGAAGTGGAACTGGGGGAACGGCACGGGCGAAGGCAAGGTGCAGAAGACCTATGACCACAAGATCACGCGCAAGTTGCAGGGATCGGAGGTGACGCGCGACGGGTCCGACGACGACCCGGCCCTCTACATCGAGCAGGAGGACGGAGACGGCGTTCTGAAGCTGTCGTCCGAGGTCGAGAAGGCCTGAACCTCAACCCCGCATCCGCCGTAGGCTGAACCGCAGGCCCGTGAACAGGGCGAGCCCTGCGAAAGCGAGGATCGGCCACCAGAATCCGAGGGCCGCGGCCTCGACGAAAGTCTCACGGCTCGCCGTGGCGACGGCGGTTTCGTTGGGTCCCAGCGTCGGGAAGAATAGCTGGCTGACTATGGCGATGCCCAGCACCGCCCCCGCTTGCTGAAACGCCTGCATGGCGCCCGACCCGGCACCCGCATCCGTGCCCGCGACGGTCGACAGCGTCGTCTCGAACAGCGCGGGAATCGCCGTGCCCATGCCGAGGCCACAGACGAACAGCGGCAATGCGAACCGGATCGCGCCCAGCGTGTCGCCCGTCGCGAGCACGGTCAGGTGCATCAGCGTCATCCCAACCGTCAGCGTTGCGGCCCCGATGAAGATACGCCGGTCGTGCCAGTGCCCCAGCAGCCGCCCCATCACGGTCGAGGCGATCATCACCCCGACCGGGAAAGGCACCGTCGCGAGCCCCGATTCCAGCGGGGTCAAGCCGAAGCCGCTCTGAAAGAAGATGGCCAGCATCAGGAACATCCCCGGCACGCCCGAGAAGAACAGCGTCACGAGCGCGACGTTCGACAGATAGGCCCCGTTCGACAGCAGCGACGCGGGCATCAGCGCGGACGCCCCCGAGCGGGACCGCAGATGCTCCCACCACAGGAACAGCGCGCCCACGGGTATGGCCGCGATCATGGCGGCGAAGGTCCACCAGGGCCAGTCGAAGGTCCGCCCCTCGATCAGGGGCAGGACGATCAAGGTGATCGCCACGCCGAACAGCGCCATCCCGAGCCAGTCCGGCGTCGCATCCTCCTGCCGCGGCAGGACCGGAAGAAGCCGCAGCGCCGCCACCAGCGCGATCCCGCCCAGTGGCAGGTTGATGAGGAAGATCGGACGCCAGTCGAGACCCCAGAAGTCCACAGCGATGATCGCCCCGCCCAGCACCGGCCCGGCCACGGCCCCCAGGCTGGTGATCGTGCCGACCATGCCGAAGACGCGGGCCTTCTCGTCCGCCCGGAAGATGACGTGCAGGATGGCCAGCACCTGCGGCACCATCATGGCGCCCGCGATCCCCTGAAGCGCACGCGCCGCGATGAGCGTGCCGATGTCCGGCGCGATGCCGCAGAGCGCCGAGCCCAGCGTGAAACCCGACAACCCCCAAAGGAACAGACGTCGTCGCCCGAAGATGTCGCCGAACCGCCCGAACGGCAGAAGCCCGACGGCAAAGGCCAGCACATAGGCGGCAGCGACCCATTCGAGCTGCGTTGCGGTGGCACCGGTGTCCTGCTGTATGCTGGGCAGCGCGACGTTCACGATGGTGACGTCGATCAGGTTCATGAAGTTCGCCAGCAGCAGGACCGTCAGCGCGGCCCATCGGCTGGGGTAATCGTCGGCCGGGATCTCTGCAGTGGTCATCCGGTGCCCCCTGCGCCGTGGATCGTCCGCAGGGACATAGCCCGCCCCGCCCCGCGTCAACGGGCCGCGCCCGCTGCCGTTAGCCGTAATGCGCCACCGGCGTCCCGGCCAGTGCCGAGATGTTGAGCAGGCCGCGCGCCGTGATCGAGGGCGTCACGATATGCGCCTTGTTGCCCATCCCCATCAGGATCGGCCCGACCTCCAGCCCGTTCGCGCGCATCTTGAGGATGTTGCGCGTGGCCCCCGCCGCGTCGGTCGAGGCGAAGACCAGCACGTTGGCCACCCCCTCCATTCGCGAGCAGGGCAGGAACCGGGCGCGCAACTCCGGGTCGAGCGCCGCGTCGACGTGCATCTCCCCCTCGTACTGGAAGTCGAGGTCCATCGCGTCGAGGACGGCGAGCGCGGCGCGCATCGTCTCACCACTGGCCGAATCGAGGTTCCCGAACTGCGACCCCGAACACAGCGCGATCTTCGGATCGACCCCGAAGCGGCGAACGTGGCGGGCGGCGGCGATCACCGTCTCGGCCACCTGGTCGGGGGTCGGGCAGGCGTGGACGTGGGTGTCGGCGATGAACAGCGGCCCGTCCTCCAGGATCATCAGGGACATGGCGCCCACCGGATGCAGCCCCCCCTGCCCCAGGATTTCCGTGATATAGCGCAGGTGCCAAAGGAACTGCCCGAAGGTGCCGCAGATCAGCGAGTCCGCCTCGCCCCGCTGCACCATCACCGCGCCGATGGCGGTGGTGTTGGTCCGCATCACCGCGCGGGCCAGGTCGGGCGCCATGCCGCGCCGCGCCATCAGCGAATGATACGTCTCCCAATAGTCCCGATACCGGGGGTCGGATTCGGGATTCACGATCTCCAGGTTGCGCCCCGGCTCCAGCGTGAGGCCGGCGCGGGCGATGCGGGTGGCGATGACCTCCGGCCGGCCGATCAGGACGGGGGTGTCCGTCGTCTCCTCCATCATGGCCTGGGCCGCGCGCAGCACCCGCTCGTCCTCGCCCTCGGCAAAGACGATGCGGCGCTCGGCCTGCGCGGCGGCGGCGAAGACGGGCCGCATGATCATAGACGACCGGAAGACCGACGCGTCGAGCCGCGCGCGATAGGCCGCCATGTCCTCGATCGGGCGGGCGGCCACGCCGCTGTCCATCGCTGCCTGCGCCACGGCGCTCGCCACCACGCCCATCAGGCGCGGATCGAAGGGCTTGGGGATCAGGTAGTCAGGGCCGAAGGTCAGTTGCTCGCCCTGATAGGCGGCGGCTGCCTCGGCGCTGGTGGTGGCGCGGGCCAGCGCGGCAATGCCCTCGACGCAGCCGACCTTCATCTCCTCGTTGATCTCGGTCGCGCCCACGTCGAGCGCCCCGCGGAAGATGAAGGGAAAGCAAAGCACGTTGTTGACCTGGTTGGGGTGGTCCGACCGTCCGGTGGCGATGATGGCGTCGGGCGCCTCGGCCTTGGCCAGGTCATAGGCGATTTCCGGGTTCGGGTTGGCCAGCGCAAAGATGATCGGCCGCGCCGCCATGCGGGCCACCATCTCGGGCTTCAGAACCCCCGGGCCCGACAGCCCGAGGAACATGTCCGCCCCGTCGATCACCTGCGCCAGATCGCGCGGCCCGCCCGGCTGGGCGAAGGCGGCCTTCTGCGGGGTCATGTCGACCTCCCGCCCCTCGTGGACCAGTCCGTGCAGGTCGCAGAGGAACACGTTCTCGCGCTTTACGCCCAGCGTCACCAGCATGTTGAGACAGGCGATCCCCGCCGCCCCGCCGCCGGTCGAGACGACCTTCACGTCCTCCCACTTCCGCCCGGTCAGACGCAGCGCGTTGAGCGCGGCGGCCCCGACAACGATGGCGGTGCCGTGCTGGTCGTCGTGGAAGACGGGAATGTTCATCCGTTCGCGGCACAGCTTCTCGACGATGAAGCAATCGGGGGCCTTGATGTCCTCCAGGTTTATGGCGCCGAAGGTCGGCTCCAGCGCGCAGACGATATCGGCCAGCCGCTCGGGGTCGTTCTCGTTCAATTCGATGTCGAAGCAGTCGATGCCCGCGAACTTCTTGAACAGGACGGCCTTGCCCTCCATCACCGGCTTCGAAGCCAGTGCCCCGATGTTACCCAGCCCCAGCACAGCGGTCCCGTTGGTGACGACGGCGACGAGGTTGCCCCGCGCGGTATAATCGGCGGCGGTCCTGGCATCGTCGCGGATGGCGAGGCAGGCTTCGGCCACGCCGGGCGAGTAGGCGCGCGCCAGATCGCGGCCATTGGCCAGCGGCTTGGTCGCCCGGATCTCCAGCTTGCCGGGCCGGGGCAGCCGGTGATAATCGAGCGCGGCCTGCCGCTGCGCGGCCTGATGATCGTCCTGGTTCTGGTCGCTCATGCTCAGGGCCTCCCTCCTGGTTCGGAATCGTTTAGCCCTAAACCATCGCCAGTCGCCAGAGGGCGCGTGCCGCGCGCAGGGGTCAAAACCGGCTGGAACCGACGGGCGATCGCGGCCGGATCAGATCGTGCAGCGGCGTGGTCAGACGCCGGCTTTCGACGATGCACAGCAGGATCTGGTTGCGGGTCAGGGCCGCACCCTCGATCTCGCGGAAATCATATGTCCGCGCAACGTAGCGGCCAACGGAGGCGACGACCTCGGTATCGCTCAGCGTCGCGGTCTCATGCAGGAACAAGGCGCGCACCTCGGCTTTGGGCCGGTGCAGCAGGCGGGCACGGTCGCGGACCCAGCCCTCGGGGCGGAGCGCCGCGTCGAACCCGGCGCGTACCGTCGCCCGGCGCAGTGAGTCCTCGACCTCGACTGCGGGCGTCCGCGTCGCCTGCGCCAGCGTCAGACCGAGCGCCAGAGCCAATCCCCCAAGGGCCGTGACCATGCAGCCCGTTTCATGGCGCTCGTCCCGCATTGCCCAGGCGACCGGGTGGAAGCGCAGGCGCGGCGAGCAAGCGGCCGGATGGGCGGACATGGTCATTGCGGCGGAACTCCGGTCGAATTGCGACGAAGGTAGAGCGCATTTGGAGCGTTATCGTGGCACGGCTCTCACCGCCCGGTCACGATGCGGCAACGGTCCGAGGCTGACACCGCGGCTGTGGCCAAGATGGAAACGCATTACCTCTGGCCCCGGCAACAGAGCCCATGCCAGATGCCCGAATGTCTCTCTGGGTCTTCGCCTCGCTCTTTGCCGCCTCCGTTCAGGCACTGCGCTTCCTTCTGCAGAAGAAGCTGGCCGTGTCGGGCCTGTCGCCCGCCGCCGCAACCTTCGCGCGCTTCGTCTATGCCCCCGCGATCATCGCCGCCGGGCTGGCGGGGTGGACGCTGGCGACCGCCGGCGTCCTGCCCCGCATCGCGCCCGGCTTCTGGACCTACGCCCTGTCCGGCGGGATCGCGCAGATCCTGGCGACCATGTGCGTCGTGGCCCTGTTCGCGCGGCGCAACTTCGCGGTGGGTATCGCCTTTTCGAAGGTCACCGTCCTGATGACGGTGGTCGCGGGCTTCCTCGTCCTGGGCGAATCAGTCACCCTCGCTGACCTGTCGGCCATGGGCGTGGGGCTGGTGGGCGTGCTGATCCTGTCGGTGCCGGCCGACGGCGGCTGGCAGGTGTTCAACCGCGCCTCGGCGCTCGGCCTCGCATCCGGCGCGTTCTTCTCGATATCGGCCGTGGGCTATCGCGGCGCGTCGCTTCTGGTCATGTCCGAGGCGCCCCTGTTGCGCGCGGCCGTGACGCTGTGCCTCGTCACGCTGCTCCAGACCCTCCTGCTGGGCGCCTGGCTTGGCTGGCGCGACCGCGCCGGGCTTCTGGCCGTCTTCCAGCGCTGGCGGGCGACCGCCCTGGTGGGGGCCACGTCGATGGCGGGGTCGATGGGGTGGTTCACGGCCTACACGCTCCAGACCGCAGCCTATGTGAACGCCGTGGGGCAGGTCGAGCTGATCCTCTCGATCCTGATTTCCTGGCTTGTGCTGGGCGAACGGTTCAGCCGGCGGGAACTGCTGGCCATCGCGCTCGTCACGGCCAGCGTGATTGCGCTGATCCTGTTGCAGGCCTGACCGTCAGAGACGGTGGAACACCGAGGTCTCGCCCGAATTGTCGAAGAACGGCGTGCCCGGCGCGTCGGTCCCCGCGGCGATGGCGGCCGTCTCGGCCAGCACGACCTCGGTGATGAACGGCATGTCCAGCGCCCGCGCCTCGGCCAGCGGAACCCAATGCAGGTGGCTCAGCTCGTCCTCGGCGCGGGTGAAATCGTCGGGGTCCGTGGTCAGCGTGTCGGCGGGCACGAGGAAGAACCGTGCGTCGAACCTCCGGGGCCGGCCCGGCGGGGTGATCGCGCGAAAGATGAACCTGAGCGGCGCGGCGTCCGGTAGCAGGCCCGCGAACCCCGGCCAGTCGCAGCGCAGCGTCGGGTCCGGACATGCCCGGGCGATGACCTGCCCCGTCTCCTCCGCCAGTTCGCGCAGAGCCGCGGCAGCCAGCGTATCGGGCGCCGTGGACGACCGCGCCGACAGCGCCACCCGCGTCTCGGCCTGCAACGGCCGGGCGAGCGGCTGCGAGGCGTCGCCCGCATCGACGGCGCCGCCGGGAAAGACGTATTTCGACGGCATGAAGACCGCCCCGGCCCCCCGCTGACCCATCAGGACGCGCGGTCCCCTCGTCCCGTCGGTCCGCAGCAGGACCACGGTCGCGGCATCGCGCAGGGGAACGTCAGTCACGTCCGCAGGTCCCGCTCCGACGCGCGCCGGCCGAACCCGCCCATGCGCGCCGCCCACTGGACGCCGACGATCACGCCCTTGAGACGCGGCAGGAAATAGAGCGACAGCGCCGCCGACGCGACCATGAAGATCGCCATGAAGGTGTAGGGGTCCGGCTCGAACGCGGTGAAATACCACAGCATCGCAGGGCCGATGATGTGCCCCACGACCAGCAGCGTCAGATAGGGCGGACCGTCGTCGGCGCGGTGATGATGCAGTTCCTCATTGCAGACGGGACAGGAGTCGCGCACCTTGAGATATCCGTTCAGCATCGGTCCCGAGCCGCAACTGGGACAGCGCCGCAGCCAGCCGCGGAGCATGGCGCGGGGCATCCCGCGGGGGATTTCTGTGGACTGGTCTTGTACGGCGTCTGTCATCGGCGTTCCTTCCGCGGCGACAGATATGCCGGCCCGACGGTCGAGAGAACCCCGCATGTCCGCTATGCGTCGGGATGTCGCCGGAACGCCGCGCTCTCAGGCCGACTCGGCCAGGCGGACCCGGTTGCGCCCGTCGTCCTTGGCGGAATAGAGCGCGCGGTCCACGCGGGCAAGAACCTCCGCTCCCGCGTCGTCGGCGTCGCGCAGCATCGCGGCCCCCAGCGACAACGTCACCGACAGTGTCCCGCCCCCCGGCAGCGGAACGGCCATGGCCTCCACCGCCGCGCGCAGCCGCTCGGCCACGGTGCGCACCTGCGCCAGGTCGGCATCGGGCAGGATGGCGAGGAACTCCTCGCCGCCGATGCGCGCCACCAGGTCCTCGGCCCGCAGGCTGTCGCGCAACACCTGTGCCACGCGCGCGAGGACGGCGTCGCCGACGGGATGGCCGTGGGTGTCGTTCACGCGCTTGAAATGGTCGATGTCCATCAGCAAAACGCCCGCCCGGATGCCCTGCGCCCGGCAGCGGGTGGCCACCATGTCAAGATGGTGCAGGCCATAGCGGCGGTTGTGCAGACCCGTCAGCGGATCGAACATCGCCATCTTAAGACCCGAGTCGATGGTGTCGCGCATCTTGTCGGCCCGCCGCTTGCGGGCAAGCTGGGTGCGGATCCGCATGGCGATCTCGGCCACCGGGAAGGGGTGATAGCTGACGTCGGCCGCGCCGAGATCCAGCGCGGTGGCCGCACGTTCGCTGTCGCCCTGCGGCAGCAGCACGATGAAAGCGGAATGGCGCGTCGCATTGCGCGAACGAAGCTCCGACATCAGGCGCAGGCCCTCGTTGCGGGTGCCCAGATCGGCGTCGATCAGGAACAGGTCGGGCGCGTTCGCCTCGGTCAGGGCCAGCGCCACGTCGCGGCCGATGATCGACACGGCTTCGCGGAACAGCGGGCGCAGGCGGTCGCGGTGGATCGGCAACCACTTGGCATCGGGCCCGCCGATCATCGCGATGCGCCCTTCGGCGAGGGCGGGATGGGCGGCGAAGGCGGCCTGCCCCACCGAATCGGACATGCCGGGAATGGCGTTGTGCGCCATTTCCAGCATCTCGCCGCCGCGGGCATGGAAGTCCCGCTCCTCCTCCCGCGTTCGCAGCAGGGACCGGACCCGCGCCAGCAGGGCCACTTCGTCCACGGGCTTCGACAGAAAATCGTCGGCGCCGGCCGACAGGCCCTCCATCCGCGCGTCGATGTCGTCGGAGGCAGTCACGAGGATCACGGGGATGGTGGCCGTCGCCGGGTCGGCGCGCAGCCGGCGACAGGCCTCGGCCCCCGTCATGCCGGGCATCATCATGTCCATGATGACGATGTCGATGCCCCCGCCGGCGGCGATCTCCAGCGCCTCGGCCCCGCTGGAGGCGGGCACGACGGCATAGCGCGCGGCTGACAGCTTGACCTTCATCACGATCCTGTTCGTGGCGACGTCATCGACAATGAGGATGCGGCCGGTCATGGCTGGGGTTCTCGCATGGATTCAGGACTTCGTCAGAAACATTATGATTGGATTAAAGTTAACAAAAGGTTTCCAACGTGGCGCGAATGCAACGGAGGGCAGCCGATGAAGCAGGATGACGCCGAGGTGATCGCGCTCAACGCGCTGGCCTGGATCGCCGGGGCCGACCTTCTGGACACCTTCCAGAGCAGCACGGGCGTCGACCGCGACACCATCCGGCAGGCGGCGCAGGACCCGGAGCTCCTGGGCGCCGTCCTCGACTTCGTGATGATGGACGACGATTGGGTGCAGGGCGTCTGCCGCGCGCAATCCCTGCGCCACGAGACGTTCCTCGCGGCCCGCGCCGCCCTGCCCGGCGGTCAGTCGCCGCACTGGACCTGACCCGCCTCAGTCCTCGATCCACCAGACGTCGGGCTGGAACCCGATGAAGTCGCCGTAGATCGGCAAACGGTCCGCGGGGTATTTCAGGTCGGCCCGATGCGCGATCCAGCTGACCGGGTTGTGCCAGACCGGGATGACATAGCGTCCCGCGGTCAACACCCGGTCGAGCGCCTTGACCGCGGCGGTGTAGTCCTCCTGGCTTTCGGCCGACAGCATGGCGTCGATCATCGCGCCGATGGCCGGATCGTCGGCCCCCATCCAGTTGCGGCTGCCCGGCTGGTCCACGCCATCGGGGCCCCAGTAGGCCAGCTGCTCGTTGCCGGGCGACAGCGACAGGCCGCGCGTGAACCAGGTCATGTCGAAGTCATAGGAATTCATGCGCTCGGTGTATTGCGCGCTGTCGATGGCCACGGCGCGCGCGTCGATGCCCAGCCGCTTCAACGCCTCGACGTAGATGTCCACGATCGTCTGCACTTCGGACGACCCGGTCTGCATCAGGATCTCGAAGGTGACGGGACCGGTGTCCCCCATCAGCACGCCGTTCTCGACGGTGTATCCGGCCTCGGCAAGCAGCTTCGCGGCCGTCCGAAGCCCGCGTCGGTTCGACAGCTTGCCGTCGCTTTCGGGCAGGGAATACCCCTCCAGCGTGCCGGGCAGCAGGTCCGCGGAAAGCGGCTCCAGCAACTCGGCCACCCGCCCCTCCGCGGGCCCATGGTCCATGGCCAGCGGCGAATTGGCGTAATAGCTGGTGATGCGTGGCTGGGCACCCGCGTTGACGACGTTGTTGACGTATTCGAAGTTGAACGCCTGGATCAGCGCCTCGCGCACGCGCCAGTCGTCGAAGAACGGCCGGCGTGTGTTCATCACCAGGCCCGTCATTCCCGTGGGCCGCTGATGCGGGATCTCGGACAGGACGACCTCACCCGACCGCACGGCCGGAAAATCGTAGTCGCGTGCCCAAGCGGTCGCGTTCGTCTCGCGCATGGACGACAGCTCGCCCGCCTTGAACGCCTCGAAATGGGCGGTGGCGTCGCCGAAGAATTCCATGCGGATGGTGTCGATCACGTTGGTTCCGCGCCGGAACGGCAGGTCCGCTCCCCAATAGTCCGGGTCGCGCTCCAGAACCACCGACCGTCCCGGATCGACATCCGTCACGACGTAGGGCGCGCTGGTGACGGGGATGTTCGACAGGCCCGACCGGAAGAACGCCGCCTCGTCATCCGCGTATTGCGCGGCCTTCATGATCGGGCGCAGGCCCAGCGTCATCAGAAGTTCCCGGTCCGGGGCGTGGATGGTGAACCGTATGCCGCGCTCTCCCACCGGCTCGACATCCTTCACCTTGGCGAAGGCGGGACGATAGCGGCCGTTGGCGCCCTGCTGCCCCAGGATGTTCCAGGACCAGATCACGTCGTCCACCGTGACCGGCGTGCCGTCCGAAAACCGCGCCTCTGGATTCAGGGTGAAGGTGATCTGCGTGTTGTCGTCGCTGACCTCCACGCTTTCCGCCAGCAGGCCATAGAGCGTGAAGGGTTCGTCATAGGCCCGACCCAACAGCGATTCATAGGCCAGGAAGCGCAGCTGCCAGGGAGTGTTTCCCTGCAGGATGTGGGGATTGAGGCTGTCGAAGGTGCCTACCTGCCCGTCCGAGAACGTGCCCCCCACCGGCGCGTCGGGGTTCGCCTGCGGCAGATGCTCGTAATCGGCAGGCAGTGCAGGCTCGCCGTAAAGCGCGATGCCATGGGTTGCGGCCGACACCGGAAGGGCGATTCCCGCCGTTGCCAGAACGGCCAAAATCACGACAGCGTGATGGCGAATTTGGGTGAAACGGTTGCTCATCATATTCCTGTCTGCCGGTAACATCCTGTTGATCTTGACGTTTATCCGAAACATTTCGCACCCGCCGCAAAAAGTTTCCCTTGGACTTTGTGGCATGAGGGTCTATAACAGGGGTACTGCTCGATAGGTTTCTTGCCTGTATGAAACCTGCCTCAATGACTTGACGCCCGCCTTGTGCGGGCGTTTTTTTTGGGGCAGATCGACGACTTCAATGTGTTTTCGATGTGCCTTTTCGGTAGCCCGCGCGCAAGTCCGTCGCGGCATCCGGGGACCGATTGGCCGGTCACCGCCGCCGAAGACGCTTTCCTTCGCGGGTCCGGGGGCTAAGGTGCGGCCGGACACGGAACATCGGGGAAAAGCCATCATGTCAGTCAAGGAAAAGACCGCCGTCATCACCGGATCGAACTCCGGCATCGGGCTCGGTATCGCGCACAGCCTCGCGCGCGGGGGCATGAACGTCGTCCTCAACTCCTTCACCGACCGCGAGGAGGATTATTCCCTGGCGGCCGACATGGCCCGCGAACACGGCGTCGATGTCCGCTACATCAAGGCGGACCTGTCGAACAGGGACGAGGCGCGCGCGCTGATCGAACAGGCCGGCACCTGCGACGTGCTCGTCAACAATGCAGGCATCCAGCATGTCGCCGCCATCGACGAGTTTCCGACCGACAAGTGGAACGCGATCATCGCGATCAACCTGACCTCCGCCTTCCATACCACCGCCGTGGCCCTGCCGATGATGCGCAAGGCGGAATGGGGCCGGGTCATCAACATCGCCTCGGCGCACGGCCTGACCGCGAGCCCCTACAAATCGGCCTATGTCGCCGCCAAGCACGGCATCGTCGGCCTGACCAAGGTCGTGGCGCTCGAGACGGCACAAGAACCCATTACCGCCAATGCCATCTGCCCCGGCTACGTCATGACCCCCATCGTTGAGGCGCAGATCCCCGACACGATGGAGAAATACGACATGGACCGGGAGACGGTGATCCGCGACGTCCTGCTCTCGCGCCAGCCATCCAAGGAATTCGCCACCACGGACCAGTTGGGAGGCACCGCGCTGTTCCTCTGCTCCGAACACGCCGAGCAGATCACCGGCACCACGATCAGTGTCGATGGCGGCTGGACGGCGCTGTGACGACCCGATGACACGCCACCGGATCAACCTGGCGCTTCAGGGCGGCGGCGCGCATGGCGCCTTCACCTGGGGCGCGCTCGACCGCATCCTCTCGGACGACCGGCTTGAAATCGCGGCCATCTCGGGCACCAGCGCGGGCGCGCTCAACGGGGCGGCGGTCAAATGCGGACTGGCTCGCGGATCGTCGGCCCTGGCGCGCGAGGCGCTGGAAGCGCTCTGGACCGACATCGGCGCCATCACGGACGAACGGCTGGATCCCTGGCTTCGGTCGTTCTCGCCCCTGGCCGTCAGCCAGTTCGTCGAGATGTCGCCCGGCTATACGTTCATCGACGGCTTCACCCGCGCGGTGTCCCCCTACATCACCGGGGGTATCGGCGAGAACGCTCTCGCGCGCATCGTGGACAGGATGGACATGGCGCTGATCTGTTCGCCCGACGGGCCCGACCTCCACGTCTGCGCGACCAATGTGCGGACCGGAAAGATCAAGCTGTTTACCCGCGATGCGATATCGGTCGCCTCCCTTCTCGCCTCCGCCTGCCTGCCCACGCTGTTCCCGGCGGTCGAAATCGACGGCGAACACTACTGGGATGGCGGATATACCGGCAATCCGGCGCTGTTTCCGCTGTTCGACCGGGCGTTGCCCCGCGACATCCTGATCGTGAACATCAACCCGCTGGAGCGTCCGGAGCTTCCGATCACCGCCCGCGATATCCAGAACCGCATCAACGAGATCAGCTTCAACACCTCGCTGTTCCGCGAGCTCCGCGCCATCGAGTTCGTCCAGCGCCTCGTGCGGAACGGCATCGTTCCCGAAGGCGCGATGAAGGACGTGCTGGTCCACATGATCTCGGACGACCCATTGATGCGGCAGCTTTCGGTCGCCACCAAATCCATCGCCAATCCCGTCGTGATGCATCAGCTTCGGCTTGCCGGCCACGCCGCCGCCGACACCTTCCTGGACCGCGATTTCGACCGGATCGGCACCAACTCGACCATCGACCTGGCCGAGATGTTCAACTGACGCGCCTGCCCGGCGGAACCCGCGCATCGCCGCCCGCGTTTTCCCCCGCAACCACCGGAGGACGGACATGAGCCGCAAGGATTTCGCCGAAGACTGGGTTCCCTACCGCGACGCGCTGCTGACGCGGTATCCGAAACTGACGGAAAAGGACCTGCAGGACGCCGACGGATCGTCCGCCGAACTGGCCCGCCTGATCGGCGCGCATCAGGGCATCACCGCAGGCGAGGCGCAGCAGGAACTGCACGAATTCCTGTCCGGTCCCATGCCTGCCGACGCCTACGCCGACCCCACGCACGACAATGCCGCGGTGATGGACAGCGGCGATTACGTCCCCGCGGGCGAGGATCCGCTGGCAGACGACCGCCGTTTCGGAGACGACAACGAGGTCGAGAACCCCGTGGGGCGCGACCGATGAGCCGCCGCATCGCCCGCAGGCTCGCCGCATTGGCGCTCGTTGCCGTTCCCATTGCCGGCTGCGCCGAGGCGCCCGCCCTCAACCTGACGGCCGGCCTGCCCGAAGGGCTGTGGTACGAGGCGCCGAACACCGTTCCCCCCGGCGATGGCCGGATGCGGATCGTCACGGCCGGCAGCGTCGCCGCCGCGCTGACCCCGAACCAGTGGTGGCATTATTCCCGCGCCTACGACCGTCACCTGGCGCAGCTGACGCTGCGCGGCCAGAACGTGATCGCCGCTCGGCCAACGGCGCAGCGTTACGCGATGGCGGACCTGATGCGGCGCTACCCCTCGCTCGCCGTGCCCGGTTTCGTGCTGGATCCGATCGAATACTGACCGTGGCGCGGCCGACCCCGCGCCACTGGCGGACAGGCAACAGACGACGATCCGGTCGCTCCCCGGCCGGGCCGTTGACTGCCACCTGCCCCGTGATAACGTCGCTTCGACCACAACCGAGGACGATGCGATGAAACGATCTCTCCTCATCCTGCCGCTGCTGGCGGCCTGCGCCCTGCCCACGGCGAACGGCCCCGTGCCGGACCCGCAGGCCTATGCCATCACCGATGCGCCGATCCCCTTTGCCGTCGGCCGGCTGCTGCCGCGCGGCATCACCGAACGCGACGTGCGCGTGGCCGAAAACTGCTACGGCTATGCCTATCAGGGGCAGATCTATCCGGTACTGATCCCCCGCGGGACGCAGTACTGCCTCTGACACCCCTCAGCCCAGGGCCTTCAGCCGCGCGATGAGGGCCGAGGTATCCCAGCGGGCGCCACCCATGGCCTGCACATCCTTGTAATACTGGTCGATCAGGGCCGTCCCCGGCAGGGGCGCGCCGATGTTCTCGGCCTCCGCCAGACAGATCGCCAGGTCCTTGCGCATCCAGTCCACCGCGAACCCGTGCTCGAACTCGCCGTCGAGCATGGTCTCGTGACGGTTGACCATCTGCCACGACCCGGCCGCGCCGCCCTGGATCACGTCGACCACCGCGCGCCCGTCCAGCCCGGCCTTTTGTGCGAACAGCAAGCCTTCGGACAGGCCCTGCACCAGGCCCGCGATGCAGATCTGGTTGACCATCTTCGTCAGTTGCCCCGCGCCCACCTCGCCCATGCGGCGCGACAGCTTGGCATAGGCCTCCATCACCGGCTCGGCCCGGTCGTAATCCTCCTGCGCGCCGCCGCACATGATGACGAGTTGCCCGTTCTCGGCCCCCGCCTGTCCGCCGCTGACCGGCGCGTCGACCCAGGCGATGCCCTTCTCCGCCGCCGCCTCCGCCAGCTCCCGCGTGACTTCGGCCGACACCGTGGTGTGATCGACGAACAGCGACCCCCGCGCCATTCCGGCGAAGGCCCCGTCCTCGCCCAGACAGACGGCCCGCAGGTCGTCGTCGTTACCCACGCAGGCCATCACGATGTCGCGACCCTCCGCCGCCGCGCGCGGGGTGTCGGCGGATGCGCCGCCGTTCGCCTCGACCCAGGCCTTCGCCTTGGCCCCGCTCCGGTTGTAGACGCAGACGTCGTGGCCCGCCTTGGCCAGATGCCCCGCCATCGGCGCACCCATCACACCCATCCCCAAAAACGCGACGTTCGCCATGACGACCTCCCTTTGCATCCAAGCTTCCCCGGGGTTAGAGCGGCCCCGGCCAACCGGGTCAACAGGGGGAAACATGGAGCGTCTGTTCCGCTGGACATTCCGCATCGTCGCGGGCGCGCTGATCCTGGCGGGTCTGGCGCTGGCCATGGTCTACTGGCTGGCGGGCCGCAGCCTGCCCGACTACGACGCCGCCGAGACGGTGGCGGGCTTGTCCGCGCCGGTCGAGATCGTCCGCAACACCCATGACGTCCCCCACATCTTCGGCCAGACCGACGCCGATGTCTTCTTCGGGCTGGGCTATGCCCATGCGCAGGACCGCCTCTGGCAGATGACGCTGCTGCGCCGCACAGCGCAGGGCAAGCTGTCGGAGCTGTTCGGCAGGCGCACCCTGCGGACCGACGAATTGATGCGCCGCCTCGGCCTCTACCGCGCCGCCACCGCATCCGTCACCGCACAGGATGCCGAGACGATGGAGATGCTGACCGCCTATGCCGCCGGCGTGAACGCCCGGATCGACGTCATCAACCGCGAGGCTTCGGGCCGCGGCGCGCCCGAGTTCTTCCTGTTCGAGCCCGAGATCGCCCCCTGGCAACCCGCCGACAGCATCGCCGTCGTCAAGCTCATGGCGCTGCAACTCTCCGGCCATGTGACCGAGGAAGTCCGCCGCGCCCGCGCCTCGCTGATCCTGCCCGACGAACGCCTGCGCGACCTGCACCCCGACATTCCGGGCGACGGCACCGTGGTTCTCGCGGGTGACCTGTTCCCGACGCTTTCGCCCACGCGCCATGCCTCCGCCGCGCCCCCCGCCCTCTGGCCCACCGCGCCCTCCGGCCTGTCGGGAGCGTCGAACGCCTTCGCCGTGGCGCCCGACCGCGCGGCGGCAGGCGGTGCGCTGCTGGCCAACGATCCGCACCTCGGGCTTCAGGCGCCGACGCTTTGGTACCTGGCGCGCCTCGACCTCGCGACCGGGGGCGCGATCGGGGCCACGATCCCCGGCATCCCCTTCATCCTCGCCGGCCGAACCGAACGCCTCGCCTGGGGTCTCACCTCCAGCTATCTCGACGACCAGGACGTGTTGATCGAGGAACTGAACCCCGACGACCCGACGCAATACCGCACCCCCGACGGCTGGGCCGCCTTCAAGACCGAACGCTCGATCCTTCGGATCAAGGACGCGCCCCCCGTCACCCTGACCCTGCGGCGCAGCGTGAATGGCCCCGTCCTGACCGGCAGCATGTTCGACCTCGGGACCGTCACGCCGCCAGGCCACGTCGCCGCCCTGTCGTGGACAGGTCTCTCGACCGAGGACACCTCGATGCGGACGGGGCTGGAGCTCATGCGCGCCGCCACGCTCGACGAGGGCCTCGCAGCCGCGCAGCACTTCATCGCGCCCAGCCAGAACCTGATGCTGACCGATGGCGACCGCATCGCCATGCAGATCATGGGGCGTCAGCCCGACCGCGACCCGCAGCACCAGTCCGAAGGCCGCATCCCCACCCCCGGCTGGATCCCCGCGAACCGCTGGAAGGGGACGAAACCCTTTGCCGACAATCCCGTCTGGGCCGACCCAGAAGGCGGCCTGCTGGGCAACACCAACAACAAGACCACGGACGCCCCCTTCCCCGACCACATCAGCCACTACTGGGGCGACAGTCAGCGCGTGCAGCGGATGCAGCGCCTGCTTCAGGCGCGCGACGTCCACACCCGCGAATCCATGATCGACGCGCAACTCGACACCGTTTCGACCGCCGCGCGCGCCCTGCTGCCGCTGGTGGGCCGCGACCTCTGGTTCACGGGCGAGGCCGCCCCCGCCGGCACGCCTGAGCGCCGTCGCCAGATCGCGCTGGAAATGCTCGCCGCCTGGAACGGCGAGATGTCCGAACACCTGCCCGAGCCGTTGATCTACGCCGCCTGGATGCGCGCCCTGCAACAGCGCCTGATCCGCGACGACCTCGGGCCTCTGGCCGACGACTACCCCCGGACCGAACCCCTGTTCATCGAACGCGTCTTCCGCGACACCGGTGGCGCCGCCGCCTGGTGCGATGTCATCCAGTCCACCCCGGTCGAGACCTGCACCGACGTCGCGCGCCAGTCCCTCGACGATGCGCTGCAGGATCTGGAGGAACGCTACGGTCCACGGGTCGAGGCGTGGCGATGGGGCGATGCGCACGAAACCCGCTCCGACCATCCGGTGCTGGGCGACATTCCGGGGCTGGGCCTCGTCGTCAACATCCGCCAGTCCACCTCGGGCGGCGACGACACGCTGCAACGCGGCCGCACGGCGGGCGACGGCCCCGACCCGTTCGCCAACGTCCACGCGGCGACCTATCGTGGCGTCTACGATTTCGCCGACCCCGAAAGCAGCGTCTTCATCACCTCGACCGGGCAATCGGGCCATCCGCTGTCGCGGCACTACGACGACCTGGGCGAACTCTGGCGGCGCGGCGAATACATCCCCATGACGCTCGACCCCGCGCTGGCCCGCGCCGGGGCCGTGGGGATCACCACGCTCCTGCCGGCCGCCGACTAGCTCGCCAGCGCCTTGCCCAGCCGCGGCAGCCGCGCGCGCTTCATCAGGGGGCGCAGCGGCTGATCCTCGCCCGACAGGCGCTCGGCCGTGGCGCGCACGCGCTCGACCACGGCGCCCACGGCCGCCGCGTCATGCAACCACAGGTCCATCAGGAAAGCGTCCGGGTTCGACAGCGCGATCCCCTCGGCCGCCACGTCCCGGCGCGGAAAGTCCCGCATGTTGAACGTCACCAGAACGTCCGCCCCCGCGTCCGACGCGGCGGCCAGCACATGAACGTCGTTCGGGTCGGGCAGGTACATCCGCGCCTCGGTCGCCTGCCCCGCCGCAACCTCCGACAGGGGATACGCCGTGCGCAGAACCGCGATCTCGCCCCGCGCCACCGCCTCGCCGCCCGGTATCTTCCGCGCCGCCCGTGCCCATTCCTCCAGCACGCGCGGCGACCAAACCGGACGGTACAATTCCGCGGCAGCGCAGCCGATCAGGACCTCGCGCAGGACGGTCGGGTAGAGAACGCAGGCATCGAGGAACGCCTTCAATCCAGAAGCCGGAACGTCAGCGCCTTGAGGTAGCCGCTCTCGGCCAGTTGCGGATGGACCGGGTGATCCGGCCCCGCAAACCCGGTATGGATCAGCTGCGCCTGCCGCCCCGCCCGCCCGATGCCGCGTACGCAGGAGGCGCGGAACTTCGGCAGGTCGGCCGCATGGCTGCACGAACACAGCGTCAGGTATCCCCCCGGCGCCACCAGCGGCACCGCCAGCCGCGCGACCCGTTCATAGGCGCGCAGTCCGGCGGTCAGCGCGGGCTTTGCGGGGGCGAAGGCAGGCGGATCGGCCACGACCACATCGAACCGCTCGCCCGCCTCGCCGAGGGCGGTCATCAGGTCGAAGGCATCGCCCCGGCGCGTGGCGTAATCACCGCTCCGTCCCATCAGCTCCGCGCCCCGCGCGGCCAGGTCCAGCGCCGGGGCGGAGCCGTCGACGGCCAGTGCCGTGGCCGCCCCGCCGGCCAGCGCGGCAAGCCCGAAGCCGCCCACATGGCTGAACACATCGAGTACCCGCGCCCCGCGCGCCAGCCCCGCGACGAAGGCGTGGTTCGGCCGTTGGTCGTAGAACAGCCCGGTCTTTTGCCCGCCCGTCAGGTCGGCCAGATAGGTCGCGCCGTTCATCGACACCTCGACCGGCGCCTCCAGTCCGCCGCGCAGCCATCGCGTCCCATCGCCGAGCCCCTCGGCCCCCCGCGCCCGCCCCGTTGCATTGAGCAGGACGTGCCGGATGCCCAACCCCTCCAGAGCGTCGGCGAAGTCCTCGGCCCGCGCGTCGGCCCAGGCCGCGTTGGGCTGCAGCACCGCCGCATCGCCGAAGCGGTCGATGACGACCCCCGGCAGGCCGTCCGCCTCCGCGTGGATCAGCCGGTGGAACGCCCCACCCGGCAGACGCGCACGATGGGCCGCCGCGGTGGCGATGCGCGCGGCGATCCAGGCACCGTCGATCGTGGCCTCCGGGTCCGCGTCCAGCACCCGCGCCGCGATGCGGGAGGCCATGTTGACGGTGACGGTTGCCAAGGCCGCGCGTTCGGCATCCTCCAGCACGGCGATGTCACCGGGGGCCAGGGCACGCGTGCGGCGGTCGGTCACCACGTCGTCGAGGTGAACCCAGGGGTATCCGTGGCGGATGCGGCGGGCGTCGGCCTTGGGGCGCAGACGGATGCGGGGGCGTTCGGTGTCCATGCGTCCGTCTATCGCTCCGCCCCGACATGCGAAAGGCCCCGCTGGGGGGCCTTGGGCATCACGGTCGCGCCGCGGTTCAGGCGGCGGCGTGGGCGGGTTTGCCGCTCCGCAGGCGGGCGAACATCGCGGACACGAGGCCGCGCAGATAGGCAGCGCGCATCGCGCGGGCCTTGAGTTCGAGGTTCACGAGATCGAGGTCGGTCGTCTGGGTCATGGTCTTGCTCCGGTCTGGTCCGGGGGATCGGCCCCCGAACGTCTTGACCTCCAGCTATGCCGCAGCGCGGCACTTTACCAATGCGCCTGCGGCAACACCCCCATGCGTGCGACGCAACTCCCCCTTAGGTCAGCGCCCTTATCCCCTCGCCCACGGCCCGCGCGCCCTGGATCATCCAGGCATGTTCGCTCGCGACAAAGAACATCGTGAATCCGTGGCCGCGCCATTTCCGCGCCGTCTCTACGTCAGGCACCCAGGTCACGAAGCACTTGCCCGCCCCTGCGCAAACCCTGCCGACGCCCTCCATCGCGGCAGGCAGATCGGGGTTGTCAAGCGAGCTGTGCCCGTAAGCCACGCTCAGGTCGGCGGGCCCGGTGAACAGTGCATCGATCCCCTCGACCGCGGCGATGGCCTCCGCCGCCTCAACCCCTTCCGGCTCCTCGATCTGCGCCAGCACGATCGTCTCGGCCCGGGACCGGGCCAGCAGGTCCGGCATGGTTGCGGCGGTATAGCCCGCCCAGCGGGTCGATCCGGCATAACCGCGTCCGCCGCGCCCGAAGCGGGCAGCGGCGGCGATGGCGCGTGCCTTTTCCACGCTGTCCACATGCGGCACGACGATGCCCGTGGCCCCCATGTCGAGGACGTCCAGCACGCGCGCCGGGCTGCCGTCGCCGATCCGCACCAGCACCGGAAAGTCCCGCGCCCGCGCCACCGCCATGCAGGCGTCCATGGCGGCCCGGTCGAAGGGCGCGTGCTCCGCGTCGATGCAGACGAAGTCGAGACCGCCCAGGATCAGGATCTCCAGCGTGATGTGGCTCGGCGTCTTCATGAAGGTGCCGGCCAGCAACTCGCCTGCCTGCATCCGCGCGCGCAGGCCCGTGGCCCCGCCGTCCGTCTCGGTGTCCATGCGATCCTCCCCCGTTGTCGCGCCAGAGGTTGCAGACGGCGCGGCCCGAGGCAAGGCCGCCCGTCAGGCGTGTTCCGGCAGGTCGGCCAGCTTGGCGGGGTCCGCCAGGTCGTCAAGCGTCGGCAGGTCCGGCAGGTCGCGCGTGGCCGGCACCCTCTCCGCCTTGCCGGGCGCGGCGGCGTCCGCTCCGCCCAGCCGGCCCGCGCCGAAGCCGTCGGCCACGCCCGCCTCCGCCGTCTCGCCCGGCAAGGCGGCGATCTTGACGGCCCGCGTGCCGTTCAACTGGCCCAGCCGTGCCGTCAGCGCCGCTCCGCGCGGCATCCGCTTGCGCCCCGCCATGGTCAGGCCCGATGCCCCGCCGTGCAGCGTGATCCGCGTCAGGGCCTGCGGGTCGAGGGGGATCAGATCGCCGACCTTCATGCCCAGAAGCCGCGACAGCGGGATCCGCATGGGCGGCAGCATCGCCTGCAACAGGACGGGCGAGTCCATCGCCGCCGTCCGCATCCCGCGCTTCCATTCCGCTTCCGGGTCGAGCGTCTTGCCCGCTTCCGGCACCGCGCCCCCGTCCACCGGCAGGACCAGCGACAGGCCCGCCTGCCGCGCGCCGTTGCCCAGGTCGATCGTCAGGTCCACGCGCAGGTAGTGCGGCGCCGTCAGGATGAGGGCCAGCGTATCGGGCCCCGCGACGAAGCTGCCGGGGCGCAACCCGCCGGGGCACGGCTCGCCGGTATCGACGGGCAGAAGGCGGCCCAATTGTTCCAGGATGGCGCGGGCGAAGGGCTGCGCCAGGGCGGCGTCGATGCGCGTGGGGCGGCGCGGCGGCCGGGCGGGGCCGTCCACGCGGCCGATGGTCTGCACCTCGACCAGCGCATCGACCAGTCCGGGGTCCAGCACGATCAGCCCGGTCAGGGCAGCCATCGTCTCGGGCGAATGGGCACGCACGGCCGCCGCATCCAGCCCCGGCGGGTCGAGCAGCAGGCACAGCACCTGCGCGTCGAACCCCGCGAAGGCCTCGGCCGCGGGCAGGCGTTTGGCCGTCCGCGCACCGGTGCCGAGCCCGAGGCCCGACATCGCATCGCCGACCCGCAGCGCCGCGGTCGACAGGGCACGCTCCAGCGCCGGTGCCTCGCCACGCGGCAGCGGCGGGACGGCGGCGTCACCGGCGGGGCGGGCCCCGGTCATCCGGCGGAGCGTTGAGAGAGGCTGATCGGCAGGCATGACATCCGGTTCGGGGGGAATCTGTGAACCCCTGTCTGCGCCATACGGGTTAACAAAATCTTGTCGCGGCGAAAGAACCTGCCCGCGCGGTCACTCCGCTGCCCGCGCCTCGGCCACCCTGCGCGGCAGGCGCACCCGGAACCGCGCGCCGTGCGGTCCGGGCAGATAGTCGATGCTGCCCCCCAGCCGCGCCACCACCTCGCGGCAGATGGCCAACCCGAGCCCCGCGCTGCCCGCCGCGGCCTGGTCGGTCAACCGCGCGAACTTCTCGAAGATCAGCGTCCGGTCGCCCGCCGCAATGCCGCTTCCGTTGTCGATGAAGTCGACGGCGATGCCGCGCCGTGACGGCGTGACCGCGATCCGCAACTCCGGCTCGGCCGCGTCGCAATACTTGGCCGCGTTGGTGATGAGGTTGATGAACACCTGCGCCAGCCGGTCGGGATCGGTCCGCAGGGCCACCGCCTCCGCCGCCGGGTCGCGCAGCAGGCGCAGCCCGGTGTCGCCCGACGCCACCACCGCCCGGTCGATCACCTGCCCCAGCATGACGTCGGCCGGGTGCAGCACCACCTGCCCCGATTCGAGGACGCTGAGGCTCAGCAGGTCGTCGAGCAGCCGCGTCAGGCGTTCGCTCTCCTCCTGGATGATGCCGATGTAGCGGGCGCGCTCCTTCGCCGGCAGGTCGCCGTCGGCGCGCAGGATCTCGGCGAAGGCCCGGATCGACGTCATGGGCGTCCGCAACTCGTGGCTCACCTGGCTCAGGAAGGCGTCGCGCTGGATGCCGAGCGCCGTGAGCTTGTCGTTCGCCTCGCGCAGCTCCCCCGCGGTGCGGGTCAGCTCGGCCGACTGGGCCTCCAGCCGGGCGGAGTAGTCCATGATCTGCGCCGTCTCGTCGGCCACGGCCAGCAGGTCCTCGACCGAAACGACGGCGTCGCCGGTGATGCCCGTCACCATGGCGTGCGCGGTCGCCGCGCCGACGGACCCCGCGAGGCGCTTCTCCAACCGCTCCAGCATGTCGGGCGTGGCCTCCGGAAGGTCCGACGGCCGGCCCTGCGCGCGCGCCTCTGCCGCGAACATCGCCTGCGCCGCCCGCGCGCCCAGGATGCGCTGCGCCATGACCAGAAGCTCCGCCGCCCCGGCCGTGCCCCGCCGGTGGCCCCGCGGCGCCGCCGCCCGGTCGAAGACCTGCACGAAGCGGGGGGCTTGCAGGCGTTCCATCGGCGTGGGCCGCGTCAACAGCGAGACGGTGCAGAAGACAAGCGTGTTGAACCCCAGCGACAGGATGACAGCCGACAGGAGCGGGTCGCCCGTCAGGCCGAACATCGCCTCCGGGCGCAGCCATCCGACGCCCGCGGGTCCAAGGGCCAGCAACTCCGGCCCCGCCAGCACCGGAACCAGCATCGTCCATCCCCAGATCGCGAAGCCCGTAAGGATGCCCGTCGCCGCGCCCAGCCGCGTGGCCCCCGTCCAGAACAGGCCGAACCCCAGCGCCGGCAGGACCTGCGCCATGCCGACGAAGGAAATGAGCCCGATGGACGCCAGCGACGATGTCCCCCCGGTGGCCAGGAAATACAGATACCCCATCACCAGCACGCCCAGGATCGACGCGCGCCGCGCCCGCAGGACGACGCGCCGCATGTCGCCCGCCCCCGTGACCCGCCCCCGCGTGGCCAGCCACAGCGGCATCACCACGTGGTTCGACAGCATCGTCGCCAGCGCGACCGAGGCCACGATCACCATGCTCGTCGCCGAGGAGAACCCCCCGAGGAACGCCAGCAGCGCAAGCCCCCCGCGCCCGTCAGCGAGCGGCAGCGTCAGGACGAACAGGTCGGGGTTCGCATGTCCGGGCATCAGCGCCAGCCCCGTGGCGGCGATGGGCACCACGAAGATGCACATGGCCAGCAGATAGGACGGAAAGGCCCAGCTCGCCGTGGCGAGATGGCGTTCGTCGGCGTTCTCGACCACCAGAACCTGGAACATGCGCGGCAGGCAGATGACGGCGGCCCCCGACACGAAGATCAGCCCCGCCCACCGCCCCGGCACCGCCGTCCAATCGGCGAGCGGCGATGCCGCGATGACCTCGCCCGTTCGCGCCAGCCCGCCGTTCAGACCCCAGACCACGAAGACCCCGATGGACATGAGCGCGATCAGCTTGACCACCGCCTCGACCGCGATGGCCGCGACGATGCCGTCGTGCCGCTCGTTCGCATCGAGGTTGCGGGTGCCGAACAGGATGGTGAACACGGCCAGCCCGCAGGCCACCCAGAGCGCCAGCCCCGCGGGGTCGGACGCATCGCTGCCGGGCGCGGCGAAGACCCCGAAGGACAGCGTGACCGATTGCAGTTGCAGCGCGATATATGGGGTCGTGCCCACGACGGCGAGCAGCGTGACAAGCACCGCGATCAGGTTCGACTTGCCGTATCGGCTCGACAGGATGTCGGCGATCGACGTGATCCGCTCCGCCCGCCCGATCCGCACCAGTTTTCGCAGGAACCACCACCAGCCGATGAAGACCAGCGTGGGGCCGAGATAGATCGTCATGAACTCCAGCCCCGACCGCGCCGCGTATCCGACCGCGCCGTAGAACGTCCAGGCGGTGCAGTAGATCGACAGCGACAGGGTATAGATGACCGGCCCGCGCAGCAGGCCGCTGCCCCGCGCCGCCTGACGCTCGCCCGCGAAGGCCACGAGGAACAGGAAGGCGACGTAAGCCAGGCACGCCGCGGCCAGCAGGTTGAACGTCAGCGTCACGCGCGGCGGTCCGGCGACATCGGCGGATCGCCTGCCGGATGGCCCGCCTCCCCTTCCCGCGCGAGCAGCCCGTCGAGCAGGGGCGGCGGCGACAGCAGCACGTCCGCCCGCGTCGCGCCGCGCTCGGGGTCGAGGATGCGCCGCGCATCCGCCATGGCCCGCCACAGGCGGCGGCGCACCTCCCGGTCACGCTCCACCGCCAGCCGCGCGCGCAATTCGGCCGCGAACCCGGCCCAGGCCGCGCGATGCCCCTCCGGCGTCATTCCCCGGCGCCGTCCGGCAGGTCGCGCAGATGCGCCTGCGCCAGCCACAGCGCCAGCCCGATCAGGATGAGCCAGGACGCGAACAGATAGCGCAGCCAGGGCAGCGTCGCCCCGCTCCCCCCGTCCGACAACACGAGGTCCGGTGCCACGAACAGCACCGCCCCGAGGAACGGCAGCATCCGCAGGGCATCGGCCCGCCGGGCACGCCCCTCGGCGCGGCGCTGCGGGGCGGACGCCGCGCCGTCCGTCATACCGGGTCCGGCGGCGCGGCCGATCCGGCCAGCACGCGCACCGCGTCGACCAGTTCCCGGTTCGAGAACGGCTTGGTCATGAAGCGGCTCGCCCCCAGGGCCTCGGCCCGCTCCCGGTCCTTGGTCTGGCCCTTGGCGGTCAGCATCAGCACCGGCAGGTCGGGCCGCGCTCCTGCCCGGATGCCGCCCAGCACGTCGAACCCCGACTTCCCCGGCAGCATCACGTCCAGCACGACGACGTCGGGCCGGTGCCGCTCCACCGCCGCCAGCGCGGTCGTCCCGTCGCCATGGGTCGAGACGCGCCATCCCTCACGCTGCAGGATGAAGGCGATGGCCGTGGCGATGTTCTGCTCGTCCTCGATCAGGAGGACCCGGCCGCCCGGCGGCTGCGATGACGTCTGCCTGTTCATGCCCGGCCTCCCCTCCGGTCACGTCTGCACCGGAGTTTCGGGGCAGCGCGCACCAATGTCCAGCACGGCCTTCCCTGCCGCGACGACAGGATCCGGGGCCGCACCCCGCTCAGCTTCCGCGCCCCGACAGGACCGAAGGCTCCCGCCGTGCCGCGCAACCCTCGCGCGGGCAGACGCGGCAGCCCGGCCCCACCGGGTCCGCCGCCCCCTGCATCCCCACGCGCGTCAGCAGCATCGTGGCGCGCATCACCGCCATGCCGCCGAAGGTCTGCGGCGCCAGGGGGGCCGCGACGGCATGGGCCCGCCACTGGGCGCCGTCGGGCGTCTCGACCGTCGTGGCGACGGGGCGGCCCGGCTGGCCCAGGGCCGCGAACACCGGCCAGAGCGGGCACCCCGCCCCCACCACCGGCAGCGCGAAGCCCGCCACCGGCTTGCGCCGCACCAGCGCGCCCGAAGCGTCGGCCACCACCAGTCCCCTCCCCGGATCGACGATGCCCATCCGCCGCAGGACCAGCGCCATGTCACCCCCGGCCGCCGCAATCAGGTCGTCCGGCTCCGTCGCCGCCAGAACGGCTGCGACGGGCAGGCGCGCGGCATCTTCCGCATCCCGGGCCAGCACCTCGGCCGCCATGGCGCGGGCCGCGGGGTCGTCGATCCCGGCCACCAGATCGGGGATGGCGGCTGGTCCGTTCGTCTCCAGCGCGTCGAACCTGTGGCCGTGGGCGTCGAGGAACCGCGACACCGCCTCGGACGGCAGCAAATGGTCGGCCCCCCGCGACGCCTGTCGGTCGAACAGCGCGACCATCGCCTCCGCGCCGTCGGCCAGGCGGCGGCTGTCGGCGTCGAGATTGGCGTGGAACCGGCCCAGCCAGTTGCGGTCGATGCCGGGCGTCTGCGCCAGGATCGACGCGGTGGACCGGACCACCGAGACCGTGGACAGAAGCTCGTGCATGGCATCGGCCAGCGTCGGGTCGTGCGACAGGCGGTCGGCCATCGCCTCGATGGTGCGGGCCTGCGCGGCCATCGCCTCCGCCTGCGCCGCGATCACCCGGCCCCATTCGGGGAACCGCCGCGCGAGGTCGCCCGCATCTTCCAGCGCGCGCGGCGCGATGCCCCGCGCGGCCCCCGCCGCCTCCACCGCCGCCACCAGCGCGGCGTCCCCGTCCTCCGCCAGCGCCGCCCGGTCGACGTCCAGCGCCTCGGCCAGCCGCGTCAGCAGGCCGCCGCCGATGGCCCGCCGGTTGTGCTCGATCAGGTTGAGGTAGCTGGGCGAGATGCCCGCTCGCGCCGCCAGGTCGGTCTGCTTGACCGACAGCGACAGGCGCCGCTCCCGGATGCGGCTGCCGGTGGGGACGTGACGGGTCATGCGGCCTCCCTGCCCCGGCGGCACCGCACTGTTGACGCGGGCCGCTGCCACCTTCTTTACAGAAAAAACCCGCCCCCTCCGGGCCTTGCGGCGGCGTTTGACCGGATCCTGCCCCGCCGGCGGCTTCCGCGTCAAGACCGCCGCACGACCCGCCGTCCTCCACCGGGACGGGGCGATTGCAGGGTTAGCCACGTGTTAACGCTGTCTGAATCTTGCCCCGGTATGACCGCGTTGCCGCCATGATGGCGGGACATCCTCATGCCGGGTGGGGGCTTCTTGCGAAGATGAGAGGTCCACGATGAGCCTTCTAGGTATCCTCGGACTATCCCCATGGCTCTCCGGAAAATCCGGCGGCATGGGCAACACCAGAGAACCGACCGGCGCGGCCTCCGCGTCGGGCGATACGTCACAGGCTGCCGGCGGCAGCGCGGCATCGGGCGGCGGTACCGCCGCGGGCGGCGGCGCCCCCGCGGAACAGGCGACCGCAGCTTCGCCCGCGGCGCAGGTACCCGCCGCGGCGGCGCCGCCCCGCGTGGCCGCCATCGTGCAGCCGGGCGCGGCACGTGCCGGCCAGACGGCGGCGGCGCTCCGGCCCGGTGGCGATGGCGGCGACACTGTCGTGCGCGCGCGCGAAAGCCTGGACGACGCGCAGCGGCTCGACCGCGCGCTGGCCGCAGAAGTGGCCACCGATGCCGACGAGGCACGGGCCCGCCGCTATGCCGAGGCCGCTCAGAACCGCCTGATCGCGCAGGAGCTGCTGTCGCGCCTGCCGGTCCCAGTGGAAGCCATGCCCAGCCTCGGCGCCGAGGTGGAGCGCGTAGTCGAAGCCCGCGCACCGCGGCAGCCCGCCGTCGACCGCGCCGCCTGACAACTTGCGGCGGGGCCGGGAAACCGGCCCCGCCCTTCGCGCACGGCGTCCGTTCCGGCGCGCGCAGGTGCTTCCCCTCCGGCCGTCAACGCGGTAAGCGCGGAAAAACACGCAGCGGAGATGGCAATGACCAACACCCACGACAGCGACGTCGCCTTCATCAGGGCACTGGCCGAGCTTCTGCGCGAGAACGACCTGACCGAACTCGAGGTCAGCCGCGAATACGGAGAGGACGACGCCCTGAACGTGCGCGTCGCCCGACAGCTGGTCGCGGCCCCCGCGCCCTCCGCCCCCGTCCAGGTCTCGGTCCCCGCGCCCAGCGCCCCCGCCGCCACGGCACCCTCCGCTCCGCAGGAAGACCCTGCGCAGGACCCCGGCGCCGTCAGCTCGCCCATGGTGGGCACGATCTACCTCGCCTCCGAACCCGGCGCGGCGCCTTTCGTGCAGGTGGGCGACAGCGTGGCCGAGGGCCAGACCCTCCTCATCGTCGAGGCGATGAAGACCATGAACCAGATCCCGTCCCCCCGCGCCGGCACCGTCAAGCGCATCCTCGTCGAGGACGGCGCCCCCGTCGAATACGGTGCCCCCCTCGTGATCCTGGGATAGGCGCGAGATGTTCAAGAAAATCCTCATCGCCAACCGCGGCGAGATCGCCCTGCGCGTCGTCCGTGCCGCGCGCGAGATGGGCGTGGCCACCGTTGCCGTCCATTCGACCGCCGACGCCGACGCGATGCACGTCCGCATGGCCGACGAATCGATCTGCATCGGCCCCGCGCCCAGCAGCCAGTCCTACCTGTCGATCCCCGCCATC
Organism: Jannaschia rubra; assembly: GCF_001403735.1. Lineage (GTDB taxonomy): Bacteria > Pseudomonadota > Alphaproteobacteria > Rhodobacterales > Rhodobacteraceae > Jannaschia > Jannaschia rubra. The sequence goes on from NZ_CXPG01000012.1 coordinate 224,466, forward strand.
GTCTCGGCCTGCGAGATCACGGGCGCCGAGGCGATCCATCCCGGCTACGGCTTCCTGTCGGAGAACGCGGCCTTCGTGCAGGTTCTCGAAGATCACAACATCACCTTCATCGGTCCCTCGGCGGAACACATCCGCGTCATGGGCGACAAGATCACCGCCAAGGACACCATGCAGAAGCTGGGCGTCCCCTGCGTGCCCGGCTCGGACGGCGGCGTGCCGACGCTGGAGGATGCGCAGCGCATCGGAGCCGAGATCGGCTATCCCGTCATCGTCAAGGCGACGGCCGGCGGGGGCGGCCGCGGCATGAAGTTGGCGAAGACCGCCGCCGAGATGGAGACCGCCTTCCGCACCGCCCGCGCCGAGGCCAAGGCCGCCTTCGGCAACGACGAGGTCTATCTGGAGAAATACCTCACCACCCCCCGCCATATCGAAGTTCAGGTCTTCGGCGACGGCAAGGGCCGCGCCGTCCATCTGGGCGAGCGCGACTGTTCCCTGCAACGCCGCCACCAGAAGGTGCTGGAGGAGGCGCCCGGCCCCTCCATCACGCCCGAGCAGCGCGCCGAGATCGGGCGTACCTGCGCCGAGGCCGTGGCGCGCATCGGCTACTCCGGCGCGGGCACGATCGAGTTCCTGTACGAGGACGGCGAGTTCTACTTCATCGAGATGAACACCCGCCTTCAGGTCGAACATCCCGTGACCGAGGCGATCTTCGGCGTCGACCTCGTGCGCGAGCAGATCCGCGTCGCCGCAGGCGAGGAAATGTCGTTCCGACAGGAAGATCTGCGCATCGAAGGCCACGCCATCGAGGTTCGGATCAACGCCGAGAAGCTTCCGTCCTTCTCCCCCTCGCCCGGCAGGATCACGCAGTATCACGCGCCTGGCGGGTTGGGCGTGCGGATGGATTCGGCGCTCTACGACGGATACCGCATCCCACCCTACTACGATTCGCTGATCGGCAAGCTCATCGTGCACGGCCCCGACCGCCCCGCCGCCCTGGCGCGCCTGCGTCGGTCGCTGGGCGAATTGATCATCGACGGTGTGGATACCACCATTCCGTTGTTCTTCGACCTGCTCGACAATCCGACGATCCAGGCGGGCGACTACAACATCCATTGGCTGGAAAAGTGGCTGGAGCGGAACCTCGGGTAAGAACCGGCGACGGGTTCGGACGTTTCAAAAACAGGCGCGAATGTGATAGGCTGACCTCATGACCGTGAAGCTGCGACTGCCGGGAATGCCCATGCCTGACCCGTTCCGCCATGCCCTGCGGTCGCTCGCGCTCTGCCTTTCCCTGGGTGCCGGTCCCTCCGCCGCGCAGGACGCGGATTGCCGGCTCGGGCCCGCGGATGTCGGCCAAATCTCCCTCGACACCGCCTGCGCGCTCGAACGCGCCGGCTGGGACGTTCCGCCGTACGATGCCCGGACGCAGCAGAACATCGTCATCGACGGCGCGGGAAACCGCATCGACGTAATCGGGGGCAGCTTCACCGTTTTCTGGAACGGCGACAGCAGGCGGGTGGACGGGCGCGGGCGCGACTGGAATCTGCTGGGCGTGATGCTGGGCGACCGGTCCGACACGGCCGCCGTCGCCGCTTTCGACCGCGCGGGCATCGTCCTCCCCGACCCGGTTACAAGCGACATGCCGCCCGCCCCCGCGACTTCGGGTGTCGAGACGGCGTTGAACGATATCCTCGCCGGCGATCCCGTCACGCTGGGCCAGGCGCAGATGGTCGCGGCACTGCATTGGGCGGGGGGCTTTTCGATGGGGTGCGGCGTCACGCCGCTCGATGGCCTTCGGCAAGTATCCGGCGCTTTCCGCACCGCCGCCATCGGCGGCCTGTCCGCGTTCGGCAGCGGCTTCGCGCCGCAGGCGTCCCGCGCGCTTTCGGAAGCGGATGCCGTGCTCCTGCCGCCCTGCAAGGGGAACGCCGTCCGTTACCTCAACACGCTCGACGAAAGCCTTGCCCTGACCTTTCGGGCAATGGCCGACACGCCCTTCATGCGCGGCTGCGATCTGGGCGCGGGCCGCTGCCGCTGCGCCTTCGCGGCGCTCTCGCTGTATCATGACGACCTCGCCACGCGGCCTTATGACCCCTCGCTGTTCGGACGTCGGGGCGGGGAGGACTCGTCGCGCGCGCTGGGCGTCTCCTCCTGCCGCTAGAGCACCCGCTTCCCCTCGCCCGCTCCCCCGCCTATCTTCGCCCCATGCCGCGCGACACGACCGAGATCACCTCCGACCTGCTGCTGAGCGCCTATGCCTCGGGCGTCTTTCCCATGGCCGAGCGGCGTGACGATCCTGACATCTTCTGGGTCGATCCCCGCCGCCGGGGCATCCTGCCGCTCGACGGGTTCCGCATGTCGCGCAGCCTGTCGCGGGTGATCGGGCGCGGGCGGTTCGGGGTGACGTTGAACGCCGACTTCGCGGGGGTCCTCGACGGTTGTGCGGATCGGGAGGAGACCTGGATCAACCCCGGGATCGCCGCGCTCTACGCCGATCTGCACGCGCGCGGCTTCGCCCATTCGCTCGAAATCTGGGATGGCGAGGTGCTTGCCGGCGGTGTCTACGGCGTCACGCTGGGGGCGGCATTCTTCGGCGAGTCCATGTTCTCGCGCCGCACCGACGCCTCCAAGGTGGCGCTGGCCTACATGGTCACGCTGCTGCGGCGGCAGGGGTTCATGTTGTTCGACACGCAGTTCCTGACCGATCACCTCGCCTCTCTGGGGGGCATCGAGATCACGCGCGCAGCCTATCACGACCGCCTGCGCGACGCGCTGGCGCGGACGGCGCGTCTGGAAGGACCCGTTCCCGATCAGTCTGCGGTCAGGCACCTCAGAAGCCAGACGTCATAGCGCCGGTTCTCCAGCGCGTTCAGCGCGGGCGACGATGCGACCATCCAGCCCGCGAACAGCTCCTTCACCTCGCGCGCGTTCACGACCTGGATCAGGCCGAAGGCGTCGCCTGTGGGGTTGTTCGCCGGATATCGGCATTCGTGCAGCGTCACCTGCAACGGCCCGTAAGCCATGGTCTGGCCCACCTCCATCTCGACGTCGATCACCTCGCCCGACGTCTTGTCGAGCGTCCGCAGCACGGCCCCGATGCCGTCGCCCGTCTGCACCGCCTGCGCGCCGGCGCCGGACGCAAGGCAGGCGAGCAGCGTTGCAAGGGCCGCGCGCATCACTCGGGCTTCCACGCCTCATAGTCGCGGGCGGGCTTCACGTCGGCCCGGCGCAGCGATCCCTTGCGGAAGAACGCCTCCTCCGTCCCGGTCATGTTGGGCTGATAGGGCTTTTCCCAGACCTGCCGGACCAGCGGGTCGCGCGTCGGCGGCAGGGCGAACGTATGGTGCAGCCAGCCGTGCCATTCGGGCGGCACCCGGCTTGCGTCGTTGTCGCCCACGTACCAGACCCAGCGGCGGCTGTCGTAGGCGTTGCGGTAGTAGACGTTGCCCAGCTCGTCCTCGCCCACCTTGTTGCCCTTGCGGCGGGTCCAGAGCGCGGTGCCATAGCTCTGCCCGTTCCACCATCCGAACATGCGTGTCAGAAATCCGGCCATGTCGTTCCTCCGCAGGTGTCCGGCCCCCGTCCTACACCCCCCGCGCGCGCGGTCAAGGTTGCGGCGGCGGCCGCCCCGTCAACCCGCCGATGCCTTCAGCCCTGCGACCCCGGCCACGATCAGCCCCGCCGACAGGGCCTTGGTCACGGTCATCGCCTCGCCCAGCCAAAGCCAGCCCAGCACGACGGTGCCCAGCGTGCCCACCGCCGTCCAGATCGGATAGGCCACCGACACGGGCAACCCCCGCATCGCCAGCGTCAGAAGACCCATGCCCAGCACGACGCTGACCACGGTGACGCCGCTGGCCAGGGGGCGCGTGAACCCCTCGGACAGCTTCATCGACATCGCGAAGGTCACCTCGAACACGGCGGCGAGGGCAAGATAGATCCAGGCCATGGGCACTCCTCTGCGCAGACGGCGGGACCCTGCCACGCTCTGGCGCGATTGCCCACTGGCCGTCGTGGCGCGGCGTCTGTATCCTGCCGCCGACCGCAGGGGAGGGACCGATGACCGGAACGCGTACACTAGGCTTCGAGACGCTGCAGATCCACGCGGGCGCCCGCCCGGATCCGGCGACGGGGGCGCGGCAGACGCCGATCTACCAGACCACGGCCTATGTCTTCCGCGACGCGGAACATGCGGCCGCCCTGTTCAACCTGCAGGAGGTCGGCTTCATCTACTCCCGCCTGACGAACCCCACCGTCGCCGTGCTTCAGGAACGCATCGCCACGCTGGAAGGCGGGGCCGGCGCGGTCTGCTGTTCCTCGGGGCACGCCGCACAGATCATGGCGCTGTTCCCGCTGATGCGGCCGGGATGCAACATCGTGGCCTCGACGCGCCTTTACGGCGGAACGGTCACGCAGTTCAGCCAGACCATCAAGCGCTTCGGCTGGTCCGCGCGCTTCGTCGACTTCGATGACCTCGACGCGGTCCGCGACGCCATCGACGACGACACCCGCGCGATCTTCGGCGAAGGCATCGCCAACCCCGGCGGCTGGGTGATGGACGTGCGCGCCGTGGCCGACGTGGCCGACGCCGCGGGCCTGCCACTCATCATAGACAACACGACCGCCACCCCCTACCTGATGCGCCCGATCGAGATGGGGGCCACGCTGGTCGTCCATTCGCTGACGAAATACCTGACCGGCAACGGCACCGTCACAGGCGGCTGCGTGGTCGACTCGGGCACCTTTGACTGGTCGGCCTCGGGCAAGTTCCCCTCCCTCTCGGAGCCGGAGCCGGCCTATCACGGCCTCAAGTTCCACGAGACCTTCGGCGCCTTGGCCTTCACCTTCCACGGCATCGCCGTGGGCCTGCGCGACCTCGGGATGACGCTGAACCCCCAGGCCGCGCATTACACCCTGATGGGGGTGGAAACCCTGTCGCTGCGGATGGACCGCCACGTCGCCAATGCCGAGAAGATCGCCGCCTGGCTCGAAAAACACCCCGCCGTCGCGCATGTGACCTATGCCGGCCTGCCTTCGTCGCCCTGGCACGACCGGGCGAAGGAGGTCTGCCCCAAGGGCGCGGGCGGCCTGTTCACCTTCGCGCTGAAGGACGGCTACGACGCCTGCGTCCGCTTCATCGACAGCGTCGAGATCTTCAGCCACGTCGCCAACCTGGGCGACACGCGCAGCCTCGTGATCCATCCCGCGTCCACCACCCACCGTCAGCTTTCGCCCGAGCAGCAGATCGCCGCGAACGCGGGCCCGGACATCGTGCGCGTCTCGGTCGGGATCGAGGATGCGGACGACCTGATCGCCGACCTGGATCAGGCGCTGACGCGCGCGGCGGGCAAGGCGGCGGCGGAATAGGCGGGTGCCTGCCCGGCCGCGCAACCCCGCCTTCGCGGGTGGGGTCCGCCACCTTTCCATGGGCGGCAAGCTGCCATAGACTCCGCTTCGACCCTACGTCCCGCTTCGGGGCGGCACACCCATGCTAGGCGGGCCGCATGACACCTCAGATCGCCCTTGATCTCTCCCTCGACGGCATCATCGTGCTGTCGCGCGCCCCCGACGGACCGGACCACGGCAAATGGTGGCGCGAAGGCATGGTGCGGCTCGACGCGCCCGACCTGCCCGACGCGCTGGCGCGGTTGCGCGACCGTTGCGTCGCCCGCGTGGGCGAGGATTTTGCGTCGATCCTGGTCCTGCCGGACAGCCAGCTCATGTTCACTTCGCTGGAGCGCGACGACCGCGACCCCAAGGTGACGATCCGGTCGCTCCTGCGCGGACGGACCCCTTACGACGTCGAGGATCTGAGCTTCGACTACGTCGAACGCGGCGACCGGTTGCAGGTGGCCGTGGTGGCGACCGAGACGCTGGCCGAGGCCGAGGCCTTCGCCGCCGATCACGGCTTCCGTCCCGTGGCCATTATCGGCAACCCCACGGACGCGATCTATCCGGGGATTCCCGATTTCGGCACGACCTCGCTGGCCCGCGACCTGCTGGGCGGGGCCCGCCTTGCGCTCGACCTGGGCGACGGCATCGCCGCCGTGCCCGCCCCCGACGTACCCGGTGCCGACGTGCCCGGTGCCGAAGCCAAGGTCCCGGTAGAAAAGCCCGAGGCCGAGCTCCAGGCCCCGCCCCCCGCGGACCCCGAACCGCAGGCGCCGGAACCCGAGCCCGAGCAGACCCCTGCCCCGACGGAACCGGACCCCCAACCACAGCCGGAGGGCGAGAAACCCGCCCTTCGCATCGTTCGCGACCCCGCGACGACCGCCGCCGACGTGACCCCCCCGGCCCGGTCGGTGGAGGAGCCGATGTTCGCCCGCCCCGCGCGGCCCGCGCCGCCCCCCGGCCCGCCCACGCCCGCCTTCAGCAGTCGGCGCAAAGGGTCGAACGGCGACCGGGCGGCGGACGATCCGAAGGTCACGCGGATCGCCCCGCGCCTGTCTGCCCCGGTCGTTCCTGTCGATGATCCCGAACCGCTGGACGACACCCCCCTGCCCGATCTCGACGCCCCCGTCGCGCCGCCGCGCCCGAAGCTCGCGCCGGTCGATGCGCTGGACGACATGGCGGCGGTAATGGGCGGGTCGCTGATGGGCGATGGCAAGCCGTCCGAGAAGCACAGGGGCGGCGGCACCCTCGCCGCACGCGCGTCGGGTTTCGGCCGACGGCTGGGCAGGCGCGAAGGAACGGCCCGGACCCCTCCGGCGGAGGACGACGCGATCGCCCTGGCTCTGCCGGGCCTCGCACGCGAACAGGCGTCGCAGGCCGGTCGGGGCGCTTCGCGGCGCTGGCTCTACGTCGTGGCGGCGCTTTTGCTGGTGCTGGGTGCCCTGGCGTTCTGGCTGCTGGGCGACAGGCCCGACGACGCCGCTCCCGCAGGCGTCGTCCCCGCCGAAACGGCGGCGCCCGAAGATACCGATACGACCCTTCTGCTGCCGGACAGCAGTCAGGCGGGTGCTCGGCGCGACACCGCCGATGCGGGGCAGGCGGATCCGCCCCTGCCTGTCGTGCCGCTGCCCGTCGTGCCGCTGTCCGATCCGCAGGCCGACGCTTTGCGGACCATCGCCGCCGCGCGCGACCGCGCGACGGGCGACGCGCCCGTCATCGGCACCGGCCCCGCGCCACAGGACATCGGCGACGTCTACGTCGCCTCCATCGACCCCGTGGTCTTCGACGGCGACGCCGTAGCGCTGCCCCGGATGCAGCCGCCCACCGACGCCTTCGCGCCCCAGACCGTCCCCGCCCCGGCGGGCACCGCGTTCGACACGAACGACGACGGCCTGGTCGTGGCGACGGAGGCCGGAACGCTCGCGCCCGGCGGATACCGCGTGGTGGCCGGACGGCCCGACATCCAGCCCCGTGTCCGGCCGGAGGAAGCGGGCACCGCCGAGACGGCCAGCCGCACCGCCGAGGACGAGGCGCGGCGCATCATCCTGTCGCGTGTGCGTCCCGCGCCCAGACCCGACGATGCCTCCGAACAGATCGAGCGCGCGGCCTTCAGCGGCCTGAGTCGCGCCGAGATCACCCGCACCCGTCCCGAGCAACGCCCCGACCGGGTTGTCGCCGCCGCAGCTGCCGCGCAAGCCGCATCGGACGCCGCTGCCCAGGCCGCATCGGAGGTCGCGGAGGAGGAAGCGCTCGCCGCCATCGAGGCCGCGACCGCCGCCGCCGCCGCGTCGCTCGCCAACGCTCCGCAGGTGCAGGTCGCGCCGGCCGGGCCGTCGTCCGGCCTTGCCCTCGCGCGGTCGGTCCGCCCGGGTGCCCGGCCCCGGGCGGTGGAGCAGGCCGCCGCCCGCTACGTCACCGCCCGGCGAGAGCAGGCCGCTGCCGCGGGCGCCAGCACGGCGAGCCAGCAACCCGCGGCGACCAGCGCCGACCAGGGCCGCCAGACCGTCCGGTCCGCCGGCGGCAGCGTCGCGCGCGCGGCCACCCAGTCGAACGCCTTGCGCATGCGCGAGATGAACCTGATCGGGGTCTACGGCCAGCCGCAGGCCCGGCGGGCGCTGGTGCGGATGCCGAACGGCCGCTACGTCAAGGTCAAGGTGGGCGACCAGCTCGACCGCGGGCGGGTGACGGGGATCGGGGAAAGCGAACTCAGCTATCAGCGGGGAGGGCGCAGCACGGTGCTGCGGATGCCCCAAGGCTGAATGTCAGAGGCCGAGCGTCGCCCGCGTCGCGGGTGTCCAGCCGAGGTGCAGGGTGCCGTCCGGCATCTCGACCACCGGCCGCTTCACCAAGGTCGGATGCGCGGCCATCAGGGTGACGGGGTCGGCGCGCCTTTCGTCCGCATCCAGACCGCGCCAGGTCGTCGAGCGGGTGTTGAGCAATGCGGGCCCGAGCGTGGCGCGCCAACGCGCGATCCCGGCGCGGTCGGGCGGGTCGTCGCGCAGGTCGCGCAGGCGGACGTCGTGGCCCGCCCCCTCGAGCGCGCGCAGGGCGCGGCGGCAGGTGTCGCAGGCGCGCAGGCCGTGCAGGGTGATCATCCATCGTCCTTTCGCCGGATTTTCACGTTGTGCCCGCGCCTCTTGACGTTTTCAACGCGGACGTTAGCTCGATTGTCGTGTTGGGCGGTCGGATGCGGACGGCAGACCCCGGGCCGCCCATGCGCCACGCCGCCGCGATGGTGCGGGCGGGACGAGAGTTGGGAGGCACGGGAATGGCGACCGGCACCGTGAAATGGTTCAACACGACGAAAGGGTTCGGCTTCATCGCGCCCGACGATGGTGGAAAGGACGTGTTCGTCCACATCTCCGCCGTCGAGCAGGCCGGGTTGACCGGGTTGCGCGACAACCAGAAGGTCCAGTTCGAGATGCGCGAAGGGCGGGACGGACGGGCATCGGCATCGGACCTGGTCGTCCTGGACTGACGACCGCCGAGCGGAATGAGACAGACGGGACGCCTGCGAAAGCGGGCGTCTTTTTCGTTGCGGGCAACGAAACGCGGGGCCGGTCGGACCATGCCGCCGGATGGCCCGGATGCTCGGGGTCGGGCGTCCTGTGCCCGATGGGAGGAAAACCGGCGCCGCGCCCGGATGGGCGGGCGGGTCCTGTCCGGGGTGCGCGCACTGCGATACGCGGCCCCGTCGTCCTGCCCCCGTGGTTGACCACGGGTTGCCGGGGATGTCCCGGCGATGCCGGCGGGCAAGTCGTGACCCGTCGTCGTCCAATCGCTAGCCCGGCCGTTCTGGGGCCGAGCAGTTAACGAAGGGTGAACCCCGTCAGCGGACGACGAAGACCGACATGGGCGCGTGCTGCGCGACATGGGCGGCGTTGCCCTTGAACCAGTTGTCGGCCATGCCCGGGACGTGGGTCGCCATGACCACCAGATCGACGTCGCGGTCCCTGGCCGCCTGCACGAGCTTGTCGCGCAGGTCGATGGAGGGATCGTGCGAGACGATGGTCTCGGAGTCGACCGGCAGGCCGTGGAGCGCATGCTGGCCGTCGGCGAAGGCGCGCAGGCGGGTGGCGAATTCCTCCGGGTTGCGGCCCGCGGGGCCGGGCACCGTCGGGGCCACGCCCACATAGATCAGCGTGGCGCCGTTCGGCTTGCCCAGCGTCACGGCCGTGTCCAGCGCACGGGTCAGCTTGTCGGCATGGGCGAGGTCCACCGGAACCAGGATGCGATCGTACATGGCCATCTCCTTGCTTTCGCGGCGATGGTAACGTGGCCGGCCCGGGGGGTGCAACCGGAGGGCCGCGTCAGCCCCATTCCCAGGGCCGGGTGTAATGCCCCATGACGGCGGCGACATCGGCATCGGTGGCCTCGCCCGTCCGCTCCAGCTGCGCGACGAGACCGCGCTTCTTGTCCTCGATCACGCGGGCCACGCGGGCATTCACCCCGGCCTCAGTCAGGGCCGCGTCATAGACGCGGGCGATGGCCAGGCGGCGCAGGTCGGGCTTGAAGACCTTGCCCACGGCGGTCTTGGGCAGTTCGTCCATGATCTCGATGTACTTGGGCCGGGCGGCGCGTTCGTGGACGTGGTCGCGGCAGTAGTCGATCAATTCCTCCGGGGTGGCCGTCGCCCCGGCGACCAGTTCGACGTAGGCGCAGGGCAATTCCCCCGCGAAGGCATCGGGCTGGCCGATGGCGCCCACGACGGCGACGGCGGGGTGGCCGGCCAGCGCCTCCTCGATCTCGGCGGGGTCGATGTTGTGGCCGCCGCGGATGATGAGGTCTTTGGCCCGCCCGGTAATCCAGAGATAGCCGTCGGCGTCGATCCGGCCCAGGTCGCCCGTCCGCAGGTAGCGGTCGTGGTGGAACAGGTCGTGGTTCTTGTCGACCTCGGTGTAGGTCGAGCCGGCATAGACGCCGGGGCTGGCCACGCAGATCTCTCCCACCTCGTCCACGGCACATTCGACGGGACCATCGCCCTTGGACCGCAGGATCTTCACCTCGGTGTGCATGAAGGGGATGCCGACCGAGCCGATCTTCTTCTCGCCGTCGGGCGGGTTGCAGGAGACGAGGCAGGTCGCCTCGGTCAGGCCGTAGCCTTCGACGACGGTGACGCCGGTGGTCTTCTCGAACCGCTTGAACAATTCGATCGGCAGGGGGGAGGAGCCGCAGAAGGCGGTCTTGACGGATTCGATATCGGCATCGACGGGACGCTGCATCATGGCGGACATGGCGGTGGGCACGGTGATGAGGAAGGTGATCTTCCACCGCTCGATCAGCTTCCAGATGTTGTCGAAGACGCCTTCCCCCCGATAGCCCTGCGGCGTCGGGAAGACGACATGCGCGCCCGAGGCCACGGCGGCCATCAGGATGACATGGCAGGCGAAGACGTGGAACAGCGGCAGCGGGCAGAGGATGTTGTCGCGTTCGGTGAACAGAAGGCGATGGCCGATCCAGCCGTTGTAGATCATCCCCGAATAGAGGTGCTGCGCCACCTTGGGCATGCCCGTCGTGCCGCCCGTGTGGAAATAGGCGCCGATCCGGTCGCCCGCGCTGTCGTCGAAGGTCAGGCGGTCGGCGGGCTGCCGGGCGAGTTCGGCGGTGAAATCCAGCACGCGGGCCTTGTGCTCCACCCGCACCTTCGGACGCATCAGCGGCACGACCAGACGCTTGATGCCGGTCAGGTAGCGGTGGAGATCGACCTCCAGCACTGTCTCGACGCCGGGGGCGAGGCGGACGGCCTCGGCCACCTTCTGCGCCACGTCGGTCTTGGGGAAGGCGCGCAGGGTGACGACGACGCGGGCCCGCGTCTCGCGCAGGATGGCGGCGATCTGCTCGGGGTCGAGCAGCGGATTGATGGGGTTGGCGATGCCCGCGACCATGCCGCCCAGAAGGACGGTCGCGCATTCGGTGCAGTTGGGCAGGACATAGGCCACGGTGTCCGTCTCGGAGACGCCCAGGCTTCGGAACAGGTTGGCGGCCTGCGTGACCTGGCCGTGGAACTGCGTCCAGGTCAGGGTCTCGGCCGGGTCGCCGGGACCGGAAAAGAGCTGGTAGCTGATCGCCGGGCGGTCGCCGTGGGCGTCCTTCGTCTTGCTCAGCAGGCCGTAGATCGTGGCCGCGGGCTGCGCCTTTTCCCAAGGCTCGGCGGCCGCGATGTCCAGGATGTCCTGCTTGGTGGCGAACGATGCCATGGTCCCCTCCCTCAAGGCCGGGGCTCCTCTCCCCGGTTCATTGGCGGCAGGATGCGCGACGGGGGGCTGCGACGCAAGGCGGACGCTGCGGGAGGGTGAACGCCTATTCCGCCGCCATGCCGTCGGTGAATTGCAGGCGGGCGAGGCGCGCGTAGAGGCCGCCTTGCGCCACCAGCTCGTCGTGGGTGCCCTGGGCCGCGATGGCGCCGTCCTGCATGACGACGATCCGGTCGGCCTGTTTCACCGTGGCCAGCCGGTGTGCCACGATGATCGTGGTGCGGCCCTTGGCCAGTCGCGACACGGCGTCCTGCACGGCGCGCTCGGATTCCGCGTCGAGGGCCGAGGTCGCCTCGTCCAGGAGCAGGACCGGGGCGTCGCGCAGGATGGCGCGGGCGATGGCGATGCGCTGCTTCTGCCCGCCCGAGAGCATGACGCCGCGTTCGCCCACGTAGGTGTCGTAGCCCTGCGGCAGCGCGGTCAGGAAATCGTGGGCGGCGGCGGCGCGGGCGGCGATCTCGACGGCCTCGTCGGTGGCGTCGGGATTGCCGAAGCGGATGTTGTCGCGGGCAGAGGCGGCGAAGATCACCGGGTCCTGCGGCACAAGCGCAATGCGGTGGCGCAGGTCGGTGCGGGCCAGGTCGCGCAGGTCGGTGCCGCCCAGCGAGACGGTGCCTTCGTCGGGGTCGTAGAAGCGTTCGAGAAGCTGGATCACGGTGGATTTGCCCGCCCCGGAGGGTCCGACGAGGGCCACCGTCTCGCCCGGTGCGACGGTCAGGGTGATGCCGTTCAGGGCCTTGACCTCGGGGCGGGTCGGATAGCGGAAGCTCACGTTGTCGAAGGCCACCGTCTCGCCCTTGGGCAGGGGCGCGGGGGTGGCGGGGTCGCGGACGTCGTCCTCCACCTCCAGAAGTTCGATGAGGCGTTCGGTGGCGCCGGCGGCGCGCTGAAGCTCGCCCCAGATCTCGGACAGGGCGGCGACGGAGCCTGCGACCATGATGGCATAGATGAGGAACTGGATCAGCTCGCCGATGGACATGACATCGGCCCGCACGTCCCGCGCCCCGATCCAGAGGACGCCGACCACGCCGCTGAACACCAGAAGGATCACGATGACGGTCATCACCGCGCGCACCCGGATGCGCTGTCGGGCCGAGTCGAAGGATTTCTCGGTCACGTCGTCGAAGCGGCGCGCGGCCTCGCCCTCGTAGGTGTAGGCCTGCACCGTCTGCGCCGAGAGGAGCCATTCGGAGGCCCGGCCGGAGGATTCGGCGATCCAGTCCTGGTTCTCGCGGCTGAGCTTGCGCAGGCGGCGGCCCAGAACGATGATCGGGACGATCACGGCGGGCACCAGAAGCAGCACCAGCCCCGACAGTTTCGGCGTGGTCCAGAGCATCAGCGCAAGGCCGCCCGCGAAGATCAGCACGTTGCGCAGCGCGACCGAGACCGAGGAGCCGATGACCGACAGCAGAAGCGTCGTGTCGGTGGTGATGCGCGACAGCACCTCGCCCGTCAGGATGCCGTCGTAGAAGTTGGGCGACATGGCGATCATGCGCGCGAAGACCGACTTGCGGATGTCGGCCACCACCCGTTCGCCCAGTCGCGTCACGAGGTAGTAGCGCAGCCCCGTGCCCACGGCGAGAAGCGCGGCGATGGCCAGCGCGCCGGCGAAATACTGGTCGAGAAGCTGCGTCTCGCCGGTCTGGAATCCATCGACCACGCGGCGCACGGCAAGCGGCAGGACAAGCGACACGCAAGCCGTCAGGATCAGCGCGCCGATGGCCGCGGCCACCATGCCCAGGTGTGGGCGGAAGAACGGAACCAGCGCGCGGAGGCTGCCGATCTGCTTCGACCGTTCGCGGTCGGCTGCGTTCGCGATGTCGGCCATGCGACCCCTCTTTCCGGCTCGGGCGGACAGGCGACGCCGGGCCCCTTTCGGGGGAACACCGGCCGGATGCCATCGCCGTGCCAGCACCATGGACCCGCCCCGACGAAGACGGGCGGCTCCGTCGGGGTGGGTCTATGCAAAGGGCCGCGCGACTACAAGGTTCGCGGCGCGGGCGCGTGGCGTCAGGTCGCGGGCCGGGCAGGGTCGAGGAAGAAGCGCACCATCTGGGCGCTCGCGTCCGGCCCGGCGGCGTCGGTATGGCTGCCGCCCGGGCGGCCGCCGGACCAGGCGTGGCCCAGCCCCTCGACCACCCAGTGTTCCGTGAGCGGCGTGCCGTCGGCATCCGCCGTGACGTTGCGGCGATAGCGTCGCCCGCCCGCCTGCCCCGCGTCGTCGGTCGAGACGGTCACGTCGGGCCCGTGCCGCCCGGCGCCCCGCGCGATGGCGGCGCCGTTCGACGGATGCACCGTGGTGTCGGCGGTTCCGTGGAAGACGATGGTCCGCAGGTCCGAGGTGCCGGATGGCGGCGTCTGCTCCGCACCCTGCCCCGACATCGCCGCGAAGGCGGAGGCCACGTCGCTGGCCGCGCCGAAGGGCAGGCCGGAGTGCGCGCCGACGGCGGCGAAGATGTCCGGGTAGGTCTCGCCGAGGATCACCGCCATGGCCGCGCCCGCCGACAGGCCAGCGACGAACGTCCGGTCGCGGGTGACGCCGTGTTCCGCCATGGCGGCGCGCGCCATGATGGCGAGAATCTCGGGCTCGCCCCGGTCGCGGCGCTGGTCGCCCTTGCTGAACCAGTTCCAGCAGGACTGCGCGTTCGCCCCCCGCGCCTGCGCCGGATAGACGACGACGAAGCGGTGGGTCTCGGCCAGGGCGTTCATGCCGGTGCCTTTGGCGAAGTCCTGCGGGTTCTGCGTGCAGCCGTGCAACATCATCACCACGCCGGTCACGCCCCGGGCGGCCGAGGCGGGGATGTAGGTCAGGCAATCGCGGCTGCCGCTCTGGCCCGTGAAGGTGTCGGTCCGCAGGACGGCGCCGTCGGGGATGGGATCGGCGGGCGCGGCCGGCGCGCCGCCCAGTCCCGCCTGTGCCAGGGCACGGGCGATGGTCCCCTGCACGTCGTGCGGGGCCTGGGGGGCCGCGCCCTCACCAGATGTTCCGGGCAGCAGGCCGTGCTGCGCTAGGGTCCGGCGGACGAGATCGCCCGCGGCGTCGAGGCGCGAGCCGCGCGTGTCGTCGGCCGGGCGCGGGGCGCCCGTGAAAAGATGGTCCATGTGGAATTTCCTTTGGGGGTGTCAGCCGATCCTGTCGGCAAGGGCGTTTCTGATTTCGGGGCTGGCCTGAAGGGCGCCCAGCACGGTGATCGAACCGATGGTCTGCAAGGCCAGTTCGGGGGTGACGTCCGACGCGATCCGGGCGAGGCCCACGACCTTCACGTGCAGCATCTCGCCCGCGTCGCGAAGGGCTTCGAGGTCGGCGCGGGTATAGTCGCGCAGGCCAAGCTCCATCGTGTGTCGCGCGACGGTCTGGCGCACCACCTCGCCCTGCGCGTCGATCTGGTTGCGGATGGCGGTACGGATGAAGTCGCTGCGGTTGGAGTAGAAGCCTTCCTGCACCAGCAGGTCGATGCGTCCCAGATCGACGAAGCCGAGATTGATCGTGATCTTTTCGTTTTCAGGCAGCTTGTCGTGAAGACGGGTAATCTTGCTCATGTGTTTCTCCATCCGTATGGATGGTATATGGATGGTAAAGGTCGGATGGCAAGGGGGAACCTGTCCGGAAGCCGGGCACGGTCCGAAGGGCCGGGGCGGCATTTCGCCGACGGCCGGGGGAAACCGGAACCCAATGCGCAGACCACGGGTTGATGGGGCAGAGCAAAACAAGGACCCCAAGGAGGTTTTTAATGGATCATTCCAAGCACATGCCGCTTCGCCCCGACGAGATGACCGAGGCGAACCTGAAAGGTGCCAACGTCTATGGCCCCGACGATCACGATATCGGGACGGTGTCCCACCTGCACGGTTCCGGCCAGACGGCCCGCGCGGTCGTGGACGTGGGCGGCTTCCTCGGGCTCGGCGCCAAGCCCGTCGCCCTGGATTCCTCGCGTTTGAATTTCATGCGTGACGAGAATGGCAAGGTCCACGCGACGACGATGATGACGAAGGACGAGTTGAAGAACCTGCCCGAGCATCACGACTGATCAGGGACCGCCCCGACGTGAACGCCCCCGGCGCCCCACGGTGCCGGGGGCGTTTTGCTGTCCGGCATGCCCTGTCGGGGTCAGTCCACCCCCGCCGTACGGCCATCTGCCAGCATTGCGCCCATGACGTCGCGCCAGCGTCGCGTGACGGAGGCGAGGCGGAAATCGTCCCGCATCCGCACCTCGGGCGGGGTCGCGCGCCAGGTCCGCACACGCTCCAGCAGGAGGTCGGTCCGGTGGCCGTCGACAAGCTGCGCCGGGCCGCTCGCCACCTCGTCGTTGGCGCCGAGACCGCGGTGGAGGAGCGCGGGCGTGCCGACGGCGTTCGCCTCGGCGATGACGAGGCCGAAGGTTTCGGCAAAGGTGGTCTGGGGGTAGAACAGGCAGAGCGACCGACGCATCTGCGCCAGCAGGGCCGGGTGATCCAGCCGCCCGAGGAACCGGACCCCCGCGGGCACAGGTCCGGTATCCCATTTCAGATACCCGGGATCGGCGACGTGGAGCACAAGGTCCGGAAGGTGGGTTCGCAGGGCGGCGAACTGGCCGAAGACCTGCTGCAGGCCCTTGTGAGGGGAACTGGCGAACAGCAGGCGGTTCGGATCGCGGGGCGTGGCGTCGGGGTGCAGGTCGTCGGCCACGGGGTTGTGGATATGCGCGAGGCGCGGCAGCGGGCCGGGCGACAGGAAGTCGCGGAAGCTGTCCGCATGGCTGCGCGAGACGCAGATCACGTCGATGCCCGCCTCGGTCAGCGCGGCTCCCATGCGCCGGTTGTGGCGGCCGGGGTGGACGTGCAGCCAGAGCGCGATGGGCCTGCCGGGGTGGAACCGGCGCAAGCGGCAGGCGACCTTCCACGAGTTGACGACGAGGAAGGCCGCGGCGGCATCCGGGGCGTAGGCTTCGGCCAACGGGTGCCGCGTCACATGAGCGACGCGGTCACTCTGCTCGCAGGGTTTCTGGAACAGGGCGAAGGCGTGGTCGGAAGACAGGGCCGCAACGATGCGGGCGACGGTCGCCTCGGTCCCGCCGATCCCGTCGGCGTCGTCGAAACCGGGCGCATAGGGCACGGCGCAGCAGGGATCGACGATGCCGATGGCCGCGCGGGGCGTCATCGCAATGCCCGCCTGGTCCGTGCGGCGCCCGAGGGGACGGCCACCCCGGCCGGATTGCCCTCCCGACGGGCTTGTCGAGACCGGCTGCCGTCCGAGTCAACAGTGTGACAGGTCATCACCGGCATCCCGAACCGCTCGGTAGGATGATCCTGCAGCACATGCGACCGAACGATTTCACCGATCATGCGGGGCGGTTCGTCGCGAGTGGCTGGATCGACCGGCCACTCTTGCGACCGCAGGGCCTCCGCCGGCACGCTCGCATCCTGATCGACGGAGTACGACCGGAAGTCCGAAAGCGGCCTGTCGTGGTGCGGTGGAAGGACGTTCCTGCCAGTCCCGAACACCGACGAAGGCACGAGGACAATCGAGGCGAACACGGCGGTGAAAAACGCAGGCAACAACATCGCTCCTCCCCAGGACGAGAACCTGCATCGAGCCGGACGAGATGTTCAAGGCGAACCGGCGCCTTGGGTCAGATCAAAACCCTGCCGGCATGTGGGGGTTCCGGCCATTCGAACAGCGGGGTCGAATCCTGCCGGAGGATGGGCCGCTGCTTGCCCGACCCTCGATTTCCAGGATGCTGGAGCGGGCGGCGGGAATCGAACCCGCGTCATCAGCTTGGAAGGCTGAGGTCTTACCACTACACAACGCCCGCGCTGCCATACCGATACCGTCCCTTGCGGGCCGGATGCAAGGGGGGCGCGGCGCGCGACGGCCGATATTGAACCCAGCGCCCCCCGCCTGTAGACGGCGGCCGACACTTTCCCCCGGAGGTCCCATGTCCATCGACAAGGAAACCGCGCGCCGCGTGGCCAAGCTGGCGCGGATCGCCGTGCCCGACGACCGGCTGGACGCGCTGGCCGGCGAGTTCAACGCCATCCTCGGCTTCGTCGAGCAGTTGCAGGAAGTGGACGTCGCGGGCGTGGAGCCCATGGTGTCGGTCACGCCCATGCGCCTGAAGCGGCGGGACGACGTGGTGACGGACGGCGGCCAGCCTCAGAAGATCCTCGCCAATGCGCCCGATGCGCGCGAAGGCTTTTTCGCCGTGCCGAAGGTGGTGGAATGAACGACCTGACCGATCTGACCATAGCCGATGCCCGCGACGCGCTGCGCCGGGGCGACACCACGGCCGCCGAACTGACCGACGCGCACCTGGAAGCCGTGGAGACGGCCGGCGCGCTCAACGCCTTCGTCCACCGCACGCCCGAGATCGCGCGCGAGCAGGCGCGCGCCGCCGATGCGCGGTTGAAGGGTGGCGACACGCCCGCGATGTGCGGCATCCCCATCGGGGTGAAGGACCTGTTCTGCACGCGGGGCGTGCCGTCGCAGGCCGGTTCGCGCATCCTCGAAGGCTTCCGGCCGGAATACGAATCCACCGTCACCACGCGCCTGTTCGAGGCGGGGTCGGTCATGCTGGGCAAGCTCAACATGGACGAATTCGCCATGGGGTCGTCAAACGAGACCTCGGTCTATGGCGACGCGGTCAACCCGTGGCGGGCCACGGGGTCGGACGCGCCGCTGACGCCGGGCGGATCGTCGGGCGGGTCGGCATCGGCGGTAGCGGCGCGGCTGTGCCTCGGCGCGCTTGGCACCGACACCGGCGGGTCGATCCGCCAGCCCGCGGCCTTCACCGGGACCGTGGGCATCAAGCCGACCTATGGCCGGGTCAGCCGGTGGGGCATCGTGGCCTTCGCGTCGAGCCTCGACCAGGCGGGGCCGATGACGCGGACGGTGCGGGACGCGGCGATCATGCTGGGCGCGATGGCCGGGCACGATCCAAAGGACTCGACCAGCGCCGACGTGGCCGTGCCGGATTTCGAGGCGATGCTGACCGGCGACATCCGTGGACAGGTCATAGGCATTCCCGGCGAATACCGCATGGAGGGGATGCCCGCCGAGATCGATACGCTGTGGCAGCAGGGCATCGAGATGCTGCGCGACGCGGGCGCCGAGACGCGCGACATCAGCCTGCCGCACACGAAATACGCGCTTCCCGCCTATTACGTCATCGCGCCGGCCGAGGCGTCGTCGAACCTTGCGCGCTATGACGGCGTGCGCTTCGGGCACCGTGCGAAGCTGGCGCCCGGCGACGGCATCACCGAGATGTACGAGAAGACCCGCGCCGAAGGCTTCGGCCCGGAGGTGCAGCGCCGCGTCATGGTGGGCACCTACGTCCTGTCGGCGGGGTTTTACGACGCCTATTACAACCGCGCCCGCCAGGTGCGCGCCCTGATCAAGCGCGACTTCGACGAGGCCTTCGCGGCGGGCGTCGACGCGATCCTGACGCCGGCGACACCCTCGGCCGCCTTCCCGCTCGGCGCGATGGCGGATGCGGACCCGATCAGGATGTATCTGAACGACGTGTTCACGGTGACGGTGAACCTGGCCGGGCTGCCGGGGGTGGCCGTGCCCGCGGGGCTGGACGACGACGGCCTGCCCCTGGGGCTGCAACTGATCGGGCGGCCGTGGGAGGAGGGCGCGTTGCTGAATGTCGCACGATGCCTTGAGGAGCGTGCAGGCTTCGTGGCGCGTCCGGAGAAGTGGTGGTAAGGTCACCGCAAGAACGACTGTGAGGCACCCGATGCGAGCGATCCGGATACTGAGCGTGACGACGGCCGCGGCCCTGCTGGCGGCCTGCGCGCCCCCGCTGCCCGACAGCGGCGTGCAGGGCACGGGGTTCGGCACGGCGGCCCAGCAGCGCGAGGCGCAGCTGAGCGGCCAGGCGCCCTTGCAGCCCGTGCCGACCGTCCTGCCCCCCGCCACGCCACTGGGCACCAGCACGTCCGGCGTGCAGGCGACGCCCATGCAGACCGAGGCGCAGGTGCTGGCCAGCCAGGCGCTGACCGCGCTCGGCCGGGGCGCTCCGCCGGCCCCCGCCGCGCCCGAGGGGGCGCCGGTGCCCGAACCGCTGCCGGATGCGGCCACCTCCACGACGACGCTTCCGGCGACTCCGCCCGCGACGACCCCGCCGGCCACCACGCCGCCGGTCGATCCGCAGGCCCTGAACCTCGACCGCGACAACCCGAACCTGAGCCGGGAGCAGGACTTCGCCGCCGTATCCGCCCAGCGCGACATCGATGCGGACGCCGAACGCCTGCGGATCGCGCGCGAGCAGTATCAGCAGATCCAGCCGCGCGAGATGGAGCGGCCCGAGACCTCGGGACCCAACGTCTTCGCCTATGCGCTGAACGAGGCGAAGCCGATCGGCTCGCAGACCTATCGCCGGGGGTTGGGGGCATCGGCCCGGCGCGCGGCGGAACGGTGCCAGGCCTTCCGCAGCGACGACATCGCGCAGGAGGAGTTCCTGGCCTCGGGCGGGCCGCAGCGCGACAAGCTGGGCGTCGACCCGGACGGCGACGGCAATGCCTGCGGCTGGGACCCGGCGGTCGTGCGGAACCTCGTCAACAGCCAGTGAAGGTCGTCGAGCGGCCGAGCCCGAACCACGGCCCCCGCCGTGACGGGATCGAGCGACCCGACCTGATCGTCCTGCATTACACGGCGATGAGAGGCGGGCCGGAGCCGGCCATCCGGCGGCTCTGTGACCCCGAGGCGCAGGTATCCTGCCACTATGTCATCGGCGAGGGCGGGGAGCTGTGCCGCCTCGTGCCCGACGACCGCCGCGCCTGGCACGCGGGCGCGGGGCGGTGGGGGCCATGGGACGACGTCAATTCGCGGTCACTGGGGATCGAACTGTCGAACGACAGTGCCTCGCCCTTCCCGGCCGCGCAGATGGACGCGCTGGACTGGCTGCTGCATGACCTGCTGGCCCGCCACGGGATCGCGCCGGAACGGGTGATCGGCCATTCCGACTGCGCCCCCGGCCGCAAGATCGACCCCGGCGCGCGGTTCGACTGGCGACGGCTCGCGCTGCGGGGCCTTGCGGTCGGGGCGGACGCCCGAAAGGCGGAACCTGCCACGTTCCGCGACGATGCGCGGACCTTCGGCTATACCTCGGACGTGGACGACGCGACGCTTCTCGCCGCGTTCCGGTTGCGGTTCCGACCCGGGGCGACCGGCCCGCTTGACGCCGTCGACGCCGGGATGGCCGCCGATCTGGCTGCCCGGTTTCCCGCCCCCTCCGCGGCAGCCATTGACGCGCCGGCCTGCCGGCCATAACTCGCCATCCGTGCGGGGGGCCGGACGGCCGCGGGGTCAGCCCCGAGGAAAGTCCGGACTCCACGAAGCGACGGTGCCGGGTAACGCCCGGGCGGGGACCGGCGGGGCAACCCACCGGGAACTCGACGGAAAGCGCCACAGAAAACAGACCGCCCTGCATGCAGGGTCAGGGTGAAACGGTGGGGTAAGAGCCCACCGGGGGGCTGGCAACAGCGCCCGCATGGCAAGCCCCACCGGGAGCAATGCCGAATAGGGACCCCAGGCCGCCCGCAGGGGCGGCAGAGGCGCTTCGCCTTCGGGGTCCGGGTTGGCAGCTTGAGGCCCGAAGCGATTCGCGGCCCAGATGAATGGTCGTCACCGGGGGCAACCCCGGCACAGAATCCGGCTTACAGGCCCCCCGCGCACATCGGATTCCGAAGTCGACAGGCGATTTTCGGCGGAAGCACCCCATATTGTCGCGGAATTGTGAACATTCTGCTTGCCACATTCCGACAGGCCCACCCATTCTCGCCGACGAGGCAGGACAATTTCGTTCAAAACCGGAGGTTGCGATGACGCAGACCGCCTTTCCTGCCTTGCCCTCGGATACGTCGCCGTCCGACCTTCCGGAGCGCGCCCTGGAGATGCTTTCGAGCGATGGCCGCCCCCGCGGGCTTCTGTTCGCCGACGGGCGGGTCGCGGCGCTCGGGCCCGCGATGCTGCGCGCCATGGGCTTTGCCGCGGACGACGACCTGCGCGGCCTGCCCTTCGACAGCTTCTGGCGGCACGGCGACCGCCCTGCCATCGGGGCTGCCCTGCGTGCCGCCCGGCGCGAGGGCCGGGCCAGCGTCGACCTGGATCTGGCCTATGTCGGCGCGCGGTCGGGGCATTCCACCGTGACGCTCAGCCCCGCGCCCGTCGGCGGTCTGCTGGTCGCGGTGCTGCACAGTCCGGACGCGATGTCCGCGTGACTTGACACCCCGCGCTCACCGGCTAGAAGGCAGCTTCCCCGACCCGTCGGGCCAGGATTTGCGGACAGCGCGGCAGCCGCGCGCCCGACCGTTGCAGGAGACACCAGATGGCGAAGCCCACCACGATCAAGATCCGGCTGAATTCCTCCGCCGGGACCGGCCACTTCTACGTCACGAAGAAGAACGCCCGGACCATGACCGAGAAGATGGTCGTGCGGAAGTTCGACCCGGTCGTCCGCAAGCACGTCGAATACAAGGAAGGCAAGATCAAGTAAGGTCCACCGGACCGACTTGACGCCAGATCGGGCCGCCGGACACGTTCCGCGCGGCCTTTTGCCGTTCAGGCCAGAAGGCCTGGGCTGGGCCCCATGTCGAGGTCGGGGAAGACGGTGGTCTCCAGCGCCGCGCGTTCCACCCCGAACAGGCCGTGAAGCGCCCAGGCCGCATGGGCGCGCACGTCGCGGGTGGGCATCACGTCGCGCCGGTCGAGAAGTTGCGATTCGGCAAGGCCCGGCCAGTCGCCCCAGACCTGCCCGCCCCGAAGCGCCCCGCCCCCGAGGATCATCGTGCCGCCGGTACCGTGATCGGTGCCCATGGTCCCGTTCTGAAAGGCCGTGCGGCCGAATTCGGTCATGGCGATCACCATTGTCCGATCCCAGTCGGCCCCGAGGTCTGCGCGCAGGCGCAAAAGGCCGCCGGCCAGCGCGTCGAGGCCGCGCGCGATCTGCCGGGGCTGACCGCGGTGGCTGTCCCATCCGCCGAGCGACAGCGCCGCGATGCGCGCGTCCTGTCGCAACTGTGCGGCGGCGAAGGCGAAGAGGGCGTCGGTCTTGCGTCCCTCGTCCTCGGCACTGGACCCCGCGAAGCCCAGCGCGGCCTCGGCGTTCTCGCGGAACAGGGGGTCGTCGTGATAGGCGTGCAGCAGCAGATCCGCCGTGGCGGGCGCAAGGTCGAGCCTGGCGTCGGGCGCCCAGCTGGAATGTGCCGCATTGCCGCGCAGGATCAGCATCTCGTCCCGGCCCACGGCGAAAGCGGTGCGCCCGGTGGCCCCCGGCAGAAGCGGCAGCAGGCGGTTCAGCCAGCCGTCGCGGTTGGTCAGCGGCGGCACCTCGCCCGCCGTGCCGGCCTCCAGGATATCCTGCCCGTCGAAATGGCTGCGCTTGTCGCGATAGGGCGTGCTGACCGCCTGGACGAAACCGAGATGCCCCGCCTGCCAGAGCGGGCGCAGGGGTGCCAGCGACGGATGCATGGCGTGGAACCCGGTCAGGTCGATGGCGCCCGCCGCGGGCCCCACGTCGAAATCGGGGCGCAGGCCGGCCAGGTCGGGGTCGCCATATGGTTGCAGTGCGTCGAGCCCGTCCATCGCGCCGCGCAGGATCACCACAACCAGCCGATTGTCGGAGGGCAGCGCGGCAAAGGACATGGGTGTCATCAGCGGGAAGGCCGCGGCGGAGCAGCCCAGAAGCGACAGGAAGCGGCGACGATCGAGCGTGGGGGACATAAGAGTCACCTTCTCTGGAACTCGGGCGAGGCGAGGATCAGGCCGATGCCTGCCGCGCGATCCTCGGCGGCGCCGGCGGCAAAGCGCACACGGTCGCCGGCCAGCGGACCGAGCGCCGTCTCGACCAGCAGGCGGGGGTCGAGCGCGGGTTTCTGGCGGCGCCCCAGGTCCATCGCCCAGCCCAGCCGCGCGGCCAGTCCCTGAGGCGTGATCCAGGCGGTGCCCTCCTCCGGCCAGCCGTCGGGGCCGGAGGGGCGCAGCCAGGGCTGCCCCATGAGGGTGAGCGGATCGGTCAGCCCTTCGCGCAGGGGGCGTATGCCGCGCGCCGCCTCCAGCTCCGACCCGGAGTCGGTTACGCGCAGCGCGGCCGCCATGAAGTCGAGCGGCCGGCGCACCTTGCGAAGCTCGGGCGCCCAGGCGGCGGGATGGTCGAGCATCGCGCCATAGACTGCCGGAAGCGACCCGTCGGTGTCGAGCCAGGTGCCGGTCATCGCCTCGATCAGGTCAGCAGGCGGGTCGTCGGCGATGAAGTGGCGCGCGATCTTGGCCGACAGGTGCCGGGCGGTCGCCGGATGCACGGCCAGGTCCGACAGGACGGCGGCGATGTCGTGACGGTTGGGCGTCTCGTCGCCGTAAGTCTCGCCCAGCACGGTCTCGGCCCCCGGCTCCACCATGTTGCGGACCCAGCGGAAGCGGCCGTCCCTCGTCACGCTCAGCCCGGTCAGGAGCTTGGCCAGCTCGCGTACGTCGGTCTGCGAATAGGGCGCGCCCGCGCCGAGCGTGTGAAGCTCCAGTACCTCGCGGGCGAGGTTCTCGTTCAAGCCGCCGCCGCGACGGCCGCGCGGCGAATTGGGGCCGATGGATTTCTCCTGGTCGAGATAGGTCAGCATCGCCGGATGCGTGACCGCTGCGAACAGCAGGTCGCCGAAGCGTCCCGCGACGTGGGGACGGATCGCCGCGTCGTGGTAGGCGGCGACGCTACGGCGCAGGTATCCGCCGCCGTCGGCCACGGCGAAATGACCCGCCCAGAACCACGTCAGCCGTTCGCGCAGCCCGTCACGCGTGACAATGGCGCGCATCATCGTCTGGCGCAGGTCCCGGTGATAGATGGTGTGGAGGCGGCGGTTGATCTTCTTGTATTCCTCGGCCGCGGCGGGGTCTTCGCGCCGCGCTCGGCGCAGGCGGCCGTGACGGCGGATCAGGTCCATCCGGGTGTTCCAGTCGGGCACCGGAAAACGCTCCGCCATCTCGTCGGGGCCGTCCAGACGCGCGAGCAGGTCGGCGGCGCCATCCGGCGGCGGAAGGTCGGGCGACAGGCCGGTGCCGAACCGGATCGCGGCGAGCGTCGGGATCATCGCGTCAAGATAGGGGCCCGCCCCCGGCTTGCACAGGGGACCGGCGGGGACGTGCCGATGCGAAGGTGCCGATCAGTCCTTCGGAATGACGCGCAGTCCCAGTTCCATCAACTGGCCACTGACAGGCTCGGACGGGGCGCCCATCATCAGGTCCTCGGCCCGCTGGTTCATGGGGAACAGGATGACCTCGCGAATGTTGGCTTCGTCCGCCAGCAGCATGACGATGCGGTCGATGCCCGCGGCACAGCCGCCGTGGGGCGGCGCGCCGTAGTGGAACGCCTTGACCATGCCGCCGAAGCGCTTGCGAACCTCCTCCTCGCCGTAGCCGGCAAGCTCGAACGCCCTGAACATGATCTCGGGGCGGTGGTTGCGGATGGCGCCCGAGATCAGCTCATAGCCGTTGCAGGCCAGGTCGTACTGATAGCCCAGCACGTCGAGCGGGTCGCCCGACAGCGCCTCCAGCCCGCCCTGCGGCATCGAGAAGGGGTTGTGGCTGAAGTCGATCCTGCCGTCGTCGTCGCGCTCGTACATCGGGAAATCGACGATCCAGGCGAAGGCGAAGCGGTCGGTTTCGGTCAGACCGAGTTCGTCGCCAATGACGGTGCGCGCACGGCCGGCGACGGCCTCGAAGTCCGACGCCTTGCCGCCAAGGAAGAACGCCGCATCGCCCATACCGAGGCCCAGTTGCTGACGGATGGCTTCGGTGCGCTCGGGCCCGATGTTCTTGGCGAGGGGGCCGGCGGCTTCGATATTTGTTCTGCCAAAGTACTCAGTTACTAGGCTATCTGCCTTCTTAAGATCAAAAGGATCCCCTGTCTGAATAAGATCAAAAATTTCTTTTGCATCCCTGAGAAAGTCCTCATCGAAAGTCTTTTTTATCCATTCTAGATCAGACGCATCTGCTTCCTTAGCTTTGATCCACTGTTTCAGTATCGGAAAAAGCTCTTTGTCATAGTAAAAGTTCTGAACTTCCCGCCAGAAGATATACCCCATCCCCGGCAGCCCCTGCTCTTGCGCGAACTTGTTCATCCGATCGCAGAACTTGCGCGATCCACCTGTGGGCGCGGGAATGGCGCGGATCTCGGTGCCTTCCTTTTCCAGAAGCGACGCGAAGATGGCGAAGCCGGAGCCGCGGAAGTGGTCGGACACGTCCTGCATCTCGATCGGATTGCGAAGGTCGGGCTTGTCGGTGCCGTATTTCAGCGCCGCGTCGCGGTAGGAGATGAGGGGCCAGTCGGTATCTACCTTGCGGCCGCCGCCGAACTCCTCGAACAGGCCCTGGATGACGGGCTGGATGGTGTCGAACACGTCCTGCTGCGTGACGAAACTCATCTCCATGTCGAGCTGGTAGAAGTCGGTGGGGCTGCGGTCGGCGCGCGGATCCTCGTCGCGGAAGCAGGGCGCGATCTGGAAATACTTGTCGAAGCCCGAGACCATCAGAAGCTGCTTGAACTGCTGGGGCGCCTGCGGAAGCGCATAGACCTTGCCGGGATGCAGGCGCGACGGCACGATGAAGTCGCGCGCGCCCTCCGGCGACGACGCGGTGATGATGGGCGTCTGGAACTCGTTGAAGCCCTTGTCCCACATCCGCTGGCGGATCGAACGCACGACGTCGGACCGCAGGATCATGTTGCGCTGCATCGCTTCGCGCCGCAGGTCGAGGAAGCGGTAGCGCAGGCGCGTTTCCTCAGGGTATTCCTGATCTCCGAAGACCATCAGCGGCAGCTCGTCCGCTGGGCCCAGCACCTCCATGTCGCGCACGAAGACCTCGATCTCGCCGGTGGGGATCTTCGGGTTCACCAGGCTTTCGTCGCGCGCCTTGACCGTGCCGTCGATGCGGATGCACCATTCGGAGCGGACCTTCTCCATCTGTGCGAACACCGGGCTGTCGGGATCGCAGAGCACCTGCGTCATGCCGTAGTGGTCGCGCAGATCCACGAACAGGATGCCGCCATGGTCGCGAATGCGGTGGACCCAGCCCGCCAGGCGGACCGTCTCGCCCACGTTCTCGCGGGTGAGGTCGGCGCAGGTGTGGGTGCGATAGGGGTGCATGGGAAGTCTCTCCGGGTGCGGCATGTCAGGCGTCGGCCCGATCAACACGCCCCCCCGGCGGCTGTCAACCGTGGACGGGCCGGGAACCGCCGGCACCGCAGGCGGTTTGACCCGTTCGATAGGGAATTCCGTTCCTGTCGGGCGACCGGGGGTTGCCATGGACGCCGCCGGCCCGTTTCCTGTGACCCGACAGGCGAAAGGGGGGTGAAGCCATGTGGCAAGCGATCGTCCTGAAGATGCTGGGGCGCGTGGTGCGGAAGGGGCGGTTGACCGCGATCATGCCCGACGGATCCCGCCACGTTTTCGGCGAGGGGGGGGACCCTGTCGTCACCGTCCGCCTAAGCGATGCGGAGCATCTGCGCGGGCTCGTCCGCGACCCGGAGCTTGCCCTGGGCGAGTCCTATATGGATGGGTCGCTGACCATCGAGGAAGGCGACCTGCGTCAGTTGCTGACGCTGTTCGCCGTGAACGGCGGGCGGGGCGTCATGCCGCCGATGATCGCCGCCGGATACCGCGCGCGGTTCCTGGCCCGCCGGTGGGTGCAGGCGAACGACCCGCGCAAGGCGCGCCGCAACGTCGCGCATCACTACGATCTGGGCGACGCGTTCTACGACCTGTTCCTGGACGAGGACCGGCAGTATTCCTGCGCCTATTTCCCCGACCCCGACATGACGCTGGAGGAGGCGCAGGCCGCCAAGAAGGCGCATATCGCCCGCAAGCTGTGCATCGAGCCCGGGATGCGCGTGCTGGATATCGGCTGCGGCTGGGGCGGCATGGCGCTGACGCTGGCGCGCGATTTCGATGCGCGGGTGACGGGCGTGACCCTGTCGGAGAACCAGCACCGCAAGGCCACGCAGCGCGCGCGGGAGGCGGGGCTGTCGGACCGCATCGAAATCAGGTTGCAGGACTACCGCGACCTGACGGGCCCCTTCGACCGCATCGTGTCCGTGGGGATGCTGGAGCATGTGGGCCAGCCGCAATATGTCACCTATTTCGACAAGGTGGCCGACCTTCTGTCCGACGACGGGGTGGCGCTGATCCATACCATCGGGCGCTGTGCGCCGCCGTCGACCACCTCGAGCTGGCTCGCGAAGTACATCTTTCCGGGCGGATACACACCGTCGCTGTCGGAGCTGCTGACGCCGATCGAGCGGACGGACCTGTGGCAGGCCGACATCGAGGTCTGGCGCGGACATTACGCCGAAACGCTGCGCCGCTGGCAGGAGCGGTTCGAGGCGAACGTCGACGAGGTGCGCGCCATGTACGACGACCGGTTCATCCGCATGTGGCGGTATTACCTGGTCGCGGCCGAGGTGGGCTTCGACGCGAACCGGCACGTCGTCTACCAGATGCAGCTTTCCAAGCGCAGAGAGACCGTGCCCAATTCGCGCGACTACCTGTATTCCAAAACGCCCGAAGCAGCGCCGGCGGCCGAACCGGCAACCGGCGTCGCGGCCCAGTGACGTCCCTGCCCTGACGCAGGCGCGGTGCGGAACCCGCCGCCGCGCCCTTGCCCTCCCCTCCGCCGCCCCCTAAACCCCGGCGAGTTTGCCAGACAGCGGAGGCTTCGATGCCCAAACGGACCGACATCCAGTCGATCATGATCATCGGCGCGGGGCCCATCGTCATCGGGCAAGCTTGCGAGTTCGACTATTCGGGCGCGCAGGCGTGCAAGGCGCTGCGCGAGGAAGGGTATCGCGTCATTCTGGTCAACTCGAACCCCGCGACCATCATGACCGACCCCGGCATGGCGGATGCGACCTATATCGAGCCGATCACACCCGACGTCGTCGCCCGGATCATCGAGAAGGAGCGGCCCGACGCCCTGCTGCCTACAATGGGCGGGCAGACGGGGCTGAACACGGCGCTGGCGCTCGACGACATGGGCGTGCTGGAGAAATTCGGGGTGGAGCTGATCGGCGCCCGCCGCGCCGCCATCGAGATGGCGGAGGATCGCAAGCTGTTCCGCGAGGCGATGGACCGGCTGGGCATCGAGAACCCCAAGGCCACCATCGTCGCGGCCCCGAAGAAGGAGAACGGCAAGTTCGACATCGCCGCCGGGCTTGCCGACGCCGTGGCCGCGCTGGAGCATGTGGGCCTGCCCGCGATCATCCGCCCGGCCTTCACGTTGGGCGGCACGGGGGGCGGCGTGGCCTACAACCGCGCCGATTACGAACGCATCTGCCGGTCGGGGCTGGAAGCGAGCCCCATGGCGCAGATCCTGGTGGACGAGAGCCTGCTGGGCTGGAAGGAATACGAGATGGAGGTTGTGCGCGACGCCGCCGACAACGCCATCATCGTCTGCGCCATCGAGAACGTGGACCCGATGGGCGTCCACACCGGCGACAGCATCACCGTGGCGCCCGCGCTGACGCTGACGGACCGCGAATACCAGATCATGCGGACGCGGAGCATCGACGTCCTGCGCGAGATCGGTGTCGAGACGGGCGGGTCCAACGTGCAATGGGCCGTGAACCCCGCCGACGGCCGCATGGTCGTGATCGAGATGAACCCCCGCGTGTCGCGGTCCTCGGCACTGGCGTCCAAGGCCACGGGGTTTCCCATCGCCAAGATCGCCGCAAAGCTCGCGGTGGGATACACGCTGGACGAGCTCGACAACGACATCACCCGCGTGACGCCCGCGTCCTTCGAGCCGTCGATCGACTATGTCGTCACCAAGATCCCCCGCTTCGCCTTCGAAAAGTTCCCCGGCGCCGAGCCGCTCCTGACCACCGCGATGAAGTCGGTGGGCGAGGTCATGGCCATCGGCCGCAGCTTCCATGAAAGCCTGCAGAAGGCGCTGGCGTCGATGGAGACGGGGCTGACGGGGCTCGACGAGATCTCGCTGCCCTCCGACCCGGCGGCCGTCAAGGCCGCTCTGGGCCGCCAGACCCCCGACCGCATCCGCGTGATCGCGCAGGCCATGCGTCAGGGCCTGTCGGACGACGACATCAACACGGTCACGAAGTTCGACCCCTGGTTCCTGGCCCGCATCCGCGAGATCGTGGATCTGGAGGCCGAGGTGCGCCGGGACGGACTGCCCGTCACCGAGGAGGGGCTGCGGCGCCTCAAGACCTTCGGTTTCACCGATGCGCGCCTTGCCACGCTCACGGGCCGGACCGAGGACAACGTGCGCCGCGCCCGCCTGAACCTGGGCGTGGTCGCGCAGTTCAAGCGCATCGACACCTGCGCCGCCGAGTTCGAGGCGCAGACGCCCTACATGTATTCCACCTACGAGACACCCGCGATGGGCGAGGCCGAATGCGAGTCGCGCCCCACCGACGCGAAGAAGGTGGTCATCCTGGGTGGCGGGCCGAACCGGATCGGTCAGGGGATCGAGTTCGACTATTGTTGCTGCCACGCCTGTTTCGCCCTGTCGGATCAGGGGTATGAAACTATCATGGTGAACTGCAACCCGGAGACGGTCTCGACCGACTATGACACCTCGGACCGTCTCTATTTCGAGCCGCTGACCTTTGAACACGTCATGGAGATCCTGCGGATCGAGCAGGAGAACGGCACCCTGCACGGCGTCATCGTGCAGTTCGGCGGGCAGACGCCGCTGAAGCTCGCCAATGCGCTGCACGATGCGGGCATCCCGATCCTCGGCACGACGCCGGACGCCATCGACCTGGCCGAGGATCGGGAGCGGTTCTCGGCCCTCGTCGAGCAACTGGGGCTGAAGCAGCCGATCAATGCCATCGCCCATTCCGATGCCGAAGCGCGGCTGATCGCCGAGGATCTGGGCTATCCGCTGGTGATCCGCCCGTCCTATGTGCTGGGTGGCCGGGCCATGGAGATCGTGCGCGATACCGCGCAGCTGGAGCGTTACATTCGCGATGCGGTGGTGGTTTCGGGCGACAGCCCGGTCCTTCTGGACGGCTATCTGTCGGGCGCGATCGAGGTGGATGTCGATGCCCTGTCCGACGGCGAGGCGGTGCATGTCGCGGGCATCATGCAGCACATCGAGGAGGCGGGCGTGCATTCGGGCGACAGCGCCTGCTCCCTGCCGCCGCACACCCTGCCCCAGTCGGTCATCGACACGATCCGCGAGCAGACCGTGGCGCTTGCCCGGGCACTGCGGGTCGTGGGACTGATGAACGTGCAGTTCGCGGTGAAGGACGGCGAGGTCTATCTGATCGAGGTGAACCCCCGCGCGTCGCGCACGGTGCCCTTCGTCGCAAAGGCCGTGGATTCGGCCATCGCCAGCATCGCCGCGCGCCTTATGGCGGGCGAGCCCCTCTCGAACTTTCCGCTGCGCGACCCCTACCCCGCCGACGCGACCATCGACCACGTGCCCATGGGCGACGTGATGTCGCTGGCCCATGCCGACACGCCCTGGTTCTCGGTCAAGGAGGCGGTGCTGCCCTTCGCGCGCTTCCCGGGCGTCGACACCCTGCTCGGGCCCGAAATGCGCTCCACCGGCGAGGTCATGGGATGGGACCGCAGTTTCGCCCGCGCCTTCCTCAAGGCGCAGATGGGGGCGGGCGTCGTGCTGCCCGAGGACGGGACCGTGTTCCTGTCGATCAAGGACAGCGACAAGACCGATCAGCTGATCGAGACGGCGGAGGTGCTGACCGCCATGGGGTTCACCATCCTGGCCACCTCCGGCACCGCCGCCTTCCTGGCGCGTCACGACATCGCGTCGCGTCACGTCAACAAGGCCTACGAGGGCGGGCGCACGATCATCGACGCGATGAAGGACGGGGAGGTCGCGCTGGTGATGAACACCACCGAAGGTGCGCAGACCGTCGAGGACAGCCGGTCCATGCGGAACGTGGCATTGATGGACCGCATCCCGTATTTCACCACCCTTGCCGGCGCCCATGCCGCCGCGCTCGCCATGCGCGCCCGCGCCGAGGGTCCGGTCGAGGTGCGGCCGTTGCAGTAGGGCAAACCGTTTGTTGCTGCGAAACGAAGGACCTGTTGGTGAATCGCCCCTAATCTCCCTCGACCCGATCGACGTAAGGTTTCCCCTACGTCACTACAGGGAGGATGCGACGATGCAGTCAGATGAACCGATTACGCGCCGGACGGCGTTTCTGGCAACCGCGGCTTTGGCCATGACCATGGGTTCGGCAGCGGTCGCCCAAGGGAACGACGCGCTGTCGGTGGCGATGCTCATTCCCGGTCAGATCGACGACAACGGGTTCATGGAAGCCGGCTATGACGGCCTGATGGCCATCGAGCGGGAACTGGGCGCCACGACCGCCTATATCGACGGGGTGAAGCCGAAGCCCGAGCTTCTGATGGAAGCATTGCGAACATTGGCCGCCGAAGGCCCGGACCTCGTGATTGCGCATGGCGGACAGAACAACGAGGCGGCGCAGACCGTCGCGCCGGAGTTTCCAGCTGTGAAGTTCGTCGTGGTCCAGGGCGACGTGACCGGCGCCAACCTGTCGAGCTATGACATCCTGCAAGAGGAGAGCGCGTGGCTGGCGGGGGCCGCCGCAGGGCTGATGACGGAAACGGACGTCGTGGGACACATTTCCGGCATCCGCGTCACGCCCGGCTTGAAGGGGCGGGGCGGGTTCTACAACGGGCTGATGCACACCAATCCGGAGGCGACGTTCCTGACGATCTTCGCGGGCGATCAGGACGACAACGACCTGTCGTACAGGGTGGCGAACGAGGAAATCGACGGCGGTGCCGACATCATCTTCACCATGCTGAACGCCGGGCGCACGGGAGCCATCAACGCCATGCGCGAAAAGGGCGTGCGGCAGATCGGCAACGTGGGAGACTGGACGCAGGAGGAGCCGGAGGTGTTCGTCGCATCCGCCATCGCGGATGTGAGCCAGGCCGGCCTGATGGCCGCACGGGATGTAGCGGAGGGAGGGTGGAAGCCGGATACCATCGTCAGGATCGGCCTTTCCAATCCCGAGGCCGTCTCGCTCAGCCTTGCGCCGGATGTTCCCGATGACGTGAGAGCCGAAGTGGACCGTCTGCGCGACGAGATCGTCGCCGGAAACATCGAGGTCTCGACCGACTATGAGGGCGCCGAACTGACGCCGTGAGGAAAGGGCGTTTGCGAGCATCCGGTGCTGTGTCCGGATGCCCGCCGTCCATCGCATCCGGAGCGTGCCACCCCCAATCGCGCCTCGCTGCCGTCCCGCGACCGTCGGATTGGCGCGATCATCTGCTGTCCAGCCGCTGATTTTGCGCTGAATCCGGCCGAGTTTCGGCCTCGGGTGGGTCAGGATGCAACGATTCCGGCATCTGGCGTGTTTGCAGGCATAACTTCACAGACGAGGAACGCGCCATGCATCGCAACGTCACAGCAATCTACCGAACCCACGCCGTCGCGGATCAGGTCCGACGAGAGCTGACCGAAGCCGGTCTCTTGGGTACTCACGTCAAGGTCGTGCCCGACCGCGACGATGCTCTGGCCGCCGGAACCCATAGGGACGAGGCATCCTATCGCACCGACCTCGACCATCTTGGCCTGCCCGAGGATGACCAGCACACCTACGAACAGGCCGTCCGTCGCGGTGACTACATTGTGTCGGCGCGGGTCGACGACGATGACGACACCAGCAACCTTGACCGCGTGAAGGAGATCATGCGCCACCCCGAAGCGCAGTCGTTCGATACGCTCAACGATGAATTCGTCGATACTCCGCGCAGCCGCCACATGGCCGAAACCAACGTGGTGCGCGGCCGCCGGGACACCGAATACGACTACGGCGACGAGTCTGTGCGCGGCTATCGCTATGACAAGCCCTACAACCCTTAAACCGCGTCAGGATTACGCCTGACCTCCAACCGGGGCGATAGCGTCCCATCGACCCCCAAGGGCGGAGTTCACGCCTCGGCATATCCGTCCCGACCGGAAATCATTTCAAGGAGCAACCTTCATGGCCCAGAACGACCCCAAGTATCGCGACCCCAAGGTCACCACGACCTCCACCGCCGGCGGGGGGTCTTCCTCCTGGCTCAAATGGCTTTTGATCGCAATCGCCGTCATCGTCGTGCTCTGGCTGCTGTTCACGTTTTTCCTGAACACTGACGAAGTCGAGACCGAGGTACCCGCCGAGCCGGCGGCAGTCGTCGTCGAGGATCCCGTGGTCGAGGACCCCGTGGTCGTCGAGGACCCCGCCGTCGTCGTCGACGAAGACGTGGAAACGGGGACCGTCCCGCTCGTCGAGGAACCGCTCCTGGACGAAGAAGATGCCACCGTCGTTCCCGTCACGCCGACCGAATGACCGGCCTTCGCCGTCGCACTGGCGGCTGACATGGACGCCGATGCCGGACCCTGCCTTGACGGCAGGGTCCGGTTTCCGTTCGTCCTGACATTGCGCGTCGCTCTTGACCTCGACTTTTGTCGCGTCCATCCCCGACGGTAATGGGGAGAGCCGCATGAACAACGTCGCCGTCACCGGATCGGGCGTCTTCACGCCCCGCCAGGTCATAACCAATGACGAGCTGGTCGCGGCATTCAACGCCTATGCGGACCGGCGCAACGCCGAAGGCGCCGACCCTTCGATCCCCCATTCCAGCTCCGAATTCATACGCTCCGCCAGCGGGATCGAGCAGCGGTTCGTCCTCGACAAGTCCGGCGTGCTGGATCCGGACCGCATGTATCCGCGCCTGCCCGCCCGCCCCGACGACGCGCCGTCGCAGATGGCCGAGATGGGGGTTGCGGCGGCCACCGATGCTCTGGCGCAGGCAGGAGTTGACGCGGGCGCCGTCGACGCGGTGATCTGCGCCGCCTCGAACCACGAACGCGCCTATCCCGCCATCGCCATCGAGATACAGGAGCTTCTGGGCACCGGCGGCTTCGGCTTCGACATGAACGTGGCCTGTTCGTCGGCGACCTTCGGCATCCAGGCGGCCGCCGACATGATCCGTGCGGGGTCGATCGACCGCGCGCTGGTCGTGAACCCCGAGATCTGCTCGGCGCATCTCGAATGGCGCGACCGGGACTGCCACTTCATCTTCGGCGACGTCTGCACCGCTCTGGTGCTGGAGCGGGAGGATTTGTCCCGGGGCGACCGCTTCGTGATCGAAAGCACCCGCTGCGCGACGCAGTTTTCCAACAATATCCGCAACAACGACGGCTTCCTGCGCCGCACGCGCGATGCCATGGACGACCGCCGCGACATGCAGTTCATGCAGAACGGCCGCAAGGTGTTCAAGGAGGTCCTGCCGATGGTCGCGTCGCATATCGCGGACCATATGGCAGCCGAGGGGTGGCAGGCGGACGACTTGAAGCGGATGTGGCTGCACCAGGCGAACAAGTCGATGAACGACTTCATCGGGCGCAAGGTGCTGGGCCGGGTGCCGACGCCCGAGGAACAGCCGAATATCCTGCAGGATTACGCCAACACATCGTCGGCCGGGTCGATCATCGCCTTCGCGCAGCACTCGGCCGACCTGCAGCCCGGCGACCGGGGGCTGATCTGCTCCTTCGGTGCCGGCTATTCCGTGGGGTCCGTCCTTCTGAAGCGGGTCTGAGGGCGCGCCATGGCCAAGCTCTACTTCCATTATTCGACGATGAACGCGGGCAAGAGCACGCTGCTTTTGCAGGCGTCTTACAACTACATCGAGCGTGGGATGCAGACCTATCTGCTGACCGCGAACTTCGATGACCGGGCGGGCAAGGGGCGGATCGCCAGCCGGATCGGGATCGAGGCCGAAGCCGACACCTGGGCCGCGGACACCGACCTTTTCGCAATGATCGAGGCGCGGCTGGCGCAGGGGCCCTGCGCCTGCGTGCTGGTGGACGAGGCGCAGTGGCTGTCGCGCGAACAGGTCTGGCAGCTGGCGCGCGTGGCCGACGATCTGGACATGCCGGTCATGGCCTACGGCCTTCGCGTCGATTTCCGGGGCGAACTGTTCCCCGGCTCGGCCGCGATGCTGGCGCTGGCCGATGTCCTGCGCGAGGTGCGGACCATCTGCCACTGCGGACGCAAGGCCACCATGGTCATCCGCATGGGCCCCGACGGTCGCGCCCTGACCGAAGGCGCGCAGGTCGAGGTGGGCGGCAACGACCGCTACGTCAGCCTGTGTCGCCGCCATTTCCGCGAGGCGACGGGCGACCGGGTGCCCCCCGAAGCGCCCGTCTGACGGGGCGCCGCGCGTCAGGCCATAAGGTCGGCGAGCAGGCGTTCCGCACGGCGGATCAATCGCGGCAGGTCGATGGTCATCAGATGCCCGTCGCGCACGACCTGCCGCCCTTCGACGAACAGGTCGCGCACCTTCCGCGGCCCGGCCAGAAGCAGGGCGGAGCGGTCCCAGTTTCCCGCGGCCTCGACCCCGTTCATGTCCCATATGGCAATGTCGGCGCGGAACCCCGGCGCGATCCGGCCACAGTCGTCGCGGCCAAGCACTTCCGCACCGCCGCGCGTGGAGAGACGCAGCGCCTCCGCCCCCGACATCGCATCCGCCCCGCGCGACACGCGGGCGAGCAACATGGCCTGCCGCGCCTCGTCCACCAGCGAGGCCGCGTCGTTCGAGGCCGACCCGTCCACGCCGATCCCCACCCGCACGCCAGCGTCGACCATGGCGCGCACCGGCGCGATACCCGACCCGAGGCGGCAGTTGGAGCAGGGGCAGTGCGCGACGCCGGTGCCGGTGCGGGCAAAGAGCGCGATCTCGTCCGCGTCCAGCTTGACGCAATGGGCGTGCCAGACGTCATCGCCGGTCCAGCCGAGATCCTCCGCGTATTGACCGGGGCGGCAGCCGAAGCGTTCGAGCGAGAAGGCCACGTCCTCGTCGTTCTCGGCCAGGTGGGTGTGCAGGCGCACCCCCTTGTCACGGGCGAGGATGGCGGCGTCGCGCATCAACTCGCGGCTGACGGAAAAGGGCGAACAGGGAGCCACGCCGACCCGGCACATCGAGCCCGGCGCGGCGTCGTGGAAGGCGTCGATCACGCGGATCGCATCCTCAAGGATTGTGGTCTCGTCCTCGACCAGGGCGTCGGGCGGCAGGCCACCGGCGGATTCGCCGATGGACATGGCGCCCCGCGTCGGGTGGAACCGCAGGCCGACCTCGGCCGCCGCGTGGATCGTGTCGTCGAGCCGCACCCCGTTCGGAAACAAATAGAGATGGTCCGATGACATGGAGCAGCCAGACAGCGCCAGTTCCGCCAGCCCGAGCTGCGTCGCCACCGCGACATGGTCCGGCGTGAACCGCGCCCAGATCGGATAGAGCGTCCGCAGCCAGCCGAACAGGAGCGCGTCCTGCCCCGCCGGTACCGCGCGCGTCAGCGTCTGGTAGAGGTGATGGTGCGTGTTGACGAGGCCCGGCGTCACGAGGCAGCCCTGCGCCGCGATCACCTGCCCCTGCGTCGTCTGCCCCTGCCCCACCGCCGCGATCACCCCGTCGCGGATCAGGACGTCGTTACCGGCCGCCCCGTCGTCCATGGTGGCGACATGGGCCGCGCCGCGGATCAGCGTCTCAGCCATTCAGGACCTCCAGCGCGGCGCGGTGCAGGGCGGGGTTCGCGGCGGCGATGACGCGGCCGCCGTGGTGGGCCGGCCCGCCGGTCCAACCGGTCACGATGCCGCCCGCCGCGCGGATGACGGCCATGGGCGCGGCGATGTCATGGGGTTGCAGCCCCGCCTCGACCACCAGATCGACGTGGCCGGCGGCAAGCAGGGCATAGGCATAGCAGTCCAGCCCATAGCGCGTCAGGCGGCAGCGAGCGGCGAGACGGTGGAAGGCCCCGCCCTCCTCCGCCGTGCCGACCTCGGGGAAGGTGCTGAGGATGGTGGCCCGATCCAGCCGCTCGGTCACGCTGACGGTCAAGGCGCGGCGGTCGTCGCCTCGCGTCCAGGTGGCACCGTCCGGTGCGCCCTCGAACCGTTCGCCGGTGAAGGGTTGATCGACGACGCCGAAGAACGGCCCGTCCGCGTCCTGAACCGCGATCAGCACGCCCCAGGTCGGCGACCCAGAGATGAAGGCGCGCGTGCCGTCGATGGGGTCCAGCACCCAGGTCAGGTCGCTCGTGCCGGGGGTCGCGCCCATCTCCTCGCCCAGGATCCCGTCGTGCGGGCGGCGGGCGGCGAGGATGTCGCGCATCGTCCGCTCGGCCTCGCGATCGGCGATGGTGACGGGGTCGAAATCGTCCCGCTTGCTGTCGACGGTCATGGGGCGGCGAAAGTGGCGCAGGGTGACGCCCCGCGCGGCGTCGGCCAGCGCATGTGCCGTGGCGCGGATGGCGGGCAGGTCGGCGGTTCGGTCCATGGCACGGGGGTCGCACCGGGGGGCGCGCCGGTCAACGCCTTTCGTCTTGCGTCCCCGCACCACCGCGGGCCACATCGGCCGAAACCGAAGGGAGAGACCTCCATGCGTGCCTATCAGGTCACCGGCCCCGGAACCGCCGGCCTCGTCCACGACCTTGACCGGCCGACCCCCGGCGCAGGGCAAGTCGCCCTGGAGATCGAGGCGGCGGCGCTCAACTTCGCCGACCTTCTCATGATCGAAGGCAGCTATCAGGACACGCCGTCCCTCCCCTTCGTTCCGGGGATGGAGGTCTGCGGAACCGTCAGTGCCCACGGACCGGACGTGACCGGGCCCGCTATCGGCACTCGTGTCGCAGTCTTCGGCGGACATGGCGGGCTGGCCCAATACGGGTGCTTTCCGGCGGATCGGGCCGTGCCCGTGCCGGACGACATGCCGTCCGACGTCGCCGCCGCCTTCATCGTCGCCTGGTCCACGAGCCATGTGGCGCTGACGCATCGCGCGCGGTTGCAGGCGGGCGAGCGGTTGCTGGTGCTGGGGGCCGCGGGCGGCGTGGGCCTTACGGCGGTGGACCTGGGCGCCCGGATGGGGGCCGAGGTGGTTGCCATGGCGCGCGGCGCCGACAAGCTCGCCATCGCGGGGCAGCACGGTGCGGCACATCTGATCGACGCGGAGACGCCCGATCTGCGCGGCGCGCTGAAGGCGCTCGGAGGGGTGGACGTGGTCTATGACGCGGTGGGAGGCGACGCGGCGCAGGCCGCCTTCCGCGCGATACGGCCGGGGGGGCGATACCTTGTCATCGGCTTCGCCAGCGGCACGGTGCCGACGTTTCCGGCCAATCACCTGATGGTCAAGAACGTGGACCTGATCGGTTTCTACTGGGGCGGCACGCTGACCTTTGCGCCGAAGGTCATCACCGACAGCATCGCCGCGCTGTTCGGGATGTATGCCGCCGGCGACATCCGCCCGCACATCAGCCACAGCCTGCCGCTCGAACGGGTGGAGGAGGCGCTCGGCCTGCTGCGCGACCGCAAGGCGACGGGCAAGGTGGTCGTCACGATCTGATCCGCGCCAGCCCGCCGGACGCCGCGACCAAGGGACGGCGCGTTGCGGGGGCGAGTGCGCCATAGACGTCGCGCAGGATCTCCAGCAGGCGGTCGCGCGTGGGGTCGCGCCCGGTATCCGCGGACAGAAGCATGATGCCCACGTCGCCCATGTCAGGCAGCGCGCCGCCATGGGGCACGGGCGCGGTTTCCGGCGTGTCGAAGCCGTCGATGACCACGTGGCAGGCCAGATCGGCGCTGACGCTGGCGTCGACGGCGCGGCTCGATTCGGCACTGATGGCCACATCCCAGGGGATGCCGGCAGCATCGAGCGCATCCTGCGCGCGGGTGCGGAAGACGCAGGCGTTCTCGAAGGCCAGGGGAAGGGGCCGCCGCGTCCAGGCCGTGCCCTGCTCCGCCCCGACCCAGACGAGCGGCAGACGCACGAGTTCGGTGCCGCCGGCGGGTGGCGCGGCCTCGGTCGTGAGGATGACGTCGCAGCGGCCTTCCGCGAACATCTGGTGCAACGTGGTCGTGACGCTCGACAGCAGGCTGATGCGGACGCGCGGATAATCGGCGGCAAAGGCCCGCAGGACGGCGGGGAT
This sequence comes from Jannaschia rubra, assembly GCF_001403735.1. Lineage (GTDB taxonomy): Bacteria > Pseudomonadota > Alphaproteobacteria > Rhodobacterales > Rhodobacteraceae > Jannaschia > Jannaschia rubra. The sequence goes on from NZ_CXPG01000012.1 coordinate 264,057, forward strand.
GCAGCGCGACACGATGTCATGCGGCACGCCCAGCCGGATCTCGCCTTCGGGCGCCACGTCACGCATCCGGTCGAGCAATTCGTCGTTCAGGGTCAGCATCCGGCGGGCATGGGCCAGCGCCTTTTCCCCGTCGGGCGTCAGGCGCACGCCGCGGGCGGTCCGGTCCAGCAGGCGGGCGTCGAGCATCTGCTCCAGCCGGATGACCTGCATCGACACGGCGGACTGCGTCAGGTGCAGCAGAGCCGCCGCGCGGGTCACGCTGCCAGTGGCGGCGACGGTGGTGAACGCCCGCAGGGCGGTCAGGTCGAGGTTCCGGGCCATGGTGTTCCTTTCGGAGGCGACGATAGCAGCCCGTCGGTCATGACGGAAATCGAATGGGGAGATGGGTGACATCACGACCTGCAATGGCCTGACCATTGAGGCAGAACACCTGCGCCATAGCGAATATCAATCAAAGTCACGAAAACGCCTTGAATTGACAGCTTGAAAACCGTCGCCTCGCGCCCGATATTGACCGGCGAGGGGTTCCATTCCGGCGCCCCACCCCATGCATCCTTCTGGAGGAGCCACATGGCACAATTCGACGCCCTGCGGACCGGCTCGGTTTCCGGCGCCCGCGCTGCGGAGATCGATCAGGGCCTCCGCGCCCACATGAATAAGGTCTACGGCACGATGTCCGTGGGCATGCTCATCACGTTCGCGGCGGCTTGGGCCCTGTCGGGCCTGGCCACGACGACCGATCCGTCGCTGGCCGTGGCGCAGATGGGCAACGGCACGATGATCACGTCCTTCGGCGAGGCGCTGTATTTCTCGCCGCTGCGCTGGCTCGTCATGTTCGCACCGCTGATCTTCGTCTTCGGCTTCTCGGCCATGATCAACCGCATGTCCGCGGCCACGGCGCAGATCGTCTTCTATGCCTTCGCGGCGGTCATGGGGATGTCGCTCAGCTCGATCTTCATCGTCTTCACGGGCGTATCCATCGCGCAGACCTTCCTGATCACGGCGATCGCCTTCGCGGGCCTGTCGCTCTACGGCTACACCACCAAGAAGGACCTGTCCGGCATCGGCACGTTCCTCATCATGGGGGTGATCGGCCTGATCGTGGCGATGGTCGTCAACCTGTTCCTGCAGTCGGGGCCGCTGGCCATGGCGATCTCGGCCATCGGTGTGCTGATCTTCGCGGCGCTGACCGCCTATGACACGCAGAAGATCAAGAACGACTACATCGCGCACGCCGTGCACGGCGACGCCGAATGGCTGGGGAAGGCCGCGATCATGGGCGCGCTGAGCCTGTATCTCGACTTCATCAACATGTTCATGTTCCTGCTGCAGTTCCTCGGCAACCGCGAGTGACCGCAGGCAGATGACACGGGATGGGGCCGCCCTTCGGGGCGGCCCTTTTCGTCTGCGAAAGCGTCAGGTCAACGTCGGAACAGCTGCCCTTCCCCCTGCGCGCGCGGGCGGTGGACATGGGCCGACTGGACGATGCCGAAGGCCAGCATCAGGACCAGCATGGCCGATCCGCCGTAGCTGACCAGCGGCAGGGGCACGCCGACGACTGGGGCCATGCCCATGACCATCGACATGTTGACTGCGAAGAACAGGAAAAAGGCCACTGCAATGCCCAGCGTGACCAGCGAGGCGAAGCGGTCCTTCATCCGCAGGGCCGAGACGACGCAGAACGCGATGATGAGGAGATAGAGCGCCAGAAGCGACATCCCCCCAATCAGGCCGAATTCCTCCGCCAGGGTCGTGAAGATGAAGTCGGTGTGCTTTTCGGGCAGGAAGTTCAGCCTGGCCTGCGTGCCCTGCATGAACCCCTTTCCCGTCCATCCGCCGGACCCGAGCGCGATCTTCGACTGGGTGATGTGATAGCCTGCGCCGAGAGGGTCGCTGTCGGGGTCGAGGAAGGTATCGATGCGGCGGAACTGGTAATCCTTGATGAGTTGCCACGCCGTCCCGCGCGATTTGATGACCAGCGTGACGAGGCCCACGGCCGCGCCGATCACCGTTGCGAAATAGGCCCAGTGAACCCCTGCCAGGAACATCACCGCCCCGCCGCCGGCCAGAAGCAGGATTGCGGTGCCGAGGTCGGGCTGTTTCAACACCAGCGCCGTGGGCAGCAGGATGAGAAGGATGGGCACGATGACCCATTGCGGCCGGCTGACCCTGTTGGCGGGAAGCCAGTCGTAATAGGCCGCGAGCATCAGGACCAGCGCCACCTTCATCAGCTCCGAAGGCTGAAGGCGCATGAACCCGAGCTCGATCCACCGCTGCGCGCCGCCGCCGGTCGCACCGATCAGCTCGACCGCCACGAGAAGCAACAGCGTGACGCCGTAAATCGCGGGCGAGACGTTGCGCCAGAACCAGATCGGCACCATCGCCACCGCGAACATGAGACCGAGACCCAGGACGAAGCGCTGCATCTGCGGTTCGGCCCAGCGCCAGTTTCCACCGGCCACGGAATAGAGAACCATGAAGCCGATGCAGGCGACCGCCGTGATCAGCAGCACCAGACCCCAGTTGAGCGCCAGCAGCTTGCCCGGACCGGCCGGGACACGGGCGACGTTGTATTCAAGATAGCTCATGGCGGGGTCAGACCTCGGACTTGACGCGACCGCGCACGACCGTGGGGTTCAGCCGGAGGCTCGACAGCACCTCGTCGGCCTTCTCACGCTCGGCAGCCGGATAGGCCCCGAGCGGCGGAAGACCCCCGTTCAGCGCATACATGATGGCGTCACGCGCGATCGGGCCGGCGACGGACGACCCGCCGCCGCCGTGCTCGACCACGACGGCCACGGAATACTTCGGGGCGTCATAGGGCGCATACCCCACGAACAGCGCATGGTCGCGGCGGCCCCAGGGCAAGTCTTCGTTGCGGACGACGCCACGGGCCCGTTCGGCCGCCGTGATGTTGCGGACCTGGCTGGTGCCGGACTTCCCCGCCCATTTCATCCCCGCCATGTCGAACTTTGACCGGCTGCCGGTTCCACCGACGGCGTTGATGACCTGATACATCCCGTTGCGCGCGCCATCGAGATGGCTACGCGGAATATCCAGCGGACCCTGCACGCCGGATGGCCGCGCGACGCCGTCGACCGACCGGACGAGACGGGGATTGACCTCGAGCCCCGATGCGATGCGCCCGGTCATCACGGCCAGTTGCAGGGGCGAGGCCAGAACGAAACCCTGCCCGATCGAGGCGTTCAAGCTGTCGCCGATCACCCACTCCTCGCCCCGGCGCTCGCGTTTCCAGGCGCGGTCGGGAACCAGCCCCTCGCTCACGCTGGTCATCTCAAGGTCGAAGGCCGTGCCGAGACCCAGCTTGCGCGCCATGGCTGCGATGCGGTCGATGCCCGTGCGCTGCGCCAGTTCGTAATAGAACACATCGCAACTTTCGCGCAGGGACTTGGCGATATCGACCCAGCCGTGTCCGCCCCGTTTCCAGCAGTGGAACCGGCGATTTGCCACCTTGGTGTAGCCGCCGCAATAGAACCTGTCGCCGCCGCCGATCTCGCCCGCCTCCAGCCCGGCCATGAGGGTGACCATCTTGAAGGTCGATCCGGGCGGGTAGAGGCCCTGCACGATCTTGTTGTGCAGCGGCCGGTGATCATTGTCGCGCAGGCCGGCGTAGTCGGGCACGCTGATGCCCGAGACGAACAGGTTGGGGTCGTAGCTGGGTGCGCTGACGGCGGCCAGGACGTCGCCGTTGCGAACGTCCATCACCACCGCCGCGGCGCTCTCCTGACCCAGCCGCGCCTGGATGAAGTTCTGCAATCCCGCGTCGATGGTCAGCTGCACGTCCTGGCCCGACCGACCCTCGGTCCGGCCCAGTTCCCGCATGATGCGGCCGGCGGCGTTCTGCTCGACACGGCGGGCCCCGGCCTTTCCGCGCAGCGCCCCTTCCAGCTGCTTCTCGGCGCCGATCTTGCCGATCTGGAACTGCGGGGTCTGGAGCAGCGGATCGGGGTCCTCCGCCTCGGCGATGTCGCGCTCGGAGACGCGGCCGACATAGCCGATGACGTGGGCGTAGTCGTGGCCCAGCGGATAGACCCGGCTCAGCCCCACTTCGGGGGTGATCCCCGGCAGCGCGGGCACGTTGACGGCGATGACCGAAAGATCCTCCCACGACAGCCGGTCGGCCAAGGTGACCGACTGATGCGGACGACGGTCCATCTCGCGCAGGGCGCGCTGAAGCGTCTCCTCGTCGAGCTTCACCAGACCGCGCAGATGCGCGATGACGGCGTCCACGTCGTCAGCATCTTCGCGGATCATGCTGACGCGGTAGATCTGTTCGTTTCCGGCCAGCACAACACCATTGCGGTCGTAGACCAACCCGCGCGCGGGGGCGATCAGCCGGACCTTGATGCGGTTTTCCTCGGCCAGCAGAAGGAACTCGTCGGCCTGATCGACCTGAAGATGCCGCATCCGCCCAAGAAGCAACGCACCGAACCCGAGCTGCATCCCACCCATGACGAGGGCGCGCCGGGTGATCCGTCGGGAAGACAGGGCCTGATCCTGGATGTTGCGCTTCATGGCATCTCCGGAAGATGAAAAGGGTCGGACCGTCTCAGGCGCGGGTGCCGAGGCTGTCGAGTTCGCCGGGAGCGAGCCGCCTGACCCCGATCATCCGCGAGAATACGATTGTTGCGGGGTAAAACACAATCGTTGCCAGAGCATGCAACCCCTGCCCTGCGAGGGGCGGTGTCTCGGCGAGAAGCAGCATGAGAGCGACGTGATCGGCCAGAACGGCGGCCACGACGCAGGCCGAGACCATCGCCACCTCCGACCAGAACGTGAGCACTTCGCCGTGATCGACGCGGCGGCGGAGGTATTCGGACACCAGAAGCACGATCAGGGCCCAAAGCCCAAGCGGACGCATCAGCAGGAAATCCGCCACCAGAAGGACGAGCAGCAAAAGCCAGAATGGCACGTAGTCGGGGCGCCGCAGGATCCAGGCCGCCGTCAGACAGAAGATGAGGTCGGGGCCGGGCAGGCCGCCCTCTCCCGCCCCGAAGGGCAGAAGCGCGAAGAACAGGTAGACCGCGGAGAGACCCACGAAGACCGCGCGATAGGTCCAGACCGACCGCATCCCCATGTCAGGGGCCCTCGGGCGGGGGCGGTGGGCCCTGCATCGGCGCGGGCGCGGGCAGCAGCAAGGCGCCCGTGGTGTCGATGCGCGGCGATTCGCGTGTGCGCAGGACGCGCAGGAACTCCAGCCGTCCGGTGTCGGCCGATAGGCGCACCCGCAGCCGGCCGTCGGGCGCGCGCACGACCTGCCCCACGCTGAGGTCCGGCGGGAAGACGCCGCCGTCGCCCGACGTCACGATCCGGTCGCCCGCGCGCACGTCATCGGGGTTTTCGACGAAATCCAGCACCGGCGCCGCCGTCGTGTCGCCTGCGAGGATGGCGCGCTTGCCGGAGGGCTGGATCGTCACGGGGACGCGGCTGTTGCCGTCGGTCAGCAGAAGAACCCGCGCCGTCCGGTCGCCCACCCCCGAGATGCGCCCCACCAGCCCCAGCCCGTCCATCGCCGCCCAACCGTCGCGAATGCCGTCATCGGCCCCGATGTTAAGCAGGACCGAACGACGGAACGGGCTGCCGCTGTCGGTCAGCACGACGCCGGTGACATAGGTCAGTTCGGGCGACAGGCGCACCTTGTTGAGGTCGAGAAGGCGCGCGTTCTCCTGTTCCAGCTGGATCGCGGCCTCGCGCCAGGCCTTCATCTGCTGCAACTCTCGGCGCAGTTCCTGGTTCTGGTCGTAGACGCGGGCATAGCCCTCGAAATCCTCGATCAGGCGTCCGGCCCAGGTGACGGGCGCCAGCGCCCATTCGAAGCTCGGCACGATCCGGTCGACCATCGCGGCGCGCAGGCGTTCGGCGCGCGGGTTGTCGATCCGCCAGAGCAGGATCAACGCGATCAGCACGACGACGACGATTCCAAGAAGCAGCCGGCGCAGCGGCCGGTGATAGATGTCCTCGCCCGGTCGCGTCCGCGCCATGGCGCGCCTCAGCTGTCGTAGTCGATGACGTGGGTCAACTGACGCTCGTATTCCAGCGCCTTGCCGGTGCCGAGCGCCACGCAGTTCAGACATTCGTCCGCGACCGAGATGTTCAGACCCGTCTGCTCGCGCAGCGCAAGGTCCAGATCGCCCAGCAGCGCGCCGCCGCCCGTGAGCATCACGCCCCGGTCGACGATGTCGGCCGCGAGATCGGGCGGCGTCGATTCGAGCGCGGTCATCACCGCTTCGCAGATCTGCTGCACAGGTTCTGCCAATGCCTCGGCGACCTGGGCCTGGCTGATCTCGGTCTCCTTCGGGACACCGTTCAGAAGATCGCGTCCCCGGATCCGCATGACTTCGCCGCGGCCGTTCTCGGGCATGCGGGCGGTGCCGATCTCCTTCTTGATGCGCTCGGCCGTGGCCTCGCCCACCAGAAGGTTCTGATGGCGCCGCAGATAGCTGATGAGCGCCTCGTCCATCCGGTCGCCGCCCACGCGGACCGACCGCGCATAGACGATGTCGGCAAGGCTCAGTACCGCGACCTCGGTGGTGCCGCCGCCGATGTCCACGACCATCGACCCCGTGGGATCGGTGATCGGCATGCCCGCCCCGATGGCGGCCGCGATGGGCTCCGCGATCAGGCCGGCCTTGCGCGCGCCGGCGCCCAGCACGGATTGGCGGATGGCACGTTTTTCGACCGGGGTGGCGCCATGTGGCACGCAGACGATGATCTTGGGCTTGCTGAAGGTGGACCGCTTGTGAACCTTGCGGATGAAGTGCTTGATCATCTCCTCCGCGGTGTCGAAGTCGGCAATGACGCCTTCGCGCATGGGGCGGATCGCCTCGATCGAGCCGGGAGTCCGGCCCAGCATCAGCTTGGCGTCCTCGCCCACGGCCAGGACTTCCTTGCGGCCGTTCTTCATGTGATAGGCCACGACCGAGGGTTCGTTCAGGACGATCCCCTTGCCCTTGACATAGACGAGCGTGTTCGCCGTGCCGAGGTCGATGGCCATATCGCTGCTGAAGAGCGACCTGAAGATAGACATGTCTCGTCCCCCGTACCCATAGCCCCTATGCGCGCCGGACACGCGGGGGTTCGCGTGCGTCTAACGGGTTCGGTGGGGTGGGGTCCAGTGGTGGATTGCCGCCGGTTGCGCGAGGTTCTGCCGTTTTCGCGGCGACCGCCGGGGGCGGACGACCCCGACCGCCCGCGCTCCGCCTCAGCCGACGTCCTTGTAGCTGATCTCCCGCCCGTCGGTGCCACCCTTTTCGCGGCGGACCATCAGGCGGTTGAGGGCGTTCACATAGGCACGAACGCTTGCGACCACCGTGTCCGTGTCGGCGGACTGGCCCGAGACGATGCGCCCGTCCTCCTCCATCCGCACGGTGACGGTCGCCTGCGCGTCGGTGCCCTCGGTCACGGCCGAGACCTGATAGAGCTGCAGCCGGGCATGATGCTCCACCAGCGCCTTCACGGCGTTGAACGCGGCGTCCACGGGCCCGTCGCCGGTGGCCTCCGACGCCTTGACCTCACCGTCGATCACCAGCCGCAGGGATGCCTCCTGCGGCCCTTCGGTGCCGCAGACGACGCGCAGGTAATCGACCTTGATGCGGTCCTCGGACTGCCGCTCCTCGTCCTGCATCAGGGCGATCAGGTCCTCGTCGAAGACCTCCTTCTTGCGGTCGGCCAGTGCCTTGAAGCGCACGAAGACGTCCACCAGCTGATTGTCGGCCAGGTCGTAGCCCAATTCCTTCATCTTGGATCGCAGCGCCGCGCGGCCCGAGTGTTTCCCCATCACCAGCGACGTGGCGTTCAGCCCCACGTCCTCCGGGCGCATGATCTCGAAGGTCTCGGCGTTCTTGAGCATCCCGTCCTGGTGGATGCCGGATTCGTGCGCGAAGGCGTTCTTGCCGACGATGGCCTTGTTGAATTGCACCGGAAAGCCGCTGACCGACGCCACCCGCCGTGAAATCGCCATGAGCTTCGTCGAATCGACGCCGGTGGTGAAGGGCATGATGTCGTGGCGCACCTTGAGCGCCATCACCACCTCCTCCAGCGCCGTATTGCCCGCGCGTTCGCCCAGACCGTTGATCGTGCATTCGATCTGCCGCGCACCGCCCTCCACGGCGGCCAGCGCGTTGGCCGTGGCGAGCCCCAGGTCGTTGTGGCAATGGGTGGCGAACACGACGTCACTGGCGCCCGGCACCTCGGCGATCAGGCGGCGGATCAGTTCGGCGGATTCGTTGGGCGCGGTGTAGCCGACCGTATCGGGAATGTTGATCGTCGTGGCGCCAGCCTTGATGGCGATTTCGACCACGCGCGCCAGATAGTCCCATTCCGTCCGCGTCGCATCCATCGGCGACCACTGCACGTCGTCGCACAGGTTGCGGGCGTGGGTGACGGTCTCGTGGATGCGCTCGGCCATCTGATCCCGGGTCAGGTTCGGGATGGCGCGGTGCAGGGGCGAGGTGCCGATGAAGGTGTGGATGCGCGGCTGCCGGGCATGCTTCACAGCCTCCCAGCAGCGGTCGATGTCCTTGAGGTTGGCCCGCGCCAGCCCGCAGATGACCGCCCGGTCCGCGTTCCGGGCAATGTCCGAGACGGCAGCGAAATCACCGTCGGAGGCGATGGGAAACCCCGCCTCGATCACGTCGACGCCCATCTCGTCCAGCATGGTGGCGATCTCGAGCTTTTCGTCGTGCGTCATCGTGGCACCGGGCGACTGTTCGCCGTCGCGCAGCGTGGTGTCGAAGATGACGATCTTTTCGGAGGGCTTGGTCATGGTCTGATCCTGTCTGGTGTCCTGTTTCTCCGGCGCTGCGTCCCCTCCCGAGCGGTCGCGCCGAATGGCACGCTCAGGAGCGGATAAGAAGCAGGTCCAGGACGGGGCGGATCTTCGTCATGGCAGCAAGATACAAATTGACGCGCGGAAGGAAAGCGTTTTGTGCGCTTTGCGCCGGAAGCGCCCTGACCGCCCGTCGGGCTGGACAAGAGCGGCCGCCCCGCGCGACGTTGCGTGTGACCCGAACCCGGAGCTAGGCGATGCGCGTCCTGATCCTCCTCCTCTGCCTGCTCGGTGCTCCGGCAATGGCCTGCGGACCTGACAGCGACTGCGCGGTGGAGAACGGCACCTATCGCATCCGCCTGCCCGACGCGCCGCCGCAGGGGGCCATCCTTTTCGCCCACGGCTATCGCGGCACGGCAGAGGGGATCATGGGCAATGCCGCGCTGGAACGGATGGCGCGCGATCTGGGTGTGGTGCTGGTGGCGTTGCAGAGCGCGGGCGAGGACTGGGCGATCCCCGATGCCCCCTCCGAAGGCCGCCGTCCCGCGCGGGACGAGGTGGCCTACGTTCAGGCGGTCAAGGCCGACGTGGTGGACCGCTTCGGCATGGATCCGGAGCGTTTCATGCTGGCCGGGTTCTCGGCCGGCGGCATGATGGTGTGGAACGCCGCCTGCAAGGCAGGCGATGCCTTCGCCGTCTTCGTGCCCCTGTCGGGAACCTTCTGGAAGGGACCCCCCGCCACCTGCCCCACCGGCGCCGTCATCTGGCATTTCCACGGCACCGCCGACGCCGTCGTGCCCGTCGCGGGCCGCCAGATCGGACCCGCGCGGCAGGGCGACGTCAACGCCGTTCTGGCCATGTACCGCAACGACCGATCCTTGCACGACGCGGTTCCGGCGCCCGTGGATGACCTCGACTGCGCCCGGGGGGAGGGGGCGGATGCCATGCTGCAATACTGTCTGCATCCGGGCGGACACACCTTCGACGCCGGCTGGCTGGCCCGCGTCTGGCGCGCGACCTTCGACGGTTGACCGCGCCTCGCACCCCGCTAGCTGCCCCGTCATGGAGATCGAAACGAGAACCGCGCTCGTCACCGGCGCGGGCGGCCTTATCGGAGCGGATTGCGTCGCGCACCTTCTGGCGCAGGGCTGGCGGGTCGCCGCACTCGACCGCGATCGTGCGGCGTTGGAGCGGCTGGGCGCGCCGGCGGGGGGCGACCTGCTGCGGCTGGAGGCCGATGTGGCGGACGAATCCGCCGTCGCCCGCGCGCTGGCCGAACTGGACGACTGGGCCGGGCAACTGGACCTTCTGGTGAACAACGCGGGCATCGCCGACCCCGTCAGCGGCGCGATCGAGGATCTGTCGCTCGACGACTGGAACCGGCGCATCGCCGTCAACCTGACCGGCCCGTTCCTGATGACGAAGCACTGCGTGCCCCTGCTGCGTGCGGCAAAGGGTTCCATCGTCAACGTCGCCTCCACCCGCGCCATCATGTCCGAGCCGCAGACGGAGGCCTATGCCGCCGCCAAGGGCGGCCTCGTCGCGCTGACCCATGCCACGGCGATCAGCCTCGGACCGGATATCCGTGTCAACGCCGTCGCGCCCGGCTGGATCTCGGATGCGGACGACCTGTCCCCCGCCGACCATGTTCAGCACCCCGCAGGCCGCGTCGGCACCCCCCGCGACGTGGCCGAGGCGGTGGCCTACCTGGCAGGCGCGGGCTTCGTCACCGGCGCGGTGCTGGTCCTGGACGGGGGGATGACGCGGAAGATGATCTATGCCGACTGACCGCGCCCTCGTCGTCGGCGCGTCGGGCGGCATCGGCGCGGCCTTGGCAAACCGCTTGGACGACAGCCACGACGTAACCCGTCTCAGCCGCAGCAGCGACGGACTGGACGTGACAGACGCAGCCTCCGTCGCGCGGATCATCGGCCCGCTGGAGGGGCCGTTCGACCTCGTGTTCGTCGCCACCGGCATCCTCGCGCCCGACGGCGCCGCCCCGGAAAAGACACTCGACGCCGTGGACGCCGAGGTCATGGCCCGCACCTTCGCGGTCAACGCCATCGGTCCGGCGCTGGTCCTGCGGGCCATCGTTCCCAAGCTGGCGGATGCGGGCAGGATCGGCGTTCTGACGGCGCGGGTGGGGTCGATCGGCGACAACCGGATGGGCGGGTGGTATTCCTATCGCGCCGCAAAGGCCGCCGCGAACCAGATCGTCCACGGCGCCGCCATCGAGATCGGCCGCCGCAACAAGGGGTCCATCGTCGTGGCCCTGCACCCGGGCACGGTCGAGACGCCCTTCACCGAAGGTTACAAGGCCCCCAAGGTCAGCGCCGGGGAGGCTGCGGCGAACCTGATCGACGTGCTGACCGGGCTCGACCCGGCGCAGTCGGGCGGGTTCTTCGACTATGCGGGCGACCGGATCGAATGGTAAGCCGGCCGCGCCTGATCCTGGTGCTGGGTGACCAGCTTTCCGACGACCTGTCGGCGCTGCGCGAAGCCGACAAAGACCGCGACATCGTCGTCATGGCCGAGGTGCAGGTCGAAACCGATTACGTTCCGCACCACCCCAGGAAGATCGCCTTCCTGTTCGCCGCCATGCGAAAGCACGCGGCCCACCTGCGCGACGCGGGCTGGACTGTGCGCTATACCCTGCTCGACGATCCCGAGAATACGCACTCCATTCCGGGCGAGTTGCTGCGCGCCGCAGACGCGACCGGCGCTCAGGAAGCCATCGGGACCGAACCGGGCGAGTTCCGCCTGATCGCCGCGCTGGAGGACGGGCCGATCCCCGTGCACCTGTTCCCCGACGACCGCTTCCTGTGCAGCCACGCGGAATTCGAGGACTGGGCCGAGGGCCGCAAGGAACTGCGGATGGAATGGTTCTACCGCGAGATGCGCCGCAAGACCGGCCTCCTGATGGAGGACGGGGAACCAGCGGGCGGCAAGTGGAACTACGACAAGGAAAACCGAAAGCCGCCGCCCAAGGGCCTGACGTCGCCGGGACCGCTGCGGCATGAGCCGGACGCTGCGACGCGCGATGTGCTGACGCTCGTGCGCGGCAGGTTCGGCAACCGCTACGGCACGCTCGACGGGTTCTGGTTCGCCACCGACCGCGCGGGCGCGCTGGCGGCGCTCGACCACTTCATCGCCAAAAGCCTGCCGTCCTTCGGAGACTATCAGGACGCCATGGTCATGGGGCAGCCGTTCCTGCACCACGCGATCCTGTCGGTCTACCTCAACGCGGGCCTTCTGGGCTGGCGCGAGATCTGCGAAGCGGCGGAGGCGGCTCATGATGCAGGCGACGCGCCGCTGAACGCGGTGGAAGGCTTCATCCGGCAGATCATCGGCTGGCGCGAATTCATCCGCGGCGTCTATTTTCGCGAGGGGCCGGATTATACGGCGCGCAACGAACTGGGCGCGTCGCGCGACCTGCCGGAGTTCTACTGGTCGGGCGATACCGACATGGCATGCCTGCGCGAATGCATCACGACGACCATGGCCGAGGCCTATGCCCACCACATCCAGCGCCTGATGGTGACGGGCAATTTCGCCTTGCTGGCCGGGCTCGACCCCCATCAGGTCCATGAATGGTATCTGGTCGTTTATGCCGACGCCTACGAATGGGTGGAATCGCCCAACGTCATCGGCATGTCGCAATTCGCAGACGGCGGCGTGGTGGCGTCGAAGCCCTATGTGTCGGGCGGAAACTACATCAACCGGATGTCGGATTACTGCAAATCCTGCACCTATGCGGTGACGAAGAAGGTCGGCGAAAACGCCTGTCCGTTCAACATGCTCTACTGGGACTTCCTCGACCGTCACCGCGACCGCTTCGACGGCAATCCCCGCATGGCGCAAATGTACCGGACCTGGGACAGGATGGACGCCGATCACCGCAAGGCGGTGCTGGACGGGGCCGCCGGGGTGTTGGCACGTCTGGACGCAGGCGAACGCGTCTAGGCAGGACGGATGCGGCCGCGACAAGACCGCCGATTTTCCTCCGCCCGGCCTCATTTCCGCCGTCAGGTACCGACAGTCTGTCAACAGACCCGACGTACCGAGGACATTGATCATGCAATTCGACCGCCTGATGGTTTGGCTCGCACGAGCCGGCGTCGTCGCCCCGCGCGAGGCGTGGCTGGCGCAGGCCGAGAGCCCGGCCGCGCCCGAACTGCGGGGATCGGGAAGCTGGGCGAGTGACTGGACGGTGACGCGGGGAGCCCTCGAACGGGCCCGGTCCCTCGCCCGGCCCGGCCACAAGCGGAAGACGGATCCGACGCCCTGCGACGCGATCCCCGAAGGCAGCATCCGGGTCAGGCCGCTGATGTCCGCGCGTGACCTGAAGCTTCACAACTGGATCGCCGACCGGCTCGAGGCGGAGGCGCCGATATGCTCGCTTCACGCCGGTGTCGCGCTGCCAGCGTTCCTCACCGCCACAACGTCGCATGAGGACAGCGACCCCCTGAGGGGGCTGGTGGCGGACCTGTTGATCGTGGACGAACACGGCCGGCCCGTCGCGGCCCTCTTGCGCGACAACACGGCCGAGCCCGCCCGTCACCTGATGCTGCTGGACGCGCTGCTCGATGCGGATGTGCCGATCATCGACATCCCCGCCCGTCCCGGCCTCGCGGCCCTCTGGGACGAGATCGCGCGCGTCCTGCCGACGGGCTGACGCCCGCGACGGGACGGGTCAGTTCCCGTCGGCGGACGTGTCGTCGTCGCCGTCACGGGTCGGCAGGACGGGAAGCCGCTGGATGCCGTCGGTCGCCTCCGGTGCGGCATCCGACCCGCCGGCATCCTCGGCGGCCGGCGCGGGATCGTCGGCAGCGGGTCCGGGTTCCGCCTCCTCAGCCGGGGTGGAAAGTGTCTCCTCCGCGACGGCAGGCGCATCGTCGTCCGGCCCAGGCGTGGCGTCCCCGACAGCGGATGCGGCCTCGCCCCCCTCCGTCGGCGCCGTGTCCGCAGGCGCCGCGTCCGAAGTCGGCGCAGCCTCATCGACCATCGCCTCGCCCGTCTCCGCCTCGGCAAGAGCGCCCGCCGCCCAGCGACCGCTTTCGACCTGCCCTGTGGCATAACGCATCGTCCCCGGCCCTTCGCGCCGGCCGGCGAGGAACGAACCCTCGTAGACGTCGCCGTTGGCATAGGTGGCAGTCCCCTCGCCGTCGATCTCGCCGTTCCGCCAGCTGCCGGTGTAGGTGAACCCGTCGGCCATGGTGATGGTCCCTGCGCCCTGGCGCTGGCCGCGGACGAAGCCGCCCTCGTAGACGGTGCCGTCGGCATAGGTCGCACGGCCCTGCCCGTGGCGCAGGCCTTCGGCCCATTCACCCTCGTAGCGGTAGCCGTCGGTGAAGGTCATGACGCCGGTGCCGTGGTTCTGGGCGTTCAGGAACTGGCCCTCATAGACCAGCCCGTTGGGATATACCGCGCGCCCCTCGCCGTCGATCACACCGTCCTTCCAGGTTCCTTCGTAGGTGCCGCCGTCCACATAGGTGATCTTCCCCTCGCCATCGGCGACGTCGTTGCGGAATTCGCCCACATAGACCGATCCGTCGGGATAGGTGATCTCGCCCGTGCCCTCGATCCGGCCCTCGACCCAGCCGCCGGTGTAGCGGTAGCCGTCGCTGCCCGTGAAGGTGCCCTGCCCGTGGCGCCGGTCGGCCTTGAACTCGCCCTCGTAGACGTCGCCGTTGGCATAGGTGACCTTGCCCTGCCCTTCGCGCTTGCCATCGACCAGGGTGCCCACGTAGACGTCGCCGTTCCCTTGCGTCAGGGTGCCGGTGCCGTTGATCTGCCCGTCCGCCCAGGATCCGTCGTAGACCAACCCGTCGGGCGTCCGCAGGATACCCTTGCCTGACCGGACGTTGCCGGCCATCGCGCCATCGTAGGTGGATCCGTCGGGATAGGTGATCTTGCCCTGCCCCTGCTTGACCCCCTCCGACCAGCCGCCGTCGTAGCGGTATCCGTTGGGCGCCTCCATCACGCCCTGCCCGTCGTGGACGGCATTGACGAAGCTGCCGGTGTAGCGGGTGCCATTGGCGTATTCCGCGACGCCCTGCCCCTCGATCCTGCCGTCGACCCAGCCGCCGGTGTAGGTGGCGTTGTCGGCGAAGATGATGGTTCCGGTGCCGTTGGGCTCCCCCCGCGCGAATTCGCCCTCATAGACCGATCCGTCGGGAAAGACGGCACGGCCCTCGCCCCGGATCTCTCCGTTCACCCATTCGCCGGTGTAGGTATAGCCGGACGGCAGCGTGTAGGTGCCTGTGCCGTGCTGTTTGCCGTCGAGAAACGTGCCCTCGTAGACGCCGCCGCCGTCGTATTGTTTCGTGACGACGTCCTGCGCCTGCGCGCCGCTCGCCATCATGGCGATCACTGCCGCCCCGATCAGCCTGTTCATCCGTTCGTCCCCTGCACGTGCCGTCCCTGGTGGCGCAAGCTATGGAAACGGGCAGGAACAGGCAACGGGTGATGCGCGCCCTTGCGCCCGATCGGCGCTTCCCCCCGGATGCCCGTCGCGCTAGGTCAGCCGGGACCCGAGGAACCGGAGCGGCCGATGTCCGATACCTTCCGCCTGACGCTGGCGCAGCTCAACCCCGTGATGGGCGATCTGGACGGCAACGCGGCGCAAGCGCGCGCCGCCTGGGCCGCCGCGCGGGATGCGGGGTCCGACATGGTTGCCCTGCCCGAGATGTTCCTGACCGGATACCAGCCGCAAGACCTGATCCGCAGGCCCGCCTTCGTCGCCCATGCGCAGCGCGTGCTGGAGGCGCTGATCGCCGATTGCACCGACGGCCCGGCCTTGGGTATCGGCACCGTCCACTGGCCGGAGGGCGAGGAAAAGCCCTTCAACACCTATGTTGTGGCTTCGGGCGGCGCCGTGGTGGCCGAAGTGCACAAGCATCACCTGCCCAACTACCGCGTCTTCGACGAGAAACGCTTCTTCGCGGCCGGCGACGTCTCGGGCCCCTATGCCGTGGGTCCGGTGCGGCTGGGCACGCCCATCTGCGAGGACGCCTGGCTCGACGACGTGGCCGAGACGCTGGCCGAGACCGGCGCCGAGATCCTGCTGGTGCCGAACGGCAGCCCCTTTTTCCGGGGAAAGCAGGATGTGCGCTATGGCCATATGGTCGCGCGCACGGTCGAGACCGGGCTGCCGCTGGTGTACCTCAACATGACCGGGGGGCAGGACGATCAGGTGTTCGACGGAGCCAGCTTCGTGCTCAACCCCGGCGGCATCCTGACCCACCACCTTCCTGCCTTCGAGGATGCGATCGTCCATGTCGATTTCGACCGCACCGACGATGGCTGGCGCGCGCGCCCCGGCGACCGTGCGCTGCAACCCGAGGGCCCGGGCGCCGATTACCGCGCGATGGTCGTGGGGCTGCGCGACTACATCACGAAGGCCGGGTTCACCAAGGCGCTGCTCGGCCTGTCGGGCGGGGTGGATTCGGCCATCGTCGCGGCCATCGCGGCCGACGCCCTCGGCCCCGACAACCTGCGCTGCGTCATGCTGCCGTCGGAATATACCTCCGACCACTCGCTCGACGACGCGCGCGGCGTAGCGGAGCGGCTGGGATGCAGGCTCGACACCCTGCCCATCGACGGCCCGCGCGCCGCCGTGACCGAGACGCTGGCGCCTCTGTTCGACGGCACCGCACCCGATCTGACCGAAGAAAACATCCAGTCCCGCCTGCGCGGCCTGCTGCTGATGGCGCTGTCCAACAAGTTCGGTGAGATGCTGCTGACCACCGGCAACAAGTCCGAGGTCGCCGTGGGCTATTCCACCATCTACGGCGACATGGCGGGCGGCTACAATCCGGTCAAGGACCTCTACAAGACCGACCTGTTCGCGGTCTGTCGCTGGCGCAACGCGAACCACGTCCCCTGGTTCAAGGGCCCGGCGGGCGAGGTGATGCCCCCACGCGTGATCGACAAGCCCCCTTCGGCCGAGTTGCGCGCCGACCAGAAGGACGAAGACAGCCTGCCGCCTTATCCGGTGCTCGACGACATCCTGAAACGTCTGATCGACGGCGAGGAATCCGTGGCGCAGGTCGTCGCGGCGGGCCACGACCGCGACACCGTCAAGCACGTCGAGCGGCTGATCTACCTTAGTGAATACAAGCGGTTCCAGTCTGCCCCCGGCATCCGTCTGTCGGAGCACGCCTTCTGGCTCGACCGCCGCTATCCCATCGTCAACCGCTGGCGCGATCCGTCCTGATCCGGGGAGCAGCAAGATGGCGACGATCCTTTTCGTGGTGCCGCGGTTTCACACGAACCTCTTTTTCGCCACACGCGCGCTGCTGGAAGCCGATCATCGCGTCGAGGTCGCCGTCGCCGACGTGGCCGACGGGGAAGACCATACCTACGTCCGCCCCCTGTGCGTCGGACCGGAACCCGACGCAGGCTCACTGCGGGCCCTCGTCGACCGCGTCCGGCCGGACCTCGTCATCGTCCGCGGAAGCCCGGCGCTCATCCGACATGCCAGCGTTGCCGCGCGGCGGCACGGGCGGGAGGTCGCTGTCTTCAGGTACGATCAACGGCCCGCGACGCGCATGACATCGCTCGGGCGTCGCCTGCGGAACGCGCTCGGCGGCATTCCCGCACGACGCATCACGCCCGTCCCCGGCCTGCAAGCCGAAGCACCGCGCGATCCGATGGCCGTCTGCATTCCCTTTCCGGTCGCCGCTCTGCCGCACGATCCGCTCGCGCGCCCCAGTGATGGCCCCGTTCGCGTCCTCTGCGTCGGCAAGCTGGCGCAGCGGCGGAAGAACCAGCACCTTCTGATCGCCGCACTTCGAAGCCTTGCCTCTGCATCCCGCCGCTTCGAGCTGACGCTCGTCGGTTCGTCCACACGACAGGCGAGCGGCGCGGCCGAGAGCTTCTACGACGCGCATTTGGCTGCGGTCCGCGCGAAACCCTGGATCGAGTTGCTGAGCGACCGGCCGTTCGCGGAAATGACTGCACTCTACGCCGCGCATGATATCTGCGTGCTGCCGTCGGTGGGCGAGCCGTTGGGAAGCTCTCCTATAGAAGGAATTGCCTACGGAACCATCCCGGTGGTATCCGTCGAGGCGGGATCGGCTGGGTTCGTGGATCACGGACGGACGGGACTGCGGGTGGATATGTCGATGGACGGCGCCCTGACCGAGGCTCTGGCCTCGCTTCTGGACGATCCGGCCCTTCGCAAGCGACTGTCGGACGGCACGCGGCGGCTCGCGGAGGATGAACTCTCGCCCGCGCGCTCTGTCGCGCGCACCGAGGCCCTGTTGCCGACCCCTTGACCTAGGCGGCCCGAAGGCTCGACGTGTGAAAAGCGATTCAGAAGGAAGCCCTGCCTCATGACCATCTTCCACCTCGCCTTCAATGTGGGCGATCTCGACGGAGCGCGGCTGTTCTACGGCGACCTGCTGGGTTGCACCGAGGGGCGGTCGACCAAGACCTGGGTCGATTTCGACTTCTTCGGCCACCAGATCAGCTTGCACCTGGGTGAGCCCTTCGCTCACCGACCCACGGGCAAGGTGGGCGACCACATGGTGCCGATGCCCCATTTCGGTGTCCTGCTGCAGCTCGATGAATGGCGCGCGCTGGCCGACAAGCTGGTGGCGGCCAGGCAGGACTTCGTGATCGAGCCCACGTTGCGGTTCAAAGGGCAGCCGGGCGAACAGGCGACGATGTTCCTGCTCGATCCCTTCGGCAACCCCATCGAGATCAAGGGGATGCGCGACCCTGCCGGGCAGGCCTTCGCCACATGACCCGCGTGCTGTTCGCGGCGAAGCCGAAGACCTGGGCCGAGTACCGTGCGCCCCTGACGGCCGCGCTGGCCGAGACGGGCGTGACGGCCGAGATCGTGACGCTGGACGATGCGACCGATCCCGCGACCGTCGACTGGATCGTCTATGCTCCCAACTCCGCTTTGCAAGATTTCGTGCCCTACACGGCGCTCAAGGGATGCCTCTGCCTTTGGGCGGGGATCGAGGATGTGGAGGGCAACCGCACCCTGACCGCGCCGCTGACGCGGATGGTGGACACGAACCTGACGCGCGGCATGGTCGAATGGGTGACGGGCCACGTCCTGCGCCATCACCTCGGCATGGACGCCCACGTCGTGAACCCCGACCGTCGCTGGGACGGCACGCCGCCGCCGGTGGCGACCGACCGCCCCGTCGCCGTGCTGGGGCTGGGCGTTCTGGGCGCAGCCTGTGCGCGGAACCTGGCCGAACTGGGGTTTCCTGTCACCGGCTGGTCGCGCCGCCCGAAGGAAATCCCCGGCGTCCGGTCCGTCACGGGGGACGACGGATTGCGCGATGCGCTGTCGGGCGCGCGGATCGTCGTCCTGCTGACGCCGCATACGCGGTCCACGGAAAATCTGATGAACGCGCGCACGCTGGGCTGGATGCAGCGGGGCGCAGTGCTGCTGAACCCCGGACGCGGCGCTTTGATCGACGATGAGGCGCTGCTGGCGGCGCTGGACGGGCATCTGGGCCATGCGACCCTCGACACCTTCCGGGTCGAGCCGCTGCCGCAGGATCACCCGTTCTGGTCGCATCCCCGCGTCACCGTCACGCCGCATATCGCCTCGGCCACCCGGCCAGCCTCGGCCGCGCGGGTCATCGCGGACAACATCCGGCGCGGGGAGGCGGGGATGCCGATGCGCCACGTCGTCGACCGGACGGAGGCCTTGACATGAAGTTGACCCCCCTCGCCCGATCCCTCCCCGCCTCGGTCCCCTTCGTCGGGCCGGAGGCGCAGGAACGCAGCCGCGGCGCGCCCTTCGCGGCGCGGCTGGGCGCCAACGAGTCGGCCTTCGGGCCCTCTCCCCGTGTGATCGCGGCGATCGAGGCTGCGGCCCACGACGTCTGGATGTACGGCGACCCCGAGGCGCACGACCTGCGTGCGGCCATCGCGGCACACCACGGGGTCGAGCCGACGAACGTGGTGGTGGGCGAAGGCATCGACGGCCTGCTGGGGTATCTCGTGCGGCTGCTGGTCGGCCCGGCCGATCCGGTCGTGACCTCCGACGGCGCCTATCCGACGTTCAACTATCACGTCGCCGGTTTCGGCGGGGCGCTGCACAAGGTGCCCTATGCCGCCGATCACGAAGACCCGGAGGCGCTGGCCGCGAAGGCACGTGAGGTGCGCGCCCGCCTCGTCTACCTGGCGAACCCTGACAATCCGATGGGAAGCTGGCACACCGCCGATACCATCCAAGCGATGATCGGCGCCCTGCCGCCCGACTGCGTCCTGTGCCTCGACGAAGCCTATGCCGACCTCGCCCCGCCCGAAGCGATCCCGCCCGTCGACGTCACCGACGCGCGCGTGATCCGCATGCGGACGTTTTCCAAGGCACACGGGCTGGCCGGGTTGCGCGTCGGCTATGCGTTGGGTCATTCCGACCTGATCCGGGCCTTCGACAAGGTGCGGAACCACTTCGGCCTCGGCCGTCTGGCCCAAGCCGCGGCGCTGGCCGCGCTGGCCGACACGGACTGGCTGGCCGAGGTGCGTGCCCGCGTGGTCCAGTCGCGGGACGCCATCGGCGCCATCGCGCGCGACAACGGACTGCTGCCCCTGCCGTCGGCGACGAATTTCGTCGCCATCGACTGCGGCGGCGACGGCGATCACGCGCGCCGGGTGCTGGCCGCGCTGGCCGCACGGGGCATCTTCGTGCGGATGCCGGGGGTCGCCCCGCTCGACCGTTGCATTCGGGTGTCCTGCGGCCCGGCAGCCGACATGGACGCCCTGCGCGCGGCCTTTCCGGGGGCACTGGCCGATGCGGCGACCTGATCGGGGGTCAGTCGGGCGCCATCTCGGCCCGCGCGACATGTGCGTCACCACCGGCTAGGGTGTCCACGGCGCGCAGCGCGGTAGCCAGGACCGGCACCCACAACAGGCACAGGGCAACGGCGGCAAGGATCGTCTTCGTCGAACTGGGTAACGTCACTGAATGTCCCTCTCGCTCGGGGAATCCGCCCATCTTGTGCCGATGGGGTCAGGTGCCGCGCGTCGAAGGTGCACGGCACATCCGCGGCGGCAGGGATGCCGTCGAAAAGTGTCGATACTCTGACGAAAATCCGTCTTTACGTATCCGGGATGCAAATTGACGTTACGCCAGACATCACGGCCGTCGCCGCCTCCAGCGCGCCGCCGCCGTGGGGGATGGAGAGCGCTTTCAGCCCTGCGTCGATGGCCGAGAGCGTGCCCATCAGGCTGTGACCGGACAGATGACCCATATGCCCGATCCGCAGGAAATCGTCCCATTCGGGCGTTCCGGCAGGCGCCATCCCGAGACCGATGCCCAGCGTCACGCCCATCTGCGTCTCGGTCCAGTCGCGCAGGCGCGTGCCCGCACCCGGCAGGCGCACGGCGGTCACGGCATGGCTGCGGTGCTCGGGCGCGCGGACGTTCAACTCGACCCCCCTGCCGTCGGTCCCGTGATCCTCCCACCGCGCGAAGGCTGCGTGCAACGCGCGGGCCAGCCGGGCATGGCGGGCCCAGACGGCTTCCAACCCTTCCTCATGGACGATCATGTCCAGCGCTTCGCGCAGGCCGTAGAGGTGATGCGTCGGCGCCGTCCCGTCGAACAGATGCGAGAAGACCTCCGGGTCGGTGCGGGGCACCCAGTCCCAATAGGCGGTGACGCAATCGGCCCGCTCCCGCGCGCGGGTGGCCTTGTCGTTGTAGAATACGAAGGCGACGCCCGGTGGCGTCATCAGCCCCTTCTGGCAACCTGTGATCGCCGTATCCACGCCCCATTCGTCCATCTCGAACACGTCGCAGCCCATGGACGCGATGCAATCCGCCTGGAGCAGCGCCGGATGGCCGGCCGCATCCATCTCGGCCCGGATGGCGCGCAGGTCCGACCGCACCGACGACGACGTATCCACATGCACGCAGAGAACCGACCGGATCTCATGGTCGGTATCGTCGCGCAGGCGCTGGCCGATGGCGGCAGGGTCCATCGCCACGCGGTTGCCGAAGTCGAGGTACTCCACTTGCAGTCCCAGCCCCCGCGCCACCGCGCCCCACCCGTCTGCAAAGCTGCCCGTCCGCGGGATCAGCACCAGATCGCCCCGCGCATGGGTGTTGGCCAGAACCGCCTCCCACGCCGCATGGCCATTGCCGATATAGATGGTGGCGTGATGCTCCGTCCGCGCGACCTTCTTGAGATCGGGGATCAGCGACCGCGTCATGTCGACCAGAGCGCCCACATAGATGTTCGGCGCAGGCCGGTGCATGGCGCGCAGCACGCGGTCGGGCACGATGGACGGGCCGGGAATGGCGAGCGTGCGGGGGCCGTGGGCAAGGGACATGGACGCTCCTGCATGGGGGAATACGCGGTATCGCTACGCCGGGCGCTTCAGACGGTCAATCGGGAGCGGACAGACGGGGTTGGGTCGACGGCCGAACGGGCCTATGTCTCGGGGCATGACACGCACCGTCCTTCGCATCTCCGGCGACGACCGGACCCGCTTTCTCCACGGCCTGCTGACGCGGGACGTGCCCGAGACGGGGCTGGGCTATGCCGCGCTGCTGTCGCCGCAGGGCAAGTATCTGGCCGATTTCCTCACCTTCTCGGATACCGACGCGCATTATCTGGACGTAGCCAAGGATTTCGCGCCCTCGCTGGCGCAGCGGCTTTCGATGTACCGCCTGCGGTCGAAGGTCTCGATCGAAGACAGCGGCATGGCCGTCGCGCGGGGGCTGGAGGATGCGCCCGACGGCGCGCTGGCCGATCCGCGGCCCGGAATGGGCTGGCGTCACTACGGCGGCGCGGAGAGCGGCGACGTCGATTGGGATGCCGAGCGGGTCGAGAACCTGGTCCCCGAATCCGGGATCGAGCTCATCCCCAACGAATCCTACATTCTGGAAATGGGGTTCGAGCGTCTGAACGGCGTCGATTTCCGCAAGGGATGTTTCGTCGGGCAGGAGATCGTGGCCCGGATGAAGCACAAGACCGAGCTTCGCAAGGGGCTGGGCCGCGTCCGGGGCGCCGTGTCACCCGGTGCCGCGATCACCTCCGGCGGCCGCCCCGTGGGCACCGTCCACACCGTCAGCGGCGACCGGGCGCTGGCCTATCTGCGTTTCGACAGGACGGCGGAGATGGAAACGGCGGACGGCCCCGTTGCACTGGCGTGACAGACTTTAACTCGCTGGAAACCCTGATATCCGAAGGGCTTTGACCCGGGCGTTCCCGATATGATCTTCCTTCGCGCGACAACAACGAAGGGAAGACAATGCCTGCCAGATTCGCGCTTCGCGCCTGCGCCCTTGCCGCGACGCTGATGCTCGCCGCATGCGGCACCACGTATCAGCTCGCCGATATCGACCCCGATACCTCCGGCCGCGCTTCGGCCATGTTCCAGGCCGCCGCATCGCAGGGCGTACGAAAGCCCGCCTCCGACGCCGCCGCCCGCGCCCGTTTCGCCCGTGTCGTGGCCCGCATCCGCCCCGTGGCCGAAGGTCTGTGCCGCCAGGAATTGGCCGGCCGGCGCAACGTCACCTGCGGGGTCGATGTCGGCGTCGACACGAAGATGAAGGTCCGCAACGCTTATTTCACCTATGCCGACCCGGCAAAACAGCGTCCGATGGTCATGGTCACGGTTCCCCTTCTGCGCGACGTGGCCAATGAGGACGAACTGGCCTTCGTCCTCGGCCACGAATACGGCCACCTGATCGGCCAGCACATCCAGAAGGGTGAGCAGCAGGCCGTCGCCGGCGCGCTGATCATGGGCGCGATCGCAGCCGCCGCGACCGCCGACAACCCCTATGCGAACCACGACCAGATCATCTCCGACAGCATGAATATCGGTGGTGCCCTGGGCGGACGCGCCTTCTCGCAGACCTACGAGCTGGAAAGCGACACGCTGGGAACCCTGATCACGCGGCAGGCGGGGTACGATCCGGTCAAGGGCGCGCGTTATTTCGCCCGGCCGGCGGAAGCGAAGTCCGTGAACGGAGAACTGTCGTTCTGGGGCACCCACCCGCCCGACGAGGTTCGGCTGGCCACCGTCATGGCGACCGTGGCCCAGATCGAGACGCAGGGCGGCATCGGCCGCAAGGCGGCCCCCTGAACGAAGGACGGGCGGCCGCATTCCCCTGCGGCCGCCCGCCCCGATTGCCCTTGGCCACCCGGGGACATAGCTATGGGCCAACCGATCGAAACGAGGCCCGCATGACCCACCCCCTTCACGACGCCAACGCGACCCCCGCCGGGGGAAAGCCGCTGGGCGACCTGCCCGAATGGAACCTCGACGACCTCTACACGTCAGAGACCGCGCCGGAGCTCCTGTCCGACCTCGCATGGCTCGAAAAGGAATGTGCGGCCTATGCGACCGACTACGAAGGCAAGCTGGCCGGGCTGACCGGCGACGAGATGCTGCGTGCGATCCAGCGCAACGAGAAGATCGACGAGATCGCGGGCCGCATCATGTCCTACGCGGGGCTGCGATATTACCAGATCACGACGGACGGCGGGCGCGCCAAGTTCATGTCCGACATGCAGGACCGCATCACCGTGATGACCGCGCCGCTCGTGTTCTTCGGGTTGGAGTTCAACCGCATCGACGACGCCGAGCTGCAGGCGATGTACGAGGCCAACGCCGATCTCGCCCGCTATCGTCCGGCACTCGACCGGCTGCGCGCGATGAAGCCATACCAGCTCTCGGATGAACTGGAACGGTTCCTGCACGACACCTCCGTTGTCGGCGCGGCCGCATGGAACAAGCTGTTCGACGAGACCATCGCGGGGCTGACCTTCGACGTCGATGGCGAGCCGCTGGGGATCGAGGCGACGCTGAACCTGCTGACCGACAGCGACCGCGCCCGGCGCGAGGCCGGCGCCCGTGCCCTGGCCGACGTCTTCGGTCGCAACGTCCGCACCTTCGCCCGCGTTCACAACACCCTGACCAAGGAAAAGGAAATCGTGGACCGCTGGCGCGACCTGCCCTCGCCGCAGGCCGCGCGGCACCTGGCCAACGACGTCGAGCCCGAGGTGGTGCAGGCGCTTCGCGATGCCGTCGTCGCCGCCTATCCGCGCCTGTCGCATCGCTACTACGCGCTCAAGGCGAAATGGCTCGGTCTCGACCGCCTGCAAGTGTGGGACCGTAACGCACCCCTTCCGATGGAGGAGGATCGCATCATCGGCTGGGACGAGGCCCGCAAGACCGTCATGGATGCCTACGCCGGTTTCTCGCCCGAGATGGCCAGACTGGCGGAGCCCTTCTTCGACCGCGGCTGGATCGACGCCCCGGTGAAGCCCGGCAAGGCGCCCGGCGCCTTCGCGCATCCGACTGTCACGACCGTGCATCCCTATGTGATGCTGAACTATCTGGGCAAGCCGCGCGACGTGATGACGCTCGCGCATGAATTGGGCCACGGCGTCCATCAGGTACTGGCCGCCGGTCAGGGCGAGATGCTGTCGGCCACGCCGCTCACACTGGCCGAAACGGCGTCGGTCTTCGGCGAGATGCTGACCTTCCGCGCCATGCTCGACGCCGCCCCAACCAAGGCCGCGAAGAAGGTCATGCTCGCCAAGAAGGTCGAGGACATGATCAACACCGTGGTCCGCCAGATCGCCTTCTACGACTTCGAATCCAAGCTGCACGCGGCCCGCCGCGACGGGGAGCTGACGCCCGACGACATCGACGCGCTGTGGATGTCGGTGCAGGCCGAAAGCCTGGGGCCGGTCTTCGACTACATGGACGGTTACCAGCACTTCTGGGCCTACATCCCGCACTTCGTCCATTCGCCCTTCTACGTCTATGCCTACGCCTTCGGGGACGGTCTGGTGAACGCGCTCTACGCCGCTTACGAGGATGCGCCCGACGGGTTTCAGGACAAGTATTTCGACATGCTCCGCGCGGGCGGGTCAAAGCACCACAGGGAACTTCTGGCGCCCTTCGGACTGGACGCCTCGGATCCGGCTTTCTGGGACAAAGGCCTGTCGATGATCGAAGGCTTCATCGACGAATTGGAAGCGATGGAGGACTGACGCGCTGCCGGACCCATGTGGTCCGCCCGCCAATGATCGAGGGGAAGACGAGATGCAGCTTTGGGTCGGACTGGGCAATCCCGGTGCCAAATATGCGGGCAACCGGCACAACGTGGGTTTCATGGCACTCGACCGTATCGCCGACGACCAGGGCGCGGCGTGGCGTTCGAAGTTCCAAAGTCAGGTGGCCGAGGTCCGCTTCGGCTCCGACCGCGTGCTGCTCCTGAAACCGGGGACGTTCATGAACCTCTCGGGCCAATCGGTTGGCGAGGCGATGCGCTTCCACAAGCTGACCCCCGGGAACGTCACCGTTTTTCACGACGAACTCGACCTCGCCCCTGGTCGCCTCAAGCTGAAGCAGGGCGGCGGCCATGCGGGCCACAATGGCCTTCGGTCGATCCACCAGCACATCGGCGACAGCTATGCGCGCGTGCGGCTCGGCATCGGCCATCCGGGGCACAAGGACCGGGTGTCCGGATATGTCCTGTCCGACTTCGCCAAGGCGGAAGGCGAGATGCTCGACGACCTGCTGCGCGGGATCCTTGACGGCGCGCCGAAACTCGCCGCCGGGGACGGCGCGGGCTTTTCCAATGCGGTGGCGCTTCGCACGACGCCGCAGCGAAAATCCGATACCGCATCGCCGACCGGCCCGCCGCCTGCGCCGAAACCCGCCGATCCCGCACCGGAAAAGCTGTCGCCGCTACAGCGGCTGGCGCAACGTTTTCGCTGACCGGCCGGAGGGCACCCGGGATGGGAAAATGGCTCAGGCGGTCGGCAACTGCAACACTGACGGCGGCGGCATTGCTCGGCGGCGTCGCGCTCTGGAAGGGCGAGGAGATCGGTCGCCTGATGGCCGTCAACTCCCTGTTCGATCCGGACCGCATCGTCCAGAACTTCACCCACATGGACCGGGCGTTCCTCCACGTCCCGCTCTCGGCCGGCCCCGGCACCCCCCTGCCGGCGGCCGACCCCGTCCCCCTCCCTCGCGGCGCGGACGACTGGATCGCAGAACGGCGGATCACGGGTCTCGTCATCCTCAAGGACGGGCGGATCACTCATCAGAGCTATCACCTCGGCACCTCCGCGGGCGACCTTCGGATCAGCTGGTCCGTGGCCAAGTCCTTCCTGTCGCTGCTCACCGGCATATTGATCGATGAGGGCCTGCTCGACCTTTCCGATCCCGTGACGCGTCACGTTCCCGCCCTTGCCGGCACGGCCTACGACGGGGCCACGGTCGAGGATGTGCTGCAGATGGAATCCGGCGTAGCCTTCGACGAGGATTATTTCGATCGGAACAGCGACATCAACCGCATGGGCCGTGTGCTGGCCCTGGGGGGCGCGCTGGACGATTTCACCATAGGGCTGGCAGACCGCAACCGCGAACCGGGCGGGCCGATGCAGTACGTGTCGATGGATACGCATGTGCTCGGCATGGTGCTGCGCGGGGCCACCGGGCGGTCGGTGCCCGACCTTATGGCCGACCGCTTGGCCGGGCCGATAGGGCTCGGCCCGGCGTACTACCTCACCGATGGCGAGGGCGCGGCCTTCGTGCTGGGCGGGCTCAACATGGCAACGCAGGACTACGCGCGGCTGGGGCTTCTGGTCGCGCAGGACGGACGCATCGGCGACCGACAGATCGTGCCCGCGGCCTGGATCGACGCCGCGACGGCGCCGACCGCGAACACGGCGCCCGGATCGCTCGGCTATGGCTACCAGTGGTGGGTCCCCGCGGATGCCCGCACGGGAGAGGTCATGGCCCAGGGCATCTATGGCCAGTGGATCTATATCGACCGGCCGCGCGACGTGGTCGTCGCCGTCAATGCCGTCGACAGCCGGTTCCGCGACCCCGGCGTGACCGATGCGACCATTGCCATGTTCCGCGCCATCGCCGACGCGCAGTGACGGGGTTGGCGCGGACCGCGCCCTGCCCTAACCTTCACCGAGGAGGAGGTGCCCATGCCCGACCCGCATCCCGGCATGTTGCCGCCCCTGAACGTCCTCGGCGGCGAACTTCAGGCCTGTTCGACCGATCCGATTACCGGGTTCTTCCGCGACGGTTGTTGCAACACGGGCGCCATGGACGGCGGCCTGCACACCGTCTGCGCGGTGATGACGGCCGAATTCCTTGCCAACTCCAAATATCTGGGAAACGACCTCTCGACGCCCCGGCCCGAATTCGGCTTCCCCGGCCTCAAACCCGGCGACCGCTGGTGCCTTTGCGCAGCACGCTTCCTGCAGGCGCATGAGGAAGGCGTCGCGCCCCGCGTGCAGCTGGCGTCGACGCATCAGCGCACGCTCGACGTGGTGCCGATGGACGTCCTGCGGACCTACGCGCTCGACTGATGACGGTGACGGCATCCGATCTGACCGATGGCTTCCACACGGTGCCCCCCGGCAAAGTGGCGGCCGTCGTCACCCATCTGGAAATGACCGCACCGCCGCCTGCGCTGGATGCGCCGCTGCCCGACGGCCTTACCCTGCGTCACGAGCCCGCGCCCGATCCCGATTGGTACCGCGATCTGTTCCTGCGGGTCGGCGCGCTGGACTGGCTCTGGTTTTCGCGGCTGCGGATGGCACGGGACGACCTGGGCGGGATCCTGTCGGATGAGGACGTCGAAGTTTACGCCCTGATCCACGACGGCCGGGCGGAGGGGCTGCTGGAGCTCGACTTCCGCATCGGCGACAGTTGCGAGCTGGCCTTCCTGGGCCTGACGGCGGCGATGCAGGGCCGCGGTGCGGGGCGGGCCATGATCGGCACGGCCGTGGCCCGCGCCTTCGCCCGCCCCATCGCGCGTCTGCACGTCCATACCTGCACCTTCGACAGCCCCGTCGCCCTGCCCTTCTACATACGCGCGGGCTTCGTCCCCGTCCGGCGCGAGGTCGAGATCACCGACGACCCGCGCCTGACCGGCACTCTACCCGAGGGCGCCGCCCCGCACGTCCCGCTCATCCGCTAGAGCACGTCGCCCATGTCCCAGCCGAGCGCGCGCGCCACGGTGAAGATGTCCTTGTCGCCGCGCCCGCACATGTTCATGCAGATGATGTGGTCGCCCGGCAGATCCGGCGCGATCTTCATGACGTGGGCCAGCGCATGGCTCGGCTCCAGCGCGGGAATGATCCCCTCCATCTCGCAGCACAACTGGAACGCCTCCAGCGCCTCGCGGTCGGTGATAGACACGTATTCTGCGCGACCGATGTCGTGCAGCCAGGCGTGCTCGGGCCCGATGCCGGGATAATCCAGCCCTGCGCTGATCGAGAAGCCTTCGAGGATCTGCCCGTCGTCGTCCTGAAGCAGATAGGTCCGGTTGCCGTGCAGCACCCCGGGCCGTCCGCCCGTCAACGACGCGCAATGCTCCATCCGGTCGTTCACGCCCTTGCCGCCGGCCTCCACCCCGATGATGGCGACGTCCTTGTCGTCGAGAAAGGGATAGAACAGCCCCATCGCGTTCGACCCGCCCCCGATCGCCGCGATGATCGTGTCGGGCAGACGCCCCTCGGCTTCCTGCATCTGCCGCTTCGCTTCCTGACCAATGATCGCCTGGAAATCCCGCACCATCGCAGGATAGGGATGCGGCCCCGCGACCGTGCCGATGCAGTAGAACGTGTCATCTACGTTCGTCACCCAGTCGCGCAGCGCGTCGTTCATCGCGTCCTTCAACGTGCCGCGACCGGATGTGACCGGCACGACCTCCGCCCCCAACAGCTTCATGCGGAAGACGTTGGGCGACTGACGTTCGACGTCGTGCGCCCCCATGTAGACCACGCATTTCAATCCGAACTTCGCGCAGACGGTTGCAGTCGCCACACCGTGCTGGCCCGCGCCCGTCTCGGCGATGATCCGCGTCTTGCCCATGCGCCGCGCCAGGATGATCTGGCCCAGGACGTTGTTGATCTTGTGCGCGCCCGTGTGGTTCAACTCGTCGCGCTTGAGGTAGACCTTGGCCCCGCCGAGGTGTTCCGTAAGGCGTTCGGCGAAATAGAGCGGGCTGGGGCGGCCGACGTAATGCGTCCAGAGGTCGTGCATCTCGGTCCAGAAGCTGTCGTCGGTCTTCGCGTGCTCGTATTGACGCTCCAGCTCCAGGATCAACGGCATCA
Source organism: Jannaschia rubra (assembly GCF_001403735.1). Taxonomy (GTDB): domain Bacteria; phylum Pseudomonadota; class Alphaproteobacteria; order Rhodobacterales; family Rhodobacteraceae; genus Jannaschia; species Jannaschia rubra. The sequence continues at coordinate 293,927 of NZ_CXPG01000012.1, forward strand.
GCGTTTCCGAAACGAAACGGCCGCCGAAGTCGCCGAAGCGGCCGTTCTCGTCCGGGCCGGTCATGAAGCTGTTCAGAAGATCGTCGGGCATATGCGCACCTCCCCATTCGTCACGGGTGTAGGCGCAGGGCGGCGGAGCTGCAACGGCCCCCGCCGTTCAGACGGTCGCGGCGTCGACGAAGGCGGCGATCCGCGCCGCGTCCTTCATCCCCGGCGCGCTTTCGACACCAGACGACACGTCGACCTGCGCCGCTCCGGTCAGGCGGATCGCCTCGGCCACGTTGTCGGGCGTCAGCCCCCCCGCCAGCATCCAGGGGCAGGTCCAGTCGCGCCCGGCGATCAGGCGCCAGTCGAAGCCCACGCCGTTTCCGCCCGGCAGGTCGGCGCCCTCGGGCGGCTTGGCATCGACGAGGATCTGGTCGGCGACACCCGCGTAGGCGTCGATCCTGGCCAGGTCGTCCGCCGTCCGCAGCCCCACGGCCTTCATCACCGGCAGCCCGGTCCGGGCCCGCACCTCCGCCACGCGGACCGGCGGTTCGCTTCCGTGCAACTGGATCATGTCCAGCGGAACCTCCCCTCCGATCCGATCCAGCATCGCGTCGTCCGGGTTCACCAGCAGCGCCACCTTGGCCAGGCCTACGGGTGCCGCCAGCGCCAGCGCGCGAGCCTGGTCCACGTCGACGTTCCGCGGCGACTTTGGGAAGAACACGAGACCCATGTAGGCGGCCCCCGCCGCGGCCACCGCCGTCACGTCATCTGGTGTCCGCAGGCCGCAGATCTTGACGCGCACCCCCATCCGGGGCCGAGTCACACGCAGCATGGTCGCGACCCCCGCACAGGCGCGTCAGGGCGCATTGTCCAGAAGCGCCAGAACCTCGTCCCGGTCGGACGCGGTCCGCGTGCGCGCCAGTTCCTGCTCAAGCTGTTCCTTCTGTGCCCTTTGCGACCGGGCTTCGGCGCGGTGCTTGTGCTCGCGCAGCCACTCCCAGACGAACCCGATCAGCAGGCCGACCGCCATGGCCAGAAGCATCACGATGAACAGCGGCAGCGTGACCGCGGCGTCGAGACCGACGTAGCCGCCGAAATCCTCCGGCAGCAGGCGCAGCGTCACCAGCGACCGGTTGGCCAGCGCCAGCACCACGAGGATCAGGGCCAGAAGCCCGAGAAGGAGATAACGCAGGAAATTCATGCAACTGACCTAGCCTCGCCGCGCGCGCGTGTCCAGCGCCACGGAAGGCCACTCAGGCCTTGCCGTTCATCCGGTCGCGCAAGAGCTTCCCCGCCTTGAAGAACGGCACATGCTTTTCCTCGACCTCCACCGCCTCGCCGGTGCGCGGGTTGCGACCCGTGCGCGCGTCACGCTGCTTGACCGAAAATGCGCCGAAGCCGCGCAGTTCGACGCGGTTTCCCGACGCCAGCGACTCGATGATCTCCTCGAAGATCGTGTTCACGATCTTCTCGACATCCCGTTGGTAAAGGTGCGGATTCTCGTCCGCGACTTTCTGGATCAACTCAGAGCGTATCATCAAACTCCCCCTTCGGCCGTGGCCGAACCCGTCTTGTCGTCGCGCAGGTATGGGGTGGGTATACTCAATATCGCCCTGCGGCAAAACGCCAATTTGCCGTCGGCTGCCGCGTTCGACGGGAACATTCCGATCAAATCGCCCACAATGTCGCCCCGGCCACAACTGGCGTCCCGCGGGCGGCCGATGGCCTTGTCGACGCAACAGCATGATTCGTGCGGGCAATGCGAAAACGGCCCCGCCCCATGCAGGGGGCGGGGCCGCAATGGCTACGGCTTTGGGGGCCGCAGGTTCAGTCCCGGTCGCCCTTGAGCGCGGCACCCAGGATGTCGCCCAGCGACGCCCCCGAGTCGGAGGAGCCGAACTGTTCCACGGCATCCTTTTCCTCGGCGATCTCGCGCGCCTTGATCGACAGGCCAAGGCGGCGGTTCTTGCTGTCGACGTTGGTCACGCGGACGTCGACCTTGTCACCCACGCCGAAGCGCTCGGGGCGCTGGTCGGCCCGGTCGCGTGCCAGGTCGGAGCGGCGGATGAAGGACTTCATGCCTTCGTATTCCACCTCGATCCCGCCGTCCTCGATCTTGGTGACCTCGACGGTGATGATCGACCCGCGCTTCACGCCGCCGATGGCCTCCGCATAGGGGTCGCCCCCGGCCGCCTTGATCGAGAGCGAGATGCGCTCCTTCTCGGTGTCGACCTCGGAGACGACAGCCTTGACGATGTCGCCCTTGCGATAGTCGCCGATGACGTCCTCGCCCCGGCCTTCCCAGGTCAGGTCCGACAGATGGACCATGCCGTCGATGTCGCCTTCGAGGCCGATGAACAGACCGAACTCGGTGATGTTCTTGACCTCGCCCTCGACCGGCGTGCCTTCGGGATGGGTCTCCGCGAAGACTTCCCACGGGTTCCGCATCGTCTGCTTGAGACCCAGGCTGACACGGCGCTTGGCGGTGTCGATCTCCAGCACCATGACCTCGACCTCTTGCGAGGTGGAGACGATCTTGCCCGGATGGACGTTCTTCTTGGTCCAGGACATCTCGGAGACGTGGACAAGGCCCTCGACCCCCGCCTCAAGCTCCACGAATGCACCGTAATCGGTGATGTTCGTGACGCGGCCGGTGTGCGTCGAATCCAGCGGGTACTTCGCGATCACGGTGTCCCAGGGATCGTCCTGAAGCTGCTTCATGCCCAGGCTGATACGATGGGTTTCCTTGTTGATCTTGATGACCTGCACCTTGACGGTCTCGCCGATCGACAGGATCTCCCGCGGGTCGTTGACGCGGCGCCAGGCCATGTCGGTGACGTGCAGCAGGCCATCCACACCGCCCAAGTCGACGAAGGCGCCGTACTCGGTGATGTTCTTGACGACGCCGTCGACGGTCTGGCCCTCGGCCAGGTTGCCGATGACCTCCGCACGCTGCTCGGCGCGGCTCTCCTCCAGGATGGCGCGGCGCGAGACGACGATGTTGCCCCGGCGACGGTCCATCTTGAGGATCTGGAACGGCTGCTTCAGGCCCATCAGCGGACCCGCGTCGCGCACGGGGCGCACATCGACCTGGCTGCCCGGCAGGAACGCCACGGCGCCGCCCAGATCGACGGTGAACCCGCCCTTGACGCGGCCGAAGATGGCGCCCTCGACGCGCTCTTCCTTCCCGTAGGCTTCTTCCAGACGGTCCCACGCGGCTTCGCGGCGGGCCATCTCGTGGCTGATGACGGCTTCGCCGCGGGCGTTCTCGACGTTCCGCAGGAAGACTTCGACCTCATCGCCGACTTCGATTTCGGGCGCTTCGCCGGGCTGGGCGAATTCCTTGAGATCGACGCGGCCTTCCATCTTGTAGCCGACGTCGATGATGGCCTGTCCCGCCTCGATGGCGAGAACCTTGCCCTTGACCACGCTGCCTTCTTGCGGCGTGTCGATTTCGAGGCTTTCGTTCAAGAGGGCCTCGAACTCCTCCATGGATGCATTCTGAGCCATATGGCTGTGTCTATTCCTTTGTTCGATGTTTCCGGCCGCGCGGTTGTCTCCGCCGGTCTTGGGGATTGGTCGGGTGAAAGTCCGGGCGGACGCGGGGCTGGCCGCATGGTGCCTGGACGGTCGGTGACGCGCGGGGGGTTAGGCGAAATTCGGGCGCAGCGCAAGGGGCGCGCACGTCATCGGCGGGCCAGCTTCTCGGCCACACGGGCGGTGGCGGCTTCGACCGCATCCTCGATCGAAAGGCACGACGTGTCGATGATCGTGGCGTCCGCAGCCGCGATCAGCGGGGACTCCGCGCGTCCAATGTCGCGCGCGTCCCGTGCCTCCACGTCGGCCAGCACCGCCGCCCGCGTCAGCGCGGGATCGCCAGGCGACAGCTCCAGGAACCGGCGGTCCGCCCGCACCTCGGCCGATGCGGTGACGAACAGCTTCACCTCCGCGTCCGGCACGATGACGGTGCCGATGTCGCGTCCGTCCAGCACCGCGCCCCCGTCCATGCGGGCGAACCAGCGCTGGAACTCCGCCAGCGCCGCGCGCACTTCGGGGATGACGGCCACCTCGCTTGCCGCCTGCGCCACCGCTTGCGTCCGCAGGCCCTCCACCGTCAGGTCCTCCGGCGTCAGGTCGCGCGCGGCGGCCACCGGTTCGGCCCCCGCCAGGACCCGGGCCCCGACCGCGCGGTAGAGAAGCCCCGTATCCAGATGCCGGAACCCGAACCGCGCCGCCACGGCGCGGCCGACGGTCCCCTTGCCCGCCGCCGCCGGTCCGTCGATGGCCACGGTGAACGGGCCGGTCACGATCCGCGCTCCTCGAACGCTGCCCCCAGCCGCTCCATCAACGCGCGGAAGATCGGGAACGAGGTGGCGATCGGCCCCGCGTCGTCCACCGTCACGGCCTCCCGCGCGGCCATCCCGGCGACGAGGAAGCTCATCGCGATCCGGTGGTCCAGATGCACCGCCACCATGGCCCCGCCCGGCACCCCGCCGGGCCCGCGCCCGTCCACCTCCCACCAGTCGGGCCCGTCGCGCACGGCGACGCCGCAGCCGCGCAGGCCCTGTACCATGGCGTCGATCCGGTCGCATTCCTTGACGCGCAACTCGGCCACGCCCCGCATGACCGTGGTGCCCGCCGCATTGGCCGCGACGACCGAAAGGATGGGGTATTCATCGATCATGCTCGCCGCGCGGTCGGGCGGCACCTCGATGCCGTGCATGTCGGGCGAGAACCGCGCGCGCAGATCAGCCGCAGGCTCGCCCCCCTCCTCGCGCGGGTTCTCATAGGTCAGGTCCGCGCCCATCTCGCGCAGCGTCTCGAACAGCCCGGCGCGCGTGGGGTTCAGGCCGATGTTCGGCACCAGCACGTCCGACCCCGGAACGATCAGCGCGGCGCAGACGGGAAAGGCGGCGGAACTCGGATCGCGGGGTACGGCGATGGTCTGGGGCGACAGCTCGGGCCGCCCGACCAGCGTGATCTCGTGACCCTCCGCCGTGCGGCGCACGTCGATCTCGGCGCCGAAGCCGCGCAGCATCCGCTCGCTGTGGTCGCGCGTCGCCTCCCGCTCGATCACCACGGTCTCGCCCGGCGCGTTCAGCCCGGCCAGCAGGACTGCCGACTTGACCTGCGCGCTGGCCACCGGCGTGGCATAACGGACCGGCACCGGGTCGCCCGCCCCCACCACCGTCATGGGCAGCCGCCCGCCCGACCGCCCGTAGGCGGCCGCGCCGAACAGCGACAGCGGCTCCGTCACCCGCGCCATGGGCCGCTTCCGCAGCGAGGCGTCGCCGGTATAAGTCACCGAGAACCCATGCGTCGCCGCCGCGCCCATCAGCAGCCGCACCCCCGTCCCCGAGTTCCCGCAGTCGATGACGTCCTCGGGCTCCATCAATCCGCCGACGCCCACGCCACGCACCACCCATTCCTCGCCCGCCTTCTCGACCGAGGCGCCGAACGCCCGCATCGCCGCCCCCGTGTCCAGCACGTCCTGCCCCTCCAGCAAGCCCGTGATCCGCGTCTCGCCCACCGCCATCGCGCCCAGGATCAGACTGCGGTGGCTGATGGACTTGTCGCCGGGCACATGCGCCGCGCCCGTCAGGGGGCCGCTCGCCGTGGCGGTCAGGGGGTGGCCGGATGCATGGCTCATGAAGATCCTCCCATGGGTCGGCACGGGGGATAACGGCCCCGCCCGGGCACGTCCATCGCCGTCTTCGCATGTCGAATATCACCGCCGGAGGCTTCTACGCTTTCCACCCATGCCCCGCCCCCTATGTTGCGCGCCATGAAACGCCGCACCCTGATCGGCCTCGGCGCCGCGTTGGCCGCCTCCGGCTGGTCCGTCCGGCGGGCCACGGCGGGCAATCGCTACTACAACGGGCCGATCACCGACCATTTCGACGGAACCCGCTTCTTCAATCCCGGCGGGACGCTGCCCCGCGGGTTCGGCGACCTGCTGCGTTGGCAGTGGCAGCGTGACCGCGCGCCATGGCCCGACCATGTCGCCGTCACCGCCGCCATCCCCGATGCCCGGACGGCGGACCTGCGGGTGACGATGGTGGGCCACGCCACGGTCCTGATCCAGGCGGGCGGCATCAACATCCTGCTCGACCCCGTCTGGTCCCATCGCGCCAGCCCTGTGAGCTTTGCCGGACCCGCTCGCGTGACCGCACCGGGCATCGCCTGGGATGCCCTGCCGCCCATCGACGTGGTGCTGCTGTCGCACAACCACTACGACCACATGTGCATCGATACCCTGCGCCGCCTGCACGGCCGCCGCGCCATGCCGGTGCTGACGCCCCTGGGTAACGACACCATCCTCCGCGATGCCATCGACGGCATCGATGCCCGGGCGGGCGATTGGGGCGACGTACTGGAAGGGGGTGGCGTGACCGCCCGTCTTCTTCGCGCCCATCACTGGAGCGCGCGAGGAACCCGCGACCGCAGCCATGCGCTCTGGTGTTCCTTTGCGGTGGATACGCCCGCGGGTCGCCTGTTCGTCAGCGGCGACACCGGCTACGACCGGGGCCGCCCCTATGCGGCGGCGGCCGAACACGGGCCCTACCGCCTTGCCATCCTGCCCATCGGCGCCTATGCGCCGCGCTGGTTCATGAAGGGTCAGCATCAGGACCCCGCCGAGGCCGTGACCGGGTTCCGGGCCTTGGGCGCAAGCTGGGCCATGGCGCATCACTGGGGCACCTTCCGACTGACCGACGAGGCGCGCGACGACCCGCCCGCGGGCCTTGCCGCCGCGCTGGCCGACCAGGGCATCGACCCCGCGCGTTTCCGCGTCATCCTGCCGGGCACAGCCTGGGACGTGCCGGCCTAGTCCCGGCGGAAGGTCAGATAATGGGGCCTCCGCCCCTCGCGCACGGCCTTGGCCTCATAGCGCGTCCGCGTCCAGTCGGCCCAGGGGGCGCGCCAGTCCTCCGGCCCCTCGGCCAGCCAGGTGAACCCATGGCGCGGCACCTCCTCCAGCGTCTGGCGGACGTAGTCGGGAATGTCCGTCGCCACGCGAAACTCCGCCCCCGGGCGCAGGACGCGGGCCAGCGGCTCAAGGTGTTCAGCCGTCACGAAACGGCGCCGGTGGTGGCGCGCCTTGGGCCATGGGTCGGGATAGAGGAGGAACGCGCGGGACATGGAGCCGTCGGGCAGCACATCGAACAGGTCCCGCACATCGCCCGGATGGATGCGGACGTTGTCGACCTCCGCCTGTCGCAGCTTGCCCAGCAGCATCGCCACGCCATTGATGTAGGGCTCCGCCCCGATGATCCCCATCTCCGGGTTCCGGGCAGCCTGGTGCAGCATGTGCTCGCCGCCGCCGAACCCGATCTCCAGCCAGACGTCCCGTCCCCCGAACAGCGCGCCGAGGTCCAGCGGACGCCGTTCCGGATTCGCCTCCCATCCCACGTCGCCGGGCGACAGCGCAGCCAGATCGGCGTCGAGATAGCCCTTGTGCGATTCCTTCAGGTGCTTGCCCTTCAGGCGGCCATAGAAGTTTCGGTGCGGGCGTTCGGTCATCGGGTCATCGTCATTTCTGAAAGAACGGGCGGCCGGGGTCATCCGCGGCGAATGCGGTTCACATGGCCCATCTTGCGGCCCGGCCGGACCTCGGCCTTGCCGTAGAGATGTACCTGCGTGGCCGGCGCGGCCAGCAGGTCGGGCAGGCGATTCATGTCGTCGCCGATCAGGTTCTCCATCACCACGTCCGCATACCGGCCCCCGTCGCCCAGCGGCAGGCCGGCGACGGCGCGGATGTGCTGCTCGAACTGGTCCACGGCACAACCGGCCTGCGTCCAGTGGCCCGAGTTGTGAACGCGGGGCGCGATCTCGTTCACGATCAGGCCGTCCGACGTCACGAACAGCTCCACCCCCAGAACGCCAACGTAGTCGAGCGCATTGAGGATGCGCCCCGCCAGCAGTGCCGCATCGGTGCGCTGCGCCGTGCTCAGGGTCGCGGGAACGGTGGTGGTCCGCAGGATGCCGCCCCGGTGGACGTTCTCGCCGGGGTCGTAGCAGACGACCTGCCCGTCGAGGCCCCGCGCGGCGATCACGCTCACCTCGCGCGCGAAGTCCACAAATCCTTCGAGGATGGCGTCCTGCCCCTCCATCGCCGCCCAGGCCGCTTCTGCGTCGGCGGCATCGTCGATGCGGACCTGCCCCTTGCCGTCATAGCCCAGCCGCCGGGTCTTGAGGATCCCGGGCATGCCGATCACATCCAGCGCCGCGCGCAGCGAGGCCAGGTCATCCACCGCCCGGAACGGCGCGCATCGCAGCCCCAGCCCTTCCAGAAAGGTCTTCTCGTCCAGCCGGTCCTGGCTGACGGCCAGCGCCCTTACCCCGGGCCGGATCGGCCGCGCCTGCTCCAGCAGGTCCAGCGCGGCGGCCGGCACGTTCTCGAACTCATAGGTGATGACGTCGACCGACCGGGCGAAGGCGTCGAGCGCCGCCGTGTCGTCGTAGCCTGCCGTCGTGCAGGCCTGCGCCACCTGCGCGGCGGGGGCGGCGCCCGGCTCGTAGATATGGGTGACGTATCCCAGACGGCTTGCGGCGACCGACAACATCCGGCCCAGCTGCCCGCCGCCCAGGATACCGATGACCGCCCCCTGCGGCAGGGGCGCGGTCATTCCGGAACCTCGGGGATGCCGGCCGACAGGTCGGCACGCCAGCGGTCCAGCCGCGCGGCCAGCCCGTCGTCCGACAGCGCGAGGATGCCCGCCGCCATCAGCCCCGCGTTCACGGCACCCGCCGCCCCGATGGCCATGGTCGCCACGGGAAATCCGCGCGGCATCTGCACGATGGAATAGAGCGAATCGACTCCGGACAGCGCCTCTGTCCGCACCGGCACGCCGATCACCGGCAGCCGCGTCTTGGACGCCATCATGCCGGGCAGATGCGCGGCCCCTCCCGCCCCCGCGATGATGACCTTCAGCCCCCGCTCCACCGCGCCGCGGCCATAGTCCCACAGGCGATCCGGCGTGCGGTGCGCCGACACGATCCGCGCCTCATGCGCGACGCCCAGCGTGTCCAGGATGTCGGCCGCGCCCTTCATCGTGGGCCAGTCCGAGGTCGAGCCCATGATGATGCCGACGGGGGGTGTCCGGGTCATGGCGGCCTCAGGCGATGATGTCGGGGGTCAGCTCATCCTCGATCCGCGCGATGCGGTCCTTCAGATGCAGCTTCTGGCGCTTCAGGCGGCGGATCACCAGCAGGTCGGGGTTCGTCCGCTCCTCCAGCGCGCGGATGGCCACGTCAAGATCGCGGTGATCCTGGCGCAGCACTTCCAGCCGCATCCTCAGCACGTCCTCGTGGTTCATCTCTCCGGGGGTCTCGTTCACGGCATCGGCCTTCGCGCAGGGGTGGCCGCCTGTTACACCGGGCGGGGCTGCGTTCCAACCGTCTTGCACGCGCCCGCCCGCATCCCCACATTGTTGGCAGACCCGGCGCCGCAGGATTGGGCCGGGGCAGACGATCGGATCGCTTCGCGAAAGGACCCGAAGACATGACCAAGCCGACCTTCGGCACCCATCCGTTCCTTCTGGGCTTCGATGAACTCGAACGCCTGGTGGAACGAACCGTCCGTACGGGAAACGACGGGTATCCGCCCTACAACATCGAACAGACCGGAGAGACCGGCTTCCGCATCACGCTGGCCGTCGCAGGCTTTGCCAAGGAAGACCTGTCAATCACGCTCGAGGATCGCCAACTGGTGATCCGCGGCCGGTCCGCCGACGACACCGCCCGCGTCTATCTGCACCGCGGGATCGCCGCGCGGCAGTTCCAGCGGGCCTTCGTGCTGGCCGATGGGGTGGATGTCGCGGGCGCGGGCCTGGAAAACGGACTTCTTCACGTCGATCTGAACCGTTCCGCCCCCGAAAACGTTGTCAGGACGATAAGGATCGAATCGGGTCGCCCCGACAGGTCCCCGTCCCGCCAGACGACCGAAGCCTGATTTGACGGCGCGTTCACAAGGGAAAGGAAAGACCATGTCCCATCATACCGACATCGAAGCCCTGGGCGGATCGTTGGTCTACGTGCGCCGCATCGCGCTCGACGACCTTCCCGAAGCGTTGCAGGACGAGGCGCGTGAAGGCGGGCTGGACGAATTGTTCGCTCTCCACCGTGCCGACGGCGAGCAGGTGGCCCTCGTGGGCGACCGTGCGCTGGCCTTCAACCTTGCGCGGGAAAACGACATGACGCCGGTAAGCGTTCACTGACAGAACCGTCGTCGGATGCCCGAACGAATAGGACCTCCCGATTTGTGTCGGGAGGTCCTTTCGTCTTACCGCCTCAGTGTACGCGGGCCCGCGCCCGGTCCAACGCCTCGCGCAGCGCCTCGACGATCTGCGCGCTCCGGGTAGGTTTCAGCAAGATGGTGACGTCCGCGCCGTAGCGCCCCGCCAGAAGCTCCCTGTCCGGCCGGCCGGTATGAAAAACGAAGGGCTTGCCCTCCGCCATCAGCCTGTCGGCTACGGGAAATACCTTCGTTCCGCACAGGTCCACATCCAGCAGCGCCACATCGACCGCACAGCAAGCCGGCAACGCGGTCGGTACGGTGGCGAACGGTCCCTCGACCTGCGCGCCCTCGTCCTCCAGCGTCATGGCGAGGTCCAGCGCGATCAGCGCCTCGTCCTCGACCAGCAGTATGGTGCAATCGTTCAGCATCGGCTTTCCGGCGTTCGGTGCAGCGGGCCCAATGCCCGCCATCCATCGCTTGGAGGAACAACCTGCCCGCGGTCCGCCTGTTCCGGAATAAACGACGAACAACGTTTCAAATTTCCGACACCGCCGCGAAGCGTTGCGTCCGTGCAACCCAATAAGGCGATTCCGTGGCCGTCAACGGCTGGACCGACCACCGGCGGAAACGTTCCCCCGGCGGTCGGTCGTCGTCTCAACCCTTGATCAGGCCCATCGATTCGAGCTTGAGGAGCACCTGCTGCGCACAGTTGTCGACCTCATAGCCTTCGGTATCGACCACGAGTTCCGCCTGCGTCGGCTCCTCATAGGGGTCGGAGATCCCGGTGAATTCGGGGATCTTTCCGGCCCGCGCCAGCGCATAGAGGCCCTTGCGGTCGCGCCGCTCGCATTCCTCCAGCGAGGTGGCGACATGCACCTCGACGAAGGCGCCATAGGCCTCGATCATCTCGCGCGCGGCCCGGCGTGTCGCGGTATAGGGCGCGATGGGCGCGCAGATGGCGATACCGCCGTTCTTGGTGATCTCGGAGGCGACATAGCCGATGCGGCGGATGTTGATGTCCCGATGCTCCTTCGAGAACGTCAGTTCCGACGACAGGTGCTTGCGGACCACGTCCCCGTCCAGCAGCGTCACGGGACGCCCGCCCATCTCCATCAGCTTGACCATGATGGCGTTGGCGATGGTGGATTTGCCCGACCCAGACAAGCCGGTGAAGAACACGGTGAACCCCTGCTGCGACCGCGGCGGAGAGGTGCGGCGCAATTCCTTGACCACCTCGGGAAAGCTGAACCACTCGGGGATCTCCAGCCCCTCGCGCAGGCGGCGGCGAAGTTCGGTGCCCGAGATGTTCAGGATGGTGACGTTGTCGCGGTCCTCGATCTCGTCATTGGGCTCGTATTGCGCGCGCTCCTGCACATAGACCATGTGCTTGAAGTCGACCATCTCGATGCCGATCTCGTCCTGATGCTCGCGGAACAGGTCCTGCGCGTCATAGGGGCCATAGAAATCCTCGCCGGCGGAGTTCTTGCCCGGCCCGGCGTGGTCGCGGCCGACGATCATGTGGGTGCAGCCGTGGTTGCGGCGGATCAGCCCGTGCCACATCGCCTCGCGCGGGCCGGCCATGCGCATCGCCAGGTTCAGCAGCGACATGGTCGTGGTGGCCTGCGGATACTTGTCGAGCACCGCCTCGTAGCAGCGCACGCGCGTGAAATGGTCCACGTCGCCGGGCTTCGTCATGCCGACGACCGGGTGAATCAGCAGGTTCGCCTGCGCCTCGCGCGCGGCGCGGAAGGTCAGTTCCTGATGCGCCCGGTGCAACGGGTTGCGGGTCTGGAACGCCACGATGCGCCGCCAGCCCAGCTTGCGGAAATAGGCGCGCAACTCGTTGGGCGTGTCCCGGCGGCCGCGGAAATCGTAGTGGACGGGCGGCTGCAATCCCGTGATGCGCCCGCCGACATAGACCGGCCCCGCCACGTTGTGCAGGTAATTCACCGCCGGATGCGCCAGGTCGTCGGCACCGAACACCTTTTCGGCCTCGTGCGACTTGTCGGGCGTCCAGATGTCCGTGACCGACAGCGTGGCCAGGATCACGCCTTCCTGGTCGCGCAGGGCGATGTCCTTGCCCGGCTCGATCTTCTCGGCGAACTTTTCCGACACGTCGAGCGTGATGGGCATGGGCCAGAGCGTGCCGTCGGCCAGCCGCATGTCGTTGACGACGCCATCGTAGTCGTCCTTGCCCAGGAACCCCGTCAGCGGATTGAAGCCGCCATTCATCAGAAGCTCCAGATCGCAGATCTGGCGCGGGGTCATGTCCCAGCTGACCATCTCCCCGGCCTCGCGCTTCAGCTTCTGGGCGCTCTCGTGGTTGACGTAGAGTTCCGGGATGGGGGCAAGGTTCGACGATTCAATGGTCATGGCACAAACTTTCTGGAGCGCACGAGGCAAACGGATGGGGGCCTCTAGCCGCAACGGCGCGCGGAGTTCAAGCCGCGCGCCGCGCAGAGCCGACATGCGGGCGGCGGCGGGCCTCGATTTTCAGGCGGCGCCTTCCAGATAGGGCGCGAAACAGGCGGCCTGATCGGGGTCGGGCCTTCCCTGCCCCGTGACGATGGCCAGCGCCGCGCGGGCGCGCGCGTCGGCCGGATCGCGGGCCAGCGCGGCCTGCACGGGGCGCGCGTCGCCCGTGCGGATCGCATCGACGAGCGGACCGTCGCGCGCCGGGTCCGCGTCGGGGCAGACGCCCCCCGCCGCCACGGCCCGCGCGGGCGCCGTGGCCCCCGACCCGCCGCAGGCCGCGAGCCCCAGCAACGCCAGAACCGCCAGGGCCTTCATTCCGCCGGCTCCCCGACGGGGGCGCCGTATCCCAGGGGCAAGGTCTGGTCCTGCTCGATGGCGCTGTCCTGCCCGTGTTCCGCCAGGAACCGCTCCGCCTCCAGCGCGGCCATGCATCCCATGCCTGCCGAAGTCACCGCCTGGCGATAGATATGATCCGTCAGGTCGCCCGCGGCAAAGACGCCAGGGATGCTCGTGGCCGTGCTGTCGGGCTGCGTGACGACATAGCCGCCGTGATGCAGGTCCAGCCAGTCCTTCACCAGACCCGACGCGGGCGCATGGCCGATCGCCACGAAGACCCCGTCCACCGCGATCTCGCGCGTCTCGCCGGTGCCGGTGTGCTTCAGGCGCACCCCCTCGACCCCGCGCGGTGTGTCGGACCCGAGGATCTCGTCGACCGCATGGTCCCAGACGATTTCGACCTTCGGATTGCGGAACAGGCGGTCCTGCAGGATCTTCTCGGCGCGCAGGGTGTCGCGGCGATGCACGAGCGTCACCTTGCTGGCGAACTTGGTCAGGAACAGCGCCTCCTCGACCGCCGTGTTGCCGCCGCCGATCACCGCCACTTCCTTGCCGCGATAGAAGAACCCGTCGCAAGTCGCGCAGGCCGAAACTCCGAAGCCCTTGAAATGCTCCTCCGACGGCAGGCCCAGCCACCGCGCCTGCGCCCCCGTCGCCAAGATCAGCGCGTCGCAGGTATAGGTTGTGCCATTGTCGCCGACCGCCGTGAACGGCCGCTTCGACAGGTCGAGCGAGGCGATGTGGTCCGACACGATCTCGCCGCCCACCGACTTGGCATGCGCCTCCATCCGCTCCATCAGGTCCGGTCCCATGACCATCGCATCGCCCGGCCAGTTCTCCACCTCGGTGGTGATGGTCAACTGTCCGCCCGGCTGGATGCCCTGCACCACAAGCGGCTCCAGCATGGCGCGGCTGGCATAGACGGCGGCGGTGTATCCAGCGGGGCCGGACCCGATGATGAGAACCTTGGAATGGCGCGTATCTGTCATGTCACGATCCTTTCGACTTGCCCCCGATCTAGGCTCTCGCGGGCGACTGGGGAACCCCCGGCCCGGATAGCGAACCGCCACAAAATAATCTTGCGCTATCGTGAAACATTGTTGCGCGCGCAGCCCCGTCATGTGACATGAACGCAAAGCCCGCAACGATCAGGACCGTGACATGCCCGCCGCCAAGCTCGACCCCATCGACCGCCAGATCCTGTCGGAGCTTCAGGCCGACGGGCGCATGACGAACGTGGAACTGGCCCGGCGGGTCGGCATCTCCGCCCCGCCCTGTCTGCGCCGTGTCCGCGCGCTGGAGGAGGCGGGTCTGATCCAGGGCTATCACGCCGATGTCGACGCCCGCGCCCTCGGGTTCGAGGTGCAGGTCTTCGCCATGGTCTCCCTCGCTCGACAGGCGGAAACCGACCTTTCCGCGTTCGAGGCCCGCTGCCGCGACTGGCCGCTCGTGCGCGAATGTCACATGCTGAACGGGGAGATCGACTTCATCCTGAAGTGCGTGGCCCCCGATCTCTCGACCTTCCAGTCGTTCCTGACGGGTGAGTTGACTGCCGCCGACAACGTCGCCAGCGTCAAGACCTCGCTGGTGATCCGGGGCGCAAAGGATGTGCCCGGCGTCCCCTTCGACGTGCTGGAGGAACGCCTGGCGCGCGTGCCCTGACGCCTATTCCTTCCGCATCGCCTTCGGCGCGCCCGTCCCCATGTCGGTGCCGGTGTACTCCAGCCCCGCTTCCTTCCAGGCGGCCAACCCGCCTTCCATGTGCGCGATCTCGTCGAAGCCCGCCTTGAGGCACTGCTCCGCCACCTTCCCCGACCGCACCGCCGACCCGCAATGCAGCACGATCCGCTTGTCAGCCTGCCCCGGCAGATAGGCGGGGTCGAAGGATTGCATGGGCGACAGCAACGCGGCGGGAATGCGCTCGAAGCTGAACTCCTGCGGCGTCCGCACGTCGATCAGGACGATCTCGCGCCTGTCTATCGCATCCGACACCTCCTGCGGGGTCATGGTGACGATGGTGCCGTCTTCGGTCTGGTCGCGATTCATTCCGGAACCTCCTGTGCAAAGCGGTTGAGGGGGATCTTCAGGTATCGGTTGCCGTCCGCCTCCGTCTCGGGCAGGCGCCCGGCGCGCAGGTTCATCTGCAAGACGTGCAGCATCCGGTCCGGCAGGGGCAGCGTCCGGTCGCGTGCCTCGCGCCGTTCGACGTAATCCTCGCGCGACGTTCCCCCACCGATGTGCTTGTTCTCCGTTCGCTGCTCGGCCACGGTCGCTTCCCAGGCAGGCTCCGGCCGGTCGTCTGTGCCGTAGTCGTGGCCTACGAACAGACGCGTGTCGTCGGGCAGCGTCAGGATTTCCTGCAAGCTGTCATAGAGCTTCGCCGCCGACCCGCCGGGAAAATCCGCGCGCGAGGTTCCCGCGTCGGGCTGCATGAAGGTATCGTGCACGAAGGCCGCGTCATGCCCCACAACATAGGTGATCGACCCCAGCGTGTGCCCCGGCGACAGCATCACCCGCACGGGCAATTCGCCGATGTGAAAAGTGTCGCCATCCGCAAACAGCCGGTCGAAATCGCGCTCCGGATCGAAGGCGTCGGGCATGTGATAGAGGTCGCGCCACAACTCCGCGATCCCGGCCACCTTGGCGCCGATAGCATTGGGCGCGCCCGTCTTGCCGCGCAGATAGTCCGAGGCCATCAGGTGATCGGCGTGGGGGTGCGTGTCGAGCACCCATTCCACCGTCAGCCCCCGGTCGCGCACATGCGACAGGATGCGGTCGGCCTGCGCGGTGTCGGTCTGCGCGGCCTTGGGGTCGAAACCCATGACCACGTCGATCAACGCGGCCTTCTTCGTGGCCGGGTCCGAGACGACATACTGGATGCTGCCGGTATCCTCTTCGTAGAAGCCCGTCACCTCGGCCGATCCCGGCCCCTTCGATGCGCTCGTCGATGTCGCGGTCATGTCCCCTCCTCCCGTTCTGACGTTTCGGGTTCGAAGGGAAAACGACCCGGCCCGGCCTTTGTTCCGGGCCGAACGGGCCATCACATCGTGAGGACGGGAATGATCTGCTTCTTGCGGCTCATCACGCCCGGCAGGACCACGGTATCACCCGTGACGGTGACGCCGAAGCTCGCCTCGGCCACTGCCTGCGTCAGAGTGTCTGGGACCAGCAACGTCGCTTCCTCGGCCAGAATGTCGACGACGAACAGCAGAACGCGCTCCACCCCGTCCTCCTCGGCCACCTTGGGCATCGCGGCGACCAACGCGTCCTTGCGCTGCAGGATCGCGGCGGGCGACGTCGTCTCCAGCACCGACACGCGAAGCTTCGTCCCCTCCATGTCGAACTCCTTGGAGTCCATCCGCAGCAGCGCCTCCTCCGACCAGGCCGACACGTCCGACTTGGCCGCGAACATCTCCGCGGCGAACTCGGGGATATCGACGCCCAGGTCCGACGCCAGCCGCTCGGCCAGCGCGCGGTCGTGATCGGTGGTGGTGGGCGAGCGGAACTCCAGCGTGTCCGACAGGATGCAGGTGAGCATCGCGCCCCGGATGCCTTCCGGCGCCGACGACAGCGACTGGCCCATCAGGTCGGCCATGATCGTGGCGGTGCAGGCCAGCGGACGGATGGTGATGTCGATCGGCCCCAGCGTCTCCAGCCCGCCCACCAGCCGGTGATGGTCGATGATCTGGCACAGGTCCGCCTCGGCGATGCCATCGGGCAGTTCGGCGGGGTTGTTGGTGTCGACGACGACGCAGCGCTGCCCTTCCTCCAGATCCGCGATGATCCGCGGCTTGGGCAGGTTCCACCGCTCCAGCATCCAGGTCGCTTCGGTGTTCGGCTCGCCCAGCAGGGCGGGCTCGGCCTCGGTGCCCACGACTTCGTTCATGTACCAGGCCCAGGCGATGGCGCTGCCGGTGGAATCGGTATCGGGGGACTTGTGTCCGAAGACGAGGGTGGTCATGGCAGGGGTCCGTGCGTTGAAATCAGGTCGGCGCGGCCTTAACGCGCGCCGACCGGCTTGTCACGGGTGCCATGCAAGAGACCGACCTCTATCCGCCGATCAAGACCTTCCTCGAAGGTCAGGGCTACGCTGTGAAGGGAGAGATCGGCCCCGCCGACGTCGTGGCCCTGCGCGACGACGACCCCCCGGTGATCGTCGAACTCAAGACCGCCTTCAGCCTCGCCCTCCTCCATCAGGGCATCGATCGGCAGGCGGTGACGCCACATGTCTACCTCGCCGTGCCCGACGCGGGCGGCGCGCGCGGGTGGAAGGCGCTGCGCGCGAACCTGAAACTCGCCCGCCGGCTGGGCCTCGGAGTGCTGACAGTGCGGCTGTCGGACGGTCTCGTGACCGTCCACTGCGACCCCGGCCCCTTCCGTCCGCGCCTGACCACGAAGCCCCGCGAACGCCTGCTCCGCGAATTCGCCGCCCGCCGGGGCGACCCGTCGCCGGGCGGTGCCACGGGCGCGGGTCTCGTCACCGCCTACCGTCAGGACGCCATGGTCCTCGCCCGCCACCTCGCCGTCCAAGGCCCCTGCCGCGGCCGCGACGTGCGCGACGCCACCGGCATCCCCAATGCCACCCGGATCATGCGCGACAACCACTACGGCTGGTTCGCCCGCACCGCCCCCGGCACCTACGCGCTCAGCGCGGAGGGCCGCGACGCCTGCGGCTGACCCGATGCCACTCGTCCTCCTCACCGCCACGGCGCTCGTATTCCTCGCGGCGAACTCGATCCTCACGCGGGCGGGGGTGCTGGACGGGACGGACCCGCTGGTCTTCGCCGTGATCCGCGTGGCGGCGGGGGCCGCGGTGCTCACGGCGCTCGCGGCCCGACGGGGCATCACGCTGACCGGCACCCGCCGCTGGGGCGCGGCGGCGGCGCTCTCGGTCTACCTGCTGGGCTTCTCGCTCGCCTACCGCAGCCTCGACGCGGGGCTCGGCGCGCTGATCCTGTTCGCTACGGTGCAGCTCGGCCTCTTTGCCCTCTCGCTCCTGCGCGGGGAACCGACGGGACCGCTCCGCCTCGCCGGCATGGCGCTGGCCCTTGGCGGTCTCGTCTGGCTCCTGCTGCCGGGCGGCGGGGTGGCAGCCCGCCCGCTCGACGTGGCGCTCATGGTCGCGGCGGGGCTCGGCTGGGCCGCCTATTCCCTCGCCGGCCGGTCCGAGCCGCGTCCCCTCGCAGGCTCCGCCGGCAACTTCCTCATCGCGACGCTGGCCTTCGCGCTGGCCGCGCCCTTCTGGTGGGGCGCGCCGGTCACGGCCTTCGGCGCGCTGATGGCGGCGGCGTCGGGCGCTATCGCCTCGGGGCTGGGCTATGCCCTGCTGTTCCGGGTGCTGCCGCGCATGGGAATCGCCACGGCGGGCGTGGCGCAACTCGCGGTGCCGGTGATCGCCACCCTCCTCGGTGCGGCGCTGCTGGCCGAGGTTCCGCCGCCCCGCGCCCTGGCCTCCGGCGCGCTCGTCCTCGCCGGGATCGCGCTCGCGACCTTTCGCTACTCGACCATCCGCTCCAGCGGGTCATAGACCGCGCCGCCCGCTTCCCAGGCGACCGAGGGCAGGGTCAGGGGCCGCAGGTGCAGCCCCTCCACCTCCGCCCGCGTGACCCAACGGCGGCGGGTCACGATCCCTTCCGGGTCGCGCCAGGCATCGTCCAGCGCCCCGGCGACAAGGCGGCAGCGAAAGAACACCTCGACCTGATGCATGCCCCGCTCCGGGCTATGCCATTCGTTGATCAGGCATGGCTCGCCGACCGAAATCTCCAGCCCCGTCTCCTCGCGCACCTCGCGGATGAGGGTCTGGGGCAGGCCGACATGCGGCTCCGCTCCGCCTCCCGGCGCACACCACAGGTCGCTCGTGGGGCCAGGCCAGGCGTTGACCAAAAGCAGCCGGTCGTCGTGGATCAGAACGGCGCGCGCCGCGATGCGGATGGGTCGGCTCATCCCCCGTCCCTAGCGCGCGTCGCCGCCGCGCACTAGATGCCGGGGATGCTCCGCCTCGCCCTCCTCCTCATGCTTGCCGCCCTGCCCGCCCGGGCGGGCGCCGTGCCCGACTGCGTCGTCCTCCTCCACGGCCTCGCGCGCAGCGACGCCTCCCTTCTGGTGATGGAGGAAGCCCTCCGCGCCAGCGACTACCGCGTCGTCAACAGCGATTACGATTCCAGCTCCGGCACGGTCCGCGAACTGGCCGACGCGGCCTTGCCCCGCGCCATCGCCCGCTGCGGGCTGTCGCCACGGATCCACTTCGTCACCCATTCCATGGGCGCGATCCTGCTGCGCGACTGGATGCCCCGCAACGACCTGCCCCGTCTTGGCCGCACCGTGATGATGGCCCCGCCGAACCACGGGTCCGAGATCGTGGACGTTCTGGGCGAGGTCGCGGCCTTCGAATGGATCAATGGCCCCGCGGGGTTGGAGATGGCCACCGACGGTCTGCCCGCGCAGCTGGGCCCCGTCTGGCCCGGCGTGGGCGTCATCGCCGGCACCCGCAGCCTCAGCCCCGTCTTCTCGACCATCCTGCCCGGCCCCGACGACGGCAAGGTCTCCGTCGCCTCGACGCGGGTGGAGGGCATGGACGACCACATCGCCCTGCCCGTGACCCACACCTTCATGATGAACCAGCCCCTCGTCATCGGCCAGGTGTTGGCCTTCCTGCGCACCGGCACCTTCGATCCGGACCTGACGCTGACGGACGTGGTGGAGGAGTTTCTGGGCGAGGAGACGGACGGGGGGTGAGGGAGGGGTGGCTTTCCGGGACCAAGTTGCCTTTTAAGGAAGTTTTTGTCAGTATTACCATCTGAAAGCGATCTAATAATTCGTCGAAGTCCTCAGAAACTTCACAGATGCTTGCAATGAACGGCTAAAGAGTGTTAAATTTAAAAATGCTTGAAGGAAAGCGCCATCTTTTAAAGATGGCACTTGAGATGGCGCTTTTCGAAGCGAGAACAGAAGAGGAAGTTTGGGTCAGCGTTAGTGCGCCAGCAAACTCTAGATTGCCAATTGCGGCGGCCTGTTCTTTCCACCAGAAGAACATTGATTTTGAGTTTGAGCGAGGAAGTAATGGGCTTCTTTGTAGTGTCGTAGCTTCTTGTAAAACAGACGCTGAATTAGTTCCGAAGCTTTTTTCGCGCGCAGCTAACGGTTGTGATTGGACTATCATAGAACCGCCTGATGATAGATGCACTGAGTTGATGGATGCTTTGTGTCGCATAGAAGGTTATCTTGCCCCTTTTGGATTGATTGGGCTTGACTTCCGGAGACTGGAATGGTCGTGGTTTATCCGGAACGGGGCGAGTAAGCGAAAACTAATTTTCTCTTTCAAGCTAAACTTCGAGCCAAACCAGATCAGGCAATCTACGTTGTCCGTCTCGGACCTGACGTCGCTCACGAGCGAGGCGTTAAAAGGCACTGGGAAAGCGCTCCTTACTCTTAGCATATTCAGAATGGGAGAAGATTTATTTCAAAATTGTAAATACCAAGAAGCCCTGCGCCACTTTCTATTATCCTTGGAGCATGAGTTCGCTGAGGGGAAATTTAGAGCTGCCGATGTTGAGAAAATCTATTATAAGTCAGATAGTTTAGTTGCGGCTATAAAGGGCGCTGAAAGACATGCTCGCTATTTCGTGCATGGTGGAGATATTAGTGAAGAGACGGTCCTCGATTTGCTGACTTCTCGAACGCCTGCTAACGTAATTCATTGGCTTGTAAACTTGCGTGGATATCTCTTTCATCAATCGGCTAAGCGGGCAGAAAATTGGCATCCCTCTTTGCAAATATCTCACAAGGAAGAAGCCATTCTAGTTCGCTCGATACTGGTAACCGTGATTAGGGACATAGTCCGCGGCGCTACCTAAATTACTATCGAAACACATAGTTTATCGAACGGCTAACCGCTGTTGCTATAGGTTGGAGCGTGAGGTCCGTCAGCCTTCACCAGATCTTTGTTCCGACCCAGCCCCGCCAGCCTGCCTTGAAGAAACCTCCAGCCTTCAAGAGTCATCAAACTACTACTCCGGCGAATTCGGCGCACCGAGATGCGACAAGACTTCTCCTACCAACCCCTACCCCTCCACCAACCCCCTCGCCTCCAATCCCGCAATCAACTCCGCGATCTCCTCCCTCGCCGCCTGCCACCCTCCCCGCGACGACCGGTAGAGCGGCTGGCGGACCTGCGCGAAGCTCAAGGTCTCGACCCGGCCGGCGCGTTCGTGGAACGACAGGACGCGCGCGTCCCAGTCCAGCCCGCAGGCCGCCAGCAGCGCGCGCGCCTGCTCCTCGGGCGCGTCCAGCAGCGCCTCATAGGCGATCTCGTGGAACGCCCCGGGTGTCTCCTGCCGCCAAAAGGCGATGGCGTCATGGAACAGCCCGATCCGGTCGGCGATCCCTTCCTGCGAAGCGGCATAGCGGTGGGTGCCGTCGTGGAAATGATTGCGCCAGATCGACAGGCCGGTATCGCGCGGGTCGCGGGTGACGACCACGACGCGCGCGCGGGGCAGGATCGCGCGGATCAGCCCGATCTCCAGGAACGACTGGATCGACTTGTCCGTCAGCCGAAGCGTACACTCTCCCGCTTTCCTCCGCGCCGCCGCGTCATAGGCCTCGCCGGCCCGCCTCAGCGCGGCCTCATCCGGCACCGCGCCTCCGGCTAGCAGGTCGCGCAAGGGCCTGGCCGTATGGCGCAGCACGGCAAGCTCTCCGCCCGCCGCGACCTCGGGGTGCGACGACAGGATGGCCTCCACCAACGTGGTTCCCGACCGGGGCAAGCCGGTGACGAAGATCGGCGCGGCCGTGGCCCCGCTTGTCTCCGTCGCCGCCCGCAGCAGGGGCCAGTCGCGAGTGGCGATCCGCTCCCACTGGGCGCGAATGGGGCGGGGGTCGTGGGGATAGCTTCGCAGCATCGAGGCATTCGCCTTCGCCAGATGCGCGGCAGCCGCGTCGGGATCGTCGCGCTGCAATGCCCGGCCAAGGGCATAGTCGATCATCCGCCGGTCGAACGCCGGCAGGTCGCCCGCAAGCGCTGCCTGCATCGCGCCCACCGCCGGATCGTCCGCCGCCAGCCGCACCCCGTAGGCGAGCGCCCGGTATGCGGTACCGTTCCGGGGATCGGCGGCGATGGCCGCGCGCAGGTCGGCCTCCGCACCCGCCGCGTCGCCGGTTGACTGCCGCAACTGCCCCCGCGCGGTCAGCGTGGCACTGTCGTCGGGGGTGCGCGCCAGATGCGCGTCGTGGACGGCCAGCGCCTCCTCCGCCCGGCCCGCATCGGCCAGCGCCTTCGCCAGCATGGCCGCTGCCGCCGGTGCGTCGGGCTTGCGCGCGCGGGCATGGGCAAGCGCCTCCTCGGCTCGCCCCGCCTGCATCGCCGCCTCCGCCGCAAGCGCCAGCGCCGCGTCGTCGGTCGGGCGCCGGGCCAGCACCTCGGCCGCGATGGCGGCCGCCCGGTCGGCCAGCCCCGCCTGCAACGACAGCCGCCCGTGGATCAGTTGTGCGGCGGGCAGCAAAGGCGCCATCCGCGCCGCCTGCCGTGCCTCGACCAGCGCGGGCAGGACGTCGCCCTGCGCCTGCAACGCCCGCACCAGCCCCAGCCGCAGATCGACTGCATAGGGTTCCAGCCGCAGGCCCTGCCGGAATGCCTCCGCCGCCGGGCCCGTCCGCCCCGCCGCCAGCCGTGCCTGCGCCAGCAACCCCCAGACGGCGGCGCCCGGCCGCGCGCGCAGCAACGGGACCGCCCGCGCCTCGACCGCGCGCAAATTGCCGCCTTGCGACAGGGCGGCCAAGTCGGCCCGCGTGGCCGCCCCCGCCCCCGTCGCCCGTGCGCCCTTGCCCGACGCGGCCGCCTGCACCATCGTCGCCAGCGCCTGCGCCACGCCGGCCCTGCGCGCCTCCCGCACCACCTGCCCGCCCTGGCCGCGCGCGCCTTCGAACAGGGCGCGCTCCAGCCAGACCACGGGCTCCTTCGGCGCCAGTGTGGCGCAGCGGCCGAAAGCCTCGCGGGCGGCGTCATCCTCGCCCAGCGCGGCACGGGCGCGGGCCAGCAGAAGCCATGCCTCCACCATGCCTGGCCGCGCCTCCAGCAGCGGACCCAGCAAATCGCGCGCCTCCTTCGAGCGCTCGGCCTCCAGTGCGCGGCGGGCCTGGCTGAGGGGGGTGTCGGAGCTGTTCATGCCCAGCCCCTATCATGCACGGATCGGCATCGGAACGGCCCCCGGAAACCGATTGTTTCGCCCTTTGCCGTGGACCGGACGCGCCCCCGCGCGGTAAAACCGCGGTCAGCGGTGGGGGCCGCTGCTGCCGGAATGAAACTGCCATGACTGCCTATCAGCGGCTTCCGTCCGCATCCTACAGCCCGGTTCCCGGCCTGTCTTCTGCATCCGTTCATGACGATGCACGCGCGCTGGCGCATTACGACCTGGCCTGGATCGACGACCGGGGCGCCGCCACATGGGACCGGCGCGCCCTTCCCGACACGCCCGAGATGGAGGCCGCCGTCTCCAGCTTCGCGCGGGGGGCCATGCTGCGGGGCCTGCACGGCCCCGTCGCGGTCGAGGATCTGATCCCCGGCGATCGTGTGATGACGCGCGGAGGCGGTACCGCGCAGATCGACTGGATCGGGTCGCGCAGCTACCTCTCGGCGGGCGAACGGCCGATGTTCTACCGCGTGGCGGCCCGCGCCTTCGGTGCCTCCGGTCCCGAACAGGACGTGCTGCTGGGCAGTCACGCCCAAATCCTGATCGACAGCCCGCGCTGCCGTCCGCTGGTCGGCGGAACGCTGGCCTTCGCGCCCCTTTCCGCGTTCGAGGATGGCCACGCCGTCACCGCCATCGTCCCGCACGGAGAGGTCACGATATACGGCATCGCCTGCGCCGGGCAGGAGGCCGTGCTGGCCGGGGGGCTGGCGGTCGAAAGCTATCATCCCGCCCGCGCCACCAACCGCTGCCTGAACCGCACGATGCTGGCCGACATGGGGCGGCTGTTTCCGCATACGGCCACCGGCACGGGCTTCGGCGCGCCGCGCATCCCCTACCTTACCCCGACCGAGGCGCAGATGCTCGCCGTCTCGGGCGTCTGACTGGACCGGGTCGCCCTGTGCTGTAGAAGCGGGGCGACCCTGACCGAGACGGAAAGCCGCCACCCATGCAGATCATCGATTCCCTGTCCGAAATATCGGACCGCTACCGCGCGTTGTTCGTGGACCTCTGGGGCTGCGCCCACGACGGCGTCCGCGCCATTCCCGGCGCGGTCGAGGCACTGCGCGCTTTCCGCGCGACGGGCGGGCGGGTGATCTTCGTGACCAACTCCCCTCGACCCCGCGCCGGCGTGGCGCGACAGCTCGTGGGTTTCGGCGTGCCGGAGGACTGCTACGACGACATCGCGACCTCGGGCGATTCGGCGCGGGTCGCGATGTTCGACGGCGCCGTGGGCCGCCGCGTCTGGCATTTGGGCCCCGCCCACGATGCGGGCTTTTTCGAGGTTCCGGCCATCCTGTCCGACCCCCTGAACATCGAACGCGTCCCGCTGGACCAAGCGGAGGGGATCGTCTGCACCGGCCCCTTCGACCCACAGGCCGATCCGTCCGACCTGCGCCCGCAGTTGCTGGCGGCCAAGACCCGGGGGTTGAAGCTGCTCTGCGCCAACCCCGACATCGTAGTGGACCGGGGCGAGGTTCGCGAATGGTGCGCTGGCGCGATCGCGCGGCTTTATACCGAGATGGGAGGCGAGAGCCTCTATTTCGGCAAACCCCATCCGCCGATCTACGACCTGGCCCGCCGGCGCCTGCATGCAATCGAGGAGATCCCCGACGATGCCATCCTGGCCATGGGCGACGGCCCTGCGACCGATGCCGCCGGCGCGATGGGCGAGGATCTGGACCTGCTGTTCATCTCGGGCGGCCTCGGTGCTTTCGAAACCGGAACGGTCGTGGGCGGCAACCCCGATCCGGACCGGCTGGCGCGCTATCTGTTGGAAACGGGGGTAGAGCCGACATATGTGATCGGCACGCTTCGGTAGGATTGTTTCTACACTCTCACTCATAGAGTATTAAAATTGCCGATACGCTTGCTGCGTTGCGGCATTCATGCTATGTGCCTCCTGTCCAATCCCGGGAGGGCGACCATGCTCGACAACGCGCCACGCGGCACGATCTGCATCGAGGATATCGAGATCGGCATGACCCGCAGCCTGCGGAAGACCGTCACCGATCGCGATATCGAGCTGTTCGCCGAGGTCTCGACCGACCGGAACCCCGTCCACCTGAATGAGGCCCATGCGCGGGAGACGATCTTCGCAGGCCGCGTTGCGCACGGGATGCTCACCGCCGGCCTGATCTCGGCCGTCATCGGCGAGCAGCTTCCAGGCCACGGCACGGTCTACCTGGGCCAAACCCTGCGTTTTCTCGCGCCCGTCCGCCCCGGCGATACGGTGCAGGCGGTCGTCCGCGTCACCGGCATCGACCTGTCGAAGCGGCGCGTCACGATGGATACTCATTGCGCCGTGGGCGACACCGTCGTCCTGAAGGGCGAGGCTCAGGTTCTGGCGCCGTCGCGGAAGTTCGACTGACGCGCCGGTTGCGGGGTTCCGAAGCCTCCGACAGGGATATTCGGAAAGCAAAGACGGGGGCGCTTGCGCCTTTCCTTCCGCCGGGCTAGCCGCGTGCCCATGCGGATTTTCACCGATCATCGCGACATTCCGGCCGATGCGCGCGGCGCCTCGGCGGCGGTCGGGAACTTCGACGGGGTGCACCGGGGGCATCAGCATGTGCTGGACCTCGCGCGCGGCGAGGCACCCCTCGCCGTCGTCACCTTCGAGCCGCATCCCCGACAGGTCTTCGCGCCCGACGCCCCGCCTTTCCGCCTGATGTCGGCCACAGCGCGGGCGAACCGTCTGGCGCGGCTGGGCGTGGACCTTCTGTTCGAACTGCCTTTCCCTGCCATCCGGCCGCTGTCGGCCGAGGCGTTCATGGCAGACGTGCTCTCAGCCGGACTGGGGCTGCGGCATGTCGTGGTCGGCACGGATTTCCGTTTCGGCAAGGGGCGCGCGGGGGACGTCGCGACCCTGCGCGACGGTGGCGCGCGGCTGGGGTTCGGGGTGACGGTGGCCGACCTTCTGGGCGGGGGCAAGGTTCCGGTGTCCTCCACCGCCATTCGTGAGGCGCTGGCCGAAGGCCGTCCGCGCGACGCCGCCGCCATGCTGGGCCATTGGCACCGGATCGAGGGCCCCGTCCTGCACGGCGAGAAGCGCGGCCGGGACTTTGGCTATCCAACGGCGAACCTGTCGGTCGAGGGGCTGCACCTGCCGCGCATGGGCGTCTATGCCGTGCTGGTCGACGTGCTCGAAGGGCCGCATGCGGGGGCTTATCGCGGTGTCGCCTCGCTCGGCGTGCGGCCGATGTTCGGCGAGAACACTCCGAACCTGGAGACTTTCCTGTTCGACTTCTCCGGCGACCTCTACGATACGCCGATCTCGGTCGCGCTGGTGGAGTTCCTGCGCCCGGAGATGCGGTTCGACGGCCTGCCTGCCCTGATCGCGCAGATGGACGACGACAGCGCGCGGGCACGGGCGGTTCTGGATGACCTCTGACCCCATTGACCGGACGGGGCTGCGCCCGGAGTTCTGGACCCGGCCCCTTGCTGACCTGACGCCGGCGGAATGGGAGGCGCTGTGCGACGGCTGCGGCAAGTGCTGCCTCAACAAGCTGGAGGACGAGGACACCGGAGAGGTGGCGCTGACGCGGATCGCCTGCCGCCTGTTCGACGATTCCACCTGCCGCTGTTCAAGCTACGAGACGCGGCTGAAATATGTGCCCGAATGCGTGGTGCTGACGCCCGAGACGCTGCCGAAGGTAGTCTATTTCTTCCCCGAGACCTGCGCCTATCGCCGCCTGCACGAAAGGCGGGCGTTGCCATCGTGGCATCCGCTGCTGACCGGCGATCCGATGTCGCCGCATCTGGCGGGCGCATCCCTGATGGACGAGACGCTATCGGAACTGCAGGTCCACGAGGACGACTGGGAAGACCACATCATCGACGAGCCGCTGGGGGACGAAAGATGAATCTGAACTTCGCATCCGACAACACGGGTCCCGTGGCGCAGCCCATCATGGACGCCATCGTCGCGGCCAACACGGGCGCGGCGATGCCTTACGGGGACGACGACTGGATGCCCGGCGTGCGCGACGCGCTGCGCGACCTGTTCGACTGGCCCGAGGCGGAGGTTCTGCTGGTGGCCACGGGGACGGGGGCCAACGTGCTGGCGCTGGCGGGGATGGTGGCGCCTTGGGAGACGATCTTCGCCCATCGCAACAGCCATATCGAGCGCAGCGAATGCGGCGCGCCGGAGTTCTATACCGGCGGCGCCAAGCTGACGCTGATCGACGGCGAGGGCAGCCGGATCGCCCCGGATGCGTTGCGCGCGGCCATGGCCGTCGTGGGCACCAAGGACATCCACGGAGTGCAGCGCGGGGCGCTGAGCCTGACCAATGTGACCGAATCGGGGACGCTCTATTCGCTGGACGACCTCGATGCGCTGACCGGCATCGCGCGGGACGCGGGCATGGGCACGCATCTGGACGGCGCGCGGTTCGCCAATGCCTGCGCCGCGCTGGGCTGTTCGGCGGCGCAGCTTGCGCGCGGGTTCGACATGGTGAGTTTCGGCGGCACCAAGAACGGCTGCATGGGGGTCGAGGCCATCGTGATGCGCGACGGCGCGAAGCATTGGGAGATGCAGTTGCGTCGCAAGCGGGGCGCCCAGCTCTGGTCCAAGCATCGCTACCTATCCGTGCAGATGGCGGCCTATCTGAAGGACGGGCTGTGGCTGGAGAATGCGCGCACGGCCAACGCGGCGGGCCAGCGGCTGGCGGCCGGATTGCGCCGGATCGGAGCCGAGATGGCGCATGAACCGCAGGCCAACATGATCTTCTGCCGGATGCCGCGCGCCATGCATGACCGGGCACTGGGGCAGGCGCGGTATGGGTTGATGGATGAGGGTGAGCGGCCGCTTTGCCGGATGGTCTGCGATTTCACCAAGACCGAGGCCGAGGTGGACCGCCTGCTGGAGCTTCTGGCGGGTTAGCGACCATGCGGTCCGCCGGACGCCCCGGATGGGGCGCCCGGTCGGGGTCGGTTTCTCGGCAGATCCGGGATCGGTACCGGGTTCGTGGTGTGAACCGACGGTCGGGGGCGGATGCCCCCTATGCCCAAACCCCTGCGGTTGACCACAGGCAATGTCCGGAGGGCCGGGCGGCCCGTCATTCCGATTCGGGGCCGGAAGGCCCCCGCGCGCAGGTCAGGTTCTGAGCCCAAGCGGTTAACGAAGCGTGAAGGCGCTCAGGCCTTATTCGCCGCGCCCTTGTCCGACGCGCTGCCTTCGAGCGCGGCGAGACGGGCGGAAAGCGCCTCGTTCTCCTCCCGCGCTTTCTGGGCCATTGCGCGTACGGCGTCGAACTCTTCGCGAGTGACGAAGTCGCGGTCGGCCATCCAGCGGTCGAGCATCGACTTCATCGCGGTCTCGGCCTCGGTCCGCGCGCCCTGGGCCACGCCCATCGCGTTGGTCATCAACTGGCCGATATCGTCCATGAAACGGTTGCGGGTCTGCATCTTCGGGCCTCCGGGCTGTTCACTCGCAATATGGGGCGGGGATGCGCCGACCTCAAGGATTGACCCCCCCGGCGGGCGCGGGCATGTGCTGACGCATGATATTCGCCATCCCGTTCCCCGACGTCTCGCCCGACATCTTCCGCCTGTCCATCGGCGGGTTCGACATCGCGCCGAAGTGGTATGCGGCCGCCTATATCGTGGGCATCCTCGGCGGCTGGCTGATGGCGCGCTGGGCCGTCGCGCGGCCGGGCCTGTGGCCGAACGACACCGCGCCCATGACGCGCACGCAGGTCGAGGACATCATGACCTGGGTGGTCCTGGCCATCGTGGGCGGCGGCAGGCTGGGCTATTGCCTGTTCTACCAGCCGGCGTACTACCTTGCACATCCTCTCGAGATCCTTGCGGTCTGGCAGGGGGGGATGTCGTTCCACGGCGGCATGATCGCGACCGGGGTCGCGGTGATCGTCTATGCGATGCGCCACGCCATACCGATCCGGTCGATCCTGGACCTCGCCGCGCTCTGCACGCCGCTGGGGCTGGGGCTGGGGCGGGTCGCCAATTTCATCAACGCGGAGCTCTGGGGTCGGCCGTCGACCGCGCCCTGGGCGGTGATCTTTCCCGGCGACGCGGCGCAGGCCTGCACGAACCTGGGCGAATTCTGCGCGCGCCACCCGAGCCAGCTGTATGAAGCGGCGCTGGAGGGGGTGGTGCTGCTGATCGTGCTCTGGGCCGTCGCCTTTGCCGGCGGGCTGAAGGCGCGGGGGCTGATCTGCGGGTTGTTTCTCGCGGGTTACGGCGCGGCGCGCATTTTCGTCGAACATTTCCGGCAGGCCGACGCGCAGTACATCACGCCCGACAACCCGCTGGGCCACGTGATCGGCTGGGGCGACTTCGGCCTGTCGATGGGGCAGGTCCTGTCGGTGCCGATGGTGGCGGTGGGGCTGGGGGCGGCCTGGCTGTCGGTCAGCGCATGGCGGCGGGCGACCGCGCGGGCGTGACGCTGCGCGATCATCTGCTGGCGCGCATCCGGGCGCAGGGCCCGCTGACCGTCGCGGATTTCATGGCCGATTGCCTGTTGCACCCGACGCTGGGCTATTACTCGACGCGCGATCCCTTCGGGCCGGGGGGCGATTTCGTCACCGCGCCCGAGATCAGCCAGATGTTCGGCGAAATGCTGGGCCTGTGTCTGGCGCAGGCGTGGCTCGATCAAGGGCGGCCGGCGCCCTTTGCGATGGCCGAGGCGGGGCCGGGGCGCGGGACGCTGATGGCGGACATGCTGCGTGCCGGGCGGGCGGTGCCGGGGTTTGTCGAGGCGGCGCAGGTGCATCTGGTCGAGGCGTCCGAGGTGCTGCGCGGGGAGCAGGCGCGGACGTTGAGCGGTGTCGGGGCGGTCTGGCACGACCATCTGTCGGACCTGCCGGATCTGCCCACGTTCTTCGTGGCCAACGAGTTTCTGGACGCCCTGCCCATCCGCCAGCATGTGCGCGATGGCAAGGGCTGGCGGGAGCGGCTGGTGGCGCAGGAAGATGGCGCGCTGGCCTTCGCGCTGGGCCCCGTGGTGACGGTGCCGGAACTGGACCATCACGAAGTGCCCGACGGCACGATGGTCGAACGCTGCCCCGCCCTTCCCGGTGCGGTGGGCGCTGTGGCGGAGCGGGTGGCGCAAGGCGGCGTGGCGATCTTCGTCGACTACGGGCACTGGCGCAGCCGGGGCGACACGTTGCAGGCCCTGCGTGCCCACGCGCCCGAAGACCCGCTGGCCCACCCCGGACAGGCCGACCTGACCGCGCATGTGGATTTCGAGGCGGTGGCCGGCGCCGCCACCCCGGCTCGGGTCAGCGCAATGACACCGCAGGGCCTGCTGCTGGAGCGGCTGGGCATCACCGCCCGCGCGCAGGCGCTGGCGCGGAGCATGACGGCGCCCGCGCTGGAGGCGCATGTGGCGGCGCATCGGCGCTTGACCCACCCGGCCGAGATGGGCGACCTTTTCAAGGCCATCGCGTTGGTCCCGACCGGCGTACCCCTGCCACCGGGATTCGATCCATGACACTGGAAGCCCTCCGATCCGATATCCTGGGACAGGTGGTCCACGGGTTCTTCACGCGACGCGGCGGCGCGTCGTCGGGCATCTTCGAGGGGCTGAACTGCGGCATCGGGTCCAGCGACCAGACCGAGGCGGTCGAGATGAACCGCGCCCGCGTGGCCGACGTCATGGGCGGACCGCTGCACGGGGTGAACCAGGTCCATTCGGCGGATGTCGTCGTGATCGACAGCCCCCTGTCGGCACCGCGGGCGGCCGATGCGCTGGTCACGGCGACGCCGGGCCAGGTGCTGAGCGTGCTGACGGCGGACTGCCAGCCGGTGCTCTTCCATGCCCCCGGCGCCGGTGTGGTGGGTGCGGCGCATGCGGGATGGAAGGGCGCGCTGGCCGGTGTGCTGGAGGCGACGGTGGATGCCATGGTGGCGCTCGGCGCGGAACGCGGCGATATCCGTGCGGCCATCGGACCGACGATCAGCCAGCGCGCCTATGAGGTGGGTCCGGAGCTTCTGGACACCTTCATGGCGGAAGACCTGGATGCATCGCGCTTCTTCGCCAACGGCCAGAACGACCGATACCTGTTCGACCTTCCGGGGTACGGATTGCACCGGCTGCGGTCGGCGGGAGTCGAGGCGGGATGGATCGGGCATTGCACCTATGGCGATCCGGCACGTTTCTATTCCTACCGGCGCAGCACCCATGCGGGTCAGGCCGATTACGGCCGGTTGATCGCGGCGATCCGACTTTAGCCACATTCACGCCTCCGAATGACCGCGGCACGGTCCAACGGGCGCCAAGTGTCGACGCGACCCTGATCCCGTCAGATCAAGGAGCGTCAGAATGGCCAGTCAGACCTGGATGGATCGCACCATCGAAGCCACTCGCGTCAGCGAGATCGTCCTGCCATGGACGCGGCGCCCCGCGCCCGTCGCTGCCCCGGACCAGACCCCACAGTCCGCTGCGATCCGCGCGCGGGGCTGACCCCACAGGCCGGCGGGCGTGCACCCTCCGCCCCCGGCCCTGCCGGACGCGGCCGTTCTGCCAATCGGGCCGCGTCCGGTCCCTGAGGCGGTCGTCGTGCGATACCGGCGGCGTCAGCCCGCCATGTCCGACAGCGACGCGCCGGTCGACAGCATGTCGGGGTCGAGGCGGAGTTCGATCACGGCCAGCGTACCAGAGGCCAGCGCAGCGTCGAGCGCGGGTGCGAAGTCGGCCTGTTCCGTAACCGTCCAGCCCTGACCGCCGTAGGCACGCGCCATGGCGGCAAAATCCGGATTGGCCAGATCGGTGCCCGACACGCGGCCCGGATAGTGCCGTTCCTGGTGCATTCGGATGGTGCCGTAGCGGCCGTTGTTGGCGACGATCACCACGGGCGTGGCACCGTGCTGCATGGCGGTGGACATCTCGTTGCAAGTCATCTGGAAACAGCCGTCGCCGGCAAGGCAAACCACTGGCGTGCCGGGACGCTGGAGCGAGGCGGCGATGGCGGCCGGAAAGCCGTAGCCCATGCTGCCCGAGGTCGGTGCAAGTTGCGTGCCGAACCGGCGCCAGCGGAAATAGCGGTGCAGGAAGCCTGCGTAGTTGCCTGCGCCGTTCGTCACCACCGCGTCGTCGGGCAGCACCCGGTCGAGATGGGCGATCACCTGCTCCAGCTTGACGGCGCCGGGCGTTTCCCGGGGGTTGATCCAGCCCTCGTACTCCGCCCGCGCCTCCGCCTGGATGTCGTGCCAGCCGGGCAGGTCGTCGTCGCGCGCGGCGAGGGCGGCGATGACGTCCGGTGCCCGCGCCTCGATCGGCAGATCGGCGGTCCAGACACGGTTCAGCTCCGACGGGTCGGGATGGACGTGGATCAACGCGGGGCGGTCGTGGACGGGGTCGAGCACTTCGTAGCCGCCGGTGGCGATGTCGCCCAGACGGGTGCCCAGCGCGAGGACCAGGTCGGCGGCCTTGAGCCGCGCCATCAGCTTCGGATTCGGGCCGACGTTCAGGTCGCCCGCATAGGCGGGGGAGCGGTTGTCGATGTAGTCCTGCCGCCGGAAGGCGACGGCGACCGGCAGGCCGTGGCGTTCGGTCCAGGCGGCGAGATCCTTCGCCGCGTCGTCGGACCAGCCGGGGCCGCCCACCACGACCAACGGGGACCGCGCCTGCCGCAGCCGGTCGATCAGCGGCCCGAGGTCCGGCACGGCCGGACTCGGCACGGTGACGGCGGGACGGTCGGGGACGTCGGCCGTGGCCGAGAGCATGTCTTCGGGCAGCGCCAGCACCACCGGACCGGGGCGCCCCGACTGCGCGACGGAAAAGGCGCGCGCGATGTATTCGGGCAGACGGTCGGTCGCGTCCACCTCGGCCACCCATTTCACCAGCGGGCCGAAGAAGGCGCGGTAGTCCACCTCCTGAAAGGCCTCCCGGTCGCGGTGGGCGCGGGCGATCTGGCCCACGAAGCAGATGAGGGGCGTGGAGTCCTGCATCGCCACATGCAGGCCCGCGCTGGCGTTTGTGGCGCCGGGACCGCGGGTGACGAAGACGACGCCGGGCGTGCCGGTCAGCTTGGCCGTCGCCTCGGCCATCATCGCGGCGCCGCCTTCCTGACGGCAGACGATGTTGGCGATGCCGCTGTCGTGGAGGCCGTCGAGCGCGGCGAGGAAGCTTTCCCCCGGCACCGAGAACACCCGCCGCACTCCCTGGATGCGCAACTGATCCGCCAGTATCCTGCCACCGTGTCGCATGAGCGTGCCCTCCCCTGTCACGGCAGAGGTGAAGCGCATCAGGGCGGCCATGTCCAGCCGGGCGCGTCAGACCCCGGCGGCGCGGATGGCGGCGGCAAGGCGCGGCACGGCGTCGGGCGACAGGCCCGCGATGTTCATGCGGCTGTCGCCCACCATGTAGACACCGTGATCTCGGCGCATCGCGGCCACCTGCTCGGGCGTCGCCCCCAGCAGCGAGAACATTCCCCGGTGCGCGCCGAGGAACCCGAAGCGGTCGGAGCCGGTCAGGTCGCGTAGCGCCGTGGCCAGGCCGGCCCGCAGGGCGCGGATGTTGGCGCGCATCGCATCGAGTTCCTCCAGCCAGTCGGCGCGGAGCGTGTCATCGGTCAGGATCGTCGTCACCACCCGGGCGCCATGGTCGGGTGGAAAGCTGTAGTTCAGGCGGTTGAGCGCGGCGAGCGCACCCTGCGTCGCGGGCAGGCGGTCGGCGGAAGGAGCGAGAGCCAGCAGAAGCCCGGTCCGTTCACGGTAGATGCCGAAGTTCTTGGAGCAGGAGACGGCGATCAGCGCCTCGGGCACGCGGGCGATCAGGGTGCGCAGGCCGGCGGCATCGGCCTCGACCCCATCGCCGAAGCCGAGGTAGGCCAGATCGACGAAGGGCAGCGCGCCGCGTGTGGTCAGATGATCGGCGACGGTTTGCCATTGCAGCGGCGTCAGGTCGGCGCCGGTGGGGTTGTGGCAGCAGCCGTGGAGCAGCACGACATCGCCCGGCCCCACCTGCGCCAGATCGTCCATCATGGCGTCGAAGTCGACCCCGCCGGTGGCAGCGTCGAAATACCGGTAGGCGCGGAGAGACAGACCCACATGACGCGCGATGGCGGGATGGTTGGGCCAGGTCGGCGTAGAGAGCCAGAGGCGCGCGTCGGGGGCGGCCATGCGGAGAAGCTCCAGCCCCTGCCGGATCGCGCCAGTGCCACCGGGGGTCGCGACGGCGGCCAGCCGCGCGCGCGGCGCGGCATCGCCGAGCACCAGCGCCGAGAGGGCCTCGGCGAAGGCCGGATCGCCCGACAGATTGGTATAGGTCTTGGTGGTCTGCGTCTCGACCAGGCGACGCTCGGCCGCCTTGACGGCGCGCATCACGGGCGTGTTGCCCGCCGCGTCGCGGTAGACGCCCACGCCCAGGTCGATGCGCTCGGGCCGGGGGTCGGCGGCGTAGGCGACCATCAGGTCGAGGATGGCGTCCGGGGCCTGGGGTTTCAGGTTCTGGAACATGGGTCAGCCCCTTTCGATGCGAAGGTCCGGGTACATGCCCCATTCAGCCCAGCTGCCGTCGTAGAGCGCGTGATCGGCGTGGCCCAACCGGGCAAGGCCGAGGTTCAGGATCGCCGCCGTCACCCCGCTGCCGCAGGTGGTGATGACGCGCTTCTTGAGGTCCACCCCCGCCGCGATGAAGGCGCGGGCGAGGTCGGCGCCATCCTTCATGGTGCCGTCGGAATTGAACAGCGTGCGGTAGGGCACGTTCTTCGACCCGGGAATGTGGCCCGCGCGCAGGCCGGGGCGGGGTTCGGCCTCATCGCCGCGGAAGCGGGGCGCGTTGCGGGCGTCGACGATCTGGGCATGGCCCAGCTTGGCCGCCTGCGCCACCTGCGTCACGTCGTGCATCAGATGGGGGCGATGGGTCACGGTCATGTGCCGGTCGCGCACGCCGGGCAAATCGGAGGTGACGGGGCGCCCCTCCTCCCGCCATTTGGGCAGGCCACCATCGAGCACGGCGGATGTCTGCCCGAACAGGCGCATCAGCCACCAGACCCGCGCGGCCGAGAAGATGCCCGCGCCGTCGTAGATGACGATGGTATGCCCGTCGCCAACCCCCATCCGCCGCATCCGCGACAGGAACTTTTCGGGCGGCGGCGCCATGTGCGGCAGGGCGGAGCGGGCATCGCTGACATCGTCGAGGTCGAGAAAGCGCGCACCGGGAATATGCGCCTCGGCGTATTCCTCGCGCGGGTCTCGGTTCATGTCGGGCAGATACCACGACGCGTCGATGATCCGCAGGTCGGGCGAGGTCAGCCGGGCAGCCAGCCAGCGGGTCGAAACCAGGGTCGCGGGATCGTCTGTCATGGCGGGCCTCCTTGCCCGGCGGGCATACGCGCGCACGGCGGCGCCTGCAATCGAAACGGGGTTGCCTCGGGGCGCGGGCCGCTTTAGAGGGCGGCTTTCCGAACGCCCGGCGGACACCCTTGGAGGCCGCCGCAAACCGAACAGATGGAGAATTATCATGGCTAATGAGATTCCGGATCTCGTGGCACATGCCCGGACGGGGACAGGCAAGGGGGCCGCTCGTCAATCACGCCGCAACGGCATGGTCCCGGGTGTCGTCTATGGCGGCGGGGCCGATCCTGTCGCGATCGAGCTGCCCTTCAACGAACTGCTCGCCAAGCTGCATGCCGGGCGCTTCCGCGCGACGCTGTGGAACCTGAAGGTCGAGGGGCACGACGACGTCCGCGTCATCGCCCGCGATGTGCAGCGCGACAAGGTCAAGGACCTGCCCACCCACGTCGACCTGATGCGCCTGCGCCGGACGTCCAAGGTGAACCTGTTCATCCCCGTCGTCTATGAAGGCGTCGAAGGCAGCCCCGGCGACAAGAAGGGCGGCGTCCTGACGATCGTTCGCCCGGAGGTCGAGCTGCGCGTGACGGCCGGCGATATCCCCGAGTCGATCACGGTCGACTGCTCGAAGATGGAGATCGGCGACACCGTCACCATCTCGGACGTGACGCTGCCCGAAGGCAGCCGCCCGACCATCGACCGCGACTTCGTGCTGGCGAACATGCAGGCCCCGTCGGGCCTTGCGTCGCAGAAGGACGAGGACGAGGACGAGGTCGTCGAGACCGAAGTCATCAATCAGACCGCCGACACCGTGGAGGGCGAAGACAAGGAGTGATCCTGCTTCGCCGGCCGGTGCCGGAAGGGGCGCGGGGGCATCCTCCGCGCCCCTTTTTCATGGCGCGCGGAGATCAAGCGGGCCGTCCGCCCGCGGCGGCATAGGCCATGTCGATGGCGGTCTGGGTGCCGCGCGCATCCTCGAGCGTCCAGGGGAAAGGCGCCTCACCGCGAAGGGCGGCGCCGAACGCCTCGACCTGGAGGACGTATTGATTGACGTCGGGCCAGGTCTCGATCCGGGTGATGCCGCTTCGGTCACGCAGTTCCAGCCGCGCCTCGCCGAACTTGCCGGCGTTGAAGGGTGCGGTCAGACGGATCAATCCTGTCTCGCCGTGGAACAGCACGAATTGTTCGGGCAGCAGGCGCATCGAGTTGACCCAATGCGCCGTGAAGCCGTCGAACCGGGCGGACACACGGGTCAGCACGTCGCAGCCGTCTTCCCAGTCGATGTCGGCATGGGTGATCTCCATCGGCTCCCGCCCCGTGGCCCAGCGGGTCGAGCCGATGGAGTAGACCCCGATGTCGGGCAGCGCGCCGCCGCCAGTGTCGGCCCTGTTGCGGATGTTGCCGGGGTCGGCCGAGTTGTCGTAGGTGAACACGCCATCCACATGCCGCAGCCGCCCGATCGCGCCATCGTCCAGCAGGGTGCGAAGTCGGTGCCATTGGGGGTGGTGGACGATCATGTAGGCTTCGACACAAGTCAGGCCCGTGCGGTCGCGCGCGGCGATGAGGGGATCGATGTCGTCCGCATGCATGGCGACCGGCTTTTCCACCAGCACCGGCTTGCCCGCCTCCAGCGCGCGGATCGCCCATTCGACGTGCAGCGTATGCGGAAGCGGGATGTAGACGGCGTCGATGCCCTCGTCCGCCAGGAGCGCGTCGTAGTCGTCGTGCACCCGCAGGCCGGGCGCGAATGCGGCGAAGCCATCGGCCTTGGCGGGCGTCCGGCTGGCCACCGCGGCCAGCACATGGCCGCGCGCGGCGTGGATCGCGGGGCCCATCAGGCGCCGCGCGAAGTCGGACGCGCCGAGCACGCCCCATCTGATCGGATCCGCTGTCATGCGCGCCCCCCCCTGCCCCGGAAGGATGCCGCGCGAGCGGCATCATTTCAACTGGCTGTCCTTGCTGCCGCGCCGGTTGATGCCGCCACGCGGCGCGGCGCGGCGGTCGCGTTCGGTTACGCAGTCGATGCAGAGCTTGACGCCCGGCAGGGCCCGGCGGCGCGCCTCCGGAATGGGTTCCTCGCATTCCGCGCAATGCGTCAGGCTTTCGCCCACGGGCGCGCGGCGCGCCTTGAGGCGTGCCAGTTCATCGTTGATCGACGCCTCGATCTGTTCGCCGACCGCACCGTCACGGGACCATCCACCAGCCATGTCGCATCCTCCGTTCGACCCATTCATGTGGGGTTCGGGACCGGCTGCGACAAGGGTCAGGCCCGTTCCGAGACCACCGGGCGGAAGCCGCCGAAGATCATCCGCTGACCGTCGAAGGGCATTTCGCCCATGTCGGTGCCATCCTCCATGATGCGGGCCCAGGTCGCGTCGCGGGTTTCCTTGTCGGGCCATTCGATCCAGGAGAACACGACCGCCTCGTCGTCGCGGCACTGGACCGCCATGGGGAAGGACGTGACCTTGCCGTCGGGCACGTCGTCGCCCCATGTCTCGACCTGCGCAAGCGCACCCGCGGGTTTCAGGATGTCGGTCCACATCTGCCGTGCGTGGGCGATGAAGGCATCGCGATTGGCCTGCGGCACGGCGATGACGGTGGCGTCGAAGTAGCTCATGGCGGGTCCCTCCCAGACGGATCGAGAGGTCAGGATAGCACGAAAACGGGGCCGTTCCCCGCAGGAAACGGCCCCTTCGTCGGCGTCGGTCATGGTCCGCCCGTCAGGCCGGAACCATGCCCTTTTCGCGGGCCAGATCGCGCACCCGGTTGGACAGTTTCTCGAAGGCGCGCACCTCGATCTGACGGATGCGCTCGCGGCTGACGCCGTATTTGCCCGACAGATCTTCCAGCGTAACCGTCTCCTCGTTCAGGCGGCGCTGGGTCAGGATGTCACGTTCGCGGTCGTTGAGCACCTCCATCGCCTCGGTCATCAGGCCGATGCGGCTGTCGAACTCGTCCTTCTCGGCGTAGTCGCCGGCCTGGTCGGCGCTGTCGTCGGCCAGCCAGTCCTGCCACTGGGTGCTGCCGTCCCCATCCGAGCCGATCATCACGTTAAGGCTCGCGTCGCCGCCGGACATGCGGCGGTTCATCGACGTCACCTCGGCCTCGGTCACGCCGAGGTCGTTGGCGATCCGGGCGACGTTTTCGGGGCGCAGGTCGCCCTCCTCCAGCGCGCCGATACGGTTCTTGGCCTTGCGGAGATTGAAGAACAGCTTCTTCTGCGCGCTCGTCGTGCCGAGCTTGACCATCGACCAGGACCGCAGGACGTATTCCTGGATCGCGGCGCGGATCCACCACATCGCATAGGTGGCGAGGCGGAAGCCCTTTTCGGGGTCGAATTTCTTGACGGCCTGCATCAGGCCCACGTTCGCTTCCGAGATCACCTCGGCTTGAGGCAGGCCATAGCCGCGGTAGCCCATGGCGATCTTGGCGGCGAGGCGCAGGTGCGACGTCACCATCTTGTGCGCCGCTTCGGTATCGCCCTCCTCGACCCACCGCTTGGCGAGCATGTATTCCTCCTCAGGCTCCAGCATGGGGAACTTGCGGATCTCCTGAAGATAACGGTTGAGCCCGGCTTCGGGGTTCGGCGCCGGAAGGTTCGCATAGGTGGCTGCCATGTCATGTCTCCCTCATGTTAAGGGGCTTAACAAACCCTTTGTCAGGTATGTGGTCACGGCCCCCGGGAAGGTCAAGCAACGTGTGATCACGGGGGCGTCATCGGCCGCCGCGGTCGTCGCCGGAAAGAACGTCTACATCTTCCGCCAGGTCACGCACAGGGCGCGAATGGCGGATGGTCTGTGCCGTGATGCACCATCAAACGTGAACAACCGGTTAACTGTTCCCGTCGGGCCCTGCCAGCGCGACGAGAAGGCGCTCCATGTCGTCGGGCACAGGCGAGGCGAAGCGCATGTCGTCCCCCGTCACCGGATGCACGAACCCAAGCGTGCGCGCGTGGAGGGCCTGGCGCGGAAAGGCGACCACAGCATCGGCGCCCGGGTGGCCGCGCGGCAGGCGACGGCCGCCGCCGTAGGTCGGATCGCCCACCAGCGCATGACCGGCATGGGCCATGTGCACGCGGATCTGGTGCGTTCGCCCCGTCTCAAGCCAGCATTCCAACAGCGCGGCGGCGCCGAAACCCTGCATCACCCGCGCGCGTGTCACCGCGTGGCGCCCGCCGTCCCAGGTAACTGCCTGTTTCTGCCGATCGGTGCGGTGGCGCGCGAGGCGTGTCGTGATCTTGAGGATGTCGGCCTGTTCCCAACTGATCCCCCGCGTGCCCCGCAGGCGCGGATCGCCCGCGTCCGGCACGCCGTGGACCACGGCAAGATAGCGGCGTTCGACGCTGTGCGCCTCGAACTGGGCGGCGAGGCCATGGTGGGCGGCGTCCGACTTGGCGACGACCAGCAGGCCGGAAGTGTCCTTGTCGATGCGGTGCACGATGCCGGGCCGCCGTTCGCCCCCCACACCCGACAGCGCGCCGCCGAAGTGGTGCAGCAGCGCGTTTACCAGCGTCCCTCCGGGGCTGCCGGGGGCGGGGTGAACGACCATGCCGGCGGGCTTGTCCACCACGATCAGGTCGGCGTCCTCGTGAAGAACGGACAGCGGGATGTCCTCCGGGCGGGTCTCGGGGTCATCCGGTGTGGGCACGACGATGGCGACGCGGTCGCCCCAGTCCACCCGGTCGCGCGCCCCGGCGACGGCGCCGTTCACCGTCACCGCGCCGTCGGCAATTAGGCGGGCAAGGCGGGAGCGGGACAGATGCGCCTCGACTGGCACGTCGCGGGCGATTGCCTTATCGAGACGCGATGGCGGATCGACCGCGATGACGAAGCTCACGATCTCGGAGGGAGGGACGGTGCCGGACATGGAAACCCCTGAACCCGCCAACCTCCGCTTCCTGCGGGTGCTGGTCACGGTGCTGACGGCGGTGATGATCGCGGGGGTCATAGCCATCGTGGCGCTGCTTGTCACGCGCCTGCCGGGGCGAGCGGTCAAGACACCCGACCGGCTGGAGATGCCCGCGCGGGCGGAGGTGCTCGCGGTGACGCAGACGCCCGATGCCTGGCTGGTGACGACGCGGGACGGGCGGCTGTTGCTGTTCGGCCCCGACGGGGTGCTGCGCCGCGAGATCCCGCTCGACTGAGCTTGTCTTCGGCTTGCGGATATTCCTGCCGCAGGCATCCCAGATCAGAGAAGCGGCATGATCGACGGATACAGAGACGCGACCAGAAGCGTCGCCATCGTCCAGTTGAATGCACGCAGACGGCGGGGCGAGGTCAGAAAGCGTCGCATCCCGCGCCCCAGCACCGTCCAGCTTGAGACGCAGGGGAGGTTGATCGCGCCGAACACCGCCGCGACCGCCACGACCGACCAGAGGGAGCCTGCGGAATAGAGCGTGATCGCCGTCAGGGCCATGGTCCAGGCCTTGGGGTTCACCCACTGGAATGCCGCCGCCTGAAGGAATGTCAGCGGCCGGCCGTCGGCGGCGGCGCGGTCGGGGGCCGCGGCGTTGGCGATCTTCCAGGCAAGCCAGAGGAGGTAGACGACCGACAACACGGCCAGCACGGTCCGGGTGACCGGCCAAAGGTCGAAGATGCGCGACAGACCCAGCCCCACCAACACGATCATGAAAGTGAACCCGAGCGCCACGCCAAAGGCGTGCGGCACCGTGCGCCAGAGGCCGAAGTTCGCGCCCGATGCCATCAGCATGAGGTTGTTCGGCCCCGGCGTGATGGAGGATACGAAGGCAAAGCCCGCGAGGGCGAGGAGGATATCGAGCGTCATAAGGGGCAACATCGCGCAATCGATCCGGAAAGTGCTTGCGAACATCGTGGCATTACCCCAATCTTCGCAAGAAATGAGCGTTTCCGACCCTACAGACGACAAGATCCTGCGCATCCTCGGGCGCGAGGGGCGGATCACCAACCAGGCATTGGCCGGGCACGTGGGCCTTTCTCCTTCGGCCACGTTGCGCCGGGTGCAGGCGATGGAGGCGTCGGGCCTGATCCGGGGCTACCGCGCGATCATCGACCCGGACCGCGCCGGGATAGGTTTCACCGCCTATATCGCCGTCGGACTGAACGAGCACACCAAGCGCGCGCAGGGTGCGTTCGAGCGCGCCATCGCCATCGCCCCCGAAGTCCGCGAGTGCCACAACGTGACCGGAAGCGTCGAATACCTGCTGCGGGTCGAGGCGCGCGACCTTGCGGCCTACAAGCATTTCCATACCGAAGTACTGGGCATGCTGCCGCAGGTCGCGCGTCTGACAACCTATGTCGTAATGGGCAGCCCAAAGGACGAACGGGGCTGACGCGCGATCACATCAACCTGGCCTCGAACGCCCGGAGGATGGGGCGGGCGGGCGCCTGCGCGGGATGGGTGCCCTGCGCGATCTGGGGGAACAGACTCACCAGTTCGTCGTAGATCTCACGGTCGGCCTCCAGGATGCGGTCGCCTGCGAAGAAGCTCTCGAGCAGGGCGCCGCCGGACAGGACGACCTCATGGCGGTCGAACATGACGTGGACATAGGTGACCTCGGTGCAGGGCGCGAGGTAGATGCGGTCGCCGTCGCACAGATGCTTGGCCGCGCAGAGCATTTCGGTCGCGTCGAACAGAAGCTCGCACTTCCACCCCGCCATCATGACGCGGTGCTGGGGCGAGAGGCGGATTTCATGCGTATTGCCGATGGCTCCCGGCAGGAAGTGCACGGGCGCGTGGGCACCCACGCCGGGCACCGTCCTGCGCCCGATCCAGCGGATCGGCTGCGGCCCGTGGTCCAGCGTCTCGACCAGGTCGCCCACACGCAAATCGCCAACGGGCACCTCGCCGCCGGGGGTCGAAAGCGGCGTTTCGGCGGTGAAGCAGGCCACGTCCACGGACTCGAAGTTGGTATAGACGAAGCTGGTGCCGTCGGGCAGCGTCACAACGCCGCTGTCCGAGCCGTCGTCATAGGGCTCGAAGGACGCGCCTTCGGGAACGATCAGGCGGTCGTCACCGCTGCCGCCCGTGGCGAACTGCGTCTTCGTGCCTGCGACGATGACATCGTCGCCGCGTCCGCCGAACAGGTTGCCCTCGAACTCGCCTGCGGTCACGGTGTCGTCGCCTTCGCCGCCGAACAGGTTTCCGGTGCCGCTGCCGCCGAAGATCTGGTCGTCGCCCCTGTCGCCCCGCAGGTTGTCCTTTCCGGGGCCGCCGATCAGGGTGTCGTCGCCCTCGCCACCCCAGAGGTTGTTGTTGCCACCTTCGCCTGCGCTCAGCTCGTCGTCGCCCTGACCGCCGTAGAGGTTGTTGTTGCCGGTGCCGCCGACAAGCGTGTCGTTGCCGTCGCCGCCCCGCATCGTTCCGCCCCGCTCGCCGTCGTCGCGGAACGTGTCGTCGCCGTCGCCGCCAACATAGCCTTTCCAGCCAAGTCGATCCGCACCACTGACGTCGCTCCCCCCGTCGTTGGCCTTGAACTGGATCACGTCCGAGAAGGACCCGTCGCCCAGGTCGTCATCGGACCAGGTCGTCTCATCGCCGGTATCGGTGTCGGTGAAGGTGATCGAGCCACCGTCGAGCCGGATTGCGAAGCGGTCGTCCAGACCCGTGGCGTCGATGGTGCTGCGGCCGTCGAGGTCGAGGCCGGACCAGAAGCCGGCGTCGGTGACGGACGTGTCGGTCAGGGTGATGAAGGCAGACATGGGCATCCTCGTGATCTGGAGCGGGAGAGCGTGGACGCGCAATGAACGGCTGTGCGCTTCGGGACGCTGGACCAGCGCCGCGCCCTTTTCCCGCCTTTTCAACGACACGCCCCATTCGCGCGCGGACCCGCCCGCGACAGGGAGTCCTGAGCGCGGCCATCCGCCGATCAGCCGAGCGCGGCCACCCGGTCGTGGCACCCGCAGCAGGTCAGATGGTCGTTCACCAGCCCAGCCGCCTGCATGAAGGCATAGGCGGTCGTCGGGCCGCAGAACCGGAACCCCGCAGCGTTCAGTCCCCTGGAGAGCCGCGCCGACAGGTCCGTCCGGGCCGGCACATGGGCCGGCACGGTGCGGCGGGGCTGCAACGGCGTGTCGTTCACGTGGTCCCAGACGAAACGCTCGAACCCCTGCCCGGCCTGCATTTCCAGGAAAGCCTGGGCGTTGCCGATCGTGGCCATGATCTTGCCGCGGTGTCGGACGATGCCCGGATCGGCCAGCAGGCGCGCGACCTCGGCGTCGCCCCAACGGGCGATGACTGCGGGGTCGAAATCGGCGAAGGCCGCACGGAATGCCTCGCGCTTGCGGAGAATGGTGATCCAGGACAGGCCCGACTGGAAGGTCTCGAGGACGAGCTGTTCCCAGAGCGCTCGGGCATCGCGCTGCGGCACACCCCATTCGTCGTCATGATAGGCCCGGTACAGGGGATCGTCGCCCACCCAACCGCATCCTTCCATCGCGTCAGCCCCCCGGAACATCCCGCCCGCAGGCGTCGTTGACCAGCATACCCGGAAACGAAAGGAACCACCCCATGACCGCGATAAAGGAATCGAAGATCCTCATCCTCGCGACCAACGGCTTCGAGCAGTCGGAGCTGGAGGTGCCCCGCGACAAGCTGCGTGGCCACGGCGCGACGGTGCACGTGGCCAGCCCCGACGGCAAGACCATCAAGGGCTGGGACGGCAACGACTGGGGACAGGATGCCGAGGTAGACCTGCAACTGTCCGACGTGGACCTTGCGGATTACGACGCGCTGGTCCTGCCGGGCGGGCAGATCAATCCCGACCTGCTGCGGGTGGACCGCGACGCCGTGAAGCTGATCCGCGACTTCGTCGAGGCGGGCAAGATCGTCGCCGCCGTCTGCCACGCTCCTTGGCTTCTGATCGAGGCAGGCGTGGTCGAGGGGCGCGAGATGACGTCGT
Organism: Jannaschia rubra; assembly: GCF_001403735.1. Taxonomy (GTDB): domain Bacteria; phylum Pseudomonadota; class Alphaproteobacteria; order Rhodobacterales; family Rhodobacteraceae; genus Jannaschia; species Jannaschia rubra. The sequence continues at coordinate 338,280 of NZ_CXPG01000012.1, forward strand.
ATCACTCGATCCGCACCGACCTGAAGAACGCGGGCGCCAATGTCGTGGACAAGCCGGTCGCCGTGTCGAACGGCATCATCACCAGCCGGAATCCCGATGATTTGAACGACTTCGTCGCCAAGATCGTCGAGGAAGTCGAGGAAGGGAAGCATCCCCGCCCCGGCGCTTAACGGATCCGCAAGGATCGGCGTGGCACCAAGCCCCCAGTCCGAGGGGAGCCGAGATGCCGCGCCGATCCTTTTTCGAACCGGGGGCCGAAGACCCCCTGTCCTACGCCCTTGCGGAGCGTGACAGGTCCACCTTGCGGATGGTCCGCGAGGCTCTGGAGGCCGGCGACGTGATGCTGGCCTATCAACCCGTGATCGGTGCGTTGACCGGCGATCCGGCGTTTCATGAGGGGTTGATCCGCGTGCTGGACGGCAGCGGCCGGATCATCCCCGCGACGCAGTTCATGCCGGCCGTCGAGAACGAGGAACTGGGACGGGAGATCGACTGCGCAGCACTGCGCTGCGGGCTGGAGGCACTGGCGGGCACGCCGTCGCTGCGGCTGTCGGTCAACATGTCCGCGCGGTCTATCGGCTATCCGAAGTGGACACGGACGCTGCAGGACTGGCTGGCGCGGGACGAGACGGTGGGCGAGCGCCTGATCCTGGAAATCACGGAATCCTCTGCCATGCAGGTGCCCGAGCTGGTCAAGACGTTCATGACCGATTTGCAGGATCGCGGCATCACCTTTGCGCTCGACGACTTCGGTGCGGGGCAGACATCGTTCCGCTATCTCAAGGAGTTCTATTTCGACGTTATCAAGATCGACGGCAGTTTCGTGCGCGGCTGCGACGCGGACCCCGACAACCAGTGCATCCTGGCCGCCCTGATCACCATCGGGCAGCATTTCGACATGTTCACCGTGGCCGAATCCGTCGAGACGCAGGCAGAGGCGCAATTCCTCGTCGATGCCGGGATCGACTGCCTGCAGGGGTTCCATTACGGCGCCCCCGCAATGCGACCCGATTGGCTCGTGTCGGCGGAACGGCGGGCGGAGGAGCACGTCAAGGTGTGACCTCGGACCGGAAACATCCGCCCGGATGCAGGCAACATTTGCCCCCAAGCGCCGTGCGCGCTACTCCAAGGGAGATATCATACGGCATGGGGTTCGTGGCGGACATCTTCCGCCCCCGTGCCGCCACACCGAAAGGATGTTTGCCATGACCAATGTCGTGATCGCCTCGGCCGCCCGCACCCCCGTGGGGTCGTTCCTCGGCGCCTTCGCCAATACCCCCGCCCACGAACTCGGCGCCGCCGTGATCGAGGAAGTCGTGGCCCGGGCCGGCGTCGACAAGTCCGAGGTGTCCGAGACGATCCTGGGCCAGGTGCTGACCGCCGGCCAGGGCCAGAACCCCGCCCGGCAGGCGCACATCCTGGCCGGCCTGCCGCAGGAGGCTTCCGCCTGGGGCATCAACCAGGTCTGCGGTTCGGGCCTGCGGGCCGTGGCCATCGGGGCGCAGCACATCCAGCTCGGCGACGCCGCGATCATCGTGGCCGGCGGACAGGAGAGCATGTCGCTCGCCCCCCACGCGCAGGCGCTGCGCCAGGGCCAGAAGATGGGTGACGTGAAGCTGGTCGACACGATGATCAAGGACGGTCTCTGGGACGCGTTCAACAACTATCACATGGGCCAGACCGCCGAGAACGTGGCCGAGAAGTGGCAGATCGGCCGTGACGCGCAGGACGAATTCGCAGTCGGCAGTCAGAACAAGGCCGAAGCCGCCCAGAAGGAGGGTCGCTTCAAGGACGAGATCGTTGGGTTCACCGTAAAGGGCCGCAAGGGCGACACCGTGGTCGACCAGGATGAATATATCCGTCACGGCGCGACGATGGAGGCGATGCAGAAGCTGCGCCCCGCCTTCACCAAGGACGGCTCGGTCACGGCGGCCAACGCCAGCGGCCTGAACGACGGCGCGGCGGCGACGCTGCTGATGTCGGCGGAGGAGGCCGAGAAGCGCGGTATCGAGCCGCTCGCGCGGATCGCCAGCTATGCAACGGCCGGCCTCGACCCGTCGATCATGGGTGCAGGGCCCATCCACGCGTCGCGCAAGGCGCTGGAGAAGGCGGGCTGGAAGGTCGGCGACCTGGACCTGATCGAGGCGAACGAGGCCTTTGCCGCCCAGGCCTGCGCCGTCAACAAGGAGATGGGGTGGGATCCGGCCATCGTGAACGTGAACGGCGGGGCCATCGCCATCGGCCATCCCATCGGCGCGTCGGGGTGCCGGGTGCTCAACACCCTGCTGTTCGAGATGAAGCGTCGGGATGCCAAAAGGGGCCTTGCCACGCTGTGCATCGGCGGTGGCATGGGCGTCGCGCTCTGTGTCGAGCGGCCCTGAGACGGACCGGGCGGCGGCGAGCCGCTGCCCGCTTTCGCCATGACCGAGACCCTTCCATACGATCAGCTGGTCTTTTCCGGCGGCGGGACGCGGTGCTTCTGGCAGGGCGGTTTCCTGCATGTTCTCCAGCGCGAAATGGACCTGACTCCCAGCCGGATCGCTGCGGTGTCGGGCGGGGCCCTGTCGGCGGTGGGGTTCGTTACCCACCGGGGCACGCGCATCCGCGACACGATGATCGCGGAATTCGCCCGACATGACCGGAACCTGCCCGTGCACGAGCCGTTCGACGAGAGGGCCGGCAACAGCCCCCATCAGCGCATCTATCGCCGGGTCGTCGAGAGCTGCATCGGCGACGCGGGGGCCGCGCGGCAGGTGGCCGAGGGCCCGTCGGTCCAGATCCTGCTGGCGCGTCCGCCCACTTCCGGCATGCCCAAGCTGTCCGGCAGCGCAGTCATCCTGGCCTATGAGGCGGACCTGACCATAAGGTCCACACCGCACCTGGCCTGGGCCGAAGCAACAGGTCTCACGCCGGAGTGCGTCGATGCCAACCGCGCGGCCCGCGACGGAAAGCTGTGCGATCTGGTCTGCGCAGCGGCGACGATCCCGCCCGCCTTCGACCCGCCGCTCTGGGACGGCAAGCCAGCCGTGGACGCGGGCATGATCGACCAGGCCCCCCTGCCCGACCCGGACAAGGGGCGCACGCTGATCCTGCTCACACGGCAGTATCGCAACCTGCCCGACGTTCCGGGCCGGACCTACCTGTCGCCGTCCGAAGAAGTGCCGGCGGACAAGATCGACTTTACGGACGCCTCGAAACTGCGCGACACTTGGCGTATCGGGGAGGAGGACGCCCGCCGGTTCGTGGACGGGCGCCACACCGATTGAGGAGGAGAATATCATGGCGAGAATCGCATTGGTCACCGGGGGCAGCCGCGGCATCGGCGCGGCAATTTCAAAAGCCCTGAAGGACGCGGGATGCAGCGTCGCCGCGACCTATGCCGGCAACGACGAGAAGGCCGCGGCCTTCACCAAGGAAACCGGCATCAAGACCTACAAGTGGGACGTCGCCGACCATGCCGCTTGCAAGGACGGCATAGCGCAGGTCGAATCGGACCTTGGGCCTGTCGATATCCTGGTGAACAACGCGGGCATCACCCGCGACGCGCCATTCCACAAGATGACACCGGAGCAATGGAACGAGGTGATCGGCACGAACCTGACCGGCGTGTTCAACATGACGCACAACGTCTGGGCCGGGATGCGGGAGCGGAAGTTCGGTCGCATCGTGACCATCTCGTCGATCAACGGACAGAAGGGTCAGTTCGCGCAGGCCAACTATTCAGCGGCGAAGGCCGGCGACATCGGCTTCACCAAGTCGCTGGCGCAGGAAGGCGCGCGAGCGGGCATAACCGTGAACGTGGTGGCGCCGGGATACATCAACACGGAGATGATGAGCACCATCCCCGAGAAGGTCATGAACGAGGTGATCCTGCCTCAGATCCCCGTGGGGCGTCTGGGCGAGGCGGAGGAGATCGCGCGCTGCGTGGCGTTCCTTGCCTCCGACGAGGCGGGATTCATCACCGGATCGACTCTGTCCGCCAACGGCGGCCAGTACATGCAGTAGGACGTCGGATCAGACCTTGGGCCCGTCTTGCGGCGGGCCCTTTTTCGGGCCGGGCGGAGATAAAAAGGCCCGCCAGATGGACGGCTCTGTTGCACAAAACCTTTGATGTCCGAGGTTCCCCTTTCCCCGGACGGATTCATCCCACGGTTTCTGTGACAGGTATGCCAAGCGCGGTGTAGCCGTTCATGACTGCGATGCGGATCTGGACCTCCGCGACCTGTCGGTCGAAGTCCCGCGCCATGAGGCGCTGCCGCAGCAGTTTCATACAGTGCATCTTTGTTTCGACGCGGCTTCTGCGGTGGTATCCGCTCCATCGTCGCCAGATCGCGCGGCCGAGGTATTTCGAAGTTCGCAGGGCCTCGTTTCTGGCCACGGCACCAGCGGTGACGGTCTTCCACGGCTTCGCGTTCTTGCGGGGCGGGATGACAGCGTGAGCGCCCCGCTCGGCAATGGCATCATGGCATTTGCGTGTGTCGTAGGCGCCGTCTGCCGTGACGCTGCCGATCTCCTGGTCCGCCGGGATCTGGCCGAGAAGGTC
>NZ_CXPG01000013.1 GCF_001403735.1 Jannaschia rubra
GAGGGTCTAAGTATAAGGGGGTGCCACCTCGCTATCGAAGTGGCACCCCCGCACATTTTCAGGAGAGCTTTGTCGCTATCTACCCCATGCTGGCGTGGATCAAGACACCAGCGGTTAGTGCTATGCGGTCTTGTTGATCAGCCCTTTCAGCCTGACCACCTTGCCAGAAGGACTTAGGCTCATCTCACCTTCGAACAAAGCAACCGAGCCATCAATATTTACCGTCAGGGGCTGGCCCCTAGGGCGGCCTTTTTGCGTCCCGTCCGGCCCTTGGCGCGCCGAGGGACAGGCGCTAGGGTTGAGGCAGTGCGGTGTCACACCCATGTGAATGGACGTGCATTGAATCCTGACGGAGTGGTGCGGATATGCCACGGACCCGTAGGCCCGCGTCTCCGGCTCGAAAAAGGTATCTCAGGAGGAACCCCTTGCTTACCGACACCATCCCGCAGCGACCCGTCGGGGCCGTCTTCCGCGCCCTCACGGCCGTCGTGCTCGGACTGGCGATGCTCGTCGCGACCAGTCTTGCCGCCGCGGCGCAGCGCGCGCCGGACACCTTTGCCGACCTAGTCGATCAGGTCGCCAACTCGGTGGTCAACATCACCACCAACACCACCATCACGGCCGCCGAGCGCGGACCCAACAGCGGCAACCCGCTCGAGGATTTCTTCGAGGAGTTCCGTCGTCGGGGTCCCGACGGCCAAGAGCTGCCGGTGCCGCCCCGGTCGCGTCAGGGCAGCGCCCTGGGGTCTGGCTTCGTCATCAGCGAAGACGGCTACATCGTCACCAACAACCACGTGATCGAGAACGCGGACGAGATCATGATCGAGTTCTATTCGGGCGAGGATCTGCCCGCCGAACTCATCGGAACCGACCCGAACACCGATATCGCCCTGCTTAAGGTCGATGCACCCGAGGCGCTGGCCTTCGTGCCCTTCGGCGACAGCAATGCGATGCGGACGGGTGACTGGGTCATGGCCATGGGCAACCCGCTGGGCCAGGGGTTCTCCGTCAGCTCCGGCATCGTGTCGGCCCGCGAGCGGGAGCTTCAGGGCGCCTACGACGACTACATCCAGACCGATGCGGCCATCAACCGCGGCAACTCGGGCGGCCCGCTGTTCAACATGGATGGAGAGGTCATCGGCGTGAATACCGCGATTCTGTCGCCCAACGGCGGGTCGATCGGCATCGGTTTCGCCATGTCGTCGAACGTGGTCAAGCGCGTCGTCGATCAGCTTCAGGAGTTCGGCGAGACCCGTCGCGGCTGGCTCGGCGTGCGCATCCAGGACGTGGATGAGACGCTGGCAGATGCCCTGGGGCTGGAGGAAGCGCGCGGTGCGCTGGTGACAGACGTGCCCGAGGGGCCGGCGAAGGAAGCGGGTGTCGAGGCGCGCGACGTCATCCTGACGTTCGACGGCACCGAGATCACCGACACCCGGCAACTCGTGCGGACCGTCGGCAATGCGCCCATCGACAGTGCGGTCCGGCTCGTCGTCTTCCGGGACGGCGAAACCAAGACCCTGCTCGTCACGCTCGGTCGCCGCGAAGACCCGGAGCGGACGGTGCCCGCGTCGATGTCGGGCGTCGAGACCCCGTCGGAGATGGAGCTGATGGGCCTGACCGTGTCAACCCTGACGGACGATTTGCGGGCGGAACTCGGCCTCGACGACGCGGCCTCCGGTCTGGTCGTGACGGACGTCGATCCGGAGTCGGAGGCCTTCGACAAGGGTCTGCGGCCAGGCGACGTGATCGAGGAGGCGGGCCAGGTCTCGGTCACTTCGGTCGCCGGTTTCGAGGAGCGGCTCGAGGAGGCTCGTGACGCTGGCCAGAAGTCCTTCCTGCTGCTCATCCGTCGCGGTGAGGACGCCCGCTTCGTGGCGCTTCCGCTCGACGAGGAATGATCCGACTGGATCGAACGATCTCAACGGGCGCCTTCGGGCGCCCGTTTTCGTTCAGACTCGTTGCCAGACCCAGGCGCCCGCGAAAATGATGGCGATCAGCACGGGCTGATGGATCAGGTAGAGGCTGAGCGCGTGGCGCCCCGGCCAGGCCGCCGCTTGCGCCAGAGGCCCCGGCTTGTCTGGACCCCAGGCCAGAAGCCGCGCGCCCCCTGCCTGCCCGAATGCCAGCCCAGCAAGGAAGGGCGCGAGCCACGGCACCATGGGCTCCCAGTCCATCATGGTGGGTATGCTGGTGCCCAGGCCGAGCCATAGTAGCCAATGCGAATTGAGCGCCTCGGACCGCAGGGAGGGAGCCGCGAACAGGACCAGCGCCGCCGCCAGTGCCGTCATCCCCCAAGGCGCGCGCAGGAACAGGAGCCCGATGAGGGACGACAGCGCGATGGAATGGAGGATGCCGAACCGCACCCAGGCGCCCGGCACGGCGACATAGGTTGCAACGCTGACCCCGGCCGCGGCCGCGATCAGAAGCCCCAGCCGCTTCGCATAGGACGGCCAGCGCATCCTGCGGCCGTTGGCCAGCCAGAGGGACAGGCCGGCAAGAAAGATGAAGGACGACGCGATGGCGCGAGCCGAGAAATTCCAGCCGCCCCCAAAGGTCGTGCCGGGCGGCACGAGGCCCAGAACCTCGAAGTCGCGGCCGAAATGAAAGACGGCCATCGCCAGAAAGGCCAGGCCCCGCAACCAGTCGATGGCAATCAGGCGGCCGCCGGTCCAGATCACACGCCGTCCCGTCCGAGCGCGATCAGTCCCAGGGCCTTGGCCGCGTCCATCGACAGGGTTTCATTGTCGAAGCCTCCGGTCCTTTGAAACCCGGCGACCGCGGCCTTGGTGTCCGAGCCGTAAAGTCCGTCCACCGGCCCGTCATAGAAGTCGCGGACCGCAAGGGCCCTCTGGACCTGCGCGATGAAAACGGGGTCGCGGTCCTGCAAGGCGCAAGGCACTTCGAACCAGATCACGTCGCTGTCATCATCGGTCGCGGCATCCTCCCCTGTCCTGACATAGCATTCGCCGGGGCGGGCGACAGGCGGCTTCTCACCGTCGGTCAGGGGCGCAGTTGGGTCCGCCGCGTTACAGGCGACAAGAAGCAGGGGGGGAAGGAAACGGATCATGGGTCTCGACGGTTCAGCGCGACCCGCTGTCGCGCGCGCCCGATGGTTAGCGCAGGCGGCCCGCCGCGACAAACGGTCCCTGCATCCACCCCGCCCTGACGGGCCGTAACGGCACGGCAATTGTTGCACGCGCGCCGACGCGCGGATAACCCGGTCCGAACAGACGCAAGCGGGGGCAACATGGCCAGGATCACCTACATCGAACATGGCGGCAAGGAACACGTCGTCGACGTCCCCACCGGGCTCACGGTCATGGAAGGCGCGCGCGACAACAACATTCCGGGCATCGAGGCGGACTGCGGCGGCGCCTGCGCCTGCTCCACCTGCCACGTCTATGTCGATGCCGATTGGGTCGAGAAGCTGCCTGCGCGGGATGCGATGGAGGAGGACATGCTCGATTTCGCCTATGAGCCGGATCCCGTCCGCTCCCGCCTGACCTGCCAGATCAAGGTGACGGACGCGCTCGACGGCCTGCGCGTTCAGATGCCCGAAAAGCAGATCTGACGGCCATGATCCGCGCCCTGACCGTGGCGATCCTCGCCAGCGCGGGCCCCGGCAGGGGCGGAGCCTGTCGCGATCACGCCCGAGGTCCTGATGGACGAGTTGGTCGGTCGGACGATGGCCTTCGTGAACCCCCTGTCCGGTCAGGTCGTCGGTCACGAGCAATTCCTGACGCGGGACAAATCCCGCTGGCGCGGCAGCGACGGGTTCTGCGTTATCGGCCGCGTGATCTTGACGGCCGAGCAGATCTGCTTTCGCTATGACGACGGAATCGACGTCGATCACTGCTGGCTGCCATTCCGGGATGGCGACGACATCGGCTATCGCTCAGTCGGCACGGGCGAGCTTCAGATGATCGAACCCTCGGACCCTTCGCAGGTCGAATGCACGCCCAACCTTATGTCCTGACGGGTCCGGCAGGGCGCTGGCGGATCAGGCGGGACGGCAGATCGTCCAGGCTCCGCGCGCCGATCTGGGTCATGTTGCATTCCATGTCCGCTTTCAGGATGTGGACCAGATGGTCGACACCCCGCGGCCCGAAGGCGGCCAACGCGAAATACCAGGCCTTGCCAAGGAACACGAAGTCGGCGCCCAAGGCCAGCGCGCGCAAGATGTCGAGCCCGCCCGAAATGCCGGAGCAGAAATAGACCGGCACCCGGCCGGCCACGCGGTCCACCACCGGCGGCAGCGCATCGAGCGCGGCCGGTCCGCCTTCGAACTGGCGTCCCGAATGGTTCGAGACCCAGATCGCGTCCACGCCCATCCCGATCAGGCGGTCGGCATCGTCGGGATCCTGCACGCCCTTGACCACCAAGGGGCCGTCCCATTCGGCGCGCAGGGCTTCGATGTAGGCGTCGTCGGGATAGGTCCGTATCAGGCGCCCGGCATGGGTGAAGCTGTCTGCACCCGTGGATTGCGGCCCGTAGGAGGCCGGGAAGGCCATCGTCGGCATCCCCTTGCGCGCCATGCCCATGGCCCAGGCGGGCGATGTGGCGATGGAGGCGAGGATGCGCGGGGTCATCACCGGCGGCATCGACACCTGCGCCCGGCGCTGCCGTTCGCGCCGCGATTCGCCCGGCACGTCCACCGTCACCACCAGCACGCGCCAGCCGGACGCCTTGATCCGCGCCAGCATGTCGCGGCGGATCTCGGGGTCGTTGACCGGGTAATGCTGGAACCAGCCCAGATCGCCCACGATGGGACCGGTATCCTCGGGCAGGGCGGCGGCCACGGTGCTCTGGCCGTAGGGGATGCGGTGGCGGGCGGCCGCTTCGGCAAGGTGACGCTCCGCATCGGGCCAGAGAACGCCGGCCAGCCCCACGGGGGCGATGCCGAAGGGCACGGGATGGCTGAACCCCAGCGTCGTGCGCGACAGGTCGGGGGTCAGTTCGCCCCGCAGGATCGCGGGCTTGAACCGCACCGCGTCAAGCGCGGCACGGTTGTGGGCCAGCCCCTGTTCGCGGCCCGTCCCGCTGTCGAGGTATTCGAAGGCGAAATGCGGCATGCGTCGCCGGGCCCGGTCGCGCAGATCCGACAGGGCGGGATGTGTGACGTCGAGATTCATGGCCGCATCTGATGCACTTTTCCTCCGGCTGTCCAGCGCCCGTCAGCGGACCTTGAGGACGATCTTGCCGATGTGGTCCCCTGCCTCCATCCGCTCGTGGGCCTTCGCGGCATCGGCAAGGTCGAACACGCGATCCATCACCGGCGCGACCCGACCGGCATCGAGCAGCGGCCAGACCTTCGACCGCAGGCTTTCGGCCATGCGCGCCTTGTCCAGCACGCTTCGGGGGCGCAGGGTCGAGCCGGTGATGGTCAGGCGGCGCACCATCACCTGCGCGAAGTTCACCTCGGCCTTCGGCCCACCCTGCGCCGCGATCAGGACAAGCCGCCCGTCGTCCGCCAGCGCCTTCAGGTCGCGCGGAATGTAATCGCCCCCCACCATGTCGAGGACTAGGTTCGCCCCGCCCGCGTCGCGCAGCACGTCCTCCCATGCCACAGTGCGATAGTTGATGCCCGTGGCGCCCAGCTTTTCGCAGATCGCCACCTTCTCGTCCGATCCGGCCGTGGCGAAGACCCGTGCGCCCAGTGCATCGGCAAGCTGGATCGCCGTGGTGCCAATGCCGCTGGTGCCGCCATGGACGAGGAACCTCTCGCCCGCCTTCAGGCCCCCGCGGTCGAAGACGTTGGTCCAGACGGTGAAATAGGTCTCGGGCAGGGCAGCCGCCTGCACCATGTCCAACCCGTCCGGCACGCGCAGGGCATGGTCGGCGGGGCAGATGGCGTATTCGGCATAGCCCCCGCCCGGCAGCAGAGCGCAGACGCGGTCGCCCGCATGCCAGCGGCTGACGTCGGGACCGGTCGCCTTGACCGTGCCGGAACATTCAAGGCCGGGCAGGTCGCTCGCGTCCTTCGGCGGGTCGTAGGTGCCGGCACGTTGCGCGACGTCGGGCCGGTTCACGCCCGCATGGTCCACCGCGATCAGGATCTCGCCGGGGCCGGGTTCGGGGATGGGCCGCTCGGCCAGGGTCAGGACCTCCGGCCCCCCAGGTTTGCTGATCTCGATCACGCGCATCGTCTCGGGCATCTTCTGTCCTTTCAGGTGGAGGCTGCGGCGCCGGCGGGGACGCCCCAGCGGTCCGCGAAGATCAGGTCGTCCAGCGGCAGGCGACGGGCCCAGCCCCGGACCTGCAGTTCCGGTTCGGAATGGAGTTCGGCGACATGGCCGAGGCAGAGATAGGCGACCGGCACGACGTGATCGGGAAATCCGAAGATGCGGCGCAGGTCACCGTCACGGAAGATGCTGACCCAACCCACGCCGATTCCTTCGGCCCGCGCGGCCAGCCAAAGGTTCTGTACCGCGCAGACCGTCGAATGAAGATCCATGTCGCGGTCGTGGGTTCGGCCCAGCACCACCTTGCCGCCCCGGCTCCGGTCGCAGGTCACGAGGAGGTTGAGCGGCGCCTGCTCGATTCCTTCGAGCTTGAGCGAGGAATAGAGCGCGCGCCGCCTCGGCGGAAACATCTCCGCCGCCTCCCGGTTGGCAGTGTCGAAGGCGCGGGCGACCTCCGCCTTCACCGCCGCGTCACGGACCACGACGAAGTTCCACGGCTGCATCAGCCCGACGGATGGCGCGTGATGGGCCGCCTCGAGGATGCGATGCAGGACGTCCAAAGCAATCGGATCGGGGAGGAACTGACCGCGCACGTCGCGCCGGGTGTGAATCGCGCGATACACGGCGGCACGCTCGGTCTCGGAGAACGGACCGGCGGGGAAAAGATCGGGCGACGTATCCATGCCCAAGGGCTAGGGCCTGCGCCAACGACGGGCAAGCCCCGGACGTCTCAGGACGGGTCGCGCCAGATGCCGGGAAGATCGCCGCGCGGCGGGCGGATCGGCGCCCTGATCTGGTTCAGGATCATGTTCGGCCCCGCCATGAGGCTTGACAGGATGGGCGACTTGCGCACCTGCGCCTTCATCTTCTCGATCTGCATGACGTCGTCGATCCGGCGGTCGAGAAAATCCCAGGTCGCGCTGTGCCCCTCTGTCTGGTCGCCCAGCCAGTAGAGCACGGTGGAAGAATAGACGCCCGCCAGCGTCGCCCGCTTGGTGTACCAGTTCACATCCTGCGAGGTATCGCCCAAGGCATCCCAGATCGCATCCGCCGTGCCCCAGACCGCCGCCGCCCCGTCCGCCGCATGGATCGGCAGCGCAAACAATGTGATGCCACGGCGAACCGCCTCGCGGTTGTCGCCCGCGATTTCGAGCCGCAGGCGGACCGCATGGGCGATCCGGTCACGGAACCGCATGTCGGTCAGATCGCCCCCCCGCAACCGTTGCACCATCTCGGCGTCGCCTCGCCGGTGGAAGGCCAGGGCGAGGTCGATGGCCCCGCGCGGGAAGGCCGCGCGGCCCTGTGCCGGTGTGACATGGGCGTCCTCGACCGCCTTGCGGAAGGTCGCGGCCGACCAGCCGTCGAAGGCCACGTGGGGCAGGGCTGCGTCGATCATACGGTCTTTCAGGGCATCCATTCGGACCTCCGGGGCGTTGCTGGGCTGCTGGACAAGATAGGGGACGGTGGCTATAGGACCACTTCCTGCACCGATTTATCGGACAACTCCAACCTAGAAAGGTGGTGAAAACCACATGCAGGTCAGCGTTCGCGACAACAACGTCGATCAGGCGCTCCGCGCCCTGAAGAAGAAGTTGCAGCGGGAGGGTGTCTTCCGTGAAATGAAGCTCAAGCAGCATTTCGAGAAGCCCTCCGAGAAGAAAGCACGCCAGAAGGCCGAGGCCGTCCGCCGTGCCCGTAAGCTCGCTCGCAAGAAGGCTCAGCGCGAAGGGATGATGTAAGATCGTCCGCTCGTCCGAGCCACGGAATCGACCCCCGGCGACCGCAAGGTGGCCGGGGGTTCTTCGTTCAGGGGGTCACGCCGATCAGTTCGCGTAGACCAGCCCGTCGTCCGTGACCGCGCGGAGGGCCGGCTTGCCGGGCGAATATTCGTCGACCGTATCGTCGCGGATCTCGTGTCGGACGACGCCCTGCACCGTCTCGAAATCCTTCATGATCCGGTCGGGATACCAGGATCGCCGGACTTTTCCGAAGCCCAGTTCCCGCAGGATGCCACTGACCGATTGTCCGCAGGTGGCCTTGGCGGCAGGGCCATGAGCCTCGACCAATTGCAGCGCACGCTCCGCGATCTCGGGCGAGACGCTGATTTCCTGGCTCACCACGCGGTAGGTCGGACGCGCATGGTAGTCGATGTAGAAGTCGAGCATCGTCGGGGTGATGCCATAGATCACGTCGCCCCGTTCGGGCGCGGTCGGATGCCACCACGTCCCTGCGGGATCGAAGATCACCCGCTGGCTTCCCGATACCATCAGCGCGGAATGGCCGCCCGACCCGGTCCGGTTGTTGATCGCCGTCAGCAGGGTCAGCGTCGGGCCACCTTCGGCCCGGTAGGCCCGGCTCTGGACCTCCTGCATCGGCGCATAGACGTTGTCAGCGCCGCAGGCCGCCAGCAACGGCAGCAGCAGCGACAGCGCGATCGCACGCAGCATCGTGGTCAGGTCCGGAAGATGGCGAGGAAGACGAGGATCGCGATGATGAAGATCGTCACCCATTTGGTGACCGTCATGAAACCGGCGAAGGTCTTTTCCTGCTCGGTCACATGCATGTTGCCCGGTTTGTGGTCGTCGGCCATGTCCCGGCCCTCCTGCTAATGTCGCGTTCCGGCAGTCGTCTAGCCCAACTCCCCGCCGCTGTCACGACGCTGCGTCGGCATTGCCGCGTGCATCCTCCGCTTCCTCCAGCGCGCGGGCGAGACGGAAGCCGATGCGCTCGGGCACGGGCTGGTCGGCGGGTTTCTTCATGGCGCGCAGAAGCAGGCTGAGCTGGCTCACGTGCTGGATTACCTGCGCCATCTGCCCCGCCTCGTCCATGCCCGAAAACGTCACGAGGTCGGGTGCGTGAAACCCGACGCCCTGGATCCGCAGCACACCCGCCGGCCCGCCGGCGAAGGCCATGGCGATGACCTGCGAGTCGTCCAGCGTCTCCTCGAAGGCCTTCAGGTAGAGGATGACACGCTGATAGGCCCATTCGGCCGGACTCCTGTCGCTCGGGCGGCGCTTCGCCAACGCCTCGGGAACCCGCACGGCATGGTCGCGCCCATCGGCCCGCAGGTCGGCGCAGCGGGGGATGGCCTCGGCCTCCATGGCTTCTGCGGATGTGGCGATGTCGTCCATGTGCACACCTTGACCGGTGCCGCGACGGGGTGCAACCGGACGCTCAGGCGGCGCGCCAGATCCACACCCCGTCATCGCCTTCCGTCCGCGTGGCGCGCCCCGTCAGCCACAGGTGGTTCAGGTGAGCGATCGCTTCGAAGAAGGCGAGGCCGTACATCCGGTCGTCCACCTTCCGCTTGAACAGGGGCGCGAAACACTCGCCCCCCCGGCGCGGCGCGGCCAGATGCGCGTGCAGCCGGTTGAGCGCCGCGACGTGGTTCTGTTTCAGCGACTCCATCCGCTGGGGCAGCCCGCGATAGGGGGTCTTGTGCCCGGGCAGCACCAGTTGATCCCGCGCAGCAAGCGGCGCCAGCCGGTCACAGGCCGCCAGCCAATCGCCCACGGGGTCGCCATCGGGTTCGGTCGGATAAAGCCCGAGGTTGGGCGAAATACCGGGCAGAAGCTGATCGCCCCCAAGCACCAGCCCATCGCAGCCGACCTCATAAAGGACCGCATGTTCCGGAGCATGCCCGTCGCCCTGGGCCACCGCCCATGTGCGGCCACCCAGGGCGATCTGCTGCCCCGCGCGGATGCGGGTGTATCCGATCGGCAAGGGAGCCACGATGTCGGCGAAGTTGAAGGGACGTTCGGTCGCGCGCCGCGCCAGGACATCCGGGTCCATCCCGTACCTGCGGCAGAACGCGATGGTCTCGGGCGGCGGCACCTCCTGCACGTCGAGCGTCAGCATTCGCGCCATCAGCCAGGCCGTCCGCGTCATCAGAAGTTCGGCCCCCTGCGACTGCAGCCATCCGGCCAGACCGACGTGATCGGGGTGATGGTGCGTCACCAGAAGCCGGGTGATCGGGTCGCCGCGCAACGGCCCGGCCATCAGCGTCTCGACGATGGCGCGGGTTCGGCGGGTGTCGAAACCGGTGTCCACCATCGCCCAGCCGCGAGCCTCGCGCAGGAAGAAGACGTTGACGTGGTCGAGCGCCATGGGCAACGGCAGTCGCGCCCAGAGCACACCGTCGGCCACCTCCGTCGCCTCGCCCTCGGCGGGCGGCTCCGTCCAGGGAAAGGTCAGGCCGGCGTAGCCATCGGGCAGGGCGTCGGGGGGTGCGGTATCCATCCCGCCGACCTAGGCCGCGATGACCCCGTTGGAAACAGCGAAAAGTTCCTCCGCCCCGGTCCTGGCCTTTGCCATCTCGGCCCGCGCCTCCGGCAGCATCCGGTTCACAGCGAAACGTGCCAGCGGCGCGCGGTCCCCGTCGGCCTCGGCCGCCCGCAGGTGGTGGAGCGCACCCAGAACGCGGGCGAAGGCGTTCAGATACGAGACTGCCCCCGCGAACCTGTCCTGCATTTCCTGAGCGACCATCCATTCGGTCAATGCACGAAGGTCGTCCGCGGCGCCGCGCAGGTCGGAGTGGTCGAAGGCGGAGACCTCGTCGAGCAGCGCGAAGGCCGCGGCTCCCCCGTCTGCGAGCTTGCGCCCGACCAGATCCATCGCCTGGATGCCATTGGTCCCCTCGTAGATCGCCGTGACGCGGACGTCGCGCAGGTATTGCGCGGCGCCGGTCTCCTCGATGAAACCCATGCCGCCGTGCACCTGGATCCCGTCGCCTGCGACCTTGATGCCGGTGTCGGTACCGAAGGCCTTGGCGATGGGCGTCAGGAACGCCCCTCGCGCACGCCACGCCGCATCGCCCGTCGCCTTGGCCATGTCGAGCGATACCGCGCAATCGAAGGCGATGGCCCGCGCCGCGAAGGTGTCGGCCTTCATCGACAGGACCGTGCGGCGCACGTCGGCGTGGTCGAGGATCGTGCCGTCGCCCTCATGTGTGCGGCCCTGGCGACGCTCCAGCGCATAGCCGATGGCGTGCTGCATCGCCGCCTCGGCCACCGACAGGCCCTGCACGCCCACGCCAAGGCGGGCGTTGTTCATCATCGTGAACATGGCGGCCATGCCCTTGTGCGGCTCGCCCACCAGCCAGCCCTGCGCCCCGTCGTATTGCATCACGGCCGTCGGGCTGCCGTGCAGGCCCATCTTGTGTTCCAGGCTGACGACCCGCAGGTCGTTGGCCGCGCCGGGGTTGCCGTCGGCGTCGGGGATGCGCTTGGGCACCATGAACAGGCTGATGCCCCGCGTGCCTTCCGCGCCGTCTGGCAGGCGCGCCAGAACCAGATGGCAGACGTTCGCGGAAAAGTCGTTGTCGCCCCAGCTGATGTAGATTTTCTGTCCGGTAATCGCATAGCTGCCGTCGCCGTTCGGCACCGCCTTCGTCCGCAGCGCGCCCACGTCCGATCCCGCCTGCGGCTCCGTCAGGTTCATCGTGCCGCACCATTCGCCGCTGATGAGCTTGGGGATGTAGAGCGCCTTCATCTCGTCTGAGGCATGCGCTTCCAGCGCCTCGATCTGGCCCTGGGTCATCAGGGGGTTGAGCTGCAACGACAGGCAGGCCGATCCCATCATCTCGTTCACGGCCATGGTCAGCGTGATGGGCAGGCCCATGCCGCCGAACTCGGGGTCGGCCGACATGCCGAGCCAGCCGCCGTCGGCCACGGCGCGGAACCCTTCGGCGAAACCGGGAGAGGTGCGGACCACGCCGTTCTCCAGATGCGCAGGGTGCAGGTCGCCCGGACGTTGCAGGGGGGCGAGGACTTCCTCCGACATGCGGCCCGCCTCGGACAGGATGGCGTCTACCGTCTCGGGGGTGGCCTCGGCGAACATCTCGGTGGCTGCGACGCGGTCGAAGGCGACGACATGGTCCAGCACGAAACGCAGTTCTGCGACGGGCGCGCGATAGGGCATCGGATACCTCCCCTTCGGGGTTGGGGGCGTGTAAGGAACGCGGTGACGTGGAAGACAATCTAGGGCCCGTTTCCCCATGGCATCAACCCAGACACGGCGTCACGCCCTGTTGCTGACGCCCGCAGAGGTGCCAGAGGCGGCGAAAATGCTGCGTGACGGCGCCCTCGTCGCCTTTCCCACCGAGACGGTCTATGGCCTCGGCGCGGATGCCACCAGCGGTCGCGCCGTCGCGCGCGTCTTCGCGGCCAAGGGGCGGCCCGCGTTCAACCCGCTGATCGTGCATGTCGCCGGGGCCGATCAGGTCGCGGCGCTCGCCGTCATGGATGCGACAGCCCGCGACCTGGCCGCACGGTTCTGGCCGGGGCCGCTTACGCTCGTTCTGCCGCTGCGCGAAGGGCACGGGCTGTCCCCGCTGGTTACGGCCGGGCTCGACACAGTGGCGATCCGGGTGCCCGCGGCGCCGCTGGCCCGTGATCTGCTGCAGCGGGTCGGCCGTCCGGTCGCAGCGCCTTCGGCCAACCCGTCGGGTCGCGTTTCCGCCACGCGCGCGGCGCATGTGATGGACGGGTTGGGCGACCGTGTGGATGCGGTGCTCGACGGCGGCCCCTGCGGCGTCGGGCTCGAATCGACCATCCTGCGGACCGCGCCGCTGGCGCTGTTGCGCGCGGGTGGATTGGCCGTGGAGGAAATCGAGGCCGCGCTTGGCCGCTCCCTGCCGCGTGACATGACGCCGGGAAAGGTTCAGGCGCCGGGTCAGCTCTCATCCCATTACGCCCCCGCCCGCCCGCTGCGGATGGGCGTGACGTCCCGCGACCGCCAAGCGGTGCTGATCGGTTTCGGCCCCGTGTCCGGCGACCTGTCCCTGTCCGAGAGCGGCGACGTGATCGAGGCCGCGGCCCGCCTGTTCGACCTGCTTCATCTCGCCGACAGCCTTGCGGCGGAGAAGGGTGCCGATCGGATCGACGTGGCGCCGGTGCCCGAGACGGGGCTGGGCCGCGCCATCAACGACCGTCTGCGCCGTGCCGCTGCACCCCGCGACATGCCGCAGCCGTGATTTCTGCCCGGTGGGCCCGTCGCATAGGATGACCGGATGCCGATCCTGACCCGATTCCTGTTCCTCTGCCTGACGCTGATCCTGTCCGCGCCAATCGCCCGTGCCCAGATGACCGATGTGTCCCAGGCCATCGCGGTAGAGGTGCTGCCCGGCTGGCGGCGCGCCGACGGTGTCCATGTCGCGGCGCTGCGCGTCCGCCTTGCGCCCGGGTGGAAAACCTACTGGCGCAGTGCGGGCGCTGCCGGCATCTCGCCCCAGATGGACTGGCGCGCGTCGGGGAACGTCCGTTCGGTCACGCCCGCCTGGCCCACGCCCGGGGTATTCGGCCAGACGGGCGCGCTCTCCATTGGATACGACCGCGATTTCGTGCTGCCGCTCATGATCGCCGTCGATGGCGGCTCCACGGCGCAGTTGCGTGGAACGCTGGACATCGGTGTCTGTGCCGACATCTGCCTGCCGGCGCGGGTGCGCGTCACAGCCGATCTCCCCGCCTCCGCACGGCTGGATGCGGCCGATGCGGTGATCGAGGCGGCGCTCGGAGATCGGCCGCGCAGGGTGGACGTCCCTGCGCGCTGTGCGGTCCGGCCGCTGGCGGACGGGCTCGATCTTACCGTTACGCTGGACGTCCCGCCGCAAGGCGGGACGGAAACCGCGGTGATCGAACTGCCCGATCCCGCGGTTTGGGTGACGGATGCGACCGTGCGCCGCAGCGGCGGAAGGCTGGAGGCCCGGTCGCAGGTTCTGAGATCCGACGGAAGGCCTGTCGCGGTGGACCGCGGACGCGTTCGCATCACCGTGATCGGACCGTCGGGGGCGGTCGAGGTTGTGGGCTGCACCGGAACG
Source organism: Jannaschia rubra (assembly GCF_001403735.1). Taxonomy (GTDB): domain Bacteria; phylum Pseudomonadota; class Alphaproteobacteria; order Rhodobacterales; family Rhodobacteraceae; genus Jannaschia; species Jannaschia rubra. The sequence continues at coordinate 13,999 of NZ_CXPG01000013.1, forward strand.
GCACCCTGAACTTTGTGGGACCCGACGGCAACTTTTCGCGAGAGTGCGACGTTTGCCTTGAAGATACCCATATGTCACGCCACGTTGGAAGGAAGTAGAGGGAGAGGTCGAATGGCAAGCAAACGCGGACCCATCCAGAAACTGGTGGACAAGGTGGCCGACAGGCTTTCCGACCTTCTGGGCGCCCTGACTCCGGAACCCGACGTCATACCCATTCCCGTGCGGAACGATCGGCCGCGGCGGCCCGAACACTAGGGCGCGTTGTCGCGGGCTGTTTCCTTAGCCGGCCGCGTCCATGTGCGCGGTCTTTTCATGTCAGGCGATCAGGACGCTGCCTTGCGCAGCAACGGTCCCGCCACCGGCGCCTTGCGGGGCTTGACGCTCAGACGGCGCAGCATCTCGGCCAGCTCCGGCTCATCCACCAGGTCGGCGGCCTCGGTCAGCGCGAACCACTTGCGCTTGCGTTGCCCCTTTTCCTTCCAGTCGCTTTTAAGCCGGTCCACGATCATCGGATAAACGCTGACCCGGCAGGGCTGCGCCGTGCCGTCGTCGAGCATCTTGTCATAGCTGTAGGTGCCGAAGACCTCGCGCGCGATATGGCCCTTCGCGCCCGCCTCTTCCAACGCCTCGATCGCGGCGGCGGCCCAGGGTTTGACATCCTTCATGGTCCAGCCCTTGGGCACGACCCACCGCCCCGTATCGCGGGAGGTTATCATCAGGACCTGGACCTTCTCGCCCTTCCAGCGGAGGGGCATCGCGGCGATCTGCTCTTTTCGTCTGGGCACGTTGGGCCTCCTTGGACGCGCAAGGGTGCGTCAGATCGCAGCATGCCATAGGGGTGATTCGGTTGCAAATGGAGGTCAGGCTGCGGAAAGGCTGGTTGCGAGATCGGACAGTCGCGCCAGCCGCAACGTCGGTGCGAAATCCGGGATCGGCGCCTGCTGATAGCCGCCGTCCACATGGACATAGCGGACCCCCGCCGCCTGCGCCGTCTGCCAGTCGGTGATCGAGTCGCCGACATACAGCGTTCGGTCTGCCGTCGAGCCGAGTTCCGAGATCACATGCAGGAGGGGCGCCGCATCGGGCTTGCGCTGCGGCAGGCTGTCGCCGCCCGCGACGGCGCCGAACGGCCCGAGGCCGAGCGCATCCAGCACGGCGCGGGCGGGCCCCGCCGGCTTGTTGGTGCAAAGGCCCAGCCGCATGCCACGCCCGTGCAGGTCGACCAGCAACGCCTGCGCGCCGGGATAGGCGGTGGTGCCCTGCAGGGGCGCGGTGTCGTAGATGTCGAGGAGGATCGCGAGCGCCCGGTCCCGCAGGGACGGATCGGCGCCGGCCCAGTGCAGCACCCGTTCCACCAGGGCGGGTGCACCCCGGCCGATGAAGCCGATGACCGTGGTCAGGTCGGGTGCGGGCAGGTCCAGCTTGCCCGTCATCACGGCCACCGCGTCGCGGATGCCCGGCGCGCTGTCGATCAAGGTGCCGTCCAGATCGAAGACCACGGTGTCGACGGAGGACAGGTCGAGGGAATCAGTCATGCGAACCTCAGTGTTTTCGAGAACGGCATTTCGCGAAGGCGGGTGCCGGTGGCGGCGAAGATCGCGTTGGCCAGGGCGGGTGCGGCGGGCGGCACGGCGGGCTCGCTCGCGCCGCGGATGTCGCCGGTGGTGCCCAGGGCGCGCACCTCGACCTGCGGTACCTGACGCAGGCGCAGGCTTTCGTAGTCGTGGAAGTTGGTCTGTTCGATGGCGCCGCGGTCAAAGGTGATCCCGGCCATCATCGCATGTCCCATCCCGAACAGGGCGCCGCCGGACAACTGCGCCTCCAGGTTCACGGGGTCGAGAATGCGGCCCACTTCCGCCGCGATCCACAAGCGGTCGATCCGCAGTCCGTCGGGCGTATCCGAAACCTCGACGATCTGCGCGCAGGGCACGCCGAAGGAATAGGTGAAGGCGATGCCGCGCCCGATGCCGGGCCGCGGGGCCGGTCCGGTCCAGGAGGCCATCCCTGCCACCGTCTCGACCACCTTGCGCGAAGGCGCGTGGTGGATCAGGCGCAGGCGCTCCTCGACCGGGTCAGCCCCGGCGCGGTGGATCAACTCGTCCATCAGCGTCTCGACGAAAAAGCCGTTGTGCGACGCGCCGACGGATCGCCATGACGAGACGCCGACAATCGCCGGAACGCGGTATCCCGTCACCCTGCGGTTCGGGATGGCATAGGGCGCGTCCCAGGCGCCGGCCACGATTGTCACATCGGGACCGATCGCCGGCAGGCCCAGGCGGCCGATCTGGCTTTCGGTAACGGACTGTGCCGCGATGGACAGGTCGAAGCTGCGGACGCGGCCCTGGCCCACCGTGCCCTGACCGCGTGCGACGGCCATCGGCCGCAGGAAGCCGTGCGTCATGTCCTGTTCGCGCGACCAGGTCATGCGGAGGGGCCGGCCAGAAACCTGCATCGCGACCTCGACCGCCTGCAACACCCAGGGAAACTCAAGCCTGTGCCCGAAGCTGCCGCCGGAAGCGATGTTGTGGATCGTGACGCGCTCCGCGTCCTGCCCCGTCAGCTTCGCCACAGCGTCCCGCAGGAAGACCGGCACCTGCGTCGCCGTCCAGACCTGCGTTCCGGTGTCGTCATGCAGGACGGTGGCGTTCGCGGGCTCCATCGGGGCGTGATGCAGGAAAGGCGCCCGGTATTCGGCATGCACCGCCTCAGCATCCCCGGCCGGGGCGGCATCGACATCACCATCGTCGGCGAAGCGGCTGTCGCGGTTGTCGCTGGTGAAGGTGTCGGCATGGGCCTGCCGGATGACGTCAGTGTCCATCGCCCGTCCAGGTGCCTCGCCCCAGTCCACCGCCACCGCCCGCGCAGCCCTCATCGCGCGCCAGGTGTTGTCCGCAAGCACCGCGAAGCCCCCCGCGACGGGCAGCACATCCTGCACCCCCCGCATCGCGCGCGCCGCGCGGTCGTCGAGAGATCGGACGCCGCCCCCCATGGCAGGGTTCGTGACGACGGTGGCATGGATCATTCCCGGCAGGACGATATCCGTTCCGAAGCGAAAGGTGCCCGTGGATTTGGCGACGATGTCCGTCCGCTGGACGGGCTGGCCCAGCCAGCGCCACTTCGCCGGATCGCGGGGGGCGACCCGGATGGGTGTCAGGCGCGCCGCATCCTCCGCCAGGTCGGCATAGGGTATGGGCGGACCCTCGGGCGGCATGACGGCGCCGTCTTCGGTCCGCAGGGCGTCCCGTTCGACCCCCAGCCTGTCGGCCGCCGCCTGTTTCAACGTCTCGCGCGCCGAGGCACCCGCCGCGCGCAGCCGATCGAAGGCATCCGCCACGGTCGTCGAGCCGCCGGTGATGTGGAGGCCGATGAACTTCGCCGCGGCATCGCCGGCGCCACGGGCGGCACGGGCGGTCAATCCGTCGTCCCAAGCCGCGAAGGGCATCCCCTCCGCCGCGATCCGCGCGTTGTAATAGGCCGCGGAGGCCGGGCCGAAATCGGTCCGCACCGTTGCAGGATCGACGTCCAGCTCCTCCGCCAGCAGGTAGGTCTGGATCGACACCGCACCTTGGCCGACGTCGGCGCGGGGGGTGATGAGGGTCACGCCCGCCGCGTCGATGAGGACGTGAGGGTTCAGCGTCCGGGTGCCCTCCGGCAGGTGGGCCAGCAGCGGGTTTTCCGGGTCGCGCTTCCAGGCCACCACGCCGAAGGCCACGCCGCCCAGTATGGCCGCTGACCCGATGAGGAAGCCGCGTCGCGCGACGGTTCGGGCACGCGTCATCAGACGCCGCCCGCCGCCGCCGCACGTCGGATGGCGGCGCGGATGCGGGGATATGAGGCGCAACGGCAGAGGTTGCCGGACATGGCATCGTCGATCTGGGCGTCGGTCGGATCGGGCGTCCGGGCCAGCAGCGACGCGGCCTGCATGATCTGCCCCGACTGGCAGTATCCGCACTGGGCCACCTGCTCCTCTATCCAGGCCTGCTGGACGGGGTGGGGCGCGTCGGGCTGCCCCAGCCCTTCGATGGTGGTGATCCGGGCATCGCCGACATCCCCCACGGCGATCTGGCAGGAGGGGACGGCCTCCCCGTCCAGATGCACCGTGCAGGCTCCGCAGGCGGCAATGCCGCAACCGTAGCGCGTACCGTGCAGCCCCAACTCGTCGCGCAGCAGCCATAGCAGGGGCATGTCCGGCTCAGCATCGACATCGTGCGGGCGTCCGTTGACGATGATCTGCATGGGCGGCCTTTCCGGGGGATCTTTCATGCCCACACGTATCCCCTCCCGGCCGGTTCGCCCAGAGGCGGGAGCGCAACGTCAGGACGGCCGGGCCGCCCGCCAGTCCGCGACCCGGTCGAGAGGCCAGACCAGCATCAGCACATTGAGCGCCAGCCCGTCGCGGATCAGGGCGATGGTCATGGCCTCGAACGCCAGCGCGATGGCCACAGCCGCCCAGACCGGCAGGCGCGCGGCGAGGAACCAGCCCAGCCACATCGCCCCGATGTCGGCCACCGAATTGAGGACGCTGTCGCCGTAGTAGTCGAGCGATATGGTCACCGCGCGATACCGTTCGATGACCGCTTCGGAGTTCTCGACCACCTCCCGCGCGGTCTCGACGGCGGTGGCGATGGTGAGGCGCCAACCCATGGAAATGCGCCGCGCCACGAGCCGGAGCAGGCCGTGGAAGACGAAGCCGTGGATGATATGGCTGAAGGTGTACCAGTCGGTCAGATGCTGCGAATTCTCGGAGCTGACGACGATGCCATGCCACAGCTTCACGTGGCCGCAGGTGCAGATCGGTTCCCGCCCGATCGACAAAAGCCAGACGTCGACAGCCCGACGATCAGGCCCGACACGAGATAGGAAAGGCGGTTCGCGGGCATGGCGGCAGGCAATGCACGCGCGCCGCGCCCGGTAGAGGCATGGCGATGCGCGGCGGAAATTTCCCGCCGCGCCGTGTCCGTCAGGCCGCCTTGGACCTGTCCAGATCGGCCAGGACTTCGGCGGCAAGGGCGAAGGACTTCACCCGCGCATCGTGGTCGTGGATCTGCCCGGTCAGGATGAGTTCGTCCGGGGCATATCGTTCGATCATGGTGCGAAGCTGGGCGCGCACGCTACCCTTGGAGCCGACTGCCGACACCCGCAGCGCGTGGTTCACGGCACGGGTCATGTCCGCGCCGATCGCGGCCTCGATGTCGTCCACGGGCGCGGGCAGCTTGCCGGGCTGACCGGTCCGCAGGCGGGCGAAGGCCTGCTGCATGGAGGTCCGCAGGCGCACGCCTTCTGCATCGGTATCGGCCGCAAAGACGTTGGCGGCCAGCATGAAACGCGGACGGTCCAGCCGCGCCGAAGGCTGGAATCGTTCGCGATAGACGGCGACGGCCTGATCCAGCGCATCCGGCGCGAAGTGCGAGGCGAAAGCGTAGGGCAGGCCCAGATGCGCCGCGAGCTGCGCGCCATAGAGGCTGGATCCGAGGATCCAGATCGGCACATGCGTTCCCTCGCCTGGATGGGCGCGCACGGCGGCCCGGGGATCGGGATCACCGAAATAGGTCATCAGCTCGACCACGTCGTCGGGAAAGCGGTCCTGATCCATCCCGCGCCGCAGGGCCCGCGCGACGGCCATGTCGCCGCCGGGCGCGCGGCCCAGTCCCAGGTCGATCCGGTCCGGGTGGATCGTCGCAAGGGTGCCGAACTGCTCGGCAATCGCCAGGGGCGCGTGGTTGGGCAACATGATGCCGCCGGCGCCCACGCGAATCGTCCGTGTCGCATCGGCGACATGGCCGATCAACACGGCGGTGGCCGCGCTTGCGATGCCCGGCATGTTGTGATGCTCCGCCAGCCAGTAGCGGGCATACCCCAGATCCTCGGCCCGACGGGCAAGGTCGACGGTGTTGGCGATGGCACGACCGGCATCGGACCCTTCGGGCACGGGCGCAAGGTCGAGAACGGAATATCGCATGGCAGAACCTCCGGGGTGTTGCCATGTCAGGTAGGGGTGCGGAAGCGACGCTGCAACCCGGCCGGGAACGGGTCAAGAAGGGGCCAATCCCGGCATTTTCCGCTGATGCGTGTGAGCTGCTTGCAAAGACGACAAAATCTGTCAGGTTAAGCCTGCCCAGCCAGTCCGCCCCGGATCAGCCCGGTTCGTCTCGTCAAGATCAGGACCGACATGGACAGGATTCAAACACCGAAGGCTGATCCTTTGACCCCGACAACGCACCGGCCCTGTGCCGACAGGCCGGAGGCTTGGACGATGACCCGCGACCCGAATGACGCCAGGCTGACGCCGGACATTCCCGTCCACGCGGCCGAGGACATCCTGGGCGATCTCGGGATGGCGCGGATCATGCTCGACGACCGGGTCTATACGCTGCGGTTGACGCGGGCGCGCAAGCTGATCCTGACGAAATGACGGTCCATCCTTTCCCAGGACCCGCTACGGCCGACGCCATGCTGGGCAATGCCGCGGGGGCGGCCGTCGTCGCCGACCTCCGCTCGGTCACGCCAATGGTGCGGACCGCGGTGCTGATGCTGCGCGACTGGTGCGATGGGCCGGACGGCCAGCTTCGCGTCCGGTCCGCCTTTGCGGATGGCCTGTCGGCGGCGGAGGCACAGGCCGGCACGCACCATTTCGAGGCGCTGGTCCGCGGCCTGACCCTGCGGGGCCGGCGCCCGTTCCTTCGGCATGCCTTGGCCTGTCGCTGCGTCGGCGCGGACGAGGCCGTCTTCGCCAACCTACTGGCCGTCGCGGCGTCCGGCGATCACGAGGATGCGATGCTCATCGCGTCGCTTCTGGTTCCTGGCGAAGTCCTGCCACTGGTCGTCAACGACGCCGCGCAGGCGGGGCTCGCCATCCGGCGCATCGTGCTGCGACAGCAATCCCAACGGCACGCGCCGCTGCACTGACGGGAAAGGCGATGCGTGGCTCGCCCTCGTGTGACCACCATGGCGGGTCGGTCGCCTTGGATGATCGCACGAAGCGGGGTGCAGCGGTTCGACAGCCGCGAGCCAACCTTCCGGTTCCCATCTGCCAGATCCGACCGGACAAGTCGAAAAATTTGCCTCGACTGACAAAAAATCCCGAATGATCCTTCAGGGATAACCCGCATTGGCTCGGCCCGGGTCACGCGCGACCCTGCGCGCGGAGCCAACGAACGGAGCAGGCATGACCGAGCGCACCTATTTCGCCCCCATGGGCGGCCACCCGCCGCAGACCGACCTGCTGACCGACCGGGCCGTGTTCACCGACGCCTATGCCGTGATCCCGAAGGGGACGATGCGCGACATCGTGACGAGCTTCCTGCCGTTCTGGGAAGACACCCGTCTCTGGGTCATCGCGCGTCCCCTGTCGGGTTTCGCCGAGACGTTCAGCCACTACATCATGGAGGTGCAGCCGGGCGGCGGGTCCGACCGGCCGGAGCTGGACGAGGGCGCGCAGGGTGTGCTGTTCGTGGTGGAGGGCGAGGTCGCCGTGACCGTCGGAGGCGAGGCTCATGTGCTGACGCCCGGCAGCTATGCCTATATTCCCGCGGGTGCCGACTGGAGCCTTCGCAACGAGAGCGGCGCGGTGACGCGGTTCCACTGGATCCGCAAGGCATACGAGGCGGTTGAGGGGATCGACAGGCCCGAGCCCCTGATCCTGAACGAAGCCGATATCGCGCCCACCGTCATGCCCGACACGAACGGCGCCTGGGCCACCACGCGCTTCGTCGATCCCAACGACCTGCGCCACGACATGCATGTCACCATCGTCACCTTCCAGCCGGGCGGGGTGATCCCGTTTCTGGAAACGCATGTGATGGAACACGGGCTTTATGTTCTGGAGGGCAAGGCCGTCTACAAGCTCAACAACGATTGGGTCGAGGTCGAGGCGGGCGACTACATGTGGCTGCGCGCCTTTTGCCCGCAGGCCTGCTATGCTGGCGGTCCGGGGCCGTTCCGGTATCTTCTCTACAAGGACGTGAACCGGCATATGGGCTTGCCGCGCCGGGGGTGAAAGTCACCCGCCGGGTGCCCCGATGGCGGCCGACACCTCGGCTGCGGCGGCGATGACCGCGCGGGCGAGGTCGGGGACGTGATCGGGCGAGACGCGGCTGGTCGGACCGGAGACCGAAATTCCGGCCACGACCTCTCCGTGGACGTTGCGGATCGGGGCAGCGATGCAGCGCATGCCCAGATTGCGCTCCTGATCGTCGACGGCATGGCCGCGCGCCCGGATCAGGTCCAGATCCGCGCGCAGCCTGCCCAGGTCGGCAAGCGTGTGAGGCGTGAAGCTCTCCAGCCCCTTTGCCGCGACCTGTTCCAGCCGGCCGGCGGGCGCATGGGCGAGAAGCACCTTGCCGATGCCCGAGGCGTGGAGCGGCGACAGGGTGCCGGGCGGAAAGAAGGCGCGGATCGGGGCGTGGGTCTCGACCTGACTGACGAAGAGGACAGCTCCGTCCTTTTCCACCCCGAGGTTCGCCGTCTCGCCCGTCGTCTTCATCAGCCCGCGCAGCACGGCCCGGCTGCGTTCCACCAGCGACGTGCGCCGCAGGAAGGCCGATCCGATGCGAAAGGCGTCCGCGCCGATGTGCCAGGTCTGTTGGGCGGCATCCACCTCGACGACGCCGTGGAGCGCGAAGGTGCTGAGGATGCGGTAGACGGTGGCCGGCGACTCCTCCAGCCCCTGTGCCAGTTCGCTGAGCGAGGCGCTTTCCATATGCGACAGTTCATCGAGCACCATAAGCGCCCTGTCGAGCGACTTGATCGTGTTCTGCTCAGTGCGCGCATCGAAAGCACGGGGGCGGCCGCGGGCCCTGCGGACAGGATTGTCTTGAAAATCCATAAGGTCATCCTGCACATTTGCGGAAAGCAATTTCACGCTATGAAAAATATAAGATACTGACAAGACGCCGTTTCACGGATCGGATCGAAAATGAAATTGGTTTTCAAAAAAGTATGCCGGGGAGGGCCCAGAGGGTAGGGTATCGTCAACCCAAGCCCTGCGGAGGATGTCATGAACTTTCAGAACCCCGTTTTCATTCCCGGCCCGACCAACATGCCCGAGGCGATCCGGCAGGCATGCTACATGCCGACGATCGACCATCGCTCGCCGGTGTTCGGCAAGATCCTGAACCCCTGCCTCGAAGGGGTACGGAAGGTCCTCAAGTCCGATAGCGCCCGGATCTTCATCTTCCCCTCCACCGGCACCGGCGGGTGGGAGACGGCGCTGACCAACACCCTGTCGCCCGGCGACGGCATCCTGGCCGCACGCAACGGCATGTTCAGCCACCGCTGGATCGACATGTGTCAGCGTCACGGCCTTGACGTCACCGTCGTCGAGACGCCCTGGGGCGAGGGCCTGCCCGCCGAAAATTACGAGGAGGTCCTGAAGGCCGACAAGGATCACAGGATCAAGGCCGTGCTGGCCACGCACAACGAGACGGCGACCGGCGTGAAGTCCGACATTGCCGCGGTCCGCCGTGCGCTGGACGCGGCCCGCCACCCGGCGCTGCTGTTCGTCGACGGCGTCAGCTCGATCGGGTCGATGGACTTCCGCTTCGACGACTGGGGCGTGGACGTGGCCGTGACAGGCTCGCAGAAGGGCTTCATGCTGCCGGCCGGCCTCGCCATCGTGGGCTTCAGCGACAAGGCCATGAAAGCCACCGAGACGGCGAAGCTGCCCCGCACGTTCTTCGACGTCCGCGACATGGGCAAGGGCTATGACAACAATGCGTTTCCCTACACGCCGCCGGTCGGTCTGATGAATGGCCTGAAGCTGTCGCTCGACATGCTGCTGGACGAAGGGCTGGAGAACGTCTTCGCCCGCCATCACCGCATCGCCGAAGGCGTGCGCCGCGCGGTCCGTGCCTGGGGCCTGGAGCTTTGCGCGGTTTCGCCCGACCTCTATTCCGACACCGTCTCGGCCATCCGCACGCCCGAGGGGTTCAACGCCACCGACATCGTGACCGTCGCCGCGCGTGACTACGACATGGCCTTCGGTGTGGGGCTCGGAGAGGTCGCGGGCAAGGTGTTCCGCATCGGACACCTCGGCTCGCTCACGGATGCGATGATGCTGTCGGGGCTGGGCGTGGCCGAAATGGTCATGGTCGATCTGGGTCTCGACGTGAAGCTCGGATCCGGCGTGTCGGCGGCGCAGGAGTTCTATCGCCACGGCGGCACCGCCAGGAAGGCGGCGGCGTGATGGACGGGTCGGACATGTACATCCCCACCTTTCAGGACGTGAAGGATGCGCATGAGCGCATCCGCCCCTACATCCACCGCACGCCCGTCCTGACGTCGAGCTATCTCAACGGGCTGGCCGGCTGCGAGATGTTCTTCAAGTGCGAGAACTTCCAGAAGGCGGGCGCCTTCAAGGTGCGCGGCGCGTCCAACGCGGTCTTCGGCCTGTCCGACGAGCAGGCGACGCGGGGTGTCGCCACGCATAGCTCGGGCAACCACGCGCTCTCGCTGTCCTACGCGGCCGGTCGGCGGGGCATTCCTTGCCACGTCGTCATGCCGCGCACGGCGCCCCAGGCCAAGAAGGACGCGGTACGCGGATACGGCGGCATCATCACCGAATGCGAGCCCTCGACTTCGAGCCGGGAGGAAGTCTTCGCCAAGGTCCAGGCCGAGACGGGTGCCGACTTCGTCCACCCCTACAACGACCCGCGCGTGATCGCGGGGCAAGGGACCTGCTCGCGCGAATTCATGGAGCAGATGGAGGACCACGGCGGGGCGGTCGACATGATGGTCGCGCCCATCGGCGGCGGCGGCATGATCTCCGGCACCTGCCTGACGCTGTCGACCATCGCGCCCGACGTGAAGATCATTGCGGCCGAACCCGAACAGGCCGACGATGCGGCACGGTCGTTCAGGGCGGGACACATCATCGCCGACGACGCGCCCGACACGGTGGCCGACGGCCTGAAGGTGCCCCTCAAGGAGCTGACGTGGCACTTCGTGTCGAACCACGTCACCGACATCCTGACGGCCAGCGAGCAGGAGATCATCGACGCGATGCGCCTGACCTGGCAGCGGATGAAGATCGTGATGGAGCCAAGCTGCGCCGTGCCGCTGGCCGTGATCCTGAAGAACAAGGACGTCTTCGCCGGCAAGCGCGTGGGCGTCGTCATCACCGGCGGAAACGTCGACCTGGGCAAGCTGCCCTGGATGCAGAACTGAAAGGCCAGACCATGAAAGACCTCAACTACGACGATCTCGAAGTCGGCTATGACGTCCCCGCCGTTCCCGGCATGGACGAGGCCGACATCCAGACGCCCTGCCTGATCCTCGATCTGGACGCGCTGGAGCGGAACATCAGGAAGATGGGCGACTATGCCAAGGCGCACGGCATGCGCCACCGCAGCCACGGCAAGATGCACAAGTCCGTCGACGTCCAGAAGCTGCAGGAGGAACTGGGCGGCGCGGTCGGCGTCTGCTGCCAGAAGGTGTCGGAGGCCGAGGTCTTCGTGCGCGGCGGCATCAAGGACGTGCTGGTGTCGAACCAGGTGCGCGACCCGGCCAAGATCGACAGGCTGGCCTCCCTGCCCAAGATGGGCTCGAAGATCACGGTGTGTCTCGACGATGTGGACAACGTGGCGGACCTGTCGGAGGCTGCCGTCCGGCACGGCACGACGATCCACTGCTTCATCGAGATCGACTGCGGCGCCGGCCGCTGCGGCGTCCGCACCGCGGATGCGGTGGTCGAGATCGCCCAGGCCATCGACGCGGCGGAGGGGCTGAAGTTCACCGGCATCCAGGCCTACCAGGGCGCGATGCAGCACATGGACAGCTATGCCGACCGCAAGGCCAAGATCGATGCGGCTGTGGCGCAGGTGAAGGAAGCCGTCGACGCCCTGACCGAGGTCGGGCTGAAGCCGGAGTTCGTCTCGGGCGGCGGCACGGGAAGCTATTACTTCGAAAGCAACTCGGGCGTCTACAACGAGCTTCAGTGCGGCTCCTATGCCTTCATGGATGCGGACTACGGTCGTATCCAGGACAAGGACGGCAACCGCATCGACCAGGGCGAATGGGAGAACGCGCTGTTCATCCTGACCTCGGTCATGAGCCACGCCAAGCCCGACAAGGCCATCGTGGATGCGGGCCTCAAGGCGCAGTCGGTCGACAGCGGCCTGCCGTTCATCTTCGGGCGCGACGACGTGGAATACGTCAAATGCTCGGACGAGCATGGGGTGGTTTCCGACCCGAAGGGCGTCCTCAAGGTCAACGACAAGCTGCGCCTCGTGCCCGGCCATTGCGACCCCACCTGCAACGTCCACGACTGGTATGTCGGCGTGCGCGGCGGCAAGGTCGAGACGCTGTGGCCCGTGTCCGCGCGCGGCAAGGCATACTGAGTTCGGATCCATGACTACGACGGGGCCGGCACCGGCCCCGTCGTCCCCCCGGCAGGAGACCCGCCCAATGATCATCGTTCCCGAAGCCGTCATCGCCGACCTCATCACGCCCGAAGCCAGCTTCACGGCGGTGGAACGTGTCTTCGCTTCGATGGCGGCGCGGTCGGCCTACAACTTTCCCGTCATCCGCGAGGCGATCGGCCATGCGGACGCGCTCTACGGGTTCAAGTCGGGCTTCGACCGGGCGGCGCTGAACCTCGGGCTGAAATCGGGCGGCTACTGGCCCGGCAATGCAGCGAAGGGGCTGACCAACCACCAGTCCACCGTCTTCCTGTTCGATGCAGACACCGGCAAGTGCCGTGCGGTCGTGGGCGGGAACCTTCTGACCGCGCTGCGCACCGCCGCCGCCGCCGCCGTGTCGGTGGCCCATCTGGCGCGCCCCGATGCGAAGGTGCTGGGCATCGTCGGCGCCGGCCATCAGGCGGCGTTCCAGCTGCGGGCCGTCGCGGCGCAGCGCCCGTTCGAGAAGATCGTCGCCTGGAACCGCTCACCCGAAAAGCTCGAGACCCTGCGCGGCGTGGCCGACGAACTGGGCCTCGGGTTCGAGAGCGTGTCGATCGAGGATCTGGGCGGTCAGGCCGACGTCATCGTCACCATCACCAGCAGCCACGACGCCATCCTGCACGGCGCGCAGGTCAAGCCGGGCACGCACGTCGCCTGCATGGGCACCGACACCAAGGGCAAGCGCGAGGTCGACAACGACCTGATCGCCGCCGCCACCCTGTTCACCGACGAGGTGGCGCAGTCGACCACCATCGGCGAATGCCAGCACGCCATCGTCGACCTGACGATCCGCCCCGAGGACATCACCGAACTGGGCGCGGTCATCAACGGCGATCACAAGGGCCGCACCTCGGCCGAGGAGATCACGCTGTTCGACGGCACCGGCGTGGGCCTTCAGGACCTGGCCGTCGCCTCGGCCGTGGTCGAGCTGGCCATGTCGCGCGGCGTCGCGACCGAGGTGGATTTCTGATGCGCGCAGCCGGTAACTTGGCCGTATCATCAGGCATCGCGATGCCGCCCGTCGTCCTGACAGCAACCGACGGCTGCCGCGTCGACGTCTCGCGGATCGACGGCCTCAACGTGCTGCTGTTCCTGCCGGATGCGGCCGACGCCATGGTGGCGATATGGCGCGACGGCTATGTCGCGCGTCGTAAGGCGGGGCTGGACCGGGTCGTGGGCATCGCGGCGTCGCCCGTCGCGGATCTGCAGGACATGCGCCGGCGTCTCGGTCTGCCGTTTCACCTCCTGTCTGACGAAGCGGGCCTTTTGCGCCACGCATTGGGCATTCCCAAAAGCCCCATGACCCTTATCCTGCGGGACGGCCGGATCGCGGGGGGCCATGCCTCCTGCGCCGATGCCCTGCGCCACCTGCCAGAGGAGATATGCAATGTCGCGTGATGACCCCAAGAAGATTGCTGAGCGGCAGGCCGCGCTGAACTATCATGAATTTCCGCGTCCCGGTAAGCTGGAGATCCGGGCGACGAAGCCCATGGCCACCGGCCGCGACCTGAGCCGCGCCTATTCGCCCGGCGTGGCCGATGCCTGTCTCGAGATCGAGAAGAACGCCGCCGACGCCTTCCGCTATACCGCCAAGGGCAACCTGGTCGCCGTCATCTCGAACGGCACCGCCGTGCTGGGCCTGGGCGACATCGGCGCGCAGGCGTCGAAGCCGGTGATGGAAGGCAAGGCCGTCCTGTTCAAGAAATTTGCCGGTATCGATTGCTTCGACATCGAGGTGAACGAAACCGACCCCGAGAAGCTGGCCGACCTCGTCTGCCGGCTGGAACCGACCTTCGGCGCGGTGAACCTTGAGGACATCAAGGCCCCCGACTGTTTCGTGGTCGAGCGCATCTGCCGCGAGCGGATGGGCATTCCGGTCTTTCACGACGATCAGCACGGCACCGCCATCGTCGCCGCCGCAGCCGCGACCAATGCCCTGCGAGTGGCCGACAAGCGGTTCGAGGACATCAAGGTCGTGGCACTCGGCGCGGGCGCGGCGGGGATCGCCTGCCTCAAGATGCTGATCGTCATGGGCGTGGCGCGCGAGAACATCACCATGCTCGACAGCAAGGGCGTCGTGCATACCAAGCGCAACAACCTGACCGCGGAAAAGGCGGAGTTCGCTCGCGAGACCGAGATGCGCACCGTCATGGACGCGATGGAGGGGGCGGACCTGTTCCTCGGCGTCTCCGGCCCCGGCCTGCTTACGCAGGAGATGGTCCGCAAGATGGCTCCGCACCCGATCATCTTCGCGCTGGCCAACCCCACCCCCGAGATCATGCCGGAGGAGGCGCGCGAGGCATCGCCCGATGCGCTGATCGCCACGGGCCGCAGCGATTACCCCAACCAGGTGAACAACGTCCTGTGCTTTCCGTTTATTTTCCGCGGCGCGCTCGATGCGGGCGCGACGCAGATCAACGACGAGATGAAGGTCGCCTGCGTCGAGGCGATCGCCGGTCTGGCCCGCGCGCCCGCCAGCGCCGAGCTGGGGGCCGCCTATCAGGGCGAGCGGCTGGCCTTCGGCCCCGACTACCTGATCCCCAAGCCCTTCGATCCCCGCCTTCTGCCCACCATCGCGGTGGCCGTTGCAAAGGCCGCGATGGACAGCGGCGTCGCCACGCGGGAGCTTGACCTCGACGCCTACCGCGCCGGGCTTCAGACGCAGGTCTATCGCTCGGCCCTTATCATGCGGCCCGTGTTCGAGGCTGCGCGCCAGTCGCAGCGTCGCATCGTCTTCGCGGAAGGCGAGGAGACGCGCATCCTGCGGACCGTGCAGGCCATGTCGGAGGAGTTGACGGGCAGTGCCGTTCTGGTCGGTCGGCCGGAGGTCATCGAAAGCCGGATCGAGCGCGAGGGCCTGTCGATCAAGGCGGGCCGTGATTTCGAACTGGTCAACCCCGAAAGCGACGAACGCTACCGTGACTACTGGACGACCTATCACGACATCCTGGCCCGCGACGGGGTGACGCCCGACCTGGCCAAGGCGATCCTGCGGACCAACAACACCGCCATCGCCGCCACGATGGTGCGCCGCGGCGAGGCCGACAGCATGATCTGCGGCACTGTGGGGCAGTACCTCTGGCACTTGAACTACATCACGCAGGTGCTGGCCGAGGGCGAGTTGCACCCGGTCGGCGCGTTGTCGCTGGTGATCCTGGATCAGGGGCCGCTGTTCGTGACGGACACGCACGTCAATACCGAGCCGACGGCCGAGCAACTGGCAGATGCGGTCATAGCTGCGGCGCGGCATGTCCGCCGCTTCGGCATCGCGCCCAAGGTGGCGATCTGCTCGGGCAGCCAGTTCGGCAACCTCGACAGCCGGTCTGGCAGGGTCGCGCGGGGGGCCGTCGCGCTTCTCGACGCGGCCCAGGTCGATTTCGAGTACGAGGGCGAGATGCACAGCGACGCGGCGCTGGACCCCGATCTGCGGGAACGCCTGTTCCCCGGCAACCGTCTGACCGGCAAGGCCAACGTGCTGGTCTACACCAGCACCGACGCGGCGGGCGCGGCCCGCAACCTGCTCAAGTCGGTGAGCAACGGACTCGAGGTCGGGCCGATCCTGATGGGGATGGGCAACCGGGCACATATCGTCACCCCGGGCGTGACCGTCCGGGGGCTGCTCAACATCGCCGCGCTCGCCGGAATGCCGGTGTCAAGCTACGGCTGACCGTTCACCAAGCATTACAGAACACGTCCTGGGAGGAGGACCCTGATGACCATGTCCGAGACAACCTTGCCGCCGCACGACCCGGTGAACGAAAGGATATCGGCGCCCAAGCTGTTCACGCTTGGGCTGCAACACGTGCTGGTGATGTATGCCGGCGCGATCGCCGTGCCCCTGATCGTGGGCCGCGTGCTGGGCCTTCAGCCCGCCGAGGTCGCGTTCCTCATTTCGGCCGACCTGTTCGTCTGCGGGGTGGTCACGATCATCCAGTCGCTGGGCGCGTCGAAATATTTCGGCGTCAAGCTGCCGGTGATGATGGGCGTCACCTTCGCATCGGTCGGGCCGATGGTCGCCATCGGTGCCGCCAATCCCGGAACCGAGGGCGCGCGCCTGATCTTCGGCGCGATCATCGGGGCGGGCGTCATCGCCATGCTGATCGCCCCGCTGGTCAGCCGGATGCTGCGGTTCTTTCCGCCGGTCGTGACCGGCACGATCATCCTCGTCATCGGCGTCACGCTCATGCGGATCGGCATCAACTGGATCTTCGGCCTGCCGGTCGGTCCGACCGCGCCCAAGATCGTCGATCCTGCGCATACCGCATGGCTGAACCAGGTTCGGGAAATGCTGAGCACCGGGGCGATCCCGCCCGTCCCCCAGGGGCTGACGATCTCGCCCTCGGTCGACAACCCCAATTACGCCACGGTCCAGAGCATGGGCATCGCGTTCCTGGTGCTGTTCACGATCATCGGCGTGATGAAGTTCGCGCGGGGCTTCTGGGCGAACATCTCGGTCCTCCTGGGCATCGTGGTCGGGGCCGTCGCCGCGGGTGTCATGGGCATGATGAGCTTCGAGCATGTCGCGACTGCCAAGTGGTTCGCCCTCATCACGCCGTTCCACTTCGGACTGCCGATCTTCGATCCCATCATGATCCTGACCATGACGATGGTGATGATCGTCGTGATGATCGAAAGCACGGGGATGTTCCTCGCCCTGTCGGACATGTGCGGCACCAAGCTGGAGCGTCCGAAGCTGTCGGCTGGCCTGCGGACCGACGGTCTGGGCACGCTGATCGGCGGGCTGTTCAACACGTTCCCCTACACCTCGTTCAGCCAGAACGTCGGCCTCGTGGGCGTGACAGGTATCCGGTCGCGCTATGTCTGCGTGATGGGCGGGGCGATCATGATCGTGCTGGGCCTCATCCCCAAGATGGGCGCCGTGGTCGAGGCGCTGCCCGTCGCGGTGCTGGGC
The DNA here is from genome assembly GCF_001403735.1 of Jannaschia rubra. Lineage (GTDB taxonomy): Bacteria > Pseudomonadota > Alphaproteobacteria > Rhodobacterales > Rhodobacteraceae > Jannaschia > Jannaschia rubra. The sequence continues at coordinate 31,309 of NZ_CXPG01000013.1, forward strand.
GGCGCGGGTCTGGTGATGTTCGGCATGGTCGCGGCAACCGGCGTGCGCATCCTGGGCGGCGTCGACTTCAAGACCAACAAGTTCAACGGTCTGATCGTCGCCATTTCGCTCGGCGCCGGGATGATCCCGCTGATCGCGCCCGACTTCAAGATGCACCTGCCCCACGCCTGGCACCCCCTGATCGAAAGCGGCATCCTGCTCGCCTCGATCTGGGCGGTGGCGCTGAACGCGGTCTTCAACGGCACCACCCGGGGAGACGCCGAGGCCGAGGCCCGCGGCGTGGCCATGGCGTCCGACGGCGGACACTAAGAACCAGCGCGGTCCAGGTCAGCCCCGGACCGCGCATTCCCTTTCCCGACATTCCGATCAAGAAGGAGACCCCGATGCTTTCGGGTCTTTTGCTGCTTTATGTGGGCGCCGTGCTGTGCCTGAACGGCCTCTGGATGGCCGATTTCATCCACGAACGGGAAATCGTGCCGATCAACCTGGCGACGGGGACCATCGCGCTGGCCGTCGCGGGATACATGGTCTTCGGACCCGACGCCAACGACGAGACGGTCGCGGCGGCGGCGATGACGCTTCTGTTCTCGATCACCTATTTCTGGGTCGCCTGGAACCGCATGACGAGTGGCGACGGGCGGGGCCTCGGCTGGTTCAGCCTGTTCGTGGCGATCACCGTCCTGCCCGTGGCCTGGAGCCGGATCGCGGCGGCCGAGGACGGCTTCGCGCTCTGGCTGGGGCTGAACTGGGTGGCCTGGTCGGCGCTCTGGGCGACCTACTTCGTCGCACTGACGCTGCGGCTGGCCATCCGGCGGACTGCGGCGGCGGCCACGCTTGCCGCGGGTGTCCTGACAGGGTGGATACCCGGGGTGATGATCCTGAACAACATGGTCTGAAGGCTGCACGGGGTGGCGGAACGAAAACAGCCCCCGCCGGTCAGGCGGGGGCCGTGGGAATTCGGTGGAACGACCTGTCAGGGTCGGGTGGGCGTCACCGCTGCCGGATCGACCGCCTTGCCGAAGCTGCCGTGCCCGGACAGGCCGCCCGCGACCTCCTCGGTCGATTCCTCGGCCAGGTCCGCAGGCAGGATCAGGTTCAGCACGATGGCGATGAACGCCGCGGGCAGCAGGCCCGAGACCATCAGCACCTCGGCCCATTCGGGCAAGTACTGGACAGCACCCGGTTCGAGCTGAAGGCCGAGGCCCACCGACAGCGCGACGGCGAAGATCACCATGTTGCGCCGGTTCCAGTCGACGTCGGACAGCATCGAGATGCCCGCCGCCACGACCATGCCGAACATCACGATCACGCCGCCGCCCAGCACCTCGATGGGCACGGTGCGGATCACGCCGCCGACCTTGGGAACAAGGCCGCAGACGATCAGGAAGATCGCGCCACAGGTGACGACGTGGCGCGACATGACACCCGTCATGGCGATCAGGCCGACGTTCTGGCTGAACGAGGTGTTGGGAAAGCCGCCGAAGATGCCCGCGATGGCAGTGCCGATGCCGTCGGCATAGGTCGCGCCAGTGATCTCCTTGTCCGTCGCCACACGCCCGGCACCGCCCTTGGTAATCCCCTCGACATCGCCCACCGTCTCGATGGCCGAGACGAAGGCCATCAGGCAGAACCCGATGATCGCCGCGGCCGAGAAGGTGAAGCCGTACTTGAAGGGCTGGGGCAGGGCAAAAGCGGCGGACCGTTCCCACGACGACGTGATGTCATCGACGGAGAGGATGCCCATGAACAGGCTGTAGACATACCCCACCAGGAGGCCGATCAGGACGGCCGACACCGCCAGCATGCCGCGCGCGAAGAACTTGAGCCCGAGCGTCACCGCGATCACGACCAGCGCGGCTGACCAGTTGAGCAGGCTGCCGTATTCCGGCGTGCCGATGGCGGGCACACCCCCGGCAGCGTACTGGATGCCCACGCGCACCAGCGCCAGACCGATCATCGTCACCACGAGGCCCGTGACAAGCGGCGGCAGGGCGAAGCGGATCTTGCCGATGAACGTGCCGATCAAGGCATGGAACAGTCCGCCCAGGATCACGCCCGCGAACAGGGCCGAGAGCGCGTCGACGCCCTTGCCCGCGACCAGCGGGATCATGATGGGCAGGAAGGCGAAGGACGTGCCCTGCACGATGGGCAGGCGCGCGCCCACCGGCCCCATCCCGATGGTCTGGAACAGCGTGGCGATGCCCGCGAACAGCATAGACATCTGGATCAGGTACAGAAGCTCGGGAAAGTCCGGGGAGTTGGACCCGAAGCCGAACCCGGCCGCCCCCGCCACGATGATCGCCGGTGTGACGTTCGACACGAACATCGCAAGGACATGCTGGATGCCAAGTGGAACCGCCTTGTAGAGCGGCGGCGTGTAATTCGGATCGCGGAGCTGTTCCGGCGTTCCGATAGAAGTATCGGCCATGTGTCTTCCCTCTCGTTGGTTGGCAGGGACCGCTCTTTGCGGCGGTTCCCCTTCATCAGCTGGCTTCGACCCTCCATGCGGTGTCGAACCAGTATTCCTCAAGGTTCTCTCCGCCGCCGATCCGGTCGATCACGGCGAACAGACCCGGCGCATGCAGCGGCGTCAGGACGCCGTGCCACGTGTTACGGAAGAAATTCACGCCCTGACCGGCGCCGGCCAGGAAGGCGCGGGGCGTTCCGGGGGCGCCGTCGGCGTCAGGCGCCACGATCACCAGCCAGTCGTTGCCGTGCATGGGCACGAAGGCCTGGCTGCCGTCTGGATGACGCTCCATCATGTCGAGGACATGGGGCAGGCTGCGGGGCGTCGCGTCGAAGACGCTGATGCCCGCGTGACCTCGGAAGAAATCCAGCGCGGCCCTGTCGTGGTAGCGATGGCACATGCCTTGGTTGATGACCTTGTCGGGCGTCCCCGCCACCTCAAGCACGTCGCCGAAGGGTGCGAAGCCTTCGGGCGTCAGCGGCTCCGTACGGATGATCCGGCTCATGGCAGCTGATCCTTCAGGCGGTGCAGCGCGATGCGTTCGACCTGCCGGCAGGCCTCTGCGAACTCCGTCTCGCGATCGTTGTCGATGCGGGTGTGGAAGGCCTGGAGGATGCTGGCCTTGTCATGGTCACGCACCGCAATGATGAAGGGAAAGCCGTGCTTTTCGACGTATTCGTCGTTGAGGCGGGTAAAGGTCTGACGCTCCTCGTCGGTCAGCATGTCGAGCCCGGCCCCCGCCTGTTCGGACGTGCTTTCGGCGGTCAGCCGGCCGGCGTTGGCGAGCTTGCCCGCAAGGTCCGGGTGCGCCGTCAGGACGCCGAGCCGCTCCTCCTCCGTCCCCGACCGGAACATCCGGGCGAGCGCGTTGTGCAGCCCCTGCGCGGTGTCGTGCGCGGGGCCGAGTTCCAGGTCGAAGGCCCGCTCGGCGATCCAGGGCGAATGCTCGAAGATGCTGCCGTAGCGGCTGACGAAGGTATCGTGGTCCATCCGGCTGGGGCAATCGCGGCGGACATGCGGATGGACCCTGGCCCAATGGTCCGCGATCTGCTCGCGTGTCGCGAACCAGACGCCGTCATGGCCCTGCGCGTGTTCGATGAAGCGGCGCAGCGCCTCGGCCCGGCCCGGGCGGCCGACCAGACGGCAGTGCAGGCCAATCGACATCATCGCGGGGCGACCATCAGCCCCTTCGGCGTAGAGCGTGTCGAAGGTCGCGCGCAGATAGTCGTAGAACTGCTCGGGCGAGTTGAAGCCCTGCGGCGTGGCGAAGCGCATATCGTTGCAGTCGAGTGTGTAGGGCACGATCAGCTGGTCGCGGTCGCCGTATTCCTGCCAATAGGGCAGGTCGTCGGCATAGGCGTCGGCGACATAGGCGAACTGCCCGGTCTCGGCGGCAAGGCGGATCGTGTTCACCGACGACCGTCCGCAATACCAGCCGCGCGGCGCGGCGCCCGTGACCTCGGTGTGCAGCCGGATCGCCTCGGCTATGGCGGCCCTCTCCACGTCCTCCGGCATGTCTTTGTGTTCGATCCATTTGAGGCCGTGCGACGCCATTTCCCATCCGGCGTCCTGCATGGCGGCGACCTGTTCGGGCGACCGGGCCAGCGCAGTTGCCACGCCGTAGACGGTGACGGGCAGATCCTTCAGCATCCGGTGCAGGCGCCAGAACCCTGCCCGGGCGCCGTATTCGTAGATCGATTCCATGTTGGCGTGGCGTATGCCGGCCCAGGGCGCCGCGCCCACGATCTCGGAGAGGAAGGCTTCGGAGGCGGCGTCCCCGTGCAGGACGTTGTTTTCACCGCCTTCCTCGTAGTTCAGGACGATCTGGACGGCGATCCTGGCACCGCCGGGCCATTGCGGGTCGGGAGGCGTGGCGCCATGGCCGGAAAGGTCGCGTGGGTAGCGGTGCATCTCAATCTCCTGGATCGTGGATCAGCATAGTCCGTCCGACGTCCGTCCATTATCAATAAAACCCGAAAGGACCGTCCGCAAATGGTGGGTTTTCCAAAGGGCAGAGCCTGACGCATCCTTGTCGGGACCACGGCAATCGCGAAAGAGGCAACCACATGAGCGGCTATCTGACGACACACGTCCTCGACACCGCGCGCGGCTGCCCGGCCGAAGGGCTGGAGATCGAGCTGTTCCGCATCGAGGGCGAGAGCCGCACGTCGCTCAAGCGCCTGACGACCAACGACGACGGCCGCACCGACGAACAGATCCTGCCCGAGGCCGAGTTCGAGACCGGCACCTATGAGCTCGTGTTCCACTGCGGCGCCTACCTGGACCGGTGCGGCGTTCCACCCGAGTCGCCCCGGTTCCTCGACATGGTGCCCATCCGCTTCGGCATGTCGGAGGCGTCGCACTATCACGTGCCGCTTCTGCTGTCGCCCTTCGGCTATTCGACCTATCGCGGCAGCTGATCGTCGGCCAGCGCCGCTTCCATTCGGGCGATGGCGAACTCCATGAACAGCCGGGCCTTCGGGTCCTGATGTCGGCGGTGGGTATAGAGGCAGGCCATCTGGATCGGGACCGGCGGATTTTCCTGCACCACCTCGACAAGCGCGCCGGACCGCAGGTGTTCGGAAATCTCGAACACCGGCTTCATGGCAATGCCCGCACCGGACAACGCCCAATCGGTGAGGACGTCGCCGTCGTCGCTTTCGTACCGTCCGCGCACATCGAACCTCTGCGGGCCGTCGGGTGTCTGAAGATGCCACTGGAACTCCTTGGCGCCGGGAAACCGCAGGTTCAGGCAATTGTGCTTCGCCCGCTCGATGTCGGAGCCCCGTTCGGGATGGCCGTGGCGTTCCACGTAGTCGGGGCTGGCGCAGAGGATGCGGCGGCAGTCGGCGATCTTGCGGATGCGAAGCGTGCTGTCGGCGGGCAGGCCGAGGAAGAACGCGATGTCCAGCCCCTCGGCGGTCAGGTCCAGCGCCCGGTCGCTGAGGCGCAGGCGGACATCGACCAGTGGATAGCTGATCGCGAATTCGGGCACGTTCGGCGCGATCAGGCGCCGGCCCACGCCCAGGGGGGCCGCCACATGCAGCGTCCCGCGCGGATTTTCCGTGACGTCGCCGATGCCCGCCTCGGCCAAGGCGACCGCTTCCAGAATACCGCAGGCGCCGTCGTAGAAGATCCGCCCCTGTTCGGTCGCGGCCAGGCTGCGGGTCGTGCGCTGGAACAGGCGCACGCCCAGATGCGCCTCGAGCTGTGATATGCGCGCCGAGGCCACCGCGGGCGAGATACGCTGGTCGCGGGCGGCGGCAGACATGTTCCCCAGGTCGTAGACGCGGACGAAGGTGCGGATGTTGTCGAGGTAGGACATTCTCTCTTTTTTCTTGAAACGCCTTGGCGTGTTCACAGCATGGCGTGAAAAGGCGGGCTTGGATAGTTGTGGCGGGCAACGGTTGGGAGGAACTGGCGGATGTACGATCTTGCAATCATGTGGGACTGGTTGGCCTTCGGGGTCCGGTGGCTGCACGTCATCACGGCGATCGCCTGGATCGGGGCAAGCTTCTACTTCATCGCCCTCGACCTGATGCTCCGCAAGGCCGACGGCATGCCGGAAGGCGCATACGGCGAGGAATGGGAGGTCCACGGCGGCGGCTTCTACCACACCACTAAGTATCTCGTGGCCCCCGCCCGCCTCCCCGAGCACCTGACCTGGCACAAGTGGCAGTCCTATTGGACCTGGCTCTCCGGGGCAGCGCTTCTCGCCATCGTCTACTGGGCGGGGGCGGAACTTTTCCTGATCGACCCGAACAAGGCCGACCTGGCGACATGGCAGGCCGTCCTCATCTCGGCGGCCTTCATCGCGGTGGGCTGGGTGGGCTACGATCTGCTGTGCAAATCGCCGCTCAAGACGCGGCCCACGGTCGTGATGCTCATCCTCTTCGCGGGCATCGTGGTCGTCAGCTATGCGCTCAACCAGATCTTCACCGGCCGCGCCGCATTGCTGCACCTGGGCGCCATGACCGCGACGATCATGACGGGCAACGTATTCTTCGTCATCATGCCGAACCAGCGGATCGTCGTGAAGGACCTGCAGGAAGGACGCACCCCCGACCCGAAGTACGGCCAGATCGCCAAGCTGCGCTCGACGCACAACAACTACCTGACGCTGCCGGTGCTGTTCCTGATGTTGTCGAACCATTATCCGCTGGCCTTCGGCACGCAGTACGCCTGGATCATCGCCGCGCTGGTCTTCCTGATGGGCGTCACGATCCGGCACTACTTCAACACGATGCACGCCACGGGCCGCGGCCCCGCATGGACCATCGGGGCCACGGCCTTCATTTTCGTCATCATCGCCTGGCTCTCGGTCGCGCCCACTTGGGACGGCGACTATGAGGCGCTCGATGCCCAGGCGATGACGGACTACGAGACGAGATACGCCGAAGCGGAGGGGTTCGCGGACGTCGAGAACATCGTCCTCGGCCGCTGTTCCATGTGCCACGCGCGGGAGCCGAACTGGGACGGCATCCTCTGGGCGCCCAAGGGCGTGCATCTGGAAACCCCGGCCGACATCGCGCGCGAGGCGCGGCAGATCTACCTTCAGGCAGGGGTAAGCCACGCTATGCCCCCCGCGAATCTGACCGAGATAAGCCCCGAGGAGCGCGCCCGGATCGTCGCCTGGTTCCGCGGCGCGAACGACGGCCTCGAACTCGCCAGCCTGACGGACTGACGGCCCCCCGGGGTATCACCGCCGGGCCGTGATCGTGCTGCCGTCCTCTGTCGTCAGGATCAGTGCACCGGTGTCGTCGATCTCGTAGCCTTGCACCGTGGGAAGCAGGTCTAGGAACAAACGCTCCTGATTCATCAAGGCCTCCGGACAGGCCATCATGGTCGCGCCGGGGACCGCGATGGTGATGGTCCCGTCGTCCGTCTCATAGTTGCCGATCATCCGGTTGCAGGTCGCGCTGCCGGCCAGGCGTCCGTCCGCCAGGAACTTCAGCGAAACATGGCTGCTGTCGATGACGCCGCGACCGGCGATGTCCTCCACCCGCCATTCGGCGCCGAGCAGGGGGGTCGGGTCATTTGCCATCAGATGGTCGGCGACAGCGCGATAGGCGGGCAGCGAGGTCGGGTCGTTGGCCGTATTCGCCGCCACCGGGTTCGAAGCGAACCGGACGATGACCATATCTGCGGCGGGATCGATCCAGAGCGTCTGCCCATGAACGCCCCGCGCTGCATAGGCGCCGTGATCGTCGTTGCTGATCCACCACATGCTGCCATAGCTCCACCCGTCGAGGGTGTCGTAGCCGGCCTTGGCAAAGATTTTCGGGTCGCCGCCCCCCGCGATGCGCCGGATGGCGGCCGGGGGCACGATCTGCTGCTCGCCCCAGCGGCCCTCGGTCAGCATCAACTGACCGAGCCGGGCCATGTCGCGCAGCGTTGCATTGAAGCCGCCGCCGGCGAAAGGCGTGCCGATGGAGTCGACCGTGTAGTATGCCTCCCGCTCGGCGCCGATGCGGGTCCAGATTCGCTCGGACAGGAGGTCCGCGACGGACTGATCCGCGATGCGCGCCACGATCCAGCCCAGGGCATCCGCGTTGACCGTCTTGTAGGCGAAGGCGTCGCCGTGGATGCCGTCGTTTTCGACGGTTTGCAGATACTCGAAGTAGCTGCGCGGCCCGTCATAGCCCTCGGGCTTGGGCAGGGGGCTTCCCGCCTCGGCATAAGTCCAAACCTCGGCATCGGGGTCCGAGTAATCCTCGGAATAGTCGAGCGCGGTGGTCATGTTCATCACCTGCCGCACCGTGGCGTCCGCGAAGGCGCTGTCCTTCAGTTCGGGCACGATGTCGGCCATGAGAGCCGTCTCGTCCAGCACGCCATCCGCGATCAGGATCTCGGCCAGCAGGCCGGTCAGCGACTTGGTCATGGACATCGCGCCGTGCAGCGTCGTTGGGTCGAGGCATCCGGCGTAGCGTTCATGGACGATCCTGCCGTGATGCAGGACCAGGATGCCGTCGGTATAGTTCGCGTCGAAGGCCTCGTCCCAGGTCATCGTCCCGGTGCCGCCCAGCGGAGTGAAGGTCACGCCGTCGATCGACGGGTCGAGGTCCACGGGAATGTCGCGCTCGCTCACCGATCCGTTGTCGACCGCCACCGTGGGCATCAACTCGCGAAAATGGCAGACGGTCCACCGCAGCTTCGGGAAGGCGAAATAGTCGTCATCGGTGAAGCGGATGACCTTGTCGTCGGGCGGCGGAAAACCCTGCATCCATCCCATCGTCACGGGATCGGAGGCTTCGGCAGACAGGACGTCGTCGCCTTGGGCAAATGCCGCGCCCGCCAGCGCCAGACCCGCGCTCAGCGCCATTGCTCGTGCCATCATCGTCCGATCCTTTCCGTTGCCCGGCCAATACCGTCCTGCGGCCTTGCCGTCAGATAGGCCACTGGCGGGGAAAGCCAGTCCCGCGTCCCGTGGATGCCAGTCGCCGAACAGGCGCAGCCTTTGGTCATGACCGTGCCGATCTGCACCTTCGTTGCCCTGCGTCGACCGTGTCCGGCTCCCTTGTCTATGCTCGCATGTGCAGAAGTTCCTCAGTCCAGTTCCTGCACGCCGCCGCCCGAGACGGTCAGGATCTGTCCGCTGATCCAGCTGGCGGCGGGTGAGCAGAGAAACAGGGCGGCATTGGCCATGTCCTCAGGCTCGCCCAGGCGGTGGATCGGGGTGTGGGAAAGCATCGTCTTCTCGATATCTTCCGTCAGCACCGATTTCAGCGCGTCCGTGCGTGTGGCGCCGGGGGCGACGGCGTTCACGCGGATGTTCTTCGGCCCGAGATCGAAGGCGATGTTGCGGACCAGATGGCTCGTCGCGGCCTTGGAGGAGGCATAGGACGCCATGCGCCTGTTCCTGTTCTCGGCCGACATCGACGTGATGGCGAGGATCGAACCGCCGCCGGCCTTTTCCATTTCGGGAGCGGCAAGCTGCGCCAGGCGGAACAGGGAAAAGACGTTCAGCTCGAAGGCCAAACGAAAATCCTTCATCGGCATGTCGAAGGGCTTCGGTCCACCGCCGCCCGCATTGGCAACAAGGGTGGTGAGCTTGCCGAAGGCCGCGACGGTGCCGTCGACCAGTTCCGCAAGGTCGTCCTCGTCAGTGACGTCGCAGGCCATTCCCGCGGCCTTGCCGCCCTTGGCCTCGATCTCGCGCGCGACGGCTTCGGCGGTTTCGGCCTTCAGGTCGCTGACCATGACCGCGGCTCCGGCGGCCGCGAAGGTCTCGGCAATGGCGCGGCCTATGCCAGCCGCCGCCCCGGTGACGACGGCGACCTGGCCATCGAGCGTGAAGTCCTTGGGGTCGTACATGGCAGTCTCCTCATCTTCAGGATTCGTCCGTTGAACGTGGTCCAACCCGCGCTTGTGGCCAGTGCCCGACTGGCGGCGATGCGGCTGCGGCATGGGTGCTGGGTCCCGACGAGGCCGTGGAAACGCGCTGTCATCGGATCGTTTTCCTGCCCGGCGCATTCATGTATGAGCATTGACCGGACTGCTGCTGAAAGGCCCGACCCGATGAGCGATACCGATACGGCCCCGTCCGAGCGGTCGGACGCGCCCCCGCCCGCGCGGAACCCGGCCCGTGCCGTTGCTTTGGTCGTCGTCGCGCTGCTGATCCTGTTGGCCGTCGTCTACGCGCTCTCCGACAGGCTGGCGCCGTCATCTTCGCGCGGAATCGTCTCGGCCCATGTGGTCCAGATCGCGCCACGCGTGTCGGGCGAGGTGACGCGCGTCGCGGTCGAGGACGATGCCTTCGTCGAAGCAGGTGACGTCCTTTTCACCCTCGACCCCCGGCCGTTCGATCTGGCCGTGCAGCAGGCGGAGGCCAACCTCGCACAGGCAACGCAGGGGGTCGAGGCATCTTCGGCGTCGCTCATCGCGGCACAGGCCGCCGTGACGCAGGCGCGTACCGCGCTCGACACCACCCGCGCCGAAGCCGAACGGACCTTCCGGCTGGAGGAGCGGGGGATCGCGTCGACGGCACAGGGCGACAGCGCCCGAGGCGCCGTGGCCGACACCGAGGCCAGGCTCCAGTCGGCGCAGGCCAATCTGGACAGCGCGCGCAGCCAGCTTGGTCCCGAGGGAGCGAAGAATCCCGCCATCGCCGCCGCCCAGGTCGCACTGGAGCGCGCGCAGTACGATCTGGCTTCGACGACGCTGAGGGCGCCCCATGACGGCGTCGTCACGAACGTCACCCTGTCCGAGGGACAGTTCATCGGGGCGGGAAACCCTGGGCTGACCTTCATCGACGCCAATGCCGCTTGGGTCACTGTCGACTTGCGCGAGAACCAGCTGCAGAACGTCGATGCCGGCGATCCTGCCCGCCTGCTGTTCGATGCGGCGCCCGGCGAGATTTTCGACGGACGCGTGCAGAGCATAGCCTGGGGCATCAACCCCGGGCGGACGGCGCAGGGCGGCCTCGTCGTGAATCAGCCGTCGAACCGCTGGTTCGAACCCGCCCGCCGCATCCCCGTCAGGATCGAGATGGAAGGCGGCCTCGACGCCTGGCCGCGCCGGACGCGCGTGGGCGGCAAGGTCCACACCGTGATCCTGACCGAAGGCCCGTCGAACCCGGTGGCCATGCTGGTACGGGGGCTGCAAAGGCTCCGCTCCCTGACCAGCTTCCTGCACTGACGGCTGCACAATGTACGTCACACCCCGCCCCGACGCCCGCGACGACCCGCTCTATGCGGTGCGGCTGGGGCTGACCGGGGCGCTGGCCTATCTGGCGGTGGCGATCCTGAACCCCACGCTGCCGCCCATCATCGCGGCGCTGCCCGTGGGCCTGATCGCCGCGCAGCGCAAGTCGTTCAGCGCGATGAAAGCGCTTGCAGGACCTGTGGCGCTGATCGTTCTCGTTCATGCGATGGCATGGCTGGTAGAGTTTCTACGCCCCATGCCAGCGGTCTACATCGGCGGCATGTGGCTGACGTATTTTGCGGGATTCCTGCTGATACTGAGGACCGGAACGCCCGTCGGAATGCTGGTGGTGATCGTCGCCGTCCTCATGTCGGTGATGGGGATGCACGGCACCGCAACGCTCCATGCCATGCGCGACGGGTTCGTCGATGCCTCGCTGGTGGCACTGGTCCTGGGGCCGCTGGTCTATTTCCTCGTGCCGCCCGCGACCTCCGAGACGCATGTGGACGATACGGTGCCCTCGTCGGGCAATACGACCATGGGCGCCGCGATCCGGGCCACGGTGCTGCTGGGCCTCAGCTTCTGGCTCTATTCGGTGATGCAGCCGTCGGACATGATGATGGCGATGGTCGCGGCGATGGTGCTGGTCTTTCCGACCCGCCGCCGCGTCTGGTCGGAGGCGATGCAGCGGGTTCGCGCAACCGTCTATGGCGGCGGCGTGGCGCTCCTGATCCTGGGGGTCTGGGTCCTGTCGCAGCACCTTCCCATCCTGCTCGGTCTCATCTTCCTCAGCGGGCTGTTCTTCGGCGACCGGATGCTGTTCGGCCCGCGCCAGAGCATGGTTTACCAATATGCCTTTTCGGTCGTTCTGGCACTGGTGGCGGGGGCGATTTCGACGCAGGATGCGGCCTATGCCACGTTCACCCGCATCGTGCTGACCCTGGGCGGCGCCTTCACCGCGGCCTTCGCCACGGCTCTGCTCGATTCCGCCTCCGGCTGGCGCGATCGACAGCCGGAGGCCGCGTGACCCAAGGCTCGTCGCTATCCACCCTGGTGAACGCCGGCCTTCTGGTGGTTCTGGCGGGGTTCCTGCTGCTGATCGGCAAGTCCGTTTTGCTGCCGATCCTGGCCGCCGTGATCGTGGTCTACGTTCTGGTCAGCGCGTCCGAGGCGTTGACCGGCCTGCCCGGAATGGCCCGCGTGTCGCCCGGCCTTCGCCGGTTCTTCGTCCTCATGATCTTCGCCGGCGTCCTGCTTGCCCTGACTGGTGTCGTGCTGGGTACCATCGGCCAGATCGTGACGCAGGCCCCCGCCTATCAGGCCAATATCGAGCGGCTGGTGGCGCAGGGCGCCGACGCCATCGGCATCGACGAGCGTCCGGACTGGGAAACCATCCGCAACGCGACCATCGGGCGCCTGTCCGTCCGCAACGTGATCGAGACGGCGCTCGCCAACGTCACCTGGATCGGCGCGTCGGTCTTTCTCGTCATCGTCTATTCCGCCTTCCTGCTGACCGAACGGGCGAGCTTCGCCGCAAAGCTGTCGATCGTCCTGCCCGACCCGGAGGATCGGGCCAGGACCGAGGCCATCATCCGGGACATCAACGACCGGATCGGCGATTACCTGGCGATCAAGACGCTGATCAACGTGATCCTCGGCGCCATGTCCTTTGTCGTCCTCTGGGGATTCGGCGTCGATTTCCCGTTGTTCTGGGCGCTGGCCATCGCATTGCTGAACTACATCCCCTATCTCGGATCCCTGGTCGGGGTCGCGATGCCCGTGGCGCTTTCGGTGGTTCAGTTCGGGCAGCTCGGCTGGACGCTGGCGCTCGGGGCGCTCCTCGTTGCGGCGCAGGTCTGGGTGGGCAGTTATCTGGAGCCGCGGATGATCGGCCGACGCGTCAACCTCAGCCCCTTCGTGGTGCTGGCATCGCTCGCGATCTGGACGTCGCTCTGGGGGTTGCCGGGGGCGCTGCTGGCGGTGCCCCTAACGTCGATGCTGACCATCGTGCTGTCGGCCTTCGCGCCGACGCGACCCTTTGCGGTGTTGATGGCGAACCGCGTCGCGGGGCGCGAGATTGGAGAGTTGTAATGTGGTTTCTGAAGGCCCTTCTGATCGTGATCGCCGTTGCGGCGGTCGCCATCGTCGTGGCACGGTCGATCTTCGTCCTGCCCGAGGTCGAGGGACGGACGGACAGCACCACCCTGCCGCCGCCCGATACCGGCCCGCTGGCCGAAATGCTGGACGACAGGGGAGAGCCGGGGCTGACGGGGATCGCGCCATTGCAGAGCGGGGCGGAAGCCTTCGCCGCCCGCATCATCCTCGCCGACGCGGCGGTGTCGTCCATCGACGCGCAATATTACATCTGGCACGACGACTTGACGGGAACGCTGCTGCTCGACGCGCTGCTGCGTGCTGCGGATCGCGGGGTCCGGGTGAGGCTGATGCTCGACGACAACGGCACCTCCGGGCTCGATGCCGAGATGGCGCAATTGAACGCGCATGAGAACATCGAGGTTCGGCTCTACAACCCGTTCAATCTGCGCGGCACATTCAAGATGCTCAGCTACGGGTTCGACTTCTTCCGCCTGAACCGGCGGATGCACAACAAATCGTTCATCGTCGACGGGCTGGCAACTGTCGTCGGCGGCCGCAACGTGGGTGACGAGTACTTCGGAACCGGTCCGACCGCGCTCTACGTCGATCTGGACGTGATGGCCGTGGGCCGGATCGTGCCCGAGATCGCCGCCGATTTCGATCGCTACTGGGCCAGCCCCTCGGTCCTGCCCGTCGGGCCCCTGCTCGATCCCGCAAATGGCGATCCGGTCGGGGAGGGACTGGAGCGGCTGCGCGAGGACGAACAGTTGACGGAATACCGCGACATTCTCAGAAGGTCGGACATCGTTCAATCGATCGCCAATGGCGACCTGCCGCTGGAATGGACCCGTGCGATCCTGTTCAGCGACGATCCGAAGAAGGGTCAGGGCGCCGTCCCGCGCGAGGATCTTCTGGCCAGCCGGCTGACCAAGGCCGTCGGCACCATCGAGCAGGGGTTCGACGGCGTCTCGCCCTACTTCGTGCCGACGAAATCCGGCGTCCGGGCCTTCGGCACGTTGCAGACCGCCGGGATTCCCGTGCGGATGTTGACCAATTCGCTGGAGGCGACGGACGTTCTGCCGGTGCATGCGGGATACGCAAAGCATCGCAAGGCGATGCTCCGCGAAGGCGTTACGATCTACGAGCTGCGCCGTCAGGCCGCGCCCGCCGCCCCCGACGACGTGGGCATCTTCGGCTCTTCCGGGTCGAGCCTGCACGCCAAGACCTTCGCCGTGGACACCAGCCGGATATTCGTCGGCTCGTTCAATTTCGATCCGCGGTCCACGATGCTCAACACCGAGATGGGATTGCTGATCGACAGCGAGACGATGGCGCGGGGCTTGAACAAGGTCTTCGACAGCGAACTGGACGGTCTGGCGTGGCGGGTGGAGCTTCGCGACGGGAAGGATCTTGTCTGGGTGGACCCCACGGACGGCAGCGTCACCGAGCAGGAGCCCGGTTCGACCACGCTGCGACGGCTGGCCCTGACGGTGATCGGCTGGCTACCGGTGGAATGGCTTCTCTAGCGGTCAGTCGTCGTGCCGAAACTCGGCCCAGATCGGCAGGTGGTCCGACGCCATCCGCGCCGGATCGTCCCGCCAGACTCCGCTTGCCGTCGGCACCAGAGGTCCGCCGTAGAACAGCCGGTCCAGTGGCGTGATGGGGCGGCTCGCCGGGTAGGACGGTCCGCAGGAAACTTCGGCCAGGGCTTCCTGGAACGGGAGAAGGCTGCGGGGGGCACGCCCCCAGCCGTTGAAGTCGCCCATCACGATCACGGGGACGTCGTCCGACGGGTCGATGGCCTGCACCAGCGTCGCCGCCTGCAGTTTCCGGTTGCGGGCGAACAGGCCCAGGTGCGCCGCGATCACCTGCAGCGGGCGGCCGTGGACGTCCAGGTGCACCGTGACGGCGCCGCGCGGCTCCAGCCCCGGCAGGTCGATGGTGCGGACGCGTTCGATCTTCACGTCGGGGCCGACCATCAGGATGTTGCCGTGCCACCCCAGACCGGGCGAGCGGTTGTCGAGGTCGATCACCCTCATGCCCGTCGATGCATACAGGGCTTCCGGCTCGAACAGGGCGGCGCGCCCACGAAAACGGTAGTCGCCTTCCTGCAACGCGACGATGTCGGCGCCCAGCGACCCGATCACCGTCTCCACGCGCGCTGGGTTGCGCTTGTAGTCGCCGCCGATCGCCTTGCGGATGTTGTAGGACGCCACGCGCAGTTTGTCGGCATCGTTCATGTCGTACCCTTCCTCTCCGCAGGCCTTGCCTCCCAGAGTATGCCCAGACCGATCGCTGCAGACACCGTCGAAGCGAGCAGCACACCGATCTTCACGCCGTCGAGCGCCGGCCCGTCGAAGGCCGCGTCCGCGATGAAGATCGACATGGTGAACCCGATCCCGGCCAGGCATCCGGCGCCTATCAGGTGCCGCCAGGTAACCTCGTCGGACTTCGTGGCCCAGCCCGCCCGCAACACGACGAAGGCCGCAAGGCAGATGCCGACGGGCTTGCCCACGACCAGCCCCAGGATCACCCCGAGGGATGGGGCGGAAAACGGCGCGAAACCCGATCCGGCCAGCAGGATCCCGGTGTTGAAGAAGGCGAACAGCGGCAGGATCAGAAAGCTCGTCCAGTTCTCGAGCGTCTTCTGCAGATGGACACCCGGCTCGCGCAGGCGGTCCACGATCTCGGTCAAGCGCTCGACGGATTGATTGGCGAACCCCTCGCCCGTTTCGGCGCGCTCGGCTTCGGCGCGCATCAACTCGGCGGTCTGCGCCGCGACGCCGTGGACGGCGGCAGGCTTGCGAGATGGGATCGCCAGCGCCGTCAGCACCCCGGCGAGCGTCGCGTGCAACCCCCCCGCGAAGACCGCGGCCCAGAGCAGCAAGCCCAACAGCACATAGGGCCAGAGCGCATAGACTCGCGCCCGGTTCAGCCCGACCATTGCCGCAAGGATCGCCGCCGCCACGACAAGCGGACCGAAAGCGATGCCCGAAGAATAGAAGACCGCGATGACGAGGATGGCGCCCAGATCGTCGGCGATGGCGAGCGCCGACACCAGCACCCGCAGCGACGCCGGCACCCGTCGCCCGAGCAATGCCAGCAGCCCGAGGGTAAAGGCGATGTCCGTCGCCATGGGAACGCCCCAGCCATGAACGGTGTCCTGCCCCAGATTGATCGCCGCATAGATCAGCGCAGGAACGATCATGCCGCCGAGCGCGGCCGCAATGGGCAGGGCGGCGCGCGACGGGTTCGACAGCTCTCCGGCGACGACCTCGCGCTTGATCTCGATGCCGACGATGAGGAAGAAGACGGTCATCAGCCCGTCGTTCACCCATTGCTCGACCGAAAGGGCGAAGATCGCATCGTTCCAGCCCAGCGACACCACGCTCTGGCGCAGCCGCTCATAGCCTTCGTGCCAGCCCAGGTTGACCACGGCGAGTGCGGCGAGGGTCGCGACGATCAGGACCAGACCGCCCGAAGCGGCCCATTCGAAGAAGTCCGCGCTGGCCGTCCGCAGCCGCAGGCCAAGGGGCCGCTCCAGCGCCTCGGTCAGCGCGGCCTCGTCCAGCACGCCGGAATAGCGGCGGCCGTCGATGAACAGCAGGGGCCCCCGCGCGGTGCCGGACCTCTGGGCCAGGGCAAGGTCTTCGGCCACGCGGCGTCGCGTCCGGCCGGAGGTCAAGTCGTCGGTGAAGCGGTCCGTATCGAGGCCGAGCCGTCGCGCGGCATCCACGAAACCCGGCCGGTTCGACGGGGCGTCCCCGCCGGTCAGATCCCGCTGCATGTCGAAGAAGGCCCCCTGCCAGCCCGCCGCGATCGCGGCCCGCGCGCGGCCCATGGCCACCTCGTCGTTCTCTTCCGGCCGCACCCGCACCGCGACCTGCGCCGTCTTGGACGCCTCGGCACGCGACAGGACGCGACGCAGGATCGCGCGGGCGGCCGGGTCGGACCGATCCGAGAACGTCTCGTACCAGAGAACGCTCCTGCGGGCACCTGCGATGCCGGTCAGGAAGTCGCGCGCGGACTGCGGACGGTCGGACGGGACGTCGGCCGGCGCGGGGATCTGTCGGTCTTCGCGGTCCATCGTTCCTCCGGAGGGGCTCGGGCAATGGCCGCATCGCCCGGTTCGGTCCCCACATAGCCGCCGCTGCCAGCCACGACCACGAGGGATCGCCGATCGTTCCGTCCCATGCTGGTCATGCATGTCGCCGCCGAGCCGACATACGCGCGGGCAGGTAGGCGCGGAGCCTTGGCCGGTCAAGACGGCCGCGTCATTTCGCGTGGCCCCCTAGAGCAGGAGGTAGTTCACCGGCCGCAAGGGCTCCGGCGCCGGACGACCCAGCGCCTCGGCCACCGAGATGTCGACCACGCGGCAGAGCGCGTCGAGGGGAAGGGCGTTCGCCCCAATGCCGAAGGGATGCTCCAGTTCATGAGTCACGGTCTGCAGGCCGAAGAAGGTATAGGCCACGGCGGCGACGAAGACAGGTGTCAGCCAGTTTGCCGCGTCGATGAGGGCGAAGGGCAACAGGAAGCAATAGAGATACGTCGTCCGCCGCACCAGCAGCGAATAGACGAACGGGAGGGGGGTCGTCGCGATCCGCTCGCCGCCGGCCTGAGCCGTACCCAGCTCGGCAAGGGTCCGCGCCATCGTCATCTGGCCGAAATCCGACAGGTCGCCCGATGTCCGCAAGGCGCCGATACGTTCGCCCGCCGCCCGCAAGGCCGCGTCGGCAGGGTTGCGGCAAGCAAGCATCGCCTGCGCCGGTTCCGGCTCCAGGGAGAGGTCGTCAGGGCCGGGCATCCCGCGTCCGCGCAAAGCATGGCGGTGCAGGTGGGCGAAGGCGGTCGCATGATCCAGCAGGTCGGCCCGGTCAGCGGGATCGCGCAGGAAGATCGTCGCATCCCGGGCCAGCGTCCGCACCCCGCCGATGATCCCGCCCCAGAGCTTTCGCGCCTCCCACCATCGGTCGTAGGCGGCATTGTTCCGGAACCCCAGGAACAGCGACAGGGCGACGCCGAAGACGCTCATGGCGGCCACGGATATCCGCGGCAGCCGCACGACACGCTGGTCGATCAGCAGAATCGCCACCGAGAGAAGCGCGACCGCCACGATCTTGCCGAAGATCCGGGGCACAACCGACCCTTGCATCACCAGAAACAGGCGCAGCGCGGAAGGCTGGTCGCGGATGATCACCCCGGGGTCCGGCGCGCGTCAGTAGACGACGACGGCACGAATGCTTTCGCCCCGGTGCATAAGGTCGAAGCCTTCGTTGATGTCCTCGAGCTTGAGGGTGTGGGTGATCATCGGGTCGATCTCGATCTTGCCGTCCATGTACCAGTCCACGATCTTCGGCACGTCCGTGCGCCCGCGCGCCCCGCCGAAAGCCGTGCCGCGCCAGACCCGCCCGGTGACGAGCTGGAACGGCCGGGTCGAGATCTCGGCACCGGCCGGGGCCACTCCGATGATGATGCTCTCGCCCCAACCTTTATGCGCGGCCTCGAGCGCCGTGCGCATGACATTGACGTTGCCCGTCGCGTCGAAAGTGTAATCCGCGCCGCCCCCGGTCAGTTCGACCAGATGAGCCACCAGATCGCCTTCCACGCGCGACGGATTGACGAAGTCGGTCAGGCCGAAATAGCGGGCCATTTCCTCCTTGTCGTCGTTCAGGTCCACACCGACGATCTGGCTGGCTCCCGCCATGCGCAGGCCCTGGATCACGTTCAGGCCGATCCCGCCCAGTCCGAAGACGATGGCGCGGCTGCCGATCTCGACCTTCGCGGTGTTAATGACGGCGCCGATGCCGGTGGTGACGCCGCAGCCGATGTAGCAGATCTTGTCGAAGGGCGCGTCCTTGCGCACCTTGGCCAGCGCGATCTCGGGGACGACGGTGTGGTTGGCGAAGGTCGAGCAGCCCATGTAGTGATGGATCGGCGTCCCGTCGAGCATCGAGAACCGCGTGGTCCCGTCCGGCAGCAGGCCCTGGCCCTGGGTCGAGCGTATCGCCTGACAGAGGTTCGTCTTGGGGTTGAGGCAGTATTCACATTCCCGGCATTCACAAGTGTAAAGCGGGATCACGTGGTCGCCGACCTCCAGCGAGGTGACGCCTTCGCCAACCTCGACCACCACGCCTGCGCCTTCATGGCCCAGGATGGCCGGAAAGATGCCCTCCGGGTCGTCACCCGAACGGGTGAACTCGTCCGTGTGGCAAATGCCGGTCGCCTTGATCTCGACCAGCACCTCACCCTTCCGGGGCCCTTCCAGGTTCACGTCCATCACTTCGAGGGGCTGTCCGGGGGCAAGGGCAACGGCGGCTCTGGTACGCATGGTTTTCCTGA
Organism: Jannaschia rubra; assembly: GCF_001403735.1. GTDB lineage: Bacteria > Pseudomonadota > Alphaproteobacteria > Rhodobacterales > Rhodobacteraceae > Jannaschia > Jannaschia rubra. The sequence continues at coordinate 50,855 of NZ_CXPG01000013.1, forward strand.
CTTCGTGATTGGTTGCGGGCGCCATTCGACGGCGTGGATATCGTTCTAGAACCATCGGTCTCGTTCCGGAAGGGGAGGGATTTTTCGAACGGCAACGCCGCAATCTGACACTCCGCTGTGCGTAGGCGCACCGAAATCGGAGCCTTGAGAGAAAGGTCTCGATTGACGGTCGGACGTGACGGGCTACTAACCCAGTGGACCTTAGCCGGAACCTCGGCGTTCGACCATCCGCGAAGAAAGTGACCCTCATGAAGCGATGCCGCCCCCTGACCGCCTTGTTTGCGCTGGTCGTCGCCCTGACGGCAGTGCCTGCGCTGGCGCAGCAACCGGGGGGAGAGCCGCCACCCCCGGCCGTGACCGTCGTCACCATGGAGCCCGAGACCGTCACCCGCACCGTGACGCTGCCCGGTCGGGTCGTCGCCTCGGCGAGCGCGGAGGTTCGTCCCCAGGTGGCGGGCATCATCACGGAGCGGTTGTTCCGCGAAGGCGCCGCGGTCGAGGCGGGCGAGCCGCTCTACCGGATCGATCCTGCGTCCTATGACGCGGCGGTCGCGGTGGCACAGGCGGCCGTCGCGCAGGCGCAGGCCGAACTGAACGCCGCCAACAAGGAAGCGGACCGGGTGGACGAGCTCCAGTCGCGCAACGTCGCCAGCGAATCCGCGGCCGACGAGGCGGACGCCAGGCGGGCAGCGGCGGAAGCGAACCTTCAGGCGGCCGAGGCGCAACTCGATTCGGCTCGGATAGAGCAGGATCGGACGACGATCCGCGCCCGCCTGTCGGGCGAGATCGGCCTGTCGTTGACCAGCCCCGGTGCGCTGGTGACGGCAAGCCAGGCGGACCCGCTGGCCGTGATCCGTGCCATCGATCCCGTCTATGTCGACGTGACGCAATCCGCGGCGGACCTGCTTGCATGGCGCCGCAACAACATTGCCTCGCGTCCCGGCGATTTCGATCCGACCGTGACCCTGACCCTCGCGGACGGCAGCATCTTCGATCAGACCGGCACCCTGACCGCGGCCGAGCCCAGCGTGGACCAGCAGACCGGCGTCGTGGTCCTGCGGATGGAGTTCGACAACCCCGACAAGCTGTTGCTGCCGGGGATGTACGTCCAGGTCGAGATGCCGACCGAGACCATCGAGGGTGCCTTCCTCGTTCCCCAGGAAGCGGTCAGCCGCGACCGACGCGGGCAGGCGACGGCACTGGTGGTCCAACCCGACGGGACGGTGGACGAGCGCATCCTGACCGTCGTACAGGCGCGCATGGCCGACTGGATCGTCACCGAAGGGCTGGAAACGGGCGACCGCGTCATCGTCGAGGGCCTGCAGAAGGTGGCCCCCGGCGCCGTCGCCACCCCGGAGGAGCGCGCCCCGGCAGCGGGCGCCATCGTTCCGACCGAAGCGGTCCCGGCCGAAGACGCCGCCGCCATCGAATAACGCCCGGCCCGTCCGGCCCGCCCCGTTTCAGCATCGGAAAATTCCGCATGGCCCATTTCTTCATCGACCGACCGATCTTCGCCTGGGTCATCGCCCTGTTCATTTCGGGTCTGGGGGTGCTGTCGATTCTGGCGCTGCCGATCGCGCAATATCCCCAGATCGCGTCGCCCTCGGTGACGATCAACGCGTCCTATCCGGGGGCTTCGGCCGACACGGTGGCGAACACCGTCACGCAGGTCATCGAACAGCAGATGACGGGTCTCGACGGGTTGCGGTACTTCTCGTCAAGTTCGACGTCCGCCGGGGGCGCCAGCATCACCCTGACGTTCGAGACCGGGATCGACCCCGACATCGCGCAGGTGCAGGTCCAGAACAAACTCTCGCAGGCGACGGCGCTGCTGCCCGAGATCGTTCAGCGACAGGGCGTCACCGTGCAGAAATCCTCGGCCGGGTTCCTCATGGTGATCGCGCTGATTTCCGAGAACGACGCCCTCGATGCGACGGACCTCGCCGACTACCTTGCCTCGAACCTTGTCAATGACATCAGTCGGGTTGAAGGCGTGGGCAGCGTGCAGGTCTTCGGCGCGCAATACGCCATGCGGATCTGGCTCGATCCGGTCAAGCTCGCCGCGTTCAACCTGACGCCGAGCGACGTCACGCGTGCCGTGTCGGAGGAGAACGCCCAGATCTCCGCCGGTGCGTTCGGCCAGCGTCCGGCGGTCACGGGGCAGGAACTGAACGCCACGATCACCGCGCAATCCCTGCTGCGGACGCCCGAGGATTTCCGTCAGATCGTCATCCGCGCCGAGACGGACGGCGGGCTCGTCCTGCTGAACGACGTGGCCCGGGTCGAGATCGGGTCCGAAAGCTATGCGACGATCTCGCGCTACAACCGCGATCCCTCCACCGGCATGGCCATCTCGCTGGCCCCGGGCGCCAACGCGCTCGACACGGCAGGAGCGGTCCGCGAGCGGATGGAGGAACTGTCGGAATTCTTCCCCGAGGGCGTGACCTACGTCACCCCCTTCGACACGACGCCTTTCGTTCGCATCTCTATCGAGGAGGTCGTGAAGACCCTGTTCGAGGCGATCATCCTCGTTTTCCTCGTGATGTATCTGTTCCTTCAGAACTTCCGTGCGACGCTGATCCCCACGCTGGTGGTTCCCGTCGTCCTGCTCGGCACCTTCGGCGTGCTCGCGGCCGCGGGGTTCTCGATCAACTCGCTGACGATGCTCGCCATGGTGCTGGCAATCGGTCTCTTGGTCGACGACGCCATCGTCGTCGTCGAAAACGTCGAGCGCATCATGGAGCAGGAAGGCGCGTCTCCGCTGGAAGCCACGCGCAAGTCGATGGGAGAGATCACCGGCGCGCTGATCGGCATCGGCGTCGTCCTGTCGGTCGTCTTCGTGCCGATGGCGTTCTTCGGCGGCTCGACCGGGGTGATCTACCGGCAGTTCGCGATCACCGTCATCTCGGCCATGGCGTTGTCGGTCGTCCTCGCGCTGACCCTGACGCCCGCGCTTTGCGCGACGCTTCTCAAGCCGCCGAAGCACGACAAGAAAGGTGGCATCTTCGGTTGGTTCAACCGCGGTTTCGGCGCGACCCTTGCGGGCTATGCCGGCAGCGTCGGCTGGATCATCCGGCGCCCGGTCCGCATGGGCCTCGTCTACCTGCTGCTGATCGCGGCGGCGGTCTTCCTGTTCCTGCGGACACCCACCGGATTTCTGCCGGACGAGGATCAGGGTATCCTGTTCACGCTGATCCAGACGCCCACGGGCGCGACAGCCGAACGCACGCTGGAGGTGGTCAAGAAGGTGGAGGACTATTTCCTGGATCAGGAAGGCGAGGTCGTTGAATCGGCCTTCGGCGTCGTGGGGTTCAGCTTCGGCGGGCAGGGCCAGAACCAGGCTCTGGTCTTCGTCAAGCTGAAGGACTGGGCGGAACGGACGGATCCGGGGCAGGACGTGCAGGCGCTGGCCGGACGGGCCTTCGGCGCGCTCAGCCAGATCCGCGATGCGACGGTGTTCCCCATCGTGCCGCCCGCGGTGATCGAGCTGGGCAACGCCTCGGGCTTTGACTTCTACCTTCAGGCGCGGGGCGGTCAGTCCCATCAGGAGCTTCTGGACGCACGCAACCAGATGCTGGGCATGGCCGCGCAGAGCGACCTCATCGCCTCCGCCCGGCCGAGCGGTCTGGAGGATGCAGCGCAGTTCAACCTCGACATCGACTGGCGCAAGGCGGGCGCCATGGGCGTTTCGGCGACCGACGTCGGCAGCCTGCTGACCACCGCGTGGGCGGGCCGCTATGTCAACGACTTCATCGACCGGGGCCGCATCAAGCGCGTCTATGTGCAGGGCGAGGCCGATTCCCGCGCCGTGCCTTCGGACCTGGAGAAATGGCGCGTCCGCAACGACAGCGGCGGCCTCGTCCCTTTCTCCAACTTCTCGACCGCGTCCTGGGCGTTCGGACCCCAGGGCATCAACCGCTACAACGGCGTGCCCGCCATGCAGATCCAGGGCAATCCGGCGCCCGGCGTCAGTACCGGCGAAGCGATAGACGAATTGCGCCGTCTGACCGAGCAGTTGCCCCCGGGGTTCCAACTTGCCCTGACCGGTCTGTCGCTGGAGGAGGAACAGAGCGGAAGCCAGGCACCGTTCCTCTATGCCCTGTCGCTTGCCGCGGTGTTCCTGGCGCTGGCCGCGCTTTATGAAAGCTGGTCGATCCCCTTTGCGGTGATGCTGGCCATGCCCATCGGGCTGCTGGGCACGCTGATCGCGGCGCTGATAGGAGGTTTCGACAATGGGGTGTTCTTCCAGGTCGGCCTGCTGACGGTCATCGGCCTGACCGGCAAGAACGCCATCCTGATCGTCGAATTCGCCCGCGACCGGCGCGAAAGCGGCGAGCCCCTGCTTCAGGCTGCGAAGGAGGCGGCGGAGCAGCGCTTCCGGCCGATCATCATGACGTCGATGGCCTTCTCGCTGGGCGTCCTGCCTCTGGTGCTGAGCAGCGGCGCCGGGTCGGGGGGGCGGACGGCGATCGGCTCGGCGGTCCTCGGCGGCACGCTGTCGGCCACGATCCTGGGTGTCCTGTTCGTGCCGCTGTTCTTCGTCGTCATCGCCCGGCTGGTGGGCGGCCGGAAGCGTGACAAAAAGGAGGTCTGACGGCGACTTCCTTGCCTTCGCCCCGATTGCCTATATCATCGGGTCCGAACCCAACATCGGAGGATCAATGCCATGGAGATGCCCCGGGTCGATCCCTTCGTGCTGTCGAAGAAGGCGCAGCTCGTCTCGCGCCTGCTCGACGTCCTGCCGGCCGATGCCGTCATCCACGACGCGCAGGAGACGATCGCCTACGAATGCGACGCGCTGACGGCCTACAAGTGCCCGCCGCTCGCCGCGGTGCTGCCGCGTTCCACGGCCGAAGTATCGGCGGTTCTGGCGATCTGCCACGCCATGGGCGTGCCGGTCGTGCCGCGGGGCTCCGGCACCTCGCTCGCCGGGGGCGCGCTGCCCACGGCCGACAGCGTCATCCTCGGGGTCGCGCGCCTGACCGAGGTGCTGGAGGTCGACTACGCCGACCGCTTCATCCACGTGCAGACGGGACGCACCAATTTATCCGTCACCGGCGCTGTCGAAGCGGATGGTTTCTTCTACGCACCCGATCCGTCAAGCCAGCTTGCCTGCGCCATCGCCGGCAACATCGCCATGAATTCGGGTGGGGCGCATTGCCTGAAATACGGGGTGACGACGAACAACCTGCTGGGCGTCACGCTGGTGCAGATGGACGGCACCGTGGTCGAGATCGGCGGCGCGCACATGGATGCGGGCGGGCTGGACCTGCTGGGCGTGATCTGCGGCTCAGAGGGGCAGTTGGGCGTCGTGACCGAGGCCACCCTGCGGATCCTGCCCAAGCCCGAGGGCGCGCGCCCCGTCCTCATCGCCTTCGACGACAACGAGGTGGCGGGCGCCTGCGTGGCCGACATCATCAAGGCCGGCGTCCTGCCCGTCGCCATCGAGTTCATGGACCGCCCCGTCATCCGCGCGACCGAAGCCTTTGCCGGCGCGGGATACCCCGATGTCGAGGCCCTGCTGATCGTCGAGGTCGAGGGGTCGCCCGCCGAGATCGAGGAGCAGCTTGCCGTCATCGAACGCATCGCGCGCACGCACGATCCCGTGGAACTGCGCCGCTCCAATTCCGAGGACGAGAGCGCCCGCATCTGGCTGGGCCGCAAGTCGGCCTTCGGCGCCATGGGGCAGATCAATGACTACATGTGTCTCGACGGCACGATCCCGGTCTCTGAACTGCCTCGCGTCCTGGGCGGCATCCGTGAGCTTTCGCACCGGTACGGCCTCGACGTGGGCAACGTGTTCCATGCAGGCGACGGGAATATGCACCCTCTGATCCTGTTCGACGCCAACAAGCCTGGCGATCTGGAGCGCTGCGAGGAGATGGGTGCCGAGATCTTGAAGCTCTGCGTCGAGGTGGGCGGCTGCCTGACGGGCGAGCACGGCGTCGGCGTCGAGAAGCGCGACCTGATGGGCTATCAGTTCAACGCGGACGACATGGAGGCGCAGATGCGGGTGAAGGACGTCTTCGACCCCGCCTGGCTGCTGAATCCTGCCAAGGTCTTCCCTCTCGACACGACGGCGGAACGCCGCGCCTGACCCTGGTCGGCGAAGCCTCCGGTGGGGATATTTCACAAGGCAAAGACGGAGGGTCCGGTGCTTCGACCCAAGACGGAAGACCAACTGGCCGAGATCATCCGCGGCGCCAACCGGCCCCTGTCGGTGCGGGGCGGCGGCACGCGGCATCAGCCCGGACCGGGCGAGCCGCTGACGACCGAGCGGCTCACCGGGATCACGCTCTATGAACCCGGAGCGCTGACGCTGGTGGCGCGGGCCGGGACGCCCATGACCGAGATCGACGAGACGCTGGCCCGCGAAGGCCAGCGCCTGCCGTTCGAGCCGATGGACCACCGCGCCCTGCTGGGGACGACAGGCACGCCCACCATCGGCGGAGCGGTCGCCATGAACGTGTCCGGTCCGCGCCGGGTGCAGGCGGGCGCGTGCCGGGATTCGCTGATCGGGGTGCGGTTCGTGGATGGCGCGGGCACGGTCGTCAAGAACGGCGGGCGCGTGATGAAGAATGTGACCGGATACGATCTGGTCAAGCTGTTGGCCGGGTCGCGCGGGCGGCTGGGCATCCTGTCCGAAGTGAGCTTCAAGGTCCTGCCTGCCGCCGCGACGCAGGCGACACTGCGCCTGACCGGCCTGTCGATTCCGCGCGCGGTCGAGGCGATGGCCGCGGGCCTGTCATCTCCCTTCGAGGTCACTGCCGCGGCGCATGACCCGCAAGTGCGGGAGACATGGCTGCGGATCGAGGGGATGGAAGGCTCCGTCGACTATCGCGCGGGACGCCTGGCGCAGGTGCTGGCGCCTTTCGGTGAGGTGGAGCGCCTGGACGCCGCGGAGTCCGACCGGATCTGGCGCGCGGTACGGGACGCGCGGGCGATGGAGGGGGAGGGCGACGTCTGGCGCGTCTCCGTCCGGCCCAGCCGGGCACCCAAAATCGTGGAGCGGGCATTGGCCGATGCCGCCGTTCTGGACTGGGGCGGGGGGCTGGTCTGGCTGCGGGTGCCGATGGGTACCGACCTGCGCAGCCGTCTGGGCGACTTCGACGGCCACGCCACGCGCCTGCGCGGCACCTTCGATCCGCCGCCCGAACGGCCGGCCGTCGCCGCGCTGACCGCCGGTATCCGCTACCGCTTCGACCCGCGCGGGCTGTTCGCGTGACGCCCGCAACCGACATCGGGAGAGCCTGACCGCAATGCAGACGAATTTCACCCCCGAACAGCTTGCCGACCCCGCTACCGCGCGCTCGAACGAGATCCTGCGCGCCTGCGTCCATTGCGGTTTCTGCACCGCGACCTGCCCGACCTATCAGGTTCTCGGCGACGAACTCGACAGCCCGCGGGGCCGCATCTACCTCATCAAGGACATGCTGGAGAGCGGGCGACCTGCCGACGCGAAGACGGTCAAGCATATCGACCGCTGCCTGTCGTGCCTTGCCTGCATGACGACCTGCCCGTCGGGGGTGCATTACATGCATCTGGTCGATCACGCCCGCGAACACATCGAAAACACCTATCGCCGGCCGTTGATGGACCGCCTGCTGCGCTGGACGCTGGCGCGCATCCTGCCCCATCCAGGGCGGTTCCGGATGGCGCTGCTGGGCGCCAAGATCGGGCGGCCCTTCGCGTTCCTGATGCCGGACGCGCGGCTGCGGGCCATGCTCGACATGGCGCCGAAATCCATCCCGCCGGTCAGCCGGAACGACGATCCGCAGACCTTCCACGTGGCCGACCGAAAGATGCGCGTGGCGCTGATGACGGGCTGCGCGCAGAAGGCGCTGAACACCGACATCAATGATGCCACCATCCGCCTGCTGACCCGGCTGGGCGCCGAAGTCGTTATTCCCAAGGGGATGGGCTGCTGCGGAGCACTGACGCACCACATGGGCAAGACCGACGAAAGCCACGCCTTCGCCGCCCGCAACATCGTGGCCTGGACCACCGAGATGGAGGGCGAGGGGCTGGATGCCATCGTCATCAACACCTCGGGCTGCGGCACCACGGTCAAGGACTACGGCCATATGTTCCGCAATGACCCGCTGGCCGACAAGGCCGCGGCGGTGTCGCGAATCGCACGGGACGTGTCCGAGGTGCTGATGGACCTGCTGCCCGCGGATCACGCCTTTACCACGCCGCCGCGTCCGGCGCGGGACGGTGTCGGCGGGGTGCCCACGCATCGCCTGCCGGCCGATCAGGGTGCGGGGCCGATGCACGTTGCCTATCACGCCGCCTGTTCGCTGCAGCATGGCCAGCGCATCAAGGGCGCGCCGAAGGAGTTGCTGGCCCGCGCCGGGTTCACGGTACTTGAGCCGCGCGACGCCCATCTCTGCTGCGGCTCGGCGGGCACCTACAACCTGATGCAGCCGGCGATCAGCGGCGAGTTGAAGCGCCGCAAGGTCGCCACGCTGGAGGAACGCGCGCCGGACGTGATCGCCGCGGGCAACATCGGCTGCATGATGCAGATCGGCTCCGACGCCTCCGTTCCCGTCGTCCATACCGTCGAACTGCTGGACTGGGCGACGGGCGGCCCGGTCCCCCCGGCGGTGACGGGCTTTTCGCCGCGTGCTACGGCGGCACCACCGCGCCTGCGCTGACGTTCCGCCTGGCGCGGAACACAATCTCCCCGTTCGGGCCGGAAATAACCACGAAAGCGCAACAATCCTGTCCCCTTGCCGCCCTCTTGCTCGGCTAGACCCGGTGCGGACCGACCAAGGGGTGCCGGTATGATCCGACCTGTGAAGACGCTCATCGCCGCGCTGGCCGCAATGGCGATTCTGCCCGGCATGGTGGTGGCGGAGGGTGCGCTCGAACGCCTCTCTACCTCCGACCAGGGCAGGGGATGGGAAGCCGTCGGGCGCTTGAACTTCGATGACAGCGGGTTCTGCACCGCGGCTCTGATCACGATGGACGTCGTCCTGACCGCGGCGCATTGCCTGTTCGACCCTGCCGATGGGTCACCCATCGACCCTGCGTCAATCGAGTTTCAGGCCGGGCTGCGCCTTGGCCGGGCCGAGGCCTATCGCGGCATCAAGCGTGTCGTGGTCCACCCGGAATATGTCTTCGACGCGGCGGGCGGCGCTCGTCTGGATGGGGTGGGGGTCGACCTCGCCCTGCTGGAGCTGAACCGTCCCGTCCGTCAGGGGAACATCCGCCCGTTCCCCACGCAGCTCCGTGTCGAGGCGGGACAGAGGGTGCAGGTCGTAAGCTACGGCCGGGACCGGGCCGAAGCCCCGTCGCGCGAAAGCGCCTGCAACGTGCTGGCGCGGGATGCCGAGATGATGGTCCTGTCCTGCGAAGTCGATTTCGGATCGTCCGGCGCACCCGTCTTCGCCGTCCACGAAGGCGAGGCCCGGATCGTCTCGGTCATCTCCGCCATGGGGCAGTGGGAAGGACAGGACGTCTCCCTCGCCGCCGTGATGGAGGGTCAGCTTGAGACGCTGATCGCAGAATTCGCCATGACGCCGGTCTTCGCGCCGGTCGGCAAGTGCATCACGGTGCGCGACGCATTGGCTACCGCCGCCCGCTAGGCGGCGTTCCGCCTTGCCAATGCCATCCTGCCCGCTCTACTCACAGGGCATGCGGGCGTGGTGGAACGGTAGACACATCAGACTTAAAATCTGAAGGGCCTTGCCCGTGCGGGTTCGAGTCCCGCCGCCCGTACCACCCTCGCCATTCCTCAGCCGATGCGTTCGGCCGAAAGCGCGATTGCCTGCTGATAGACCGTTGCCGCGTTCCATTCGTTGAGGACACGGAAATTGGCGGTGCCTTGCTGAAAAGGCTGACCCGGCTGCCAGCCTTTCTGGCGCAGGAAATTGGCCGTGGAAGCCATCGCATCCGCCATGTTGTAGAAATCGACCCGACCGTCGCCGTTCCCGTCCTGGCCGTAGCGCAGCGCGTTGCCTGGCAGGAACTGCGTATGCCCGAGCTCACCATGGGCTGCGCCGGCCTGGCCGGGAGACAGCATCCCGCGATCCACCATCTGCAGGGCGGCAAGCGCATGGGGGGTGAAGAAATCGGACCGACGGCAGTCGTAGGCCATCGTCACGATAGACGAGACGACGTTTTCGCTGCCCATGTTGTTGCCGAACCCCGTCTCCATCCCGTGAATGGCCAGCAGGACGCCCGCGGGCACCCCGTACCGCTGCTCCAGCGCGTCGAAGAACGCGCGGTTCTGGTTGAGTCGGCGGTTCGCCTGCGCGGCGAACCCGTCGAGCGAGCCGAGACGAATGCGGATGAAGTCGTTGAGCGCGTATTTCACGCCCGTCTGGTTCCGGTCCGCCGCGATGGTCCGCGTGGCATAGCGCGCATTGGCCAGCGCGTTGAGGCCCGGCTGCTGGATGCCCGCGGCGGCGGCTTCCTGTGCGAATTGCTGCTTCCAGCGGTCGAACCCGCTGGCGTCGTTGCCACACTGCGCGGCGAGCGTCGGGGTGGCGATCAGGGACAGGGCAATGGCGAGGATACTGCGGCGCATGGAGAACTCCGGAAGGATATTGCATCGAAAGGTCGACCGGGAACGTAACATCCGCCGGCCGATAGGCAATGTCAGACCTCGGAGGCGAGGCCGAATAGCGTTTTCATGTCGAGCGCGCGCGCAAGGTGATCGGCTAGTGCGTCCAGCGTTGCGTCCACCTGCGCGGCGTGATCGCGGGGGCCGACCGATGCCCCGAGACGGGCCAAGGCCGCCGCGCGGAAGGCATCGTCCGCGAACAGCCCGTGCAGATAGCACCCCCTGACGCGCCCGTCCGCGGTGGCCGCGCCCATGGACACGCCGTCGCGCATCAGCCAGCCGCGCGCGGTGTCCGGGCCGGACGTTCGGCCAAGGTGGATCTCATAGCCGCTGACGGTGCAGCCGCTTTCGATGTCGGTCGCGGCGACGCGGGCGAGGTGCTTGGCAGGGTGCAGCACGGTCTCCACGTCGAGCAGGCCCAGACCCGGGACCGCGCCCGGCGGTCCCTCCAGCCCATTGGGGTCGGCGACTGTCCGGCCCAGCATCTGGTATCCACCGCAGAGCCCCAGCACGTGCCCGCCCCGGCGGACGTGCGCCGCAAGGTCGATGTCCCAGCCGTTCGCACGAAAGGCGGAGAGATCCGCGATCGTCGCCTTGCTGCCGGGAATGAGGACGAGGTCGCAGACGGGCAGGGGGCGGCCCGGTGCGATCACCTCGACCGACAGGGCCGGCTCGGCCGACAGCGGGTCCAGATCGTCGAAATTGGCGATCCTGCCCAGCCGGGGCACCGCGATGCGTAACGCATCGTCGCGCGGAGTGCTGCGGATGTCGAGAATATCCTCAGCCGGCAGCTTCCACGCATCGTCGAACCAAGGCACGACGCCCAGGGCGGTCCACCCCGTGCGGTCGGCGATGGCGGTCACGCCGCCATCGAACAGGCGCACGTCGCCTCGGAACTTGTTGACGACGAACCCCTTGATCCGCGCCGCATCGGCCGGGTCCAGCACCGCCGCCGTCCCCACAAGCTGCGCGATGACGCCGCCGCGGTCGATGTCGCCCGCCAGGATCACGGGAACGCCCGCGGCCTCGGCGAAGCCCATGTTGGCGATGTCGCCCGCGCGCAGGTTGATCTCGGCCGGGCTGCCCGCGCCTTCGACAATGACGAGGTCGCTGGTCGCGGCCAGACGCCGGAAGCTGTCCAGACAGGCCGCCATCAGATCGGGCTTGAGTGCCGCGTAGTCGCGCGCCCTTACCGTCGTCAGCCGCCGTCCCTGCACGATCACCTGTGCGCCGGTGTCCGTCTCGGGCTTGAGGAGGACGGGGTTCATGTCGACCAGCGGCTCCACCCCGCAGGCCAGCGCCTGCAGCGCCTGCGCGCGCCCGATTTCTCCACCGTCGGCGGTGACGGCGGCGTTGTTCGACATGTTCTGCGGCTTGAACGGCCGGACCCGCAGGCCCGCGCGGGTGAAATGGCGGCAGAGGCCCGCGACCAGCATCGACTTGCCGACGTTGCTGCCGGCGCCCTGCACCATGATCGCGCGTGCCATGACGAGAACCCTTCGGTCTCAGGCGCCGTCGCGGACCGCGGCCTTGGCCGCCGCCGCCGCGACGGATTCGCCCGGAAGACCCGCCGTGGGGGCCACCGGGAAGCCGGCTTCCTCCATCAGGCGGTTCGATCCGCTCTCGATCCGCTCCTCCATCAGCGCCATGAAGGTCGCGCGGTCCAGACCCGGCGGGATCGGTTCCAGAAACTCAACCACGCCCAGACCGGGCCGGCGCAGCATCCCCCGCCGGGGCCAGAAGATGCCCACGTTCGTCGCGACCGGATGGCAGGGCTGTCCCAGTTGCTCATAAAGCGCATAGGTCCCGACCTTGTAGCTGGCCCGGGCCCCGGGTGCGACGCGGGTGCCCTGCGGATAGATCAGAAGCTGGCCGCCCTTGCGGTCGCCCGACCGCACCTCGGCCAGCATCCGGCGCACGGCCTCGGCCCGTTTGCCGCGGTGGACAGGGATGCAGCCGAGCCGCAGGGCATACTGGCCCAGCACCGGCGCATAGCGAAGCACCGACTTCATGATGAAGAACCCGCGCGGAATGGCGGACCAGATCAGCAGGATGTCGAGGAACGACTGATGCTTGGCCGCCAGCAGCACCTGCCCCGTGGGCGGCGTGCCCCGCACCTCGGTCCGCAGTCCGACGATACGGTGCAGGAGCCAGAGCGTCTGCCGGGCATAGACGTCGCAGGCCTTTCGCGCGCCGCGGGGCGACGCGATGGCCCAGGGCGCGAAGACGATCCCCAGCACGCCCATCCAGACATACATCAGGACGTTGAAGACCATGGACCTGAAAAACTGCATCGGACGACCCCCGGGGAAACCCTATTCGAAACCGGCCAGTGCGCGAAAGGCCGCACGTCGGGTCGCAAGGAACGCAACTGCCCCCGCGAATACGGGGATGAGCGGCAGGAGCAGCCATCCGGCCCCCTGGAAGCCCAGCCCGGTCAGGAACCCGCCCGCATCGTCGGCGGCCGGAAGGAAGGCGATTGCCACGCCCCCCAGCACCGCGCCCGCCGCCGCCCCGGCAGCCGCGCGCAGGGTGAAGCGGCGTGTGAAGGCGCGGGCGACATAGGCATCGCGCGCGCCGACCAGTCGCAGCACCCGGATCACCTGCCGGTTCGCGGCGAGCGAGGCCTGCGCCGCGAGCGTCACCATGGCCGCCAGCGTTCCCGCGATGAGCGCCAGCGCGATCCAGCCCAGACCGCGCAGCCGGTCGGCCGCCCGCACCAGCGGGGCACGCCACCGGGTGTGGTCGTCCCAGACGGCATCGGGCACTTCGGCGGCGAGGCGCAGGCGCAGACCCTCGGCGTCGAGATTGCCGTCGGTCGCCACCTCGATCAGCCGGGGCAGGGGGAGCGTGTCGAGCGGCAGGTCCGGGCCCAGCCACGGCTCCAGCAGGGCGGCCTGCTCATCGTCGCCGATCGCGCGCGCCGTGGTGACGCCGGGCGTCATGTTCAGGATCTGCAGCACGGCCTCCGCCTGCACCTCGCCCGCCTCCCCCGCGTCCGAGACGCGGATCGTCGCCGCCTGCGCCAGGCTTTCGCCCCAGCGTTCCGCCAAGCGCCCCGTGGCCAGCGACAGCGCCAGCGCGAAGACGGCGAGGAATGCCATCGCCGCGGAGGTCAGCACGGTCAGCCACACGGTGTGCCCGGTGGGCGGCACCACGCGGTCGGCCTGGCGGTCGCCCAGCGTCGCGTCGGTCGCCCGCTGGACCAGGGTCAGCAGCCGCCTCAAAGTTCCGTCCCCGCCTGCAGCGATCCCTGCGCCAGGCGCAGCACCCGCGCAGCTACCTGCCCCTTGGCGGCGCGGATCAGCGCAAGGTCGTGAGTGGCCACCAGCACCGTCTTTCCCATGCGGTTTAGCTCGGCCAGCAACGACAGGAGGCGCTGCGACATCTCCCAGTCGATATTGCCGGTGGGCTCGTCCGCGATGATGACGTCGGGGTCCATGATGATCGCGCGAGCCAGGGCGGCGCGCTGTCGTTCGCCCCCGGACAATTGCGGCGGGCGGGCCGCCGCCCGGGGCCCCAGACCGACCCAGCCGAGTAGCTGGTCCAGGTTCGCGGCCTCGGCCGCCACGTCGCGGCCGGCGACGGTCAGGGGCAGGGCGACGTTCTCGCGGATCGACAGGTGGTCGAGGAACTGGCAGTCCTGATGCACGACCCCGATGCGCCGACGCAGTCTGGCCAGAGCGTCGCGGTCCAGTTGCCGGCTGTCGCGCCCCTCCAGCAGGACAGTGCCCGTGGTGGGCTTCAGGTCGCCGTAGCAGAGTTTGAGCAGGGTGGTCTTGCCCGCCCCGGACGGCCCGGTCAGGAAGTGGAACGACCCCGGCGCGAACGCCATGTCCAGGCCGCTCAGAAGCGCGCCTTTGTCATAGGAATATCCTGCGTCCCGCAGCTCGATCACGCGCCTGCCCCCTGCCTCGGCGCCCTTCTGCCCCAGCCATGTTTTCGACGCAATGCGCGCCGATCCGTGCGCTACGGCCACAACTGCCGGGCCGTCGCACCGGACTTGGGTTGACTATCGCGTGCCAATCGGGCGCGGTGCCCGGAACTGTCCGCAACCACAGCGAAGGACCCGAGTCCCCGGCCCATGCGTATCACCTGTCCGAATTGCAACGCCCAGTACGAGATCGGCGAAGACCTGATCCCTGCCGAAGGGCGCGACGTCCAATGCTCGAACTGCGGCACGATGTGGTTTCTCGAAGGACGGGCGCGGATCGCGTCCCCGGCGCCCGAGCGCCCGGTCCGCCGCGCCGTCGCCCCGCCGCCCGAAGACGAGATGGAAGACCGGCCCGCCCCCGCTCCCGAACGCAGGCGCCCGGTGCCGGACGACCGCACGCTCGAGATCCTGCGAGAGGAGCGTGAACGGGAGGAGCGGCTGCGCGCCGAACCGACCCCCGCCCAGGAACCCGAACCCCGGCCCGAGCCTGCTCCGGAGCAACAGCTTCCCGAGCCCGATCTCGAACACGACGCCCGTCAGGTGGCCGCCGCCGAACGGACGCGGATGGCCGCAGCCGCCGCGCTGGTCCGCACTCGGGAGGAGGCACGCGACCGCGCCGGGCCCATGGCGCCGGAACCGGCGGCGGACGACGGGATGGCCGACGCGATCGCCACGACGATGCGCGATGCCACGGCCGATCCCGAGGATGACGCGCCCGCCGCTCCTCCGCGACAGACGCGCAGGGAGCTTCTGCCCGACATCGAGGAGATCAACTCCTCGCTGCGGCCGGACGAACGCGCAGCCGAAGCGCGGGCCGGGACGAACGTCGACGACGGTGACGATGGCCCGATGGCATATGCCGATTCGGGCTGGCGGCGCGGGTTCCGCACCGGGTTCCTGCTGACCGTCTTCGTGGTGCTGACGATGGTGGCGTTCTACGTCTTCGCCCCCCGGATCGCGCTTTCCGTGCCGTCGATCGAGCCCGCCCTGACCGACTATGTCGCCTGGGTCGACATGCAGCGCATCGCGCTGGCGGCGGGGGTCGAGGCGCTGACCGCCAGCATCGACGCGCAACGCTGACCCCTCAGAACCGCTCCAGCAGGCGACGAAGGTAGTCGAGTTCCAGCTTGGGGCGGTCGCGTTCACCCGACCGCCGTCGCAACTCCTCCATCAGGTCGCGGGCGCGCCGCGCCGCTTCCGGCCCGTCGAGGGTGTTGTTGTCGGTGCCCAGTTGGCCACCCAGACCGGATTGCCGGCCCAGCGGGTCGCGGTCGATGCCCATGCCCTGACGGTTGCCGGCCTGGCCCTGTTCGCCGCTTTCCTCGCCTTCCGGTCGCTCGCCGGCCAGAGCGCGGCCCAGTTCCTGCATCCCGTCGCGCAGCGCGTCCATCGCCCGTGACTGATCGTCCAGCGCACCGCCGAGGTTGCCGTCGGCCAGGTCGCGCTCGGCGTCGCGCATAGCCTCCTCGGCCCGACCAAGGGCCTCGCGCGCGGCGTCACCGGCTTCGGTCCCTTCGCCGGGCAGGTTGCCGCGCAAGGTCTCAAGCCCTTGGCGCAGGCTCTCCTGACGCTGGGCCAGACTGCGGCCATCGGGTTCGCCCCCACCGTCCTCACCGGGTTCGGCCGACGGATTGCTTCGCCCGCCCTGACCCGGCTCGCCCGCTCCGGGCTGAGCCCGGCCCGGCTGCTGACCCTCGCCCTGCTGGCCCGGCTGACCCTCGCCGGGTTGCGGTTGGCCGGGTTGCTGTCCGGGTTGCTGGCCCGGCTGACCCGGGTCGAACTGCTCCTGCAACTCGCGGAAGGCCTCGTCGCTCAGGTCCTGCTGTTCGCGCAACTGGTCGCGCAGCTCATCCATGGACTGCTGGCCTTCGCCCGGCTGGCCCTCGCCGGAGCCCTGGCCCTGCGTGACCTGCATGTTCTCCATCATCTCCTGAAGCTGGCGCAGCAGTTCCTGCGCCTCGGCGGTGCGGCCCTGCTCCATCAGTTCTTCGATGCGCTGCATCATCTCGTCGAGCATGTCCGACGTGATCTCCTGGCTCTCGCCTTCCGCCATCTCCGGCTGCTCGCCCTCCTGGCCCTGCTCGGCCAACTGGCGTGTGTAGTCGTCCATCGCGCGGCGCATCTCGGCCATCAGGCGCTCGATTTCCTCGGGCGGGGCACCTTGGCGGATCGCCTCCGACAAACGCTCCTGCGCCTCGCGCAGCCGCTCCAGCGCGCTTTCGAGAGAACCGTCCTCGATCCGCACGGCGGCCTGCCACAGCATCTCGGCAATCTCGTCGCGCACCTCGACAGTCAGAGGGCCGGCGTCGAGCCGCTGGATCGCCATCCGCGTAATCAGGAAGGCCGCGGGGTTGTTCCACGACCCATCCGCCCGCCACGTCACCGCCTTGAGCAGCCGGGCCACGCGTTCTCGGTTGGCGCGCGACCAGTTCAGGTCGCGCCGCTGTTCGATCAGCGCGGAGGCGACCGGGTCGTAGAACGCCCGGCCGGGCAGCACGAAACGCGCGATCTCGGTGCCCTGCTGACCGGCGGCGTCCTCTGCGGTCAGGGTCGCGATGACGGGCATCTCCGCCAGTGGGTGCTTGGTCAGGTCGGCGCGGAAGACGGCGCTCAGGTCCGTCCGGTCGCCCGCGATGGGCAGCGCCATGTCGAAGCTCTCGGCCTCGCGCGGTTCGGGTTCGATGGCGAGGCCGTGGGCGCGGTCGGTGGCGTCCGCATCCAGCGCCAGCGTCACCCCGGCCGCCGTCACGCCGTGGTCGTCGCTCGCTTTCCACGGGATCGTGACGGCATCGGGATGCTCATAGGCCGGGTCGCCGTCCTGCGCGATCTGCGGGGCCGCGTCGGGCATGGCCGTCAGGGTCCAGAACGGAGCGTCGCCGTCCGTGCCGTCGATTGTCAGCGTCCCGGACTGGGCCACGGTGAAGTCCTGAAGCGGCGCCGTCGGGTCGGTCACGTCGCGGCCCGATACCGTCTCCGTCACCGACAGCGCGCCCCCCTCGCCGTAGAGCCGCAGGGTGACGCGGGTGCCTTCGGGCACCGAGACCTGTCCCGGATCAATGTCGGCCAGATAGAGCGTTGGCAGCCCCGTGTGGCGCGGCGGCTCCAGCCAGCCTTCCCAGGCGGGACCGGTGGCGACCTGCTGACCCACGCCGGGCAACGCAGGAACGGCGGGCGCACGCCAGAGCGTTCCGAACATCAGCGCCACAGCCGCGAGCAGCACCGCCATGTAACGCAGCGCGTAGGGGTCTCGCCGTGCCACGCGCAGGTCGGGTGCCACGGCCCGCGCCGCCTGGAGCCGGGCCCGCATCCGCGCCAGATGCGCGGCCCAGACCTCGGAGGAGCCCGCGTCGCCCGCCCCGACCGCCATGTCGTCGGAGAGCGCGGCGAGCGGGCGACCCGGCAGCGTGGCATCGAGCCGCCGCCGCGCATCGCCCCGGGTCGGCAGGCGGAACCCGCGCAGCCCCAACCCGATCAGCACAAGCATCAGGATGACCAGCGCGGCGATCAGGCTGAACTCCCACAAAGGCGGCACGACGCCTGATGCCCAGACGGCGGCGGCCAGGAACCCGGCCGTCCAGGCGGGCCAGAAGGCATGGGTGATCCGTTCGGCCAGAAGGCCGAGGCGCGTCAGACGCAGCTGGCGGGCGATGGGTCGCAGGTCTTCGGCCAAACGCGGCATCCTCCGGGGACGGTCTTTCCCCTCAACCTATGCCTCCGACAGCCATTGTGGAATGGTGTCGCGCGAAATCATCTCATCCAGGGTGGGACGCGCGCGGATGACCGCGTATCTGTCGCCCTGCACCAGCACCTCCGGCACGAGGGGACGGCTGTTGTATTCGCTGGCCATGACGGCGCCGTAAGCGCCCGCGCTGCGCATCGCGATCAGGTCGCCCGCACCTAGCGGCGCCATGTCGCGACCCTTGGCGAAGGTGTCGCCGGATTCGCAGACCGGCCCCACGATATCATACGGGCGGCGGTCCGTGCCGGGCGCGGTCTCGACGATGGGCACGATGTCGTGATGCGCGCCGTACATCGCGGGGCGGATCAGGTCGTTCATTGCCGCGTCCACGATCAGGAAATCCCGCCCCTCGCCTTCCTTCATGTAGATGGTGGAGGTCATCAGGATGCCCGCGTTCCCGGCGATCAGGCGCCCCGGCTCGATCTCGATCTCGCAGCCGAGATGGCCCACCTCCTCCCGGATCACCTGTCCGTATTCCGACGGCACCGGCGGCGCGAGGTTCGAGCGGGCATAGGGGATGCCCAGCCCGCCGCCCAGGTCCAGCCGTTCGATCGGATGGCCGTCGGCGCGCAGGATGCCGGTCAGGTCTGCCACCTTGCGATAGGCCTGCCGGAAGGGTTCCAGGTCGGTGAGCTGGCTGCCGATGTGGACGTCGATGCCCACGACGCGCAGGCCGGCCAATTTGGCGATCTCGGCATAGACCTCCCGCGCGCGGGCGATGGGAATGCCGAACTTGTTGTCGGAGCGGCCGGTGGCGATCTTCTCGTGCGTCTTCGCATCCACGTCGGGGTTGACGCGCACCGTGACCGGAACGGTCACACCCATCTCGGTCGCCACGCGCGACAGCAAGCGCATCTCCGGCTCACTCTCCAGGTTGATCTGGCGCACGCCGTGGGCGAGGACATGGCGCATCTCTGCCTCGGTCTTCCCAACGCCGGAAAAGACGATCCGATCGCCCGGCACGCCCGCGGCCCGCGCCCGGCGGTATTCGCCCTCCGACACCACGTCCATCCCCGCACCGGCGTCGCCCAGCAGCTTCAGGATGGCCACGTTGCTCGCTGCCTTGACCGCGTAGCAGACGAGATGCGGCCCCCAGGATAGCGCCTCGTCGAATAGCCGGAAATGCCGCAGCAGGGTGGCGGCGGAATAGACGTAGACGGGCGTGCCGACGTCCCGCGCGATCGCGGGCAGGGGGACGTTTTCGGCATGCAGGATGCCGTCGCGGTAAAGGAAATGGTCCATTCAGTGGCACCCCGCGACGCAAGGCGACCAGAGGATACGGATGGATGTCACGGGCGCGCCTCCTGTCGGTCGTTGCGTCCTGTTAGCGGCTTCGCGCCGGTCCCGAAAGTGCGCGCGCCCTCAGGGCGTACGTGCGACATGACGCTGCGCGCCGATTGACCCGCGTGGCGGTGCCCCGCATATGGAACGGGACCATTCGGAACGGCATGACAGGGGGACGGCACGAATGACCGAAGCGATCGAACGCGAGGCGATGGAATACGACGTCGTGATCGTGGGCGCGGGGCCCGCGGGGCTGTCGGCGGCCATCCGGCTCAAGCAGCTCGATGCCGACCTGTCGGTGGTCGTGCTGGAAAAGGGGTCCGAGGTCGGGGCGCATATCCTGTCGGGCGCGGTGCTGGACCCGGTGGGTCTCGACGCGCTGATCCCCGACTGGAAGGAACGGGGCGCGCCGCTCGACGTGCCCGTCGCCTCCGACAGCTTCTACGTTCTGGGCGAGGAGGGGCGCGTCCGCGTCCCGAACCTTGCCATGCCGCCTTTGATGTCGAACCACGGCAATTACGTCGTCAGCATGGGCAACGTCTGCCGCTGGATGGCCGAACAGGCCGAGGCGCTGGGCGTCGAGATCTTCCCCGGCATGTCCTGTTCAGCCCTGGTCTGGGACGGCGACCGCGTGAAGGGCGTCGTGGCGGGTGAATTCGGCTTGAACCCCGACGGCACCCCCGGCCTTGGCTACGAGCCGGGAATGGAGCTGCACGGCAAATACGTCATGCTGGGCGAAGGCGTGCGGGGCAGCCTGTCCAAGCAGGTGATCGCGCGCCACGATCTGGACGCCGACAGCGAGGCGCAGAAATACGGGCTCGGCATGAAGGAGCTTTGGGAGATCGACCCCGAGAAGCACCGGCCGGGCAAGGTCGTGCACACGATGGGCTGGCCTCTGGGCAAGAATGCGGGCGGTGGCAGCTTCATCTATCACCTTGACAACAATCAGGTCTATGTCGGCTTTGTCGTTCACCTGAACTATCGCAACCCCTACGTTAACCCCTATCTCAGCTTCCAGCAGTTCAAGCATCACCCCATGGTCGCCGAGTTGCTGGAGGGCGGGAAGCGCGTGGCCTATGGCGCCCGCGCGATCAGCGAAGGCGGCTGGCAGTCATTGCCCCGCACCGCCTTCCCCGGCGGCGTCCTGCTGGGCTGTGCCGCCGGCATGGTCAACGTTCCCCGCATCAAGGGCAACCACAACGCCATGCTGTCGGGCAAGGCGGCGGCCGAGGCCGCCCATCAGGCCATAGCCGAAGGGCGGTCCGGCGACGTGCTGGAGGCCTACGACGCCGAGGTCCGCAAGGGTCCCATCGGCAAGGACCTGAAGCGCGTCCGCAACGTCAAGCCGCTTTGGTCGAATTACGGCCTGACCGCCTCGCTGACGGTGGGCGGTGCATCGATGTGGATGAACAACCTGGTGGGCTGGTCGCCCTTCACCTCGAAGCACCGCAAGTCGGACGCGGAGGCGACGGAACCCGCCGAGAAGCACAAGCCCATCGACTACCCCAAGCCCGACGGCAAGCTGTCGTTCGACCGTTTGACCAACGTGGCGTTCAGCTTCACCAATCACGAGGAATCCCAGCCCTCGCACCTGAAGCTGAAGGACCCCGAGGTTCCCGTCGCCGTGGATCTCAAGGTCTACGCAGGGCCCTCATCGCGCTATTGCCCCGCGGGCGTCTACGAGTTCGTGGGCGAGGGCGAGGACGCGAAGTTCGTGATCAACTTCCAGAACTGCGTTCATTGCAAGACCTGCGACATCAAGGATCCGGCCCAGAACATCGTCTGGACGGTGCCGCAGGGGGGCGACGGACCGAACTATCCGAACATGTGACGGCTGCACACCGTCTCGTGACCGCCGGCGCCCCGCTTCGGATTGCATAACGCCACGGCGGCCCCTAGCTTGTCGCAAAAGGGGTTTTTCGCATGATCCGTCCGCTGCTTCTCGCCGCCACGCTGCTGCTTCCGCCCGCCGTGCAGGCGCAGGGCGTTGCGGGGCCATATCTCGCTGCGCGCATCGCGGGGTTCGGCAACGACCATACGGCGGCGGCCGAGTATTACGCCACCTTGCTCGAACAGGACCACGCAACCCCGCAGGTTCTTGAAAACGCTCTCATCATCTACTCCGTGCTGGGCGACTTCCGCTCCGCCCGCGAGGTCGCGGATCGCATGGACGAGAGCGGGCAGGTCAGCCAGTTCGCCGCCAGCGCACGGATGGTCGCGGCCCTGCAGGATGGGCGTTTCGGCGATGCGCGTGATCTTCTGTCGGGCGACGGGGTGGGGGGTGCACTGCTCGACGGCCTGCTCGCCGCCTGGATCGAGGCAGCGGACGGCGACATGGGTGCCGCGCTCGACGGTTTCGACCGTCTGGCCGAGACCGAGAGCTTCGCGCCCTTCGCCCAGATGCACAAGGCCTTCGCACTGGCGCAGGCGGGCGATTTCGAGGGCGCCGACGCGATCTTCTCGGGCGAGGAAAACGGCCCCCTCAATGCCACCACGCGGGGGATCGAGGCCCATGCCCAGGTTTTGGCGCAGCTCGGCCGGTCGGAGGATGCGCTGGAGCTTCTGCAGAAGGCCAATGAGGTTACCAACAGCGCGACCCTGCGCGATCTCGAAGACCGGATCGCGGCGGGCGAGCGGCCGCCCTACGACGTCGTCGCCACGCCGATGGACGGCATGGCCGAGGCCTATTTCACGCTTGCCGCGCTGCTCATGGGCGACTCCTCCGTCACGTTCACGCTGCTCAACGCGCGCGCGGCGCTGGCGCTTCGGCCCACGCACGTCGAGGGGTTGCTGCTGACCGCCGACCTGCTGGAAGGGCAGGAGCAATACGCCCTCGCCGCCGAGGTCTTCGCCGCCGTCCCCCGCGACGATCCCGGTTTCCACGAGGCCGAGATCGCCCGTGCCGACGTCCTGCTCGCCTCCGGGCAGGACGAGGCGGCGATCGAGGTGCTGTCGTCGCTGACCCGCTCCAACGGCGAGGAGATCGACGTCTGGGCCGCCTATGCCGACGCGCTGCGCCGCCTGGAACGTTTTGCCCCCGCCGCCGTGGCCTATGATCGGTCCATCGACATGCTGCCCGAGGTCACGCCGCGCCACTGGTTTCTGTTCTACGCCCGCGGCGTCGCGCATGAGCAGCTTGACGAATGGCCAGCTGCCGAGGCCGACTTTCGCCGCGCGCTCGACCTGAACCCCGATCAACCGAACGTCCTGAACTATCTGGGCTACGGCCTGGTCGAGCAGCGCAGCAAGCTCGACGAGGCGCTCGACATGATCGAACGCGCCGTGGCCGCCCGCCCCGACGACGGCTACATCACCGATTCCCTGGCCTGGGTCTATTATCGCCTCGGCCGCCACGAAGACGCGGTCGAGCCGATGGAACGCGCCGTGATGCTGAACCCGCTCGATCCTTTGATCAACGACCATCTGGGCGACGTCCTCTGGTCCGTTGGCCGCAAACGCGAGGCGGAGTTCCAATGGCGCCGCGCGCTCAGCCTCGACCCCAAGGAGGAGATCGACCGCATCCGTCGCAAGCTGGAGGTCGGGCTCGACCGCGTGCTGGAGGAAGAGGGCGAGGCAGGGCCCATCGAGGCCGCCGACAGATAACGTGACGCGGGGATCGACCGACACCGCCTTCGCGCCCGCCAAGGTCAACCTGACGCTGCACGTCACCGGGCGGCGGCGCGACGGCTATCACCTGCTCGACAGCCTCGTGGCCTTCGCCGATGTGGTCGACGTGCTGACGGTTGAGCGGGGCGACGCGCTGACCGTCTGCGGCCCCTTTGCGGACGGCGTTCCCACGGACGACCGCAACCTGATCCGGCGGGCCCTGCGTCTGGCCGGAACGCCGCGCGCCGTAATGCTGGAGAAGAACCTGCCGCATCCCGCGGGCCTCGGAGGCGGATCGTCGGACGCGGCCGCGGTGCTTCGGCTGGTGGGCGCCTGTCCGGACCCGGCTGCCCTGCTGTCGCTGGGTGCAGATGTTCCCGTCTGCATGACTCCCCGCGCCCAGCGGATGCGCGGCATCGGAGAGATCCTGAGCCCCGTCCCCATGCCGCCGCTCCACGCCGTGCTGATCAATCCCGGCGTTGCCTTGCCGACCGGACGGGTGTTCGCCGGCCTTGCCACGACGGACAACCGTCCGATGGACGCATTGCCCGACGCGGGTCCGACGCTCGACTGGCTGGCGCGCCAGCGCAATGACCTGGAACCGCCTGCCCGGCAGATTGCCCCCGTCATCGGCGACGTCCTGTCCGCCTTGCGTGAAGCGGGGGCTGATATCGCGCGGATGTCTGGATCGGGCGCCACATGCTTCGGGCTATGGCCTTCGCGGGCGCTGGCGGACAAAGCGGCGCATGAGCTGACCCTTTCGGGCTGGTGGGTGCGCGCCTGCACCCTGATCTGACGGATCAGTTCGCCCGCTCGACCACGTAATCTGCCAGATCGGCCAGCATGTCGCGCAAGTCCGACTGCGGCAGACGTGCCAGCGCAGCCTGCGCTCGGTCGCGCCAAGCCAGTGCCTCGATCCGCGTCTCCTCCAGCGTGCCGTGACTGGCAAGTATCGCGCGGGCGCGGTCCAGATCGTCGGACTTCCCCCGCTCCAACGCGTCGCGCCAGAACGTCCGCTCCGCCTCGTCCGCCCGCATCAATGCGCGGATCACCGGCAGCGTCAGCTTCCCTTCGCGGAAGTCGTCGCCCAGATCCTTGCCGATCGCCTCGCCCGCGCCCCCGTAATCGAGCCAGTCGTCAACGATTTGGAAACTGACGCCCAGGGCATCGCCGAACTCCGCCAGCGCCGCGATGTGCTCCTCGGGTGCGCAGGCCACGACTGCGCCGCTTTCGCAGGCCGCCTGGAACAGCGCAGCGGTCTTGCCCCGCACCACACGCAGATATGTCTCCTCCGTCGTGGCCAGGTTGCGCGCGGCGGTCAGTTGCAGCACCTCGCCCTCCGCGATCGTCGCCGCCGCGCCCGAGAGGATGTCCAGCACACGCAGCGATCCCGTCTCGACCATCAACTGGAACGACCGCGCGAACAGGTAATCGCCTACCAGCACGCTCGACTGGTTGTCCCACAGAAGGTTCGCGGTGGGCCGCCCGCGCCGCTGCGCGCTTTCGTCAACGACATCGTCATGCAGCAGGGTCGCGGTGTGAATGAACTCGACCGTGGCGGCCAGCTTGACGTGATCGTCGCCGCCGTATCCGCACAGGCGCGCCGCCGCGAGCGTCAGCAGCGGACGGATCCGCTTGCCCCCCGCACCCACCAGATGCGCCGTCACTTCGGGGATGCGAGGCGCGTTCTCGGAGGCCATGCGGGTGGAGATGAGCGCGCTCACAGCCTCCATGTCCCCGGCGAGCGCGGTGGCGAGACGTTCGTGCGGTTTCGGCGGCGTGGCGTCGGTCAGCATGGTCAACGGTTCCTCGACAAGCGCGGAGCGCGCACATATCTCTCTGTCCATGAAAGAACTTCTGCGCACCAACGACCCCACGGTCATCGCCTTCGCTCAGGCCTTGCTGGACGGCGAGGGTATAGATTGCTTCGTGCTGGATGCAAACATCTCGGTCCTCGAAGGATCCATAGGAATCCTTCCCCGCCGGATGATGGTGGCGGATACCGATCTGGCCCCGGCGCAGGGGGTCATGCGCGACAACGATGTGGCGATATCGGGCTGATCGGCGGGTTCCAGCGCGTCTTCCGGGTGTTTTTGTAAAGGAAGTTCAATTCCGCTGCAACATTCGGTCGCGGGCTCTTAAAGTTCCGTGACAGGACCCCATGTTGTGTGGTGCAATCGTTTCATCACCACAGAGGAGAATGCCATGTCGCTCACGTCCCATCTGTCGGAACTTCGCAAGAAACATGAAACGCTTTCCCGTCAGGTGGAGGAGGAGGCCCGTAATCCGGCCGTCGACTCCGTGGCGCTGACCGAGATGAAGAAGCGCAAGCTGGCCATCAAGCAGCAGATCGAGAAGCTGAGCGCGACCGCCCACTGAGCGCGACCCGGATCGCAACATCGGCCCGCCCATCCGGCGGGCCATTCCGAGTTGTAGAACACAGGTGAGGGGACACTTTCGCCCGTTTTCCATTTCAGGCCATCATCGACCCTGAAGCTTTGCCCACATCGGCATGCCGCGAAACAGCCATGCTTGGTAGAGAGTCCTGGCGATGTCGGGCAGATGAGGGCGGTCGTCCCGCCGGCGGCCTCGGTACTTTGTAGGAGCTCCACCCGAGGCTTCCTCGTCTTTGGCTCTGTCCGCCTCCTGCTCCGGGTCCTTCCGTGGCGATGGCTGCTGGACGCCCATCCGCATCGTTGGTGTGGTTCGGGCGACCTTGTTGGTGCGCCTCTTCAACACGAAGATCGCCTTCTCGGCCCCCGGCATTGCGATGTGCCTGATCTATGTAGCTTTCACAGCTGATACGGAGGGGTCTTCCATTCCATCTGCCTCCGCTCCTTCCGCTTGTTCCGGTTCCACCTCGGCACCTTCCGGAGGTGAAGCGTCCGCCGCCAAAGGCGTTCTGTAGGGTCTTCAGTCGAAGAAGTCGTAGTGCACGCGCCATATGTTCATCGGGGCGATCTGGACGCGCGGATTGTCGGCGGTGCCATTGATACATGTGGTGCCTGCGGAAGAGCTGCGGCGACCCGCACGCTGGTTGATACTGCCCCGCGCGCGGATGGCGTTCAGGAAGTTGGAGGTCGGCTGGATCGTTGCGTGGATGACCCTTCGGGCGATGGCAGCGCGAAGTTCCGGGTCGTCGATCTCGTCGTCGATGCCAAGCCGTCTGTAGACGGAGCGATAGCGTGGCGACAGGATCGGGAAGCCAGCGGTCTTGTCGATTTCGTTGGCCGTCTGGATGAGGCTGTCGACCCGGAAGCGCTGGAAAGCAGACGAAGCAAGGTTCGGCCCCGCCAACGCGCTTCTCGACTGGTCGTCCGGGTCACTGCGGTAGGCAGCCCTCTCGTCGGCAGAAGTCCAGCTTTGCAGTGCTTCCCACCGCGTCAGGTGGGGATACATCTTGCCCCACTCCGCAAGGCTCTCCGAGAACTCCAACGGCTTCTCCCCGGATAGGTGCGGCGTTCGCCACATGGGCCATGGGGCGGCAACACATCCGCAATGGTATTGTAAACATCGTGCAGCAGAAGACGAGCCAGGATAGGCATGTGCCGCTGCACCCCGAGTTGAAGGCCGTCCTAGATCCTCTGCCGCCCGACGACCTGACATTCCTTGTCACCGCCCTGAGCAAGCCATTCAGCCCGGCAGGCTTCACGAACTAGTTCTGCGACGTGCCGCGCGAAGCCGGGTTGCCCAACAGGGCGTCACCGCATGGGCTGCGCAAGGCGACGCGCCGCAGACTGGCGGAAGCAGGCTGCACTCCTCACGAGATCATGGCGATCAGCGGACACCGTTCGCCGGCGGAAGTGACTCGATCCACCGTAAAAGCGGGGGGAAAGGGCTTCGTATAAAGGGCCATGGACCGGCTCGACCGGATCGAACCAAGAATAGAAACTGTCGAACCAAGTAAATCAGTTCAGCAAATCGCCCCGCAAGAGGCTGACTATGCAAGATATTTGTAAGGAGGTGGCGGAGACGAAGGGATTCGAACCCTCGAACGCTTGCACGTTACTCCCTTAGCAGGGGAGCGCCTTCGACCACTCGGCCACGTCTCCGTCGGCGGGTTTATCCATCTCAGACCAAGGAAACAACACCAAAAATCAATGTGAAGGCGATCAAGCTTTCGGACCCCTGCCGGCTGCTTAAACATGAACTCGGCACGCAGACGCATAGGCCGGCGGAATGAACTTAACAGTTTTTTCGACATGGGCAGAAGAAATTTTTTCGTCTTCACGCGCTTCAACGCTTTGAGCGCGACACGTAGGCAGCGCGCAGCAACCCCCAAGCATACTATTGACTATTATCCGCGAAGAAGAGTGAAAGAGGCTCCTGACATGCGCGCGTCATCTTGATGACCTTCCTGCCGGTCGCCGCTGGCGTTCGCACCGTGTCGCGCCTGCGAAAGCCGTTGGATTGGGCGAAGAGCAGACTTGTAGCACTGCGGCGATGTAAGGGTGAATGTCACTAGGTGTTTGATCCCACGGTTTGATGGTGCGATCTGTTCTTTGGAATGGAAGGCAGCACAATCGCACAAGTTCCTCATGGGAGCGCCACGACTACTCAGCCACGTCTCCATCGATCCGTCCAAGAGCCGGTAAACGGAGGGACAGGGGCAAATCCCGCATCGGGGCGCCGGAACCTGTCGGTCGGTCGGCGCCCCCTCGGCTCCGTCGTCAGATGGTCTTGGGGTGAAGCACAACGCGGGCCTTGAGTGGCACGCGATTGTAAAGATCGATCGCCTGATCGTTCACCAGCCGGGCACAGCCATTGGACACCGCGGTCGCGATCGTGGAAGGGGCATTCGTGCCGTGGATGCGCAGGTAGGTGTCGCCTCGGCCCGGTTCGAACAGATAGAGCGCGCGGGCGCCAAGCGGATTGTCGGGGCCACCGGGCATGCCGTCCTCATACTGCTTGTAGGCAGCCGGGTTGCGTTCGATCATGTCCGGCGTGGGGGTCCAGCTGGGCCATTCCTTTTTGGCGCCGACGTAGAACTCCCCCGACTCGTAGAGACCCGGACGGCCCACGCCGACCATGTATCGCATCGCGCGCGCGCCTGGCAGTGTCCAGAACAGCATGAAGCTGTCGGGCAGGACGTGGATTTCGCCGGGGGCAATCTCCGGGCGGATCGGCACTTCGACCGGCAGGAAGTCGGGTCGGATGCTGGACGTCGCGACGGCTTGGGCCATCGCCTGGCCGCTGCCGAACAGGGCAAGCGCCGTGCCGCCCGCGATCAAGTCGCGTCGTTTCATGTCTTGGTCCTCATCATCAATCAGTAAGTCTTGTGGCGAACATATACGCAACCGCCGGCGAATGTTCCATCGGAGCCTTCAAACTTGCGTCAGATGTGAAGCAAGTCGGAGCGTCAGGTGTTGAACAGGAAGTGCATCACATCGCCGTCCTTGACGACATAGGACTTGCCTTCGGCCCGCATCTTGCCCGCTTCTTTCGCCGCCTGCTCGCCACCGAGACCGACGAAATCGTCATAGGCGATGGTTTCGGCCCGGATGAAGCCGCGCTCGAAATCCCCATGGATCACGCCAGCGGCGCGTGGGGCGCTGGTGCCGTGCGGGATCGTCCAGGCGCGGGCTTCCTTCGGACCGACGGTGAAGTAGGTTTCCAGCGCAAGCAACTCGTACCCCGCCTGGATCAGCCGGTCGAGACCCGGCTCTTCCAACCCCATTTCCTCCAGAAACTCGGCGGCCTCATCGGCGGGAAGCTGGGCGATCTCCTCCTCGATCTGGGCGGAGATGACGACATAGGCCGCTCCCTGCGCGGCGGCCATGTCGGCTACGGCGGCGCTGAAGTCGTTGCCGGATGCGGCTGACCTCTCGTCGACGTTGCAGACATAGAGGATCGGTTTGGCCGTCAGCAACTGCAACATGCTCCAGGCACGGCGGTCTTCATCCGCCACCTCGACCGTCCGGGCCGGTCGGCCGTCGTTGAGCGCAGCCAGCGCGCCGCGCATCAGCCGCTCCTGCTGGATCGCGTCCTTGTCGCCGCCGCGCACCTTGCGGGACAGCCCCTGCAGGCGCTTCTCGATCGACTCCATGTCGGCGATCATCAGTTCGGTCTCGATGACCTCGGCGTCTTCGACCGGGTTCACGCGGCCTTCGACATGGGTGACGTCGCCATCCTCGAAGCAACGCAGGACGTGGGCGATGGCGTCGGTCTCGCGGATATTGGCGAGAAACTGGTTCCCGAGACCTTCGCCCTTGGACGCGCCCTTCACGAGGCCTGCGATGTCCACGAAGGTCATGCGGGTCGGAATGATCTGCTTCGAGCCGGCGATGGCGGCCAGCCGGTCGAGACGCGCATCGGGCACGGCGACGTCGCCCACGTTGGGCTCGATCGTGCAGAAGGGGAAATTCGCGGCCTGCGCGGCGGCAGTCCGGGTCAGCGCATTGAACAGGGTCGACTTGCCCACGTTGGGCAGCCCCACGATGCCGACTTTGAAACCCATCTCACGCCCTCCGGTCCAGACCGCGACGCCTTAGCCGGGACGAGGCAGGGGGGCAAGCGGCCACAGGGTCGGGCTCAGGCCTGCCTGTTCCGGCCCTCGAAGATGATGAACCACGCAAGGAGAATGAACATCGGATGTGTCAGGCCGCCTGACAGGAACAAGGCTGGAATCCAGATGAGGAAGGTAATGATCCCGAGGATCGGGCGACCGGCCAGGAAGATGGACAGGGGCGGGAGGAGGATGGCGAGAAGATAATTCATGGCAGTCAAATGGGTGTGACGGCGATCCGGTTCCAGAACCGCGATGCGATAAGGTTCGGTCCGGTGATTGACCTCGACCGCGGCCTGTCGCACTCCGTTGCGGCAACAGGGGGAGAGGTTGCCATGACCCGCATCGACGACACCTTCGCGCGACTGCGTGCCGAGAACCGCAAGGCCTTCGTGGCCTACATCATGGCGGGCGATCCGGATGCGGCGACCACGACCGAGGTGGTCAAGGGGCTGCCCGGCGCAGGCGTGGACATCATCGAACTCGGCCTGCCGTTCACCGACCCGATGGCGGACGGTCCGACGATCCAGCTTGCCGGACAGCGCGCACTGGAAGGCGGGATGACGCTCCAGGGCACGCTCGACATCGTGCGCGACCTTCGGGACGAGGACAACGTTACGCCGGTGGTGCTGATGGGGTACTACAATCCCATCTATTCGCGCGGCGTCGATCGTTTCCTGAAGGAGGCGACCGAAGCCGGGGTCGACGGGCTGATCATCGTGGACCTTCCGCCGGAGGAGGATGAGGAACTCTGCATTCCCGCGCAGAGGGCGGGGGTCAACTTCATTCGCCTCGCGACGCCCACGACCGATGCGGAACGCCTGCCCAAGGTGCTGCAGAACACATCCGGCTTCGTCTATTACGTCTCGATCACGGGCATCACCGGCTCGGGGGCGGCAGACGCCGAAAAGGTCGCGCCGGAAGTCGCGCGGATCAAGGCGTCCACGGACCTGCCGGTCATCGTCGGCTTCGGCATCAGGACACCCGAGGCATCGCGCGACATCGCCGCCGTAGCGGATGGCTGCGTCGTGGGGTCGGCCATCGTCGACCGGATCGGGCGCGGCGATGCGGTGGAGGACGTCCTGGCCTATGTCCGGTCGCTTTCGGACGGGGCGCATTCGGCCTGACACCGCGTTGCGTCTTGCGTCCCGCGGGCCGCGGCTGTAAGCGACCGCGGCGTGCCTTAGGCATGACGGATGAAACGCCGTGTCCGCCCCATCATCGCTTCGGGGGTGCGTCCGGCAAGAGGAGAAGCGACATGAAACTCAACGAACTGCGCGACAATCCCGGCGCCACCCACCGCGCCAAGCGTGTCGGCCGCGGCCCCGGTTCGGGCACCGGCAAGATGGGCGGACGCGGCATCAAGGGTCAGAAGTCCCGATCGGGCGTCGCGATCAAGGGCTACGAAGGCGGCCAGATGCCGATCTACCAGCGCCTGCCGAAGCGTGGCTTCAGCAAGCCGAACCGTAAGTCGTTCGCCGTCGTGAACCTGTCCAAGATTCAGGAATTCATCGACAACGGCAAGCTGGACGCCGCCAACATCAATGAGGAGACGCTGGTCTCCTCGGGCGTCGTGCGGCGCAAGCTCGACGGCGTTCGCCTGCTTGCCAAGGGCGAGTTGACCGCGAAGGCCACGATCACCGTCACCGGCGCTTCCAAGGGTGCGGTCGAGGCGGTCGAGAAGGCCGGCGGATCGGTCACGCTGCCGGCAGTCGCCGCCGAGTGATCCGCCGGGGTTCGGTTGCAGGCGGGCCGCGGTCCGCTTACATGATCCCGTGTTTTCCCGAAACGCCGCCAGCGGGACGAAACCCGTCTGGCGGCGTTCCCGCATAAAGAGGGCCGCGCATGGCTTCAGCCGCAGAGCAAATGGCCGCGAACATGAGCTGGGGGGCGTTTGGCAAGGCCAAGGAGCTTCGCCAGCGCATCCTGTTCACGATCGGTCTGCTGATCATCTATCGTTTCGGAACCTACATCCCAGTGCCGGGCATCGACGCGGTGGCGCTGCGGAACTTCGTCGAGCAGGCGACCCAGGGTCTGGGCGGCGTCCTGAACATGTTCACCGGCGGTGCCATCGGTCGCATGGGCGTCTTCGCGCTGGGTATCATGCCCTACATCTCGGCATCCATCATCGTGCAACTGATGACTGCGATGGTCCCCCAACTCGAACAGCTCAAGAAAGAGGGCGAGCCGGGGCGCAAGAAAATCAACCAGTATACCCGCTACGGCACCGTGGCACTGGCGACGTTGCAGGGCTACGGCCTTGCCGTGTCGCTCCAGTCGGGCGATCTGGCGCATACGCCGGGCCTGTTCTTCATCGTGTCCTGCGTGATCACGCTGGTCGGCGGTACGATGTTCCTGATGTGGCTTGGCGAGCAAATCACGGCGCGGGGCATCGGCAACGGCATCTCGCTGATCATCTTTGTGGGTATCGTGGCGGAGCTTCCCGCGGCCTTCGCCCAGTTCTTCGCCTCGGGCCGATCGGGCGCCATCTCGACGCCGGTAATCCTTGGCGTGGTCGTGATGCTCGTCGCGACGCTCGTCTTCGTCGTGTTCATGGAGCGGAGCCTGCGCAAGATCCATATCCAGTATCCGCGCCGACAGGTCGGGATGAAGGTCTATGACGGCGGCTCCAGCCACCTGCCGATCAAGGTGAATCCGGCGGGCGTGATTCCGGCGATCTTCGCCTCGTCGCTCCTGCTTCTGCCTACCACCATCAGTACCTTCTCGGGCCAGCAGACGAACCCGGTGCTGGCGACGGTCACCGCCTATTTCGGGCCGGGGCAACCGCTCTATCTGCTGTTCTTCACCGGCATGATCGTCTTCTTCGCCTATTTCTATACCCACAACGTCGCCTTCAAAACCGAGGACGTGGCCGACAACCTCAAGAACCAGAACGGGTTCATTCCGGGCATCCGGCCCGGCAAGCGGACGGCGGACTATCTGGAATACGTGGTCAACCGCGTGCTGGTGCTGGGTGCCGGATACCTCGCGCTGGTCTGTCTTATCCCCGAGATCGTGCGTCAGGAACTGGCGATCACGGCCTATTTCGGGGGCACGTCGATCCTCATCATCGTCTCGGTTGGAATGGACACCATCCAGCAGGTCCAGTCGCATCTGCTCGCCCATCAGTACGAAGGGCTGATCGAGAAATCCCAGTTGCGCGGCAAGAAGCGTGGACGTGCGAAGGGAGCGGCACGACGATGAACATCATCCTGTTGGGACCGCCGGGGGCGGGCAAGGGAACGCAGGCACGCAGGCTCGAATCCGATCGGGGGATGATCCAGCTCTCGACCGGCGACATGCTGCGGGAGGCGCGGTCGTCCGGCACCGAGATGGGCCTTCGCGTGGCGGCCATCATGGATGCGGGAGAACTTGTCACCGACGACATCGTGATCGGCCTGATCGAGGAGAAGCTGTCGGGCGACAACCGCGGCGGCTTCATCTTCGATGGCTTTCCCCGGACTTTGGCGCAGGCCGACGCCCTGAGCGATCTGCTTGCGCGACGGGGCATCGACCTGGACGCCGTGATCGAGATGCGGGTCGACGACGAAGCCTTGGTCGAACGGATTACGGCCCGCAGTACCTGCGCGAATTGCGGCGAAGTCTATAACGACATCACCAGACCCATACCCTCCGACGGCAAATGTGTCGTCTGCGGCGCGACCGAATTCAAGCGCCGCGCCGACGACAACGCCGAAAGCCTGCGCATGCGCCTGATGGAATACTACAAGAAGACGTCTCCCCTGATCGGCTATTACCACGCCAAGGGCACGTTGCGGTCGATCGACGGGCTTGGCGACGTCGACACCGTGGCAGCTGCCATCGCGCAGGTTTTGTCGGATGCCTGACAGAAACTTCTTGACAGGCGCTCGTGCATTGCTTGACGCGCCTGTCCAGACCTCCTAGATCGCAGTCTCCGCCGGGAATCGCCTGATTCCCGGTGATCTGTTTTGGCCCCGACGCATGGTCCGGGCCGTTGTGAAAAAAGGTTCTGGAACCACGGAACCGCAACGAAGAAGGAAGCTACATTTGGCTCGTATCGCTGGCGTCAACATTCCCACGGGAAAACGCATTCCAATTGCGCTGACCTACATCACGGGCATCGGCCCGTCCAAGGCGCGTGAGATCGTCGACGCTGTCGGCGTCGACGCCGCCCGTCGTGTCAACGAACTGTCGGACGCACAGATCCTGTCGATCCGTGAATATATCGACGCGAACGTCACGGTCGAAGGCGACCTGCGCCGCGAGACGCAGATGAACGTCAAGCGGCTGATGGACCTGGGTTGCTATCGTGGCCTGCGTCATCGCCGCAACCTGCCGGTTCGCGGTCAGCGCACTCATACCAACGCACGCACGCGCAAGGGCCCCGCGAAGGCCATTGCCGGCAAGAAGAAATAAGGGAGGGCACGGATCATGGCACGCGATACCCGCCGCGCTCCCAAGCGCAAGGAACGCAAGAACATCGCCGCCGGTGTGGCGCATGTGAACTCTTCGTTCAACAATACCAAGATTCTGATCTCGGACGTTCAGGGCAATGCCATCAGCTGGTCGTCGGCCGGAACGATGGGGTTCAAGGGGTCGCGCAAGTCGACGCCTTATGCCGCCCAGATGGCCGCCGAGGACGCCGCGAAGAAGGCGCAGGAGCACGGCATGAAGACCATCGAGGTCGAGGTTCAAGGTCCTGGCTCGGGCCGCGAATCCGCACTGCGCGCCCTGGCGGCCGTCGGCCTGCAGGTCACCGCGATCCGCGACGTGACCCCGATGGCGCATAACGGCGTCCGCCCGCCGAAGCGCCGCCGCGTCTGACACGACATTGCAACAAGGGCGGGGGCCGCGCCGCGTGGTCCCCGTTTCGCCGTATAATCACCTCGGGGTTCTTCGCCATCCGCCCCGGCGAAGAACAGGAATGGAGGGTCAGGGCATATGATTCATAAAAATTGGCAGGAACTCATCAAGCCGTCGCAGCTTGAGGTCCGTCCGGGCAACAACCCGGCCCGTCAGGCCACCGCCGTGGCCGAACCGCTCGAGCGTGGCTTCGGTCTGACCCTTGGCAATGCATTGCGCCGCGTTCTCATGTCGTCGCTACAGGGTGCGGCGATCACCTCCGTGCAGATCGACAACGTGCTGCATGAGTTCAGCAGCGTGTCGGGTGTCCGCGAGGACGTCACCGACATCGTCCTGAACCTCAAGGGTGTCAGCCTGAAAATGGAAGTCGAAGGGCCCAAGCGCCTGTCGATCTCGGCCAAGGGCCCGATGGTCGTCACCGCCGGGGACATCAGCGAATCCAATGGGATCGAGGTTCTGAACCGCGACCACGTGATCTGTCACCTCGACGATGGTGCCGATCTCTACATGGAACTGACGGTGAATACCGGCAAGGGCTATGTCTCGGCCGACAAGAACAAGCCCGAGGATGCCCCTATCGGCCTCATTCCAATCGACGCCATCTACTCGCCGGTCAAGAAGGTCTCCTACGAGGTGCAGCCCACCCGTGAGGGACAGGTTCTGGACTACGACAAGCTGACCTTGAAGCTGGAAACCGACGGATCGCTCGCGCCCGACGATGCGCTGGCCTATGCCGCCCGCATCCTTCAGGACCAGCTGCAGATCTTCGTCAACTTCGACGAGCCGGAGGCTGCCCGCGGCTCCGAGGCCGCCGACGATCTGGAGTTCAACCCGCTCCTTCTCAAGAAGGTCGATGAGCTCGAACTGTCGGTCCGGTCGGCCAACTGCCTCAAGAACGACAACATCGTCTATATCGGCGACCTGATTCAGAAGACCGAGGCCGAGATGCTGCGGACGCCGAACTTCGGCCGCAAGTCCTTGAACGAGATCAAGGAAGTGCTGTCGGGGATGGGTCTGCACCTGGGCATGGACATCGTCGACTGGCCGCCGGAGAACATCGAGGACCTGGCGAAGAAGTTCGAAAACGAGTTCTGATACTCCGCATCTGAACAAGTAGGAATGGGGCGGTCGAAAGGCCGCCCCGCTTCAGTTTCAGTCATGCTGGTTCGGACGAGGACAGACGTCGATATAGAAGCACCTGCCACTTCACCGAACGGTGGTTTACATCTCGCTCGATGTTCAATACGGGGCATCCACCAAGGGCATCCTGCCCCAATAGGTGAGGGGGTCGCACGCACGGCCCCCCGGACAAAGCAAAATGAAACCGGAGACCAACCCATGCGCCACGCCCGCGGATACCGCCGCCTGAACCGCACCCATGAGCATCGCAAGGCGATGTTTGCCAATATGGCCGGCTCGCTTATCGAGCATGAGCAGATCAAGACGACCCTGCCGAAAGCCAAGGAACTGCGCCCCATTATCGAGAAGATGGTGACGCTTGCCGGACGCGGCGACCTGCACGCCCGCCGCCTTCTGCGATCGCGCCTCAAGGAAGATCGTCATCTCGCGAAGCTGATGGACATCATCGGTCCCCGCTACAAGGACCGGCAGGGCGGCTATGTCCGCATCCTGAAAGCAGGTTTCCGTTATGGCGACATGGCGCCGATGGCGATCATCGAATTTGTCGACCGTGACGTCGATGCGAAGGGCGCCGCCGACCGTGCCCGCGTCGAAGCCGAGGATGCGGCCGCAGACGCCTGATCATTCAGATCCGACGCATTCCGACCCCGCCGATCTGTCGGCGGGGTTTTTTCGTGTCGCGACAGCCCCCGCAGTTTCAGGAAGGGCGCCTGCCTGTTGGTGGGGTGGCGAGCGAGGAGCGGGTCGGGTGTTCGACCTGGTCCAGGATGTATTCGATGTCTGCATCGAGCAGGGAGGCAGTTCCCAGAAGCTCCAGTATGTCGGTGCGTATCCCGGTATCCAGCTTCAGTACGCGCGCGAAAAGCGCAGGATTCAATCCGTTGTTCACAATCTGTTAACCATTATGACCGCTTAACTGGGTGAAGATACGGTTGACGAAAAATTACTCAACTAGTCTAAAAAGACATGTCCGAGAGAAGACGCCTTATGGTCAGGTACCTGCAGAGATTGGAGCGGCTGGCCCCCATGGGTTACACGGCCGGTGTCCATATCCGCTTTGCCTCGCCGTTGTATCTCCGCAGCACTTATCCGCAGGCATGGCAGGACATCTATGCCGCCAACAGCTATTCGCTGCGCGATCCTCTCGTTTTCTGGGGGATCAGCCAGTCGGGCAGTATCCGCTGGAGCAAGATAAACCTGCCCGATCCGTTCGGCGTTCTGGATGTCGCGGCCGATCACGGCCTGAAGTTCGGCGTCGTGTCATCTTGTGGAAAGATCACGTCCCGCACGATCGTGGGAGTGTCCCGCTCCGACCGGGAGTTCACGGATCCCGAGATCGATGAAGTCGCGGCCTTGGCCGAAGCCCTGCACGAGATCGCCGAGCCGCCCGGAGAACTGACCCCGGCCATGATCGAGGCACTTCGGCTGGTCGGGGACGGGTTCCGTCACACGGCCGCCGCCGCGGAGATCGGTATTTCGGAGAGCGCGCTCAAGGCGCGCCTTTCGTCCGCCCGGGAACGCCTGGGTGCAAGGACCACGGCCGAGGCATTGAGAATGGCGAGAGAATACAGGCTGATCTGACGGCCCTATCCGCATGGCGAGCATCCCCGGTTCCCTGGTGTCAACGACAACCCGGCAGAGGAATTATTATAAAATGCAAGTTACCACACTCTCCTTCCTGAACTTCCATGCCCACGGTCCGCTCTTCGCCGACCTGCTGCGGGCGCGTCATCGCACCTTCATCGAACAGGCGCAGTGGGATCTGCCCCAGGCGGACGGCATGGAATTCGACCAGTACGACACGCCGGCCAGCCGCTGGGTGGCCGTCCATGAATACGGTCGCATCCTGGCCGGCGTCCGGCTGACGCCGACGACGCACCGTTGCGGCATCTATTCCTACATGATCCGCGACGCGCAAAAGGGCCTACTGGAGACGATCCCGACGAATCTTCTCTATGAGGAGGCGCCCATCGCGCCCCACATCTGGGAATCGAGCCGTGTCTTCGTCTGCAACGACGTCCCGGCGAACATGCGCGTGCGGGTGCAGATGCAACTCATCGCGCAGATGGTCCGTACGGGACGCGAACTTGGCGCAACCTCCGTTCTGGGGCTGATCCCGGCCACGTCGCCTCGGCTTGCCCGGCGAGTAGGGCTCGACTGCGAGGCGGCGGGACCGGTGCTCGACATCGGCGGCTCGGCGAGCGTTTGCGTCAACATCTCGATGGCGACGAAGATGCATTGAAGAAATTGGGGGTCCGGCCGCTTCGGGCCCCTGCGATATCCCGGAGCGGGAATAGGGTGGTTTCGGCCGTCGCCTGCCCGCCCTATATTCCCTCCATGACCGATCTGTTCGATATCGGCGCCGCGCGCGCCTCGGATGCTGCCGAAGCGCGGCCCGCGCCTCTTGCCGACCGGCTGCGTCCTGCGACGCTGGACCAGGTGATCGGCCAGGCGCATCTGCTGGGGCCCGAAGGCGCTCTGACCGTGATGCTGCAAGGCCAGCTTCCCAGCCTGATCCTCTGGGGGCCGCCCGGCGTGGGCAAGACGACGATCGCGCGCCTTCTGGCGGATCGCGCCGGCCTCCACTTCGTCCAGATCAGCGCCATTTTCACCGGCGTGGCCGACTTGCGGAAGGTTTTCGACACGGCCCGCCATCGGCGCGCGAACGGGCAGGGGACGCTGCTGTTCGTCGATGAGATCCATCGCTTCAACAAGGCCCAGCAGGATGGTTTCCTGCCGCATATGGAGGACGGGACGATCACTCTGGTGGGCGCCACGACCGAAAATCCCTCGTTCGAGCTCAACGCGGCCTTGATGTCCCGCGCGCAGGTTCTGACGCTGGAGCGTCTGAGCCTGCGCGATATGGAGCTGATGACCCAAAGGGCCGAAAAGGACCTGGGGGCGAAACTTCCCCTCGACGGCGATGCGCGCGAGGCGATGCAGGAGATGGCCGACGGCGACGGGCGCGCGCTTCTCAATCTGATCGAACAGGTCGCGGCCTGGGGCGCGATGAAGCCCGTCGACCGCGACACCCTGGCCCGTCGCCTGCAACGGCGTGCGGCGCAGTACGACAAGTCCGGCGACAGCCATTTCAACCTGATCTCGGCCCTGCACAAGTCGGTCCGTGGGTCCGACCCCGACGCTGCGCTCTACTGGCTGGCGCGGATGCTCAAGGGAGGGGAGGACCCCCGGTATCTGGCCCGGCGCGTCACCCGCATGGCCATCGAGGATATCGGCCTGGCCGACCCGCAGGCACAGGCCGTCTGCCTGCAGGCGTGGGGGACGTTCGAGAGGCTGGGCAGCCCCGAAGGCGAACTCGCCATCGCAAATGCGGTCGTCTATCTGGCGCTCGCGCCTAAGTCGAACGCTGCCTATGCCGCCTACAAGGCCGCGATGAAGCAGGCCGGATCGACCGGATCCGAGCCGCCGCCAAAGCATATCCTCAACGCACCCACGAAGATGATGAAGGAGCAGGGCTACGGCAGTGGCTATGCCTATGACCACGATCAGGCGGACGGCTTTTCGGGGCAGACTTACTTTCCCGACGGGATGAAGCGGCCCGTCTATTACGTGCCCGTCGACCGCGGGTTCGAGCGGGAGCTGGGCAAGCGGCTCGACTGGTTCGTGGCGCAGCGCGCGAAACGGGGGGGTGGCGGTTGACTTCCCGATCATCAGGATCGACAGCAGCCCGATGACCTATCCCCTCGTTTCCGTTGCCCTGGGCGGCGCGCTCGGCGCGACGTTCCGCTATCTCGTCGGGCTCGCCATGATGCGCGACGGCTTCCCGCTGGCCGTCCTCACGGTCAACGTAATCGGCAGTTTCGTCATGGGTCTGGGCACTGTCCTGCTGGCGCGGATGGGCCTGCCGCACTGGCAGCCGTTCCTTCTGACCGGCGTTCTGGGCGGTTTCACGACCTTTTCTGCCTTCTCGTTGGAGACGCTCACGCTGGTGGAGCGCGGGCAGGTGGGGATGGCGCTTCTCTACGTTGCCCTGTCGGTCTGCCTCAGTCTTTTGGCGCTGGCCACGGGGCTGTTCATCGCAAGGGGCCTGACATGAGCGGCGTGCAGACGATCACCGTGGACGCGGGCGAGGGCGATCAGCGCCTCGACCGTTGGCTCAAGCGGCGCTTTCCGCAACTGAGCCAGGGCAATGTCGAAAAGATGTGCCGCAAGGGTGAGGTCCGCGTGGATGGTGGCCGCGTGAAGGCCAGCACCCGTGTGGAGGAGGGGCAGTCCGTCCGCCTTCCGCCCCTGCCCGAAGAACGCGGCCCCGCGGCCCCGCGGCGCGACAAGGTCTTGCAGGCCGACGCCGAGATGATCCGCGCCTGCGTCATCTATCGCGACGACCACATCATCGCGCTCAACAAGCCGCCCGGCCTGGCAAGCCAGGGCGGCAGCGGCCAGACACGGCACGTCGACGGTCTGGGCGATGCGCTGCGGTTCGAGATGGACGAACAGCCCCGGCTGGTTCATCGGCTCGACAAAGACACGTCGGGCATCATGCTGATGGCGCGCAACCGCCTGACAGCGGCGCAATTGTCCGAGGCGTTCCGCGACCGCGAGACGCGCAAGATCTACTGGGCGGCCGTTGCCGGTGTCCCGCACCCCCGGATGGGCACGGTCCGCTACGGGCTGGTCAAGGCCGGGGGCGGCGGAGACGGGGGCGAGAAGATGCGGACCGTCCACCCCGATGAGGTCGACGACGTGCCGGGCGCCAAGCGCGCGACGAGCGATTATGCCGTTCTGGAAAGCCTGGGGTCGCGGGGGGCGTGGGTCGCACTGGTGCCGGTGACCGGCCGCACGCATCAGTTGCGCGTCCACATGGCCGAGATGGGCCATCCCATCGTGGGCGACGGCAAATACGGCGGCTCGGGGCAGGAGAACCAGGGCGACGGCTGGGGCGCGAGCTTCGGCGGAGAGATCAGCCGCAAGCTGCATCTTCATGCGCGCAGCCTGTCGCTGACCCATCCGATTACGGGCGCCCGACTTCACCTGACTGCCCCCTTGCCCGACCACATGCAGCGGACTTGGGAGATGCTTGGCTGGAACGCGCTCGACGTGCCGGTCGATCCCTTCGCGGAGGACGGGATTGCCTGACTTCCTCGCGATCTTCGACGTCGATGGCACGTTGGTCGACAGCCAGGCGATCATCACCGCGACCATGACAGCGGCATTCCAGGACGCGCGGCTCGACCCGCCCGCGCCCGGGGATGTCCTGGCGCTGGTCGGCATTTCGCTGCCGCAGATGATCGGCATGCTGATGCCGGAGGCGGACCCGCGGGCGCAGGCCGAGGTGACGGTCAACTACCGCCGCATCTACAACGCGACTGCCACGGCCGACGCCGCGCCGGTGCTCTATCCTGGGGTGGAGGATGGGCTGCGTCGCCTGCACGCGGCGGGCATCACGCTGGGCATCGCCACGGGCAAGTCGCAGCGCGGGCTCGACCGGCTCGTTGCGGCGCAGGGGTGGGCGCCCATGCTTGCGACACTGCAGTGTGCCGACCATCATCCGTCCAAACCTCACCCTTCGATGATCGACCGGGCCTTGCTGGAAACCGCGACGGAACTGGACCGCGCCGTAATGATCGGGGACACGACTTTCGACATGACGATGGCGGGCGCGGCGGGGATTGCCGCTGTCGGGGTCGACTGGGGGTATCACGCCGTGGACCTACTTGCCGCCGCGGGCGCGCGCACCATCGTGTCGAACTTCGGGGACGTGGTCCGCACGATCGAGGAGATGGCCGGATGAGCGAATGGAAAGCCAAGAAGTTCTGGAAGAACGTCACGGTCGAACCTCTGGACGAGGGGTTCACCGTTCGTCTCGATGGCCGGGCTGTGCGAACCCCGGCGAAGACCGAGGTCCGGATGCCGACCGAAGCGCTGGCCCGCGGCGTCGCCGACGAATGGCGGGCGCAGGGACAGCTCGTCGATCCGCTGTCGATGCCGCTGATGCGGGCCGTGAACGCGACGCTGGACAAGGTCATTCCCCAGCGGGCCGAGGTCGCCGCCGGGCTTGCCGAATACGGCGGGTCCGACCTCCTGTCCTATCGCGCGACCTCGCCCGATGGTCTGATCGCGCGGCAGGCGTCGCAGTGGAACCCGATGCTCGACTGGGCCGAAACCCAACTTGGCGCGCGGCTCGCGACGACGCAGGGCGTGATCCCGGTGCCGCAGCCCGAAACCGCACTCGCCGCGCTGACCGCAAGGGTCGAAAGCCTGTCGCCGTGGGAGTTGACCGCGCTTTCCGAACTGGTCAGCCTGTCGGGAAGTCTGGTCCTGGGGCTCGCGGTCTTGGAGGGACAGCCCGCCGAACGCATGTGGACCCTCAGCCGTCTGGACGAGGACTGGCAGGCCGAACAATGGGGTGTAGACGAGGAGGAAGCGGACCGGATCGCCCGAAAACGCGAGGCGTTCCTGCAGGCCGAGAGGTACCTGAGCCTGGTCCGCGACCGATGTGACGTCTAGGCATTTGGCGGTCCGATCGGGATCGTGACTTGACCTGCGCGCCCCCATCAAGTCTGATTTGCACCAGTGAGGGGGGTGAACATCCTCACATCAGAACCAGCCTCCCGTCCAAAGGGGGGGTGCTGCATGCGCATCAGATGCGTGCGGTCATCAGGAAGAGGTAAATCATGAAGACATCCGTACTTTTCGGCACGCTGGCCTTCGCCGGTCTGGCAGCGGCGGGCGCATCGGCCGCAACGCTGGACGACGTAAAGGCGCGCGGAAAGCTGAACTGCGGCGTGAATACCGGTCTGGCCGGCTTTGCCGAGCCCGATGCCAGCGGTGAATGGCGCGGGTTCGACGTCGCGATCTGCCGGGCCGTCGCCGCAGCAATCCTAGGCGATCCCAGCGCCGTCAACTTCGTCTCGACCACCGGCAAGACGCGCTTCACGTCGCTCGCCTCGGGCGAGATCGACGTGCTGGCGCGCAACACGACCTGGACCTTCTCGCGCGATGCGGACCTCAAGTTCGATTTCGTCGGCGTGAACTATTACGACGGTCAGGGCTTCATCGTTCCGAAGTCGCTGGGCGTGACTTCCGCGACCGAACTCGACGGCGCCACGGTCTGCATCCAGACGGGCACCACGACGGAGCTGAACCTGGCCGACTACTTCCGCGTCAACGACATGTCCCTCGAGCCTGTCCCGATCGAGACGGAAGCCGAGGCGCGCACCCAGTTCCTTGCCGGCGCCTGCGATGCCTACACGACCGACCGTTCGGGTCTTGCCGCCGTACGCGTGGCCTATCCGAACCCCGACGATTACGTCATCCTGCCCGAGACCATCTCGAAGGAGCCATTGGGCCCGCTCGTGCGGCATGGCGACACCGAATGGGGCGACATCATCCGCTGGACGTACTACGCACTGGTCGCCGCCGAGGAATACGGCATCACGAAGGACAACGTCGAGGAACTGGCCGCCGCGCCAGGAGACAACCCGGAGGTGAACCGCATCCTCGGCACCGAGGGCGAACTCGGGGCGATGCTGGGTCTGGACAGTGACTGGGCCAAGAACGCCATCGCGGTCAACGGCAACTATGGCGAGATCTTTGCCGACAACCTGGGCGAGAACACCCAGATCGACCTCGCGCGCGGTCTGAACGCGCTCTACACCGAAGGCGGACTTCAGTACGCGCCGCCTTTCCGGTAAGCATCAAGGCAAGGGGCGCGGCACCGGTTCGCGCCCCTTTCCGCCCAGGATCGAAATAATTCCACGAAGATGCAGCGGGCCGTCATCCGGCCCGGCGGACGAGAAGGCGGAAATGCGCCCCGTCCGGTAAATCGATGGAACGGGGAACTGCGAATGACGACGATGACCGGCCCGCCACGGGCGGATGGCTTCCGCATCGGCAAGTTGCTGACCGATACGCGGTATCGTTCTTATACATTCCAGGCCATTGCGGTCGTCCTTCTGATCGTCTTCTTCGGTTGGCTCGTCAGCAATGCGATCCGCAACCCGGTCCTGCAGCAGAGCGGCATCGACTTCGGCTTCCTCAGCGAACCCGCGGGATACGAGATCAGCCAGCAGCCGATCCCCTATACCCCGCAGTCCTCGCATCTGCGTGCGGCGGTTATCGGGGCGATCAATACCCTGATCGTCGCGCTGCTGGCCTGTGTGACGGCAACGGTACTGGGGGTGATCGCGGGCATCCTGCGGCTGTCGAACAACTGGGTCATCCGAAAACTGATGT
Organism: Jannaschia rubra; assembly: GCF_001403735.1. GTDB lineage: Bacteria > Pseudomonadota > Alphaproteobacteria > Rhodobacterales > Rhodobacteraceae > Jannaschia > Jannaschia rubra. Next base: position 94,674 of record NZ_CXPG01000013.1, read on the forward strand.
CCGTCTACGTCGAGATCTTCCGAAACATCCCGGTTCTGATCTGGATCCTGATCTTCATGACGCTGTCCGTGAACGTCTTCCCGCCGCCAAGCGCGTTCCGGGGCGACGATCCCGATGCCACGCCCGTCCTGGGTCTGATGGCGGTCACGAACCGGGGCATCTATTTTCCGCGGCCCTATTTCACCAATGGCATCGGCCAGGTGCCCGACGCCCCCGCCGCGGATGGGGACGACACTGCCCCCGAAGCGCAGGAGGTCGCGAGTTCCGCGAACTGGCTGATCGTTCTGGCCGTTCTCGCCGGATCGTTCTTCGCTGTCCGCGCCGTGAACAATTGGGCCACGGTCCGGCAGAACGCCACCGGCCTCCGGCCGACGACGTGGTGGATGACGCTTGCGCTCTGGGTCGTGCCGCTCGCGTTGACCCTGTTCCTGCTGGGCCTCAGATGGGACGTGCCGGAGCTTCGGGGCTTCAACTTCCAGGGCGGCATTCTGGCGAGGAATTCGCTGATCGCGTTATGGTTTGCCTTGTCCGTCTATACCGGCGCCTTCATCGCAGAAAACGTGCGCGCCGGGATCCTTGCCATTTCCAGCGGGCAGACCGAGGCCGCCGCCGCGCTTGGCCTGCGGCCCCGGCGGATCATGGGCCTGGTCGTGCTGCCGCAGGCGTTGCGGATCATCATTCCGCCGCTGATCTCGCAGTACCTCAACATCACCAAGAACACATCGCTGGCGATCGTCGTGGGTTACATGGACCTGACCGCGACGCTGGGTGGCATCACATTGAATCAGACCGGGCGAGCGCTGGAATGCATCCTTCTTCTGATGGCGTTCTATCTCACGTTCAGCCTGGTGATATCGGCCGTGATGAACGCCTACAACGCGTCCGTTGCCTTGAAGGAGCGCTGAGATGAGCGACACGCACGAGGAAACGATCGCCTTCGTCCGCGAGTCCGAGATCCCGGCCGCACCCCCGCCGGAACGACAGGCGGGAGCCATCCGATGGGTGCGCGACAACCTGTTCTCCACCTGGTTCAACGCCATCGTGACGCTGGTGGCGCTCTACGTCATCTGGTGGTTGCTGTCCGGCCTGATCCCCTGGATCGTCAACGGCACTTGGGAAGGCAGTTCCGTCCTCGAATGCCGCGAGATCCTGCAGGGGGAAACCGGTGGCTGCTTCTCGGTGCTACGCGAACGCTGGTCACAGCTTTTGTTCGGATTCCAGTATCCGCCTTCACTCCACTGGCGGCCGACCCTGGCCTTCGCGCTGCTGTTCGTGGCGGTCCCGCCTGCGCTGTTCTTCAAGCTGCCGCGCTGGATGCTGGTCTTCACGGCGGTCTATCCGTTCCTGGCCTACTGGCTGATCTGGGGTGGCACGATCATCACGCCGGTCTTCGCGGCGATCGGCCTCGTCGTCGGCTACCTTGTGTTCGTCCGGGTGGAAAAGCGCAGCTTCATGTTGGGTCTTTTCGCGGCGTTGGTCGCGGCGACGGTCGTCTGGTGGTTCGGGGGTGTGATCGCAGACGAATTCTCGCGCGTTGCCCGCCTGCGGCCAGTCGCATCGCGGGCCATGGGTGGCTTCATGCTGAACATGATTCTCGGCATCGTCTGCGTGTCATTGTCTTTGCCGTTGGGCATCCTTCTGGCGCTCGGCCGGCAATCGCGCCTTCCGGTGGTCAAGGGTTTCTGCGTCATCTTCATCGAGTTCATTCGTGGCGTGCCGCTGATCACCCTTCTGTTCGTGGCGAACGTCATTCTGGCGTTCTTCCTGCCGCCGGGGACGAACTTCGACCTGATCCTGCGTGTCATCATCATGATCACGCTGTTCGCCTCGGCCTATATCGCCGAGGTCATTCGCGGCGGGCTGGCTGCACTACCCAAGGGCCAGTACGAGGCGGGCGACAGCCTGGGCCTGAACTACGCCCAGTCGATGCGCTTGATCATCCTGCCGCAGGCACTGAAGATCTCGATCCCCGGCATCGTCAACGTCGCGGTCGGGCTTTTCAAGGACACCACGCTGGTCTCGGTGATCTCGATGTACGACCTGGTCGGGATCATTCGCGGCTCCATCCTCGCCTCGACCGCCTGGTCGGGCATCTACTGGGAACTGTGGGTCGCGGCCTGCGCGATGTTCTTCGTCGTCTGCTACGGCATTTCGCAATATTCGCAATGGCTGGAACGCCAGCTGCGGACCGATCACCGTTGAGGGGTTGACCAAATGACCATGACCGACACGAACCCGTCCGGCATGAAAGTGTCCGACGAAATCGCCATCGAGATCCGCAACATGAACAAGTGGTACGGTCAGTTCCACGTGTTGCGCGACATCGACCTGACCGTGAGGCAGGGGGAGCGCATCGTGGTCTGCGGCCCGTCGGGGTCGGGCAAATCGACGCTGATCCGCTGCATCAACGCGCTGGAGGAGCATCAGCAAGGCTCGATCGTGGTGGACGGTGTTCCGTTGTCGTCCGACATCAAGAACATCGACCGCATCCGGTCCGAGGTCGGAATGTGCTTCCAGCACTTCAACCTGTTTCCGCATCTGACCATCCTCGAGAACTGCACGCTGGCGCCGATCTGGGTCCGCAAGGTGCCCAAGCGTGAGGCAGAGGAAACGGCGATGTATTTCCTCGAAAAGGTGAAGATTCCCGATCAGGCGCGGAAATACCCCGGTCAACTGTCGGGCGGACAGCAGCAGCGGGTGGCCATCGCGCGCAGCCTGTGCATGCGGCCGCGGATCATGCTGTTCGATGAGCCTACATCCGCGCTCGACCCCGAGATGATCAAGGAGGTTCTCGACACCATGATCCAGCTCGCGGAGGAGGGCATGACGATGATCTGCGTGACGCACGAGATGGGTTTCGCGCGTCAGGTGGCCAACCGGGTGATCTTCATGGATGCCGGTCAGATCGTCGAGCAGAACGAGCCCGAAGCTTTTTTCAAGAACCCGCAGAACGAGCGGACAAAGCTGTTCCTGAGCCAGATCCTCGGCCACTGACGGCCGGTCCTGCCAAGCGGAAGGCCGCCGCCCTCACGGGACGGCGGCCTTCTTTCGTTCGTGTCAGACCGCGACGTTCGGCGACGGCGGCGGGATGCGCCCATCGGGCGGAAGGTCCGCATTGGCCGGGCGACGGCGGGGACGTTTGGAGGCCGCGGCCCCGTCGTCGATGAAATCGAGAACCAGCGGCCGGATGTTCCGCCGCCACGAGGCACCCGCGAAGATGCCGTAGTGACCGGCCTCCGGCTCGATGTAGTTGGTCTTCCGATCGTCCGGCACACCCGTCAGCAGGTCAAGCGCCGCAACGCATTGTCCGGGCGCCGAGATGTCATCCTTGCCGCCTTCGACCGTCATCACGGCGACCTTGGTGATCGCGCCGATATCGACGGGATGGCCTTCCACTGTGAACTCGTTGCGGGCGATCTCCAGCCCTTTGAAGATGCGTTCGACCGTCGAAAGGTAGAATTCCGCCGGCATGTCCATTACGGCGAGGTATTCGTCGTAGAACTGGTTGTGCCGGTCATGTTCCGAGGATTTTCCCTCGGCCACGCGCAGGATCTGGTCGCGGAACGACGCCATGTGCGTGTCCGCGTTCATCGTGATGAAGGACGCCAGCTGCACCAGCCCCGGGTAGACCTTGCGCCCCACGCCCGCATACTGAAAACCGACCTGCTGGATCATCGAATGTTCCAACTGGCCCATCGTGACGCGGCTGCCGAAGTCGGTCACGTCGGTCGCGGCGGCATCGGGGTCGATCGGACCACCGATCAGCGTCAGGGTGCGGGGCTGGGCATCCGGATCGCGTTCGGCCAGCAGGGCCGTAGCCGCTAGGGTCAGTGGGGCAGGCTGGCAGATGGCGATGACGTTGAGGTCGGGTCCCAGCTCCTTCATGAACTCCACGAGGTAGAGGGTGTAATCCTCGACATCGAACTTGCCTGCGCTGACCGGAATGTCCCGAGCATTGTGCCAGTCCGTCACCCAGACATCGGCATCCGGCAGCAGCGACACGACGGTCTTGCGAAGCAGCGTGGCGTAGTGACCGGACATGGGCGCGACCAGGAGGATGCGACGCGCCATCGGATCGCGGCCGTTCACGTTGAACTTGACCAGATCGCCGAAGGGTCGGCTGACGACCACGTCCAGATCGACGACCATGTCGTGCCCGTCCTCGGAAGGAAGCGGCTCGATATCCCAGTCGGGCTTCACGATCATCCGGCTGAAGCTGCGTTCCACCACCTCGCCCCAAGCGGCCATGAGGTTGAACATCGGGTTCGGCATCATGGCGAACGCGGGATACCTGCCGAAGGTGAGAGCAGTGCTTCCCAGCCAGGCGTTGGTATTACGGATCGTCTCGATCATGTCGTAGGCGGCCATGGTTCGTATCATGCGAATTCCTTCTGCCGGGTCAGGGGCAAACAACCCCTGTCAAACTTGTCTGCATCGGCTATGGTTGCAGGCATAGGTCATTTAGCAGTTGCAGCATGGCTGCGGAAAGGCAAGCGATGGGCGCGGATGACGGAAGAAACGCTGCGGCAAGTGACGGAGACGACACGACGACTGTACCAGGGACGGAGGCATTGGACCGGTTGACGTCCAACCTCGCCCGGATGGACGAGTTGACGAAGCGCCTGGTCGCGGCCCTGGGCAGCAGGCGTCCGGCGAACCACGGCCTTCAGGGTCCTGGACCGGAGGTCTATGCCAAGGCCATGGCCGCCTATTGGACGGAAATGGCCACGAACCCCGGCAAGCTGATCGAACGGCAGGTCGGCTACTGGGGGGAGGCCCTCAAGCATGCGGTCCAAGCGCAAGCCGCACTGACGTCCGGCACGCCGGCCGCCCCGAATGACGAACAACCCAAGGACCGGCGCTTTTCCAACCCCATGTGGTCCGAGCATCCCTATTACAATTTTCTCAAGCAGCAGTACCAGATCAGCGCGAATGCGATCCGCGACACCGTCCAGTCACTGGAAGGACTGGAAGGCAACGACAAGCGCCGGGTGGAATTCTTCAGCCAGCAGATCGTGGACCTGTTCAGTCCGACGAACTTCCTGGCGACCAATCCCGAAGCCATGCAGCGCGCCGTCGAGACGGAGGGCGACAGCCTCGTCCGCGGGCTTGAGAACCTTGTCCGCGACATCGAGGCCAATCAGGGCGACTGGCTTGTCACCCTCTCGGACCCTGATGCGTTCCAGGTCGGTGGCAACATCGCCACGACAGAAGGCAGCGTCGTCTTCCGCAATCGTATGTTCGAGCTCATCCAGTATGCGCCCACGACGGACAAGGTCCATTCCGTCCCCATCGTCCTGTTTCCGCCCTGGATCAACAAGTACTACATTCTGGACCTGAAGCCGCAGAACTCGCTGGTGAAGTGGATCGTCGATCAGGGCTACACCTTGTTCGTCGTCAGTTGGGTGAACCCGGACGAAAGCCATGCGGATGTCACGCTCGGGGACTATGTCGAACAGGGCTTCCTGACGGCGATCGAGGAAGCCAAGAAGATCACCGATCAGACGCAGGTGAACGCCATCGGCTACTGCATCGGTGGCACGACCCTCTCGGCGACGCTGGCCCTGATGGCGCGACGGGGAGACAAGTCGGTCAAATCGGCGACCTTCTTCACGACGCTCGCCGATTTCGAGGATCCGGGTGAGATGGGCGTGTTCCTCGACGATGACTTCATCGACGGGATCGAGCGGGAAGGCCGCACGCGCGGCTATCTGGACAAGTTCTTCATGGGCCGGACCTTCAGCTATCTGCGGTCCAACGATCTGGTCTACGGACCAGCGATCAAATCCTACATGCTGGGCGAGGCGCCTCCGGCGTTCGACCTGCTCTATTGGAACGGCGACGGGACGAACCTGCCGGGGCCGATGGTGACCGAGTACCTTCGCCGCCTGTGCATAGGGAACGAGCTCGCCACGACGGGCTTCGACCTGTTGGGCGAAAAGGGCCTGACGCTTGCCGACGTCAAGGTTCCGCTCTGCGACATAGCCTGCGAAACGGACCACATCGCCCATTGGCGGGGCGCCTGGAGCACATGGAACAAGTTCGGGGCGAAGGACAAGACGTTCATCCTGTCCCAGTCAGGGCATATCGCGGGCATCGTGAACCCTCCGTCGAAGAAGAAATACGGGCATTACGTCAATGATGCGGATACCGCGACCGCCGACGACTGGTTCGCAGGGGCCGAGTTCCACGAAGGCTCCTGGTGGCCCAAGTGGGAGGAATGGCTGCGACCGCGCTCCGGTCGGAAGGTCGATGCGCGACAACCGGGCGACGACGACCATCCTGTGCTGATCGCGGCGCCTGGAACTTATGTCCTGCCCGAAGGTCGCGCACTCCAACAGGCATGAGTAAAAAAATGCTGCATTGCAGAAAATGGGGTTGCAATGCCGCAGTGCAGCATTCATATCATCCTCAGCCGATGAGGAACCGGCCCGATGGTCGGGCAGACCTCTCGACGCAACCGATGATGAGGAGGCTACAATGGCCAACAAGACGCAAGATTTCACCAAGTACATGACCGACATGATGGGCTCGTTCCCGGCGGACAACTCCGCGATGACCGAAGCGTTCAAGACGCAGGCCGCCTTCGCCGAGAAGATGTCGCGGGTTGCCCTGACGGCTGCCGAGCAGTCGGCCGAGATCAGCCACAAGTGGGCCCGTGAGACGCTGTCGAAGATGGCGCCGATGACCGCCGCCAAGGAAGAGCCGGCCGACTACGCCCGCTCGGTTTCGGACTTCGCCTCCGCCTCCGCCGAAGTCGCCGCCGAGAACATGGCCGCCTTCGCCGAGATCGCGAAGAAGGTTCAGATGGAAACCGTCGAACTGATGATGGCCGCTGGCAAGGAAGCCCAGGAAGACGCCTCGGCCGCCGTGAAGAAGGCCACCAACGACGTCACTTCGGCCACCAAGAAGGCCCAGACCCCGACCTCGACCGTCAAGTAAATTGCGGACGACGGATTGACGGGGCGGAACCTTCGGGTTCCGCCCTTTTCGTTTGCGCTTCGATTCCATCCCGCTAGGCTGTGCTGCACCGCAACACGAAGGGGATCGATCATGGCCGGGGAATCGAAACCGCTTCTGATCAAGCGCTACGCCAGTCGGCGGCTCTACAATACCGAGACGAGCGACTACGTCACGCTCGAGGATATTGCAGGCTTCATTCGGGCAGGGCGCGAGGTTCAGATCGTCGACCTCAAGTCCGGGGATGACCTCACGCGGTCATACCTCCTTCAGATCATCGCCGAACACGAGAGCAAGGGCGAATCGGTCCTGCCCCTGGGGGTCTTGACGGACCTTGTCCGCAGTTACACCGGAGCTGCCCACTCCATCGTGCCGGATTTCCTCGCCTCGAGCTTCGAGATGCTCCGGTCTGGACAGTCCAAGATGATCGAGAACATGTCAGTAATGAACCCGATGACCAAGATGCCCGGTTTCAAGGCCATGCAGGAACAGCAGGCCGCCTTCTTCAAGGCGATGACCGGGACTTGGGTCGACCCGGCAGACGCATCTGACGGAAAAGGCGGCCCGCTCGAGGATCGCACCGAAAGCCAGTCGAAGGCGGAACTCGAAGCGATCCGTAAGCAACTGGCCGAGATGCAGACGATGCTGGCGAAGATGAACAAGTAGACGGGGGTCCCCGGACCCCCGATCCTGTCGCGTCACTCCGCCGGAACGTAACGCTCCATCAGAAGACGCACGTTGCCGCGCGCACCCTCCCCGAACAGGCGCACGGCCATGGTATAGCTGCCGGGCATCATTCGCGTGACGAGGAAACTGTCGAGCCCGTTCGGCCCGTCGTCGTTTTCGCCCACGCGGCGGCCGACGCGATCGAACAGGATGATCGACGGATCCGATCCGTTGCCGATGGCCTCGGCGACGAACAGACCGCCTTCGGGCATGTCGAACCTGAACCATTGCGCCGACGACGAGACGTCGACGTCGCGCAGGATGCTGGTGGACAGGGTGCCGAGGTCGGTCACCGAAACGGCGTCCTCGGGCGTGGGTGCGAATTCGGCGTTGTTGAGGCGACGCAGCCGTTCGGCGGCGGCATCGAACAGGTCGAGCGTCACCGTCATTTGGTTCTGCCCTCCGTTGTAGTCCTCGACCTCCACGCAGTATTCGCCGGGGGCAAGCGGTGCTGTCATGTCGATCCGGCTGTTCAAGCCGTCGAAATCGTCGTTTTCGGCGAGCAGGGTGCCGCCGGTGTCCCGCAGTCGGATCACCGGGTCGCCTGCGTCGCTGCTGGCGGAGATCGACAGGGGCAATTCCTCCGCCAGCGAAAACCCATAGGCGGCAGGCAAGCCAACGGCCTCCAGCCCGTCGCCCAAGTTGCCACGCAGCAGATCGCGGCCCAGCATCGCGGTATCGGGCTGGAAGCATCCCGTGCCGCCCGTCATCTGCAGGGGCGTCACCGGCGGCGCGGCGGCCGTGGGGAAGGTCTGGTCGGACCGGCCGATCTGAACGGAGACATCCGTCACGCCGGATTCGTAACTGCGTGCGGCCAGGCAATAGGACCCAGGCTCCAGCGTCGCCTGGACACGACTTCCGAAGTTCCCGCCGGAGTCGTCGTCGGCGGCAACCTCGGCCCCCTCGGCATCGTAAAGTGCGATGTAAGGGTCGCCCGCAGGCACCGCCGCGACGTCGACGCGGACGTCGGTGGGTGTCGAAAGGGTGAACATGCGGACGAGATGCCCCGCGATGGGGACCTGCCCCTCAAGGTCGAACAGGTCCGGCGTGGTGGACACGTCCGACGATGCCTCGTCTCCGCCGACCCATTCGCCAACCATGCTGATGCCGCCACAGATCGTCGTCTGCGCGACCGCAGTCGCTGGCGTCACCGCGAGGGCCGTTCCCAAAAGGATGTATCTCATTCCCGTCCCTCAACGTCGATCCGATGTCGGCCCGAAGTTAGGCGCCACCCGTTCCAAGGGCAATGGGATCGGGCGACCGGGCCGAAGACCTCTGCCGGCACGCTGCGCCTTCCGGTCCAGAGCGGCTGTCGGCAATGTCGCGGCTGAGCGCGTCCTTCCTGCATCACATTGATAACAAATGGCTGCAGCCCGACAGCCAGTGCTTCCAATGTCCTGGCCTGTCGCGGCAAGCTAGGAACGGGGAGGCTCACTGTCATGGGCAACACGTTCTTCGGCGCGATCGCGGACGATTTTACCGGGGCGACCGATCTGGCCGCCATGTTGGCTCGGGCGGGCATGCCCGTCACGCTTCGCATCGGCCTTCCCCAGAACGGCGATTCCACGGCTTTCGAGGTGATCGCCCTCAAGATCCGCACCGCCCCGCCCGAGGATGCCATCGCCGAAGCGCGCGCCGCCCTGCGCTGGCTTCGCGCGCGGGGGGCGCGCCGGATCTTCTGGAAATACTGCTCCACCTTCGACAGCACGGCACGCGGCAACATCGGGCCCGTGGCCGACGCGCTGATGTCGGACATGAATGTCGACAGGACCGTGCATTGCCCGGCCTTCCCCGAGAACGGGCGCCGGGTCTTCATGGGCAACCTGTTCGTGGGGGAGCAACCGCTCGACGAGTCCCCGATGAAGGATCATCCGCTGACGCCCATGCGAGATGCGAGCCTCGTGCGCCTGTTGTCGCCGCAGGTCCGGCGGCAGGTGGGGCAGGTGACCTTTCCGACGGTCCGCCGCGGCAGCGATGCGGTGCGCGATGCGCTGGAGCGGCCATCCGGTCATATCATTCTCGACGCGGTCGAAAGCGACGATCTGACGACCCTCGCCGCGGCCATTCACGACATGCCGCTGATTTGTGGCGGCTCCGCCATCGCCCAACCGCTGCCGGTGCTCTGGCGCGAGGCAGGGGCCTTCGTACAGGCCGCGCCCGAGCCTTTGCCACGCCCCGCGCCCGGCCGGATCGTCCTGTCGGGGTCCTGCTCGGCCATGACGCGCGCGCAGGTCGGACATTACCTGGACCATGCCGCCGGATACAGGCTCGACCCGCTGGAGCTTGCGCGCGGCGGTCTGGCCGAAGCGCGCAGCTGGTTGCAGACGCAGAAGGCAGATACCCCCAAGATCATCTTCGCCACGGCCGAACCGAAATCGGTCGCCGCCGCGCAGGAGGCGCTGGGCGTCGCGCGGGCAGGTGCTCTGGTCGAGGATGCGCTGGCGCAGCTCGCGATCGACGCGCGTGCGATGGGCATGGGCCGGATCGTGGTCGCGGGGGGTGAGACCAGCGGCGCGGTTACCAACGCGCTCAAGGTCGATCGTCTGCGGATCGGGCCCGAAATCGCGCCGGGCGTGCCGTGGTGCTTTGCCGGTGACGGCACGGCGCTGGCGCTCAAATCCGGCAACTTCGGCGCGGAGACGTTCTTCGACGACGCCTTCGCGTTGCTGGACGCCGAACCGGCGACAGCGAACGCGGCGCCATAGCGGGCGAAGGCCCCGCGCCTAGCGTTCGATCGGAATGGTAACCGGGCCGTCGTTCACCAGATGCACGGCCATGTCGGCGCCGAAGCGGCCGGTCTCGACGGTAACGCCTTCGGCACGCATGGCCGCGACGAAACGGTTGTAAAGCGTCTCGCCGTCCCCGGGGGCGGCTGCGGTCGAAAAGCCAGGTCTGTTCCCGCGTGAAGTATCGGCGGCCAGGGTGAACTGGCTGATGACCAGCGCTTCGCCGCCTGTATCAAGTATGGAGCGGTTCATCCGCCCGTCGTCGTCAGGAAAGATCCGCAGTCGCGCGATGCGCCCCGCCAGCGCGTCGGCGTTCGCCTTATCGTCGTCCTGCATCGCACAGACGAGGATCAGCAGGCCCGGCCCGCATCGGCCGACGGTCTCGCCGTCGATGTCCACATAGGCGTGGCTGACCCGCTGGACGACGGCCTTCACAGTTCGGCCCGCCAAGGCGGATTGGCCCCCGCACGGCCGACGGTGACGGCCGCGGCCGCGACGCCAAGGTCCAGCGCGGCACGCAGGTCGGCGTCCGACGGAACGTTTCCATCCAGGGCCCCCGTATCGTGAAGCCCGGCCATGAACCCCGCGTTGAACGTGTCGCCCGCGCCGACGGTATCCACCACCGTGACCCGCCGCGCCGGCACATGGACCTCACCCTTCGCGGTGATCGCGCGCACGCCCGACGCTCCCTCGGTCAGGCAGACGACATCGACTCCGGCGGCAAGCACGTCGCCCGTTCCCATCCCAAGCCATGCAAGATCCTCATCCGACAGCTTGACGATGTCCGCCACGGCGAACAGGCGATCCAGGCGGGCGCGGAATGCGGCTTCGTCCTTGATGAACCCCGGCCGGATGTTCGGGTCTATCATTACGGGCAGGTCCGGGCGCGACAAGGCCAGCGCCTCGTAGGCGGCGGCGCAGGGCTCCACGGCCAGACTGATGCCACCGATGAACAGCGCGGCGATGCCAGCCATGTCGGGCGCATCCTGCGGGGACAGCATCCGACCTGCCGTATTTTCGTCGTAGAAGGCGTATTCCGCCTGTCCGTCGGTCAGCGTCACGAAGGCCAGCGTCGTAGGCCGCTCGCTGACCGCCGCCCGGTTCTCGACCCCCGAGGCGGCCAGCGCGTCCGACAACCGCTGACCGAACAGGTCCGACGAAAGCCCCGTGTGCAGCGCGACCGGCGCGCCCAGCCGGCCGAGCGCGATGGCCGTGTTGAACACCGCGCCGCCCGTCGCGGGATAGAATCCCGGCCCGTCGGCGGTGTCACGCGGCAGCATGTCTATCAGGGCCTCGCCCGCACAAAGGATCATCGACCCCTCCCTATCTTGCCTGCGCGGCGATCAAGCCGACGATGGCCGCCACGATCAGCGCGGCGAGGACCGCCAGCGCGATCTTCCACTTTGAATAGGGCCGCTCGCCCTGCACCCGCCCGGTCTGCCCGTTGACGACGAAGCGATAGGATTGCCCCCGGTACTTGTAGGCCGCGACCCAGACCGGCAGCAGGACATGCTTGAACGTCACGTCCGACAACCGGGTGTCGAGCGTGGTGATCTGCTGCTGATCGCCGCCGATGTCCATACGCACGTCCCGGGCGATGACGGCTTCCATATGCGCGCGGGCCTCGACCAGCCCGGCTTCGAGATCCACCTGATAGGCTTCGGCCCGGAACCCCGCGAGGTATTGCGGCGCATAGGGCGACAACGCCGCCATGTCCCACGGCTGCAAAGCATCGGTGTGCGACTTGGGCAGGGATCGCGACGCGAGGATCACCACATCGTCGAAGAACCGCGCGACACGGCCGCGGACCGGCGTCCAGCGGGTGCGGGGCACCTGGACCTGAACCGGCTTGCCGTCACGCATGACCGTCTGGGTGACGTAGTAGATGTCGCCGCGCTGGCCGGTATAGCTGCTGTCGGTCTGGGCGTCATAGGTCCAAAAGGGAACGTAGATGCCCGACATCTTGCGTCCCTTGCGGGCGTATTGCTGCAACCCGTTGGGCGCGAACCACAGACGGCCCAGCCAGTCGTTCATCGCGTCGTGGGCCTGCGGCTCTCGCAGCACGAAGGGGATGACGGCGGCAGGCTTGATATGGCGGTTCACGCCGGTGTCGGTGACGACGGGCGTGGCGCAGAACGGACATTCGGCGGCATGGATCGCGGGGTCGAACTCGACCGTCGCACCGCAGTTGGGGCACGACAGGACGCGGGTCTCCTCCTGCTCCACGTTGCCCGAGGCCCGAAGCCCCTCGTCGATGGCGATCTCGCGGATGGGAGCGCGCGACGAGGGCAGGGGAGCGGTGTTGCCGCAATGGTCGCAGACCAGCCGGTCCTGACCAGGGTCGAACCGCATGTCGCCGCCGCAGGCGTCGCAGGGAAAGCGATGCTCCTGCGTGGCGGGCACCTCTGGCGGCCGCTCCGGCTCGCGGCGGGGAACGATGGGAACCTTCATCGGAGCGTCAGTCCCTGACGCGACGACGGATCGGCCTGCTCGGCCCGCTCATCCTGCATCCGTCCATCAGACACCGGGCGGCGGGGGCGGGGGCATCACGGTGAAGAGCTGCGCCAATTCGTTGACGTCGCCTGCCTTCTGCCAGCCGTCCTGACCCTGCGTCCAGACATGCGTATCGCGCCTCACCTCGCCCTCGGCGACCATCCGGCCCAGGCGCGCCTTGGAGAACGGCCCCTTGGTCGCGCCGCCCTCGGCGATGTGCCAGACATGCTCGACCGGCGGCGGGGGCGGCGGTGCGACCTGCGCGGGCGCGGCACCCCAGGGCCCGGGGTTCGCCATCTGCTGCGCCATGCCCATCCCCATGCCCATCCCCAGACCCGCGCCCATCCCCGAATTGGGCGTCCCGGCGGCGGTCTGCATCGCCTCGGCGGTGGCATACTGCTGGTACTTGTGCAGATCGCCCAGCACGCCCATCGACGTCCGCTTGTCGAGCGCGGCCTCCACCGCCGGGGGCAGCGAGATGTTCTCGATATAAAGCTCCGGCACCGACAGGCCGTAATCGGCGATGGTGGCGCTGATCTGTTCGGCCACGATCTTGCCGAGGTCGGCGGTGTTGGCCGCCATGTCGAGCACGGGGATCCGGCTCGACGCCAGTGCCCGGCTCGCCGCCTGCACGATCATGTTGCGGATCTGGAACTGGATCTCGTCGCGTGTGAACTCTCCGTCGGTGCCGACGATCTCGGTCATGAACTTCGCGGCATCGGCGACCTTGATCGCATAGGTGCCGAAGGCCCGCAGGCGGACGGGGCCGAACTCCGGATCGCGCAGCGTGATGGGGTTCTTGGTTCCCCATTTCAGATCGCCCATGCGGGTGGTGGATACGAAATAGACCTCGGACTTGAAGGGCGACCGGAACCCGTGGTCCCAGTGCTGAAGCGTCGTCATCACCGGCATGTTGTTCGTCTCGAGCATGTAGAGACCCGGCATGAACACGTCGGCCAACTGCCCTTCGTGGATGAAGACGGCGGCCTGGCCCTCGCGGACGGTCAGCTTGGCGCCGTATTTGATCTCGTGGCCATGACGCTCGAACCGATAAACCAGCGTGTCCCGCGTGTCGTCGGTCCATTCGATGACATCGATGAACTGGCCGGACAGGAAGTCGAAGATGGGCATGGGCGGTCTCCGGGTAATGGCGTGACGTGGCGGCGGGCGCTGGCGCGCCCTGACATATCTAGGCAGTCCGGGTGCGGGATGCAGCACCCCCGCCGTCATGCGGATCGCGGCGGCGCATCAGGCCGGACCCGTGCCGACAAGCTCCGCTGCGATCTGGCGGATGATCGGCCGGGCCTCCTCGTCCGAGATGCCGACGCGCAGGCGGCGGTCGTAGAGGATCCTGAGCAGCAACTCGTCGTGGCGGGTCAGCAAGGCGAATTCCTCATCGTCGTTGAAGATCGACGGGCGAACGTCGGGGCTGTCGTTGGCGAGGCCCAGCCCCTGAGCGATCTCCTCGTGATAGCACGACAGGCGGAACAGGTCGGGATGTTCCGAACGCACGAAGGCAATGGCCGAAACATAGGCGTTCGGCCGGTCGGACGACGACGACGCATAGACCGCGCAATAGGTGGACCGGTCCAGCGACGTGATCTCACGCACGGTCGATCGCGACAGCCCGGGCTCCACCGCCGATATCTGCGGCCCGAGGCCGCGCTGCTCATCCACGGAGGCGACGAAGATGTGGTAGTTGCCTGCCTGGTTCACGACGCTGATCGGATGGCCGGTGACCGAACTGAGCCGGGCAACATAGGCCTGGATGCGCGCGGTGTCCGTCCGGCGCGTCGCCTCGGGCACCGAAGCGCCGAAATGCAGCTCCACGCGCACGGGTCGCTCCCAGCGGCGCAATTGCGCGCGGCTTTCCTGCGCCACGTAGCGCCCGCCGACCTGCGTGTACTCCGAGAACAGCGCGATCCGCTCGAAGTTGCGGGCCAGCTCGGCGGCGGTGAACGGGGCGTCCGCCTCGCCCGAATCCGTGCGAAGCAGGCCGTCGGACTTCAGGCTCTGCTCCAACCGGGAATAGTATCTCCGCAACGCGCGGCTTTCCTCGGACGGGCCCTGCGCCAGCACCGCCCTTTCGGGTCGCACGGGGGCTGCCAGGGGGCGGGGCGAGGTCTGCAGCGGCGGATCGACCGGATCGCAGGCCGCCAGCGCCATCACCGTCAGTATGCCGAGGGCGCGCAACCGGCTCATCTGGCGGACGGAACCGAACTGCCGGCGTTGCTGCCGACCTTGTCGCCCCGCGCGCTGGCCGATGCCAGCGTCGCGCGAAGCTCCTTCTCCATCGTCTCGAGCTCCTTCTCGGCTTCTGCGCGCCGGGCCTTGCCGGCGTCGGCGATCTGCAGGCTTTCGTTGATGGTGGCGATCAGGTCCTCGTTGGCCTGCTTGACCGCGGCAATGTCGAAGACGCCGCGTTCCATCTCCTGTCGGATGACCGAATTCGCGTCGCGCAGGTTCTTCGCGTTCGATGTCAGCAGTTCGTTCGTCAGGTCGTTGGCATCGCGCACTGCCTCAGCCGCCTCACGCGAACGCTGGATGGTGACGGCCTGCGCCAGTTGCGTCTCCCAAAGGGGAACGGTGTTCACGAGGGTCGAGTTGATCTTGGTGACGAGGCTCTTGTCGTTTTCCTGCACCAGCCGGATGGACGGCAGCGACTGCATCGTGACCTGCCGCGTCAGTTTCAGGTCGTGGACCCTGCGCTCCAGGTCGTCGCGGGCGGCGCGCAGGTCGCGCAGTTCCTGCGCCCCGATCATCTGGCGATCCTCGGGCAGGGCCTCGACCGCCTTTTCCTTGGCAGGAATGTCCTTCGCATCCATCTCGGCGAGCTTCGCCTCGCCCGCGCTGATGTAGAGCCCCAATTCGTCGTAGAAATCGAGGGTCTTCTCGTAGAGCTTGTCGAGCGACTTGATGTCCTTGAGCAACACGTGCTCATGACGCAGCAGGTCGTCCGTCACCTTGTCGATCTGGCCCTGTACGGTCTCGAAACGAGCGATGAAGTTGTTGAAGGGCGCGGCGCGGCCCAGCAATTTCTCCCACCACGACCGCTTGCGCCGGACGTCGAGTTCGCTGACCGAAAAGCCCCGGATGGTCCCCACGATGCTGCGCAGGCTGTCGCCGGCGGGCCCCACGTCCTTGTTCTTGACGTCGGACAGCATGGCTTGGCTGATCTGCTGCAACTCGGACTGCGCGGCCGAGCCGAACCCGATGATCGACTGGGTGTCGGTCATGTCGAGTTGGTCCATCCGCTTGCGGATCTCGGCGGCCACGGGGGGCTCGGCCTGGGCGAGCGGCACGATCGCCGTTCCGGGCTCGGCCAGGGTTGCGGTCGCGATCTGGTCCACCTCGGCGGTGGCCTCGGCCGCCTTCTGGCGGGTGGCGATATCCATGGTTCAGTCTCCCGTTGGCAGGCCGTCTCGTTTCAGACGGTCCCGCAGAACTTCGATTTCGACGTCGAGATCGGTGCGATCTCCGATCAGCAAGGTTTCGCGCCGTGCCTCGATCCCGCGTTCAAGCTCATCGAGCAAGCGGAAATACTCGATCCGCGCGCCCTCGTCCCGGGTCGCGGCATAGAGGTCGGCGAACTTGACCGTCGCGTCGCGCGCGCCCATCAGGTACACGCCCAGATACTTGCGCGCGGCAGTCAGGTCACGCGGATCGTCCTCGACCGTGCGGAACATCGCGCGCGCCGTCTGCGACAGCCGGGCCACGCGCTTCTCGGCCTCCCGGTCGCGGGCACGCAGCACGGCATCCTGCATGGCGGCGAGGTATTTCTTCGCCTCCTCAATGGTGCGGGCGACGCGGTCGGTCTGGAAGCTGTCGACCCCTTCCATCCCCTTGTCCGTCATCGGGTCGAGCCCGAAGGCCACCAGATGCAGCGCGCCGGCCACGACGCCATAGACCGCCGCGGGGATCAGCCCCGCCAGCCCCAGCGACGCCGCCAGCATGACGCCGATGCCCGTGGCAAACGCGCCCATGATCTTGCGCGGCACGGCGGGGCGCCGCGCGATGCGCCGCTCGGCCCAGGCGGCCTCGGCCTTCAGCCCCTCGCGCGTGAGGACAGCGCCGCCGAACAGCACGCCCGCCGCAGCCAGGTTCATGGCCATGGCCACGGGGCCGGGCTGGAAGAACGCGGTGACGACGGGCAGGACGGACAGCGCCATGAGGATGGCCGTCCGCGCCCGGCCACGCAGGGGCGGACGCAGTGCCGGCGCCGGCGGAACCTTGCCGGCAGGCGTTGCGTCGGAAGCGCCGCCCGGACTGAACCGGCCACCGAACCGCTGCGCCATCTAAAGGACCCCGCCGTCAAGGACGCCGAGACCGGCCAGAGCGATCAGCACGGCCAGCGCCGCAAAGGCGATCTTTTGGACCCCGTCGGACCCCATGGCGGGCACCCCCTGAAAATCTCTGTCGCACAGTAGGAAATCCTGCCCGGATAGGCCAGCCCGCCCATACCCGGATGCAGCGTTTCGCTTGAAGTTTCCGCCTGTCCACGATACCCCGTCCGCCCGGAGAGGCGGTGTTCCCGACTGTCCGTTCCGGCGATGCCCGTCCGACGAACAGGCGGGCGCGCCACTGCGCGGCGTCCGAAGGAGATCCGGCCCATGAAAGACTCGTCCCCGCGCGCCCGGAAGCCCCGGACGCTGGCCGTCCACGCCGGCACGCGCCGGTCGCAGTACGGCGAGGTGTCGGAGGCGATGTTCCTGACGCAGGGCTTCGTCTATGAGACCGCCGAAATCGCCGAGGCACGGTTCCAGCATTCCACGCGCGACGAGTTCATCTACGCCCGCTATGGCAACCCGACCGTTGCCATGTTCGAGGACCGGATGGCCGCGCTGGAGGGGACGGAGGACGCGTTCGCCACCGCATCCGGCATGGCCGCCGTGAACGGGGCGCTGGTGTCGATGCTGCGCGCGGGCGACCACGTCGTCGCGTCGCGCGCCCTGTTCGGATCGTGCCTTTATATCCTCGACGAGATCCTGCCCCGCTTCGGTGTCGAGGTGACGCTGGTGGATGGCACCGACCTGTCGGCCTGGAAGGCCGCGATCCGGCCGGACACCAAATGCGTCTTCTTCGAAAGCGTCTCGAATCCCGCGCTGGAGGTCATCGACATTCGCGGCGTCAGCGACCTGGCCCATGCGGTCGGCGCCACCGTGATCGTGGACAACGTCTTCGTCACACCGACCTATTCCCGCGCCCTGGACCTCGGGGCTGACGTCGTCGTCTATTCGACCACCAAGCATATCGACGGGCAGGGGCGTTGCCTGGGCGGGGTGATCTGCGGCACGACCGAATTCGTCCGCAAGGTGGCCGAACCTTACCTGAAGCACACTGGCGCGGCCATGTCGCCCTTCAACGCCTGGGTCATGCTGAAGGGGCTGGAGCACATGGACCTGCGGGTCCGCGCGCAGGCCGAGACCTGCGAGAGGCTCGCCATCGCGGTCGAGGGGCACCCGAAGCTCGCTCGTGTGATCCACCCCCACCTGATCTCGCACCCCCAGCAGGCGCTCGCACGCAAGCAGATGGAGAAGGGCGGCACCGTCCTGGCGCTCGACCTCGCCGGCGGCAAGGAGGCGGCCTTCCGGTTCCTGAACGCGCTGGAGATCGTCCTGATTTCGAACAACCTGGGCGACGCGAAGTCCATCGTCACGCATCCGGCCACCACCACGCACCAGCGCCTGCCAGAGGAGCAAAAGGCCGAACTGGGCATCACGCCCGGCCTCGTCCGTCTGTCGTGCGGCCTGGAGGATGCGGACGACCTCATCGCGGATGTCCTGTCGGCGCTCGACCAGGCCTGACCGAGGTCGATCCGCTGGGCGCGCTGGCGCGTATACGGTATGCTGGGGCTTGATGTGGCGCGGCGGATCGCCCACGTCTGGTTTCTGCGCGAACCGAGGGGGAGGGATGCATGACCATCCACGCACCGGATATTGACCGCGATCCGACCGAGGCGGAGGCGCAGGCGGCCCTGAACCTGCTGCGCCGCTATGCCGAAACCGGACAGGACGCGCGCGCCGGCCTCTATCCTGCCCTTTCCGCGAGCTTTCCCGACCATGTGGTCGACGACGCCTATCGCGCGACGCTCCCCGACCTTCAGAACGGCCCCGCCAGCCTGATCCGCGGCGCGGACCGGCGCATCCAGCATGTGGGCATCTCGAACTTCCGGCTGCCCCTTCAGGTCGCGACGCGCGATGGCGCGCGCTCCGTGGACGCATCCGTCACGGGCACCGTCAGCCTGGAGGCCGGGCGCAAGGGCATCAACATGTCCCGCATCATGCGGTCGTTCTATGCCCATGCCGCCCGTTCGGTGGGGTTCGACGTGGTGGAAGCGGCGCTCGACGACTATCTGGCCGACCTCGGCAGCTTCGATGCGAGGCTTCTGCTGCGGTATTCCCTTCCCTTGCAGGTAAACAGCCTGCGATCCGGGCTGATCGGATGGCAGTATTACGACGTCGCCATGGAAGTGACCCAGACGGGTCAAACGCGCCGCCGGATCTTGCATGTCGACTACGTCTATTCGTCCACCTGCCCCTGTTCGCTGGAGCTGTCGGAGCATGCCCGGCGCACGCGCGGGCAGTTGGCCACGCCCCATTCGCAGCGGTCCGTCGCCCGCCTCTCGGTCGAGGTCACGAGCGACGTGACGGTCGAGGACGTCATCGACATGTGCCGCGCGCAGGTTCCGACGGAAACGCAGGTGATGGTCAAGCGCGAGGACGAGCAGGCATTCGCCGAACTCAACGCAGCCAACCCGATCTTCGTCGAGGACGCGGCCCGCCTGTTCGCAGAAGGTCTGGAGCGGTTGGACGGCGTCGCCGATTTCCGCATCGTGGCGAGCCATCAGGAAAGCCTGCACAGCCACGATGCCGTCTCGGTCCTGACCCATGGCGACCTGTTTGCCGCCGACACCCTGGAACCCCGCCTGTTCGGCACGTTGATCCACGGCGGTTGACGGAGCGCCTGGGAACCTTCTAGCCTTGGTCCGGGGTCGCGCGCACCCCGATGCGGCCCGTCCGCAAGGCTTCGGCCCAAGCAGCGCATCCTGAAACCCGTTCCGGCGGAGGATGCCCCTTGGACCACGCTTTCATCACGCCCGACCGCCTGTTCCCCCGCCTTCACCTGCCCGACGCGCCGGTGGTCTTCGACGTTCGTAGGGATGACGATGCGACGACCGATCCCACGCGGCTGCCCGGCGCCCAGCGACTGACGCTGTCCCAAATTGAGTCCGCCCCCGTGCCGGACCGCGCAGTGGTCTATTGCCAGAAGGGCGGCAAGATCAGCCAGCTTGGCGCCGATGCGCTGCGGCGACGGGGCGGGCGGGCGTTGGTCCTGGCCGGCGGCCATCTCGGATGGGTCGCGGCGGGATTGCCCGTGCAGGCGCTCCCGCCGCCCTCCGCGCGTTGGATCGTGCCTCTCGACCCGGGCGCGAGCGAACTGGCCGCTTTGTGGGTGCTGCGTCGGTTGGTCGATCGGGCTGCACCGCTCCGCGCCGTCGGACGCGATCAGGTCGGCGCGGCCTGCACCGTCTGGGAAGCCTGCGCTTTGCCCGGAACGGCGAAAGAAATGGCGCGGCTGGCCGCTTTGGACCATCCGATCGTCGACAACCTGTCCCTTCCTCTCTTCTTGGAACGACTTCTGGCAGGGCGGCGCAGGCGGGGGGTGGACGCCGAAGCCTCGCTCGACCTCATCGACG
Source organism: Jannaschia rubra (assembly GCF_001403735.1). Taxonomy (GTDB): domain Bacteria; phylum Pseudomonadota; class Alphaproteobacteria; order Rhodobacterales; family Rhodobacteraceae; genus Jannaschia; species Jannaschia rubra. The sequence continues at coordinate 115,275 of NZ_CXPG01000013.1, forward strand.
ACTGGCTGGCGGGAGCAAGGCGATGAACCCGCCTCCCTGGTCCGACATGATCCGCACGTTCGGGCGGATCGGCCTTCTGTCCTTCGGTGGTCCGGCGGCGCAGATCGCGTTGATGCACCGGGAGTTGGTCGAGGATCGGGCCTGGCTCGACGACGACACGTTCCTGCGCGGACTGGGATTCTGCACCCTGTTGCCTGGCCCGGAGGCGATGCAGCTCGCCACCTTCGCGGGCTGGCGCCTGCGGGGGGCGGCCGGGGGTGTGCTCGCCGGGCTCCTGTTCGTTCTGCCCGGCGCGGCGGTGATGATCGCCCTCTCGGCGCTTTACCTCGCTTTCGGGCGCCTGCCGACGGTCGAGGCGGCGTTCCTCGGCGTCAAGGCGGCCGCCATGGCCATCGTCGCGGGGGCGCTCTGGAAATTGCGCGCAAAGGCGTTGAAGGGGCCGGTCGCGTTGGGCGTCGCGCTCTTGGCCTTTGGCGCCCTGTTCGTGTGGGGCGTGCCGTTCTGGGTCGTCCTCGGCGCCGCGCTGCTGCTCGGTTTTGCGCGGGGCGGGGGACAGACCGCCGACTTGCCTCCCGCCCGACCGGCGGGCACGGGCCGGACGGTGGCGATCTGGCTCGGCGTCTGGTGGGCGCCGCTCCTTCTCCTGCTCGCGGTGGCGCCCGGGTCGGTGCCTGCCCAGGCTGGCCTGTTCTTCAGCTGGCTCGCCACGGTGAGCTTCGGCGGTGCCTATGCCGTTCTCGCCGCGCTCGCGCAGACGGCGGTCGACACGCGCGGCTGGCTGACGCCTGACCAGATGGTCGATGGCCTGGGCCTGGCCGAAACCACGCCCGGCCCCCTCATCCTGGTGACGGTCTTCACCGGCTGGCTTGGCGGCGCGCAGGTCGGTTTGGGTACGGCGATGACGACGGCGCTGGTGACGCTCTGGGCGACCTTCGCGCCCTGCTTCCTGTGGATCTTCGCGGGTGCACCCCATCTGGAACGGCTGACCGCACAGCCCCGGCTGCGCGGCGCGCTCGACATGGTGTCCGCAGCGGTGGCGGGCGTCATCGCGAACCTGTCGCTCTGGTTTGCGGTTCATGTCCTCTTTCCCGACGTCCGACCGGGCCCGCCGCCGATGCCCGACCCGACTACGCTCGATGTCCGCGCGCTGGCGCTCGCCGTCTTCGCGTTCGGCTGGCTCCTCATCCTGCGGCGCGGGCTTGTCGAAACGCTCGTGCTGGCCGCGCTGGCGGGCGCGGCGCTCCACATGATCTAGGTCGCGTCCCGCACTGCATCGGCCACATCGTCCACCACGCGGTCCAGCAGGCCGATATCCTCGCACTCCGCCATCACGCGGATCAGCGGCTCAGTCCCCGACGCGCGGATCAGGAGGCGGCCCGAGCCTTCGAGCCGCGCTTCGGCATGACGGATCGCGGCCTTCACCTTCGCGTCTTCCAGCGGGTCTGCCCCCGCCTCATACCGCACGTTTTCCAACCGCTGCGGCACCGGGTCGAAGCTCTGCATCAGGTCGGCGGCGGGCAGACCCGTCCGCACCATCTCGGCCAGGAACTGCAACCCCGCGATCAGTCCGTCGCCGGTGGTGGCGTGGTCGGTCATGACGATGTGCCCCGACTGCTCGCCGCCCAGGTTAAAGCCGCCCGCACGCATCGCCTCGACCACATGGCGGTCGCCGACGCGGGTGCGGTGCAGCGACAGGCCTTTCGCCTCCAGGAATCGTTCAAGCCCGAGGTTGGACATGACCGTGGCCACCAGCGTGTCGCCGCGCAGGCGTCCCTCGGCGGCCCAACGGCTGGCGAACAGGGCCATCAGCTGGTCGCCGTCGGCCACGCGCCCTTCGGCATCGAGGATCATCACCCGGTCCGCATCGCCGTCGAGCGCGATGCCCACGTCCGCCCCATGCGCGACCACGGCGGCCGCGCAGGTGTCGGTATGCGTCGATCCGCAGTCGAGGTTGATGTTGCGCCCGTTGGGCGAGACGCCCACGGGGATGACCGTGGCGCCCAGTTCCGACAGCACGTCCGGCGCCGCGCGATAGGCAGCGCCGTTGGCGCAGTCGATCACGACCTTCAGCCCTTCCAGCGTCATGCCGGAGGGAATGGTTGTCTTGGCGTATTCCACATACCGCCCGCGCCCGTCGTCGATGCGCCTGGCGCGACCGATGTTGGGGGCGTCGGCCAGCCGGACGCCGGTTTCGACCATGCGCTCGATTTCCGCCTCCGCATCGTCGGAGAGCTTGAATCCGTCGGGTCCGAAGAACTTGATCCCGTTGTCGTCGGCCGGATTGTGGCTGGCCGAGATCATGACCCCCAGATCGGCCCGCATCGAGCGGGCGAGGAGGCCCACGGCGGGCGTCGGCACGGGCCCCAGCAACAGGACGTTCATCCCCGTGCTGGTCAGTCCCGCGGTCAGCGCGTTCTCCAGCATGTAACCCGACTGCCGCGTGTCCTTGCCGATGACGACGCGGTGGGCGGAATGGCCGCCCGTTCCGTCGCGCCGGAAATACCGTCCGGCAGCAGCCCCGAGACGCAAAGCCATCTCGGCGGTCATGTTGCCCTCGTTGGCGCGCCCGCGCACCCCATCAGTTCCAAAGAGCGCCATCATATCCCCCCGTCACGCGCCACAGCGCCAATCCCTGCGCGACCTGCGCCACGTCGTGAACCCTGTGCATCTGGATGCCTTGTGCCACGGCCGCCAGGGTGATCGCCAGCGTTCCGCCCATGCGATCCGCGGCGCGGGGCGCATCGCCCAGCGTGCCGATGAACCCCTTGCGCGAGGCCCCAAGCAGGATCGGAACCCCCAACCCATGGAACAGGCCGATCCCGCGCAGCAGCGTCAGGTTGTGCTCCATCGTCTTGCCGAAGCCGATGCCGGGGTCGATCAGGATGCGGTTTCGCCGCACACCCGCCGCCTCGGCAGCGGCGATACGGGCGACGAGCGCATCGTAGACGTCGAGCAACACATCGTCGTAGCGCGGGTCGGCCTGCATCGTCTCGGGCGATCCCTGCGCGTGCATCAGGCAGATCGGCGCGTCCGCCGCGGCGACCGTGGCCGCCATGTCCCCGTCGAAGGTCATGGCAGACACGTCGTTGACCAGCACCGCACCGGCGTCCATGGCAGCCCGCGCCACCGAAGCCTTGCGGGTGTCGACGGAAAGGCGCCGGCCGGCCAGCGCCATGATCACCGGCAGGATGCGGGCGATTTCGGTTTCCGCCTCCACACCGGCCGCACCGGGCCGCGTGCTTTCGCCGCCGATGTCGAGGATGTCGGCGGCCTGCATCGCCTCGGCCTGTGCGACCGCCGCTGCGGTGTCGTCGAAGCGGCCGCCGTCGGAAAAGCTGTCCGGCGTGACGTTCAGGATGCCCATGATCGACGGCCGGTCGAAGTCGATGCCGGCGATGGGCGCGCGCGGCGTCAGAAACGGTTCGAGGTCCGCCTCCGCGATCTCGGTCACCGGCCGTATCCGAACCGGGTGACCGCGTTCGTGGACAGCCACGCGGTCGAACCGCAGCCATCCGCCGGCGAGCCGTGGTCCGTCGGCGGCCGGGTGGGGAAGGGGACGAAGGTATCTCATGCGACGTCCGATAGATCCGTGATCCGACGCTCCGGCACGGGGCCGGGCCGTGGGTCGGCGGGCAGGAAGAGTTCGACGGCGTGGAAGGCGGCCGCGAACCAGCGGGCCAGGGTCACTGGGTCTTCGGACTCCGGCGGATGGGTCGCATCCAGCACCAGGCGCGATGGCGCCCAGACCGTCAGCCCCCCGCGCCGCATCGACCAGTCGAGTTCGGTCCGGCTGTCGACCACCACGCAGCGCCGGTCGCGCGCGGCCAGCCGCCAGGCCGCCTGTTCCAGCGTCAGAAGGTCGATGCGCCGCTGCGCCTGCGTCTGCGCCGCGACGGGGGGCACGAAGTCGGGCGTGGCGATCAGGACCGTCGGCTCCGCATGGCCATCGAGGCGGTCGAGCAGTGCCGACAACTCCGCATCGTCCTGCGCCCCCGCAGGCAGCAGCACAACACGCGGGCGGGGGGCATCGTCGGCCAGGGTGATCGCCGGGGCCTGGGTGCGGGCGCGTACGATCTCCACCCCGAGGACATGCGGACCGCGGTCGAGCTTTTCGATCCGCACGAAGACGCGCGCGGCCCTTTCGTGGAGCAGGACGCGGGCGGCGATCCGTTCGGCAAGGGTCTCGAGAAGGTTCAGGCGCTCGGCCTCCAGCTCGAGTCCGATGGCTTCGATCAGGGTGTCGTAGCTCAGGATGCCGTCCACGTCGTCGCTTGCCACGGCATCGGCATCCGGCACGACCTCGGCCACGATATCGAAGCGGACACGCTGGGTCACGCCGCGCTCGGCCTGGAACGCGCCGATCTCGACGTCGCGGATGTGGTCGCGCAGCGAAATGCGATCGAGCGGCAGGCCGGTCGCCCGGGCGCGGTCGATGGGCGCGGCGAAGGCAAGGCGCAGGGCCTCCTGATCGGACGGCGTCGCGCGGGCGGCGGCGGGACTGGGGGACATGACGGACCTCCGGTGGGCTTCGTCGTCTGTCAGACCACGATGTGCGCCGTGACGAAAGACCCACGGGAGGTCAGGCGCCGGGAATCTGCTTATAGAACAGATGCCGCCCGACCGTCGCCACGCGCGGATAGACCCGTGCCCAATGCGGATGAACGTAGTTGGCATGATAATGGGTCGCGTCATGCGTCACGCGGCGCGGCGCGCCGTCGAGAAGTCGCCGCGCGATGTCAGCGGCGACGGTCCAGGCTCTGGGTTCCGTCACGGCCTCCGGGATGCCGTCGCAGGTATAGCTGAACTGGCAGGCATGCTTGCGCCCCGTGCCCTGTCGAACGACGGCGCAGACGGCATCCGGGTAGTTTTCGGCATCCACACGGTTCAGCACGACCTCCCCCACCGCCACCTGGCCTTCGACCGGTTCGCCCCGTGCCTCGAAATAGATGGCTTCGATCAGGCAGCGCAGGCTGTCGCCGGGCGCGCCCTGCGAGCCGGCGGCCATGGCGGTGTCGTTCCGCACGACCGGATTGCGGGAATAGTCCTCGGGCCGCGGCGCGCCCTGATCGGCGAGCGGCCGCGCCGAGCCCCGCAGCGGGCCGCGGGCCACGTCGGAGGGGGCGAGCGAAGCCATCCGTCCGAAGGCGCGCAGACCGACGCCCCCTGCAGCCAGGGATTGTGCCTGGGCCGGGCCGGACGTCGCCGCGAGGAGCAGCAGGACCGCCACGATCAGATTGTGCCACCAGGCCGCCATCCCCACTCCGTTCCTCGCCCGTTTGGGGTGGACCTAGCTCAGGGACGTTAGGGAAAGGTGAAGACGCGGTTCACTCCGTCTTGCCGGCCTTGCCGAGCAAGGTGGCCTGCGCCGCTGCCAGCTTTGCCACAGGCACTCGGAAGGGCGAGCAGCTGACGTAGTCGAAGCCGGCCAGCCGACAGAAGGCGATGGATTCAGGGTTTCCCCCATGCTCGCCGCAAAGTGCCAGCGTCACGCCGGGCCGGGCGGCGCGCCCGCGTGCCGCGCCCAGCAGAAGAAGCTCACCCACGCCGTCCACGTCGAGCGTCGTGAAGGGGTCTTCGGGATAGACCCCCTCGTTGACGTAGGCGGACATGAAGTGACCCGCATCGTCGCGCGACAGGCCATAGGTCATCTGCGTCAGGTCATTGGTGCCGAAGGACAGGAAGGCCGCGGTCTCCGCGATCTCGCCCGCACGCAGGGCGGCGCGGGGCGTCTCGACCATGACGCCCAGACGATAGGAAAAGTCGGTACGGTGTTCCTGCTGCACGGCTGCTGCCACGGCGTCGATGCGGCGCTTGACCAGTTCGACCTCACGGCGGGCGGTGACCAGGGGGATCATGATTTCCGGCGTCACCTCGACACCCTTGGCGCGCACGGCGACCGCGGCCTCGAAGATGGCGCGCGCCTGCATCTCATAGATCTCGGGCACTGCGATCCCGAGGCGGACACCGCGCATGCCGAGCATGGGGTTGTACTCCTGCATCGATTCGATGCGGCTCCTGACCTCCGACAGCGGCCGGTTCAGCGCCTCCGCCAGGGCACGCATGCCTTCGGTCTCGGAGGGCAGGAACTCGTGGAGCGGGGGGTCGAGCAGCCGGATGCAGACGGGAAGCCCCGACATCAGATCGAACAGACCGGTGAAATCGTCGCGCTGCATCGGCAGGAGGCGTTCCAGTGCGGCGGCCCGGTCGGCGGGCGTCTCGGCAAAGATCATCTCGCGCATGACGGTCAGGCGCCCGCTTTCGAAGAACATGTGCTCCGTCCGGCAAAGCCCGATGCCGTCCACCCCGAAGGTCCGGGCCAGCGTGGCGTCGGCTACCGTGTCCGCATTGGCGCGCACGCCGATGTCGCGCACGTCGTCGGACCACGCCATCAGGTCGCCGAAGGCACCGTCCAGCGTGGGCTCCGTCGTGGCCACGCGCCCGGCCATCACCTCTCCGGAGGAGCCGTCGATGGTGATCTCGTCGCCTTCCTTCAGGACCGTGCCGTCGGCCAGGGTCACGCAGCGGGTGCGGTGGCTGACCTTCAGACCCGTCGCGCCGGCCACGCAGGGCAGGCCCAGCCCGCGCGCGATGACCGCCGCGTGGCTCGTGGTGCCGCCGCGTTCGGTCAGTACACCGTCGGCCGCATGCATGCCCCGCACGTCGTCGGGCGTCGTCTCGCGCCGCACCAGGATGCAGGGCTCGTCCCGCGCGAGGTTTGCCTGCGCGGCCGCCGAGTCGAAGACGATCCGGCCCGCCGCCGCACCGGGCGAGGCGGCGATGCCCCGCGCCAGGACCTTGCGCTTCGCTCCGGGGTCGATCTGCCGGTGCAGAAGGCGGCCCAGCACGGCGGGCGACACCCGCAACAGCGCGTCCGCGCGCGATATGATCCCGTCGCGCGCAAGCGCCGCCGCGACCGCCACCGAGGCGCGCGCCTCGCGCGGGCAGCGCACGGCGTCGAGTATGGCGAGCCGCCCCTGATCGACGGTGAACTCGATCTGCATCTCCTCCCGCAGATGGCGGCGGCAGAGATGCCCCACCTCGATCAGCTCCCGATAGAGCTCGGGCAGCAATTCCTCCAACGATGGGCCGCGTACGTCGCGGGTGAGATAGATCGCGCGGTCGCGGTCCCGCAGCGCGTCGCGCCCCATCGCCTGGCCGAGATAACGGCCCGTGACGACCGGCTCTCCGGTGGCGGGGTCGATGAACTGGATCACCCCCGATCCCGATTGGCCCGGACCCATGCCGTTCGCCATCTTCTGGACGACGAGCCCCAGCCCCGCGTCGCTCGGCGCACCCTGCGCCTGGCGCAAAAGGCGCGCGGAGGTGCCTTCCCAAGCGCGGGCCATGCTGCGCAGGACGGCGGCAAGCTGGTCCGCGGTTTCCTGCGGGAAGGCTTCCTCCATCTCGGCCTCGTAGACGGCGCGGGCCTCCGCCGGCGTGGTCGCGGCGTCGAAAGGTTCCTCATCGAGGCGCATCACCTCGGTCGCGAAGGAGCGGATGAACCGCAGGTAGAGCTTGTCGGCCACCCCTTGGCCCAGCGTCTGGGCGAACCACGCGTGGGTGGCGTCGTTGAGGCCGATGTTCAGCACCGCGCCCGGCCCGCCCCAATCGGATGTCTCGCTGCTCGACCGGACAGAGAGGAGAAGCGGCGTGCCATCGAACAGGCCGATCATCGTGGCCAGATCGGGCATCCGGCCGTCGGCGATATCGCGCACGGTCTGGAAGGGCATGGCGACGGTTTGCGGAACCGGAAGCTCCATCCGCATCAGCCGCTGAAGGCATTTCGCACGATTTCCATGCCGGTCCGTGCGGACGTCGGCCTTGGGCGTGACCTCGACGAAGCCGGGAGTGTCGAGCATGATCTTGCCTTCGCGGTTGCTTTGCGGTTGCAGCATAGCGTCATGTTGCGCTGCAGCATATCGACAATACACGCTGGAAGCCTATTCGTTCCGCAACGTCTGCATAGGCCCCGTTGGGCATCGCCGCTTCGGGTGTTGCCGCGATGCCCGACCGGAGATCAACCGCCGATGCGCGACAGGTCAGCGATCCGGGTGCAGGTCCGCACGATTTCCGACAGCAGGTTCAATCGGTTGCGCCGGACGATGGCGTTGTCGGAGTTGACCTGCACCGCCTCGAAGAAGGCGTCGATAGGACCGCGTAGGTCCGCCAGCGCAGCCATGGCCGCCGGATAATCCTCCGCCGCCAGCGCCGCATCGATCTTCGGGCGCGCGGCTTCCAGCGCGTCGAACATCGCGCGTTCCTCGTCGGTCTCGGCCAGCTTGCGCTCCGCGCCATAGCTGTATTCGACCCCGTCTGCCGTTTCCGCCTGCGCCAGCAGGTTCGCGGCCCGCTTGTATCCCTGCACCAGGTTTTCGCCGTCGGGCGTTGCCAGCACGGCATTGAGCGCACGGGCGCGGGCGACGAGATCGGCAAGGTCGTCGGTCCGGTCGCCGGTCAGGCAGGCGTCGATGACGTCGTGGCGGATGCCCTCGTCGCGGAGGTGCTGCTTGAGGCGGTCGTGGAGGAAGGTGAGGAGGTCTTGTGCCAAGATTGCCCCGTACTCTTCCGGTTCGCAATCATCACCTGAAGAGGCATGCTGAAGCTGTTGTTGCGGAAGAGTGGCATCAGCAGCTTCTGAAGGGGCTTTCCGCGTTGCATCGGCACGTCCCTTGAGCCTTTGCCATTCAATGTCTTGGCGCGAAGCGCGGACAATAATCGGTCTCAGATTCGCTGACGTCTGACTGCTCAGGATCAACCGCACCACCCCCAAAGCCGCCCGCCGCAGCGCATAAGGATCCTTGCTCCCCGTCGGCTTCTCATCGATCGCCCAGAACCCCGCCAGCGTGTCCAGCTTGTCGGCCAGCGCCACGGCCACCGACACAGGCGCGGTCGGAACATCGTCCGAGGGGCCGAGCGGCGAATAATGCTCCTGCGCGGCGGCGGCGACTTCGCGGGCCTCGCCCGCGGCTTCGGCATAGTAGCGGCCCATCAGGCCCTGCAACTCGGGAAACTCGTAGACCATTTCCGAGGACAGGTCGGCCTTGGCCAGCCGCGCGGCGCGTTCGGCCAGATCGGGATCGGCGCCGACGGCGGGGGCAATTTCGCGCGCCAGCGCGGCAATGCGGTCGATCCGCTCCCTCTGGCTGCCCAGCTTGGCGTGGAAGGTGACGTTGGCCAGCGACGCGATCCAGGGCTCCATCTTCTCGTCCTGCGCGACGCGGAGGTCGTTTTCCCAGAAGAACCGCGCATCGGCCAGCCGGGCGGACAGCACACGGCCGTTGCCCGCGAGGATCGTCGCGCCGTCGTCGGCCGTTTCACGGTTGGCGACGGTGATGAAGCGGACGATCCGGCCGTCCCGATCGCGGACGGAAAAGAATTTCTGATGCTCCTTCATCGAGGTCTGCAACACCTCGGGCGGCAGGCCCAGGAATGCCTCGTCGATCCGGCCCATCAGGACGACGGGCCATTCCACGAGGCCCGCCACCTCGGCCAGAAGGCCCGCATCCTCGACCACCTCCAGCCCGGCCGCAAAGGCCTGGTTGGTCGCCTCCTGCCAGATCGCATCGGCGCGGTCCTGCGACGACAGCACCACCTTCGCACGCTTCAGCCGCGCCTCGTAATCGTCGAAGGACGTCACGCGGAACCGGTCTGGCGCCATGAAGCGATGGCCTTCGGTCGTGTCGCCCGCGACGATCCCATGCACGTCCAGCGGCGCGACCTGCGCGCCTTCGTCGTTCGTGAGGATGCACAGGATCGACCGAAGCGGCCGCACCCATCGCAGACTGCCGCTGCCCCAACGCATCGACTTGGGCCAGGGGAAATCGCGGATCGTCGCTTCCAGAACTTCGGCCACGATGGCGGGAGCATCGCGCCCCTTTCGCGTGATGCGGGCAAGATAGACCTGACCCTTCTTGTCGTCCACGATGTCGAGCTGATCGCGCGTCATGCCGACGCCGCGGAGGAAGCCGTCGATGGCCTTGTCGGGCGCGTCGGTGCGCGGGCCGCGCCGCTCCTCGGTCGTGGTCGGGCTGCGGTCGGTCAGGCCCTGCACCGACAGGGCAAGCCGACGCGGGGTGCAATGGGCGACCGCGCCGGCATAGGTCAGCCCCGCGTCGACCAGCCCGTCGGTCACCAGCCGGCGCAGGTCATCGGCCGCGCGCCGCTGCATCCGGGCCGGGATTTCCTCGGACAGCAGTTCGATCAGAAGGTCGGACATCAGAGGCTTCCCTCGATCAGGGGTTCAAAACTCGCACGGTCGGGACATTCCTCGCCCACAGGGGTGCCGTCATAGGCCTTGTCGCCGCAGTCATTCAACTCATGCCAGGCCCAGCCGCGCCCGTCGGGCGTCAGCGCGACGATGCGGTCCACGCCGTACTGCGCATTATGATAGGCGGTATAGGCCGTCGCCTCGCCTGCCTGCAGCAGGCCGTCCACCACGCCCGCGTCGAAGCAGTCGAACCAGGGCGGCGCGATGGTCGGGGCAGGGGCCGCACGCACCTCCACCGGGATTTCGCCGCCGAGGGCCGTCTGGTCGATGTCGGTCACGAAGCAGGCGCGGAAGCCCAATGGTGAGGATGAGGACGCGATGGCCTCGAGCGATACGACGGGCAGGGTGGTCAGCGACCCGTCGGGCGCCGCCAGCGTCAGCGTCACCGGCCCGTCCACGGTGGCGTAGTAGCCCCGCGTCTGCGCGTACCAGATGCCACCGCCGACCAGCAGCGCCGACAGCAGGATGGCGATAACTGCGAACTTGCCCAATGGTCCGGTTCCTTCCTCAGGCCGCGTCGGTCCAGCCGCCGGCCCGCGTCTGCAGGAAAGCGTCGGCACAGGCCTTGGCCAGCGTACGCACCCGTCCGATATAGGCCTGCCGTTCGGTCACTGAAATGACCCCCCGGGCATCGAGCAGGTTGAAGATGTGGCTGGCCTTGATGCATTGGTCATAGGCCGGATGGGCCATGACGATCCGCTTGCCGGTCTTCGGGTCCAGCGCGGGGCGCGACAGGATTTCGGCGCAATGTGCCTCGGCCTGGTTGAAATGCTCCAGCAGCATGGCGGTGTCGGCGGTGTCGAAGTTCCAGCGAGCGTATTCCTCCTCCGTCTGGCGGAAGACATCGCCGTAGGTCAGGGGAATAGTCGCGTCGGAGGCGTTGAACGGCATGTCCATGACGTGATCGATGCCCAGCACATACATCGCCAGACGCTCCAGCCCATAGGTCAGCTCCCCCGACACGGGGTGGCAGTCATGGCCGCCGACCTGCTGGAAATAGGTGAACTGGCTCACCTCCATCCCGTCGCACCAGACCTCCCAGCCCAGGCCCCAGGCACCGAGGGTCGGCGACTCCCAGTCGTCCTCGACGAAGCGGATGTCGTGCAGGTCCATGTCGATGCCGATGGCGCGCAGCGATCCGAGATAGAGGTCCTGCAGGTCGGGCGGGCTGGGTTTGATGAGGACCTGATACTGGTAGTAATGCTGCAGGCGGTTCGGGTTCTCGCCGTAGCGCCCGTCCGTCGGCCGCCGCGACGGCTGGACATAGGCCGCGGTCCAGGGGTTCGGCCCGAGCGCGCGCAGCGTCGTGGCGGGGTGGAACGTGCCCGCCCCCACCTCCATGTCGTAGGGTTGCAGCACGGCGCATCCCTTGCCCGCCCAGTAGGACTGAAGCCGCAGGATGATCTCCTGGAACGAGCGGGGGGCGTCGGACATGGGGCTTCGTCTCCGGCTGCGGGGTCGGCACCGCGTCTATGCGGCAACACTCTGCCCGTCAACGCGGCGCGTCTCGGCCTTCCCGGGTGGCGCAGGCCTTTCCTTGAGCGGTCCGGTTGATAAGGAAGCGTCAAGGATTGTCCCCTACGAGAGGTGTCATGCGTCTGGCCCTGATTTCCATCGTCCTGTCCGTCCTCGCCGGGATCGCCGCCGCGCAGGATCGCGCCTTCGTCCAGATCGAGGCACATCCCAGTCTGGTCGAGGCCATGAGCCGGGCGCGCGCCTATGGCGGCATCGTCACCGATATCAACGGGTTCTCGCTGGGCGGCGGCTGGTACGGGATCGCGCTCGGGCCCTATGACCCCGACACGGCCGTCGTTCGCCTTGCCCGTCTGCGCAATGAGGGTCTGATCCCGCGCGACAGTTATGTCACCGAAGGCGACACCTACGGCGAGCGCTTCTGGCCCGTGGGCGGCGCGTCGGAAACCGTCATATCGGACAGGCCGACCGGCAACACGCAGACCGCCGGCATCGCCGTGCCGGACTCCGCCGTGCCGGACTCCGTGGTCCCGGTCCCCGAAACCCCCGAGCCGGAGGAGACGGCGCGGGAGGCACGCCGCTCCGAGTCCCTCCTGACGCGGGAGGCGAAGATGGACATCCAGCGCGCGCTCCAATGGCTCGGCTTCTACGAGGGCGCAATCGACGGCAGCTATGGTTCCGGCACGCGCAATTCGATGGGTCGCTGGCAGGTCTCCGCAGGGGTCGCCGATGTGACCGGCATCCTGACGACGCGCCAACGGTCCCGTCTGATGGAGGACTACACGGCGGCGCAGGCCGAACTGGGCCTTGAACCGCTGGCGGTGGACAAGGCCGGCATCTCGCTGACCGCACCCATGGGGCTCGTCACATTCGACCGGATCGAGGCGCCCTTCGTCCACTATGCCGAGAAGGACGGCAGCGGCGTCCGCATGTCACTGATCTCGCAGCCGGGCGACGCGGCGACGCTCGCCGGGCTCTACGAGATCATCCAGACGCTCGACATCGTTCCGACGCTCGGTGACCGCTCCCGTTCGGAGGAAGCGTTCCAGATCACGGGGATCGCACCCGATCGGACGACGCGGGTCTCCGCTCGGCTGATAAACGGCAACATCCTGGGCTATATCCTCAGCTGGCCTGAAGCGCAGGATAAGCTGGCCGCGCGCGCTTTGCCCGAGATGGAGCGGACGCTCACATCGACCGGACCGGCCCTCTCGCCTGACACCGGGTTCGAGCCTGCGGAGCAGAGCTTCGACATGGTGTCCGGGCTGGAAGTTCGGCAACCGCTGCGCTCCGCCTCCGGCTTCTTCGTCGACCGGAGCGGCGTCGTCGTCACGGCATCGGGCACCGTCGAGGGCTGCGGACGCGTCACCATCGACCGAAGGCACGAAGCCGAGGTGATCCTGTCGCGGGACGGCGTCGCGGTGCTTCGGCCAATCGACCGGCTCGTCCCCCTTGCGACGGCGTCGTTTGCACCGGCGGAGGGGCGCCTGAAAAGCCGGGTCGCGGTCGGTGGCTTTCCCTACGGCGGTATCCTGGGGGATGCGACGCTGACCTTCGGGTCGCTGGAGGATGTGCGCGGACTGGAGGGCGAGGGCGATCTGCTGCGGTTGTCGCTCGCGGCACGCGCGGGTGACGTGGGCGGCCCCGTCCTCGATGCGTCGGGACGGGTCGCGGGCCTGCTCCTGCCTCGACCGGCAGGCGACGACCGGGCCTTGCCGGCGGACCTCACCTTCGCCCTCAAAGCGTCCGCGGTCGCCCGGTTGCTGGAGGACGCGGGCATCGACTCCACCCCGCCTGGAACCGGGAGCGGCGCCGTCGCGCCCGAAGACCTCACCACGCTCGCCATCGGCATGACGGTGCTGGTCGGTTGCTGGAAATGACCGTTGTCATCCGCGCCAGAAGCGGCGGGTGAACAGCACATAGACCACCACGAGTTCAAGCCGCCCGATCAGCATGGCCGCGGCGAGCAGCCACTTCGCCGTATCGCCCAGCATCGAGAAGTTGCCCGCGGGCCCGATGATGTCGCCAAGGCCCGGCCCGATGTTGGCGATGGCCGTCGCCGCGCCGGAGATCGAGGTGACGAAGTCCAGCCCGGTCATGGCGAGAAGCACGGCGAAAACGCCCAGCGTGACAACGAACAGGACGAAGAACGCCATTACCGAAGACAGCACGTCGGTGCCGACCGGGCGGCCTTCGTAGCGGGGGCGGAAGATGCCGTGGGGTGAATGGACCCGCTGCAGCTCCGCCTTCATCGCCGCGAACAGGATCTGATATCGGAAGATCTTGACCGAGCACGACGTCGACCCCGCGCATCCCCCGATCAGCCCGCAGAAGAAGAAAAGCGCGATGATGAAGCCGCCCCAGAGCATGTAGTCGACGCTGGCATAGCCCGTTCCCGTCAGGATCGACGCGATGTTGAACATCGCCTCGCGGATCGCCTGTTCCGGGTGATAGCCGTCCACCAGCATCAGCGTGGCCGCGGTCACGCCCACCAGCACGACGACCGTGCCCAGGAAGGCGCGTAACTGGCTGTTGGTCAGCAACGGCTTTCCATTCCCGTTCACCATCTGGACGTAAAGGACGAATGGTGAGGCGGCGATGAGCATGAACAACGTCGCGATGTACTCGATCGGCCCTTGGAACCGCTCGAAGCTCGCGTCGTAGTTGGCGAACCCCCCCGTCGAGACCGTGGTCATCGAATGAACGATGGCGTCGAAGGGGTCCATCCCGGCCGCACGATACGCGAGCCCGCATGCCACCGTGATCGCGAGGTAGATGGTCGATATGGTCGAGGCGATCTCGGCCGCGCGGGGCAGGACCTTGCCGCCCGTGTCGAAGGCCTCGGAGCGGAAGATCTGCATGCCGCCGACCCGCAGTTCGGGCAGGAAGACCATCGCCACGACGACGATTCCGATGCCGCCGAACCACTGAAGCAGGCCGCGCCAGAGCAGGATCCCTTCCGGCAGGGCATCGAGACCCGTGACGACCGTCGACCCGGTGGTGGTGAGGCCCGACATCGCCTCGAAGAAGGCATCCGTATAACTGAGTTGCGTCGCGCCGATCATCAGCGGCAAGGCCGCGAACACCGGCAGCATAAGCCACACGCAGGTCGTGAGAAGGAACGTCTGTTGTCGGCTCAACCGCTCGGGCACGGCGTTCGACGTCGCCAGCGACAGGCACATACCGATCAGGAGGGTGATGGTCCCGGCCTCGACGAAGACCGGCCATTCGCCGTTGCCGGCGACGATGTCGGCGATCATCGGCAGGGCCATCGACCCCCCGAGCGCCAGCAGAAGCAGGCCGATCACATATCCGACAGGGCGCACGTCCAGCATCGCGTCCGTGTCCGTCGCGCTGCAGCAGGTGTCAAGGACGGCGTGGGGCCTTCGACTTTCGCGGTCCGCGATGCCCCGACTGGCTGACCGCGAGGCCACAGCCGATCAGCGCGAGTGCCGCGAAGAACCGGCCGGGCAGGTCCTCGCCCAGGAGCAACGCGCCGCAGAGCATCGACCAGACCGGCACCTGATAATTCACCAGCGTCATGAACGAAGGTCCGGCGCTTCGGATCACCTGCACCCGCAGAAGCGTCGCAAGGGCCGTGGGGACCAGGCCCAGAAACACGATCGCCGCCATTGTGCCAGGGCTGGCCAGGCCCGGCATCCCCTCGACCAGCAACATCGCCGGCAGCAGGATCCCCGCGCCGACCAGCAGCGTCAGCGCCGAGAGCCATATCGCATCGACCGGCGGACACCGGCGTGTCAGGATGGAACCGAGGGCATAGCTGACGGTCGCCGCGATGCACGCGAGTCGGCCGAGCGCCACGAGGTCGCCGTCGCCGACAAGTGCGATGCCGGGCCCGAGCAGCACCAGCGCTCCGGTGAGCCCCAGGCCGAAACCCATCGCCTTGCGCGCCGTCAGTCGGTCGCCCGGGACGAACCAGTGCGCCATGGGCAGGACGAACAGCGGAAGCACCGCCATCGACAGCCCCGCGAAGGCCGAAGGCACGTATTGCTGCCCCCAGGACAGCAGCATGAACGGCAGGGCCGAAGTCAATACGCCCAAGGTCAGGACGAACCCCGCGAGCGTCGGGGTCATGCGTGGCGCGGAGCGTCCTGTGACCGCAACCAGCGACAGCAACGCCAGCGCCCCGAGCGTCGTCCGGGCCGTGGCGACCGTGACAGGCCCATATCCGCGCAGCGCGATGGTCACGACCATGAACGTACCGCCCCAGATCAGCCCCAGGCCGATCACCGATGCCCAGTTTCCCGGCGTCGGGGCCGATACGGGGGTGTCGGTCGTGGCGCTCATGGCACGAATGTCCCGACTGCGCGGATGCGACAGGCTATGGATTGCGTCGTCATTCCGAATAATGAGCGAACACCGCCGATTGCTGATCGCGCAGGAATGCGTCGGCATCGTCGAAGTCGTAACCGAGTTGTCGAGCGGCGACCGAGAACCCTTTCAAGGTGGAGGGATCCATGTCGCCCGTCCCGATATGCCGCTTGTTGACCACGATTGCGCTGACCATCGGCAAGCCACGCAGGTGCGCCCAGCGGACAAGATCCCCCAGGTGGGCATTCATCGCATGTCGGATGGCGTTCCAGTCCGCACCGTTTTCGTCTGCGACCTCGCCATAGCTCAGATACCGACCCTCGGCCGCGGCCCTGGCGATCAACGCAAGCGACGTCTCGAAATCGAGACCGGATCGTCGTCCGCGGGCCTCCAGAAGGTCATCGTACCTGGGTCTTCGCGTTTCGCCGAGACGTTCGTGGTTGGCGATTTCCGCATCCAGCTGATTGTCGGACATTTCGGATATCGCTTTCGCCATGACTTTCTCCGAACTCTCTCATGTTGCATAACCAACCCTGACGGTCGTCCGTAGCGGGGTCCAAATATCCGGATCGACCGGAGCGCGGAGCCGTTCGGGCGAACGGCTCCGCCCCTTGCTCAGTTCCGCGTCTTGTCAACCATCTTGCCGGCCGAGATCCACGGCATCATCTCGCGCAGTTTCTCACCCACGCGCTCGATCTGATGCTCGTCGTTGAGACGACGGGTGGCCTTGAAGCTGGGCTGGCCCACGGCGTTCTCGGACATGAAGTCACGCACGAACTTGCCGGTCTGGATGTCGGTGAGGACCTCCTTCATGCGCTTCTTGGTCTCGTCGTAGGGCAGGATGCGCGGCCCGCTGACGTATTCGCCATACTCGGCCGTGTTCGAGATGGAGTAGTTCATGTTGGCGATGCCGCCCTCGTAGATCAGATCCACGATCAGCTTCACCTCGTGCAGGCACTCGAAATAGGCCATCTCGGGCGCATATCCCGCCTCGACCAGCGTCTCGAACCCCATGCGGATCAGCTCGACCAAGCCGCCGCAAAGCACGGCCTGCTCACCGAACAGGTCGGTCTCGCATTCCTCGCGGAAGTTTGTCTCGATGATGCCCGACCGGCCGCCGCCGATCGCGGAGCAATAGGACAGCCCGATCTCCAGCGCGCGGCCGGAGGCGTCGTTGTCCACCGCGACGAGACAGGGTACGCCGCCGCCCTTCTGGTATTCGCAGCGGACCGTGTGGCCGGGGCCCTTCGGCGCCATCATGATGACGTCGACGGTCTTCTTCGGCTCGATCAGGCCGAAATGGACGTTCAGGCCATGGGCGAAGGCGATGGCCGCGCCGTCCTTCAGGTGATCGTGCACATGATCGCGGTAGGTCTTGGCCTGAAGTTCGTCGGGCATGGTGAACATGATGAGGTCGCACCAGGCGGCGGCCTCCTCGATTCCCATGACCTTCAGGCCCTCGCCCTCGGCCTTGGCGCGGCTGGCGCTGCCTTCGCGCAGGGCGACGACGACGTTCTTCGCGCCCGAATCGCGCAGGTTCAGCGCATGGGCATGGCCCTGGCTGCCGTAGCCCAGGATGGCGACCTTCATGTCCTTGATGAGGTTCACGTCGCAATCTCGGTCGTAGTAAACGCGCATGTCTCGGTTTCCTTGTGTTGATGCTGCGACATGGGTAGCGGCCTGCACGCGGGATGCAGAGAAGAACCCGACGTGGTATTCAGCTGTCGGGTGGAATAGTCATTCTTTGATTGGATCAGAAACAAGAAGATCATGCTCGACGACATCGACCGCCGCATCCTGCGTCGCTGGCAGGCGGACCCCGACATGACGGCGGCCGACCTCGCGGCGGCCATCGGCCTGCCGGCGGCAACCGTCGCACGTCGGATCGAACGTCTGCGCGAGGCCGGGGTGCTGCGCGGCGTGCATAGCGTCATCGATTGGACGGCCCTTGGCTATGCGGTCGAGGTTTCGCTTCGTGTCCAGCTCGACAAGACGGCACCGCGCGCCTTCGACACCTTCATGGCCGCGGCCCGCAAGGTGCCCGAAGTCACCGAGATGCAGACGTTCCTCGGCCGCGTCGACCTGCGCTTGACCGTGATCGCCCGCGACATGGCGCATTGGCAGAGCCTCTACCGCGATGCGATCCTGACCCTGCCGCATATCGCCGAGATCGAGGCGCTGATGCATGTCGCGACCGTCAAGACCGACCAGACGCTGCCGATCTGATGGAACCGCTCGACCCCAAGGACCGCGCGATCCTCCGCGTCGTGCAGACAAACGCGACCCTGTCGGCCGGAGCGGTCGGGCGCGCGGTCGGCCTGTCGCAACCGGCCGCCTGGCGTCGCCTGCGCCGCCTGCGTGACACCGGCGTGCTGCGCGGGCGGGAACTGTCGCTCGACTTGGAGAAACTGGGATTCGGCGTCACTGTCTTTCTGGGCATCAAGCTCGCCACGCGGGGCCGCGTCTCGCTCGACGATTTCGAGCGGGCGGTCTCGGCCATCCCCGAAGTGCGCCGCGTCGATCACGTTCTGGGGCGCTACGACTACCGCCTGCGCGTCACCGCCCGCGACCTGCCCGATTTCGAGCGCGTCCTGCGCCGTCGCATCATGGCCCTGCCCGGCGTGGGCGAGGTGGAGGCCAACGTCCTTCTGTCCGAGGAACGCCTGCCAGGCCCGATCTAGGCCACGCGCGCGACGGCCCGCGCGAAATCCCCGCGGCCCCTTTGCTTCCGCCCGCGCCCCGTGAAACAGTGCGCCAAAAGCAGCGGAGATCCGACATGGCCCTTCTCGACACCATCGACCCGCAGGGTCTGGACGAATTCTCGGTCGTCTTCACCGACCGGTCCCTCAATTCCATGAGCCAGGCCTTTCAGCAGGTCATGCGCGACCTTCATGCTGGGCTGGCCGAAGTCTACAACGCCGACCACGTCGTGATCGTCCCCGGCGGCGGCACTTTCGGGATGGAGGCCGTTGCCCGGCAGTTCGGGCAGGGCGCCAAGGCGCTGATCGTGCGGAACGGCTGGTTCAGCTATCGCTGGTCGCAGATCCTGGAGGCCGGGGCCTTCACCGAAGGGACCGAGGTGGTCAAGGCGCGCCAGTCCGGCAACGACAGTCGCAGCCCTTTCGCCCCGCCCCCCATCGCCGATGTCACCGCGCGTATCCGCGAGATGCGCCCCGACGTCGTCTTCGCCCCGCACGTCGAGACCTCGGCGGGCGTGATCCTGCCCGACGACTACATCCGCGCGATGGCGGAGGCCGCGCATGAGGTCGGCGCCCTGATGGTGCTCGACTGCATCGCCTCGGGCTGCGTCTGGGTCGACATGAAGGACACCGGCGTCGACATCCTTCTGTCCGCACCGCAGAAAGGCTGGTCCGCCTCGCCTTGTGCCGGTCTTGTGATGATGTCCGACCGCGCCGTGGAGCGGATGGAGGGAACCACCTCCGACAGCTTCGCGATCGACCTGAAGAAATGGCACGTGATCATGCAGGCCTATCTGAACGGCGGCCACGCCTATCACGCGACCATGCCAACGGATGCGCTGCGTGCCTTCCGCGACACACTGGAGGAGACGCGGGACTACGGCTTCGCCCGCCTCAAGTCGGCGCAATGGGAACTTGGAACCCGCGTGCGCGAGATGCTGGCCGCCAAGGGCATCCGGTCCGTCGCGGCCGAAGGCTTCGGCGCACCCGGCGTTGTCGTCAGCTATGCCCCGTCGCCCGAAGTGCAGTCGGGCAAGGCCTTCATGGCGCATGGGATGCAGATCGCGGCCGGCGTGCCGCTGCAATGCGACGAGCCGGCTGACTTCTCGAGCTTCCGCATCGGGTTGTTCGGGTTGGACAAGCTCAAGGACGTGGACGCCACGGTGAACCGTCTCGGCAGGGTGGTCGATCAGGTCTTCGCCGACTGAACATCGGGTCGGCGGCCCTGCGGGGTCTCCGTCGCACCGAGCCCAAGGTGCATGAGCGCCCGCCGGATCGGCGGGACGTCGTGGAACGCCGCGACGCCCGCGCGCCTCAGCCGTTGCACCGGCACCAGTCCGGCAATGGAGCTTCGATTGAGAAGGTCGATCCCCGCCATCCGCAGCGCCACGTCGGCCTGGCGCGCCCGCGCGTAGGCATCGAGCATCGAGTCCGATCCGATCTCTCCCGTCGCCGCAAGGTCACGCAACGTGGCGATGTCCTTCAACGAGGTGTTCAATCCCTGTGCGCCGATAGGGGGCATCGCGTGCGCGGCCTCCGCCACCAAGGCAAGGCGCCGCGCCGTGAACCGCCCGGCCAGCACCGACAGGATCGGCCATGCGGCGCGCCCGGGCACCAGGCGAAGATGACCCAGAACATCCGCAGACCGCTCGTTCGCAGCAGCCGCGAAGTCCGCATCGGACATCTCCATCCGGGCCTGCTGGATCGCGGCATCGTCCATCCAGACCACGCCCGACCGATGCTCCCCCTCCCGATCCGGCAGCGGCACGAGTGTGAAGGGGCCGCCCGAGCGATGCACCTCGACCGAGACATCCTCGTGCGGGCGATCATGGGCGACGGCGAAGACGATCGCGGTCTGGCCATAATCCACCCGCCGCACGGGGATGTCCGCCATCCGCCGCAAAGCGCTGTCGCGCCCGTCGCAGGCCACGACAAGCCGCGCGGTCAGGCGCGTCCCGTCCGACAGGGTGACGCGCGCCGCGGCATTGCGGCGGAGCATCGCCGTAACCGAAAGGCCGAACCTCAGATCGACGGTGTCGAGCGAGGAGGCCCGGTCGAGCAATGCACCCCGCAGCGCCCAATTCGGAAAGTTCCAGCCGAAGGGCGCGTCGGATATGTCGCGGGCATCGAAGTCGCGAACCACCGGATCGGGCATCGCCGCATCGACGATCCGCATCTTCCAAAGCGCGGTGCCGCGCGGCGCCAGCCCGTCCCAGGCACCGGCCCGCTCCAGCATGGTGCGGGCGGGTTGCAGCAGCGCGGTGGTCCGAAGGTCAGCGCCCGGCGCGTCCTCGCCCGTGACCGGGGGGGCAGGGTCCACCAGGACGACGCGATGACCCTCCGCGCCCAAGGCGCAGGCGGCGGCCAGTCCGGAGGGCCCGGCCCCGGCGATCAGGATATCGGTGTCGAATGTCATGCGCGACAGCTAGGCCGCGCGGGCTTCAGGTTCCAGAGGCCAGAATGCCGCGCAGGAATCCTGTCAGGTCGGGTGCGTGATGATGCACATGGGCAACATCCGCGCGCAGGGGCGCGACGTGAACCGTCGCCAGACCCATCTCGTGAGGCACAAGCAGGTTGCGGGCGCTGTCCTCGAACATCGCGGCACGGGTCGGGTCGAGACCGTCGCGGCCGAACACACGCCGATAGGCGGCCCGGTCGGGCTTGGGTGCGTAGCCTGCATGTTCGATCCCGTGGATCGCGTCCCAGAGACCGTCCAACCCGCGTGCGGCCAGAACCCGGTGGGCGTAGGGGGCCGTCCCGTTGGTGTAGATGACCTTGCGGCCGGGCAGGGCTACGATGGCGGCTCGCAGGTCCGGGTCGGGTGACAGGACCGAAAAGTCGATGTCGTGCACATCCTCCAGGAACGGTGCCGGGTCGGCGCCATGCTCACGCATCAATCCTGCGAGCGTCGTGCCGTGATCGTGCCACCACCGCGCCCGCAGCCGGTCGGCCTCGGCCAGCGACACGTCGAGGGCCGAGACGATCCAGCCGACCATCCGCGCCTCGATCTGCGGAAAAAGCGGGGCGGAGGGCGGATAGAGGGTCTCGTCCAGGTCGAAGACCCAGGTGGTGATGTGATCGAAGGGCATCGACGGCGAACCTTGCGAATGTCTCGGGCCGGGTTTGGCGGGCCGGTCACGGGCGGTCAAGGCTCCGAACGGTTGCCGGGCGCGCGGCGGGGCGATAGCGTTCATCGCCCGACAGAGGGGCGGCCAGACGACGGGGTGCCATGGTCCAGATCGCGCAGAAGGATGCACATGCGCTGATCCTCGATGCGATCGACCGGGGCGATTTTCGTCCGGGCGACCGTCTCGTGGAGAGCGAGCTTGCCGATCGTTTCGGCGTATCGCGGACCCCGGTGCGCGAGGCGTTGCAGCGACTAGAGACGCAGGCCGTTCTGATGCGCGACGGCCGCTCCCTGATCGTGGCGACGTTGAACCACGATCAGATGGCGGAACTTTACGCCGTGCGGACGGAGCTTGAGGCATTGGCCGCGCGGCTGGCCGCGCAACATGCGGCCCGCGAGGAAATCGTCGTCCTGCGTCAGATGGTCGACGAGGACGAGGCGCTGCTGGGCGACGCGCATGCGCTTGCCCGGGCCAATCGCCGATTTCACGGCCAGATCCATCTTGCCTCTCACAACCGCTATCTCGTCCAGCAACTCGGGACGGTCCATCGGTCGATGGCGCTGATGGCCACGACCTCGCTCGCGGCCGAGGGCCGGGGAGAGGCTGCTCTGTCCGAGCATCGCGCCATCGTCGAGGCGATTGCCCGACGCGACGGCGATGCCGCGGCGAATGCCCTGCGGGAACATCTGAGCCGCGCTTTCGAGACCCGATTGAGGGAAGAGGCCCGACGTCTCTAGGTGGCGGTAAGGTGCCTTGCCGCTGGTCTCCGGAAAGCAACCTGCGCCTCGGTCGACTGTGCGGCGCGGGCCAGCCGACAACGGTGCAAGGGGTCGACCCGCGTTCCTATCCGCCGTGCATCATCCGGGGGCGGATGCCGCCGTCCGCCTGCGATACCATCTGCTCCAAGGCCCCGATCCCGGCGCCGTCGGCACCGCCGAAGTGGCCGTGGCTGGTCTTGTCCCAATGGAAGGGCCTTACGACGATTTCCTGCAGGGCCTTCAACGCAGCCAGGGTCGCCAGCGGGTAGTAGAGTTCGAGCGTCGGAATCCACTTTCGCAGCGACCGATGGTGCGGGGTCGCGCATCCGATCCATGCGAGCGACATCGACAGGAGACCGCCCGATGCCATGACGATCCCGATGGCGAGCAGCCCGTTGCCGGGAAGCCAGTCCACGATGGGATGATGCACGCCGAAAGGGATGACGACGGTGGACCAGAGCGCCGGCATGAGGAGCGCGTTCAGGATCGATCCCATGAACATCAGATGGAACCCGAAGAACCGCCGCGGCCCGAGATCGCGCCACAACTGGACCGGACGGCGGGAATGGACGGCCCAGGTCAGGATATAGCCCTTCATCCAGCGCGACCGCTGCTTGACCCAGGCGAGCGGGGAGGCGTTCGCCTCCTCCAGCGTCGTCGTGTTGATGATCTCGGTCCGGTAGCCGAGCCGCGCGAGGCGCACACCCAGGTCAGCATCTTCGGTCACGTTGTGCGCGTCCCAGGCCCCGATCCGCTCCAGCGCCGTCCGCCGGAAGAAAAGTGTGGTCCCCCCGAGCGGCACCACGAGACCCATGCGCGCGATGCCGGGAAGCACCAGCCGGAACCAGTTGGCGTATTCGATGGTGAAGCAACGGGCCATCCAGTTCCGGGTCGGATTGTAGTAATCGAGAAGCCCCTGCAGGCAAGCGACCCGGGCCGGAGCGGCCTGGAATCGCGTGGCGACGGTCAGAAGCTGATCGGGGGCGGGCGCATCCTCGGCATCGTAGATCCCGACGATATCGCCACGCGCGAAGTTCAGCGCATAGTTCATTGCGCGCGGTTTCGTCCGCGGCTGCCCGTCGGGGACCGGCACGACGCGCATCCATCGCGGCAGCGTGGCGCGGCCAAGAGCGTCGAGCGTGGCGCGGTCGCCCTCCTCGACCACGAGGCAGATGTCCAGAAGTTCGCGCGGATAGTCGAGCCGCGAGAGCCGTTCGGTCAGCGGCCCCGCGATGTCGGGCTCATTGTGGAGCGGCACGAGGACGGTGATGACCGGCAACTTTCGCGCCGCCTCCTCGGCCGGGCGCACGGACGTGAATCCCGGGCCCCGCCGGCGAAGGGCCAGAACGGCGGCGACGCGAAGCCCGAGGTTCGCGCACATCACCATCAGCCCTGCCGCGGTGGCGATCCGCAAGGCCATTGCGGGCCAGATCGTGATGGCGAGCAGCGTCGTCAGCAGTGCGATGGCCAACAGTGCCGCACCGGGTCGGGCGCGGAACAGGCGGCAGCTCATGCCTTCGGGGACGCGACATTCCGCGGCTCGAGCCAGCGCCCGGCCATGTACCTCATGCATGCGCGCGTCGAGGGCGGTATCCGTCACCACCGCGAACAGGCAGTTGTCGAACTCGGGCGGGAGAGCCGCGCGAAGATCGTCCAGTGCCTCGGGGCGCGCGGTGGCGATCAGGACGCGCCCGCCGGTGCGGTTCCAGGGCAGCGCCCGGAAGGTGAGGGCGAGGTGCAGCGGCAGGCTGCGGGCCAGGGTGTCCATCGCCGGGTATCCCACGGGCGCTGGGCCCGCCTGGCCCATGCCGCGCTGCCGGCCCAGAGCCTCCGCCAGGGTCTCCTCCGACACGAGACCTCGGCGGAGGAGCACATCTCCAAGTCGCGCCGACAGCCGTCGCTGCAGGATCAGCGCGCGGGCCAGTTCGGAGGCATCGACCGCGCCCATCTCCAGCAGGATTTCACCGAGCTTGGGTCGCCGAACGTAGGTCTGCCGCCGAAACAGCAGACCCTGATCGCCTGCTCCGGGGGAGGGCGAAACGCGCGACCGCGCTCCGGGGGACAGACCGGCATCGCCCGGAGAGGGATTTGGCGCAAGCGCGGCGGAAACAGGAGACGCGGCCATGTCTGGACCTCGGGAATTGCGATTCCCGCGACCATGGTCGGACGGGTCTTAACGCTTGGTTAAGACCCCGGCCAATTCACCCCGCCCGTGTCGCCATCGCCGCGGCGAAGTCGTCGAACAGATAGGCGCTGTCCTGCGGGCCGGGACTGGCTTCCGGGTGGTACTGAACCGAGAACACCGGCCGCCCCGTCAGCCGGATGCCGCAGTTCGACCCGTCGAACAGGGATACATGCGTCTCCTCCACCCCTTCGGGCAGGGATTGCGCATCCACGGTAAAGCCGTGGTTCATCGACGTGATCTCGACCTTGCCGTCCGCGCGCCGCTGGACTGGATGGTTCGCGCCGTGATGGCCATGGTTCATCTTGACCGTCTTCGCCCCGAGCGCCATCGCGAGCATCTGGTGCCCGAGACAGATCCCGAAGACGGGCAAGGCGGAGTCCACCATCTCGCGGATCATGGGAACGGCATAGGCGCCGGTCGCCGCCGGATCGCCCGGACCGTTCGACAGGAAAAGACCGTCAGGGTTCAAGGCCTTGACGTCCTCGGACGTGGCTGTGGCGGGCAGGACGGTGACGTCGCAGCCGACGGAGGCCAGTGAGCGCAGGATGTTGCGCTTGGCGCCGTAGTCGATGGCCACGACCTTGAACCTCGGATTGTCCAATGTGCCGAAGCCCTCGGGCCAGGCCCATTTCGTCTGGTCCCAGCGATAGGATTGGGCGCAGGTGACTTCTCCGGCCAGGTCCATGCCCTCCAGTCCCCGGAAGGCCCGCGCCCGGGCGACCAGCGCCTCGATGTCGAAATCGCCGTCGGGATCGTGCGCCAGCGCCACATGCGGCGCCCCCTGCTGGCGGATCGCGCGGGTCAGGCGGCGGGTATCGACGCCGCCCATCCCGATGCGCCCGCGCGCGGCCAGCCATCCCTCCAGATCGCGCGTGGCGCGCCAGTTCGACGGCTCCGTCGGATCCCACCGGACGACCATGCCTGCGGCGACCGGGTCGGCCGCTTCGTCGTCCTCCTCGGTGGTGCCGGTGTTGCCGATGTGGGGGAAGGTGAAGGTCACGACCTGTCCGGCATAGCTGGGGTCGGTCATGATCTCCTGATAGCCCGTCATGGCCGTATTGAAGCAAAGCTCGGCCACGGCGACCCCGGTCGCGCCGAACCCGCGGCCCATGAAGATCGTCCCGTCGGCGAGGGCGAGACAGGCGGTCGGCTTCTGGGGCATGGGGCTCTCCGGGGCAGGGGCGGCGATGGCGGGCAAACTCGCCGGGTTCTATGGACGGCGCCCCGGCCCGTCAACCATCGGAACCCGGACGTGCCGGCGAGTGGGCCGCGAAGGATTTGCCCACGGGGGCCGCATGGGCTAACACTCGGTCCCTGGAAAAGCGGAACGGGACAGTCTCATGGACTTGCGAGAACGGCTGAGCGCACGCCTCAAGGAGGCGATGCGCGACAAGGATACGCGACGGATCGGAACGCTGCGCCTGATCAACGCGGCCATCCAGGACCAGGATATCGCCCTTCGGACCGAGGGGCGCACGGTCGGCGACGCCGAGGTCACGGCGATCCTGGCCAAGATGGTCAAGCAGCGGCAGGAATCGGCCCGCGCCTATGAGGAGGGCGGGCGGCTCGAACTCGCGCAGGCCGAACTGGACGAGATCGGCGTGATCGAGGAGTTCCTTCCGAAAAAGCTGTCCGATGCGGAAATTGACGCCGCCGTCGATGCCGCCGTGGCCGAGACGGGCGCGACCTCGGTGCGCGACATGGGCAAGGTCATGGGCGTCCTCAAGGCGCGCTACCCGGGGCAGATCGACTTCGGCGCCGTGGGACCGATGGTCAAGGACCGCCTGACCTGAACCTTGACGCGTTCCGCGCCGCCTTGAACGGGCGGTCGTGCGCGGGCATCTAGGGCCGGTCGGCGAAAGGGCGGAGATGGCATTGTCGAGACGGCAACAGGTGATCTACTGGGGATTGGCCGCTGCGCTTTTCCTGGTGCTGCTCTGGTATCTGGGGCCGGTGCTGCTCCCCTTCATCGTGGGCGGCGCCATCGCCTATATCCTCGATCCGTTGGCCGACCGGCTGGAGGCCCTCGGCCTGCCCCGGGTCGCGGCGACGGCCATCATCACGCTGATTGCGGTGACGGGCCTGATCGTGGCGGTGGCCTTCCTCATTCCCACCCTGATCGAGCAGACGAACGCGCTGGTGCGCCTTGCCCCCGAGTATTTCAGCGCCCTGCGGGCTTGGCTGACGCTCCGGTTCCCCGCGCTGGTCGCCGAAGGCGGCATCGTCCAGACGGGCCTCGCCGACCTGGGCGAGGTGATCCGCGCGCGCGGCGGGCAACTGGCGCAGCAGGTTCTGGCCGGAGTCTTCGGGGTGGTGAACGCGGTCGTCTTCATCGTCGTGGTGCCCGTCGTCGCCTTCTACCTGCTGCTCGACTGGGACGAACTGGTGGCGCGGGTCGACGACCTGCTGCCCCGCGACCATGTGGGCACGATCCGGCGCATCGCGCTCGACATCGACCGGACGCTGGCGAGCTTCGTACGCGGGCAGTTGACCGTCTGCCTGATCCTGGGGACGTTCTATTCCGTCGCGCTGATGCTGGTCGGGTTGCAGTTCGGGCTGGTCGTGGGGGCCATCGCGGGGCTCATCACCTTCATTCCCTATGTTGGTGCCCTGGTGGGCGGGGTGCTGGCCATCGGGCTGGCCCTCTTTCAGTTCTGGGGCGACTGGACGTCGATCGGCCTCGTCGCCGCGATCTTCGTGGCGGGACAATTCCTCGAAGGCAACGTGCTGACGCCCAAGCTGGTGGGCGGATCGGTGGGCCTGCATCCGGTGTGGCTTCTGTTCGCGCTTTCGGCCTTCGGGTCGATCTACGGCTTCGTTGGCATGCTCGTCGCGGTGCCCGTCGCCGCCGCCCTGGGCGTGGTCGCGCGGTTCGGCGTGGCCGAATACAAGCAGAGCGTCCTTTACCGGGGTCAGCCCCCGGACCCGGCCCTTCCGGCACCGGCCGATCCGCGGGTCTGATCCGTGGCACAGCTCTCCATCGACCTGCCCCGGCTCGATGCGCGGGGACGCGAGGATTTCATGGTCTCGACGTCGAACGCGCAGGCCGTGGCCCTGGTCGACGCCTGGCCGGACTGGCCCGGCGGGAGGCTCGCGCTGGTCGGGCCCGAAGGGTCGGGCAAGTCGCATCTGGCCGGCATCTGGGCGGCGGAGGCCGATGCAACCCGTTTGCGCGCCGCCGACCTGACGGCCCGCGACGCGCCCGCACTGGCCCACCGCCCCGTCGTGCTGGAAGACGCCGACCGCGGCGTGGACGAGGAGGCGCTGTTTCACCTCTGGAACGCCTGCGCGGGGCAGGAGCACGGCCTTCTGCTGACCGGGCGCCGCCCGCCATCCGACTGGCCCGTGCGCCTGCCTGACCTGAAAAGCCGGCTCGCCTCGCTGACGCCGGCCGTGATCGACGACCCCGACGACACGCTGCTGTCGGTGCTGCTGCTCAAGCTCTTCGCCGACCGGCAGCTTCAGGTGAAGCCCGCGCTGATCGGCTTCCTTCTGCCGAGGATGGAACGGAGCTTTGCCGCCGCGCGCGCGCTGGTCGACCGGCTCGACGCGGCATCGCTGGAACGGGGCGTGGCGCTGAACCAGGCGCTGGCGCGCGACCTGCTGGACAGGTGACTCCGCGCAGCCTAGCCTGTGACATCCCCGCCACAGACCGACGATGGGCGCCAACCATGCTCGACAAGTCCGCCGTTCCGCCCGCCGATTTCCTGAACGCCCCGATCCCCGCGCCGGTGACGCTGGACGATGAGCGGACGACGACGCCCAAGCGATTCTTCAACCGCGAACGCAGTTGGCTCGCCTTCAATTCCCGCGTGCTGGAGGAGGCCGAGAACCCCCGCGTGCCCTTGCTGGAGCGGCTGCGGTTCCTGTCGATCTCGGCGGCGAACCTCGACGAATTCTACACCGTCCGGGTGGCGGGCCTGCGCGAACTGGCGCGCGCCGGAAACAGGACGCCCGCCGCCGACGGCCGCACCCCCGCCGAACAGCTTGCCATGATCGACGAGACGGCGATGCACCTGCTGACGCATCAGCAGGAGGTCTGGAAATCCCTTCTGGCCGAATTGGGCGAGAACGGCATTCGCCTTCTGTCGGCGGACGACCTGAAGGGCCCCGAGCGGGATGCGATGGCCGAACATTTCCTGACACAGGTTTTCCCGATCCTGTCGCCGCTGGCCATCGACCCTGCGCATCCCTTCCCCTTCATCCCGAACGAGGGTTTCGCCGTCGCGGTCGAACTGGAACGCCGGTCCGACCGGCGCACGCTGCGGGCGCTCCTGCCCATTCCCGCGCAGATCGACCGCTTCATCCGCCTGCCCGACGACGAGGGCACGATCCGCTTTTTGCCACTGGAGGAGTTGTTGCTGATGCAGATCGAGCAGCTGTTCCCCGGCTACGTCCTGCGCGGCCAATGCGCATTCCGCGTGTTGCGCGACAGCGACCTCGAGGTCGAGGAGGAGGCGGAGGATCTGGTCCGCGAGTTCGAGACGGCGCTGAAGCGCCGTCGCCGGGGGGAGATCATCCGCATGAAGATCACCGCCACCGCCTCGGATTCCCTGCGCCGGACCATCGTCGAGGAGATCGACGTGGACGAGCATGAGGTCATCACGGTCGACGGGCTGATCGGGCTCGCGGCGCTCAAGGAACTGGTGGTGGACGACCGCAAGGACCTGCTCTGGCCCAGCTTCACCCCCCGCGTGCCCGAACGGGTGCAGGACCACGACGGCGACATGTTCGCGGCCATCCGGCAGAAGGACATGCTGCTGCACCATCCCTACGAGACCTTCGACATGGTCGTCCGCTTCATCGCGCAGGCGGCCACGGACCCCGACGTGCTGGCGATCAAGCAGACGCTCTACCGCACCTCGCGCGACAGCCCCGTGGTGGCCGCCCTGTGCGAGGCGGCGGAGGCGGGCAAGCAGGTCACGGCGCTGGTGGAGTTGAAGGCCCGCTTCGACGAGGCGGCCAACATCCGCCAGTCCCGGCGGCTGGAGCGTGCGGGCGTCCACGTCGTCTACGGCTTCACCCGCCTCAAGACCCACGCCAAGATCGCCACCGTCGTCCGGCGCGAGGGTGACAGGCTCGTGACCTACAGCCATTTCGGCACCGGCAACTATCACCCGATCACCGCGCGCATCTATACCGACCTGTCGCTGTTCACCTGCGATCCGCGCCTGGCGCGCGACGCGACCAAGGTGTTCAACTTCATCTCGGGCTATGCGCCGCCCGACGGGCTGGAGAACCTGTCGATCTCGCCGTCGCAGATGAAGGACCGCCTGCTCGCCTCGATCGCGGGGGAGGCCGACCATGCGCGCGACGGACGTCCGGGCGCGATCTGGGCCAAGATGAACGCGCTGGTGGAACCCGACGTCATCGACGCGCTCTACGATGCGAGCCGCGCCGGGGTGCGGATCGACCTTGTGATCCGCGGCATCTGCGGGCTGCGCCCCGGCGTCACCGGCCTGTCCGAGAACATCCGCGTGAAGTCGGTCGTCGGGCGGTTCCTGGAACATTCGCGCATCGTCTGCTTCGGCAACGGTCACGGCCTGCCATCGCGCCGGGCCCGGGTCTACATCAGCTCCGCCGACTGGATGGGGCGCAACCTGAACCGCCGGGTCGAGACGCTGGTGGAATGCGTGAACCCCACGGTCAAGGCGCAGATCGTCAGCCAGATCATGGCCGCGAACCTGGCCGACGTGGCCCAGAGCTGGGTCTTGGGCCCGGAAGGCGACTGGTCACGCCCCGACCTGACGGACCTGGACAACCCCTTCAGTTGCCACCGCTTCTTCATGGAGAACCCGTCGCTTTCGGGCCGGGGGTCGGCCGGCGCACGCGACGTTCCGGAACTGACGCACAGCCCGGATTGACGGGCCGTCGCGCATTGACCCGGCGGCCCCGGGCGTGCCAGACCGCCGCCATGCTCGACCGCCACCCCGGGGGATGCTGCGAATGACGGACGACGCCCAGGACCCGGAGGGATACGGCCCCTTCGGCGCGCCCCTGTTCGATGGCCCGGAGGCGCGCGCCCTGCGCCGGGTGGGCGTGATCGACGTCGGCTCCAACTCCGTCCGCATGGTGGTTTTCGACGGCGCCGCCCGCTCGCCCGCCTATTTCTACAACGAGAAGATCCTCTGCGGGCTGGGGGCGGGTCTTGCCGATTCCGGCAAGCTGAACCCCGAAGGCCGCGTCCGCGCCCTGGCCGCGCTCCGGCGGTTCGCGATCCTTGCGCGGGGGATGGAGGTGAACTCCCTCACCGCCGTCGCCACCGCCGCCGTGCGCGAGGCTGACGACGGCCCGGCCTTCGAGGCCGAGGTGACGGCGCGGACGGG
Source organism: Jannaschia rubra (assembly GCF_001403735.1). Classification (GTDB taxonomy): domain Bacteria; phylum Pseudomonadota; class Alphaproteobacteria; order Rhodobacterales; family Rhodobacteraceae; genus Jannaschia; species Jannaschia rubra. Next base: position 146,443 of record NZ_CXPG01000013.1, read on the forward strand.
CCTGAAGCTCTGGGTCATCGACGGCCCGCAGGAGGCGCGGCTGTCGGGGCAGGGGGTGCTGCTCGGCTGGCCCGGCGCCGAAGGGCTGATGTGCGACATCGGCGGCAGCAGCATGGAACTGGCGGAGTTGTCGGGCGGCGAGGTCGGTGCCACCGTCAGCGGCCGTGTCGGGCCGCTCAAGCTGCAGGACATCCGCGGCAAGGGCGCCCGTCGCACCGAGATCGAGGCCCGCGTGGCCGAGATGGCCGAGGCGCTGGGTCGCGACCGCTACGACCGGCTCTATCTGGTGGGCGGGTCCTGGCGGGCCATCGCGCGGATCGACATGGAGCGGCGGGGCTATCCGCTGCACGTCCTGCACGAATACATCATGCAGCCCAGGGACCTGCGCGCCACGCTCGATTTCATCGAGGGCGCCGATATGGCCGATCTGGGCAAGCGCACCGGAACCAGCATGGCGCGCATGTCGCTCGTCCCCATCGCGGCCGAGGTGCTGTCGCGCACCGTCCGCACCTTCCGCCCGAAGGAGATAGCGGTATCGAGCTACGGCATCCGCGAGGGCCTGCTGTTCGAACAGATGCCCGAGCTGCTGCGCGCGCGCGACCCGCTGATCGAATCCTGCCGTGCGTCGGAGGCGGCATCGGCGCGGCTGCCGGGCTTCGGCCGGGTGCTCTATCGGTTCGTGTCGCCGCTGTTCTCACGCGCGGACGACCGGCGGCGGCGGCTGATCCGGGCATGCTGCCTGCTGCATGACGTCAGCTGGCGCGCGCATCCCGACTACCGCGCGGAGATCTGCTTCGACAACGCGACCCGTGCCAACCTGGGCGGCCTGACCCATTCGGAGCGGGTCTATCTGGGCCTGGCCCTTCTCCACCGCTATCGCAACAAGCACGCGGGGTCACCGTTCGAGGCGCTGGCCCCCCTGCTCGACGAGGGCGACACGCGTGAGGCGGAGGTCGTGGGCAAGGCCATGCGCTTCGGGGCGATGTTCTCGGCGCAGGATCCCGCGCTCATGGGGACGCTCAAGCTCTTTCCGAAGAAGGGCGAGCTGCTTTTGACACTCCCGCCCGGCGATGGCGAGGCGCTTTATGGCGAGGTGGCCGAGGCCCGGTTCAGGTCGCTCGCCGCCGCCCTGTCGGCCGAGCCCATCGTCCGGGTCGCCCGCGCCTGACGGACTGGACGACCGCCAGCCGGTGCCTATGTGGCAGCACTCCCCCTGCAAACGAAGGAAGCGCCATGAAAGCCGTCACCTACGATACTTTCGGTGAACCCGCCGACGTCCTGCGCGCCAGCGACATCGACCGCCCCGAACCGGGCGAGGGCCAGATTCTCGTCCGCACCATCCTGTCGCCCATCCACAACCACGACCTCTGGACCGCGCGCGGCACCTATGGCCACAAGCCCGACCTGCCCGCGACCGGCGGCACCGAGGGCGTCGGCACGGTCGAGGCGGTGGGCAAAGGTGTCGACGACGCCATGATCGGCAAGCGCGTGGCCACTGCCGGCACCGGCACCTGGGCCGAATATTTCCTGGCCGACGCCGGAAGCGCCATTCCGCTGCCCGACGACATCCCGGACGAGGTCGGGGCGCAACTGATCGCCATGCCGTTCAGCGCGCTGACCCTGCTCGAATTCCTGAACGTCTCCGAAGGGGACTTCGTGATCCAGACCGCCGCCAACGGCACGGTTGGCAAGCTGATGAATGACCTTGCCCCCACACGCGGCATCAAACTGGTGAGCCTCGTGCGGCGCGAGGAGGCGAAGAAGGAAATGCGTGATCTGGGCGCGCAACACGTCGTTTCGACCGATGACGACGATTGGCAGGATCAGGTCCGTCGCATCGTGGGCGAGGACGGCGCGCGTGCGGCAATCGACTCGGTCGGCGGCAAGATCGTGGCCGACATCGCCGACCTGCTGGGGCGTGACGGTCTCCTCGTGGTCTTCGGCACCGCCACGGGCGAGCCGTTGCGCCTGAACGCGGGGCCGATGATCTCTCACCATCTGGTCGTGCGCGGGTTCTGGGCCTCGCGCATCATTTCCGACATGGCCGACGACGAAAAGGCGCGCCTGATGGGCGAGATCGTGGGCCTCGCGTCCGAAGGCAAGCTCGACCTGTCCTCGGCGGGCGAATACGCGCTGGATGACATCGGGGAGGCGGTGAAGGCGTCCCTCACGCCCGGCCGCGACGGCAAGGTGCTGATGAAACCGTGACCCGCGGGCGGCGGCCCTGCGCCGCCGCTTGCCCCCGGCGCCCCGCATTGGTAGCGCAGGCAGGCCATTTGCCGGAGCCAAGCCCAATGCGCCTCAGCCGCTATTTCCTGCCCGTTCTCAAGGAAACCCCCGCCGACGCCCAGATCGTCAGCCACCGCCTGATGCTGCGAGCGGGCATGATCAAGCAGGCCTCCGCCGGCATCTATTCCTGGCTGCCACTGGGCTACCGCGTCCTGCGCAGGATCGAGCGGATCGTGCACGAGGAGCAGCAGCGCGCAGGCCACATCCCCATGTTGATGCCGACGCTGCAATCGGCTGACCTGTGGCGCGAATCCGGCCGCTACGATGCCTACGGCCCCGAAATGCTGCGCTTCAAGGACCGGCAGGACCGCGAGATGCTGTTCGGTCCCACGAACGAGGAGCTGATCACCGACATCGTCCGCTCCAACATCGGCAGCTACAAGCAGCTTCCCCTGACGCTCTACCAGATCCAGTGGAAGTTCCGCGACGAGATGCGTCCCCGGTTCGGCGTCATGCGCGGACGCGAGTTCCTGATGAAGGACGGCTACAACTTCGACCTGACGCGCGAGGATGCACTGCACGCCTACAACCGCCATCTGGTCACCTACCTGCGCACCTATGAGCGGATGGGGCTTCAGGCGATCCCGATGCGCGCAGACTCCGGCCCCATCGGCGGCGACGACACGCATGAGTTCCTGGTGTTGGCCGAGACGGGCGAATCCGAAGTGTTCTACGATTCCGCCGTCACCGACATCTCGCTGGGGCAGCGCGACATCGACTATGACGACAAGGCCCAATGCGCCGCCGTGATGGAGGAATTCACCACCCTCTACGCCCGCACCGACGAGACACACGACGAGACTCTGTTCGCGGAGGTGCCCGAAGACCGTCGCCGGTCGGCGCGTGGCATCGAGGTCGGGCAGATCTTCTATTTCGGCACGAAGTATTCCGATGCACTGGGTGCCACCGTGCAGGGGCCCGACGGCAAGTCGGTGCCCATTCACATGGGATCGCATGGCATTGGCGTGAGCCGCCTTCTGGGCGCCATCATCGAGGCGAGCCACGACGACCGCGGCATCATCTGGCCCGAGGGCGTGACCCCTTTCCATGTGGGCATCGTCAACCTGCGCCAAGGCGACCAGTCGACGGATTCCGCCTGCGACGGCATCTACCGACAGCTCGAATCCGAAGGTCTGACCGCGCTCTACGACGACCGCGACGAACGCGCGGGCGCCAAGTTCGCCACGATGGATCTCATCGGCCTGCCCTGGCGCATCACCGTGGGGCCGCGGGGGCTGTCGAACGGCAAGGTGGAACTGACCTCCCGCCGCACCGGCACTTCGGAGGAAATGTCGCCCGAGGCCGCGATCGCGCGCCTCAGGGACATCTACGCCGCCCATCCCTGACCCCGCCCGACCGATTGGACCGCCCATGTTCGCCCGATACGAATGGATGATCGCCTGGCGCTACCTGCGCGCGCGCCGGTCCGAGGGCGGCATCTCGGTCATGACCTGGATCAGCCTCGTGGGCATCGCGCTCGCGGTTTTCGCGCTGATCGCGACGCTCGCCGTGCGGTCGGGCTTCCGCTATGAGTTCGTGGACACCATCGTCGGGGCCAATCCTCACGTCTCGGTCCTGAGCTATGGCGAGACGCTGCTCAACGGCGACCTGACCCGCACCGTCCGCGACTATGACACGCTGGCCGAGCGTCTGTCGCAGGTGCCCGACGTAACCAGCGCCATGCCGGTGGTCGAAGGCCAGGTCCTCGCCTCGGCGCAGGGGCGCAACGCGGGCGTGCAGGTAACGGGCATCCGCCCGGACGACCTGCGCCGCGTACCACGCGTGGCGAACCCGGAGGAATCGCAGGGCAGTCTCGACGACTTCGACGGCGGCATCGCCATCGGCGCGGGCGTTGCGCGGGAACTGGGTGTGGGGGCAGGGGACACGCTCCGCCTGATCTCGCCCGACGGACAGGTGACACCCATGGGCCGCAGCCCGCGCACCAAGGCCTATCGCGTGGGCTATGTCTTCAAGGTCGGCCGCTACGACATCGACGGCGTGCGCGTCTACATGCCCTTCGACGAGGCGCAGACCTATTTCAACCGCGAAGGCGTGGCCGACGAGATCCAGCTGACAGTGACCGACCCGGAGGCGGTGGATGCCATGGCCCCCGCGCTGATGGCGGCGGCGGGCGACGGCACCTATCTCTGGACGTGGAAGGACAGCGCCGGGGCGTTCCTGCAGGCATTGACGATGGAGGACAACATCATGTTCGTCATCCTGTCCATCCTTGTCCTGATCGCCACGCTGAACATCACCTCGGGCCTCGTCATGCTGGTCAAGAACAAGGGCCGCGACATCGGCATCCTGAGGACGATGGGCATGACCGAAGGCACGATCCTGCGCATTTTCTTCATCTGCGGCGCCTCCATCGGGGTGATCGGCACGGCCATCGGCGTGGTGCTGGGCTGCGCCTTCGCCATCTGGATCGACCCGGTATTCAATTTCGTGAACTACCTCGCCGGCGGCGGCGTCTGGGACGAGTCGGTGCGATACATCTCGCAGCTTCCCGCGCGGCTGGAACTCGGGGACGTGCTGTCGGCGGTGGGGCTGTCGCTGGCGCTGTCTTTCGTCGTGACGATCTTCCCGGCCCGCCGCGCCGCCCGCATGAACCCGGTGGAGGCGCTACGCTATGAATGACGCGCTTCACCTCAGCGGCATCGAAAAGGGCTACAACCTCGGCCGCCCGAACGAGATCCGGGTGCTGAACGGCGCCGACCTGACGCTTGCCCGCGGCGAGGTCTGCGCGCTGGTCGCGCCGTCGGGGGCGGGCAAGTCGACGCTCCTGCACATCGCAGGGCTGCTCGACACGCCCGACGCGGGCAGGGTGACGATGGCGGGCGACGACCTGACCGGACAGTCCGACCGCGCCCGCACCCGTGCCCGGCGGCAGCGCATCGGATTCATCTACCAGTTCCACCACCTGCTGCCGGAGTTCACGGCCGCCGAGAACATCGTCCTGCCGCAACTCGCGAACGGGACATCCGCGGCCGACGCTCGCGCGCGGGCCGAGGATCTGCTGGGTCGCGTGGGCCTCTCGCATCGGCTGGACCACCGACCTGCGGAGATGTCGGGTGGCGAGCAGCAGCGCACGGCCTTCTGCCGCGCGCTGGCCAATGCGCCCTCGCTGCTGCTGGCGGATGAGCCCACCGGCAACCTCGACCCCGGCACGTCGGACACGGTTTTCGAAACGCTGATGGCGCTGGTGCGCGAGACGGGGATGTCCGCGCTGATCGCCACGCACAACCTCGCACTCGCGGCCCGGATGGACCGGACGATGCGGCTGGAAGGCGGCCTACTGGTCTAGGTGTGCGGCGATCCGGTCAAAGATCCGGGCGCGGGTCGCCTCGCTCTCCATCAGCACTTCGTGGCGCGCGCCCTCGACCATCTCCAGCGTCGCGTCCTTCCAGGACCCCATGCGGACATGGATCGCATCCGCCGACACGATGTCCTCATCGGTTCCGAGGAACGCCAGGCAGGACACCTGCGGCGCCGCATCGCGGGCCAGTCCGTGCATCTCGCGCAGGGCGGCCCAGACCCAGCCCAGCGACGGCCCGCCGAGCGCCAATTCGGGGTGCGTGACGATCTGACGCTTCATCCATGCGAACATCTCGCGGTCGGTCGTCAGCAGGTTGCCGTCGAAAGGCGCGGCAGCGGGGTCGGCCACCTTGCCCGCACCCGGCGCGAGCCGCTGCCCCAGCCCCACGGTCGAGCCGACCCACGACAGCCCCCAGGCCATGAACCGCCGATGCGGGGTCAGCGGCAGGCCCCACATCGGGGCAGAGAACACGGCACGTCCGATATCGGTCCGCCGGTGCAGCGCGCGCAGGGCGATCAGCCCCCCCATCGAATGGCCCAGCACATGCCAGGGGCGGGGCAGGTCGGCACCCTTGCACGCAGCGTGAAACGCATCGACGTCGCGCTGGAAGTCACGGAAATCGTTGACGTGACCCAGATGCGGATCGTGGGGAGAGCGGGGTGACAGACCCTGCCCGCGCCAGTCGATCGCGGCGCTGGCATAGCCGCGCGATGCCAGTTCCCGCGCGGCGTCGGAATACTTCTCGATATACTCCGTGCGGCCCGGATACATCAGAAGCGTGCCGCGCGTCCCCTCCGGCCATAGCCCTACGCGCAGCCGCACCCCGTCGGACGTGTCGGCCCAGACGGCGTGCCCGCCGGGCGGCCCGGCGGCGACGTCATCGTGATAGGGCGCGGCCTGCACGGCTCAGGACAGCGCGCCGCCCAGCTTCATGGCGGTGCCCATGTCGCCGTCGACCTTCAGCTTGCCCTGCATGAAGGCCGAGGTCGGGTTGGTCTCGCCCGACAGGATGCCGCGGAAGGTGTCGGCGTCGGCGGTCATGGTGCACTCCGCCTCCTCGTCGCCCTCGCGGACGCCGGCCTGATCGAGCATGATTGAGCCTTCGTCTTCGATCACGAACTTGACGCTGCCGTCGAAGGTGCCAATCTTTGCCTCAAGGACGGTGACGGCTTCGTTGATGATGTCGCTCATGGGAATCCTCTGCGATCGGTCGCCGGAACGGCGGGATGGGGTCGAAGACAGGATGGTTGACCTTCGCGTCACTCTCAAGGCCCTCGTGCTGGCAATCGCCTGCGGTTACGCCACGTCCCTGCCCGCGCAGGAGCTGGAGGCCGACCCCGATGCCCTGCTGAACCGTTTGGGCACGTTGACTGCCGAGAACGACGAGGCCGAGGCGCGGCGTCTCGCCAACGAGGTTCTGGAACGCTGGACCCATTCGGGCAGCGTCACGCTCGACCTTCTGCTGCGGCGGGGGATGGAGGCCATCGCAGACGGCGACTATCCGCGCGCCATCGCCCATCTGACCGCGCTGACCGACCATGCGCCCGACTTCGCCGAAGGCTGGAACCAGCGGGCCACCGCCTTCTTCCTGTCCGACCGCTACGGCGAGGCGGTGTCGGACATCGAGCAGGTCCTCATCCTGGAGCCGCGCCATTTCGGCGCGCTGGCCGGGCTTGGGATCATCCTGGAGCAGCTGGGCGAGGAGGAATCGGCACTGCGCGCCTATGAGGCGGCGCAGCAGGTCCACCCGGCGGAGCCCAACGTGAACAGCGCCATCGAACGGTTGCAGCAGCAGACCGGCGAACGAACCCTTTGACCGGACGGATCTGATGGACAGCACCCCCGGCCGGGTGACGGCGGTCCTCGGGCCGACGAACACCGGTAAGACGCATTACGCCATCGACCGGATGCTGGCGCACCGCACCGGCGTCATCGGTCTGCCGCTGCGTCTGCTTGCGCGGGAGGTCTATGACCGCATCGTGGCCGTCCGCGGCCCCTCCGTCGTGGCCCTGGTCACCGGCGAGGAGCGGATCGTGCCGGCGCGCACCGCCTATTGGGTCTGCACAGTCGAGGCGATGCCCCAGGGGATCGGCGCCGATTTCGTGGCCATCGACGAGATTCAGCTCTGCGCCGACCCCGAGCGCGGCCATGTCTTCACCGACCGCCTGCTCAACATGCGGGGCCTGCATGAGACGCTGTTCATGGGCTCCGACACCATGCGCCCGGCGATCGCGGAGCTTGTGCCCCGCGTCCAGTTCGCCCGGCGCGAGCGGTTCAGCGAGCTTCTCTATACCGGTTCGAAGAAGATCAGCCGCATGCCCGGCCGCACCGCCATCGTGGGCTTCAGCGTCGACAACGTCTATGCCATCGCGGAGCTTCTGCGTCGTCAGAAGGGCGGCGCCGCCGTCGTCATGGGCGCCCTGTCGCCGCGCACGCGCAACGCGCAGGTGGCGATGTATCAGAACGGCGACGTGGATTACCTGGTGGCGACCGACGCCATCGGCATGGGCCTGAACCTCGACATCCGGCACGTCGCCTTTTCCGCCACCTCCAAGTTCGACGGCAGCCGCATCCGCCCGCTGATGCCGCATGAGCTGGCGCAGATCGCCGGACGGGCCGGGCGCTACATGCAGCCGGGCACCTTCGGCGTTACGGGCGAGGCGCAGCCGCTGGACGACGGCATCGTCGAGGCGATCCAGAACCACAGCTTCAAGCCCATCGACCGCCTGATGTGGCGCAACCACCGGCTGGAGTTCGGCAGCATCGAGGCGCTGATCGCCTCTCTCGAAGCGCCCAGTCCCGAACGGATGCTGACCCGCGGGCGGGAGGCCGACGACCTGTCATCGCTTCGCACGCTTTATGAATTGGAAGGCGTGGCCGCCCGCCTGCGCGACGCCCGCGACGTGCGGCTTTTGTGGGATGTCTGCCGCATCCCCGATTTCCAGGGCATCAGCCACGGCGAGCACACGAACCTTTTGTCGCGCATCTTCGGCTTCCTGCACGAACGCGGCAGCCTGCCGGACGACTGGTTCGCTCGGCAGATCAAGCGCATCGACCGCACCGATGGCGACATAGACATGCTGTCCAAGCGGTTGGCATATATTCGCACATGGACCTATGCCGCCCAGCGCAAGGGATGGGTGGACAATGAAGCCCATTGGCGCGACGCCACGCGGGCGGTAGAAGATCGGCTGTCGGATGCGCTCCACCTTGCGTTGACGAACCGGTTCGTGGACCGGCGCACCAGTGTCCTGCTGCGCCGACTGAAGATGAAGGAGGGCCTTTTGGCCGAGATCAACGACAAGGGCGAAGTGATCGTCGAGGGCGAGACGCTGGGCCGTCTCGAAGGATTCCGCTTCCATCAGACCGGGACCACCTCGCCGGACGAGGCGCGCACTGTGGGTCAGGCTGCGGCCCAGGCGTTGCGCCCCGAGTTCCACCTGCGCGCGGACCGCTTCTACAACGCGCCCGACACCGAAATGGACTTCACCGAGCAGGGGGGCCTGATGTGGGGCGACCAGGCGGTGGGCAAGCTCGTCCGCGGTGCCGATCCGCTCAGGCCCTCGGTCGAGGCCTTCGTAGACGACGAGGCCGGCCCCGAGGTGATGCAGAAGGTCACGCGCCGTCTGCAGCATTTCATCGACCGCAAGGTCGCCGCCGCGATGGAACCGCTTCTGGCCATGTCGCGTGACGAGACGCTGACCGGTATCGCCCGCGGATTCGCATTCCGTTTGATGGAAGGGTTCGGCATCCTGCAACGCCAGGACGTCGCCCAAGAGGTGAAGGAGCTTGACCAGGACGCGCGCGCCCAGCTTCGCAAGCACGGCGTCCGCTTCGGGCAGTTCACCATCTTCCAGCAGCTTCTGCTCAAGCCCGCGCCGACGCGCCTGCGGCTGGTGCTGTGGTCGCTGTCGAAGGACCTGGCGGAGTTCCCCGAAGCGCCGCCCCCCGGTCTGGTCACGGTCCCCAAGGTCGATTGGGCGCCCGAGGGGTATTATACCATGGCGGGCTACCGCCTCGCCGGGAGCCGCGCCATTCGTATCGACATGCTGGAGCGTCTGGCGGACCTGCTGCGCCCTGCCGATTCGCGCGGCGGGTTCGAGGCGACGCCGGACATGCTCTCGATCACCGGCATGACGCTGGAGCAGTTCGCCGACCTGATGGGCGGTCTGGGCTATGCCGCCGAACGCGGGGAGCGCACGAAGGTCCGTGCGGCCGACCTGCCCACGCCCACGCCGACCGAGGTGCCGGACGACACCCCGGCCGAGACACCCGATCCTACCCCGACCGAGACGCCCGAGCCCACGCCACAGGAAACGCCCGTCGAGGAGCCGACCGAGGTGCCGCCCGCGCCCCCGGTCGAGGCCCCCGTCGAGACGCCCGAGACGGAAGTGTTCTATACCTTCACCTGGGCACCGCGCCGCCAGAACGCGCGCGGTCCGCGCCGCGAGGGGCAGGGCGACCGACCTCAGCGCAAGGGCAAGCCCAAGGGCGCATTCGCCGGCAAGAAGGGCACCCCCCGCGCCGATCAGGGCGCGAAGGGCGGCCCTAAAACCTATGAGGCCCGGCCGAAGCGGGACAAGCCCATCGACCCGGACAACCCCTTCGCGGCCCTCGCGGCGCTCAAGGACAAGTGACGACGGCGACGACGCGCCAGCGTCTCGACCGCTGGCTCTGGCAGGCGCGGTTCTTCAAGACGCGGACGCTCGCCGCCCGGCAGGTGACGGAGGGTCACGTCCGCGTCAACGGCGATCGCGTCACCAAGCCCGCGCACGGTGTGGAGCCGGGCGATGCGCTGACCTTCCGCCAGGCGGACCGCATCCGCGTGGTTGAGGTCGTCGGACTGGCGGACCGGCGTGGCCCCGCGTCCGAGGCGCAGGCGCTCTATTCCGACCATTCGCCCGCGCCTGTCCCCCGCGTCGGCCCGCGACCCACCGGCCGGGACCGCCGCCGCCTCGATGCCTCCCGCGACGGCGCGGCCGACTGACGCGCCGCGCGGAGGGACCGACTGCTTGAACCCGGCGGGCGGGATGGATACATCGCCCTCGACTCGAACGGGACACCGACCATGACCTATATCGTCAACGACGCCTGCATCGCCTGCAAATACACCGATTGCGTCGAGGTCTGCCCCGTGGACTGCTTCTATGAGGGGGAGAACATGCTCGTGATCCACCCCGACGAATGCATCGACTGCGGCGTCTGCGAGCCCGAGTGCCCCGCCGACGCCATCCGCCCGGACACTGAACCGGAAATGGAGAAATGGGTCGAGTTCAACCGGAAGTATTCGGAACTCTGGCCCGTTATCGTCTCGAAGAAGGATCCTCTGCCCGGAGCAGAGGAGATGGACGGCAAGCCCGGCAAGATGGACCTGTTCTCCGAGGCGCCGGGCGAGGGCGGCTGACGTCCTGATTTGGGTCAGGAGTCATGACGCTTTCGCAGGCCCTGTTTTTATGATATGATCCACGGGAAGGTCGGCTTTGTCGGCCCCTCTGCCAACCCGCGCCCGGGGCATACCGTTCCTGCCCACGGCCCAAGCAACGCGTGACCCGATCCGGCCCGATCCCGTTCGTGGCCGGTCACTTCTGCGGCCCGCCGGCAGCCGGTCGCCGCGCCAACCGAAAGGCTCTCCATGTCCAAGAAATCCGATTTCCGCCCGAACGAATTCGTCGTCTATCCGGCCCACGGCGTCGGTCAGATCGTGTCGATCGAGAAGCAGGAGGTCGCAGGTCTCGAACTCGAACTTTTCGTCATCTCCTTTGCCAAGGACAAGATGACCCTGCGCGTGCCGACCAACAAGGCGACCGACGTCGGCATGCGTTCGCTTTCGCCGCCCGAAGTCGTGACCAAGGCCATGGCAACGCTCAAGGGCAAGGCCCGCGTCAAGAAGGCGATGTGGTCCCGTCGGGCGCAGGAATACGAGGCCAAGATCAACTCTGGTGACCTGATCGCCATCGCCGAGGTGGTCCGCGACCTGCACCGCAACGACGAACAGCGCGAGCAGTCCTATTCCGAGCGCCAGCTTTACGAGGCCGCACTGGACAGGCTGACCCGCGAACTGGCGGCCGTGAACCAGATGGACGAGGACGGCGCGCTCAAGGCCGTCGACGAGATCCTGATGTCGCGCGCCGCTGCCTGAGACAGGTTGGCCGCCATGTGAAGCGGAGCGCCATCACCGGCGCTCCTTTTCAGTTGCAGCGGGTTGAGACCCGACGTTCGCGTAACGCTTCAAGTCCACCATTCGTCTATCGACGCGATCTCCGCATCGGACCATCCGAAGTGATGGGCGAACTCGTGCACCGTCACATGGGCCACGAGCGCCTGCAGCGTCACGTCGCCCCGCGCGGCCCATTCGTCCAGGATCGGCCGCCGGAACAGCGTGACCGTCGACGGCGGTGCGGGCCAGTCCACGCTCCGCTCCGGCAGGGCCACGCCTTCGTAGAGACCGCTCAGGTCATAGCCGTCGTCGATGTCCATGTCGTCGAGCAGCGCGTCGGCGGGCCAATCCTCGACCACGAGCCGCACTTCGGCGGCAAGTGCGGCGAAAGGCTCGGGAAACGCCGCTCGCGTCTCCTCCGCCATTCGTCGGATCACCTCGATGTCGGGAGCTTCGCCGGAGTCGCTCATCCGATCTGGCGCGGTCCGTCGGGGGTGTCGATCGACGCGACGATGGCACGCTCTCCCGTCTCGATCGTGATCCGCGAATCGTCAGTCAATTCCGCCACGATGGGTCCAAGTTCCTCCGCGTTCGGGTGACGCAGGGTCAGACCTGTCAGCCGAAGTCCCTCGTCTGAAAACCTCGGGGCGGGCGTGTCCCACTGGATCAGCGCGGGAAAACAGCCGTCGAAGGGCAGGATGCCGTCGTCGGGCACCGCCATCCGCCAGCGGAACGCCCCGCGAACGAATTCGAGCGGCCGGCCCGCCTGTGGAAAGCGCGCGACCAGCGCGTCCAGATCGTCCGTCCGCAGGATCCAGTTGCCGATCCGGGGCGGCCCGGCCCGCCGGTCGAGATCGAACCATCGGGCGCGCCCCGGCGCGGGGGCATCGGGGTCGATGGCGATCACCTCGAAATATTCGCCCGGCCCCAGCCCCGACAGCCGGTTGTGCGTGCCCATGAGCGCATGTCCGCCGCCCGGCCCGATCCGCTGGCCCAGATGCCGGGTCACGTAGGCCGCGCCGTCATCCAGCGTTGCGGCAGCGATGGCGAAGTGGTCAAAGGCTGTCATGGGGGATGACGCTAGTCTGACGGCGCGCAAGGCGCAATTGCGCAGGTCCTGCATCGCGGCGCGCGATGCCGTGGGGCCGAACCCGCGCGCGGTGGCGGCCACACGCCTGTTCGCACGCATGTGGGGCCTGCGCGGCCGGACCATCGCCGGATACCTGCCGATCGGGTCGGAGGCGGACCCCACCGGCGTGATGCGCGTCCTGTCGCGCGACAACCGCATCTGCGTGCCGGTGGTGACAGGCAAGGGTGCACCCCTGCGGTTCCGCGAATGGACGCCGGGCTGCGCACTGGAGACCGGGCCCTTCGGCGTATCGGTCCCCACCGACGGCGGCTGGCGCGTGCCCGACCTGCTCATCGTGCCGATGGTGGGGTTCGATGCCGCTGGCGGGCGGCTGGGCTATGGCGGCGGCTTCTACGACCGGACGCTCTCCGGCCTCCGCGATGCCGACGTCGTGGGGTTCGCGCTGGAGGCGCAGCGGATCGACGCCGTGCCTGCCGGTCGCCACGACATCACCCTGCCCTGGATCGTGACCGATGCCGGGGTTTTCGGCACCGGGGCGGAGGTGTAACCCGCCCCCAGTCCAACGGAGGTTTCCATGACCGACAGCTTCGACCGTTCCCTCAAGATCGCCCCGTCGATCCTGGCCGCCGATTTCGCCGCCTTCGGCGCCGAATGCGAGGCGGTCGAGGCTCAGGGCGCCGACTGGGTCCACGTCGACGTGATGGACGGGCATTTCGTGCCCAACATCACCTTCGGCCCGGCCATGTGCGCGGCGCTCCGGCCGCATATCCGGGGCACGATGGACGTGCACCTGATGATCGCGCCGGTGGACCCCTACATCGACGCCTTCGCGCGGGCGGGCGCGGACGTCATCACCGCGCATGTGGAGGCGGGGCCGCATGTCCACCGCACCCTTCAGGCGATCCGCGCGTCGGGGGCACGGCCGGGGGTCGCGCTGAACCCCGGCACCCCGGCCGAGGCGGTGGCGACCCTGCTCGACGACGTCGACATGGTCTGCGTGATGACCGTCAACCCGGGCTTCGGCGGGCAGAGCTTCCTGCCTGCCCAGACGGACAAGATCCGCAGACTGCGTCAGATGATCGGCGACCGGCCCGTCCACATCCAGGCCGACGGCGGTATTGACCCGGATACGGCGGCGTCGGTCGTGGCCGCGGGGGCCGACGTGCTGGTCGCCGGGTCGGCCGTGTTCCGCGGCGGCTCCGTCGCCGATGCGGACGTCTACGGCAGGAACATCCGCGCCATCCGGTCCGCCGCACGTCCCGTTTCCTGACGCACCGGCAGGCCGCAGAACGCGGCGGTCTGGGCACTCAGCGGCGGGATGCAGGACGTCGTGGTGGCTTTCTGCAGGGGCGCATCGGCGGCTACGGCCGGACCGATGGGAAGGACGCGATCAACCGGCGTCACGGCGGCGAGGAACGTGAGCGCCAGCAGCGCGAAGACCAGTCGTTCGCCATCGCGCGCGTGGCTGGTGGATCGGAAAAGGTGCAGGCCGGTCATCGCGGGCCTCCTTCATGTGACGGTTTCTACCGGGTGGGGGCGGGCGGGATCGTCCGCCCCCGGGGCCGGGGCTTTGCCCCGGCATGCACGCGCCTGTTCAGAGACGCATGAAGAAGTCGTCCGTGCCCTTCCACCATTCCATCAGTTCGCCCAGCGTGACGTTGTCGCCCGTCCGGTCGATGTCCATTCCCAGAAGGACGGCCAGCCGCCGCGCGGTCCGCGCCTCGTTCGTGGGCGAGCCGTCGCGGCGGATCGTGGCGTCCATCTCGCGCGCGGCGGATTGCAACGCCGCCTCGAGCCGTCGGGCGGGCGTCGCGGGGTGCGACGCGGCAAGGTCGCGGACGACCGACCGGAACCCGTCCGGGCCGGAGTGCAGTGCTTCGAGCACCAGGATCAACAAGTCTTCCTCGGTCATCGGACCCCCTTCGTTCGGGGGCGGTATGGCCGGCGATCCCTCAACCGGAGGTTAAGCGGGGCGTACCGTCGCCGGGAAAACGTTGAAGGTTTTAGATACCTTGGAACGGAAGCCGCGCACCGCACCCGGCCGATGCATAGGCCAGCTCCACCAGCGCGATGACGGTCAGGTAATCGCGGGCGGTGTTCTCGAACCCGCCGCGACCCTCCAGCGCTGCCACGGCATGAGACTGCAATGCGTGGACGCAGTCGCCCGCGAACCCCGGCCAGTTCCGCGCGGCCAGCAGGACGTGCCGCTCCCGCGTGCCCGTCGCGCGGAAAGTCACCGCCCCGTCGCCCGTCAGGTGCAGGGCGCCAGCGTCCCCCTCCAGCAGCGCCTCGCCGAAGGTGCGGCGGGGGTCGTCGGTATCGAAGTCCGACAGACGGTTGCCGTCGAGCATCGCCCGCGCCCCAGCGCCGTAGTCGAGGATCAGATACCCCGCGTCCTCGCCCCGGATCGCGGGGTTGAGGCGGCGCAGGTCGGCGTAGACCCCGTCGGGCGTGCCCAGCAGAAACCGGAAGACGTCGATGTAGTGTACCCCGGTCTCGTGGATCAGGAAGCGCGGCATGTCGCGGAAATAGGGCTGCCGCGCGAGATAGGCGTCTGGCCCCCGCCCGTCGCCGGGGCGCAGGCGGAACGACAGGGTCAGCGGGCGGCCCAACATCCCGTCGTCCAGTGCGGCCTTCATTGTGCGGAACCAGGGCTGGAAGCGGAAGTTCTCATGCACGATCAAGGGGACGCCGGCCGCTTCCGCTTCCGCGGTCACGGCCAGCGCCTCCTCGGGCGAGGTGCAGAAGGGCTTCTGGCAAATGATCGCGCGAGGTCTGTGGGGCAGGGCGGTGCGGATGGCCTGCGCGTGGCTCGGTGACGGCGTGGCAATGTCGAGGATGTCGGGCGCGGCGGCAACCAGCATCTCCTCCAGCGTGGTGAAATCGGCACTTCGCGCGGGGTCGCTGTCGCAGGTGGCGACCAGTTCCGCCCCCGCGATCCGGCCCCAGGCCTCGCGGTGGAACCCGGCGAAATAGCCCAACCCCATCAGGCCCACGCGCAGCGTCACAGACGCGCCATCACCGCAGCCGCGGCGCCCCGCGTGTCGAGCATGCCGCCAAGGTCGCCGGTCGTCTCTCCCGCCACGATGCAGCCGTCCACGGCGGCCCGCACCCGCGCCGCGTCGCGCAGCAGGTCGGGCACGTCGTACCGCCGGCCCAGCCAGTCGAGCATCATGCCCGCCGACAGGATCATGGCGAAGGGGTTGGCGACTCCCCGCCCCGCGATGTCGGGGGCCGAACCGTGGCAGGGCTGGAAGACGGCGTGGTCCTCGCCGATATCGGCCGAGGGCGCCATCCCGAGGCCCCCCATCAGTCCCGCGCCAAGGTCCGACAGGATGTCGCCGAACATGTTTTCGGTCACCATCACGTCCCAGTCCCAGGGACGGATCACCATCCAGAGCGCCATGGCGTCGACATAGGCGTGGTCGGCTGTCAGGTCGGGATATCCGCCGGCCACCTCGTCGAAAATGCCACGCCAGAATGCGAAGGCGCGGAAGACATTGGCCTTGTCGACCGAGGTGACGCGCCCCGGATGCCCCTCCGCCAGACGTTCCCGCGCCATGCGGAAGGCGAAGTCGCAGACGCGCGCGGTCGATTTCCGCGTCAGGCGCAGCGTCTCCTCGGCCAGATCGGGCTCGACCCTGCCCCGATTGCGGGTATGGAACAGACCTTCCGTCGATTCCCGGATCAGGACGAAGTCGACCGTCTTTCCCTCCGGCAGGGCCAGCGGCGTCCGCATCCCCGGCACGATCCGCACCGGTCGCACCCCGGCATAGAGGTCGAGCGCGATGCGAAGGTCGATCTGCGGTGTCAGCTCCGTGCCGTCGGGTTTCCGCACCGCCGGATCGCCCAACGCGCTGAGCAGGATGGCATCCGCGGCGCGGGCGGTCGCGAGGGACCGCTCGGGCAG
Source organism: Jannaschia rubra (assembly GCF_001403735.1). Classification (GTDB taxonomy): domain Bacteria; phylum Pseudomonadota; class Alphaproteobacteria; order Rhodobacterales; family Rhodobacteraceae; genus Jannaschia; species Jannaschia rubra. The sequence goes on from NZ_CXPG01000013.1 coordinate 163,208, forward strand.
GTCGGAGCCGCACTCGCGATAGCTCGCAGCCCCCGCAGGGCAATCGTGGAAGGCGAAATCGTGCTCCAGCCCGCGCAGCAGGTCCAGGGTGGGCGCCATGATCTCGGGACCGATGCCGTCGCCGGAAAACACCGCGATGTTGAAAGTCTTGGACATGCGCCCCCCCTCGCGCCAGTGTCGCAAGCGTAGGTCGTGCCATGGGGGAGGGGAAGGATGTTCGTCGTCACCGTCACCATCGAGGTGCATCCCGGCCACTGGCGGGATTTCCTGCCGCTGGTCATGGAGAACGCCCGTGCCTCGGTGTCGGAGCCCGCCTGCCAGCGGTTCGACGTCGCGACCGACCCGGACCGACCGGGCGAGGTCTTCCTCTATGAGCTCTACGACGACGCGTCCGGGTTCGACGCGCACCGCAAGACCCCGCATTACGCAACCTTCGACCGGGGCACGGCCGACATGATCCGCCGCAAGTCCGTCGTCACCTATTCCGAATTCCACGCCTGATGGACAGCGATTGGGAAGTCTTCGCCCTGCGCTATGCCGAGCGCGAGGGCCGTGTACGCGGCGACAGCTTCATCTTCGACGATGCCCACGACGCGCCGCATCCCATGGACTACTTCATGTGGCTGCTGCGCCGACCGGGCCGGACGATCCTTGTCGATACCGGCTACGACCAGATGGAGGCCGCGCGGCGCGGCAGGCCCATCCTTCTCGACCCGCGCGAGGCGCTGGAGCCCTTCGGTCTCGCACCCGACCTGATCGACACGGTTATCGTCACCCATCTGCATTACGATCACGCGGGCGGGCTGCACCTGTTTCCGAAGGCCACGCTGCACATGCAGGCGGCCGAGATGGCCTATGCCACCGGCCCCTGCATGTGTCACGACGTGCTGCGGATGCCCTATACCGGCGACCATGTGGCCCATGCGGTGCGCCGCCTCTATCAGGGGCGGGTGATGTTCCACGACGGCGACGGGCAGGTGGCCGAGGGGGTCACCGTTCACCGTATCGGCGGCCATTCGCGCGGGTTGCAGGCGGTGCGGGTCCGGACCGGGGCGGGGTGGCTCTGCCTCGCGTCCGACGCCGCGCATTACTATGAGAACATCCTGGCCGCCAAGCCGTTTCCCATCGTGGCGGACGTGACCGAGATGCTCGACGGCTTTGCCACGCTGCGGCGGCTCGCGTCCTCGCCCGGCCTGATCGTGCCGGGCCACGACCCGCTGGTGCGCGACCTGTTTCCCGAACATGCGCCCGGATGCTGGCGCCTGTCGAACGGGCCCACGGGGCGTCTGCCCTCCTACGGCTGATCCCCGCGGGCTGCCGCCGGGTGCGACGGCATGTCGGGCTTCAAACCGGACGTCGAAGGTGCCATGTCTCCGCTGCACATTCCTGCGTGACGGAGACTCCCCATGCGCATTTTCCCGATCCTCGCCGCCCTGACGCTGGCCGTGGCCCTGCCCGCCGGGGCCCAGACGACGACGCTGGGCGACCTGACCCTCGATGCGCCGATGCTGCGCGACACGCCCCCCAATGCGCCGGTGGCCGGCGGTTTCCTGACCGTGACGAACAACGGCGAGGCCGACGACACGCTCATCTCCGCCGCCACCATCGACGGCATCGCGGGCGAGGTCCAGCTTCACAGGATGGAGATGGACGGCGACGTCATGAAGATGGCGCAGGTCGACGGCGGCATCGAGATTCCGGCCGGCGCGACGGTCACGCTGATGCCCGGCGGGCTGCACCTGATGCTGATGGGTCTGACCGGCCCGCTGGAGGCGGGAACGTCCCACCCCGTGACCCTGATCTTCGAGAACGCGGGCGAGGTCACGATGGACTTTCCGGTCATGACGCTGGCCGAAATCCGGGCCGCGACCGGCGAGGCCGGGATGGACGCCGGCAAGATGGGGAACTGAGGCCATGACCCGGACGACAACCTGGATCGCGGCGGTTCTGGTCGGCGTGCTGGCGCTCGGCGGGGGCTTCGGCCTGCGCTGGCTGATGGACGCCCGCGACACCGTCTCCGTCACCGGCACCGAACTGGGCGCGCCTTTCGCGCTGATCGACCAGAACGGCGAGACGATCACCGAAGCCGCCTTCACCGGACGGCCCAGCCTTCTGTTCTTCGGCTTCACCCATTGCCCCGAGGTCTGCCCGACGACCGTCTACGACATGGATACCTGGCTTCGGGATCTCGACGTGGCCCCCGATGCCGTGGGCGCCTATTTCGTGACCGTCGATCCCGAGCGCGACACGCCCGAGTTCCTGCGCGAATATCTGGAGCCGCAGTCGGACCGCATCCTCGGCATCACCGGCCCGCCCGAGGACGTCTGGGAGATGGCCCGGTCGTGGCGCGTCTACTGGCAGAAGCAATCGCTGGGCGGCGACGAATACACCCTCGACCACTACGCCTCGATCTTCGTGCTGAACGACGAGGGCCGCGTCGTCGACCTGATCGCCTATCAGGAAGACCCCGAAAGCGCCAAGGCCAAGATCGCCGCCGTGCTGGGCTGACGCCCGGACGGTTTTGCACCGGGCCGGGGGAAAGCCTCTGGCCTGATTCGCAAGGCTGCGCTAGACTGCCCGCACGAGACCCGGAAAACCGGGCGGGCAGTCAGAAGTTGCAGGCGGATCAATGACAGAAATCGCGCATGGCGCGGTCGCCGTCCTCCCGGGCGAGGCCATCGTTTCCCGTTGGTGGAGAACGCTCGACAAGGGCACGCTGGGCGCGCTGGTCCTGCTGTTCGCCGTCGGGCTTCTGCTCGGGTTCGCGGCCTCCGTGCCCCTAGCCGAACGCAACGGCCTGCCGCCCTTCCACTACGTCTATCGCCAGGCGGTCTTCGGCACGCTCGCCTTCGGCGTGATGCTCGCCACCTCGATGCTCTCGCCCAACATGGTGCGGCGGCTGGGGGTGATCGGCTTCTTCGTCGCGGCCGCCGCGCTGATGATGCTGCCGGTGCTGGGCACCGACTTCGGCAAGGGGGCGGTGCGGTGGTATTCGCTGGGGTTCATCTCGCTCCAGCCATCCGAATTCCTCAAGCCCGTGTTCATCATCATGACCGCCTGGCTGATGGCCTCGGCGTCCGAGCCCAATGGCCCGCCGGGCAAGGTCATCAGCTTCGCCATCCTCGTCGTCGTCATCGCCTTCCTCGCGCTGCAACCCGACTTCGGGCAGGCGATGCTGGTCGTGGTCGCCTGGTCGGCCATCTATTTCGTCGCGGGCGCGCCGATCCTGCTCCTGACGGGCGTGGTGGGCTGCGTCGCGGCGGTGGGGTTCGTGGCCTACAACAACTCCCAGCACTTCGCCCGCCGCATCGACGGTTTCCTGTCGCCCGACGTCGATCCACGCACGCAGATGGGCTATGCCATCGACGCGATCCGCGAGGGGGGCTTCTTCGGCACCGGCGTCAACGAGGGACGGGTCAAGTGGATCCTGCCCGATGCGCACACCGACTTCATCATCGCCGTCGCGGCCGAGGAATACGGCCTCGTCATGGTGCTGTTCGTGGTGGCGCTGTTCGCCTTCATCGCCGCGCGCAGCCTGATGCGTCTCTGCGTGGAGCGGGATACCTTCATCCGCCTGGCGGGCACCGGACTGACCGTGCTTCTGGCCAGCCAGGCGTTCATCAACCTCGGCGTGGCGGTGCGCCTGCTGCCCGCCAAGGGCATGACGCTGCCCTTCGTCAGCTACGGCGGGTCCTCGCTCATCGCGATGGGGATATTGACGGGGATGCTGCTGTGCTTCACCCGGACCCGGCCGCAGGCCGAGATCGGGGATCACCTGCTCTCGAACGGATACCGCTGAAAGGGCTCGCATGGCCTCGCCGCTCATCGTCATCGCCGCCGGGGGGACCGGGGGGCACATGTTTCCGGCGCAGGCCCTGGCCGAGGAGATGCTGGCCCGCGACTGGCGGGTGAAGCTCTCGACCGACGTGCGCGGTGCACGCTACGCAAGCGGCTTCCCGGCCGAGGTCGAAATCGAGGTCGTCCCCTCCGCCACCCCGGCGCGCGGCGGGCTCGGCGCCAAGGCAGGCGTGCCGTTCAAGCTGACGGGCGGGGTGCTGCGCGCGCTGCGTGGCTTCCGGCGCGACCGGCCGGCCGTCGTCGCGGGCTTCGGCGGCTATCCGGCCATTCCCGCGATGGCGGCGGCGGTGCTGCTGCGGCTGCCGCGCATCCTGCACGAACAGAACGGAGTGCCGGGCCGCGTCAACCGCGTCTTCGCCACCCGCGTCGATGCGGTGGCCTGCGGCATCTGGCCCACCGACCTGCCCGACGGGGCCGAGGCCGTCCATACCGGCAACCCGGTGCGCGCGGCGATCCTGGGGCGGGCGGGGGCGCCCTACATTCCGCCGGGCGACTATCCCATGAACCTCCTCGTCGTCGGCGGCAGCCAGGGCGCCCGCATCCTGTCGGACGTGGTGCCCCCCGCCGTCGCCGCCCTGCCGGAGGAGTTGCGCGTCCATCTGCGCGTGGCGCAGCAGGCCCGCCCCGAAGACATCGACCGCGTGCGCGCCTTCTATGACGAGGCGGGCATCGCCGCCGACGTCCAGCCCTTCTTCGACGACATCCCCGCGCGAATGGCCGACGCGCAGCTCGTCGTCTGCCGGGCGGGCGCCTCCACCGTGGCCGATCTGTCGGTCATCGGGCGGCCCGCGATCCTGGTGCCCTATGCCGTGGCCGCGGGCGACCACCAGACCGCGAACGCCCGCGTCCTGACCGAGGCGGGCGCCGCCATCCTCGTGCCCGAACGCCGGCTGACGCCGGAGGCCCTGACCGAGCAGATGGACCTCATCCTTTCCAACCCGAACGGCGCCACCCAGATGTCCCGCGCCGCCCTTTCGGCCGCGATGCCCGACGCGGCGGAACGGCTGGCCGATCTGGCCGAACACACCGCGAGCAAGAACCTATGAACCCCACCAAGCTGCCCCAGCATACGGGCCCCATCCACTTCGTCGGCATCGGCGGCATCGGCATGTCCGGCATCGCCGAGGTGCTGCTGTCCTATGGTCTGTCGGTGCAGGGGTCCGACCTGAAGCCATCCAACATAACGGACCGCCTTGCCTCCCTCGGCGCGCGCATCTTCGAGGGGCAGAGCGCCGCGAACCTCAAGGATGCGGAGGTCGTGGTGATCTCCTCGGCCATCAAGCCGGGCAATCCCGAACTCGACGCGGCGCGGTCGCGTGGCCTCCCGGTGGTGCGCCGGGCCGAGATGCTGGCCGAACTGATGCGCCTGAAGTCCAACGTGGCCGTGGCGGGCACCCATGGCAAGACGACGACGACGACCATGGTGGCCGCGCTGCTGGATGCCGGCAAGCTCGACCCCACGGTCATCAACGGCGGGATCATCCATGCCTATGGCTCCAACGCCCGGATGGGTCAGGGCGAGTGGATGGTGGTCGAGGCGGACGAGTCGGACGGCACCTTCAACCGCCTGCCCGCCACCATCGCCATCGTCACCAACATCGACCTCGAGCACATGGAGCACTGGGGCAGCATCGAGAAGCTGCGCCAGGGCTTCACCGACTTCGTGTCGAACATCCCGTTCTACGGCCTCGCCGTCTGCTGCACCGACCACCCCGAGGTGCGCGCGCTGGTGGGCCGCGTTACCGACCGCCGCGTCGTCACCTTCGGCTTCAACGCGCAGGCCGATGTGCGCGCCGTCAACCTGACCTACAAGGCGGGCGTCGCGCATTTCGACATCCAGCTTCAGGCCGAGGATGCCGTGATCGAGGGTTGCACCCTGCCGATGCCGGGCGATCACAACGTGTCGAACGCCCTCTCGGCCGTCGCCGTCGCGCGCGAACTCGGCGTGCCCAAGGGCGTCATCCGCGACGCGCTCGCGGCCTTCGGCGGCGTCAACCGGCGCTTCACCCGCGTGGGCGACTGGAACGGCGTGCCCATCATCGACGACTACGGCCACCACCCGGTCGAGATCGCCGCCGTCCTGCGCGCTGCACGCCAATCCATCGGCGACACCGGCCGCGTCATCGCCATCCACCAGCCGCATCGCTACTCGCGTCTGCGCGACCTGTTCGACGACTTCTGCGGTTGTTTCGCCGATGCCGACGTGGTGGGCATCGCCGACGTCTACGCGGCGGGCGAAGATCCGATCGAGGGTGCGGGCCGTGACGATCTGGTGGCGGGTCTCATCCGAACCGGCCACCGGCATGCCCGCGCCGTGACGGGCGAGGACGATCTGGAGCGTCTCGTGCGCGAACAGGCGCGGCCGGGCGATATCGTGGTCTGCCTCGGCGCGGGCACGATCTCGGGCTGGGCCGTCGCGCTGCCCGCCCGGCTGAACCGGGCGGCGGCCTGACGGGCGGCATGGCGGGCGTCGGGCTCTGCCTCTGGGTCGTGGCGGCCTGGGTGCTGATGGTCACGCTTCGCGGCCGCCAGACATGGTATGCCGCGGGCGGGCTGATCGTGACGGGCGTGCCGCTCCTCGTGTGGCTCGGCCGGTCCATGGGGGCGGGCTGGCTCCTCGTCGGGGTCGCGGTCCTCGCGCTCGTCCTGCGCTGGCCGCTGCGATACGCGCTTCGCTGGGCGCGGGGATTGCTGCGATGACCTACCCCGAGGTGCGCGGCACCCTGACCGAAAACCGCTCCCTCGCCGACTTGACATGGCTGCGCGTCGGCGGACCGGCGGATGCGCTGTTCCAGCCCGCCGACCTCGACGACCTGCGCGCGTTTCTCGCTGCACTCGACACCGCGGTCCCGGTCTTCCCCATGGGCGTGGGGTCGAACCTGATCGTGCGCGACGGGGGGCTGCGGGCCGTGGTCGTCCGCCTGGGCCGCGGCTTCAACGGCATCGACATCGACGGCGACCGGGTCCACGCGGGGGCCGCCGCGCTCGACGCCCATGTCGCGCGCAAGGCGGCGCAGGCGGGGCGCGACCTCACCTTCCTTCGCACCATCCCGGGCAGCATCGGCGGCGCCGTCGCCATGAACGCGGGCTGCTACGGCAGCTACGTGGCCGACCGACTGGAGGAAGTTCAGGCCGTCACCCGCACGGGCGACCTCGTGACCATTCCCGCCGCCGACCTGAAGCTCGCCTATCGCAGCAGCGCCATTCCGCCCGGCCACGTCCTCACCCGCGCCACCTTCCGCGCCGACGCCGGCGACCCGCAGGCCCTGGAGCAGCGGATGGCCGATCAACTCGCCCGTCGCGACGCGAGCCAGCCGACGAAGGACCGCAGCGCCGGCTCCACCTTCCGCAACCCCGCGGGGTTCAGCAGCACCGGCCGCGCCGACGACAGCCAGGAGTTGAAGGCGTGGAAGGTGATCGACGATGCGGGGATGCGCGGCGCGACGCGCGGCGGGGCCATCATGTCGCCGAAGCACCCCAACTTTCTGGTGAATCAGAACAATGCCACTGCCGCCGATCTTGAAGGATTGGGCGAGGAGGTGCGAAAGAGGGTTTTCGAGACCAGCGGATTGACGCTAGAGTGGGAGATAATGCGGGTCGGCGACGGCCCGGACCAGTCGGGCGAATGACCCGCACCCCGCAACGGCCCGCGAGAGGCCGGGGAGACAAGAACAAGCCGAGGCACGAACGACCCGGCGAGGCGCAGGATATCGGGTATGTCGGGCAGGACACCCAAGCATGTCGCCGTCCTGATGGGCGGCCCTTCGGCGGAGCGTGAGGTCAGCCTCTCGTCGGCACGCGGCTGTGCCTTCGCGCTGCGCGAGGAAGGCTTCGACGTGTCCGAGATCGACGCGGGCGACGATCTCGTCGCGCTCCTTTGCGCCACGGCCCCCGACGTCGTCTTCAACGCCCTGCACGGCCGCTGGGGCGAGGACGGCTGCGTGCAGGGCCTGCTCGAATGGCTGCGCCTGCCCTATACCCATTCGGGCGTGCTGGCCTCCGCCACCGCCATGGACAAGACGCGCACCAAGGACATCTATCGCGCCGCGGGCCTGCCGGTGGTCGAAAGCCGGATCGTGTCGCGCGCCGAGGCCATGGCCGCCCACGTCCTGCCGCCGCCCTATGTCGTCAAGCCGAACAACGAAGGCTCCTCCGTCGGTATCTACATCGTCCACGAAGGCACCGATGAGCCGCCGCGACTGGCCGACACCATGCCCGGCACCGTCATGGTCGAAACCTATGCGCCCGGCCGCGAACTCACCTGCACCGTGCTGGGCGACCGGGCGTTGACGGTGACGGAAATCCACACCGACGGCTGGTACGACTACGACGCCAAATACGCCACCGGCGGCAGCCGCCACACGCTGCCCGCCGACCTGCCGCCGGAAATCTTCGCGGCCTGTCAGGATTACGCCCTGCGTGCCCACGCGGCCCTCGGCTGCCGCTCGATCAGCCGCACCGATTTTCGCTGGGACGACACCCGCGGGGCCGCGGGCCTGATCCTGCTGGAGACGAACACGCAACCCGGAATGACGCCCACATCGCTCAGCCCCGAGCAGGCCGCGCACCACGGCATCACCTTCGGCGCGCTCTGCCGCCAGCTGGTCGAGGAGGCGTCATGCGACCGCTGAAGCGCCCCGCCGGCACCGATCCCGCGCCGTCGAAATGGCAGTACCGGATGCAGCGGCTGTGGCTCACGCCGCTGTTCCGCGCGCTGGTGCGCACCGGCATCCCCAGCTTCGGCTTCGTCTTCCTGTTCACCTGGTACATCAACGACCCCGTCCGGGTCACGGCCATCGTGGATGGCTACGAGAGCATCATCCGCAGCTTTCAGGACCGTCCGGAGTTCATGGTCGGCCTCCTGCGGATCGAAGGCGCCAGCGACCAGCTTCAGTCCGATATCCAGGAGGCGCTGCCCATCGACCTGCCGCTGTCGCAATTCCAGCTCGACATCGACGCGCTCCACGCCGCGCTCGTCAGCCTCGACCCGGTTCTGGATGCCGAGGTGCGGGTGAAATCGGGCGGCGTGCTACTCCTCAAGATCACCGAACGCCAGCCCGCCGTCGCCTGGATCCAGGACGGCAAGGTCGAGGTGCTGGACGCCACCGGTCACCGCGTCGCCACGCTCGACGACATCGCCTCGGCGGGCGCGCTGCCGCTCATCGCGGGCGAGGGGGCCGAGACCCGCGTGCCCGAGGCGCTGACCCTGATCGGCGCGGCCACCCCCATCACCGACCGCCTGATCGGCCTGACCCGCGTGGGCAACCGCCGCTGGGACGTGGTTCTGACGCGCGGCCAGCGCATCGCGCTGCCCGAAGATGGCCCCGCCGCGGCGCTCGACCGTGCGCTGGCGATGCATGCCGTCAAGGACGTGCTGTCGCGTGACGTCACCGTGGTCGACCTGCGCCTTCCCGGCCGCCCCGTCCTGCGCCTCAGCCCCGCCGCCCGCGCCGAGCTGAAGGACCTGCAGGAGCTTGAGCGCCTGTCCCTTTCCCTGTCCGAAGCCGATATCGAGAGCATCGAATGAGCCGTCTTTTCCACGCCCAACGCGCCATGCGCCGCAAACGTCAGGCCGCCCTCCAGCGCGGCGTCGTCGCCATTCTCGACGTGGGCACCTTCAAGACCGCCTGCCTCGTCCTCAGGTTCGAGGAGAACACCCCCCAGGGCGAGGGCGTGGGCCACATGGCGGGGCAGTCGAACTTCCGCGTCATCGGCGCCTCCACCACCCGGTCGCGCGGCATCCGGCAGGGCGAGGTCGACGCCATGCCCGAGACCGAACGCGCCATCCGCACCGCCATCCAGGGCGCGCAGAAGATGGCGAACGTCCGCGTCGATCACGTCATCGCCTGCTTCTCCGGCGGGCGCCCGACCTCCTGGCCACTGTCTGGCGAGGTGATGCTCGACGCCGGACCGTGCACCGTCCACGACGTCGGCCGCGTTCTGTCGTCGATCGAGACCCCCGATATCGGGCCGGGGCGCGAGGTGCTGCACGCCCAGCCCGTCAACTTCGGCATCGACCACCGCACCACCCTGCGCGATCCCCGCGGTCAGACCGGCGAGATGCTGCGCACCGACATGCATCTGCTGTCCGTCGACGCCCACGCCATCGAGAACCTGCTTACCTGCATCCACCGCTGCGACCTGGAACTCGCGGGCCTCGCTTCCGCCCCCTATGCCGCCGCCACTTCGGCGCTGGTCGAGGACGAGAAGGAACTGGGCGCGGCCTGCATCGACATGGGCGGCGGCACAACCGGCATCTCGATCTTCATGCGCAAGCACATGGTCTTTGCCGACACCGTGCCCTTCGGCGGAGCGCATGTGACCTCCGACATCAGCCAGGGCCTCCGCATCCCCGCGGACGCGGCCGAGAAGATCAAGACGCGCTACGGCGGGGTCCATGCGACCGGGATGGACGACCGCGAACTCATCGCGCTGGAGGCGGATACCGGCGACTGGCACCACGACCGCCGGTCGGTCACGCGCACCGAACTCATCGGCATCATCCGCCCCCGGATGGAGGAGATCCTGGAGGAGGTCCGCGCCCGGCTGGACGAGGCGGGCTTCCGCGACCTGCCGAGCCAGCGCATCGTCCTGACCGGCGGCGCCTCGCAGCTTCCGGGCCTCGATCAGCTCGCCGCGCGCATTCTCGGCAACCAGGTCCGGCTCGGCCGGCCGCTGCGCGTCCACGGCCTTCCCGAAGCGGCCAAGGGTCCGGCCTTCGCGGCCTGCGTCGGCCTCTGCATGCAGGGCGCCGAGCCGCAGGACGAATTCTGGGACTTCGAGCCCGTTCCCGAGCGCGCGTCGGGTCGCAGTTTGCGCCGCGCCGTCAGGTGGTTCCGCGACAATTGGTGAAACAAGACAATTTTTCGCCACATTTGAGACAGTCGATTCGTTTTTGGGGTGACGGACGTTTTCAAACCCGTTACCTTAAGGTGAAGAATAAGCGGAAAACGCTGCAAAGCTGGCCTGAGGCAGGGCCGTAAATCACAGGTGGACAAGAGCAATGACATTGAACCTCACCATTCCCGGTGCGACCACTGAGCTGGACCTGCGTCCGCGCATTACCGTCTTCGGCGTCGGTGGGGCAGGTGGCAACGCCGTCAACAACATGATCCAGAAAGACCTGGAGGGCGTCGAATTCGTCGTCGCCAATACCGACGCGCAGGCGCTGGCCCAGAACCAGGCGCCCGCCCGCATCCAGCTCGGCGCCCGCGTGACCGAGGGTCTGGGCGCCGGCGCGCGCCCGCAGGTCGGCGCCTCCGCCGCGGAGGAGACGATCGAGGAGATCGTGGACCGCCTGTCCGGCGCGCACATGTGCTTCATCACCGCCGGCATGGGCGGCGGCACCGGCACCGGCGCGGCCCCGATCATCGCGCAGGCCGCGCGCGAGCTGGGCATCCTGACCGTCGGCGTCGTGACCAAGCCCTTCCAGTTCGAGGGCTCCAAGCGCATGCGCCAGGCCGAGGAGGGCGTCGAGGCCCTGCAGAAGGTCGTGGACACCCTCATCATCATTCCGAACCAGAACCTGTTCCGCCTTGCCAACGAGAAGACGACCTTCACCGAGGCGTTCTCGATGGCCGACGACGTGCTCTATCAGGGCGTCAAGGGCGTGACCGACCTGATGGTCCGTCCGGGCATGATCAACCTCGATTTCGCCGACGTCCGCTCCGTCATGGACGAGATGGGCAAGGCCATGATGGGCACGGGCGAGGCCGAAGGCGACGACCGCGCCGTCGAGGCCGCGGAAAAGGCCATAGCGAACCCGCTGCTTGACGAACTGTCGCTGTCGGGCGCCAAGGGCGTTCTCATCAACATCACCGGCGGGCACGACCTGACCCTGTTCGAGATGGACGAAGCCGCCAACCGCATCCGCAAGGAAGTGGACGAGGATGCTAACATCATCGTGGGCTCGACGCTCGACCCGGCGATGGAGGGCGTGATGCGCGTGTCGGTGGTCGCCACCGGCATCGACGCCCGTGCCACGACCGAGGCGCCGATGCCCCGCCGTCGCCTGTCGGAAACCGGCGCCCCCGCGGTCGAGGCCAAGCCCGCTGCCGCGGCCGCGGCGCCGCAAGCCGCCTCCGAGCCGGCACCTGCCGCCACCCGTGTCGAGCCGTCGACGCCCAGCTTCTTCGACGCCGTCGACCAGGAGCAGGCCGAGGAAGCCGAGGCCGCCGACCAGTTCTTCGGCAGCCCGACCGCCGCCGACGACCTGCCGCCCCCCGCCTATACCCCGGCGCCGCCGCAGCCCGTCGTCCACGCGGCCGAGGCGCCTGCCGCCTTCACCGCGCCGCGCCCTTCCGGCGCCCCCTCGCCCGAGGCGATGGAGCGTCTGCGTGCGGCCGTGCTGAACGGCGAACGCCGCGAAGCGCCGCCGCGTCCGTCCGCCGCGCCGCAGGGCGATGCGGGGGCCCGTTTCGGCATCGGCTCCCTCATCAACCGCATGACCGGCACGGCAGGCGACACCCCGGTGCAGCGTCCTGCCGCGGCCCCCGTGGCCCCCGCCGCCCAGCAGCAGCCCGAGGACGAGCGGATCGAGATCCCCGCCTTCCTGCGCCGTCAGGCGAACTGACCGGCCGGGAACGCACCCGAACCCTGCATTGGCGGCGGCCCCAACGGGCCGCCGTTGCCGTTGCGGAAGGCGGAATCCATCGCCCCGGCCCTTCACGTTTGCCCGCCGCCACGGTCGCCGGCCGCCTGCCGCGCATGATGCCAACAGACTGATTACCATGCGGTAAACGCCGCCCCGGAAGACATGGGCAAGTTTCCGCCTATCCCGTCCGCCGCCTGTTTCACCCCGTAACCGAGGTTGAATTGCGTGGCGGGGCAGGGGCGCCTAGCTGACGATCAAGGAAAGTGCCGGAAACGCGGCGCGCAGAATAGATCGGGTAGGCACATGCAAACGACAGTCAAGGACGTCATCCGCTTCGCAGGCACCGGTCTACACGGCGGCCTGCCCGCGCGCCTGACCATCCATCCCGCGCCCGCCAACCATGGCATCTGGTTCCGCCGCACGGATCTCGACGGCAATACCATGATCCCCGCGCGCCACGACTCGGTCGAGGCTTCGCCCCTCTGCACCCTGCTGGTGAACGAAGCCGGAGTCTCCGTCTCGACCATCGAACACGTCATGGCGGCGCTGTCGGGCTGCGGCGTGCTGAACGCCATCCTCGACATCGACGGCCCCGAGGTCCCGATCCTCGACGGCTCCGCTGCCGAGTTCGTGCGCGCCATCCTGCGGACCGGCGTCCGTCGTCTCGACGCGCCTGTCCACGTGATCGAGGTGCTGCGTCGCGTCAGTGTCACCGACGGCCTGGCTTCCGCCACGCTGACCCCGGCCGACGAGCTCGAGATCGACTTCTGCATCGACTTCGCCGACGCCGCCATCGGCCACCAGCGCAAGATCCTGCGCCTGTCGAACGGCACTTTCGTGCGCGAACTCTGCGACAGCCGTACCTTCTGCCGCCAGTCCGACGTCGACGCCATGCGCGCGGCGGGCAAGGCCCTGGGCGGCAGCCTGGCGAACGCGGTCGTCGTCGACGGCGCGCGCGTGGTGAACCCCGAGGGCTTCCGCCATGTGGACGAGGCCGTGCGCCACAAGATGCTCGACGCCCTGGGCGATCTGGCGCTCGCCGGCGCGCCGATCCTGGGCCGCTACACCGGCGTGCGCGCGGGCCATGCGATGACGAACCGCCTGCTGCGCGCGCTGTTCGCCGATCCGCTCGCCTACCGCATCCGCACCCTGACCGAGGCGGAGTGCCGCCTGCTGCCGGGCGCCGGTCTGGAGCAGGACGTCTTCGAGCACCTGTGAGCCGCCTTTTCGCCGCCCGGTGCTTCACAGCCCCGACCCGCTGGACTATGGTGCCGCCATGCCCCCGGCGGGCGTGGGCAGGGAATTGACCGAATGACCGAACGTCTTCAGTTGCGCATCGTCAAGCCTTTGGCGGCACTGGCGATTTGTTCTGTTCTGGCGGCCTGCGGCGGCGGCGACCGGGAACTCGCGCTCGAGGATACCGACGCCGACACCATCTATCGCCAGGCCGAGTTGCAGCTGTCGCGCGGGCAGGCCGACGACGCCGCGCGCCTCTTTGCCGAGGTGGAGCGCCTCTATCCCTATTCCGATTTCGCCAAGCGCGGCCTCATCATGCAGGCCTTCGCCTATCACAAGGACGGCGATTACGAGAATGCCCGCGCCGCCGCCCAGCGGTTCATCGACTTCTATCCGGCGGATGAAGACGCGGCCTATGCGCAGTATCTCCTCGCGCTCAGCTATTACGATCAGATCGACCAGGTCGGCCGCGACCAGGGGCTGACCTTCCAGGCGCTGCAGTCGCTCCGTACCGTGATCGAGCAATATCCCGACAGCGAATATGCCCGGTCCTCGATGCTGAAGTTCGATCTGGCCTTCGACCATCTCGCCGCCAAGGAGATGGAAATCGGGCGCTACTACCTCAAGCGGGGCCATTACCCAGCCGCGATCAACCGCTTCCGCGCCGTGGTCGAGGAGTTCCAGACCACGACCCACACGCCGGAGGCGTTGCTGCGCCTGGTCGAGGCCTATCTGGCCCTCGGCCTCACGCAGGAGGCGCAGACGGCGGGCGCGATCCTGGGCTACAACTTCCAGTCCTCCCCCTTCTACGACGACGCCTATCGGCAGTTGACCGGCCAGGGCCTCGCCCCCGAGGCTGCGGGAACCAACTGGCTCAACGATGTCTACCGCCGCACGATCCAGGGCCGCTGGCTTTGATGCGCCGGTGGGCCCGGCCCGCCCCTGTTGGACGCCATGCTCCGCTCGCTTGAAATCCGCGACATGCTCATCATCGACCGCCTGGCGCTGGACCTCGGCGCGGGGCTGAACGTGCTGACCGGGGAAACCGGGGCGGGCAAATCCATTCTTCTCGACAGCCTGGGCTTCGTTCTGGGCTGGCGCGGCCGCGCCGAACTGGTCCGGCAGGGCGCCGATCAGGGCGAGGTCACGGCCAGCTTCGATCTGCCCCCCGGCCATGCCGCCCACGCCGTGCTCGCCGAACATTCCATCGGTGCGGAGGACGGCGAACTGCTGCTGCGGCGCGTCAACACCCGAGACGGGCGCAAGACGGCCTGGGTCAACGGCACCCGCGTGTCGGGCGATGTGCTGCGCGCGCTGTCGGACACGCTGCTGGAGCTGCACGGGCAGCACGACGACCGCGGCCTTCTCGACGTGCATGGCCACCGCGCCCTGCTCGACGCCTTCGCGGGCAGCGACATCGCCCCCGTGGCCCGCGCCTGGTCCGCGCTCAGCCTCGCGCGGCGCGCGCTGAAGCAGGCCGAGGCGCGGCGGAATGAGGCGAAGGCCGAGGAGGATTTCCTGCGCCACGCCGCCGCCGAGTTCGAGCGCCTCGACCCCCAGCCGGGCGAGGAGGCCGAGCTCGACACCCGCCGCCGCACGATGCAGGGCGCCGAGCGCATCCGCGATGACGTCGGCCGCGCGCTGACCGCCATTGGCCCGCAAGGTGCCGAAGGGCAGATGATCGACGCGACCCGCTGGCTCGAAGGGGCGATGGAGGACGCGGCCGAAACGCTCGTGCCCGCCATCGACGCGCTGAACCGTGCCATGGTCGAACTCTCCGAAGCGCAGGCGGGCGTCGAGTCCTGTCTCGACGCGCTGTCGTTCAATCCGCATGAGCTCGAGGAGGCCGAGGAGCGCCTGTTCGCCATCCGCGCGCTGGCCCGCAAGCACGGAGTGCAGCCCGACGACCTGCCCGACCTCGGCGCGGACCTGCGCGCACGGCTCGACCTGCTCGACGCGTCCGAAGGTGGGCTGGCGGAGCTTGCCGCTGCGGAACGGGCCGCCCAGGCCGACTACGACCGCGCCGCCGGGGAGCTGACCGCGACTCGCACCGCCGCCGCCGCGCGGCTCGACACGGCCATGGCCCGCGAACTGGCGCCGCTCCGGATGGACCGCGCGACCTTCACCACGCTCGTCCTCCCCGGCACGCCCGGCCCCGACGGCGTCGACGAGGTGGCGTTCGAGGTGGCGACCAACCCCGGCGCCCCCTCCGGCCCGCTCAACAAGATCGCCTCGGGGGGCGAACTCAGCCGCTTCCTGCTGGCGCTCAAGGTCTGCCTGACCGGCGGCGACCGCAGCCTGACGCTGATCTTCGATGAGATCGACCGCGGCGTGGGCGGCGCGACCGCCGATGCCGTGGGCCGCCGGCTCAAGGCGCTGGCCGACGGCGGGCAGGTGCTGGTCGTGACCCATTCGCCGCAGGTCGCGGCCCTGGGCGACCATCACTGGCGCGTGGAAAAGCGCATCTCGGGCGACGTGACGCTCTCCACCGTGACGCCCGTTGCGCGGGATGAGCGGGTGGACGAACTCGCGCGGATGCTGGCGGGCGACACGATCACCGACGCGGCGCGCGGCGCGGCCCAGGCGCTTCTCGACGCCGCGGTCTGAAAATTTCCCGCGCGTCAACCGATCCTTAACCGATCGCCCTCAGAACGGCCCTGCGCGCAGAGATGCGGTCCGCCCTGGAAAGCGGTCGCACCTCACATCGAATGACGGGCTTTCCCGCCCGCCGGCACGCCCGTGGTCCGCCACGGGCCTCCTTGGGTCTACCCAAGGGGCAGGGATGTCCCCCAATGGCACGGGGGATCGGCCCGACAGGTTCCACCCGGAACCCGGCGCCGCAGCGATGTTGGACTTCGGTACCCGAGCGACCCTTCCACCGCCCCGGCCCGTGACACGGCCCCGGCGGCCTTCCGCGTGGCCTCACAGCAGCCAGAGCGCGGCAAGCCCGAGGAAAGCGAAGAACCCCACCACATCCGTCACCGTCGTCACGAACGCCCCCGAGGCCAGCGCCGG
Source organism: Jannaschia rubra (assembly GCF_001403735.1). Classification (GTDB taxonomy): domain Bacteria; phylum Pseudomonadota; class Alphaproteobacteria; order Rhodobacterales; family Rhodobacteraceae; genus Jannaschia; species Jannaschia rubra. Next base: position 179,910 of record NZ_CXPG01000013.1, read on the forward strand.
GTCCACGCCGATCTTCTGCAGGATCACGGGAATGCCCACCCCGGCCAGACCCGCGACCACCAGGTTGATGACCATGGCGACCGCGATCACCAGGCCCAGCATGGGCGACCCGAACCAGAGCAGCCCGACCACCGCCATGATGACGGCAAAGGCCACGCCGTTGATGCCTCCCGCCAGAACCTCGCGCCGGATGACGCGCCAGACGTTCGCCCCGGTCAGGTCGCGCGTCGCCAGGGCACGCACCGCCACGGTCAGCGACTGCGTGCCCGCGTTGCCGCCCATCGACGCCACGATGGGCATGAGGACGGCGAGGGCCACGATCTCGGTGATGACCCCCTCGAATTGCGAAATGACGACCGATGCCAGGATCGCCGTCAGCAGGTTCACCGCCAGCCACGGGAACCGCCGCCGCACCGTGCCCAGCACCCGGTCCGACAGCGACCCTTCGCTGTCGACGCCGGCCAGGCGCAGGATATCCTCCTCGGCTTCCTCGTCCAGCACCGCCATGGCATCGTCGATCGTGATGACGCCCAGCAGGCGGTCGTCGGCATCGACCACGGCGGCCGAGATCAGGTGGTACTGGTTGAAGGCATAGGCCACCTCGCTCTCCGGGTCGGTGGCATAGAAGGTGCGGAAGCTCTCCTCCTCGATCTCGGCCAGCGGAGTCTCCCGCGCGGACGACAGGATCTTGCCCAGCGTGACATAGCCCACGGGCCGCATCCGGGGGTCGACCAGGATGACGTGGTAGAACTGCTCCGGCAGGTCGTCGGCGCCGCGGAGGTGGTTGATGGCCTGACCCACCGTCCAGAAGGACGGCGCGATCACGACTTCGCGCTGCATCAGGCGGCCAGCGGAATATTCCGGGAAGCCGAGCGCCTGTTCGACCGCCACCCGGTCCACGGCTTCCAGCGCATCGAGGATGACGCCCGCCTGGCTCGCGTCCTCCAGATTCTCGATCAGGTCGACGACGTCGTCGGTGTCGAGCTCGCGCACCGCCTCGACCACGTCCTCCGGGGGCAGGGCGGCCAGCACCTCCTCGCGCAGCGACTCGTCCAGTTCCGACAGGATCTCCCCGTCGATCCCGTGCGGCCAGAGCGCGATCAGCCGCCGTCGCGGCCCGTCGTCCAGCTGCTCCAGAAGGTCGGCCACGTCGGCGCCGTGCAGGGGCTCCAGCAGGTGCGCCAGCGTCTCGCCGTCACCCGCCTCGACCGCCTCGCGGATCTGGCGCAGGCGCGGCTGGTCCAGTTCGACGTCCTCCTCGATGGGGTCGTCCTGGGCGTCGGTCAGGGTCTGATCGTCGGTCTCGGCCATCGGTCCTCCGGGGTCGGTGCGCGGGGGATAACCCGTGGCGCGCGTCAGGGGTAGCGGCGATTTCCGCTGCAGGCTACGACAGCCGGATGACAACGCTCCTGCTCGGCCAGACGCTGGCCTTCGCCGCCGATCCCTTCGCCACGCCGCCCGCGGACGCCGCCCGGCACGACGCACGGGGCGCGGTGGCCGTGGACGCCGGGCGGATCACCGACACCGGCACGGCCGACGACCTGCGCGCGCGCCACCCGCAGGCGCAGGTGATCGACCACGGCGATGCGCTGATCCTGCCGGGCTTCGTGGACGCGCATGTGCATTATCCGCAGACCGCGATCATCGCGTCCTGGGGCAAGCGGCTGATCGACTGGCTCAATACCTATACCTTCCCGGAGGAGGCGCGGTTCGGCGATCCGGACCACGCCCGCGAGATCGCCGAACGGTATCTGGATCTCGTGCTAGCGAACGGCACCACCTCGGTCAGCAGCTATTGCACGATCCACCCCGAAAGCGTCGATGCCATCTTCGACGCGGCGGACGCGCGCGGCATGGCCGTCTGGGCGGGCAAGACCTGCATGGACCGCAATGCCCCGGACGACCTGCGCGACACCGCGCAATTGGCCCATGACGACAGCGCCGCGCTGCTGGCGAAATGGCACGGCAAGGGGCGCGCGTCCTATGTGATCACGGCCCGCTTCGCACCGACATCGACGCCGGAGCAGCTCTCGGCCCTGGGCGCGCTCTGGGCGGAACACCCAGACTGCCTCATGCAGACGCATCTTTCGGAGCAAACGGACGAGATCGCCTGGGTCGGCGACCTGTTCCCCGACGCGCGCGATTACCTCGACGTCTACGAGGCGCATGGCCTGCTGGGCGACCGCGCCGTCTATGGCCATTCGATCCACCTGGAGCCGCGGGAACGCGACCGCCTGGCCGAGGTGGGCGCCGCGCTCGTCCATTGCCCCACGTCCAACACCTTCATCGGCTCGGGCCTGTTCGACATGGGGCTCTCGGGCCTGATGCGGGTGGGGCTGGCGACGGATACCGGCGGCGGGTCCAGCTTTTCGATGCTGCGGACCATGGCCGCCGCCTACGAGGTGGCTCAGCTCCGCGGCACTGCCCTGCATCCCGCGCAGCTTCTGTGGCTCGCCACCGAAGGCTCGGCCCGCGCGCTGCATGCGGGCGACATCGGGCGGCTGGGGCCCGGCAACATGGCCGATCTGGTGGTGCTCGATCTGGCCTCCACCCCCGCGATCGCGCAGCGTAACGCGCGCGCCGGGGATATCTGGGAGGCGGTGTTTCCGACGATCGTCATGGGCGACGACCGCGCCGTCGCGGAAACCTATGTCGCGGGTCGCCCGATGAAGACCGGGCGACCCTGAACTCAGCTTGTCGCTTCCGCGACGCAGGTGCCGCTTGCGGCATCGAGCACGGTACCGGGGGCGCAGGACATCGTCACCTGATCAGGCTTGGTCCAGTTACAGCCTTCGGCCAGTGCCATACCGGGGGCTCCCGCGAGGGCGGCGGCGGCAAGGAGTGTCTTGAACTGCGTCATAGGCGTCTCCATCTGGTTCCGGGTGACGTAACGGTAGCGCAAACATCGCGTTCGGCAAAGCCGTTTTCCACCGCCCCCGCGATCATTCGCCGAAAACCCGCGCGAAGATCGTGTCGACGTGCTTCGTGTGGTAGCCCAGATCGAACTTCTCGCGGATCTCATCCTCGCCCAGCGCGGCGCGCACGTCGTCGTCGGCCAGAAGCTCCGTCTGGAAATCGGCGCCCTCCTCCCAGACCCGCATCGCGTTGCGCTGCACAAGGCGATAGCTGTCCTCGCGCGAGACGCCGGCCTGCGTCAGCGCCAGCAGCACGCGCTGCGACATCACGAGGCCCCGGAACCTGTTCATGTTCGCCAGCATGTTGTCGGGATAGATCACCAGCTTGTCGATCACCCCGGTCAGCCGCGCCAGCGCGAAGTCGAGCGTCACCGTCGCGTCCGGCCCGATCGCGCGTTCGACGGAACTGTGCGAGATGTCGCGCTCATGCCACAGCGCCACGTTCTCCAGCGCGGGCGTCACCGCCATGCGGACAAGGCGCGCGAGCCCGGTCAGGTTCTCGGTCAGCACAGGATTGCGCTTGTGGGGCATGGCGCTCGACCCCTTCTGGCCGGCGCTGAAGAACTCCTCCGCCTCCAGCACCTCGGTCCGCTGCATGTGGCGGATCTCGGTGGCGATGTTCTCGATGCTGCTGGCCACCACGCCCAAGGCGCAAAAGAAGGCGGCGTGGCGGTCGCGGGGGATGACCTGCGTGCTGATCGGCTCCGGCGTCAGGCCCATCCTTTCGCAAACATGCGCCTCGACCGCAGGATCGATGTTGGCGAAGGTGCCGACCGCGCCGGAGATGGCTCCCGTCGCCACCTCCTCCCGCGCGGTCCTCAACCGCTTCAGATTGCGGGACATTTCCGCGTGGAACCGCGCGAATGTCAGGCCCATCGTCGTGGGCTCCGCGTGGATGCCGTGGCTGCGCCCGATGCGGATGGTGTCCTTGTGCTCATACGCCCGGCGCTTCAGCGCGGCCATCAGCGCCTCCACATCCGCGATCAGAAGGTCGGCGGCGCGCGTCAGCTGCACGTTCAGCGTGGTGTCGAGCACATCCGAGGAGGTCATGCCCTGATGCACGAACCGCGCCGCGTCGCTGCCGACGATTTCCGACAGATGGGTCAGGAAGGCGATGACGTCGTGCTTCGTCACCGCCTCGATCTCGTCGATGCGGGCCACATCGAACTCCGCGTCGCGCGCCTTCCACACGGCCTCGGCGTTCTCACGCGGGATGACTCCCAGGTCGGCCATGGCGTCGCAGGCGTGGGCCTCGATCTCGAACCAGATGCGGAACTTGGTCTCGGGTGACCAGATCGCCACCATCTCGGGGCGGGAGTAGCGGGGGATCATGGCGGACCTCGTTTCGGTGGCATGCGGGATGGCCGCGTCATAGGGTGCGGGGGCCGCACCCGCAAGGAACCCCGCCGATGACCCCAGCCGACCGACTTGCCGGCCTTGCCGGACGCTGGCGCACCCTGCGCGTCCTGCGCCACGGCGACGGCACCCGCGCGCGGTTCCTCGGCGTCAGCACCTGGGCCCCCGACGGCACGGTCCTGCGCTGCACCGAAGCCGGAACGCTGGAGCAGGCAGGCCGTCGATACGAGGCGCATCGCGTGACGCTGTGGCGGGCCACGGTGCAGGGGGTGGAGGTCCTGTTCGCCGACGGGCGGCCCTTTCACCGTCTGCCGGTGCCCGGCGACCGGGCGGTGGTGCGCCACGACTGCGCGCCGGATGTCTATGACATCGCCTACGATTTTCGCGCCCGCACGCGCTGGACCCTGCGTTGGCGGGTCCGGGGGCCGCGCAAGGACTACCGGGCCCTGACGCGGTACCTGCGGATCAGCCCGTGACGCAGGGCTGCCCCGTGTCGCGCCAGATCGGCACGTTGAGGGACATGTCGCACAGGGCCATGAAGCTGCGCCCGCCCACCGTCAGGCAGGTCCGCTCGCCCAGCTCGAAACGGCCGCCATCGGTGGCGGTGCAATAACATTCGATTGGCCGTCCGCCGGGATAGGTCGGTTGCGCCAGTGCGGGCAGGGCCGCGAGGCAGAGCAGGATTGCGAGACGGGTCATCGACGACACCTCCGGCAGCCATCATAGCACAAGCCCGCCCTTGACCTGACCCCCCTCCGCGCCTCATCACGCCGCCATGATCCCGACCGAGCGCCTTGACCAGATCACCGCCCGTTTCGAATACCTCGAAGCGCGGCTGAACGCCGGGCCCGATGCGTCCGAGATCGCCGGGCTGACGCGGGAGTATGCGGAGCTGAAGCCCGTGGCCGAGCGCATCGCGGACTGGCGGCGCCTGTCGGACCAGATCGCGGAGGCGGAGGCCATGCTGCCCGACCCCGAGATGCGCGAGCTGGCGCAGGCCGAGCTGCCGGAGCTGCAGGTGGCGCTGGCGCGGGCCGAGGACGAATTGCAGATCGCGCTCCTGCCGCGCGACGCGGCCGACGCGCGCCCCGCCATCCTGGAGATCAGGCCGGGCACCGGCGGCGAGGAGGCGGCGCTGTTCGCGGGCGACCTGGAGGCGATGTACCGCCGCTATGCCGAGGCGCGCGGCTGGACCATGGAGGTGGTCGAGCGGCAGGAGAGCGACCTCGGCGGCGTGCGAGAGCTGGTCGCCCGGATCGAGGGCGAGAACGTCTTCGCGCGCCTCAAGTTCGAAAGCGGCGTGCACCGCGTGCAGCGCGTTCCGGCGACGGAATCGGGCGGGCGCATCCATACCTCCGCCGCGACCGTCGCCGTCCTGCCTGAGGCGGAGGCGGTGGACATCGAGATACCCGCGACCGACATCCGCATCGACACCATGCGCGCATCGGGCGCGGGCGGGCAGCACGTCAACACCACCGACTCGGCCGTGCGGATCACCCACCTGCCCACCGGCATCGTGGTGACGTCCTCCGAGAAGTCGCAGCATCGCAACCGCGAGATCGCGATGAACGTCCTGCGCGCACGGCTCTATGACGCGGAACGGGCGGCGCGGGATGCCGAGCGGTCGGCCGACCGGAAAAGCCAGGTCGGCACCGGCGACCGGTCGGAGCGCATCCGCACCTACAACTTTCCGCAAGGGCGCATGACGGACCACCGGATCAACCTGACCCTCTATTCGCTGGGCGCGGTAATGCAGGGCGACCTGGACGAGGTGATCGACGCGCTGACCGCCGACCTTCAGGCGGCGCAACTGGCCGAGATGGGGGCGTGACCGACGACGCCCGCGCGCGGCTGGCAGCGGCGGGCGTGCCGGACCCGGCGGGCGACGCGGCCCGCCTGCGCCGCGAAGCCCCCGACGACGCGACCTTCGCCGTCTGGCTCGACCGCCGCGCGGTGCGGGAGCCTGTGTCGCAGATCATCGGGCGGCGCGCGTTCTGGGCGCATGACTTCATCGTGACCCGCGACGTGCTGGACCCCCGGCCCGACACCGAAACCCTGGTCGAGGCGGCGCTGGCCGAACCCTTCGACCGGGTGCTGGACCTCGGGACCGGATCGGGCTGCATCCTTTTGTCGCTGCTGCACGAACGCCCCGCGGCGACAGGCCTCGGCACCGACGTGTCGAAGGCGGCGCTGGCGGTGGCGCGGCGCAACGCGGCGGCGACGGGCGTGGGCGCGCGGGCAGGGTTCCGGCGCGCCGATTGGTTCGCCGGGGTGGAGGGCCCGTTCGACCTGATCGTGTCGAACCCGCCCTATATCGCGGAGGGCGAAATGGCCGAGCTTGAGCCCGAGGTCCGCGAGTGGGAGCCGCAGGGCGCATTGACCCCCGGCGGCGACGGGCTCGACGCCTATCGCGCCATCGCGGCGGGGGCGGGGGCGCATCTAGCGGAAGGCGGGCACCTCATGGTCGAGATCGGGCCGACCCAGGCCGATGTGGTGTCGGCGCTGTTCGCGGAAGCGGGGTTCGCCGGAATTACGGTGGTCTGCGACATAAATGGCCGAAATCGCGTGGTTCGGGCGGAAAAAAGCCGCCGTTCCTGACGAATCGGCTTGTGATCGGGAAAATAGGCTTTCATAACCGACCTGCATCCGAAAGTTGACGCGGCGTCGGTGATTTCCGGCCCAGCCCCTCATCCGGGATGCACGCCCGATCAATCCGGACCGTGACGACCCGCGTGGGCGGGCACCGGTCCCCGGCAAAGACCAGCGGAAACACCCCACTTATGAGAAGCAGCAAGTCCCGTTCGCGGAACAAGAACCGTAGCCGCGGCCCCCAGGGCGGCGGAAACATCGTCAATCGCGTCTTCGACAGCTCGGGGCCCGAGGGCAAGGTGCGCGGCACGCCCGCGCAGATCATCGAGAAATACGCCCAGCTTGCCCGCGACGCTCAGCTTTCGGGCGACCGGGTCGCGGTCGAGAACTTCCAGCAGCACGGCGAACACTATACGCGGATGCTTGCGGCCGCGCAGAAGGAAATCGACGCGCGCCAACAGCAGCAGGGCGGTGGCCAGCAGCAGGGCGGTGGCCAGCCGGGTGGAAACCCGCAGGGCGACAACCAGAACGGCGGCCAGCAGGATCGCCAGCCCGAGGCGCAGGACAACGCCCCGCAGGGCGGCCGGCCGCAGCGCAGTGCGCCCCAGGGCGGCAACCGCCGGCGCGAAAAGCCCGAACCGCAGCAGACCGCAAGCGACGTGATCGACGCGCCCGAGGCCGACAGCGGCCCGGTCGAGACGCCGGAGTCGGGTGCCGATGCCGCGCCCAAGCCCGAAAAGCCCAAGCGCACCCGCACCCGCAAGAAGGCGCCGGCGTCGGATGCCCCGTCGAACACGCCCGACGCGACCCCCGAAGACGCCGCCTAGGCCAGCTGCCGCGCCAGGGCGCACCAGCCTTCCAGCGGTACCTGTTCGGCGCGCTGCGTCGGCTCGATCCCGGCGGCGCGCAGGCGGTCCTCGATGTCCGGGGCCAGGCCGCGCAGCGCCGCGCGCAGCATCTTGCGGCGCTGGTTGAACCCCTTGGCCACCACGCGTTCCAGGACCTGCGGGTCGGCCGGGAAGCGGGGCTCGGGCAGGGCGGTCAGGTGGACGACGGCGGAATGGACCTTGGGTGGGGGGCTGAACGCCTCCGGCGGCAGGGTCATGGCGATGCGGGCATCGCAGCGCCACTGCGCCAGAACGGCGAGCCGCCCATAGGCCTTCGATCCCGGCGCGGCGACGATCCGCTCCGCTACCTCTTTCTGGAACATCAGGGTCAGGCTGTCCCAGGGCGGCGGCCAGGTCGCGGGCGTGAGCCAGCGGACCAGAAGCTCGGTGCCCACGTTGTAGGGCAGGTTCGACACGATGCGCCACGGCGGAGCCAGATGCCCCGCGACGTCGAGCGTCAGGGCATCGGCGTGGGCGACCTCGAGCCGCTCCGGCCAGGCCGCCGCGATCTGCTTCAGCGCGGGCAGGCAACGCGCGTCCTTTTCCACGGCCAGCACCTTGCGCGCCCCTTCGGCCAGCAATCCGCGCGTCAGGCCGCCGGGGCCGGGCCCCACCTCGAGCACGTCGACCCCGTCGAGCGGCCCCGCGATCCGCGCGATCCGCGCCGTCAGGTTCAGGTCGAGCAGGAAGTTCTGCCCGAGCGCCTTCTTCGCGCGCAGGTCGTGTGCCGCGATCACCTCGCGCAGGGGGGGAAGGTCGTCGATCATGTCCCGCCTTAGCGGGCCAGCGGGGTCAAGCCAAGGCGCGCCGGGCGGCCATGTCGCGGGCCATGCGGATCGCGGCGACCATCGACGTGGGGTCCGCGACGCCGCGACCGGCGATGTCGAAGGCCGTCCCGTGGTCGGGCGAGGTGCGGATGAAGGGCAGCCCCAGCGTCACGTTCACACCGCCGGCGAAGTCGATGGTCTTGATCGGGATCAGGGCCTGGTCGTGATACATGCAGACCGCCGCGTCATAGGTCGCGCGGGCCGCCGCGTGGAACATCGTGTCGGCGGGCAGCGGGCCGAAGCAGCCGAGGTCGGGGGCGAGGCGGGCGACAAGGGCCGCGATCCACTCCACCTCCTGCCGGCCCATGGTGCCGCCTTCGCCCGCGTGGGGGTTCAGGCCCGCGACCGCGATGCGGGGGGCCGCGACGGCGAAGTCGCGGCGCAGGCCCGCGTGGGTGACACGCAGCACGGTTTCCAGAAGGTCGGGCGTCAGCTCCGCCGCCACGCGGTCGAGCGCGATGTGGATGGTCGCGGGCACGACGCGCAACTCGGGACAGGCGAGCATCATCACCACCTTCGCCCCGCCGGCCAGTGCGGCAAGGTATTCGGTGTGGCCGGGGTGCGGAAAATCCGCCCCATCCTTGAGCGCCTTCTTGTGGATCGGCGCGGTCACGATGCCGGAGGCCGCGCCCGTGCTCGCCATGTCCACCGCCCGCGCGATGGCCGAGATGACGCCCGCCGCCTGCCGCTCGTCGGGCACCCCGGGCGTGCGGGGGCCGGGGATGTCGTGGGGCAGGATCGACAGCACCGTCGACGACGCCTGCGCCGGATCGTCGATCACGTGCGTCTCGACCCCGAAGCCGTCGAAATGATCGGGGTTGCCCAGCACGAAGAACGGCACGTCGGGGATCAGGGCGCGCGCCTTTGCGATGACTTCGGGTCCGATGCCCGCAGGCTCGCCGCAGGTGACCACGAGGGGGGGGCTAGCGGGTGATGACGGCATCGGCGCGCAGTTCTTCCAGATAACCGTCGGAATAGCTGGTCAGGCGCTGGTTCAGAAGCTGCTGGCCCAGCGTGCGGAAAGCGTCCTCGGAGGCATTGGCGTCGCGCCCGCAGAGCATCACGAACCGCAGGTAGCCGTTGCCCGCGAGCAGCATCGACGCTTCGCCCGCGTCGAGCTTGGCGAGCTCCTGCCGCAGGTCGGCGGGGATCTCGGAGACAGGGCGCGTCTCGCGGCGGAGCGTGCCTTCGGGGGCGCGGTCCTCGCGCGCGACGCCGTAGAGGTCGTCGCAGACGTCCACGCGGGCGCGCAGGCGGCTGGCCTGTTCCAGCGCCTGCGGCGTCCGGCCGCCGGGGATCAGGTATTCGGCGTAGTCGATGGAAAGGCCCGCCGGCGGCGTGGGGGCATTCTCGTCGAGGTCGCGCAGGATGAACAATCCGATGAAGGAGCCGAGGTTGACGGGGTCGGACACCTGCCCGGGGGCAAGGGTCAGCACCTGTTCGGCGATGGGGGGCGCCATGTTCGACAGGTCCAGCCAGTCGAGCCGCCCGCCCCGCTGCGCGGTGTTGGAGCGGGAATACTGGCGTGCCGCGGCCTCGAATCCGGCCTGTGTGGTGATCGTGTCCGACAGGCGCTGGGCCAGGGCCTGAACCTCGCCCGCCGTCTCGGGGGTGAGGGGCAGCGCGATCTCGGACAGCAGGACGCGGACGCCGGGGGCGCCGCCGCGGGCCAGCTTGCGGTCGATCTCCGCGTCGGAAGGGCGCGACACGGGGCCGAACCGCTGCTGGACGTAGCTGCGCCAGAGCATGCCGTTGCGGACGAAATCGCGGAACGTCTCGGGCTCCACCCCGCCCTGGGCCAGGGCGGCGATGAACTGGTCGGGCGACAGGTTGGCGCGGCCGGCGAATTCGACCATTCCCTCGTCCAGCTCCTCCTCCGTCAGCGCGATGCCCGCGGCGCGGGCGGCCTGGTTCTGGAGCGTCTCGTCGATCAGCGCCTGCGTGGCGCTCTCGGTGTCGGCGCCCGGCGCGCGCAGCAGGCCGAAGAACAGCGCGCGCTGCTGCACCTGGAAGTTGGTGATGGCCTGGCCGTTCACCGTGGCCGCCGCGGCGAAGGGCTGCTGCGCCGCGACGGGCGCCCCGAGGGCCCCGGTCAGCAGCATCGCCGCCAGTCCGAGTGTCGCCAGAAATCCGTTCATCGCCCGCCCTTCTCTCAAATTCCGCAGCGTCGTTTCCGCTTGCGGCGATCGTCCGCCCCGAAGCCCGCAAGTTCCACGCCCAGGCCGAAGCTGGTCGAGGATTCCCGCGTCGTGGTCGAGGTGAAGCGCCGCTCCACATCGAAATCGACCGTGACGCAATCCGACCGGTAGGTCAGCCCGACACCTGCGCTGCTGGCATCGTTTGTCACGAAGTCATATCGCCACTTCGCCCGCCCCGTCCAGTCGCCCGCCAGATCGCGCGAGGCGTCGAGCGACCATTCCGACGTGTCGATGGGGCGCCCGGCGCCCGCGTCGGCTTCGAGGAAGGTATATGTGGTTTCCAGCGCGTGCCGGTCGCCCGCCCACCGCAGGATCGTGTCCGAGCGCGAAAAGTCGAGGTCGTCGTCCACCAGCGACCGCTGCATCACGCGGAACCCGTCGCGGTAGCTTGCGCTGACCGACAGCAGCCAGTCGGACGTGGTGCCCGCAAGGCCCGTGGCGGGGCGGAACTGCCCCAGGTCGTCGGCGCGCCAGACGCGGCCGGCGGTCGTCTCGACCTCCCAGCCGCTGGGGTCGAGGCGCGTCCAGGTGACGCCGAGGTTCAGGCGATTGCCCAGCTCGCGCGTGTCGCGACCGGCGAACCGCTGGGGGGAGAACAGGTTCCCCTCGTCGAACTCGGGCGTGAGGCTGTCCTCGTTCGGGGTGGGGCGACGGTCGTTGGGCGCGAGGATCAGTTGCGCCACCGGCTCGATGACGTGGCGGACGCCCGCAGGCGTGGATCGCGCCAGCGGCATCCGAAGCTCCAGCCCGGTATAGGGCACGCCGCGCAGGAAGGGATCGTCCTGGAAGGTCGCGTCCTCGTCCACGTCGTAGGCATCGACGTCGAGCCCGGCCATCGCCGTGGCCACCAGCCCGCCGTCCGTGATGTGGCTGCGCCGCCAGTCGACGGCGGCGGAGGCGCGCAGCACGTCGCGCGCCGAATCCGACGGCAGCCCCGGTGGCACGCGCTCGGCCGTGCGCTGGCGGGCGTGGGCCTGCAACGTCCAGGTGAGGGTGCCGCCCAGCACGGGGCCGGGCTCCCGCCGCTTGCGCTCCACGGTGATGACGGGCGTGGGCTGGTAGCGGTTGCGCTCCCCCGAGCGGAGGGTGTTGAAGGCGACGACCTCGGCACGGAACAGGTCTTCGCGGTCGATGCGGGTGACGGCAAGGCGCGAATCCAGCCGGTCCTTGTCGGTGACGTCGTAGTTGCGCAGGTAGTCGGCGTCGCTCACCAGCTCCAGGTCGAACTCCAGCCGGTAGTCGCGGGGCAGGAGGAAGCCGCCTTCCGCGAACAGGTAGCCGCGCGTCTCGTCCGGGCGGACCTCGTCCTGCGAGACGGCGCCCTCGACCTCGATCAGGCCGGTATCGAAGGCCTGCCGGTAGCGGAAGCCGAGGCTCCGGGTCTCGGAGGCGGTGACGAAGGGGGCGAGCGTCAGGTCGCGCGAGGGGCCGAAGGTGATGAAGTAGGGAACCGTCAGCCCCGTCCCGAGCAGGTCGTCGGAGGTCACGCGCGGCGAGAGGAACCCGGTCGAACGTTCCAGCGTCGGATCGGGCAGGCGCAGGCGGGGGAACCAGGCCACGGGCACGCCCACCACCTCGAACCGGGCGCCCTCGAAGTAGAGCTGCTGCGCCTCGCGGTCGTGGATCACGCGGCGCGCACGGATCTGCCAGAGCGGGACGGGATACGCGGCGCAGACCTCGCAGGAGGAGGCGACGGTCTGGTAGAGTTGGGTATACCGCCCCTCGGCCCCCGTGGCGATCTCGGTGGCCGCGATCTGAAGCTGTTCGTCCAGCACCAGCCGCGCGCCTTGCAGGACCGACCCGCGCAGGTCCGGCGAAAGGGAGGCGAAATCGGCGACCAGGATGGCATCGGGCCCATCGATCAGGGTCAGCGGCCCCTCGACCGTCACCCGGTCCTCGTCGCGCAGGTAGGTGACGCGGCTGGCGCGCAGGATGCGGCCGTCGGAATAGATCTCGACGCCGCCTTCGGCGGTCAGCCGCCGCTCGTCGAAGTCGATCCGGTCGGCCACGAGCGTCGCGGGCGCCTGCTGCGCCAGGACGGGCCAGGCGACAAGGGTCAGGATCAGGGCAAGGAGGGTTCGCATCGTCATCATCCGTCTTCCTGCCGCAGGATGATGCCGGCGGAAAGCAGGATCGCGGCCAGCGGCGGCGCCCAGGCGGCCAGCGCGATGGGCAATTGCCCGCTTTCGCCCAGAACCTGCGCGAAATTCCGCAGAAAGAAGATGCCGAAGCCCAGAAGCAGCGCGATCAGCACCAGCATCCCCGAATGGCCCGCCCGCGCGTGGCGCATGGAGAAGGCCGCGCCGATCAGCACCATCGCCGCCAGCATCAGCGGATTGGCCAGTTCCATCTGGAGCCAGATGCGGTGGCTGCGCCCCGAGAAGCCGGCGTCGTTCAGCTGCCGGATGAAGCCGGGCAACTGGAAGATCGGGATCGAGGAGGGGACGCCGAAGCTGTCGCGGATCTGGTCGCGGGTGAGGGTGGAGGGGATGGTCGCGGTGGCCTGTTCCGTCGCGTCGCGCTCGGGGTTGTCGGAGGTGCCCAGCGGCCAGACCTTGGCCTCGCTGAGCAGCCATTCGCCGTCGGAGAGTTCGGCGCGGCGGGCGTCGGTGCGTTCGATCGGGGTGCCGTCGGCGTCGAAGGCGATGAAGCTCGGCTCGAACAGGACGGTCCCGTCGAGCGACGACCGCGCGGCGCGGATCACCGTCTGGCCCGAGCCGTCGCCTTGACGCAGCCAGATGCCCTCCTCGCTGACCGACAGGATGCTGCTGCTGCCGGTCCGCCAGGCGGTGATCTCCCGCTCGTAGCGGCCCTGGGTGGCGGCGACGATGGGGTTCACGACCACAAGCGCCGCGATGCCCAGCAGAAGCGCGCCGCCGACCGGGGCCAGCGCCGCGCGCATGGCCGACCGCCCGGCGGCGCGGACCACCACGAGCTCCGACGATCGCGCGAGCGACAGGAACAGCGCCAGCGTCGCCAGGATCACGATGAGGGGCAGGATCTGGTAGAGCGCCGCGGGCAGGTTGAGCGCGGCGAGCCGCAGCCCGTCGCCCACGCCCGCGCCCTTGCCGTCGAGGCGGCGAAGCTGTTCCATCAGGTCGATGGGCAGCAGAAGGCCGGTGAAGACGAGCGATACCATGAACACGAGGCCGAAGAACCGCCGTCCGATGTAGAGCGCGAGGATCATGCCGCAGCCCCGCGCCGCAGCCCGCCGATGCCCCGCGTGTCGTGCCAGACCAGCCCGGCCCCGAGTGCCAGCGTCAGGAGCGGCGGCACATAGGTCAGCCACCAGAGGGTCGCGTCGCCGCGTGCCGACGTCTCGGCGACGTTGCCCAGCATCTTGAGGACGACGGCCGCGACCACCGCGCCCAGGATCTGCCGCCAGAGGCCGAGGCGGGAGTAGTTGCCCAGCATCAGGAACCCGAGCGCCAGAAGCGGCAGGGCGAAGGCGAACAGCGCCTCCGAGAAGCGGGCGTTGCCCTCGTAGCGCAGCTTGGCCACGTCGTCGCCGGTGGCCCGCTGGGCAGCCGCGTCGGCGCGCAGGAGGGCGAGGGTCGAAAGCTCCCTCGGGTCGCGGCGGCGGGTGCCGTCGCCGCCGCCGGCCAGGCCCGCGAGGTCATAGGCGAAATCGTCGAAGGTCGTGGTGACGAGGGTGCGGTCGGCGGTCTGCACGCTCTGCGCCATGCCATCGAACATCACCAGGCGGGTGCCGTCGTCGGCGCGCACCAGGAGGGCGCGTTCGGCGGTGTAGGAGGTGCGGACGGCGGGGCTGCGCCGGTCCTGCAGGAACAGGCCGAGCAGTTCGCCCTTGGGCGTGATCTCGCGGACGTAGACGGTGACGCCGGTGCCGGGATGCAGGAACTCGCCTTCCTTGAGGAAGCGCGAGGTGATGTCCTGCGACAGCTCCGCCCCGCGTTCGGCCAGCGCCGTGCGCGATGCGGGCACGAGGATATGCCCCAGCACAGCCACCATGAGCCCCACCGCCAGCCCGAACACCAGCACCGGCCGCGCCAGCCGCCAGGGCGACAGGCCCGTGGTCTGCGCCACGACCATCTCGGAATCGGCGGCGAGGCGGTTGATGCCGTAGAGCGTGGCCACCAGCGCCGAGACCGGCAGCACCACGGCGATGACGTTGGGCAGGGCAAGGGCGGTGAATTCGATGAAGGTCAGCACGTTGGAGCCGCCCGCGATCAGCCGGTCGAACAGCCCGAGCGCGCGGTTGACCCAATAGACGGCCACCAGCACGAGGCTGAAGAAGCCGAAGTAGACCAGAAGCTGCCCCGCGAGGTATCTGTCGAATATTCCCAACCGAACGCCCCGATCGCTGCTCCCGGTCCTTCTAGCCGGGTTGGGGAGGCCATCAAACCCCCCATGCGGACGGCGGTCTGGAAAACCGCCGGGGCGGGGTCTAGGGTCCGCCCGGAACCCCTCGCATCCCCATATCCCGGAGCCCCGACATGACCACACCCGCCACCGTGACCTTCGCCGAGACCGACCTTGATGCGGTCGCCGAGTTCGAGGGCGTCGTCGCCTGTTTCGTCACCGCCGACGGCAAGATGGGGCCGGAGGCGCGGCGGCTGAACAAGCTGACGCGGGGAGCGGTGAAGCGCGCGGTGGAAAGCCCCGCCTTCGAGAAGCTGTCGGCAGGCGAGGTGCTGGACCTGGGCTTTCCCGCCGGTATGGCGGCGACCACGGCCGCGCTCGTCAAGCTCGACCGCCGTCCGGCGATGGCGAAGGCGCTGGCGGCGGGTGCCGCGCTGGCCAAGCTGCGCGGCAGCCGGGCGCTTCTGGTGCTGGCGGGCGGGCTGGTCCGGCCGGAGGACGTGGCGCTGGGCACGGTGCTGCGGGGCTATGACTTCGCCGACCACAAGACCGGCGACGACAAGCCGGAGGCCGCGCCCATCACCGTGATGGCCGCCGGACGGGAGGAGGCCGAGACCGCATACTCCGGCGCCCGCGCGGCGGCCGAGGGCGTGTTCCTGACCCGCGATCTGGTGAACGAGCCGTCGAACGTCCTGACCACGACCGAGTTCGCCGCGCGGCTGGAGAAGCTGCGCGACCTGGGGGTCGAGGTCGAGGTGCTGGAGGAAGCCGAGCTGGAAAAGCTCGGCATGCGGACCCTGCTGGCCGTGGGGCAGGGATCTGAGAGCCCGTCGAAGGTGGTGGTGATGCAATGGAAGGGCGGCGAGGATGCCGCGCCGCTGGCGCTGGTCGGCAAGGGCGTCGTCTTCGACACCGGCGGCATATCCATCAAGCCCGCCGCCGGAATGGAGGACATGACCATGGACATGGGCGGCGCGGGAACCGTTGCGGGCGTGATGCACACGCTGGCCGCCCGCAAGGCCCGCGCCAACGTCGTGGGCCTGGTCGGCATCGTCGAGAACATGCCCGACGGCCGCGCGCAGCGGCCCGGCGACGTGGTCCGCAGCATGAAGGGCGACACGGTCGAGGTCATCAACACCGACGCGGAAGGCCGGCTCGTCCTGTGCGACGTGATGTGGTATGCGCAGGACCGCTTCGCCCCCGCGGCGATGATCGACCTCGCCACCCTGACCGGGGCCATCGTCATCGGCCTGGGCCATGAGAACGCGGGCGTCTTTTCCAACGACGACAAGCTGTGCGACGCGTTCCTCAAGGCCGCGAAGGCCACAGGCGAGGGCGCATGGCGGATGCCGCTGGGCGAGGCCTATGACAAGCAGCTGAAGTCGCGCGTGGCGGACATGAAGAACGTGGGCGGGCGGCCCGCGGGGTCGATCACCGCGGCGCAGTTCCTGCAACGCTTCGTCAAGGACGACGTGCCGTGGATCCATCTGGATATCGCCGGCGTCGCCTCGGTGTCCGACGGCACCGCGCTTTCGCCCGCCGGGGCTACGGGCTGGGGGGTGCGCGCGCTCGACCGACTGGTGCGGGACGGCTACGAGACGCCCGACGAAAAGACCCCGGACGTCGAGTCCCCGGACGTCGATGGGTGAGGTCTATTTCTACCACCTGACGCGGGAGCCGGTGGAGGCGACGCTCGCCACCCTGCTGGACCGCGCGCGGCGGCAGGAGTGGCGCGTCGCGGTGCGGGGCGGCGATGCGGAGCGGCTGGAGCGGCTGGACCAGAAGCTGTGGCTGGGGCCGGTGGACGCGTTTCTGGCACATGGGCTGGCCGGGGGGCCGCATGACGCGCGGCAGCCCATCCTGCTGACCACCGGGTCCGCGGACAACGCGCCCGATTGCCTGATGGTGGTCGACGGGGCCGATGTCGCGGCGGAGGAGGTGGCGGCGATGCAGCGGACCTGCATCCTGTTCGACGGGCTCGACGGCGAGGCGCTGAGCCGCGCGCGGCAGCAGTGGAAGGCCCTGACGGAGGCGGGATGCGGCGCGCGCTACTGGTCGGAGGAGACGGGCAAGTGGCAGGAGAAGGCGTCGAAGAACGTCTGAGCCGTCAGCGGGTCAGGCGCAGGCGCCCGTCCTCGATCTCGATCCGGCCGAAGCTGCCCAGGTAGGACATGCCCAGAAGGCTGGTCCGCAGGTCGCCGTCGTTGACGATGGCGCGCACGCGGCGGTCGGTGATGTCGCCCAGCCGCACCTCGTCCAGCACGACCTGCGCGGTCTGCACGCTGCCGTTGGCGGTCAGCGCCTGACCCAGGTAGCGCAGGCCATCGGGGTCTATGCCGATCTTGGCGGCGTCGGCCCGGCTCAGCACGATTTCGGTCGCGCCGGTATCGACCACGAAATCGACGGGTTCGCCGTTCACGTCGAGCGTCATGTAGTAATGCCCGTCGCGCGACCGGGGCACGTCGATGAAGACGCCCTGTTCGCTGGTCTCGACGCTTTGCCGCGGAAGGGCGGCGCGTTCGATGCTGTCCCAGTTGCCGATCACGAGAACGGCGCCGACGAAGATGAAGAACCAGATCGCCGCGTGCTGAAAGACCTGGCCCATGCGGTTGCGATTGGCGATCAGATACGACCCGCCGATCAGCAGGCCAAAGAGCGTCAGATAGAGCAGATAAGCGGTGTCGTTGCCGGTCATGGCCCAGATGTAGGCATGATCCGGCCGATCACCAACCCGGAAAATCCGACAATCCATCGAGGACGAACTGCACCGACAGCGCGGCGAGCAGCATTCCCAGAAGGCGCGTGACCACGTTGTTGCCGGTGTGGCCAAGCATCCGCTCCATCGGGGTGGCGAGCTGGAACAGGACGAAGACGACGGCGATCACCGCGAGCATGACGCCGATGGCCTGCACCGAACCCAGCGTCGACGCCTGGTCGGTGAGCAGGATCATCGTGGCGATGGCGCCCGGCCCCGCGATGAGCGGCAGCGCCAGCGGAAAGACGGACGGATCGGGAGGAGGATGATCGGCCTGCCCCTCGCGCCGCTGGGTGCGCTTCTCGAACAGCATTTCCAGCGCGGTGAGGAACAGGAGGATGCCACCCGCGATGCGGAAGGCGGGCATGGAGATGCCGAGGAACCCGAGGATGGATTCGCCCAGGAAGGCGAAGGCGATGAGCAGGAGCGCCCCGATGAGGCAGGCGCGGATGGCGATGGCGCGGCGGTGGCGCGCGGACATGCCGGCGGTGAGGGCCACGAAGATGGGCGTGAGGCCGATGGGGTCGATGACGACGAACAGGGCCGTGAAGGCCGTGACCGCCTCGACCGAGGTCACGCCTGCGCCTTTTCGAGCGATTCCATCGCCGCCATCCACAGGGTCTCGGCCCGGTCGGTGGCCTCCATCACCTCGGCATACTTGCGGTTCCAGGTCTCTAGCTCGCCCTTGCGCGCGTCTTCGTAGAGCGCGGGGTCGGCCAGTTTCTTCGCGAGCTTGTCGCGCATCGCCTCGATCTTGCGGACGCGGTCCTCCGCGCGGCGGGCTTCGGCGCGAAGTTCCAGGATGCGGTCGCGGCCGACCTGCTGCCTGACGGGCTTTTCCTTTTCCTTGGAGGTCTTTGAAGGGCGCTCCTCACCCTGCAGGAGCATCCGGCGGTATTCCTCCAGATCGCCGTCATACGGCCCGACGGTGCCGCCCTTGACCAGCCACAGGCGGTCGGCCACGAGGCTGAGCAGGTGCATGTCGTGGCTGACCAGCACGACCGCGCCGGTGTAGGCGGTCAGCGCCTCGACCAGCGCCTCGCGGCTTTCGATGTCGAGGTGGTTGGTCGGCTCGTCCAGGATCAGCATGTGGGGCGCGTCGAGCGTGGCGAGCAGCAGCGACAGCCGCGCCTTCTGCCCGCCCGACAGCCGCGCGACCTGCGTGTCTGCCTGGTCGACGCCCAGCCCGAAGCCCGCGAGCCGCGCGCGCAGGCGGGACGGGGTCTCGTCGGGGCGCTCGCGGCGGATGTGGTCGAGGGGGGTCTCGTCGATGTGCAACTCGTCGACCTGGTGCTGCGCGAAATAGCCGATCCGCAGCTTGCCCGAGGCGATCCGCTCGCCCTCCATCACCTGAAGCCTGTCCGATAACAGCTTGGACAGCGTGGATTTCCCCTCGCCGTTGCGACCCAGCAGGGCGATGCGGTCGTCCTGGTCGATGCGGACGTTCAGCCGTTGCAGGACCGGCGGGCCGCCATAGCCCACCGACGCTCCGTCGAGCCGCAGGATCGGGGGCGACAGATCCTCGGGCTGGGGGAAGGTGAAGACGGTGCGGGCGGCGTCCTCGGGCGCGCGGATCGTCTCCATCCGCTCCAGCATCTTGACGCGGGACTGGGCCTGTTTCGCCTTGGACGCCTTGGCTTTGAAGCGGTCCACGAAGCTTTGCAGATGGGCGCGGCGGGCGGCCTGCTTCGCGGCCTCGGCGGCGAGGCCCGCGCGTTTTTCGGCGCGCATCCGCACGAAGGTGTCGTAGGGGCCGGTGTAATAGGTGAGGCCCTTGTCCTCGAGATGCAGGATGCCCCCCACGGCGCGGTTCAGAAGGGCACGGTCGTGGCTGATGATGATGACGGTATGGGGGTATTTCGCGAGGTAGCTTTCGAGCCAGAGCGCCCCTTCGAGATCGAGGTAGTTCGTCGGCTCGTCCAGCAGCAGCAGGTCGGGCTGCGCGAACAGGACGCCGGCCAGCGCCACGCGCATCCGCCAGCCGCCGGAATAGGCCGAGCAGGGGCGGGACTGTTCCTCCACCTCGAACCCGAGGCCGCGCAGGATGGCGGAGGCGCGCGCCTCGCCGGACCAGGCGTCGATGTCCTGAAGCCGGGCCTGCACCTCGGCGATGCGGTGGGGGTCGGTCGCGGTGTCGGCCTCGGCCATCAGGGCGGCGCGTTCGGTATCGGCGGCCAGCACCGTGTCGATGAGCGAGGTCGCGGATGACGGCACCTCCTGCGCGACGCCGCCGATGCGGGCACGGCTGGGCAGGATGATGTCGCCCGAGTCGAGCGGGATCTCGCCCCGGATCAGGCGGAACAACGTCGTCTTGCCGGTGCCGTTGCGGCCCACCAGCCCGACCTTGTGGCCATCGGGGATGGTCGCGGTGGCGCCTTCGAACAGCGGACGCCCGGCGACGGAATAGGTCAGGTCGGTGATCTGTAGCATGGCGGCGAGGCATCTTTCAGCCCCGCCACCATGTCAACGCCAAACTCAGTCCAGAAGTCCGGCGATCGTCGCGAGCGGATAGCTCTGCATGCCGCGCAGTACCTGCGCGTCCTCGTCGGCGAAGACGAAGATGTGCAACTCGTCGTGCAGGATCGTCCCACGGCAGAACACGCCGTCCTGCGCCAGATCCTCCGGGCAGGTTTCGAGGTCGACATGGGGGACCGCCACCTCGAACTGCTCATAGGTGAGTTCGTGCGCGGTCTGCGCCGAGAGGGTCGAGGCGGTTCCGGCCAGGATGGCGGCGGCAAGAAGAAGGCGGTTCATAGGTCTGTCCTTAATCCGAGTGTTTCAGTAAGGATTCCGATAACGTCGATTTCCGCGGCTGAAAAGCCCCCTTCGTCACGACAGGTTGTGTCTTTAACCCGGCAGGGACGCATGCTATGGCCAGCGCCGAATTTTCCCGAAAAGAGAGACCCCATGGCCCTCGAACGCACGTTTTCGATCATCAAGCCCGACGCCACCAAGCGGAACCTGACCGGCAAGATCACCGCCAAGTTCGAGGAGGCCGGCCTGCGCGTCGTCGCCTCCAAGCGCATCCAGCTGACGCTGGCGCAGGCGCAGGAATTCTACGGCGTCCACAAGGACCGGCCGTTCTTCGGCGAGTTGACCGAATACATGATCTCGGAGCCGATCGTGGTGCAGGTGCTGGAAGGCGAGAACGCCATCGCGAGGAACCGCGAAGTCATGGGCGCGACCAACCCCGCCGACGCGGCTGAGGGCACCATCCGCAAGGAGTTCGCCCTGTCCATCGGCGAGAACTCGGTCCACGGGTCGGACGCGCCCGAGACCGCCAAGGAGGAGATCGCCTATTTCTTCTCGGGTCTCGAACTGGTCGGCTGAGCCGTCGGCACAGGAAGTGGCGGGGCGTCCTTCGGGGCGCCCTTTCGCGTTTCCGCCAGGGCCTTGCACGCTTTGACAGGAACCCGCCGGGTCGCAGGCGGTTGAGTCCGGAAGGAGCCCGGATGACCGATCCCGCCACGCCAGCTCAGATGTCCGCGAACTACATGGCCGCAACGGAGGCCGCGGAGAATGACGGCAAGCCGCCCGGTGCGGCGATGGTCGAACCCCTGCGGATGCTGCTGGTCGCCGTCGAGACGGCCTTCGAGCGGATAGAGCCGCGGGGCGCGTCCGAGACCGACCTGGAGATCATGGCCCTCTGGCACGACGTTCTGACGGCGCTTCGGTCGGATGTGTCGATCATGCTGGTCAACCGCGAGGCACCGCCGTCGGCCACGTCCGGCCTGGTGGAGGGGCTGCGCGGGCTATTCGGAGGCAGCGGCCTGAAGGCCGTCGTGCGGGACGGCACCCGCATCCTCGACCTTCTGACCGACGTGGAGGCGCGTGCCTCCGACCCCGAGACCCGCGACGAGCTCGGCCGCCACCGGGGCGCCTGCGTCACGGTCATCAACCGCGCACAGGACCGCATCGACGGCTGAGCCCGCTTGCCAGACCTTCGCGCGGCGGCTAGCGGCTGGCCATGGACGGCTTGTCATACCATCTGAAACGCACGCTGGTGCTGGGCCTGCCGCTGGTCGGCAGCCAGTTGGCGCAGATCATGGTGGGGCTGACCGACACGATCATGCTGGGCCGCTATTCGGTCGATGCCCTGGCGGCGGGGACGCTGGGCAATTCGATGTTCTTCCTGTTCTTCATCGTCGGCGCGGGCTTCGCCTTCGCCGTCATGCCGCTGGTCGCGCAAGCCGTGGCGCGGCTGGACGATACGCGGACGCGGCGGGTGACGCGGATGGGGCTGTGGCTGTCGGGGGCGCTGGCGCTCGGGATGCTGCCGCTGTTCTTCTTTTCCGGGCCGCTGCTGAGCGCGGCGGGGCAGGGGCCGCAGGTGGCCGCCGACACGCAGGCCTATCTGCGGATCGCGGGCTTCGGGATGATCCCCGCGCTGCTGACCGCGACGTTCCGCAGCCACCTGTCGGCGATGGAGCATACCCGCATCGTTCTGCTCGCGACGCTGGCTGCCGTGGTGCTGAACGCCGGGCTGAACTGGCTGCTGATCTTCGGCAACTGGGGTGCGCCGGAGTTGGGGGTGCGGGGCGCGGCCATCGCCTCGGTCGCGGTGCATTCGCTGACGGCGGTGGTTCTGGCGATCTATGCCACGCGGGCGCCGGGCATGGGACGGTTCGAGTTGCTGCGCAACATCCACCGCCCCGACTGGCCCGCGATGGCCGAGATCTTCTGCCTGGGCTGGCCCATCAGCCTGACGCATCTGGCCGAATCGAGCCTGTTCGCCGCGACCGCCCTGATGATGGGTTGGCTCGGCACGGCGGCGCTGGCCGCGCACGGCATCGCCATCACCATCGCGGCGGCCACCTTCATGGTGCATGTCGGCCTGTCGGCGGCGGCCACGGTGCGGGTGGGGCAGGCCTGGGGACGGGGCGATGCCACGGGGCTGAAACGCGCGGCGATCGCCGCGATGATCCTGTCGGCGGCAGCGGTCGTGGTGAATACGGCGGTCTATCTGCTGGCCGGCGAATGGCTGGTGCGCCGGTTTCTCGACACCTCCGACCCGGAGGCGGGAGCCATTCTGGCGCTCGGCGTGGTGCTGTTGCGGGTGGCGGCGCTGTTCCAGCTGGTCGATGCCGCGCAGGTCATGGCGCTGGGCCTGCTGCGCGGGGTGCAGGACACGCGGCGGCCGATGATCTATGCGATCATCGCCTATTGGGCGCTGGGCCTGCCGGTCAGCTATGGGTTGGGGTTCGGGCTGGACTGGGGGCCGGTCGGCCTCTGGATGGGGCTGGTCATCGGGCTGGCGGCGGCGGGCGTGGCGCTGACGGGGCGGTTCGTACGGATCGTGGACCGCGCCGACATGGAGCCCGTCACATCGAGAAGCTGACCCCGCAGCCGCAACTGCTCGATGCGTTGGGGTTCTGCACGGTAAAGCGCGCGCCGATCAACTCCTCGCTGAAGTCGATGACGGCGTCGGCGAGGAAGGGCAGCGACACCTCGTCGACGATCACCTGCTCGCCCTCGCCCTCCAGCACCAGGTCGCCGTCGCCCGGCGTGTCGAGGTCGATGCGATACTGGAACCCGGAACACCCGCCCCCGTCGACCGCGACGCGCAGGCCCTTGCCCTGCGCGGCGGCGCCGATCTCGGACAGGCGCTCGAACGCGCGGGGGGTGACCTTGGGGGGAACGTTCATCGCGGGGTTCCTTCGGACGGGGCGTGCGATCAATCTGTGCGGTACGGCGCCGGGGTTCAAGGGCCGCGCGCGTTCCGGGGCTGTCATTCGCCGCCGCGTCGCCTATACCCCTGCGCGACCCGACCTGTCCGAGCGACCCAATGCACGCGCCTTATGCCAGCGATCCCGCCGACACGCGCGGACGCCTTTACCCGGAGGGTGAAAGCGCCTTCCGCTCCGCCTTCCAGCGGGACCGGGACCGGATCATCCATTCCAGCGCCTTTCGCCGCCTCAAGCACAAGACGCAGGTCTTCATCGAGCATGAGGGCGACTATTTCCGCACCCGCCTGACCCATTCGATCGAGGTGGGGCAGGTGGCGCGGACCATCGCCAAGCACCTGGGCCTGAACGTGGAGCTGACCGAGGCGGTGGCGCTGGCGCACGACCTGGGCCACACCCCCTTCGGCCACACGGGCGAGGAGGCGCTGGACCGGCTGATGGCGCCCTGGGGCGGGTTCGACCACAATGCGCAGGCCCTGCGGATCGTCACCCGGCTGGAGCGGCATTACGCGGAATGGGACGGGCTGAACCTGACGTGGGAGACGCTGGAGGGGATCGCCAAGCACAACGGCCCCGTCCTGCCGCCGGTGCCCTATGCGCTGGCCGAATACGACGCGCGGCACGATCTGGAACTGCACACCCACGCCAGCGCCGAGGCGCAGGTGGCGGCGCTGTCCGACGACATCGCCTACAACAACCACGACCTGCACGACGGGCTGCGGGCTGAGCTGTTCTCGACCGACGAACTGGCGGAGCTGCCGATCCTGCGGGATTGCTTTGCCGAGGTGGACGCCGCCTATCCGGGGCTGAACTACTATCGCCGGCGGCACGAGGCGCTGCGCCGGTTCTTCGGCGTGCTGGTGGAGGATGTGATCGCCGTGACCGAGGCGAACCTGAGCGACCTCGACCCCCGCTCGGCCGGCGACATCCGCGCGGCGGGGCGGATGATGGTGCAGTTCTCGCCCGCGCTCTGGTCCGACCTGCGGGTGATCCGGGCCTTCCTGTTCGAGCGGATGTACCGCGCTCCCGCCGTGGTCGAGATGCGGCGGCAGGTGACGCAGGTTCTCGACGAGCTGTTCCCCTGGCTGATGGCGCATACGGGCGACCTGCCGAAGCAATGGCGCAAGGACGTGGAGGAGGCGGCGACCGAGGAGGAGCTGGCGCGCATCGTCTGCGACTATATTGCGGGCATGACCGACCGCTTCGCGCTCCAGTCCCACGACCGGCTCATCGGCGGGGCCTGACGCGCCGGGCAGGATGCCGCCGGCGGTGCCGGACAGGGTTGCGGGCCATGGGACGCGCCTGCATCTTTGCCGTCTTTGCATACCGGAGACACAGACATGCGGAAGATCGCGACCCTTGCCCTGATCCTGACGCCGGCGCTGGCACAGGCGCAGATCGTGCCGAAGGACGGCGCTTGGACCGGCACGCCCGAGGACGCGACCCTGAGCGACGGCTGCCCGGAGGCGATGGCCCCCGCGCTGGAGCAGATGGCCGCGCAGATGGCGCAGGAGACGACGACCGAGATCGTCTGGAACGGCACCTTCGACCCCACGCAGGAAAGCCTGGCCGCGGCAAGCCAGGGCGTCGAATGGACCCGCGCGGACGACGACACCTGGGAAGGGGCGATCACCCTGCCGCAGACCGGCGCCCGGATCGGCACCACGCGGATGCACATCACCGCCCCCGACCGCATCGAATCGCAGACCACGATGGACGTAGCCGCGATGATGGAGGCCCAAGGGCAGGAGGTGCCCGGCCTCGATACCTGCGAGATGGCGATGATGGTGGTGTTGACCCACGCCGAATGACGCCGGTCCGCGCGCGTTGAACCCGCGGCGGGGCGGGGCTAAAGGGGCGGGACCCCTGACATCGGACGGCCCGCCATGAACATCTTCGCAGACATCCGCGCCCTGACCCTGACCGCGCTGGCCGACATGGCCCGCGACGGGACGATCCCCGACGGGCTCGACACCGGCAACGTGGCGGTGGAGCCGCCGCGCGACGCGGCCCATGGCGACATGGCGACGAATGCCGCGATGGTGCTGGCAAAACCCGCCGGCATGAAGCCCCGCGACATCGCCGAGGCGCTGGCCCCCCGGCTGACGGCCGACCCGCGGGTCGAGGCGGCGGAGGTGGCGGGGCCGGGGTTCCTCAACATCCGGCTGTCGGCGCGGGTGTGGCAGGACACCGTGGCCGCCGTGCTGGCCGAGGGGACGGATTACGGCCGCTCCGACATGGGGGCGGGGCGGAAGGTCAACGTCGAATACGTGAGCGCCAACCCGACCGGCCCCCTGCATGTGGGCCACACCCGCGGCGCGGTCTTCGGGGATGCGCTGGCGTCGCTGCTGGCTTTTGCCGGGCACGAGGTGACGCGTGAATACTACATCAACGACGGCGGCGCGCAGGTCGATGTGCTGGCCCGGTCGGTCTACCTTCGCTATCTGGAGGCGCACGGGAAGCCCGTGGAGTTCGTCGACGGCACCTATCCCGGCGACTATCTGGTCCCCGTGGGCGAGGCGCTGAAGGCGAAGGTGGGCGACGCCTATTTGGACAAGGGCGAGCAATACTGGCTGGACGAGGTCCGCAGCTTTGCCACCGAGGCGATGATGGACCTGATCCGCAGCGACCTGGCGCTCCTGGGCGTCGAGATGGATGTGTTCAGCTCCGAGAAGGCGCTTTACGGCACGGGGCGGATCGAGGCGGCGATCGACACGCTCGACGCCAAGGGCCTGATCTATCGCGGCACGCTGGAGCCGCCCAAGGGCAAGCTGCCCGACGACTGGGAGCCGCGGGAGCAGACGCTGTTCCGCTCGACCGCCTATGGCGACGACGTGGACCGCCCGATCATGAAGTCGGACGGAAGCTGGACCTATTTCGCGCCCGACATCGCCTATCACTACGACAAGACGAAGCGGGGGTTCGACGCGCTGATCGACGTGTTCGGGGCCGACCACGGCGGCTACGTCAAGCGGATGAAGGCGGCGGTGGCCGCGCTGACCGACGGGGCGGTGCCGCTCGACATCAAGCTGACGCAGCTTGTCCGGCTGACGCGGGGGGGCGAGCAGCTGAAGATGTCGAAGCGGGCGGGCACCTTCGTGACGCTTTCGGACGTGGTCGAGATGGTGGGCCGGGACGTCACCCGATTCGTCATGCTGACCCGCAAGAACGACGCGCCGCTCGACTTCGACGTGGACGAGGTGCTGGAGCAGTCGAAGGACAACCCCGTGTGGTATGTCCAATACGCCCATGCCCGGATCATGAGCATCCTGTCGAAGGCGTCGGAAAGTGGCATCAATGTGTCCGACGCCGATCTGGCCGGCGCGGACCTGACGCATCTTGGCCACAGTGCCGAGCAGGCGCTGGCGGCCAAGCTGGCCGAATGGCCGCGCCTGGTCGAGATCGCCGCCCGCACGCAGGAGCCGCACCGCGTGGCCTTCTACCTCTATGATTTGGCGCAGGCCCTGCATGCCCATTACAACCGCGGCAACGAGGAGCCGGCGCTGCGCTTCGTGCAGGACGACGCGGAAATCAGCCGGTCCAAGATCGCGCTGGCGCGGGCGGTCTCCATTGTAATCGCGTCCGGTTTGGGTATCTTGGGCGTCGAGCCCGCGCAGCAGATGCGCTGACGGTTCCCGGCATCGCCGGGGCCGGGCCGCCGACCCGGAACACCGGGCGGACGCGCGGGCCGAGAGAGCAGTTACGGCAGCGGGGCAAACCCCGCGCCACGATATGAGGCGAAGATCGGCACGGCCGCATTTTCGGTGACAGTGACACACGACCCTCGACGCGTCGCCGCGTCCGGGGTGGAGGGCAGGCACATGGCGGATTTCGATTACTACGGTGCGGATTACGGCGTCGAGCAGCCGTCGCGTCTGATGGAAGCGGCGCGCAACTTCGGGTTCGCGAACTGGGCGGGGGCGCTGACGTCGCTCGGCCTGACGGCGGGGATGGCGGTCTGGGCCGTCGACCTGACCTTCCGCGACGTGTCGGGCGTGCCGGTTATCCGCGCCATGGAGGGCCCGATGCGGGTGGAGCCCGAGAACCCCGGCGGCACGGTCGCGCCGTTCCAGGGCCTCGCGCTGTCGGACATCACATCGGGCGGGGCGGCCGCCCCCGCACCCGACCAGATCGTGCTGGCCCCGCCGCCGGTGTCGCTG
Organism: Jannaschia rubra; assembly: GCF_001403735.1. Taxonomy (GTDB): domain Bacteria; phylum Pseudomonadota; class Alphaproteobacteria; order Rhodobacterales; family Rhodobacteraceae; genus Jannaschia; species Jannaschia rubra. The sequence continues at coordinate 207,604 of NZ_CXPG01000013.1, forward strand.
GACGCGCCCGCGCTGGGCGACCGCATGGCCTCCGCCGAGAAGCCCGAGACGGTCGAGACGCCGCTCGCCCCCGAGGACGAGGCGCCCGACACGAGGATCGAGGTCGCCGCCATCGACGGCGCGCCCACCCCCGACGACACCCTGCCCGAGCAGGTCGCCGCGGGTGTGCCCGCGCCCGAGATCGTGGCCGCCATCGCCGCCGCCACCGCGGCCGCGGCGGAGCCCGAGGTCGTCGTGGCCGCCGCCGGACCCGGCGTCGCCCTTTCGTCGCGCCCGCGCCAGCGCCCCGCCAACATGGCCGTGGCCGCCGTGCGCGTGCCCGCCACCGTGCCGACCGAGGCGCCGGCCTCGCCCCGCGGCACGCTGGTGGCCTCGGCCGATGCGACCTCGACCCTGGGCCGCGACGTGGACCCGACGTCGGTGGTGCCGGGCACCCGCGTGGTGCAGCTCGGCGCCTTCGACAGCGAGGCCATCGCCCGCAGCGAGTGGGAGCGTCTGGAAGGCCGCTTCGGCGATTACATGGCGGGCAAGGGGCGGCTGATCCAGAAGGCGAACTCCGGCGGACGCGACTTCTGGCGCCTGCGGGTCGTGGGCTTCGACGACGGGTCGGACGCGCGCCGCTTCTGCGCCGAGCTTCTGGCCAAGGATGCCGCCTGCATCCCCGTCACCGTCCGCTGAAGGCCGCATGGCCGGGGCCTTCATCCTCGGGTGCGAGGGCCCGGACCTGACCGCGCGGGAGGCGGCGTTCTTCCGCGAAAGCGACCCCTGGGGCTTCATTCTGTTCGCGCGCAACGTGGACACCCCCGACCGCCTGCGCGCGCTGACCGGCGACCTGTGCGCGGCGGTGGGGCGCGAGGCGCCCGTCCTCATCGACCAGGAAGGCGGGCGGGTGCAGCGCATGGGCCCGCCGTTCTGGACCCGCTGGCCGCGTCCCCTGACGCAGATGTCGCGTGCCACCGACCCCGAACGCGCGATGTTCCTGCGCGCCGCGCTGATCGCACATGAGTTGCGCGACGTGGGCATCGACGTGAACTGCACCCCCACGGCCGATATCGCCGGCGAGCATACGCATCCCTTCCTTCTGTCGCGTCTTTATGGCGACGGGGTGGATACGGTCGCCGCGCGGGCCCGCGCCAATGCCGACGGCTGTCTTGCGGGCGGTGTCCTGCCGGTGATGAAGCACATTCCGGGCCACGGACGCGGCAGCGTGGACAGCCATCTGGGCCTGCCCCGCGTGGACACCCCGCTCGACGACCTGCGCCGCACCGATTTCGAGGTGTTCCGCCGTCTGGCCGACCTGCCCATGGGGATGACGGCGCATGTGGTGTATTCCGCCATCGACACGGCGCCCGGCACGATCTCCGCCGCCGTGCTGGCCGAGGTGCGGGGGACCATCGGGTTCGACGGCCTGTTGATGACCGACGACATCAGCATGGGCGCCCTGCCGGGTGACATGGCGCAGCGCTGCACGCGCGCCATCGCGGCGGGCTGCGACGTGATCCTGCACTGCAACGGCGAAGCGGCGGAGATGGAGGCCGTGGCTGCGACCGCGCCGCGTCTGGAGGGCCGCTCCGCCGACCGCGCCGCCCGCGCCCTCGCCATGCGGGCCGACCCCGCGCCGCTTGACATCGAAGCGGCCCATGCGGAACTTGGCCGCCTCACGTCCTGAGGGGCAGGGATGGCGGAAGACTTCATCGAGGGACCGGCCCGCGACGACGTGGCCGAACGGCTGGCGGCCGAGGCGCTGATCGTCGACGTGGACGGCTTCGAGGGGCCGCTCGACCTTTTGCTGACGTTGGCGCGGACGCAGAAGGTGGACCTGCGCCGGGTGTCGGTGCTGCAACTGGCGCGGCAATACCTGACCTTCGTGGAACGCGCCCGCGCCCTGCGGATCGAGCTTGCGGCGGATTATCTGGTGATGGCGGCCTGGCTCGCCTTCCTCAAGTCGCGCCTGCTGCTGCCGCCCGACCCCGAGGAGGAGGGGCCGTCGGCCGAGGATCTGGCCGCGCATCTGGCGTTCCAGCTGGAGCGGCTGGAGGCGATGCGAACGGCCGCGGCCCGCCTGATGGCGCGCGATCAGCTCGGCCGCGACGTCTTTGCCCGCGGGGAGCCGCAGGGGCTGGAACGGTCGCGCAAGGTGATCTGGACGGCAACCCTGCTCGACCTGATGCAGGGCTATGCCCGCACCCGGACCCGCGACGATTTCCGCCCCTTCGTCATGGACCGTCAGGGCATCTGGACGATGGAGGAGGCGCTGGAGCGCCTGCGTCCGATCATCGGCGCCGTGGGCGACTGGACCGACCTGATGGCGTTCCTGCCCGACGGCTGGGACGGCGATCCGGGGCGGCGGCGGTCAGCCACCGCGTCGACCTTCGCCGCGACGCTGGAGATGGCGAAGAACGGGCGGCTGGAGTTGCGTCAGGACGACATGTTCGGGCCGATCCGCCTGCGTGCGGCGCGGGCATGACCGGCGCGCCCCAGGACAGCCTGTTCCGGGCGCCGCCCCCGGCCGAGCAGGAGCGGATGGTCGAGGCGATCCTGTTCGCCTCCGCCGCGCCGGTGACGGTCGGGGAATTGCACGCCCGGCTGCCGCACGGTTGCGATGCGCCTGCCGCGCTGGAGCGTCTGGCGAAGCGGTACGAAGGGCGCGGCATCCGGTTGCAGCGCGTGGGGGACGCCTGGGCGATGAGGACGGCGCCGGACCTGGCGTTCCTGATGACGCGCGAGACGGTCGAGACGCGCAGGCTGAGCCGGGCGGCGATCGAGACGCTGGCCATCGTCGCCTATCACCAGCCCGTCACCCGCGCCGAGATCGAGGAGATCCGCGGCGTGTCGGTCAGCCGCGGCACCGTCGAGCAATTGATGGAGATGGACTGGATCAAGCTGGGCCAGCGCCGGCAGACACCCGGGCGGCCGGTCACCTTCGTCGTGACACGTGCGTTCCTGGACCACTTCGGCCTGTCCTCGCCCCGTGACCTGCCAGGGTTGAAGGAGCTGCGCGCGGCGGGTCTGCTGGAAGGCACGCCGCCGCCGACGGAGGCGCAGGGGGTTGAAGATGACGCGCCCGATGACATGTTCGAAAGGTCGCCGCCGGAGGAAAGCTGATTGGGCCCGGCGACAGGGGAGGACCATATGTTCGGACGTATCATCCAGATGATCCTGATGCGCGGCCTCGGCCGCTATCTCGGGGGCCGTGCCGGGGGCAACCTGCGTCATGTGAACCGTGCCGTGCGCATGGCGCGGCGGATGCGCCGCTAGCCACTTGTCCGCGGACCCGGGGGCCCTTGGGTTGACCGGGTCGCGCGGCATGGCGAAGCGGCTGCGGGGGCAGGAAGTGTACGACTACATCATCGTGGGTGGCGGTTCGGCCGGGTGCGTCATGGCGGCCCGTCTGTCGGAGGATCCGCGCAGGCGCGTCTGCTTGGTCGAGGCCGGCCCCCGCGACACGAACCCCCTGATCCACATGCCGCTCGGCCTTGCGCTGCTGGTGGGGAGCAAGCGGATCAACTGGGCCTACGACACCCATCCCGAGCCGGAACTGAACGGCCGCAGCCTGTTCTGGCCGCGCGGCAAGACGCTGGGCGGGTCGAGCTCGATCAACGCGATGATCTACATGCGCGGGCATCCGAAGGACTACGACGGGTGGGAGGCGGCAGCGGGGCCGGACTGGGGCTGGCCGCGCGTGCGGGAGCTGTTCCTGCGCATGGAGGGAAACACCGCGCGATCGGATGCGCATCACGGCACCGACGGGCCGCTTGCCGTCAGCGACCTGCGCCATGTCAATCCGCTCAGCCACGCCTTCGTCGAGGCGGGCACCCAGTGCCAGTATCCCGAGAATCCCGATTTCAACGGTGCGCGGCAGGAGGGAGTGGGCCTCTATCAGGTGACGCAGCGGGAGGGGCGGCGGTTCAGCGCGGCGCGCGCCTTTCTCGAACCGGCCCGGGACAGGCCGAACCTCACGACGCTGACGGGGAAGCCGGTCGAGCGGATCCTGTTCGAGGGACGGCGGGCGGTCGGCGTCGCGCTGCGCGACCGCGACCTGCGCCTGAACGCGGGCGGAGAGGTCATCCTGTCGGGCGGAGCGGTGAACTCACCGCATCTGCTGATGCTGTCGGGCATCGGGCCGGCGGAGGAGCTTGCTCGGCATGGCGTCCCCGTCCTGCATGATGCGCCGGAGGTCGGGAGCAACCTGGCCGACCATCTGGACATCACGGTCATGGCTTCCGCCCGGGGGCGGGAGGGGATCGGGCTGGCGCCGAGCTTCCTGCCCCGCGCCGTCCGGGCCGCTTGGTCCTATTGGCGGGGCGGGACCGGGGAGTTGACGTCCAACGTGGCCGAAGCGGGCGGTTTCGTCCGGTCCGACCCGTCGCGGGACCGGCCGAACCTCCAGTTCCACTTCCTGCCGGCGCTTCTGCGCGACCACGGACGCAAGCTTTCTTGGGGCTATGGCATGACGCTCCACGTCTGCGACCTTCTGCCGAAAAGCCGCGGCCGGATCGGGTTGAACGGCCCCGACACGTCGATGCCCGCCCGGATCGAGGCGAACTATCTAAGCCATCCCGACGACATCGGCACGCTGCTCGACGGGCTGAAGATCGCCCGCGGCATCATGGCGGCGCCGGCCCTGGCCCGGCATGTGCGCGCCGAGATCCTGCCCGGCCCCGAGGTGCGGACGGATGCCCAGCTTATCGCCGATATCCGCGCGCGGGCCGAGACGATCTATCACCCGGTGGGCACCTGCCGGATGGGGACGGACGCCGCGTCGGTCGTCGACCCCGAAGCGCGTCTGCGCGGCATCGACGGTCTGCGCGTGGTCGACGCGTCGATCATGCCGAACATCGTGGCAGGCAACACGAATGCGCCGACCATGATGCTGGCCGAGAACGTGGCCGACATGATGCTGGGTCGAAATGGCGCGGCCCCGGAGGTCCTGACCTGAGCGCATAGGGTCCGCGCGTGCCGGACCCGCGCGGGTCAGGAGCCCCAACGCCGGCGGGGAAGCGCGATATCCTGCGCCACGGCGTCCAGTTCGACGAGATCGCGCTCAAGCTGCCGCAGGGCGAACTTGATCCCGAACAGACGGGCGAGTTCGGGGGTCGACATGCTGCGCGTGCGGCCCGCCTTCCGCATCCCGTTCAGCGCCTCGCGGTAGTCGCGCACGATGGGCGCCAGCGACACGGCCGGGCCGGCGATGGGACGGCCCGCCAACAGCGCCTCGACATGCGTTAGGGCGCCTGCCGCGCCGGTCGCGGCACGCCGCCACGGCTCGGCCAGCGCATCCGTGAGCGTATCGTCGCCCGCGCCCCGCGCGGCGCGGCGCAGCATGTCCACGTCGAAACGCACGCGGCGGAGCGCGCGCAGCGCCCGTTCCGGATCGGGCGTGCGACCGATGGCGAAGCGCCGCTCCCTTGCCGCTTCGGCGGCGAAGGTCGAAAGCTCCAGCAGGGCGCGGCGGATCTCGCTCGCTCGCGCGGCGAGCGTATCCTCGCCGGTGCCGTCGTCCGGCGCGATGGCGCGCAGCTGAGCGGCGAGCAGGCCCGCGACGGTCGCCGCCACCGCGACGGCCGAGCGCGACGCCCGGGCCGGCAACACCAGCACGCCGGTCAGGAGGCCGACGCCGCAGCCGATGGTGACGCCGAGCAACCGTTCGGCCGCCAGGACGTCAGGCCCGACGTCGAGACCCGGCGCGCCCAGCAAAACCACGGTGGCGGTGATCGGCGCGATCTGGAACCCGACCGAGAACGCCGCCAGCACCGACAGGGGAACAAGCGCGAGCGTCAGGGCGAGAGCGGACGAAAGGGGATCGTCCGGCCGGAGGAGGAGGGCCACGACCGCGGCGACGACGGCGCCGAGGAACGACCCGGCCCCTTGTTCGAAAGCCTTGCCCAGCGAGCCGCCGATGTTGCTCTGCGTCACGACGATGGCGCTGATGACGGCCGAGAGCTCCACCGTGAGGCCGAGCGCATAGACGGCCGCGAGCGCCGCGACGCCGGCGACGGTCATGCGGATGGCGTGGATCGCCCACCATCCATGTCGCTTGAGCAGGTTCGTCATCGTCTTTGCCATTCGCTCCGGTCGTCCATGCCCGGCAGCTCCAGCGGTCGATGCCGGAGGCGGGGAGAAGTCGTTTCATCGTTCCGGGCCCCTTGTCCGGAAGGTGTTGTTGCAGGCCGTTGCGCGCACGGTGGGCCATAGGCCGGGACATGATGGCGAGGCTCAGGGCTGGGGTCCACCGCAGTATGGCCACTGACCGTCCGGAAAGCGTCCGCCTGCCGCTGCCGGCAGCTGGACCTCGGGCAAGGTTCGATCTGTCGGCGTCGCGGCGGGCATGTTATCCCTTCGCGAAGTCACCAAACGGGGGTTCCGTCTTGAGCTACCATGGAAAATACACAGCGCCGGAGGACATCCTGCGCGACGCCGATCTGAGCCGCGCGGAGAAGATCCGCATGTTGGAGCAATGGCGCGACGACAAGAAGGCCTACATGCGCGCATCGGGCGAAGGCATGGAAGGCGAGGACCGGGCGGACCTGCTCAAGAGGATCAAGAAGGCCCTGGCGTCGCTTCAGGAGTGATAAAGGCTTCGAGGCCGTCGATCGTATCCCACTGACCTGTGTATCTGGCCTTGAGGATCGCCATGACGTCCGGCGCGGGTGTGCCTGATCGGCGTGCTGCGACGGGCAGGCTGACGATGGCATCTTCGCTCGAAGGGTCCATGGGTTCCAGTGTCACGTACCGCCCCCTGCTGGACCGCCCATTCATCGTCCTGTTCGAGGAGCGGCGGGCCGACGAGGCGGAGGATGGCATCGTCATCGGGAAGACGCCGACGCCTCCGGTGCGCCGCCCGGATCTCGCCGTTCGGACGCTCGATCGGAGTCGCGGAGCGCGGCCCGGCACGATGCTCCCTCGGAAAGGTCATGCAGGTCGGGACGTCGTGCCCGGCGTCATCCATGACGTCCGCCAGCTTCGGC
>NZ_CXPG01000014.1:0-7500 GCF_001403735.1 Jannaschia rubra
GCTCGCACGGATCAGGCGCTCCGGCGCAATGGGGGGGCGACCAAAGTCGGTATAGAGCGCGTCGAACTCGGCATCGAGGCTCGTCAGCGCATCGTTCACGATCTGCCGGATCTTGCGAAGCGGATGACCCGCAGGGATCCGCTCCTCAAGGTCGACATAGCTGAACGGCGACCCGCTCGCTTCGTCCGTCCCACGCATCGTCACCCTAACCACCGCTGCCGTGCCGGAAGTGAATCATGTTCTCATAACCGCGTCGAGACCGGCCTTTTCAGCAGCCTGTTAATCCTCTCACGCTCGCACGGGGCCAGCATCGCAATCGAAGTGAACCCGGTGCTGGTGTTCGACACGATCATGTCCGATCTCGGCGGGGAATCGTGGCATCCAGTGCGCGGACGCCCGATGCGAGGACGCGAAACCTGCTCCCGTCCGTCAGCGCGCCGCTGAGGACGTTGAAGCTCTGACGGATGTTCGATGCGGCCGGGACCGGCATCGGTCGCCGCCTGCGCGTTCTCTTGCGCGATGGCGCACCCCGGCCGGCTGCAGGTTTCTCGGATCGAATCCTAGCCCTCGCTTGTTAGAACAGTAGGCGGCGAACAGCGCCGCACATTCATTCGACGCCGAGGAAAAGCCATGCCCACAACCGATGAGATGACCAAACCCCTTCTCCGTCCGGGCGAGACCTGCTGGCGCATTGAACGCGCCGACCGCCTTGCCCTGATTGTCGATGCGGCCGACTACTTCCTGCACCTACGTACCGCGCTGATTGGTGCCGAACAGGCGATCTATCTGATCGGATGGGATTTCGACCTGCGGATAGAGATGGTTCCGGGGCAAGGTGACGCCGATGGCAACGCGCCTGACGGATGGCCGAACCGCTTGGGTGACTTCCTGGAAGCCGTCGTGGATCGGCGCCCCGATGTCCAACTGCACATCCTCAAATGGGACGGCGCGATGCTCGCCGAGATCGCCACCCAGGCCTGGGAGACACTGAGCCTTAAGATGGCGTCGAAGCGCATTCATTTCGCCCTCGACAGCCATCACCCAGCCGGGGCCTGTCATCACCAGAAGATCGTCGTGGTCGATGACCGCCTAGCGTTCTGCGGTGGAATCGACGTGACGACGGAACGATGGGATACCCGCGATCATGCGCCTGATGACGACCGCCGAACCAATCCGAACGGCTCATCGCACGGGCCTTGGCACGACGTGACCACCGCCCTGCTCGGACCGGTCGCGCGCGCTCTGGGAGATCTGGGACGATTGAGGTGGGAGGCGGCGACGGGCGAAACGCTGCCGGTGCCCCAGGCTCAGGGTTCTCTCCCTTGGCCGGACGATCTGATACCCGACTTCGAGGACGTGGAGGTTGGCATTGCCCGCACCGCGCCGCGCTATCACGGCGAGCCGCTGATCAACGAGATCGAGGAACTCTATCTGGCAAGCATCCGCGCCGCACGCCACACCATCTATGTAGAAAGTCAGTATCTCGCTGCCGGGTCGCTCTGTGAGGCGATGGAAGCCCGGCTGGCCGAACCTGACGGCCCTGAGATCGTGATCGTCAATCCACTGGAAGCAGAAAGCTTCTTGGAGGACGAGGCGATGCACTCGATCCGTTCGCGCATGATGCAACGATTGCACGACGCGGACGCGCGCGGCGGTGGCGGTCGTTTCGCAATCTTCTATCCCGTGAACGACGCCGGCACGTCGATCTACGTCCATGCGAAGGTGTTCATCGTCGACGACCGTATCCTAAGGGTCGGGTCGAGCAATGTCGACAACCGCTCCATGGGCTTCGATACGGAATGCGACATTGCAATAGACGCAAAGACAACGGCCGATCGCGACAGAATCCGCACCATCATGCTCTCGCTTCTGGCCGAACACCTGGACTGCGACCCGGACACCTTGCGCGCGACGTGGAGTGAACACAGCGCACTGGTCCCCGCGATCGAGGAGTTGCGGCAAGAAGACGGCCGGAGCCTGCGCCCCCTCACCCCCCACAAGTTGGATCCGCTGGAACAGACGCTGGCGAACACCCGTCTTTTCGACCCTCGCCACTGGCCTCGTAGTCAAGTCAGCCCGAAGGACCGCGCGAAGCATGCGGGGAAGCGCGCAGCAGAGCCCTACCATCTGGAAGTATCGGGCGCCGGTACGATCCTTCTGGCTGTAGGAGCCATAGCCGTTGGCATTTGGATCGGTCGTCGCATGATAAGACGCCGGCCACCCCTCGCGGCGCCTGCGATTTCTACAGATCGCACCTTCCGTCCACCGGCCCGGCACAATTGAACCACTGTACTGTCCTGCATGAGCGGAACTGGCCACTTCGTTGTCGGGACCGGGGATTGCTGAACGCTCGCCGGCATCTTTCGAGGCCGATGGTGGTCTTCACACTTCGACCCGAGATGTAACCTGACGTGGAAGGTCGGCGGACGCGTCGAGCAGGCGTCGTCAGACGAAATCCCCTACTTCACGACGTCATCGTCCCCCCAAGCCAAGCCTAAACATCATGATGCGCACGATTCAGAGTTCGATGATTGGCTCCGACAGTACGCCCACCGTCTGGCTTCTCTGAGCCCTTCGTGTTCTCGAACGGCACCGACGAAACCTGAGGTGGAAGCCCGCTAGATAACTTACTTATACCCCGTGCCCGCCGGGAGCCCCAGGTGTCTGATCCCACGGTTTGATGGCGCGATCTGTTCTTTGGGATGGAAGGAAGCGACATGGGACGAGTTCGTCATGGGAGCGCCACGACCACGTTCGCCGGCAGAGCTGCACTACAGCGACCCGCTGCCCGGCAGGGTATTGCGCGGCGATGTCCCTGGAGGGGCAAGCTTCGCTCTCGCAGCTGAGCGGGGAGTTGGGAACCAACCCCGACACGGTCGCCAGGTGGCGGAACCGGGCGACGGTCGAGGATCCGAAGACCGGTCCGAAGGAGCCGCGCTCCACGGTTCCGACCGAGGCGGAGGAGGCGATGATTGTCGCATTCCGGCGTGACGCGCTGCTGCCGCTCGACGATTGTCTCCATGTCTTGCAGCCATCGATCCCGCATCTGACGCGCTCGGCGCTGTACCGGTGCCTGCAACGGCACGGTGTCTCACGCTTGCCCAACGTCGAGGGCCCCTTTCGTGACATTGCTGCGCAATGCCCTGCCGGACAGTGGACAAGCCGAAGCGACAGAAGGTCAAGCGCTCTCCGATCGGGTTCTTCCAATCGACATCGCCGAGGTTCAGACCTCCGAGGGAAAGCTCTATCTTTTTGCGGGCATCGACCGGACCAGCAAATTCGCGATCACCCAGTTCGTCGAGAAAGCCGACCGAAAGACGGCGTGGGAGGTTCTCCAGCACATGCTGGAAGCCGTGCCCTGCCGAGTCCACACGATCCTGACCGACAAAGGCATCCAGTTCGCCGAGCAGTCGCGGAACCGCGACACGATCCTCTCCCGGCCGATGCGCTTCGACATGATCTGCCAAGCCAACGGGATCGAACACCGGCTGACCAAGCCCAACCGTCCCTGCGGTTTGGAGGGTCAGAAATCGGTCCGGTGGACCGATTTCCCGACAAACGGCCAGGTCGAACGGATGAACCGCACGGTCAAGGACCTGCCCCCCGAAACTTCCCTCGTTGTGATGTAGAGTTTGCTCAACCATTCAAAGGAGCAAACAGATGCGAAAGAGCCGTTTCACCGAGGCGCAGATTATATAGATGATCAAGGAACAAGAAGCCGGAATGCCGACTTCGGAGGTGTACCGAAAGCACGGCTTGAGCCAAGGGACATTCCACAAGTTCAAATCAAAGTATGGCGGCATGGAGGTGTCTGACGCCGCCAATCCGAGGGCGCTGGAAGACGAGAAGGCCAAGCTCAAGCGCCCGCTGACGGACAGCATGCTGGACAATGTCGTACTGAAGGACTTGCTGGGAAAGAGCTGACGACGCCGAATGAGCGGCGAGAGGCAGCGCTGATGGCGATACGGGATCAGGACATCTCGCAGCGCTGGGCCTGCCGACTTGTCGGACTCGATTTGAAGACGGTCCGGCGTGAACGCCCGTCGGATATCTCAAGGGAACACTTCAGGCAGTTGCCGCCGCCCACCCGCAGGCAAATATCGACGATCTGCTGCCGTGGACCTTCATGCCGTCAAGCTGACAACACGCGCGGCGCAGACGCCGCTTACCATGCTCTTGGAGTACATCCGCGAAATCTGGACGTCAGACCCGGAAAGAGCCATCCCCGACCCGATCCACCAAATGCTGGGACTGAATACCCAAATTTGGGCCGAGCCGGAAACGCAAAAAGCCGCCCCGAAGGGCGGCTTTCATCGAAAGAGAGATACGAACGATGAGCTTTCTAGGTTTGGCGATGACCTACTCTCCCACGTCTTGAGACGCAGTACCATCGGCGCTACAGCACTTAACGGCCGGGTTCGGGATGGGACCGGGTGTTTTGCTTGCGCTATGATCACCAAACCGAAAAAACTCATCGTATTTCCAAATCAAGTATACGTATTGGTGTGTATGCTTTCGATCGATTGTTCGAAGCATGGCTTCTACTGGATCAAATCAAGCCTATCGGACAATTAGTACCGGTCAACTGAACGCATTGCTGCGCTTACATCTCCGGCCTATCGACGTGGTGGTCTACCACGGTCCTCAGGGATACCTTGTTTTGAGGGGGGCTTCCCGCTTAGATGCCTTCAGCGGTTATCCTGTCCGATCATAGCTACCCAGCACTGCCATTGGCATGACAACTGGTCCACCAGTGGATCGTTCACCCCGGTCCTCTCGTACTAGGGGCAACTCCTCTCAAGTATCCTACACCCACGGAAGATAGGGACCGAACTGTCTCACGACGTTCTAAACCCAGCTCACGTACCTCTTTAAACGGCGAACAGCCGTACCCTTGGGACCTGCTCCAGCCCCAGGATGAGATGAGCCGACATCGAGGTGCCAAACGATGCCGTCGATATGGACTCTTGGGCATCATCAGCCTGTTATCCCCGGCGTACCTTTTATCCGTTGAGCGATGGCCCTCCCACTTGGGACCACCGGATCACTATGGCCGTCTTTCGACTCTGCTCGACTTGTCAGTCTCGCAGTCAGGCTGGCTTCTGCCATTGCACTCAACGAGCGATGTCCGACCGCTCTGAGCCAACCTTCGCGCGCCTCCGTTACTCTTTAGGAGGCGACCGCCCCAGTCAAACTACCCGCCACAGAGGGTCCCGGATCCGGATAACGGACCGCGGTTAGATATCAAGCGAAGCAAGGGTGGTATCTCAAGGACGGCTCCACACAGACTGGCGTCCATGCTTCAAAGCCTACCACCTATCCTGCACATGCTTGACCTGATATCAGTCTGAAGCTGTAGTAAAGGTGCACGGGGTCTTTCCGTCTAACCGCGGGTAGCCTGCATCTTGACAGGCAATTCAATTTCGCTGAGTCGATGTTGGAGACAGCGGGGAAGTCGTTACGCCATTCGTGCAGGTCGGAACTTACCCGACAAGGAATTTCGCTACCTTAGGACCGTTATAGTTACGGCCGCCGTTTACCTGGGCTTCAATTCAGAGCTTGCACCCCTCCTTTTAACCTTCAGGCACCGGGCAGGCGTCAGACCCTATACGTCGTCTTACGACTTCGCAGAGCCCTGTGTTTTTAGTAAACAGTCGCCACCCCCTGGTTTGTGCCCCCAGCCTCCAGTTGCCTGGAAACCGGGCCTCCTTCTCGCGAACTTACGGAGGTATTTTGCCGAGTTCCTTCAACATCGTTCTCTCAAGCGCCTTGGTATTCTCTACCAGTCCACCTGTGTCGGTTTAGGGTACGATCTCATGTAGGGCTATTTCCAGGAACCTCTAAGCAGCCCATCCAATCCGATAAGGATGAACTACCCTCGAGATCCGTCACATCCTACTGGCTCAGGAATATTAACCTGATTCCCATCGACTACGCCTTTCGGCCTCGCCTTAGGGGTCGGCTTACCCTGCTCAGATTAGCTTTAAGCAGGAACCCTTGGACTTTCGGCGACAGGGTCTCTCACCCTGTTTGTCGCTACTCATGTCATCATTCTCGCTAGTGATCTCTCCACCCGATGGCTCACGCCCGGGCTTCATCGAAAATTCCCTGCCTCCTATGCATCGCAAGCGATGCAGGAGAGGCGTGGAACTATATCACACTACGCTCCGCTACCATGCACGATGTGCATCCTCAGCTTCGGCTCATGGCTTGAGCCCCGTTACATCTTCGCCGCAGGACAACTTATTTAGACCAGTGAGCTGTTACGCTATCTTTAAAGGATGGCTGCTTCTAAGCCAACCTCCTGGTTGTTTTGGTCGTCCCACCTGCTTTCCCACTTAGCCATGAATTAGGGGCCTTAGCTGGAGGTCAGGGTTGTTTCCCTCTTCACGACGGACGTTAGCATTCGCCGTGTGTCTGCCATCTAGTACTCCCGGGTATTCGGAGTTTGGTTAGGATCAGTAAGCCTGTGGGGCCCCATTACCCATCCAGTGCTCTACCCCCCGGGGTATTCGGATGACGCTCTACCTAAATAGATTTCGCGGAGAACCAGCTATCTCCGAGTTTGATTGGCCTTTCACCCCTAGGCACAACTCATCCCGACCTTTTTCAACAGGTGTGGGTTCGGACCTCCAGTTAGTGTTACCTAACCTTCATCCTGGTCATGCCTAGATCACTCGGTTTCGGGTCTGATCCCACGAACTATGTCGCCCTATTAAGACTCGCTTTCGCTGCGCCTACACCTAACGGCTTAAGCTTGCTCGTGAGACCAAGTCGATGACCCATTATACAAAAGGTACGCGGTCAGGCCTCAAGGGCCCTCCCACTGCTTGTAGGCGTCCGGTTTCAGGTACTGTTTCACTCCCCTCGTCGGGGTGCTTTTCACCTTTCCCTCACGGTACTGGTTCGCTATCGGTCAGTAAGGAGTACTTAGCCTTCGAAGGTGGTCCTCCGATCTTCAGACAGGATTTCACGTGTCCCGCCCTACTTAATACGTCCGATCATGCTTCTTGTACGGGGCTGTCACCCACTCTGGCTTACCTTCCCAGGTAATTCCAATCACACTCACGGCTCGGCTGGTCCCCGTTCGCTCGCCGCTACTAGGGGAGTATCATATTGATTTCCTTTCCTCCGGGTACTTAGATGTTTCAGTTCCCCGGGTTTGCTTTCTAAACCCTATGTATTCAGGTAAAGAATACCTGGTTCAGCATCCTGTTGATTGCCGAAGCAAACAACAGAGCACTGTCAGGTGGGTTGCCCCATTCGGAAATTCATGGATCAAAGCTTATTCTCAGCTCCCCATGACTTATCGCAGAGTATCACGTCCTTCATCGCCTCTTACTGCCAAGGCATCCACCAAACGCCCTTCTCGCGCTTGATTTGATCCAGAAGAAGACAGGCTTCTTCCGACCGGCGCATCCTACCTCGCGGATGACGCCGGTCCGCTCTTCCATAGAAGATGCGGATGATCAAAAGCATACTATCCACCGATCCCACTGG
>NZ_CXPG01000014.1:10000-380405 GCF_001403735.1 Jannaschia rubra
ACGCTTCCAGTAATGACCATATATATCAGCGTATTAGGTGAACATCTTTTTGTCGAACCGATCCAGGTTGCCTCGCCGGCCTTCCGCTGGGTGATGTCTTCGTTTGCACGAAAGTTGCCCCATAAACCTTACTTCCGGATGTTAAGTTACGAAGCCGGCAAAATCGTCCGACTCGCCGACGTTACCAGCGGCGAATCCAGGCGAATCTTGCCCCGACGAGGAGAATCGCCGCGCCGAGGTAGGTCAGCGATTCCACCGTCCAGACCTTCTCCTGCATGACGAAGTGCACTCCCCCCAACAAAACGGCGACATAGACGAGTCGATGCAGGCGCCCCCAGGCCTTGGCGCCCAGCCTTCGGATCGCCCCCTGCCAAGACGTCGCCGCCAGCGGGATCAGAAGAACGAACGCCGCGAAGCCTACCGTCAGATACGGGCGCTTCGCGATCTCCGCGCCGATCATGGTCCATCGGAGCTGAAGGTCGAGCGTGAGCCAGACAAGGAAATGCAGGGCGATGTAGCCGAAGGCCAGAAGGCCGAGCACCTTGCGGAACTTCAGAAGGTTGATCCGGAAAAACCGCAGCAACGGACTGATGGTCAGCGAGGCCAGAAGGAACTGCAGCGACAGCAATCCCAGCTCAAGTTCGAGCGTTTTGACAGGATCGAAACCCAACTGCCCTGCAACTGCGCGATACAGAAGCCATGCGCCCGGCATCATGCCGATGAGGTAGACGGGCCAGGCCGGAACCTTCCGGGCAACGCCCGTCACCGCGGGCCCGAACGCAGCCACCGCCATTAGAAGTTCGCTCGCAGGTCCATCCCGTCATAGAGCGACGCCACCTGGTCTGCGTATCCATTGAACGGCAAGGTCGGAATCCGGCCACCGAACAGCCCCGCGCCGATCACGCGCTCGGATGCCTGGCTCCAGCGTGGGTGGTCCACCTCGGGATTCACGTTGGCGTAGAAACCGTATTCGTCGGCATTGGTATCCTGCCAGGTCGCGAACGGCTGGTCCTCCACCAGAGAGATGCGGACGATCGACTTGATCGACTTGAAGCCGTATTTCCATGGCACGACCAGCCGCATCGGCGCGCCGTTCTGGTTGGGGATCGGGCGGCCGTAGATGCCCGTCGCCATCATGGTCAGCGGATGCATCGCCTCGTCGAGGCGCAGCCCCTCGCGGTACGGCCAGTCGAGGATGGGGCGCCGCACGCCGGGCATCACCTCGGGAAGGACCGCCGTCTCGAAAGCCACGAACTTCGCATCATCCTGCACGCCCACCTTTTCAAGCAGACGGCTCAGCGCGAACCCGTTCCACGGAATGACCATCGACCAGGCTTCGACACAGCGGAACCGATAGATGCGCTCCTCGGTCGGGATATCGCCGATCAGATCGTCCAGAAGATAGTCGCCCGGCCTGTCGACCAGCCCGTCCACCTTGACCGTCCAGGGGGAGGTCTCCATCGCGGGGGCGTTCTTCGACGGGTCCCCCTTGCCGGTGCCGAACTCGTAGAAGTTGTTGTAGCCGGTGATCTCGTCCCATTCGTTGGGCTCCAGATCCTCCGCACGGGCCCGTGCACCCAGACCAGCAGCCAGCGACCCGGCCCCCAGCCCCGCGATGAGCTGCCGGCGGTTGAGCCAGAAACGCTCCGGCGTGACATCGCTGCGGGTCAGATCGGGCTTGAACATGGTCGCTCCTGCTTGCTGTCGGTCGAGGTTCACATCTAGGGCATCGGCCGCCTGCGTGAAACGAAAGCGGGCGACCCTCACGTGAATGTAACTCCTCATCGTCCACAAAGGATCGGTTCCTTCACGAAAAAGGCCCCGGAATCTCTCCGGGGCCGTCTCATTTCAGGATGAAGTGCAGGTCACTCGGGCAGCATCACCGTGTCGATCACGTGGATCACGCCGTTGGACGCCTCGACGTCTGCCTGCGTCACGGTCGCGTCGCCGAGCATGACGGCATCGCCGTCCATGGAGACGGTCAACGTCTGATCGCCCGCGGTGGTGGCTTCCATGCCGTCGGAAAGGTCGCCGGACATCACCTTGCCCGGAACGACGTGATACATCAGGATCGAGGTAAGCTGATCCTTGTTCTCCGGCATCAGAAGCGTTTCGACGGTGCCATCGGGCAGGGCGGCGAAGGCTTCGTCGGTCGGCGCGAAGACCGTCAGCGGCCCCTCGCCTTTCAGCGTCTCGACCAACCCGGCCGCTTCGGCGGCGGCCAGAAGGGTCGTGAAGTTGCCCTGGGCCGCTGCGGTGTCGACGATGTCCATGTCCTGCGCGAAGGCAGGTGTGGAAAGGGCGGTGACAGCGGTCAGTGCGATGAAGGTTCTGCGAAACATATCGGTATTCTCCCATCAGGTGATGTGCGGGGCCTTCTGGCATCCACATGGAACACTACGGCCCGTACCCCGTGGCGGTTTCCGCCGATCGCGGTATTTCCCTATCACATCTGCGATTGTGCCTGTTTACGCACCAGAACCGGCGGAAACTCGCCCGTTCCGTGTTCAGCCCTCACGAAAGGGGGCGGCCCGAAGACCGCCCCTCATCTAGGTTCCGCAGCTCAGATCAGTGAACCACCGCATCCTCGGGGGGGCGATGGTCCGACGTGGCCAGGCGGTCGCCAATGACCAGACCGTCGGGCCCCGCGCGGACCGGGATGACGCTGCCGTCGCCCACGTCCCCTGACAGCAGCATCTCGGCGAGCGGGTTCTGCAGGCTACGCTGGATGACCCGCTTCAGCGGGCGCGCCCCGAAGACCGGATCGTAACCTTCCTCCGCCAGCCAGGACCGCGCGCTGTCGTCGAGCTGCAGCGTGATGTGGCGCCCCGCAAGGCGCCGCACCAGACGTGCGATCTGAATATCGACGATCCCCGCCATGTCGCTCCGCGCCAGACGGTCGAAGATGATCGTCTCGTCCAGGCGGTTCAGGAACTCCGGCCGGAAGTGGGCGCGCACGGCGTCCATCACGTCCCGCTTGGCCTCCGCCGGATCGGCTCCGTCGGGCAGACGGCTCAGCGCCTGCGTGCCGAGGTTCGACGTCAGGATGATCAGCGTCTGCTTGAAATCGACCGTCCGTCCCTGCCCGTCGGTCAGCACGCCGTCATCCAGCACCTGAAGCAGCACGTTGAACACGTCCGGATGCGCCTTCTCGACCTCGTCGAACAGCACGACCTGATAGGGCCGGCGCCGCACGGCTTCCGTCAGCACACCGCCCTCCTCATAACCGACATACCCCGGAGGTGCGCCGATCAGACGGGCCACGGAGTGCTTCTCCATGAACTCCGACATGTCGATGCGGACCATGGCGCCATCATCGTCGAACAGGAATTCGGCCAGCGCCTTGGTCAGCTCGGTCTTGCCGACGCCCGTCGGTCCGAGGAACAGGAAGCTGCCCAGCGGCCGCGCCTCGTCGTTCAGACCCGCGCGCGCCCGGCGCACGGCATTCGACACGGCGGTGACGGCCTGACGCTGACCGATGACACGGCGGCCAAGCTCTTCCTCCATGCGCAGCAGCTTCTCGCGCTCGCCTTCCAGCATCCGCGCGACCGGGATGCCGGTCCAGCGTTCCACGACGCTCGCGATCTGCTCGGGGCGCACGGCCTCCTCGACCATCATGTCGCCTTCGCGGCTCTCGGCCTCGGCCAGTTCCTTCTCCAGCGAGGGGATGCGTCCGTACTGCAGCTCGCCCGCCTTGCCGAAGTTGCCCTCGCGCTTGGCCTGGTCCAACTCGACGCGCGCGTGATCCAGCCGCTCCTTCAGGTCGCGCGCCGACTCCAGCTTGTCGCGCTCGGCCTGCCAGGCGGCGGTCATCTCCGACGACTGCTCCTGCAGGTCGCCCAACTCCCGCTCCAGCTTCTCGAGCCGGTCCTTCGACGCCTGGTCGTCCTCCAGCCGCAACGCCTCGACCTCGATCTGCTTCTGCAGGATGTCGCGGTCCAGCGCGTCCAGTTCCTCGGGCTTGGAATCCACCTCCATCCGCAGGCGGCTCGCGGCCTCGTCCACAAGGTCAATGGCCTTGTCGGGCAGGAACCGGTCGGTGATGTAGCGGTTCGACAGCGTCGCCGCCGCCACCAGCGCAGAATCCGAGACCCGCACCCCGTGGTGCAGCTCGTACTTCTCCTTGATGCCGCGCAGAATGCTGATGGTGTCCTGCACCGTCGGCTCCTCGACCAGCAGCGGCTGGAACCTCCGCGCCAGCGCCGCGTCCTTCTCGACGTACTTGCGATATTCGTCGAGCGTGGTCGCACCGATGCAGTGCAGCTCGCCCCGCGCCAGAGCCGGCTTGATCAGGTTCGCGGCATCCATCGCGCCATCGCCCTTTCCAGCGCCGACCAGCGTGTGCATCTCGTCGATGAACAGGATGATCTCGCCCGCGGCTGCGGTGACTTCGGACAGGACGGCCTTCAGCCGCTCCTCGAACTCGCCGCGATATTTCGCGCCCGCGATCAGCGCACCCATATCGAGCGCCATCAGACGCTTGTTGCGCAGGCTCTCCGGCACGTCGCCGTCGACAATCCGCAGCGCAAGGCCCTCGGCGATGGCGGTCTTGCCGACGCCCGGCTCACCGATCAGGACGGGGTTGTTCTTCGTGCGCCGCGACAACACCTGCATGGCGCGGCGGATCTCCTCGTCGCGGCCGATGATCGGGTCGATCTTGCCCTCGCGCGCGGCCTCTGTCAGGTCGCGGGCGTATTTCGATAGCGCCTCATAGGTGTCCTCCGCCGAAGCGGAATCGGCTGTCCGGCCCTTGCGGACCTCGTTGATCGCGGCGTTCAGCGCCTGGGCGTTCACCGCGCCCGCGTCCAGCGCCTCCTTGGCCTTCGACTTGACCATGGCCAGCGCCATCAGCACCCGCTCGACGGGCACGAAGCTGTCTCCGGCCTTCTTGGCCACCGTCTCGGCCTCGTCCAGAACGCGTGTCAATTCGCGCGACAGGAACACCTGCCCCGCGTCGCCCGACACCTTGGGCAGCTTGGCCACCGACACGTCCACCGCCTGCCGCACCCGGTCGGGCGCGCCCCCTGCGGCCGCGATCAGATTGGCTGCCATGCCCTGTTCGTCGTCCATGATCGCCTTGAGCAGGTGCTCGGGCATCAACTGCTGGTTGCCTTCGCGCGTGGCGATCGTCTGGGCTGCCTGCAGAAAGCCGCGCGCCCGTTCGGTGAACTTTTCCATGTTCATGGGATACTCCTTCGAAAAGCGTCCGCATTCCTGCGCCCGCCCCTGTCGGGCACGGCCGCGTCGCGGACCTCAATGAGCAAGATGGGGGCCGCCCCCGCGCCCCGCAAGCCCTGTTCCCCGAACGCAAACTGGTGCCGGACCGGTCGGTGGACACCCGTGGAAACGCGGTGATCTCGTATCAGCCGTAGACGCTTTCCTTGCCGAAGTGCTTGGTCAAAAGATAGTAGACGACGGCCCGATATTTGCTCCGCTCGGACCTGCCGTATTTGTCCATGACGGTATCGATCCCCTCGTCCAGCTTCGGGCCGTCGCTCAGGCCCAGCTTCTTGATGAGGAAATTGTTCTTCAACGTCTCCATCTCGCCGGGCTGGCTCGCCGCGACGGTCTCGCTGTCGGAATTGTAGATCGAGGGTCCGCAACCGATGGTCACCTTCCGTAGAAGGTCCATGTCCGGCTCCTCGCCGATCTTGCCGCGGATGGTACCCGCGTATTTTCCGATCAGTTCGTCGCGTTTGCTCATCGTTCGGTCCCTTCTGTCATGATGCGGAGGCCGGGCCTCCGGGCGGCATGATCGCGCCCGCTTCTGCGAAAAGAAAGTGAAACCTCGGGTCCGTCCCGATGCCCGGATCGACGGCCCAATAGAAAAGGCCCCCGAAACGGGGGCCCCTCCTGTCACGATGGCGGTCGGCTTACAGGTCGCCGACGAGCGTGTCTGTGGGGACAAGCTCACCCGCATTGCTGTCCCAGGCGGGCATGCCCTGCAGTTCGCTTTCGGTCATCGAATTCAGGACGACGACACCGTCGCGCACCTCGAGTTCGTCGAGCGGAATGGCGACGCTGTGCTTGCCGAGCCCGAGGAACCCGCCGACACCGACCACGGCCGCGACTTCGTCGCCCATCATGACGACCCCGTCGATCTTGCCGAGGTTGTTGCCGGTCTCGCCCATGACGTCGACACCGTTCAGGTCACCAACGCGATATTCCGCGAACATGGCATAGCGGCTGTCCATGTCGGCATCGACCGCGACGTTCGCATCGCCCGTCTCCTCGATCTGGACTTCGGCCTCGGCCTGTTCCACGGCCACGTCGGCACCTTCGGCTTCCTCGATGTTCACCACCGGATCGGCCTCGGTCACGTTGACGTCGCCGCCACCTTCCTGTTCGATCTGGACGTCGGCATCGGCCTGCTCGACAGCCACTTCGGCGGCGTCGGCGCGGTTCACGCGGACTTCGGGCTCAGCCGAGGTCACGTTCACCTGCGGTTCGGCCTCCTCGATCGTGATGCGCGGCTCGGGGCGCACGAAACGAACGATCGGCTCGGGCTGATCGACGGAGATCTCGGGCTGGGAAGTCGACACGTTCACGTCGGGCTCAGGCATCCGTACGGTGACGACCGGCTCGGGGATGGTCACCAGGACCTCGGGCTGCGCCTGCTCGATCGTGATGATCGGAGCCTGCTGCTCGACCGTCACGGTCGGTTCGGCCACGGTCACGGTGATCTCGGGCTCGGCCTGTTCGACCAGAACCTCCGGACGCGCCTGATCGACGGTCACGGTGGGGTCGGCGACGGTGACGTCGACGTCCGCGTCGGGCTGTTCGACGACGATCTGGCCGCCCATCGCACCCGTGGTCGCATCGGCGTCGATCGGATTGCCGTCCGCGTCCAGAACGATCTGGGCGTCATCGGTTGGGGTCGTGGCGTCCTGGGCGAACGCGCCAGTGGCGAGCAGTGCAGCGGTGGCGACACTGCCGAGAAGCAGCTTGTGCGTGGTCATCGGAATCTCCCGGTTTTCTGTTTGCAGTGCCATCTCAACAAGTGACTCTGCGACAGGTTCCTTACGTTCCGCGATCGGCATGATCCGGCCGGTGGCCGAACGGGCGGGCCGGGTCGCCCCGGCCCGTCGCGCTCACTCCGTGGGCGCGGTGGCCGGGTCGGCCGCGGGGTCGGCGGGAACGGCCTCAGGGACAGGCTCCCCCGAGACGGTGACATCCATGGGAAGCTCCTCGCCCATGCCATCGTACTCCGGCATCGCCTCCAGCGCCTCCCGGTCGAGGGCCTGCAGCAGCAGCATCCCCTCCGCCGGGGCCAGTTCGGTCAGCGGCACGGCGACCTTGTGCTCGCCCAGTCCCAGGAACCCGCCGACACCCAGGACCGCCATGATCGTACCGCCCGCGGACACGAGGCTTTCCACCTCGCCCACCGAATCCCCGGCATTCGTGGTGACGTTCTGGCCGATAACATCGGCGACCGGCATGTCGGCGAAGGCGCCCGGCGCGTCCGTAGCGGCGGGGTCGGCGGGGGCGACCTCGGGCGCCGCGGTTGCGGCTTCGGGCGCGGCCGCTTCCGGCGCGGCGGGGTCCGTTGTCGTGGCGTCCTGTGCAAAGGCCGGCGCCAGGGAACTCGCCAGCAACAGGGCGCTGGCGCTCAGGGAAACGCGTAGGGACATCGCAGGGCTCCTCAGAATGATCTGCACCGGCAGGATGGGCCGGCCGGGAAAGCCTAGGCCTCCCCCGCGCCCTTTCGCGCCCGCCATCCGTGCGGCATCCGCAAGCCGCTGCTTTCCGCTCAAACCGGCCCATGGCGCAGGCACGAAAACGCCGCGCCCCGGATCTCTGCGGAACGCGGCCGGAAATCGCCGACGACGCCTCAGTAGCGGTAGTGTTCCGGCTTGAAGGGCCCCGCCACGGTCACGCCGATATAATCGGCCTGCTCCTTGCGAAGTTCGGTCAGCTTCACGCCGATCCGCGCGAGATGCAGCCGCGCCACCTTCTCGTCGAGATGCTTGGGCAGGATGTAGACGCCGGGCTTGTAATCGTCGCCCTTCGTCCAAAGCTCGATCTGCGCCAGCACCTGGTTGGTGAAGGACGCGGACATGACGAACGAGGGATGTCCCGTCGCGTTGCCCAGGTTCAGAAGACGCCCCTGCGACAGCAGGATGATCCGGTTGCCGGACGGCATCTCGATCATGTCCACCTGATCCTTGACGTTGGTCCACTTGTGGTTGCGCAGCGACGCGACCTGGATCTCGTTGTCGAAGTGGCCGATGTTGCCGACGATGGCCATGTCCTTCATCTCGCGCATGTGCTCGATCCGGATGACGTCGCGGTTGCCGGTGGTGGTGATGAAGATGTCCGCCGTCTCGACGGCATCCTCCAATGTCACCACCTCATAGCCATCCATCGCCGCCTGCAGCGCGCAGATCGGATCGACCTCCGTCACCTTCACCCGCGCGCCCGCGCCCGACAGCGAGGCCGCCGACCCCTTGCCCACGTCGCCATAGCCGCAGACGACGGCGACCTTGCCGGCCATCATCGTGTCCGTGGCCCGCCGGATGCCGTCCACCAGCGATTCCTTGCAGCCGTACTTGTTGTCGAACTTCGATTTGGTGACGGAGTCGTTCACGTTGATCGCCGGGAACGGCAGCAGGCCCTTGCGGTGCAGGTCATACAGGCGGTGCACGCCGGTCGTCGTCTCCTCCGACACGCCGCGGATCGCGTCGCGGGTGCGGGTGAACCAGCCCGGGCTCTCCTCCATGCGCTGCCGGATCTGCGCGAAGATAGCCTCCTCCTCCTCCGAGGTGGGCACGTCGAGCAATTCGGTTTCGCCCCCCTCGACCCGCGCTCCGAGCAGGATATAGAGCGTCGCGTCCCCGCCATCGTCCAGGATCATGTTCGCACCGTCGGCGAACTGGAACGAGCGATCGAGATAGTCCCAATGCTCCACGAGCGACTGCCCCTTGACCGCGAAGACCGGCGTCCCGCCTGCCGCGATGGCCGCCGCGGCATGGTCCTGCGTCGAGAAGATGTTGCACGAGGCCCAGCGGACATCGGCGCCCAGGGCCACCAGCGTCTCGATCAGGACGGCGGTCTGGATCGTCATGTGCAGGCTTCCGACGATCCGCGCGCCGGCCAGCGGCTTCGCCTCGCCGAACTCCTCGCGCAGCGCCATCAGGCCGGGCATCTCGGTCTCGGCGATGTCCATCTCGCGGCGGCCGTATGCGGCCAGGTCGACGTCCTTGACGACGTAATCGCTCATCACTCGCTCTCCTGCGGAAATCCGTTGCGGCGGGCCTAGCAGGCGCAGGATCACGGCACAACGCGGCCGGTGGCCTCACGCGGGGCGCGCTGCTAGCCTCCGCCCGTTGCACCCCCGACACGGACCCCGATCATGCGCCTTCCCTTCGCCGTCCTCCTCGCGCTGTTTCCCCTGCCCGTCGCCGCCGACTGGACCCTGTCCGGCGACGCCTCGACGCTGGCCTTCGTGAGCATCAAGAACGGCAGGACCGCCGAGACCCACGGCTTCACCGACCTGACCGGCACCGTCTCCGATGCGGGCGAGGTCGAGATCTCGATCCCCCTCGCCTCGGTCGAGACGTCGAGCCGCGTCTACGGCGAGCGGATGAAGGCCTTCCTGTTCCGCGTCGCCCATTTTCCCGAAGCCACCGTCACCGCGACCGTCGACATGGACGCCTTGGCCCTCATGGCCGATGGCACGCGCCGCACGGCCCTCATCGACCTGACCCTTACCGCGAACGGACGAACCGCCGAATACCCGGCGGAGGTCTCCGTCACCCGGATCGGCGAAGACGCCGTGACCGTCGGCACGACGCGCCCCGTGATCGTCGACGCACGCGACCTCGGCTATGAAGACGGCATCGAAAAACTGCGCGCGCTCGCCAATCTCGACGCCATCGCCTCCGCCGTGCCAGTCACCTTCGACCTGATGTTCAAGCGGTGACGTGGCGCCCCGACGCGCTTGCATCGCCGGCCGTCGCCGCTACGACAGGGGCATGACACGCAACGCCCCTCCCGCACGCGCCTGGCAGCGGATGCTGTCGGGCCGCCGTCTCGACCTGCTCGACCCGACGCCCATGGACATCGAGGTCGAGGACATCGCCCACGGCCTGGCCTTCGTCGCGCGCTGGAACGGCCAGACCCGCGGCGACTGGCCCTATTCGGTGGCCGAACACTCGCTGCTGGTGGTCGACATCCTCGGGCGCATCGACCCCGATGCAGGGCCCCGCGACCTGCTGACGGCCTTGCTCCACGACGCGCCGGAATACGTCATCGGCGACATGATCTCGCCCGTGAAGGCCGCCGTGGGGCCGGGCTACGGCGCGCTCGACGACAGGCTCCAGGCGGCGATCAATCTGCGCTTCGGACTGCCCGCCGCGACACCGCCGCGCCTCAAGGCGCGCATCAAGAAGGCCGACCGCCTCTCCGCCTGGCTGGAGGCGGTGCAGATCGCGGGTTTCGCGCAGCCCGAAGCCGACCGCTTCTTCGGTCGCCCGCCGCCTGACCTGCTCGCGGACCTGCATATCACGCTCCGCCCCCCGGCCGAAGCGCGCGCCGCCTATCTGGCGCGACACGCGGCCCTGCTCGCCGACTGCGACGGCCGATGACGCGCATCCACGTCCGCCCCGGCCGGCCCTTCGACGCGGGCGCCATGGCCGCCCTGCTCAACGCGATCATCGCGCGGGGCGGCTCCACCGCCTTCACCACGCCGGTCACGGGGGACGTCCTGCGCGACTGGATGGCGGCAGGCGATGCCTGGCACGTGGCGGAGCAGGACGGCGACGTGATCGGCTTCCAATGGGTCGGCCCCCACGCCGACCTGCCCGCCGACACTTGCGACATCGCCACCTTCGTGGCGCTCGACCGTCACGGTCTGGGCGTGGGCTCGGCCCTGTTCGATGCCTCCCGCCGCGCCGCGCGCGACCGCGGTTACCGCTTCATCGTGGCCGTCATCCGCGCGGACAACGCGGGCGGCCTCGCCTACTACGGCTCCCGCGGGTTCGAGATCACGCGCCACCTGCCTTCGCAGCGCCTCGACGACGGCACGACCGTCGACAAAGTCTTAACCTCCTATCGCCTATGAGGGCCCCCGACAGGCCATCGAAGGAACACCGATGCAGTTCTTCCTCCTCTACCTGACCACGCTCACGGTCTTCGCCGTTCTGGATGCGGCGGGGCTGACCTTCGTGATGAAGCCCCTGTTCCAGCGTCATCTGGGCGACCTCTTGCTCAGCCCGATCAACCTCGCGCCGGCCGTCGGCTTCTACCTGTTCTACATTGCCGGCCTGGTCTGGCTCGTCTCAATGCCCGCGCTGCGGGACGGCTCGGTGGGTCAGGCAGCGCTGAACGGCGCGATCCTCGGGGCGCTGGCCTATGGCACCTATGAGTTCACCAACATGTCGACGCTCCGTGGATGGGACTGGACGATGGTTGCGGTCGATACGTCCTGGGGCACGCTGCTCACCGCCTGCTCGGCCGCCGCGGGGGTCTGGGCCGTGCGCCTGATGGCCTGACCGCTCAGGCGCAGGACAAGCCCGCGCGGTCCGATACGCTGTCCCAGCCGACAAAGGTCCGGCCGCGGAACACGAGCCGCAGGCCGCCTGCCGTGGCATAGGCGTCGCGCCCGCTGCCGCAGGGGACGGGCCGGGGTGCGACCCCCTCGATCCGCGCGACGGTGTCCAGCACGCCAGGCCGGTCGCGCCCGAAGCCGATCTCGCGCCCGCCCGACCCCGCGACGTCGAGCCCGCCGGGCGCCGGAACGAGCGTCAGCCCGGCCAGCCGGGTTGACCCTCCGCCCGTCGCCCCCGGCGCGCAGGCCGTGAGCGCCACAACCGAAAGCACCGCGCAGGCTGCCCTCACCTCGGCGACCGCTTGGCCAGGATGCGCTGCAACGTCCGCCGGTGCATGTTGAGCCGACGTGCCGTCTCGGAGACGTTGCGTTCGCACAGCTCGTAGACCCGCTGGATATGCTCCCACCGGACGCGGTCGGCCGACATCGGGTTCTCCGGCGGCGGCGGCAGACCCCCGTCACCGACGAGCAGCGCCTGCACGATGTCGTTGGCGTCCGCCGGCTTCGACAGGTAATCCGTGGCCCCGATCTTGACCGCCGCGACAGCCGTGGCGATCGCCCCGTATCCGGTCAGCACGACGACCCGCGCGTCGGGCCGCTTCTCGCGCAGCCGTTCCACGACGTCGAGCCCATTGCCGTCCTCGAGCCGCAGGTCCACCACCGCATAGGCGGGGGGGCGGGCCGTGGCGCGTGCGATCCCCTCGGTGACCGACAGCACGGCCTCGACCTCGAACCCCCGTTTCGCCATGGCCCGTTCCAGCCGCCGCAGGAACGGTTCGTCGTCGTCCACAAGAAGAAGGGTCCGGTCCGGTCCGATCTCCCGGATGGCGTCGTCCATTGCGTCTCTCCCGAAGGCCTTGTCCTTTTGGGGATATGTCGCTTTTCTGCATGCGGTCAAATGCGAGGGGCCTTCCGCCATGCCGACCCAGCCCACCCGCAGCCTGCTCCCGCCCGAGACCGGCGCGCCCCACGTGCGGCTCGGCACGCTGGTCAACCTGCGCTGGCTGGCACTCGCGGGGCAATTCATCACCGTGCTGGCGGCGCATCTGCTGCTCGACCTCGACTTCGCCTTCGGCCTCTGCCTTCTGGCCATCGGGACGGGCGCGGTGGCGAACCTCACCACCTCCGCCACCCATCCAGCCAACACCCGCCTGCCGGAGCGCGGAACCTTCGCGTTCCTGCTGTTCGACCTCGTGCAGCTGTCGGCCCTGCTGTCGCTGACCGGGGGGCTGAACAATCCCTTCGCCCTCCTGTTCATGGCGCCGGTCACGATCTCGGCGACCTCCCTGTCGCTGCGCTCGACCATGACGCTTGGGGCCATCGGCATCGCGCTCATCTCTCTTGTCGGCGGGTATCACCTGCCCTTGCGGCTGCCCGACGGCGCGGCGTTGGAACTGCCCGACCTGAACCTCATCGGCTTCTGGATCGCCATCGTCATCGGCATGGTGTTCCTGTCGGCCTTCGCCTTCCGCCTCACGCTCGAGACGGAGCGGATGTCGAACGCGCTCCTCGCCACCCAGACCGCGCTGGCACGGGAACAGAAGCTCCACGACCTGGGCGGGGTGGTGGCCGCCGCGGCACATGAACTCGGCACCCCCCTCGCCACGATCAAGCTGGTATCGTCGGAACTGGCCGAGGATCTGGCAGACCGCCCCGCGCAACGCGAAGATGCCGAACTCATCCGCTCGCAGGCCGACCGCTGCCGCGACATCCTGCAATCCATGGGCCGCGCCGGCAAGGCCGATCGCCAGGTGCGGTCCGCTCCCCTCGAGGCGGTGCTGGTCGAAGCGGCCGAACCGCATTCCGATCGCGGCATCGCCATCGCCTACAGCTGGGCGCCGCAGGGCGACGGCACGGACCGGATGCCCCGCATCCAGCGCCTGCCCGAGGTCATCCACGGCCTGCGGAACCTGATCCAGAACGCGGTGGATTTCGCCGCGTCGGAGATCTGGATCGACGGCCGCTGGACGGCGGACGAGATCGTCGTGCGGATCATCGACGACGGCGCGGGCTATCCGCCCGAAGTGCTCAACCGTCTCGGCGATCCGTTCCTGCGCAGCCCCAGGCGACTGGGCTACGACGGGATGGGGCTGGGCCTCTTCATCGCCAAGACCCTGCTGGAGCGGACCGGCGCCACGCTGTCCTTCGCCAACGGCACCGCGGGGGGCCGACGCCCGCCCGCGCGCGGCGGCGCCATCGCCGAAGCCGTCTGGCCCCGCGCCCGCATCGGCGCCGCAACCGGCGCGCTGGGCGAGAACACGCGCCTGTCGGAATAGGGCGTCGGGGACGGTTGACCCGGCGTGCCGTTAACGTCGCCTTAACCAAAATCGATGAGGCTCCCGCCATTCGTCGAAATCCCGGAGCGTCCCATGTCTTCTGCCCTTGAGATACTGGTTCCGGTGCTCGGCGGCTTTCTTGCGGCAGCGGGTGCTCTGCTGGCGGTTCTCTGGCTGGCGCCCGGCGGCCGCGCCGTCCGGCCCCCCCTCGACTCCGACAGCCTGTCCGAGCCGCGGCAGTTCCTGTTCCGCAACGGCTATCTCACCGAACACTCGCAGAACGTGTCGTTCCTGTTGCCCGACCCCATCGACCATCTGCGGGCCTGGGACGATCTGGTCGATGCGCTCTCCGACATCGGCGATGGCGTCGCAGCCGCCTTCGCCGCGCTGCGCGACGCGGGCCAGCCGTTCCGCCTGACGGGCGCCTTCGGACGCGACCGCGTCGTGGTCCTCGGGCTGCGCGACGGCCCCGAGATGCGCATCACCGTCTCGACCGCGGAGGAGCGGCAGGGCTCGCTTCGCATCGACCTGCCCAGCCTGCGCGCCATGGAGACCGAGATGTCCATGCTCGCGCGCGCGGGCGACAGCAATCCGGCGCTGAGCTGGGCCATCGACGCCGAGGGACGGGTGATCTGGTCGAACGCGGCCTACCTCGATCTCGTCGGTCGCTGCGCCGGTCCCGACGCCGCGCGGGGCTGGCCGCTGCACGCGCTGTTCCCCGACACGGGCTCGGGTCAGCCCGACCGCTCCCGCCGCAAGGCGCGCGGCCGCGACGGGCAGGAATTCTGGTTCGACGTGACAACGACCGCCGCCGATGCCGACGGCATGCGCCACGGCCACGCCATCCCGCTCGACGCCGTCATCAAGGCCGAAGACTCGCTTCGGACCTTCATCCAGACCCTGACCAAGAGCTTCGCTTTCCTGCCCAGCGGCCTCGCCATCTTCGACCGGCAGGGACAGCTCGCGCTGTTCAACCCCGCGCTCATGGACATGACCGGCCTCGACGGTGCCTGGCTGTCGCGGCGGCCGCGTCTGGCCGATTTCTTCGACGCCCTGCGCGACCGCCAGAAACTGCCCGAACCGCGCGACTACAAGACCTGGCGCGACAGCCTGACCGACATCGCCCGCACCGGAAGCCAGGGCACATACACCGAAACCTGGAGCATCGCCGACGGCACCGTGTACCGCGTCACCGGCCGGCCGCAGGGCGACGGCGCCGTCACCCTGATGCTGGAGGACGTCTCCGCGGATGTCCGCGCCGACCGTACCCACCGGACCGAGCGCGAGATGCTGGGCGGCCTGCTCGATGGGCTCGACGACGGGGTGATCGCCTTCGACGCCGAGGGGCACCGGCTGTTCTGCAACGACGCCGCGCGACGGCTGTGGTTCGGCGAGGACGGCGACGCCATGCTTCCCGCGACGCTCGACGGCTGCATCGCCTTCTGGAAGACCGTCGCCGCCCCGACCCCTGCCTGGGGCGAGCTTCGCGGTTTCCTGTTGTCCCCGGAACGGGAGCGGGCCGAGTGGTCCGAGACCGTCCGTCGCCCGGGCCAGCCGGATCTGGACCTTCGGATCGCGCCCCTGCCCGGCAACCGGATCGCGCTGTTCTTCCGCCCCGATGTGGCCGGATCGGCTCATCTGCCCGATGCGCGCCCGCTTTCCCGGCTGCACGCCTGAGGCCGCTCGCGTCACCCTTGCGCGTGGATGGCCCGCACGTCTAACTGCCGCCGGATGACGCGCGCGACCCTGACCCTCGACCTTCCCACGCTCACGGCGACCGCAGGCTTCGCGGGCCGCCTCGCGCCCCTCCTGCGCGGGGGCGACGTGATGCTCCTCTGCGGGCCGATGGGTGCCGGCAAGACGGCGCTGGCTCGTGCCCTGATCGGGGCATTGCGCGACCGGGCGGGTCTTCCGCCGGAAGACGTCCCCTCGCCCACCTTCACCCTCGTGCAGACCTACGACACCGGCCCGTTCGAGACCTGGCACGCCGACCTCTACCGCCTCTCCGACCCTTCGGAGGTGACGGAACTGGGCCTCGACGAGGCCTTCCGCGACGCGCTCTGCCTCATCGAATGGCCCGACCGGCTGGGGGCCGACGCGCCGACGGATGCGCTGCATGTCGCGTTGCAGCCGCTGGCGGACGAGACCCGGCGCCTGGCCCTGACCGGCCCGGACGACACCCTCCGCCGCCTCGCCCCCGCCTTTGCGAAGGACAGCCGATGACCGACCGCGCCGCCACCATCGCCGCCTTCCTCGACGCCGCGGGCTGGGGCGCGGCCCGGCGGGTGCCGCTCGCCGGCGACGCCTCGCTGCGCCGCTACGAACGCCTGCACCGGGGCCGCGACACCGCGATGCTGATGGACGCCCCGCCCGAGACGGGTGAGGACGTGCGCCCCTTCCTGCGGATCGGAGACTGGCTGTCTGTGCGCGGCTTCTCGGCGCCCGCGGTCCTGGCGCGCGACCCCGATGCGGGGCTTCTCCTGCTGGAAGATCTGGGCGACGACCTGCTGGCCCGCCATGCCGCCGCCCGGCCGGAGGATGAGCCACGGCTCTACGCCGCCGCGGGCGACCTCCTCGCGCATCTGCACCGGCAGGCACCGCCGGACCTGCCGTCCTACCCCGACCAGATGCCCGACCTCGCGGCCACCGTCTTCGACTGGTACGCCCCGAAGGCCCGCGACCGGCGCGGCGCCCTGCGCGATGCCCTGCGCGATGCCATCGAGCGCACGCTGACCGGGCCGCAGATCCTGGTCCATCGCGATTTCCATGCCGAGAACCTGCTCTGGCTCCCGAACCGCGACGGCCCCGCGCGCATCGGCCTGCTCGACCATCAGGACGCGATGCGCGGCCCGGCGGCCTATGACCTCGCCTCTCTCATCCACGACCCGCGCCGCTCAGTGACGCCGGCAGCGCAGCAGGCGGCGACCGGTGCCTATCTCGCGGCCACCGGCACCGACCCCGACGCGCTGGCCGCGCAGATCGCCGTCTGCTCGGTCCAGCGGTCGCTCAGGATCATCGGGCGGGTGTTCACGCGCCTCTGCCTCCACTCCGGCCGCACCTCCTACCTCCGCTTCATCCCTCCGACCTATGCGACGCTGCAACGCGAACTGCGCCACCCTGCGCTGACAGAGGTGCGCGCCGTCCTCGATGGACACCTGCCCGAACCCGATGCCGCCTGGCTCTCCGACACGGCCGCCCGCGCGGGCACGCTCCGGGGCCGCGACCACGCGGGCGCGCCATGATCGCCGCCATGGTCTTCGCCGCCGGCCTCGGGACCCGGATGCGTCCGCTGACCTGCGACCGGCCCAAGGCGCTGGTGCGCGTCGCGGGGCGTGCGCTGATCGACCATGCGCTCGATCAGGTCGCCGGCGCCGATCCCATCGTCGTCAATGCGCACCACTTCGCCCCCCTGCTGGCGGGGCACCTGGCGAGCCGCGACGTGAAAGTGCTGCACGAAAATCCCCTGCTCGAAACCGGCGGCGGCCTGCGGAACGCCCTGCCGCATCTGGGCGCGGGACCTGTGCTGACGATGAACTCCGACTCCGCCTGGACCGGCCCGCGTGCCCGCGACACCCTGCTCGCCGCCTGGGACGGCGACCGGATGGAGGGCCTGATGCTGATGGTGCCCCCCGCACGCGCCGTCGGGCGCGGCGGCCAGCGGTTCCGGATGGACGCGGACGGACGGCTGGCGCCGGACGATGCCGGCCTGATCGCCACGGGTGTCGGTATCTTCCGCACCGAAGGGCTGCTGGCCGACCCGCGACAGGTCTTCTCGCTGCGCGACCTCTGGTTCGACATGCTGGACCGGGGGCGCCTTCACGGCGTCGAACACCCCGGCCGCTGGGCCGACGTGGGCAGCCCCGATGCCATCGCCCCGGCCGAGGCGATGCTGGCGGCAACCCCATGATCCGGGGCCTCCACGCCGAACCCATGGGCGTCGACTTCAGCCGCACCTTCGCGGAAGGCCTGCGCGCGCGCCTGGCCCGCACCCCGCCCGAGGCGATGGCCCGCGTCACCCTGCTGGTGAACACCTCGCGCATGGCCCGCCGGATCGAGGCGGCGCTCGCGGAAACGGGAGCCACCCTCCTGCCGCGTATCGGGCTGGTGTCGGATCTGGCCCCCCTCCTGCCGCCGGGCGATGCTCCCGTGGCCGGCATCGCGCCACTGGCGCTGCGGCTGCGGCTGACGCGGCTGGTGGCGCACCTGCTCGAAGCGCGGCCCGACCTCTCGCCCCCCTCCGCCGCCTTCGACCTTGCCGGCAGCCTCGCCACGCTCCTCGCCGAAATGCAGGAGGAGGCGATGGATGCCGAGGCCCTGTCCCGCCTCGATGTGGCGGACCTCTCGATCCACTGGCAACGGTCGCTCGACTTCCTGCGGATCGCGACCGACTGGCTGGCCGCCGACGGCACGCTGACGTCCGCGGGCGCGCAGGCGTTGGCGCTCGACCGGCTGCTGGCGCTCTGGGCCGAGGTTCCGCCGTCCGATCCGGTGATCGTCGCGGGCTCGACCGCGTCGCGCGCGCCCACGCGGCGGCTGATGCGCGCGGTGCTGGACTTGCCGCAGGGTGCGGTGATCCTGCCGGGGCTAGACGACGCCATGCCCGACGAAGCCTGGGCCGGACTCACGGCAGGCGACGGGCCGGGCCAGCAGGACCATCCGCAGTACCGCCACGCGGCGCTCCTGGCCGACCTGGGGCTGACCCGCGCGCAGGTGCCGCGATGGGGCCATGCCGCCCCTGCCGTGGCCGCCCGCAACCGCCTGATCTCGCTTGCCCTCCGGCCCGCGCCCGCGACCGATGCCTGGCTGGAGGAGGGGCCGCTTCTGAACGACGTGGCCGGGGCCTGCGCGGGCATCACGCTCCTGCGCGCCCCCTCGCCGGGGGCAGAGGCCGCGGCCATCGCCACCGGCTTGCGCGCCGCGTTGGAACAGGGCCGTCGCGCTGCGCTCATCACGCCCGACCGGGTTCTGTCGCGACAGGTCACGGCGCAACTCGATCGCTGGGGCATCCTGCCCGACGATTCCGCCGGCCGCCCGCTGCACCAGTCGACCCCCGGGCGCCTTCTGCTCCAGACCGCCGCGATGCGCGGCCGCCCGGTCGAGGCCGAGGCGCTGGCCATCGTCCTCAAGCACCCGCTGACCCACGCGGGCGGCGACCGCGCGACGCATCTGGCCCGCGCGAGGGAGGTCGAGGTAGCGCTCCTGCGCAGCAAGCCCCTGCCCTTCCCCACCCGCGCCGCCTTCGACGCCTGGCTGGACGGGCGGGATACGCCCCGCGACGGCTGGGACGACTGGCTCGGGCAGATGCTCGACGCGATGGGCGCACAACCGGCCACGGCGCCGCTCGCCGATCATGCCGCCGGCCACCGCGCCCTGGTCGAGGCGCTGGTGCGGGGCTGCGGCTCCGACGCCGGCCCCCTTTGGTCCGACGAGGCGGGGCGCAAGGCGCGTGCCGTGCTCGATGCGCTCGCCGATGCCGCGCCCGAACGGGGCGAGCCCGTCGAGGCGCGCGATTACGACCGCATCCTCCACGCCCTCCTCTCGGCGGAGGAGGTGCGCGAGACCTACAGCCCCCACCCCGACGTGATGATCTGGGGCGCGCTGGAGGCGCGGGCCCGCAACGCCGACCTGGTGATCCTGGGCGGGTTGACCGACGACGTCTGGCCCGGCCAGCCCACGCCCGACCCCTGGCTCAACCGCGCGATGCGGACGGCCTGCGGGCTGCGCCTGCCGGAACGCTCCGTCGGGCTGTCGGCGCATGACTTCCAGCAGGCCGCCGTCGGGCCCGAAGTCTGGCTCAGCCGCGCGATGCGGACGGCGGAGGCCGACACGGTGCCGTCGCGTTGGCTCAACCGGATCGAGGGGCTGCTGGCCGGCATCGGGCCGGAGGGCGAGGCCGCGCTGGCCGCCATGCGCGCCCGCGGCGACCGATGGCTCGCGCTGGCCGACCGGCTTCACACGCCCGATCCGGCCCGCCACGCCGCCGCGCGCGCCCCGCGCCCCGCGCCGCGCCTGCCTGCGGGCGTCACGCTCGACCGGCTGTCTGTCACGGGGGTCGAGACACTGATCCGCGACCCCTATGCCATCTATGCGCGCCAGATCCTGCGCCTCTCCCCCCTCGACCCGCTGCGGCAGGGGCCGGACGCGCGGATGCGCGGCACGGCGGTCCATGACGCCATGGAACGCTTCGCCCGCGCCACTCCCGACGCGCTGCCCGAAGACGCCGCGCGCCTGCTGCACGAGGCGCTGGAGCAGGCGCTGGACGCGACCGCGCCCTGGCCGGGCCACCGCCGGCTGTGGCTGGGCCGGTTCGGCCGCGTGACCGCCGACCTGGTCGCGGCGGAGGCCGTCCGACGTGCGCGCGGCCGCCCCCTGCACGTGGAGCGCAAGGGCGAACTGCGCTTCGCCGACCCGCCCTTCACCCTGACCGCCCGCGCCGACCGCATCGACGACCGCGGCACGGCGGTGGCGATCTACGATTACAAGACCGGCACCCTGCCGTCGCACAAGCAGCAGGAGCATTTCGCCAAGCAGCTTCTGTTCGAGGCGCTGATGGTTACCGAAGGCGCCTTCCCCGACATCCCCCAGCGTGAGGTGGAGGAGGTGCGGTATCTCTCCGTCGGCTCCGGTTACGCCGAAACCGGTCCCAAATCGCTGGATGCCGACGTGCTGGCCGAAACCCGGGTCCGGCTCCTCGACCTGATCCGGCGCTACGCCACCGGCGCGCCCTTCATCGCCCGGCTCGCCCCCGACATGATGACCTGGGCCAGCTCCTACGACCACCTGTCGCGGCACGGCGAATGGGCCGACACCGACGCCGCCGTGGCCCTGTCCGTGGGCAACCCGTGATGGACGACGACGCACCCGAGTTCCGCCCCGACGCCGCCACGCGCGCACAGATAGATGCGGCCGATCCCGCGGGGTCCGTCTGGCTGGCCGCGAACGCAGGCTCCGGCAAGACTCGGGTGCTGACCGACCGGGTGGCCTGGCTTTTGCTGAACGGGACGGCGCCCGAGCGCATCCTCTGCCTGACCTACACCAAGGCCGCGGCAGGCGAGATGCAGAACCGCCTGTTCGCGCGGCTGGGCCGGTGGACCATGCTCTCCGACGACGCGCTGCGGGTCGAGATCACGCATCTGGGCGCGGGGCGGGGCACGATCCCGACGGACGTGCTGCGCCGCGCCCGCACCCTGTTCGCCCGCGCGATCGAGACGCCGGGCGGCCTCAAGATCCAGACGATCCACGCCTTCTGCGCCTCGCTCCTGCGGCGCTTTCCGCTGGAGGCCGGGGTCTCGCCCGCCTTTTCCGAGATGGACGAGACCGCCGCCGCGCGCCTTCATGCCGAGGTGCTGGACGCCATGGCCTCCGATCCCGAGACGCAGCCGCTGGTCGATGCCGTGGCCGCGCGCCTGACCGACGGCGAGCCGAGCAAGTTCCTTGCCGCCGTGGCGAAGGCCCGCGACGCCTATTCCTCCCCGACCGAAACCGAGTTGCGCGCCGCCCTGGGCATCGGCCCCGAAACAACCGAGGAGATCCGGCAGGAGGCGGCGGGCGAAGCCGCGCTCGACCTGCTCGACACCTTCATCGAAGGGGCGAGCGGCGCGACCGGCAAGACGATGCTCGACCTGACCGAGCGGTTCCGGCAGGCGCGGCTGGCCGATCCCGATACGCGCTACGACCTGCTCGTCGCGGCCTGCCTGACGGCCAAGCTGGAACGGCGCAAGACGGGCGGCTGGCCCAAGGCGGTGAAGGACGGCGACCACGGGCCGCTGGTCGAAACCTTCGACGCGCTCGTGGACCGGATGCTCGATGCCGTGGCCCGCGTCGCGGCGCTCGACGCGCTGGCGCAGACGCGGGCGCTCCACGCCTTCGGCCCCGCCTTCGCCGCGCGGGTCGAGACGCGGAAGGCCGCGCGCGGATGGCTCGACTTCGATGACCAGATCGCGCGGACGCGGCGGCTCCTGTCCACCTCGGACATGGCGCAATGGGTCTTGTTCAAGCTCGACGGCGGCATCGACCACATCCTCGTGGACGAGGCGCAGGACACCTCGCCCGACCAGTGGCAGGTCATCACCCGGCTGGCCGCCGAATTCGGCGCGGGTCAGGGTGCGCGGCCCGACGTGGCGCGCACGATTTTCGTGGTGGGCGACCGCAAGCAGTCGATCTACGGCTTCCAGGGCGCGGACCTGACCGCCTATGAGCGGATGCGCGACACCTTCGCCGCCATGCTTTCCCCCGGCGGGCCGAAGCTGCGCGACCACGCGCTGCGCCATTCCTTCCGCTCCTCGCCGGTGATCCTCGATCTGGTCGACGCCACCTTCGCCGACGGCGGCGGCGTCGGCGCGCCGCCCGAACATCTGGCCTTCTTCGACGACCTGCCGGGCCGCGTCGATCTCTGGCCCGTGATCGAGAAGGAGACGGAAGACCACTCCGATCGCAAGTGGCACGACCCCGTTGACCGCCCCGCGCGCAACGACGCCGACGTGCTGCTGGCCGAACGGGTGGCGGACGCGGTCGAGGCGATGCTGCGCGACCGGGTGCCGGTGAAGCGCGGTGCCGATCGCCGCGCGATCCGGCCCGGCGACATCCTGATCCTGCTGCAACGGCGCAAGGCGCTGTTTCACCACATCGTCCGGGCGTGCAAGGCGCGGGGGCTCGACCTGGCGGGGGCAGACCGGCTCAAGCTGTCGGACGACATGGCGGTCAAGGATCTGGTCGCCGCGCTGACCTGGGCCGCCACACCCGACGACGACCTGTCGCTGGCCGAGGTGCTGCGCTCGCCGCTGTGCGCGGTGGACGAGGCGGGGCTCTTCGCGCTGGCCCACGGGCGGCGCGGGCGGCTCTGGGACGTGCTGCGCGACCGGGGCGGCGATCCGGCGGGCCTTGCCATGCTGACCGACCTTCTGCGCGTGGCCGACATCCTGCGCCCCTACGAGGTGCTGCAGCGCATCCTGATCCGCCACGACGGCCGCCGCCGCCTGCTGGGGCGACTGGGCCCGGAATCGGCCGAGGCCATCGACGCCCTGCTGGCGCAGGCGCTGGCCTACGAACAGCTGGAGACGCCCAGCCTGACCGGCTTTCTCGGCTGGCTCGCTTCAGCCGATGTGGACGTGAAACGTCAGGCCGGGTCAGGCTCGATCCGGGTGATGTCGGTGCACGGCGCCAAGGGGCTCGAATCGCCCGTCGTCATCTTGCCCGAAACCATGAAGCGCCAGGAGAAGGTTCCCTCGGGCATCCAGCGCCTGCCCTGCGGCACCCCGGTCTGGATGCCCCCCGCCGCCAACCGCTCTCCCGCGCTGCACGATCTGGTCGAGGCGCGGGCACAGGCCGAGGCGGAGGAGCGCGACCGCCTGCTCTATGTCGCGATGACGCGGGCCGAAAGCTGGCTGATCGTCGGCGCGGCGGGCGACACCGGGAAGGAGCGGACTTCGAGCTGGCACAACATGGTCGCGGCCGGGATGGAAGCGCGGGGGGCCGAGCCGCACGACTACGGCTTCGGCGAGGGTCTGCGACTGCAATCCGGCGACTGGGCGCCGGTGCAGGACGCAGTCGCCGACGTTCCGGACACGGCGGACACGTCCCCCGACTGGCTGGAAACCCCCGTTCCCCCCCCCGCGCGACCCGTCCTGCGCATCGCGCCCTCGGGCCTGCCCGGCGCCAAGGCGCTGCCGGGCGAAGGCGAGGGCGACCCCGCGGCGCTGCGGCGCGGCACGGCGGTCCACCTGCTGCTGGAGCATCTGCCCCGCCTGCCCCGCGCCGACTGGACCGTGCGCGCGCGGGCCATCCTGTCGGCGGCCGGGCTCGGTGATGTGGGCGACCCCGCCGACCTTCTGTCGGAAGCGCGCGCGGTGCTGGAGGCACCCGACCTCGCCCACGTCTTCGCGCCCGGGACCCTGGCCGAAGTGCCCTTCGCTCTGCCCGGCACCGATACCCGCCCCCCGGTCTTCGGCACCATGGACCGCGTGATCGTGACCGACGCCGAAATCCGCATCGTGGACTTCAAGACGAACCGCATTGTCCCCCACACCCCCGCCGACACGCCCGCCGGCCTGCTCGCGCAGATGGCCGCCTACCGCGAGGCCGCGATGGCGATCTGGCCGGGCCGCCGGGTCCGCGTGTCGATCCTGTGGACCCACGCTCCCTCGCTCATGGATCTCCCCGACGATGTTGTAACGGTCGCGCGCGCTGCCATTGACCCGGAGAGGCCGCCTGCCTAGCTGTTCAGCACAGCGCCCGGCGCATCAATGCAGGAGTATCCCATGGCCACCATCGCAGCCACCGACGCCACGTTCGACGAAATCGTCAAACAGTCCGACATCCCCGTCATCGTCGATTTCTGGGCCGAATGGTGCGGCCCCTGCAAGCAGATCGGCCCGGCGCTGGAAGAACTGTCCGCCGAATACGACGGCCGCGTGAAGATCGTGAAGGTCAACGTCGACGAGAACCCGTCGAGCCCTGCTGCCATGGGCGTGCGCGGCATCCCCGCCCTCTTCATGTTCAAGAACGGCGAAGCCGTGGACCAGAAGATCGGCGCCGCGCCCAAGGCCGCGCTGAAGGACTGGATCGAAGGCGCCGTCTGATCCCTTCGCCCGATGCACCGAAGGCCCCCGTCGCCACCGCGACGGGGGCCTTTTCCGTTCAGCCCCGCGCGAACTCGGGATAGGCCTCCATCCCGAGCTCCGCGATGTCGAGGCCGGTGACCTCGTCCTCCGGGCTCACCCTGATGCCGGTCAGCGCGGCCAGCACGGTCCAGGTCGCGAAGCTTGCGGCGAAGACGAAGCCGCCCACGGCCGCGACGCCCACGGCCTGCATCCCGAAGGACGCGTCGGCGGTATGGACGGGCACCACCAGCGTGCCCCAGACCCCCGCAAGCAGGTGGACGGGAATGGCCCCCACCACGTCGTCGATGCCCATGCGGTCGAGCATCGGCACGGCCAGCACGACGATGCCGCCGCCCACCGCGCCGATCCACAGCGCTCCGAAGAGCGACGGGTCGAGCGGCCCCGCCGTGATCGACACCAGCCCCGCCAGCGCACCGTTCAGCACCATCGTCAGGTCCACCTTGCCGTAAAGTGCCTGCGTCAGCCCCAGCGCCGCCAGCGCGCCTGCCGCCGCCGCCATGTTGGTGTTGACGAAGATGCGGCTGATGTCGGCCGCGTCGGCAATCGTTCCGAGTGCCAGCTGCGACGCGCCGTTGAAGCCGAACCACCCCAGCCACAGGATGAAGGTGCCCAGCGTCACCAGCGCCAGGTTGCTGCCCGGCATCGCCACCACGCGCCCCTCGGCGTCGTATTTCCCCAGCCGCGGACCCAGCACGATGGCCCCGGCCAGCGCGGCGCAGCCCCCCGCGGCATGGACCAGCGTGGACCCTGCAAAGTCGCTGAATCCCGCCTGCGCCAGCCAGCCGGTGCCCCATTGCCAGGATGCGCCGATGGGATAGATCGCGCCCGTCAGGACCACGGTGAAGGCGAGGAATGGCCAGAGCCGGACCCGCTCGGCCAGCGCACCCGACACGATGGACGCCGTGGTCGCCACGAACATCAGCTGAAAGAAGAAATCCGACCCGACCGAGGCATAGGACAGGTCGGCGATGGCCTCCGCGCCGGGCCCCACGGGCTCCAGCACGGTAGGGGCGAAGATCGCGCCGACCACGCCGGGGACGATCCATGCGTCGGGCCAGAGCCCCGTCGCGGCATCGAAGGCGCCCGGATACATCAGGCCGTAGCCGCAGATCCAGTACATCACCGCCGCCACCGAAAAGAGGGCCACGTTCTTGGTCAGCTGCATCGCCACGTTCTTGGACCGGACCAGCCCGGCCTCCAGCATGGCGAACCCGGCGGCCATCCAGAAAACGAGGAACCCGCCCACCAGAAACAGCAGCGTGTTGAAGATGAAGGCGGTATCGGCGGCGGTGGCGTATTCGATGTCGGCCGGTTGCGCGGCGGCCCAGCCGGGCGTCAGAACGACGGCGAGTGTCGTCAAGGTGCGGTATGTCATGGGCGTCTTCCCTCGGGGATTCAGGTCGGCCCATCCGGCCCCCGAAGGCGGCCGCGCGCAATGCGACGGGGCCTTCGGCCGCCGCCCCCACGGACCGGTGCCGCATTTTCGATCACGGATCGCGCACGATGCCTGCATTTCGGGCACGACATGAATGCTGCGGACGCAAAGGAATCGCGCTACGGGGTGCACAATCCGCGCCGACGTCGCTATGTTCGCGCAAAACCCGTCCAATGGGATGAGCAGTGATGGCCAAGTCCGCCAAGACACGCCTGGTCGCAGACAAGCGGCGCAGCGCCCCTCCGGCGGCCAAACCCGCCCCGAAGAAGCGTGTCCGCCGCAAACCCGCGCGCCGTCCGCGCGGCCTTTTGGGCTGGCTGCTGGCGCCGGTGCGCTTCCTGCTCCGTCTGGCCTTCGCGGTCGCCTGGCGCGGTGCGGCGGTGGTCGCGCTGATCCTCGCGGTGGCGACGATCTGGAACTACACCCGCATCCCCGACATGGCGACGCTGGCCGACGGGCGGGCGCGCGGCTCGGTCACGCTTCAGGACCGCGAGGGACGCACCTTCGCCTGGCGCGGCGACAACTACGGCGGGCTCGTCACCATGGACGGTGTGGCGCCAGTGCTGGCTCAGGCCGTGATCGCCTCGGAGGACAAGCGGTTCTACGGCCATATGGGCGTAAGCCCGCGTGGCATCGCGGGTGCCATGCGGACGAACATCGCGGCGGGGCGGGGGCCGTTCTCCGGCTCGGGCGGCTCGACCATCACGCAGCAGGTCGCGAAGCTTCTCTGCCTCGGGCAGGACTGGGACCCCTCGCTCGGCATGACCGAGGCGGAGTTCGAAGACGACTGCCGCGCCGGCTCCGTCTGGCGCAAGCTCAAGGAAATTCCCTATGCCTTCGCGCTGGAGGCCAAGTTCACCAAGGACGAGAT
Source organism: Jannaschia rubra (assembly GCF_001403735.1). GTDB lineage: Bacteria > Pseudomonadota > Alphaproteobacteria > Rhodobacterales > Rhodobacteraceae > Jannaschia > Jannaschia rubra. Next base: position 36,750 of record NZ_CXPG01000014.1, read on the forward strand.
CCTGGCGATCTATCTCAATCGCGCCTATCTCGGCGCCGGCGCCCGGGGCTTCGCGGCGGCCAGCCAGCGCTATTTCGGCAAGTCGGTGGCGCAGCTCGACGCGGCCGAGGCGGCGATGCTCTCGGGCCTGCTGCCCGCGCCGTCCTATTACGCGCCGACGAACAACCTGCAACGCGCGCAGGACCGCGCCGAGACCGTGCTGCGGCTGATGCGCGACCAGGGCTATCTCAGCACCGCGGAGTTCACCCATGCGGTCGAGACCCCCGCCACCCTGTCGCCCGCCGCGCGCCAGGACACCGGCGGCTATTTCGCCGACTGGGTCATGTCCGACGGCCCCGATTTCCTGACCGACGACACGACCGAGGACGTGATCGTCCGCACCACGCTGGACCAGCGCATCCAGAAAGCGGCGGAGGAGGCGCTGGCCGAGGTCTTCGCCACCAAGGTCTCGCCCGGGTCGGAGGCGCAGGCGGCAATCGTGGTGATGTCCGCCGACGGTGCCGTGCGCGCCATGGTGGGCGGGCGCGACACGCGGGGCGGCGGGCAGTTCAACCGCGCCATCCAGGCGGTCCGCCAGACCGGCTCCAGCTTCAAGCCGTTCGTCTATGCCGCCGCCCTCGATCTCGGCAGCCGGTTCGACGACTTCATCCTCGACGCGCCGCTCACCATCCAGGTACCGGGGTCCGGGCCCTGGTCGCCCGAGAATTACACCCGCAACTATTCCGGCGACGTCACGCTTACCGAGTCGCTGGCGCGATCGCTCAACACCTCGACGGTGCGCCTGTCGCAGCAGGTGGGCCTCGACATCGTGCGGAACGTCGCGCGCCAGTTCGGAATCGACAGCGACCTGGCCGAAGGCCCCGCGCTGGCCCTCGGCGTCAGCGAATCGACCCTGCTCGAGATGACGGGCGCCTATGCCGGAATCCTGAACGGCGGCACCTCGGTCACGCCCTACGGCCTGACCTCGCTGACGCTGCGCGGCGACACCGATCCGCTGCTGGACCACGACAGCGGGCTGGGCGAGCGGGTGATCCAGGAACAGGCGGCGCGGCAGCTCATCTACATGATGTACCGCGGGATCGAGGACGGCACCGGCCAGCGCGCCCAGCTGCCCGACGGCCGGCCCGCCGCGGGCAAGACTGGCACGACGCAGGCCGCGCGCGACGCCTGGTTCATCGGCTTCACCGGCGACTACGTCGCGGGCGTCTGGATGGGCTACGACGACAACACGCCGCTCAAGGGCGTGACCGGCGGCGGCCTTCCGGCCGAGATCTGGCGCGAGACCATGATGCGCGTCCACGATGGCCTGCCGATCCGGCCCCTGCCCATGATCGACCCGGCCGCGGAGGCCCGACCCGCCCCCCAGATCGTCCGCCAGGACCCCGTCCCGGAAGCGCAGCTGCCGGCCGAGCGGGAACCCGACCTGGCGGAACGCATCCTGATGGACGTGCTCGGCGGAATCTTCCGGCGGAATTGACGAAATATTCATGTTAAGGGGCCACGAACCCCGAACGACCCGCAGCGGAGCCCCCACGGCATGAAGACACCTCGCCCCACCAACCGGGTCTCCGGCGCGGAGGAACTGGCCGCCGTCCGTGGACGGGTCAACGGCCTTCTGGTCATGGTCTTCGTCTTCTCCATGGTCGTGAACGCGCTGATGCTGACCGGGCCGCTCTACATGCTGCAGGTCTACGACCGCGTCCTCGGCTCCCGCTCGGAGGAGACGCTGATCGCGCTCTCGGTGCTGGTCACGTTCCTGTTCCTGATGATGGGCGTGCTCGACCATGTGCGCGGCCGCGTGATGGCGCGGGTGGGCGCGCGATTCCAGTCGGCGCTCGACGGACGGGTCTTCGCGGCCCACCTGAAGCGCGCGGCGGCGACGCCCGGCGGCGCGGGCATCCGCAACCCCCTGCGCGACGTCGAGGCGGTGCAGCGGCTGCTCGCCTCACCCGTGTTCCTCGCGCTCTTCGACATTCCCTGGACGCCTCTCTTCATCGCGGCCATTTTCATCTTCCACCCCTACCTGGGCTTTCTCGCCGTCGGCGGCGGGCTGGTTCTGGTGCTGCTGGCGCTGGTGAACCAGTCCACGACCGCGGGCCCAATGGCGCAGGCCAACACCGCCGCCGCCCGCGCCGAACTCACCGCCCAGCAACTCGCGTCGGAGGCGGAACTGGTGCAGTCGCTGGGGATGCGGGGGGCTGCCTTCGACCGCTGGCAGACCGCGCGCGAGACGTCGCTGGCGCAGTCCATGGCCTTCTCCGACCGCTCCGGCTTCTTCACGGTCACGACCAAGACGCTGCGGCTGTTCCTGCAATCGGCCATGCTGGGCCTCGGTGCCTGGCTTGTGCTGCAGGGGCAGATGACGGCCGGCGCGATGATCGCGGGGTCGATCCTGATGGGCCGCGCGCTCGCCCCGATCGAGATGGTGATCGGCCAGTGGCAGCTGGTGGATGCCGCCCGCAAGGGGCGCGCATCGGTCGTCGAGCTCCTCGACCGGGTGCCGCCCGACACGCCACGCACGGCGCTGCCGCGTCCCCGCGCGCTGCTGGTGGCTGAGAACGTGACGCTGGTGCCCCCCGGCGCCTCGCAGGCGTCGCTGCGTGGCGTGTCCTTCACCCTGAAACCCGGACAGGCCATGGGCGTCATCGGCCCCTCGGGCGCGGGCAAGTCGTCGCTGGCGCGCGCCGTCACCGGCGCCTGGCCCCCCGCCGGCGGCAAGCTCCGGCTCGACGGCGCGACGCTCGACCAGTACGACCCCGACGTGCTGGGCGGCCACATCGGCTATCTGCCCCAGACGGTCAGCCTGTTCGACGGCACCATCGCCGAGAACATCGCCCGCCTTCAGCCCGACGCCGACCCCGCCCGCATCGTCGAGGCGGCGAAGAAGGCCGCGGCCCACGACATGATCCTGCAACAGCCGTCGGGCTACGACACCGTCGTCTCGGCGGTGGGCGGGCGGCTCTCGGGCGGCCAGATCCAGCGCATCGGCCTCGCCCGGGCCATGTACGGCGATCCGGTGCTTTTGGTGTTGGACGAGCCGAACTCCAACCTCGACAACGAGGGGACGATGGCGCTGAACCGCGCGATCAAGGCGCTCAAGGCCGAGGACAAGTCGGTCATCATCATCGCGCACCGCCCCGCCGCCATCCAGGAATGCGACGTGCTCCTGATGCTCGAACACGGTGCGCGCACGGCCTTCGGCCCGCGCGAGGAGGTGCTGCAGAAGATGGTCAAGAACCATGCCCAGATCACGCAGGCCCAGCGCCCCGGGGGCGTGACATGAGCGCGCCCGGCCGCTGGTCCGCCGTCCGCCCCATGACGCTGGGGCTGCTGGGGCTGCTTTTGCTGTTCGGCGGCTTCGGCACCTGGGCGGTGATGGCCGACATCTCGGGCGCCATCGTGTCGTCCGGCCGCGTCGCCGTCGACAGCAACCGCCAGGTCGTCCAGCACCCCGACGGCGGCGTCGTGACCGAGATCCTGGTGCGCGAGGGCGACCGGGTGGAGGCAGGCGAGGTGCTGATCCGCCTCGACCCGACCGACCTGCGCTCGCAGGCCGACATCCTGCGCGGCCAGCTTCAGGAGATCGCGGCCCGCACCGCACGCCTGACGGCCGAACGCGACGACCTCGAGGAAGTGACCTTCTCCGACGACCTGCTGGAAGCGGCCCGGACGAACGCCGACGTTGCCGACATGATCGAAGGCCAGCGCAACCTCTTCGACGCCCGCGCCGAGACCCGCGCCCAAGAGGTCGAGCAACTCGCCCGCCGCAAGGAACAGATCGCGAGCCAGGTCGACGGCATCGCCGCCCAGTCGGAGGCGCTGGAGCTGCAACTGGGCTTCATCCGCGAGGAACTCGACGCGCAGAAAAGCCTGCTGGAGCGCGGGCTGGCCCAGGCGCCCCGCGTCCTCAATCTTCAGCGGGAGGAAGCCGCGCTCCTGGGGCAGGCGGGGGAATTCACGGCCACCGTGGCCGAGTTGCGGGGCCGCACCACCGAAATCGACCTCGAGATCCTGAAACTGCGGACGCAGGCGCGCGAAGGTGCCATCACCGAACTGCGCGACCTCCAGTTCCGCCAGATCGAACTGGCCGAGCAGTACCGCGCCATCCTGCAACGGATGTCCCGGCTCGACATCACCGCGCCGGTGGACGGCGTCGTCTACGACATGCAGGTCTTCGCCGAACGCAGCGTGATCCGCGCCGCCGAACCGGTGCTCTATCTCGTGCCCCAGGACCGGCCCCTGGTGATCCAGACGCGGGTCGACCCGATCCATATCGACCAGGTCTTCCCCGGCCAGCCCGCGACCCTGCGCCTGCCCACCTTCGACGCGCGCACCACGCCGGAGCTGTTCGGCTCCATCGTCCGGGTTTCGCCCGACGCCTTCACCGACGAGCAGACCGGCGCCACCTACTATCAGGCCGAAGTCCTGCCCGACGAGGGCGAGATCGACCGCCTGGGCGATCTGGTGCTGCTGCCGGGAATGCCGGTCGAGGCCTATCTGCGGACCGACGACCGCAGCCCGCTGGCCTATCTGGTCAAGCCGCTGGCCGACTACTTCAACCGCGCCTTCCGGGAGTGATGGGCCGGGAGTGATGGGCCGGGCGGCGCTTGGCATCCCGCGCCGCCCGTGTCAGCAAAGGGACGACCAACCGACAGGAGCCTGCGTCCCATGTCCTTCACCGAAACCCTCGCCCGCATGGGCGTCACCCTGCCCGATGCCCCCGCGCCGGCCGCGAACTACGTCCCCGCGATCCGGGCGGGCGACCTGCTGTTCGTCTCGGGGCAGATCTCCAGCGGCCCGGACGGCCTCATCAAGGGGCGGCTGGGTGACGGCATGTCCATCGAGGACGGCGCCGCCGCCGCGCGCCACTGCGCCATCAGCCTGCTGGCGCAGGTCCGCACCGCGATGGACGGCGATCTCGATCGGTTGCAGCAGGTGGTGAAACTCACCGGCTTCGTGAATTGCACCCCCGATTTCACCGACCAGCCCAAGGTCATCAACGGCGCCTCCGACTTCCTGGTCGAGGCCCTGGGCGAGTCCGGCCGCCACAGCCGCTCGGCCGTGGGCGCGGTCCTGCCTTTCGGCGTCGCGGTCGAGATCGAAGGCATCTTCCGCGTCCGATGACCCTGCCCGCGGCCTTCCTGCGCGGGCACATCGCGCACCGCGGCCTGCACGGCCCGGACCGGCCGGAGAACTCCATGGCGGCTTTCCGGGCCGCCATCGACCAGGGCCTCGCCATCGAACTCGACGTGCAGCCATCGTCCGACGGCGTCGCCATGGCCTTCCACGATACGGACCTGCACCGGCTGACCGGACAGGCAGGGCGCACCGACGGAACCGACGCCGACACGCTGTCGCGGACGCGGCTTCTGGGCGGCGATGGCGGCGTGCCCCGCCTGTCCGAAGTGCTGGCGCTGATCGCGGGCCGCGTGCCCTTGCTGATCGAGATCAAGGACCAGGACGGCGCCATGGGCTCCGACGTGGGGCCGCTGGAGCGCGCGGTGATCGACGCGCTCGACGGCTATGCGGGCGACGTGGCGGTCATGTCCTTCAACCCCCATTCCGTCGATGTCTTCCGGCGCGAGGCGCCGCACATCCCCCGCGGCCTCGTGACCGCGCCCTTTCACGCGCACCAATGGCCCGACCTGCCCGACGCCACCCGCGCGCACCTTGCCGCCATCGCCGATTTCGACCGTACGGGCGCGTCCTTCGTCAGCCATCAGGCCGATGCGCTCGACATGCCCGTCGTGGCCGAACTGCGCGCACGGGGCGTGCCGGTCCTCTGCTGGACCGTCCGTTCCCCGGCGGAGGAGGCGCTGACCCGCCGCCATGCCGATGCCGTCACCTTCGAGGGCTACTTGCCTTGACGCGCCCGCGCCCCACCTGACGCGGATGTCCGAGACCCAGATCGAGATCAGCGTCCTGCCTTCGCTGGAGGCCATCGACGCCGCCCAGTGGGATGCCTGCGCCCGTGCCACGGGCGACGGCCCCCCGCCCGACCCCTTCACCACCCACCGCTTCCTCGGTGCGCTGGAAACCAGCGGCAGCGTCGGCCCCGGCACCGGCTGGCAACCGCAGCATCTGGTCGCACGGGCGAACGGGCAGGTCATCGCCTGCGCGCCGATGTACGCCAAGGGCCACAGCCAGGGCGAATACATCTTCGACCACGCCTGGGCGCAGGCCTGGGAACGCGCGGGCGGCGATTACTACCCCAAGCTGCAGATCGCCGTGCCCTTCACACCCGCGACCGGTCCCCGCTTCCTGCTGCGTCCGGGCCTGGAGCAGGTCGGGTTCGAGGCGCTTGTGCGCGGCGCCACGCAGCTCACCGACGCGAACGACCTATCGTCGCTGCACGTCACCTTCTGCACCGAGGCCGAGCGCGCGGCGGGCGAGGCGATGGGTCTTCTGGGCCGGTCCAGCCAGCAGTACCACTGGTTCAACGACGGCTACGCCAGTTTCGACGACTTCCTCGCCGCGCTCTCCAGCCGCAAGCGCAAGACCATCCGCCGCGAACGCGCCGTGGCGCAGGGCTTCGGCGGCACGATCCGGTCCTATACCGGCGATGCCATTCGCCCCGAGCACTGGGACGCCTTCTGGCGGTTCTATCAGGATACGGGCGCGCGCAAATGGGGCCGCCCCTATCTGACCCGCGCCTTCTTCGACGAGATCCAGGCCCACATGCGCGACGACGTGCTGCTGGTGCTGGCCGAACGGGGCGGCGTGCCCGTGGCGGGCGCGCTGAACTTCATCGGGCGGGACGTGCTCTACGGCCGTTACTGGGGCGCTGTCGAACATCACCCGATGCTGCATTTCGAGCTCTGCTACTATCAGGCCATCGACCATGCCATCGCCCGCGGTCAGGGCCGCGTCGAGGCGGGCGCGCAGGGCGAACACAAGCTCGCCCGCGGGTATCGTCCCGTCACCTGCCACAGCCTGCACCACATCCCCAACGCGGGCTTCCGCCGCGCGGTGGAGCAATTCACAACGGCCGAGGCCCGCGCCGTCGAACAGGACATCGAGGTGCTGACCGCCTGGGGCCCCTTCAGGCGCAACACGGTGGAGGAACAGGAATGACCCGACCGCAGATCCCCGACACCGCCATCCCCGACGGCTGGACGCGCGACGGCGACGCCATCGCCCGCCGCTTCACCTTCGCGAACTTTTCGCAGGCCTGGGGGTTCATGTCCCGCGTGGCGCTCCTGGCCGAGGCCGCCGATCACCATCCCGACTGGCGCAACGTCTGGAACCGGGTGGACATCCGGCTGACGACGCACGATGCCGGCGGCCTGACGGCGAAGGACACCGACCTCGCCCGCGCGATCAACGACCTGAAAGACGACCACCGCACATGAACGACTTCCTCTCGACCGAAATCTACGCCGGGCGCACGCTGGGCGATTTCATCTCGCTCGAATTCCTGGCCAGCATCTTCGGCAGCATCCTCGCCGCCATCCTCGTGCTGTTCGCGGGCTTCCTCATCGCCGGCTGGACCGCCCGCCGGATCGAGGGCATCGCGCGCAAGCATCCCCGCCTCGACGCCACGCTGTTCGACTTCCTGGCCAATATCGCGCGCTATGCGATCATCGGCCTGTCGTTCCTGATCGTCCTCAACACCTTCGGCATCCAGACGACCTCCCTCGTGGCGGTCATCGGTGCGGCGGGCCTCGCCATCGGCCTCGCCCTGCAGGGGACGCTGTCGAACGTGGCGGCCGGCGTCATGCTCATCTTCTTCCGGCCGCTCAAGGTGGGGGACTATGTCACCATCAACGGCGAATCGGGCACGGTGAAGTCGATCAACCTGAACTTCACCGAGCTCGCCAGCATCGGGAACTTCCAGATCATCATCCCCAATTCCGAGGTCTGGGGGAACACGATCATCAACTATTCCGCCTATGACACGCGGCAGGCGGAATGGACGTTCCAGGTTGCCTATTCCGCCGATCTGGAACTGGCCGAACGGGTGATCCACGACACGATCACATCCGACCCGCGCTTCCTACCGGACCCGCCGCCCCTCATCAAGGTGACGGAACTGGGGGCGAGCAGCGTGGACATTCTCGTGCGGGCCTGGGTGGCACGCGCGGACTTCTTCATCTTTTCCAAGGACATGACGCGCGAGGTCAAGCTGGCTCTCGACCGTGCGGGGGTCGAGATTCCGTTCCCCAACCGCACCGTCCACATCGTGCGCGACGACTGACGGACGGGGCGTCGTGCCCCGCCCGCCCCGGCCTCAGAGCTCGGCCAGCAACGCCTCGCCGCCGGACGTGTCGCAGACGCCGGGATTGTCCTCGACGTGCAGGGTGCGGATCACACCGTCCTCGACCAGCATCGCATATCGCTTCGACCGGTTGACCAGCCCCTTCGGCGGGGCCGAGAAGGTCATGCCCACCGCGCGGGTGAAGGCGCCCTCGGGGTCGGCCAGCATGTGCAGCCCCGCCTCCGCCGCGCCGGTGGACTTGGCCCAGGCATCCATGACGAAGGGGTCGTTCACGGCCACGCAGACGATGGTGTCCACGCCCTTCTGCGCGAAATCGTCCTTCGTGCGGATGAAGCTCGGGACATGCGACGTGGTGCAGGTGCCGGTATAGGCGCCGGGCACCGCGAACAGGGCGATGGTCTTGCCAGCCGCCAGCCTGCCCAGCGACACCGTCTCCGGCCCCCCCTCGCCCAGCCGCATCAGCTCGGCCTCGGGCAGCTTGTCACCTTCGGAAATGGCCATGAAACGCCTCCTCGCGTTTGAAGTTTCCACGCGCCGGTTATAGCTGTCCGCCCATCCCGCCACCAGTGAGGCCGCATGGATCATATCGCCGTCATCGGCGCCGGACAGGCCGGGGCCACCCTTGTCGAGACGCTGCGCAAGCAGGGCTTCGATCGCCGCATCACGCTCTGGGGCGACGAACCGCTGCCCCCCTATCAGCGCCCTCCGCTCTCCAAGGGGTATCTATTGGGCGAGATGGCGCGCGACCGCCTGCTGCTCCGGCCCGCGTCCTTCTACGACGATCAGCGGATCGAACTGCATACGGGCAGCCCCGTCCTGTCCATCGACCCCGCCGCCCGCACCCTGACCCACGGGGGCGGCACGATGGCCTGGGACGCGCTGGCGTTGACCACGGGATCGCGCCCCCGGACACTGCCCGCGACCGTCGGCGGCACGCTCGGCGGCGTCTTTACCGTCCGCACGCTGGCCGACATCGACGCCATGGCGCCCGCCTTCCGCGAGGGCGCGCATCTTCTGGTCGTGGGCGGCGGCTACATCGGGCTGGAGGCGGCGGCCGTCGCCCGCAAGCGGGGCCTGCGCGTCACCCTGATCGAATCCGCCGACCGCCTGCTGTCGCGCGTCTCCAGCCCCGAAACCGCCCGCTGGTTCGCCGAAAAGCACCGCGCGGAGGGCGTCACCATCCGCGAGAATGCCACGCTGGAACGGCTCACCGGAACCGGCCGCGTCGACGGCGCGGTGCTTTCCGACGGCACGCATCTTTCGGTCGATGCGGTGGTCTGCGGCATCGGCATCCTGCCCGACGTGTCGCTGGCGCAGGCGGCAGGCCTCGTCATCGACGACGGCATCGCGGTGGACGGCCAAGGGCGTACCTCGGCCGCCGGCATCTGGGCCGCGGGCGACTGCTGCTCCTTCCCGTGGCGGGGGGGGCGGCTGCGCCTCGAATCCGTGCCCCATGCCATCGACCAGGCGGGCGTCGTGGCGCGCAACATCCTGGGCGCGGAGGAGACCTATGAACCCCGTCCGTGGTTCTGGTCCGACCAATACGACGTCAAGCTGCAGATCGCGGGCCTCAACACCGGCTACGACCGCGTCGTGGTCCGCGACGGCGACGGCCGGTCGCATTGGTATTTCCACGGCGACACCCTGCTGGCCGTCGACGCCATGAACGACGCCCGCGCCTACATGGTGGGCAAGCGCCTGATCGAGGCGGAGCAGTCGCCTGACCCCGCCGCCGTGGCCGACCCGCAGGTGCCGGTCAAATCGCTGCTGCCCGCCGCATGAGAATTGTGGGCGGCCTCTGGCGCGGGCGGCGGCTGACCCCGGTGGGTCAGGGCGATGCGGCCGCGCACCTGCGACCCACGGCCGACCGCGTGCGCGAGTCGATCTTCAACCTGCTCCTCAACGGCGGCCATGCCGACCGGCTCGACGGCACGCGCGTCCTCGACGTCTTCGCGGGCACCGGCGCCCTGGGGCTGGAGGCGCTGAGCCGCGGCGCGGCGACCGCCACCTTCATCGAACAGGGCCGCCGCGCCCAGGCCATCCTGCGCGCCAACATCGCCCTGCTCGACGCCCCCGCCCGCGTCCTGCCCCGCGACGCGCGCAAGCCGGGGCCGGGCACGCCCCACGACCTGCTGTTCCTCGACCCACCCTATGGCAAGGGCCTGGGCGAAGCGGCCGTCGCGGCCCTCCTCTCCGCCGGCTGGATCGCCCCCGGCGCGCTGGTGGTGTGGGAGGAGGCGACGCCCCCCGCCCTCGGCCCCCTCACCCCCGTGGACCAGCGCCGCTACGGCGACACGCTGGTGACGCTCGCCACCGCGCCCTGATCGCCCGCTCACGCCTTGCCCGCGGCGGCCCCATGTGTGATTCCCCCACCATGACCGCCACCGATCCCCGCACGCTCCTTGCCTCCGTCTTCGGCTTCGACGCCTTCCGTCCGGGGCAGGAGGAGATCGTGGAGGCCGTCTGCGCCGGCCGCGACGTGCTGGCGATCATGCCCACAGGGGGCGGCAAGTCGCTCTGCTTCCAACTGCCCGCGCTGGTGCGCGACGGGCTGACGGTGGTGATCTCGCCGCTCATCGCGCTGATGCGCGACCAGGTCCGCGCCCTGCAGGAGGCAGGCGTCTCCGCAGGCGCGCTGACGTCGGGCAACACCGAGGAGGAGACGGCACAGGTCCGGCAGGCCATCACCGAGGGGCGGCTGAAGCTCCTCTACATCGCGCCCGAACGGCTGGCCTCCACAGCGACGGAACGGATGCTGCGCCGCGCCGACACCCGCCTCATCGCCGTGGACGAGGCGCATTGCGTCAGCCAGTGGGGCCACGACTTCCGCCCCGACTACCTGCGGATCGGCGAGTTGCGGCGCACGCTCGGCGTGCCGCTCGCCGCCTTCACCGCCACCGCCGACGCCGAGACACGGGCCGAGATCGCCACCCGCCTGTTCGACGCCCCGCCGCAGGTCTTCCTGCACGGCTTCGACCGTCCAAACATCGCCCTGTCGTTCCAGCCCAAGGACGGACCCCGCCGTCAGGTCCTGTCCTTCGCCGCCGCGCGCAAGGGCCAGTCGGGCATCGTCTACTGCGGCACCCGCGCCAAGACAGAAAGCCTGGCGCGTGCGCTCCGCGAGGATGGGCACTCCGCCTGCCATTACCACGGCGGAATGGACGCGGGCGACCGCCGCGAGGTGGAGCGGCGCTTCCAGCAGGAGGACGGGCTGATCGTCGTGGCCACCGTCGCCTTCGGAATGGGCATCGACAAGCCCGACATCCGCTGGGTGGCCCATGCCGACCTGCCCAAGTCGATCGAGGCCTATTACCAGGAGATCGGCCGCGCCGGCCGCGACGGGGCGCCCGCCGACACGCTGACGCTGTTCGGCGCCGATGACATCCGCTACCGCCGCCAGCAGATCGACGAGGGGCTGGCCCCGGCGGGCATGAAAGGCGCCGACCACGGCCGCCTGAACGCCCTTCTGGGGCTGGCCGAGGCGCAGAAATGCCGCCGCCAGACCCTGCTCGCCTATTTCGGCGAAAACACGGCCCCCTGCGGCAACTGCGACCTCTGCGAAAGCCCGCCCGACCTCTTCGACGCCACGACCGAGGTGCGGATGGCCCTCTCGGCCATCCTGAGGACGGAGGAACGCTTCGGCACCGGCCACCTGATCGACGTTCTGACGGGCACCGACACCGACAAGACGCGCCGCTTCGGTCATGATGCGCTGCCCACCTGGGGCGTCGGCCGCGGCACCGCCCGCCCCCGGTGGCAGGCGATCTTCCGGCAGATGATGGGGCTCGACCTCGTGCGGCCCGACGCCGAGCGCCACGGCGCGTTGCGGATGACCGACCCCGCCCGCCCGATCCTGCGGGGCGAGGCCAGCGTGACGCTCCGCCGCGACAGCGTGGCGCGAACCGAGCGGCGCCCCGCCGTCAAGCAACTCGTATCGGAGGAGGACGCGCCGCTGCTGTCCGCGCTCAAGGCGAAACGCCGCGCCCTGGCCGAAGCGCAGGGCGTCCCCGCCTATGTCGTCTTCAACGACCGCACCCTGATCGAGATGGCCGAGACGAAGCCCGCCACCCTCGACGCCATGGCGCGCATCACCGGCGTGGGTGCCACCAAGCTCGACCGCTACGGCGCAACCTTCCTCGCCGTCATCACGGGTGAGGCACCCGATCCCGTCCACCCCGCACGCCGCAAGCTCGCGGGGCGGGAGCAGGGGGCGATCTACGACCGGCTGCTCTCGGCGCAGAACGACCTCGCGCGGGGGGAGACCGGACAGGACAAGCCCATGACCTGCACCTCGGCGCAACTGGCCCGCGTCGCCCGCGCGCGCGCCGACGCGGACGAGGTGGCGCGCATCCTGGGCCCCCGCCACGCCGAACGCTTCGCAGATGCCTTCCTCGACATCCTGCAAGGCGGCTGAAGGCTCAGCGCAGCGCGTCCACCGCTTCGGCGATGGGCAGGTCCAGCGCCTCCATCCCCGCTTCCAGGTGGTCGGCGAAATGCGGCGTGCCCAGCAGGTAGTCGGCGGTGGGCGTGTTCGCCTCGGCCCGCGCGGTGGCGACCGCCTCGTCGAAATCCTCGGGCTGGAAGCTGTCGCGCCCGATCCACATGATGGCGATCAGCTCGTGATGCTCCTCCTCGTTCAGCGTCTCCAGGAACCCGCGCAGCTCCCCCTCGGCCCGGTCCATCTCCCAGCCGTAAAGGATGATCTGCGCGACCTTGGAGGTCGGTATCTCGGGCATCGTCTCTCCTCCTCGGGGCTGCCGTCGCATCATGCTGCCCGCAGCGGCCCGCGTCGGCCATGATCTGCATCAACTGCCGGTTGCGACCCCCGCCCCTCCCGCTAGACTGCGCCGCTCCGCACCGATCAGGACCTGCCCCATGCTCACCGTCATCTCGCCCGCGAAAAAGCTCGACCTCGGCCCGGCGGACCATGCCGCGACCGAGCCGCGCCTGACCGGAGACACCGACGCCCTGCTCGGGGTCATGCGGCGGCAGGGGGTGGAAGACCTGATGGGCCTCATGTCGATCTCCGAAAACCTCGCCCGGCTCAACCGTGACCGCTTCCGCGACTGGGATACGGCGCCGGCGAAACCCGCCGTCTTCGCCTTCGCGGGCGACACCTACACCGGCCTCGACGCCGCCACGATGTCCGACGACGCGCTGCGCCAGGCGCAAGGGCGGTTGCGCATCCTCTCGGGGCTCTACGGCCTTCTCCGCCCGCTCGACGGCATCCGGCCATATCGGCTGGAGATGGGCACGCGGCTCGCCACCGGGCGGGGCCGCAGCCTCTACGACTTCTGGGGTGACCGTATCGCGCACCTCCTGAACGACGACGCGCGGCAGGCGGGAACGGACCTGCTCCTGAACTGCGCCAGCCGGGAATATTTCGGCGCGGTGCGCCCCGACGCGCTGGCGCTGCGGGTCGTCACCCCCACCTTCCTCGAAGACAAGCCCGGCGGCCCCCGGGTCGTCGGCTTCTTTGCCAAGCAGGCCCGCGGCGCCATGGCGCGCTTCGTCGTGGACAACCGCATCGACGATCCCGCGGGTCTCCGCGCCTTCGATGCCGGCGGCTACGCGTGGCAGGCGGATCGCTCGGCCCCCGACGCGCCGGTCTTCCTGCGCGCCGACCGCGCCCGCGCCGCGGCTTAACGCTTTCTTCATCGCTCGGGCCGAGAACCGCACCGTCGCAACAGCGAAGACGACGGGTCGTTTCTGCCCGCCGGCATCATCGGGGATCGCTCCCCGATCCTTCCGGGTGAACCCAGAGGGCAGGAAACGGGGTCTGACACGCCCCGGCATGACCCGCCCGCCCTGAAATGGCGCGGCGCCGGTTTTCCACCAATGCGGCTTCGGGGCTCCCAATCCCGTGGCCGCACCCCGAGACCGCCGCACCTCGACCGGACCCAAGGCCCGGACGCGGGCGAAGCCGTGTCAGCCGAAATAACCCCGCAGGATGCGTCCGTAGATCGCTTTCAGCTGTCCGATCTGCTCCACCCGCACGCGCTCGTCCACGGCGTGCATCCGGTGGCCCACCAGTCCGAACTCCACCACCGGGCAATGGTCCCGCACGAAGCGGGCGTCCGAGGTGCCGCCGCTGGTCGAAAGCTCCGGGCTGCGATTCGTCTCGACCTGAACGGCCTCGGCCACAAGGTCCGACAGGGTGCCGGGCGGGGTCAGGAACGCCTCGCCCGACACGCGCACCTCGACGGAAACCGATACGCCGGTCCGGGCCTGGGTGCGGGCCGCCTCCGCCTCCAGCCAAGCCGTCAGGGACGCGCCGGAATGGCTGTCGTTGAAGCGGATGTTGACCGTGGCCCGCGCCTCGGCCGGAATGACGTTCGTCGCCGGATTGCCCGTGTCCATCGTCACCACGGCCAAGGTCGAGGGGTCGAAATGCCCGGTCCCCCGGTCCAGGTCATGCTCCGACAGGTCGGCCATCATCCGCGCCATCGCCGGCAGGGGGTTCAGAGCCCGATCGGGATAGGCCGCGTGCCCCTGCCGCCCGCGAAAGGTGAACCGCGCGTTCAGCGACCCGCGCCGCCCGATCTTTATCATCTGGCCCATGTGGTCGGGGCAGGTCGGCTCGCCCACCAGGCAGACGTCCATCGTCTCGCCCTCCGCCTCCATCCAGTCGAGCAGGGCCACGGTCCCGTCGGTCGCCTCCCCCTCCTCGTCGCCGGTGATGGCCAGGATGACGGCACCGTCGGGGGGCGTGCCTTCCACGAAATCGATGGCGGCGGCGACGAAGGCGGCGACCCCCGATTTCATGTCGGTGGCCCCCCGGCCGTAGAGCCAGCCATCCTCAATCACCGCGCCGAAGGGGTCGTGCGTCCAGGCGGCAAGGTCGCCCACCGGGACCACATCGGTGTGGCCGTTGAAGCCGAAGCTGCGGGCGTGACCCTTCGCGCCCCAACGCGCGAACAGGTTGGCGACGCCCCCCCGGTCCACGCGGGTGCAGGCGAAGCCCGCGGCGCCGAGCACCTCCTCCAGCAGGACGAGCGCGCCGCCCTCCTCCGGCGTGACGGAAGGGCAGCGGACCAGCCGCGCGGTCAGGTCCACCGGGTCGATCACGCGTCGTCCTCCGGCGCGTCGCCCACCTCGTCGCCCTCGCGGAACACCGTGGTCTGCGCCACCACGACCGAGTTCTCGCGCAGCGCGCGCGCCATCAGCTTACGCTCATCCACCTCGATGTCGTGGCCTTCCGCCTCCCGCTCCTCCAACGAGCCGTAGCCAGTGACTTCCAGCACGTTCAGGTCGGCCGTCTTGAGGACGGCGACCGTCTCGCGCACGGCCTCGTCCTCGTCCACGCCGGAGGCATAGCACATCAGCGCGGCGCCGGTCGCATCCGGGGGCAGGCCGTCGCCGGACTTGCGCCCGACCTCCACCAGCAGGGTGTAGACGTGGTGCGGGCGCTTGGGTTTTCTGTCGGTCATGGGGCGGGTGTCCGCCGCGCGCGAGCCGGTGTCAACGCCCCGAAACGCCAGACGCCGCGCCCGGGGCGGGGCGCGGCGTCGGATCGTCCGGTGACGGACCTAGCTGCGGATGGCGCGCACGCCGAAGATCAGGATGCAGGCGCCGATGATCCCGACGATCAGCTGCGGGATCCAGGCATCGGCGGCATAGATGCCCATGAGCCCCAGGATGAAGTTGAGGACCACGGCCCCGACGATCCCGAGGATGATGTTGAGAAACAGGCCGGTGTCGGCCTTCATGATCATGCTGGCGATCCAGCCGGCCAGTCCGCCGACGATGATCGATGCGAGAAATCCGAGACCCATTGAAGGTCCTCCCTTGTTGAGTGGTTGCGCACCCGAAAACGCACCCTCCCCCCGGGCAGTTCCACGTCCGCGTTTGACAGCGCCTTCCCGCCGACCCATCTCAAGCGCCATGACCGATCCGCCCTCCCTTCGCCGGGCGCGCGACCGCAGGCGCGTGATGGCCGATTACGACGCGCTGCCGCCCGCGCTGCGCGAATGGCTCGCGGGGGCGCGGCTGCAATGGTCCCCCGCCTCGGCCCGGCGGGCGTGGCGGCGGGCCATGTGGCAATCGCTCGGCCGCAAGCGTGCCGCCATGGCCCGCATGGACGCGCTGGAGGATGCGGCGCTGGCGCGCGAGGGGCTGCACCCGCCCCCCGAGTGACCAGTCAGTCGCGCAGAAGCTCGTTGATCGCGGTCTTGGAGCGGGTCTTCTCGTCCACCCGCTTCACGATGACCGCGCAGTAAAGGTTCACACCGTTCTTCGACGGCATCGACCCCGCCACGACCACCGAATAGGGCGGAACCTCGCCATAGGTCACCTCGCCCGTCTCCCGGTCGACGATCTTGGTGGATTTGCCGATGAAGACCCCCATGCCCAGCACGCTGCCCTCGCGCACGATGCAGCCTTCGACGACTTCGGACCGCGCGCCGATGAAGCAGTTGTCCTCGATGATCGTCGGACCCGCCTGCATCGGCTCCAGCACGCCGCCGATGCCCACGCCGCCCGACAGGTGCACATTCTTGCCGATCTGCGCGCAAGACCCGACCGTGGCCCAGGTGTCGACCATGGTGCCGCTGTCCACATGGGCGCCCAGGTTCACGAACGATGGCATCAGCACCACGCCCGGCGCGATATACGCCGACCGCCGCACGATGCAGTTGGGCACCGCGCGAAAGCCCGCGCTTTCCCAGCGGGCGGCGTTCCAGCCGTGGAACTTGCTGTCCACCTTGTCCCACCAGGCGCCGCCCTGCGGCCCGCCTTCCTGCAACTCCATGTTCTTCAACCGGAACCCCAGCAGCACCGCCTTCTTGGCCCATTGGTTGACGTGCCAGACGCCATCGGGCCTCGGCTCGGCCACGCGCAGCTTCCCTGCGTCGAGCGCGTCCAGCGTCGCCTCGATCGCCTCGCGCGGCTCGCCGGTGGTCTGGGGGGTGATCCGCTCGCGGTCCCCCCAGGCGGCTTCGATGGCGGATTCGAGGTGCTCGTTCGACATGGGACAGGTCCTTCGGGCCAGGGCTTTCGCGGTGATTGACCCGGGCGCTTCTATCGGTCACGCCGCAGTCAGGCAATCGCAGGCCGGACAATCGCGAAAGGCACCGCGCATGAACTCCCTCTCTCCCGCCCTCCTCGTCCCCGTCGCGGTGGTCTTCGTCGCAGGGCTGGGCTTCGGGCTTCAGGCCCCGCTCAACGCCACGCTGGGCCGCCTGATCGGCAGCGGGCTCGGGGCGGCGACGGTGTCCTTCGGCGTGGGCTTCGCGGCGCTTCTGGTGCTGACCCTCGTCATCGGCGACCCAGCGTCGATCCTGCGGGCGGGCGGTGTCTCGCCGCTCTACTGGATCGGCGGGTTCCTCGGCGCGGTGGTGGTCTGGGCGATGCTCTGGTCGGTGCCGGTGACGGGGGTGCTGACGGCGATCTCGGCGCTGCTTCTGGGGCAGCTTACGGCGGCGCTTCTGCTCGACGCGGTGGGGGCCTTCGGCGCGCCGGTCCACGCCATCACGCCGCAGCGGGTGCTGGCGATGGTCATGGTGGCGGGCGGCCTGATCCTCAGCCGCTTCTAGGCCCCCGCCTCGCCGAACCGCGTCACGTCCAATGCCGCGGACATCAGCGTGCGGGTGTAGTCGCGTTCGGGTCGGTCGAAGATTTCCTCCACCGGGCCTTCCTCGACGATCCGTCCGTCCTTCATCACCAGGATGTAGTCCGACACGGCGCGCACCACGGCCAGGTCGTGGCTGATGAAGACATAGCTCAGCCCGTGTTCGGCCTGAAGGTCGCGCAGCAGTTCGATGATCTGCTTCTGCACCGACCGGTCGAGCGCGCTCGTCGGCTCGTCCAGCACGATCACGCGGGGCCGCAGGATCATGGTGCGGGCTATGGCGATGCGCTGGCGCTGCCCGCCCGAGAACTCGTGCGGATAGCGGTTGCGGACGGAGGGGTCGAGCCCGACCTCGGTCAGCGCCTCGCCCGCGCGGCGGTCGCGCTCGGCCGAGGACAGGTCGGGGGTATGGATCAGCAGCCCCTCGGTGATGATCCGCCCGATGGTCATGCGCGGCGAGAGCGAGCCGAACGGGTCCTGGAACACCAGCTGCAACTCGCGCCTGAGCGGCCGCATGACCGACGGCGCGGGGTCGAGCGGCTGGCCCAGATAGACCACCCGCCCCTCGGTCGGCACGAGGCGCAGGAGCGCGCGGCCCAGCGTCGATTTCCCCGACCCGGATTCGCCCACCACGCCGATGGTCTGCCCCTGCCGCAGGCGGACGCTGACGCCGTCGACGGCGTGGAAAAGCTCGGGCTTGCTGAACAACCCCTGCTTGTCGGTCCGGAACGACACCCGCAGGTCGTCGCCGCGCAGCAGTTCGGGCGCGTCCTCGGGCGGTGCGGGTTTCTCGCCCTCCGGCTCGGCGGCGAGCAGCATCCGGGTGTAGGGATGCGCGGGCGCGGCGAACAGCGCGGCCGTCTCGTTCGTCTCGACCACCTCGCCCGATTTCATGACGTAGATGCGGTCCGCGAAGCGCTGCACGATGCCGAGATCGTGGGTGATGAAGACGATGGCCATGCCGAGCTTCGCCTGAAGCCCCGCCAGCAATTCCAGGATCTGCGCCTGCACCGTCACGTCGAGCGCGGTCGTCGGCTCGTCCGCGATCAGCACGTCCGGGTCGCAGGCCAGCGCCATGGCGATCATCACGCGCTGACGCTGGCCGCCGGAGAGTTCGTGTGGATAGCTGTCGATCCGCCGCTCCGGCTCGGGGATGCCCACGAGGTCGAGCAGTTCGATGATGCGCGGCCGGGCGTCGCGCTTGCTGACGCCGCGGTGGTGGCGCATCGGCTCGGCCAGTTGGGTGCCGATCCGGTAGAGCGGGTCGAGCGAGGTCATCGGCTCCTGGAAGATCATGGTGATCTTCTCGCCCCGGATGCGGTTCAGCTGCCGGTCGGACTGCCCCAGCAGTTCCTTGCCGCGGTATTTCGCCGACCCCCCGGCGCGGCCGTTCGACGCCAGAAGACCCATGATCGCCATGGTCGTCTGGCTCTTGCCCGAGCCGGATTCGCCGACGATGGCGACGGTTTCGCCGGGCATCACGTCGAGATCGATGCCCCGCACGGCGCGCACCACGCCGTCGTTGGTGTCGAAATCGACCGTCAGGTCGCGGACGGAAAGAACGGGGTCCATGTCAGCGGTCCTTCGGGTCGAGCGAATCGCGCAGGCCGTCGCCCAGGAAATTGAGCGCGAAGAGGATCAGCGTGAGCGTCGCGGCGGGCCAGATCAGAAGCCAGAGCGCGCCGCGCATGTTGGCCGCCCCTTCGGAGATGAGCAGCCCCAGCGAGGTCAGCGGGTCCTGCACGCCGAGGCCGAGGAACGACAGCAGGCTTTCAAGGAGGATCGCCTTGGGCACCAGCAGCGTGACAAAGACGACGACCGGGCCCAGCGTGTTGGGGATGATGTGGCGGAACAGGATGCCCGCCTTGGTCGCGCCCATCGCTTCGGCCGCCTGAACGAACTCCTGCCGCTTGAGGCTGAGCGTCTGGCCGCGCACGATCCGTGCCATGTCCAGCCATTCGGTCGCGCCGATGGCGATGAAGATGATGACCAGACTTCGCCCGAAGAACACCACCAGAAGGATGACGAAGAAGATGAATGGCAGTGAATAGAGGATGTCCACCACCCGCATCATCACGTTGTCCACCTTGCCCCCGAGGTAGCCGGATACCGCGCCGTAGGTCACGCCCAGCAGCAGCGCCATGACCGAGGCGAGGATGCCGATGGAGAGCGAGATGCGGACCCCGATCATGATGCGCGCGGCCATGTCGCGCCCGATGGCATCGGTGCCGAGGTAGAAATGCAGCCGCTCCACCCGCGCCGTCAGCGTGCCGGTCAGGCCGTCGTCCGCAAGGTCGAGCGCGGGCGCGAAGAACAGGTCGGAGCGCTGGAAATAGCGCAGGATCCGGGGGTCGATCGCCTCGTCGGAGGTGAGACCCACGCTGATCTCGCTGCCCGAAAGCTCCGGTTCGCCGTGGTCGACGCGGGCGCGGGTGAGCAGGCGCTCGAAGGCGGGCAGGACGGCCTCCTCGCGCGGATAGGCCTCGAGGCTCGCGGGGACGCGGACGAACTGCTGATAGACGCGGTCGTAGGGATGCGGCCAGATCATCGGGCCGAAGGCGCCGATCAGCGTCAGCACGGCGAGGACGATCATGCTCGCCACCGCCGCGCGGTTGCGCCGCAGCCTGAGCCAGGCGTCCTGCCAGAGCGACCGCCCCTGGGCTTCGCCGGCGGGAAGGGCCTCGGTCGGATCGGGTTTAATGGTCATCGCGGGGCCCCTTCAGTCGAACCGGACGCGGGGGTCGAGCCACGCGTAGATGAGATCGACCAACAGGTTGAACAGCACGATGAAGACGGCGATCACCACCACCGTTCCCATCACCAGCGTGTAGTCGCGCCCGAGCGCGCCTTGCACGAAATAGCGGCCGATGCCGGGAATGCCGAAGATCGTCTCGATCACGACCGATCCGGTCAGAAGGCCCGCGGCCGTCGGCCCGAGATAGCTGACCGCGGGCAGCATCGCGGCGCGGAGGGCGTGGACGCCGACCACCACCCGTGTGGGCAACCCGTAGGCCCGCGCCGTGCGGACGTGGTTCGAGCGCAGCGCCTCGATCGTGGCGCCGCGCACCAGCCGCGCGATGATCGCCACCTGCGGCAGCGCCAGCGTCACCACCGGCAGCACCCAGTAGATCGGGTTCGCCTGGCTCCACCCGCCGGCGGGCAGCCAGCCCAGCACCACGCCGAAGAACAGGCTGAGAAGGGGCGCCACGACGAAGGTGGGTGTCGTGATCCCGAAGGTGGCCACGCCCACCACCGCGTAGTCCACCGCCGAGTTCTGGCGCAGCGCGGCCCAGGCGCCGAAGAAGGTGCCCAGCACGGCGGCCAGCGACAGCGCGAGGGAGCCCAGCAGGATCGACACCGGCAGGCCCACGGCGAACAGGTCGTTCACCGAGAAGTCGCGGCGCGTGAAGCTGGGCCCGAGGTCGCCCTGCAGCAGGTTGCCCAGATAGGTCAGGTACTGCGACCAGAGCGAAGCGTCGAGGTTGTAGGCCCGGTTCAGGTTCGCGAGGATCAGCGGGTCGAGCGGGCGTTCCAGGTCGAACGGCCCGCCCGGCGCCAGACGGATCAGGAAGAACGTCAGCGTCACGATGATGAACACCGTGGGCACCGCGCTCATCAGCCGTTTCAGGGTATAGGACAGCATCTCGTCCCTTTCACGCAGGCCGGCGGCAGGCCCATGCCCCTGCCGCCGGTGGTGTCGGTCAGTCTTCCAGCGTCAGCCAGCGCGTCGCGTGGTTGTTGAGGATGTTGTCCTCCCACCCCGACACGCGGTCCGAGACCAGCGCGCGCGACGAATAGTAGAGCAGCGGGATCGTCGGCACCTCGTCGAGATAGATGCGTTCGGCTTCGGCCAGGATCCTGGCCCGCTCGTCGAGGTCGAGCGTCTGCGCCGCCTCGGCCATCTTGGCGTCGTACTCCTCGTTCACCCACTTGGAGTAGTTGAACGAGACGTCGCCCTCGTTGAGGTAGAGGAAGTTCTGCGGGTCGCTGTAGTCGCCGATCCATCCCGCGCGCGCGATGTCGAAGTCGCCGTCTTCGCGCAGGTAGTTGAAGTAGCCCGTCCCTTCCATCTCGTTGAGGCTGGACTTGATTCCCACGTTCGACAGCATGTCGGCCACCGCCGCCATGGTGTTGCGATGGTTCTCGGAGGAATTGTACGACAGCTCGACCGTCAGGTCGGCCGGGTCCACGCCCGCTTCCTCGAAGAGTTCGAGCGCCCGGTCCTCGCGGTCGAGCAGGTCCATCTCGGCATAGTCGAGCATCGGCGGCTCATCGACGTAGTTGGCGATGCCCGGCGGCACGAGGCCGTAGGCCGGGATCATCGTCTCCTGCCAGACCTCGTCGGCCAGGAACTGACGGTCGATCAGCATGGAGATCGCCTGCCGCACGCGGGGGTCGGCGAACTTGTCCTTGGTGGTCTTCACCGGCAGGTAATAGGTGCCCAGATAGGGCGCGATGCGAAGCCGGTCGGGCAAATTGTCCTGCATGTAGGCCATCTGTTCGGCCGGAACATCGGAGCAGACATGCACCTCGCCCGCCTCGAAGCGGCGCAGGCAGGCGGAGCGGTCCTCGAAGGGGATCCACTGGATCTCCTCGATCTGGACGTTCTCCGCATCCCAGAACTCGGGGTTCTTCTTCATGACGATCTTGTCGTTCGGCACGAAGCTTTCGAGCATGTAGGCGCCGTTGCTCACGAGGTTGCCGGCACGGGTGAAGTTGACGCCATGCTCCTCGACGCTGGCCTGGTGCAGCGGCTTGCCCGTCTGGTGGGTCAGCAACTCCAGGAAATAGGGGGTGGGCTGCTTGAGGGTGATGACCAGCGTCTGCGGGTCGGGCGCGGCGACGCCCAGCTCCGCGGGCTCCATCTCGCCCTTGGTGACGGCCTCGGCATTCTCGATGTCGAACAGGATGCTGGCATAGCCCGCCGCGGTGGCCGGGGTCATCATCCGGCGCAGCGTGAACAGGAAGTCGTCCGAGGTCACGGGGTCGCCGTTCGACCACTTGGCCCCTTCGCGCATCTTGAAGGTATAGGTGCGGCCGTCCTCCGACACCTCCCAGGATTCGGCGGCGCCGGGGATCACGTCGCCACCCGCGTCCTGCGTCACGAGCCCCTCGTAGAGGTCGCGCAGCAGGTTCGCCTCGGCCACGGTGGAGGTCTTGTGCTGGTCGAGCGTCGAGGGGTCGGTGTCGTTGCCGCGCATGAGCACCTGCGCGGAGGCCTGCATCCCCGGCAGGCAGAGCGCGGCGGCGAGCAGCCCCGGAAGGATCGAAATGCGTTTCATCGTCGTTTCCTCACATATGAGAATGTCGGGATATCCCACGTATCGTTGCCGCAAATCCCGGTGGGCGCAAGAATTCAATATTTCCCCGACGTCACCCCATCCGGACGCCAGCCCCTTGTTTCCCGGCACCTTTCCCGGCGCCGATGCCACGACCGGGGCGATACCGTGTCGCGCGCGCCCGCATCGCCTGCTACACCGCCGCGGACCCATTGGACGCAAGGCAGGACCATGAACGACACCGACCGCACCCATCCCCTGCGCGACTCGCGCGAGGATACGCGCACCGCGCGCACCGTTCCCGACACGCCGCAGACCCGGTCGCCCGCCTATCGCCTGGCCTTCGCCGACGAGGACTTCCTGTGCCGGGCCGACCTGCGACCGGTGCGCCTGCAACTCGAACTGCTCAAGCCCACGCTGCTGATGGACGAGGCGGAGGTGATGTCGACGGTCGTGCTGTTCGGCGGCGCGCGCATCCCGAGCCCCGCCGAAAGCGACCGCGCCCGCACGCCCGCGCTGCGCGACCTCGCGGGCCAGTACGAGGAGGCGCGGCGCTTCGCGCGGCTGGTCACGGAGCGGTCCATGGCCGAGTCGGGCGGGCGCGAGAACGTCATCGTCACCGGCGGGGGCCCCGGCGTGATGGAGGCCGGCAACCGCGGCGCATGGGAGGCGGGGGGGCGGTCCGTCGGCCTCAACATCGTGTTGCCGCACGAACAGGCGCCCAACGAATACGTCACGCCGGAGCTTGCCTTCAACTTCCACTATTTCGCCATCCGCAAGATGCACTTCCTGATGCGGGCCGCCGCGATCTGCGTCTTTCCGGGCGGTTTCGGCACATTGGACGAGCTGTTCGAGTCGCTGACCCTGATCCAGTCGGGACGGATGGAGCGGGTGCCCTTCCTCCTGTTCGGAGAGGATTTCTGGCGCAGCATCGTCAACTGGGAGGCGCTGCGCGATGCGGGCACCATCGGGGAGGACGACCTGGAGCTGTTCCGCTTCGTCGAGACGGCGGAGGACGCGCTGGCCTTGATGGAGGACTGGCCCCTGCCCCGGACCCGGCGCGACTATCCCCGCTGACGGGGGCGGTCAGTCGAGGATGTAGTCCACGAACTCGGTCCGCTGCACGGCGGGCCGCTGGTTGTCGTCCGAGATCATCGTGACCCGCATCCGGCCCCGGGCGTCGCGCCAGACGGCGATTCCTTCGAGGTTGTCATGGGTGGCGATCGCGGTCTCGATCTCGGTCCGCTCGTCCCCGCCGCCGAGGTCGAAGCTGCGGACGCGGGTGCGGAAGCCGAAGAAGGCGAAGTCCCGTTCCAGCAGGTAGAGCCGCCCGTCCGGGCCGATGTCGGCGCCCGACACGAGGTAGCGGCCGTCGCGGCGCAAGGCGAAGGGCACGTCCCAGACCCCGCCCCGGAAGCGGTGGACGGGGAACGGCCGGTCCACCGCGCCGGAGCGTTCGGGAATGGCGTAGAGCGTGCCGTCCGCGTCGGCGGCCAGCGCCTCGATCCCCGAATTGCCCTGAAGCCCGGCGAAGGCATCGGGCTGCGGGATGCGCCGGGGCGGGGCGGCGAGGTCGTCGTGGCGCATGATGCGGTGCGTTCCCTCGAAGGCCACGAAAAAGGCGCCATCGGCGAAGGCCAGCGACTCGGCATCGGCCTCCCGCCCCTCCAGCGGCTCGCCGGTGGAGCGCAGGAGGGGGCCATGGTCGGCCACGGCGACATCCGCCACCCCGCCGGCCCCGTCGCGCAGGAGCCGCCCCCGGATCCAGCGGCCCCGGTCCGACAGGGTCACGAACTCCGCCCCCGCGTCGTCGAGCCACAGCGCCGAATACCCGCCCGCGCCGTCGAACGCGGGCTGCCAGGTATGGCTGCCCAGATGTTCGGCGGCGATGGCGGGTCCGGTCGCGGCGATCAGCGCGAGGAGAGGACCGAGGCGCATTGTTGCGGCAGATCGGCCAATTGCAACTCACGTCGCGGCGCGGGCGGTGGGGCGTTCGGATCGGCGGGCGGCGGGTTCAGGATGTTGGCCACCCATTGCCGCGCCTCGGCGCAGCCATCGCCGGGGGGCGGTGGGTCCTGGTTCTGACACCCGCGGGCGCCCGCCGGGCAGGCGATGCGGACGTGCATGTGATAGTGGTGCCCGTACCACGGCCGCACCTTCCGCAGCCACGACCGGTCGCCCGTCTCATCGGCGCACATCTGCACCTTGGCGCCGGGGAAGATGAAGATGCGCGCAGTGCGCGGATCCTGCGCGGCGCGCTTGACCAGCTCGTGCTGCCCCCGCGTCCAGTTGGAATTGACGTAGGCGCCGTTCGCGCGGCGCATCGACACGGCGGACAGGTTCTCGCGCTGGCGCGGCGACAGGGTCATGTCTGTCGCGGGATAGAGCCAGACGTCGGCATCGAGGCCGATCTGGTGGCTGCGGTGCCCGTCGGTCATCGGGCCGCCGCGCGGCTGGCTCATGTCGCCCACGTAGACGCCGGCCCAGCCGATGCGGTCCATGTGGCGGCCGAGGTCCTGCACCAGGTCCACAAGCTCCGGGTGGCCCCAGTTGCGGTTGCGCGACAGGCGCATGGCCTGCCACGACGGCCCCGTTTCGGGCAGCGCCACGAGGCCCGCCGCGCAGCCGCGCGAATAGCCGCCGAAGGGTTCGGGCGCCTGGGCCGAGGGGGCGCGGGCGGCGCCGAACTGCGTCTTGGCGATCTGCGCCTGCGCGGGGGCCGCCAGAAGCGCGAGACATATGAAGAAAAGGCGGATCATGCGGGTTCCCCTTCCGGTTTCACCCAGACTAGCAGGATCAGGCCGAGCGTGAACAGCCCGACGATGGGCAGGATGCCGATCTGCTGGCTGCCGGAGGCGAGCGTGACCGCACCGATCAGGACCGGGGCGAGAAAGGCCGTGGCCTTGCCGGCCAGCGCGTAGAGGCCGAAGCCCTCGGTCACATGGCCGGGCGCCACGACGCGCACCAGCATCGTCCGGCTCGACGCCTGAAGCGCGCCGCCCGCACCGCCGATGAGCGCACCGAGGACGTAGAAGGCCACGTCGGGCAGCGGCGAGCCCTCTGCCACCGGGATCAGCAGCACCGCCCCCGGCGTGACCGTGACCACGATCAGCGACACGGTGAGCAGGATGGCGACGCAGGCGACGATCACCGGCTTCGGCCCCCGCGCCCGGTCGGCGCGCCCGCCGGCCCAGGCGGCGATGGCGCCGGTGACGGCGGCGAGGATGCCGAAGACCCCGATATCCACCACCGACCAGCCCAGCACCCCCGCCGTGTAGATGCCCCCGAAGGTGTAGAGGCCGTTCAGCGCATCGCGGTAGAGCATCGACGCCCCGAGATAGGCCGCGAAGCCCGGCCTGCGCGGCAGCGAGCGGAGCGTCTGGCCCAGCCGCGCCAGCGCGGCCCGCACCGGCGTCACGGTTCGCGCGACGGGCCGGACAGGCCGGACCCAGAGGAAGAAGGGCACCATGAAGACCACGTACCAGAGCGCCGTGAACGGCCCCACGAACCGCGTCCCCGCCCGCGTGTCGGGGTCGAGACCGAAGGCGGGCGGCCGGCCCAGCAGCGTCGTGCCCACGGCGTTTTCCGCGAAGAACCCCAGCATGAGCACGAGCGCCAGCACCCCGCCGACGTAACCCAGCGCCCAGCCGGAGCCGGAGATGCGGCCGATCTCCTCCCTCGGGCCCAGCGCGGGGAGCATGGCGTTGGTGAAGATCGTCGCGAACTCCATCCCCACGAGGCCCGCGCAGAAGACGAGCAGGATCGGCCAGACCGGATCGGCCAGCGGCACCGCGAACCACAGCGATGCCGCCCCGAGGACGTAGAGCAGCGAGAAAAGCTTGATCCACGCCAGATGCCGCCCCGAAGCGTCGGCCATGGCGCCCAGCACCGGCGCGCCCAGCGCCATGACGACGCCCGCAAGACCCACCGCGAAGCCGAAGGTCGATTGCGCGCGCACCGGGTCGTCCATCACCGCCGAGGCGAAGTAGGGGCCGAAGATGAAGGTGAGCAGCAGCGTGTTGTAGGGCTGCGACGCGAAGTCGAACATCATCCAGCCGCGCACCCGGCGCCTGAGCGCGATGTCCGTCATTCGGTCCCCCCATCCGGTCGCCCGACCTTGCGCGCAGGCTGCGCGGCGCGCAACAGGGATGGCGGGGGGACGTCATGACCCGGCTTGCCGTGGCTCCGGGCGAAGGCGCCATCCGCGATTGCATCGAACGGGCCCATGCCCGCCGGGTCGATCCGATCGGACGGCGACCCGCGCCGATGGAGGCCGATTTCGCCGCGCTGATCGCGGTCGGGTGCGTCCGGGTTGCGCTGCGCGACGGCGCGGTGGCGGGCCATGTCGTGTTCGACCCCGAGGGTCGCCGCATGATCCTCGACAGCGTCGCCGTGCACCCGGGGATGGCCGGACAGGGCACCGGCCGGACCCCGGTCGAGACCTGCGAGGCGGAGGCGCGGCGGCTGGGGCTGGACGCGCCGCATCTGTTCACCGACGCGAAGATGACCGCGAAGCTGATGCTCTATCCGCATCTGGGCCACGTCGAGACGGGCGCGCCCGACAGGACAGCTTCGACCGCGTGTTCTTCGGGAAACGGCCGTTACGAAGGGCGGCTTGCCCGGGAACGGTCAGTCCGGGGCTGCGGGGGGCCATGGGCGTATGGCCTCGGCATCGATCCAGGCGGCGATCCAATCGGGCATCTCGGGGGCGGGGCCGGTCCAGCCCAGTTCGGCCGCGACCTCCTGCGTGGGCACGGCGCGGCCGCGCGCCACCACCGCCGTCCGCAGCAACGCCTGCGACGTGCAGGTGTCGTCCACCCACATCGACTGCACGATGTAGAAGAACCGCTCGTCCCACCCGGCCACCCGCGTCCGCATCTCGATCCGCTGGAACAGGGTCACGCGGCGGCGGTAGCGGATGCTGGCCCCGGCCACGGCCAGGCCCCAGCGGCGGCGGCGCAGCGCGGCCAGAAGCCCGACCCGCGCGCCCAGCGTGAACCGCCCCAGGTCATAGAGCGTCAGCGTGCGGCCGTTGTTGAGCTCCCCGAACCCGTCGAGATCCCACGGCAGGCAGAGGTGGTGCGACAGATGCGGGTCGAGCACGCCCAGCGGCGGCGCGGACCGGGTTTTCAGCATTTGCCAGCCAAGGCGGACGAAAGGATACATGGCGGCCCCCTGACCCGCGCCGGTGCCCGCGTCAATCGCAACGGTGCGTCAGGTTGCGCGCGGGGCCGTGCGCGCATAGATCGGGACCGCACCGCAAGAAGGCACGCCCATGTTCACGATTATCCAGATCCTGCACCTGCTGCTGAACGTGGCCTGGTGGTTCGCCGTCGCGCACATCATCATGTCGTGGCTCATCAACTTCGGCGTGCTGAACCTGCACCAGCCCATCGTCGCGCAGCTCTGGGACGGGCTGAACCGCATCCTGGAGCCGGCCTATTCGCGCATCCGCAGCGTGCTGCCGGCGACCGGGGGGCTGGACCTCGCGCCGCTGGTGTTCATCCTGGGCATCATCATCGCGCGGATGATCCTGACCAACGCGGCGATCTCGCTGGCGACCTGACGGGCAGAAGGCGCTTGCAAACCCCCCCGTCGTGACGGCACCAACGGGGCATGGACGACGAACGCATCAGCACCCACGAGGCCGAGGAGGACGCGCGCAACGCGGGCATCCTGATCTGGGTGAACGGCGAGTTGCGGCCCCGCCACGCGGCCACGGTCTCGGTCTACGACAGCGGCTTCATGCTGGGCGACGGGGTGTGGGAGGGGCTGCGGCTCTATGACGGGGGCTGGGCCTTCCTCGACGAGCATCTGGCGCGGCTGTTCGAGGCGGCGAAGGCCATCGACCTCGACATCGGCATGACGCCCGACCAGGTCGCCGCCGCGCTGGAGGAGACGCGCGCGGCCAACGCCATGACCACCGATGCCCACGCCCGGCTGATGGTGACGCGGGGCGTCAAGCGCCTGCCGTTCCAGCACCCGCGCCTGTCGGACCGGGGGCCGACCATGGTCATCATCATGGAACATTCGCGCCCCCGCATCCCCCGCCCCGTCACGCTGGCCACGGTGCCGCACATCCGCGGCCTGCCGATGACGCAGGACCCCAAGCTGAACTCGCACTCCAAGCTGAACTGCATCCTGGCCTGCATCGCCGCCGAAAAGGCCGGCGCGGACGAGGCGCTGATGCTCGACGTCCATGGCTTCGTGAACACGACGAACGCCTGCAACTTCTTCATCGTGCGCCGGGGCGAGGTGTGGACCAGCACCGGCGACTACTGCATGAACGGGATCACCCGGCAGAAGATCATCGACCTTTGCCGCGCCAACGCCATCCCCGTGCACGAGCGCAACTTCTCCCTCGTGGATACCTACGGCGCCGACGAAGCCTTCCTCACCGGCACCTTCGGCGCGCAGACGCCCGTGGGACTGGTCGACGGCCGGGTGATCGGCACGGGGGAGCTGGGACCGGTGACGGAGCGGCTGCGGGGGCTGTACAAGGGTTTGGTGGGGTCGCACCGATAGAATCTGGATTGGCATCAGTCGGTGCCCTGGCTCTCGCGTCGACAGAACCTGTCCGATACATGCGCGGAGATGACCGACACTGGAAATGAAGCCTGATGCCGAAGAGTTCCGCTACCCCCAATATCTGTGCCATCGTGTGTATCCGCAATGAAGACAGGTATCTGAAAGAACTTGTCGAGCATCTTGAGAAAGAGGGTATCGAAGCCTTCTTCATCGACAATGGATCGACCGACGGTTCTCGCGAGACGATCGAGAAGCACATTGGCGGGAACGTCCTGGGCGTCAGGGATCTCCCTCACAGGGGATCGTTTTCCCTCGTGGATCAGCTTCAGGCAAAGGCGGAAGTGGAGCAGACCCTCCGCCACGAGTGGGTCATGCATGTCGATGCAGATGAAATCCATCACGCCAGTTCGGACGGGACCAGATTGGTCGACGTTGCCGGGCTATCCGACGAGGCGGGTTGCAACGTCGTCAACTTCGAGGAGTTCGTCTTTCTGCCGGAAGCGGATCACGATGGCACCGATGTCGGGGCACATCTTGACGTTCTCCGGTATTACTATTTTGCTCCGGTGCCCGAGCGGCTTTTGCGTCTTTACCGTCGTGGCCAGGGTCTGGACAACCGTCCCGGTGCCGGGCATCGGCTGCGAGGCGATGCAAGGATATATCCGCAACCTCAGGTTCTTCGGCATTACATCACGCTCGATCAGGACCATCTTCTGCAAAAATATGTCGGTCGCGCTTTCGACCCTTCCGAACTTGGACAGGGCTGGCATCACAACAGGGTTGGATTGACTGCGGAGATGCTCTCGTTGAGCCGGGCCGACCATGACCAATTCGAGTATCTGCCCGCTCGGGAAAGCAGGGCGTTCATTCGCGATCGGCCCCGCAAGCGACATTTCTGGAGTTGGTGAAGTCGCACCGCGCGTTTCGATCCCGCGGTGAAGGGCTCGTCGCGGCCGAAGCTGCGCCCCAGGATCTGATGACGCTGTCGCCTTCTGTCCTTTCCTCGAAGCCTGGCCCGCAGCTTCCGGCGCCCGCGACAGGATCGGGTCACGTGACATAAGCCCCCTTGACCGATCCCGCCCCGACGTCCGACCTGAACCCGACCACCCCCACCCACGGAGTTCCCATGCGCCTCATCGCCTGGTCCGGTCCCCGGAACCTCTCCACCGCCATGATGTATGCCTTCGGCAGCCGGCCGGATTTCGAGGTGCTGGACGAGCCGTTCTACGCGGCCTTCCTCAAGGCGAGCGGGGCGGATCATCCGATGCGCGACGCTGTGCTGGCGGATCAGCCGACGGACCCGGAGGAGGTGGCGGCGATCTGTGCGGCGCCGCCGAAGGTCCATTCCTATCAGAAGCACATGGCGCATCACATGCTGCCGGGGTTTCCCATGGGCTGGGCGGAGGGGGCCGTGCATCTGCACCTGATCCGCCATCCGGCCCGCGTGATCGCGAGCTACGGCGCCAAGCGCGCGGAGGCGACGGAGGCCGACATCGGGTTCGCCGCGCAGGCCGCGCTCTATGACCGGATCGGGGGACTGGTGCTGGACACGGGCGATCTGCGGGCCGATCCGCCGCGGATGCTGGCGCGGCTCTGTGCCGAGGCGGGGGTGGCCTATGACCCTGCGATGCTGCGCTGGCCCGCGGGCGGGCACGCCGCCGACGGCGTCTGGGCCGCGCATTGGTACGGGGCCGTCCACCGGTCGACCGGGTTCGCCGGGCCGGAGGGGCCGCTGCCCGAGGTGGACCGCCCCGACCTGCTGGCCGCGGCGATGCCGTTCTACAGGGCGATGCGGTCGCGGGCGCTGCAACCCTGAACGCGCAGGTCGCGCTTGCGGCGCCGGGGCGAACGGGCAATGTGGCGGCCGAGACATGGCGGGAGGGGCGCGCGATGGGACCGGGGATCGCCGTCCTGACACTGGCTTATGTGCTGTCGCAGTTCTACCGCGCGTTCCTCGCGGTGCTGGCGCCGGACCTGACCGCCGACCTGGGGCTGACGGCGGCCGACCTGGGCCGGGCCTCGGGCATCTGGTTCCTGTCGTTCGCGGCGATGCAGTTGCCGGTGGGCTGGGCGCTCGACCGGGTGGGGCCGCGGTGGACGGCCGGTGTCCTGCTGGGGGCGGCGGGCGGGGGCGGCGCGGCGCTGCTGTCGGTCGCGGGCGCGGCCTGGCACGTGGACCTTGCCATGGCGCTGATCGGGGCAGGCTGCGCGCCGGTGCTGATGGCGGGCTATGTGATCCTGGCCTACGGCGTCCGCCCTGCAATCTTCGCCACGCTGGCCGGGGCGATGGTCGGGGTGGGCAGTCTGGGCAACATCGCCGCGTCGGTGCCCCTGGGCTGGGCGGCCGAGGTGCTTGGCTGGCGCGGTGCGATGCAGGCGTTGGCGGGGGTGACGCTGGCCACGGCGGCGGGCTGCCTCGTGCTGGTGCGCGATCCGGGGGTGCAGGGCGGCGGGCGGCGGGGGTCGCTTCTGGACGTGCTGCGGGTGCCGGCGCTCTGGCTGGTGCTGCCGATGATGCTGGTGAACTACGCGCCGGCCGCGGGGCTGCGGGGCCTCTGGGCCGGGCCTTACGTCGCGCAGGGGTACGGGCCCGCGCATGTGGGGATGGTCACGCTTGTCATGGGCTTGGCGATGATCGCGGGCAATTTCGCCTATGCGCCGCTCGACCGGATCTTCGGCACGCGCAAGGGCGTGGTGCTGACCGGCAACCTGGCAGGGGCGGCGGTGCTGGCGGGCCTGTGGTGGGTGCCGCTGCCCGGGCTTGTCGTATCGACGGCGGCGCTGGCGGCGGTGGGGTTCCTCGGCGCGTCCTATGCGATGTGCATGGCGCACGGGCGCGCGTTCCTGCCGCCCGGATCGGTGGGGCGGGGGGTGACGCTGCTCAACCTGTTCTCGATCGGCGGCGTGGGGATCATGCAGTTCGCCACCGCACCGCTGTTCGATGCGGCAGGCGGGGGGGAGGCAGGGTTCCGGGCGATCTTCGGGGTCTTCGCGCTGATCCTGGTGGCGGGCTGCGCGATCTATGCCTTCGCGCCCGATTCCACGGACTGACGGGGCGCGGCCTTTACCCCACGGGCCGCGCGGTATACCCCCGGCGCGTCCCCTTCAGGAGGTTTCGATGGGTTACAAGGTCGTCGTCTGCGGCGCCACGGGGAACGTGGGCCGCGAAATGCTGAACATCCTGGCCGAGCGTCAGTTCCCCGTGGACGAGATCGCGGCGCTCGCGTCGCGCAAGTCGATGGGAACCGAGGTGAGCTTCGGCGACAAGACCCTGAAGACCAAGGACCTGGAGCAGTTCGACTTCACCGGTTGGGACATCGCCTTCTTCGCCGTGGGGTCGGAGGCCACGAAGAAGTTCGCGCCCATGGCCGCGAAGGCGGGCTGCATCGTGATCGACAATTCGTCGCTCTACCGCTACGACCCGGACGTGCCGCTGGTGGTTCCCGAAGTGAACCCCGAGGCGGTCGAGGACTATGCCAAGAAGAACATCATCGCCAACCCCAACTGCTCCACCGCGCAGATGGTCGTGGTGTTGAAACCGCTGCACGACCGGGCGCGGATCAAGCGGGTCGTGGTCAGCACCTATCAATCCGTCTCGGGCACCGGCAAGGAGGCCATCGACGAGCTGTGGGACCAGACCAAGGGCATGTACGTGCCGGGTCAGGAGCGGGAGCCGAAGGTCTATCCCAAGCAGATCGCCTTCAACGTGATCCCCCATATCGACAGCTTCATGGACTCCGGCGACACCCGCGAGGAATGGAAGATGGTCGCCGAGACCAAGAAGATCGTGGATCCCGCGATCAAGGTGACGGCCACCTGCGTGCGCGTGCCGGTCTTCGTGGGCCATTCGGAGGCCGTGAACATCGAGTTCGAGGACTTCCTCGACGAGGACGAGGCCCGCGACATCCTGCGCGAGGCGCCGGGCATCCTGGTCGTCGACAAGCGTGAGGACGGCGGCTATGTCACGCCCGTCGAATGCGTGGGAGAGTTCGCCACCTTCGTCAGCCGCATCCGGCAGGACAGCACCATCGAAAACGGGCTGAACCTGTGGATCGTGTCCGACAACCTGCGCAAGGGCGCGGCGCTCAACGCGGTGCAGATCGCCGAGACGCTGGGCGCACGGGTGTTGAAGAAGGGTTGATATCCGATACGGGCTGACAGGGCCCGGCGGAGTTGCCAGAGTGGCCCCCGGACATCATCCTTCGGGGGCCTTTTCATGCGCTGCGCCATCTTTCTCTGTCTTCTGCCGGGCATGGGCCTGGCCGAGGATTTCACGCTGACCGCACCCGCCACCGGGGCGGTGATCTACCCGCAGGGCGCGACCGTCACGCGCGCCGCCTCCGTGCAGGTGCCGCAGGGGACGCACCGCCTGATGGTGCCCATGACGAACGGCCGGATGCCCCGCATCGCGGTGGAAGGCGCGGCGCTGGGGGCGACGCAGGTGATGGCGCGCGGCGTGATCGACGGCCGGCGCCTGTTCACGCCCGCCCAGGCCGCGGCGCACGAGGCCCTCCTCGACGCGCGGGAAGCGCAGGCCAGGGCCGAGGATGCCCGGATCGCGGCCTCGGCCGCGCTGGAGGCGGCGGAGGCGCGGATGGCCTTCCTGAAATCGGTGTCGGGCGCGCAACTGGCCGGGCTGGACGCCGAGGCCGTGATCGCGACGGCGGGTTCCGTGGCGGAGGGCGTGGTGCAAGCGCAGGGCGCGCTGGCCGAGGCGCGCGCCGCGACGCGCGATGCCGTGCGCGAGGTCGAGGAGGCCGCGCGGGTCGTCGCACAGGCGGAGCGCGATTTCGAGGCGACTGCCGCCCAACTCGGCCCCGTGGACATGCTGGCCGTGACCGTGACGGCGGCCACCGCGGGCGAGGTCGCGCTGACGCTGGAGGATCAGGTGCCCGAGGCGGGCTGGAGCGTCGCCTATGACGCGATGCTGGAGGACGAGGCCCTGTCGCTGCGCCGCAACATCAGGATGTATCAGTCGAGCGGGCTGGCGCTGGAGGACATCGACCTGACGCTGAGCACCGCTTCGCCCGCAGGCCAGTCCGGCCCGTCCGAGGTCTATCCCGATCAGGCGACCATCGTCCCGCCGCCCGATCCGAAGGAACGGGACGCGCCCGCCGGCGCCCTGCTGCGGAGCGCGCCGGAGATGGCCGTCGCGGCCGATACGGCCTTCGCGCCCACGGTCCTGGCGCAGGCGAACCTGGACGGCCCGGTCGTCACCTATTCCTGGCCCGAGCCGATCAGCCTGCCCGCGGGCGGGGCGGAGGTGACGCTGACGCTCGACACGCTGGACCTCGACGCGCGCGTCTTCAACCGCGCGGTGCCGCGCCGGGACGAGACGGCGTTCCTGATGGCCGAGGTGACGAACGACACGGGCGAGCCGCTCCTCTCCGGTCCGATGCAGACGTTTCGCGACGGGGCGCTGATGGGCGAGACCATGCTGCCGCAGGTGCCCGCGGGCGACGAGGCGGAGTTGTCCTTCGGTCCGCAGGAGCATCTGCGCCTCGAATACCGCAGGCTCGACAACACCACCGGGGATCGCGGCATCTTCGTCACCTCGGGCACGCGGCAGCAGGATCTGGTGTTCCGCGTCCGCAACCTGTCGGATGCGCCCGAGGTCGTCGAGACGATCTTCGCCCTGCCCTTCTCGGAGCAGCAGGACCTGGAGATCACGCTCGACGCCGCGCCCGAACCCGACCGGCGCGACCTCGACGAAAAGCGGGGCGTGGCGCAATGGACGCTGGACGTGGCGGGCGGCGAGGAGGCCGAGGTGCGGCTCGACATCCGCATGGAATGGCCGGAGGGGCAGCAGCTCCAGTGGTATCCCTGACGCTCAGGCCGGGCGCAGGTCGCACAGGCGGAAGCCCCCCTTGGGAAGCGCCGGAAGCGCCGTCATGTCGAGACGCGCATCCGGCGTCGCCACCCGGTAGCGGACGGCCCCGGTCAGCCAGTCGGCCGCCGCCCGCATCTGCGCCACGCTGACCCATTCGCCGGCACAGCGATGGTTGGCCAGGAAGTCGCCGCCACCCTGCGGGATCATGTCGAAAGGCCCGACCTCGCGGCCGAGGTGCCGGTCGGGGCGGAAGTCGTCGGGCGAGTCCCAGACGGAAGGGTCGCGGTTCGTGCCGTAGAGCGACAGGACGCAGCGCGTGCCGGGGGCTATTGGTGCCCCGTCCCACTCCACCCCCTCGCCCGCGATGGCGGCCACGACGGGAAAGAACGGGTAGAGGCGGCGCACCTCGCGCACGAAGGCGTCGCGGCGGTCGGGGTCGCCCGTGATGCTCTCCGCCGCCGTGGGGTGGACGTGGAGCGCATGGGCGAGGAACACGACCCAGGCCGCGTTGGCGACGATGGGCCGCAGGAACGACAGGAAGTCGCCCGCCACGACATCGAGCGGCAGGGGCATGCCGTCGGCGTGGGTCCAGCCCGCCGCGCGCACCACCGGCGCCTCGGGCGGCAGGTCGGCGCGGCCCTTGCGGATGTCGTCGATCAGCCCGCCGATCCACTTCTGCCCGCCGTGGCGCGCGCGCATGGCGCGGATGCGGCTGGCGGGCGACATCTCGCCCGCCTGGTTGAACATGTCGGTCAGGATCCGCGTCCGGTCGTCCAGATCCCCGGGCGGCAGGGGCACGCCGTTCCAGCCGCAGGCCACGACGGTCAGGATGCGGCACATCTCGGGGAACAGGTCCACGGTGCCGGCTGCGGCCCAGCGCGGCAGCGCCGCGTCGAGTTCCTGCCGGAACCGCCGCGCCAGATCGTCAGGCGCGCCGTGCGCCATGAGGTCCATCCCCTGCTTCTTGCGATGCAGATGTTCGGCCCCGTCGGTGCCCTGTATCACGCCTTTCGGCCCGAACAGGATGCCGCCAACCGCGCGCGGCACCGCGCCTTCGCGCGTGAAACGGTCGGTGTCATAGAACATCCGGGCCGCACGACGCCCGGTCAGGGCGCAGGCCGGGCTGCCCATGAGGCGCATCCGGAACGCCTGCGTCCGCATCGCCCGCGCCCGTCGGGGGATATAGCGATAGGGGTCGTGGAGCAGTGGCAGGGTGGAATCGGGCCAGCGGTCGTGGGGAAGGTCGGGCATGGGGCATCCTCCGGGCGGTTCCCGACCCATAACCCCGATGCATGCGGACCGTTCCGGCCGCCCGGTCAGAACCGGTCGGCGCGGACGACGTCGCAATCGGTGACGGAGACGAGCCCGATATGCGTCTCGACCACGGCGAAGGCGGCCTCGAGCAGGGCATCCAGCCGGTCGGCGCGCACGATGCACATGACCGCGACCATGCCCCCCGCGCGCCCCACCTGCCCCGCCCGCGACCAGAGGCCCGACCGGCCGGACCCGCCGCGCACCGGCAGCACGGTGAAGCCGGTGACGCCCGCCTTGAGCAGGGTATCGGTCAGGCGGCGCTGCATGACCTCCTCGATCACGATCTCGACGCGCTTGGCGGGGTGGGTCTGCATCGGCTCAGCCTCCGGCGATCATGCGGGACACGGCCAGGTAGAGCGGCAGGCCCAGCGTCAGGTTGAAGGGAAACGTCACCCCCAGCGACAGGGTGAGATAGATCGACGGGTTCGCATCGGGCAGCGCCACCCGCATCGCGGCGGGCACGGCGATATAGCTGGCCGAGGCGCCCAGCACCATGAACAGCATCCCGCTGCCGGTGCCCAGCCCCAGAAGCGCGCCCGTCGCGGCCCCCGCCGCCGCCCCGACCAGCGGCATGAGGATGCCGAAGGCCAGAAGGCCGGGCCGCAGGATGCCCCCCGCCGTCCGCAGCCCCCGCCCCGCCACCAGACCCATGTCGAGCAGGAACAGGCAGAGCACCCCCTGGAACGGCGCGACGATGAAGGACGCGATCCGGTCGAGCCCCGGCTGCCCGGTGATCCAGCCGATGGCGAAGCTGCCCACCAGAAGGACGATGGACCCGTTGAGCAGGATGTCGCGCCAGAGCTCGCCGTCGATCGGCCGCCCGGTGCCCGACCGCGCCACGAGCCAGAGCGCCGAGAGGATCGCGGGAGCCTCCATCGCGGCGGCGACGGCGACCATCCAGCCATCGAAGGCGATGCCCGCGGCGTCGAGGACCGAGGTGCCCGCCACGAAGGTCACGATGGAGATCGAGCCATAATGCGCGGCCACCGCCGCCGCATCGAGCGGCGAGAGCCGCGTCATCGCCCGGAGGAGCGCGAAAGCCACGACCGGCAGGGCGAAGGACAGGACCACCCCGGCCAGCAGCGCCAGTGCCAGCGTGCCCCCCGGCCCCGCCGCATCCACGGCGACCCCGCCCTTGAAGCCGATGGCGAACAGAAGATAGATCGACATCCCCTTGGCCACGGCTTCGGGGATGGACAGGTCCGATCGCGCCAGCGCGGCGCCGAGGCCCAGGGCGAAGGACAGGATGATGGGCGACAGGAGGTTGCCCAGGGCAAGGTCGAGGACGTCAATCGGGGGGCCATGCGTTAATTGAACACCTGTTCAATTATCGCGACCCGGCCCGCCTTGCAAGATCAGATCACCACGAACCTGTCGCTCTGCGCGTCGTAGGATTCGAGCGTGCCCGCGACGATGTCGTTCCATAGCCCATGCAGCGCCAGGTCGCCGGCCTCGACGGCGGACTTCACGAAGGGGAAGGTCATCAGGTTGTCGAGCGAGGTCAGCACGGCGCGCTTCTCCAGCGCCTCCAGCCGTTCGGCGTCGTCGGCGATGTCGCGCACCTCCTCCCAGCCGGGGCGCAGCAGGTCCATCCAGCGGCCCACGAAGCTCTCGGGCTTTTCCAGTTCCGGCGCATGGCCCGAGCACATGGCCTCGCAGCCCTGAACGCCGCCGCATTGGGAATGGCCGAGGATCATGATCTGCGACACCTTGAGCGAGGTGACGGCATATTCGACGGCCGCCGAGGTGCCGTGGCGCAGGCCGTCGGGTTCGCAGGGGGGGACGAGGTTGGCGATGTTGCGGTGGATGAAGAACTCGCCCTGCTCGGCCCCGAAGATCGAGGTGACGTGGACGCGGCTGTCGCAACAGCTGATGACCATGGCGCGCGGCCGCTGCCCGTCGAGGGCGAGGCGCCGATACCAGGCGGCGTTTTCGGCGAATGTGGTCGCCTTCCAGCCGTGATACCGTTGGATGAGCGATCCGGGAAGGGGCTGGGTCTTGCGCATGGGCTGTCTCCTTCGGGCTGAGGCGCTTCTAACCCCGTTCTTGAGCGAAATTCGAGCGATTTCTGCGCCGCCTCGTCGGATGGCTGCCCCGGTTTCGCCCGCTTCGTCGACCATCCAGGGCTTCGGACGCCGAGGCCGCGAAACCAAAGGACGACGACGATGACCCAGCAGATCGCCACGCTGCACCCGCAGGAAACGATGACCTTCGACCGCGCGCGGCTGGCCGCCGTCTGCGACAGCCATGGCCACCGGGCCGAGACCTTCATCGCCTTCGTCCTGACAGAGATCGAGACGCTGGTCCCCACCCTGCGCGCCCAGGTCGCCGCGCGCGACGGCGACGGGCTGCGCCGCAGTTGCACCGACGTGAACATGCTGGCGGCCAGCATCGGGATGGTCACGATGGACCGGGCGTCGCGGGCCGTGCTCGACTGTCTCGACCGGGGCGACGCGACCGCCGCCGTGGCCTGCGCCGCACGGCTGGTCCGCCTGGGCCGGCCCGGCACGCCCGACGGCTGGGCCATGGTCTGCGCGCCCGCGGACACCATCGCCTGACGGATCCCGGCCCCGCAGGGCCGCCTGCCCTTGCGGCGGGGCCTGTCATCGCTATCGTGTGCCGCGCGCCCCGAAGCCCATGACCGAGACCCGCATGACCCCCAGATTCGCCGCCCCCGACACCCGCGCGATCCCCCTCAAGATCCTTCCCCGGGCCGGGTTCGACGACTGGCTGGCGGCGCAGGACGATCCGGTCCGCGACTGGGTCACCGCAAGCGGCTTCACCGCCGACGCGGGATCGGTGCTGCGCCTGCCCGCCCCCGACATGTCGGTGTCGCGCGTCCTTCTGGGCTGGGGCGGCGCGAAGGACCGGGCGCGCGGGCGGTTCCTCGCGGCCAAGGCGGCAACTGCCCTGGGCCGGGGCACCTATGCGCTCGACGGCGACCTGACGGCGAACGAGACCGAGGAGGCGGCGCTGGGCTGGCTCCTCTCGTCCTACCGCTTCACGCGCTACGCGGGCGATCCGGTCGATCCGCCCATGCTCAAGGCGCCGCGCGGCGTCGATGCCGCCCGGCTGGAGGCGATCGCCGCGGGCGAGTTCCTGACCCGCGACCTCATCAACACGCCCGCTTCCGACATGGGCCCGGACGATCTGGAAAAGGCGGTGCGCGACCTCGCCACGGTGCACGGCGCGGCGGTGGAGGTGACGGCGGGCGACGCGCTTCTCGACGCGAACCTGCCGATGATCCACGCGGTCGGCCGCGCCTCGACCCGCGCGCCGCGCCTGATCGACATGACCTGGACGGGACCGGGGGCGGAGGACGGCCCCGCGGTGACGCTGGTGGGCAAGGGCGTCTGCTTCGACACCGGCGGGCTGAACCTCAAGCCTGCCGCGTCGATGGGATTGATGAAGAAGGACATGGGCGGGGCGGCCACGGTGCTGGGCCTCGCGCATATGGTCATGGCGACGGCGCGTCCGATCCGCCTGCGCGTCCTGATCCCGGCGGTGGAGAACGCCGTCGCGGGCAACGCTTTCCGCCCCGGCGACATCCTGACCGCGCGAAACGGCCTGACGGTCGAGATCAACAACACCGATGCCGAAGGCCGGCTGGTGCTGGCCGATGCGCTGGCCCTGGCCGACGAGACGCCGCCCGACCTGATGATCTGCATGGCCACGTTGACGGGCGCGGCGCGGGTGGCGGTGGGGCCGGACCTGTCGCCCTTCTACGCCGACGACGACGCGCTGGCGATGGCGCTGATGCATGCGGGCGCGCGGGTCCGCGACCCCCTCTGGCGGATGCCGTTCCACCGCCCCTACGAGACGATGATCGAACCGGGGATCGCGGACCTCGACAACGCGCCCTTGGGCGGCTTCGCGGGCAGCATCACGGCGGCGCTGTTTCTCGACCGCTTCGTGCGGGACACGCCGCGCTTCGCCCATTTCGACATCTACGGCTGGAATCCGACCGCCGCCCCCGCCCGCCCCAAGGGCGGCGTGGGCATGGGGGCGCGGGCCATCTTCGACGCGCTGCCGGGGATCCTCGACGCATGAGCGTGCATCCCTCCGGCTTCGATCCGCGCATGACGCCCGCCAACGGCCATGCTGCCGCGCATGAGCTGCGCGGCGTGATCGAGGCCACGCGCTACGTCAAGGGCACGATCCGCACGGTGCAGCAGCCCCTGGTCAACCTGGGCGACGCGCCGCGCGGCGACCGGGCCAGCCAGCTTCTGTTCGGCGAGGCCTTCCGCGTGATCGACGAACGCGACGGCTTCGCCTTCGGGCAGGCGCTGCGCGACGGATACTGCGGCTATGTCATCGCCGGCGCCCTCACCCGGCAGGAGGCGGCGACGCATTGGGTCGCGGCACCCGCCACGCATCTTTATCCCAAGGCGCGGCTGAAGGCCCCGCCCGAGGTTGCGATCTTCTTCGGCAGCCATGTCCGCGTGACCGGCGACCTGGGCGACTTCCAGCGGATCTCGACCGGGCACTACATCCCGACGGGCCACCTGCAACCGCTGCGGGCGCGGTTCTCGGACACGGTGGGCGTGGCCGACATGTTCCTCGGCACGCCCTATCTCTGGGGCGGATGTTCGCGGTGGGGCATCGACTGTTCCGGCCTGGTGCAACAGGCGCTGGTCGCCTGCGGCATGGACTGTCCCCGCGACAGCGACCAGCAGCGCGCCCTGGGGCGGGAGCTTCACCCCAATGAGCCGTTGCAGCGCGGCGACCTGATCTTCTGGCGCGGCCACGTCGGGATGATGTCCGACGCCGAGATGCTGCTCCACGCCAACGCGCACCACATGGCCGTCGCCTATGAGCCGCTGGCCGAGGCCCGGGCCCGCATCGCCACCAACGCGGAGGCCACGGGCACCGGCGCGGGCGAGATCGAGATGCGCCGCAGGCCCTGACCGCGCAGTCAGTCCACGGGCCGGATCAGCTTGCGCTCCAGCACCCGCAACACGGTCTTCAGGTCCTGGCCGCGCTTCAGGATGCGGCCGTCCATGCCGATCACGCAGTACATCCCCTGTTTCGCCGCCATCCGGGGGCGCTTCTCGATCCGGTAGAGCGGCTGTTCGGCGCTGCGGCGAAAGACCGAGAAGACGGCCACGTCGCGCAGGGCGGAAATGCCGTAGTCGCGCCATTCCCCCGCCGCGACCATCCGTCCGTAGAGCGACAGGATCACCGACAGTTCGGGCCGCTGGAAATGGACGGCATCGGCGGAGACGGGAAAGGGCGGCTGCGCGTTCATGCCCCAGAGTTGGCCCCTGCCGCGGGGCAAGGCAAGCCGGACCGGCGCAAAGCCGCCCCTTCCGCCACGGAAGCGCCACGAAATGACCCTGCGAATACCCCGCCCGTTCCCCGCATCCGCCCGCCAGCCGCGCCAGAACGGACCCGGTAGGAGCCAAAGGCTCAAGCCCCCGGGGCGGCCGATCATTGCCCCCACCCAATGGCCGCGCCGGGGGCGCTACCCACGGACCGGCCGCCGGACCGGGCCGCCCGGTGCGGGTGCGCTCAGGCGCGGACCAGCTTTTCGTAGGCGTCCGAGATATCGCGCGTCATCTTGCCCACCTCGAAGTTGTAGTCGCCGATCTGGCCCACGGGCGTCACCTCGGCGGCCGTCCCGGTCAGCCAGCACTGCTCGAAGCCCTCGAGCTCCTCGGGCATGATGTGGCGCTCGTGCACCTTGATCTGGCGGTCGTGCAGCAGGCGCAGGACCGTCTGCCGGGTGATGCCGTTCAGGAAGCAGTCGGGCGTGGGCGTATGCACCTCGCCGTCCTTGACGAAGAAGATGTTGGCGCCCGTCGCCTCGGCCACGTAACCGCGATAATCGAACATCATCGCGTCGGAGCATCCCTTGGCCTCGGCCGCGTGCTTGGACATGGTGCAGATCATGTAAAGGCCCGCCGCCTTGGCATGGCTCGGCGCTGTCTCGGGCGAGGGGCGCTTCCACTTGGCGATGTCGAGCTTCGCGCCCCGCATCTTGGCGTCGCCGTAGTAGTTGCCCCAGGGCCAGACCGCCACGGCCATCCGCACCGGGTTGCGCGAGGAGCTGACGCCCATGTCCTCGCCCACGCCGCGCCAGGCCAGGACGCGGACATAGGCGTCCTGCAGCCCGTTGGCCTTCATGGTCTCGTATTTCGCGGCCTCGATCTCATCCACCGTCCAGGGGATCTCCATGTCGAGCGCACGGCCCGAATCGAGCAGGCGTTGCGAGTGCTTGCGCGATTCGAAGATCGTGCCGGAATAGGCCCGCTCCCCCTCGAACACGGCGCTGGCGTAGTGCATCGCATGGGTCAGCAGGTGGACGTTCGCGTCCTTCCAGTCGACCAGCGTGCCGTCCATCCAGATTTTTCCGTCCATCTCGGCATAAGACCCGGCCATGTCGCGCTCCGTTCCGTTCGTTTCGTGGGGTTGCTTGTTTGGGACATAAAGTTGCGTAGAAACTGGCCGTGGGTAACAATGCGGTCTTGGAATGTCAATAAGGCTGACATAGTTTCGGACTACGGGAAAGGACGGTGACATGGCACAGGCGCACGGCGAGACCCTTCTGTTCCTCACGGACGAACAGCTGCGCCGGGCGACGGAGGCGATGTTCTTCGCCTATCGTGGCTTCACCGCCGACCCCGACCGCATCCTGTCGGGCTACGACTACGGGCGGGCGCATCACCGCGCGATCCATTTCATCCACCGCAGTCCGGGCACCACGGTCAACAACCTGCTGGCGATCCTGGGTGTCACCAAGCAGTCGCTGAACCGCGTGCTGCGGACGCTGGTGGACGACGGGCTGGTCGAAAGCCGGGTGGGCCAGCGCGACCGGCGCGAGCGGCACTTGTTCCTGACCCCCGCGGGCGAGGCGCTGGAGCGGGAGCTGTCGGACGCGCAGCGCGCGCGAATGCGCGCCGCCTTCCGCGAGGCGGGCCCCACCGCCGTCGCCGGTTTCCGCGAGGTGCTGGAGCACATGATGGACCCCGAATTGCGCCGCTACTTCGCCGGCGGCCGGGACGACGCCCCATGAGCGGCGAGCGCCCCCCCGTGCATCAGGCGCATGTCCTGCTGGTCGACGACGACGAGCGCATCCGCGGCCTTCTCAAGAAGTTCCTGATGCGGAACGGATACCTGACCACGGCCGCCCGCGATGCCGATCACGCGCGGCGCCTGATGGCGGGGCTGGAGTTCGACATCGCGGTCCTCGACGTGATGATGCCGGGCGACAACGGCTATGTCCTCTGCGCCGAGATCCGAGAGACGCGGGACATGCCCGTCCTGCTGCTGACCGCGCGGGGCGAGACCTCGGACCGCATCACCGGGCTGGAGGCCGGGGCCGACGACTACCTGGCGAAGCCCTTCGAGCCGAGGGAGCTTCTGCTGCGGCTGCGCGCCATCCTGCGCCGGGCGCCGGCGGGGGGCGGCGCGGTGCCCAAGATGCTGCATCTCGGCGGCACCCGCTACGACGTGGAGCGTGGCGAGCTCTGGCGCGGCGAGGAGCCTGTGCGCCTGACCGCGACCGAGACGACGCTGATGCGCGTGCTGGCCGCAACCCCGCATGAGGCCGTCACCCGCGCGACCCTTGTCGAGAAGCTGGGCCGCGACGGCGAGGGCGCGGGCGAGCGGTCCGTCGACGTCCAGATCACCCGCCTGCGGC
The DNA here is from genome assembly GCF_001403735.1 of Jannaschia rubra. GTDB lineage: Bacteria > Pseudomonadota > Alphaproteobacteria > Rhodobacterales > Rhodobacteraceae > Jannaschia > Jannaschia rubra. The sequence continues at coordinate 81,129 of NZ_CXPG01000014.1, forward strand.
GCAAGCTCGAGTCCGACCCCAGGCAGCCCAGATACCTTCAGACCGTGCGGGGCGAGGGCTACATGCTCGCCCCCGACTGATACGCAAGGCCGACCATGACCCTGTTCCTGACCCATCCCGACGCCGACCTTCACGTCAATCCGCCCGGCCACCCCGAGCAGGTCGACCGCCTGCCCGCCATCCGCGCGGCGCTGGCCGGCATGGACCTGCGGCGCGAAACCCCCGACCCGGCCGGCGACGACGTCCTGACCCGCTGCCATCCGCAGTCCTACATCGACGGGCTGGAGGCCGCGGCGCCGGCTGACGGCTGGGTTCAACTCGACGCCGACACCTCGCTCTCGCCCGGATCGCTGCGCGCCGCGCGGCTCGCCGTGGGCGCGGGGGTGGCGGCGGTGGATGCGGTGATGGCGGGGCGCGCGCCCAACGCCTTCGTCGCCATGCGGCCCCCCGGCCACCATGCCGAGACCGCGCGCCCCATGGGGTTCTGCCTGTTCGGCACGGTGGCCATCGCGGCGAAACACGCGCTCGACGTACATGGGCTGGACCGGGTCGCGGTGGTGGATTTCGACGTCCACCACGGCAACGGCACGCAGGACCTGCTGTGGGACGAGGCGCGCGCCCTGTTCGTCTCGACGCATCAGTCGCCGCTCTGGCCCGGCACGGGCGATCCCTCCGAGACGGGCGCCCATGGCAACGTGATGAACCGCCCCCTGCCCCCCGGATCGGACGGCACCGCCATCCGCCGCGCCATGGAGCGGGAGATCCTGCCCCGCCTCGACGCCTTCGCGCCCGATCTCGTGCTCGTCTCGGCCGGCTTCGACGCCCATCGCGCCGACCCCTTGGCGCAGCTGGGATGGGAGACGGAGGATTTCGCCTGGATCACCGAACGGCTCTGCGATCTGGCGGCACGCCGCGCGCGGGGCCGGGTGGTATCGGTTCTCGAAGGCGGCTATGACCTCGACGCGCTGGCGGATGCGACCGCCGCGCATGTGGACGTTCTGCGGAGGCGGGGACATGGCTGACGACATCGGCGAGATGACATTCGAGCAGGCGCTGGCCGAGTTGGAGAAGGTCGTGAACCAGCTCGACTCGGGCGATGTGCCTCTGGAGGAGTCGATCCGTCTCTACGAACGCGGCGCGGAGCTCAAGGCCCGGTGCGAATCCCGCCTGAAGGCCGCCGAGGAGAAGGTCGAGCAGATCACCCTCGATGCCAAGGGTCAGGCCACGGGCACCCGACCCGCCGACGCGGGGTGAGCCTCGGCGCGACGCTCGCCGCCGGCCGGACCGACATCCAGACCGTGCTCGACGACCTGCTCGCCCCCTTCGACGGGGCGGTGGGCGATGCGATGCGCCATGCCACGCAGGGCGGCAAGCGCCTGCGCGGGGTGCTGGCACTGGAATGCGCCGCGCTGTCGGGCGCGCCGCGCGACGGCGCGCTGCGCCTCGCGGCCGCGATCGAGGCGGTCCACGCCTATTCCCTGATCCACGACGACCTGCCCTGCATGGATGACGACGACCTGCGGCGTGGCCGGCCCACCGTCCACCGCCAGTGGGACGAGGCGACGGCGGTGCTGGCGGGCGACGCATTGCAGACGGCCGCGTTCGAGTGGCTTGCCGACCCCGCGACCGACCCCGACGGCGCCCTGCGCGCCGACCTCGTGCTGACGCTGGCGCGGGCGGCGGGCGCGCGGGGCATGGTGCGGGGGCAGGCGCTCGACATCGCGGCAGAGTCGGCGGCGACGCCCCTGACGCTGGAGCGGATCACCGAACTCCAGCGCCTCAAGACCGGATGCCTGCTCGAATGGCCCTGCCGCGCGGGGGCCATGCTGGGCCGCGCCGAGCCCGCGCCGCTGGTGGCCTATGCCGGACACCTCGGGCTGGCGTTCCAGATCGTCGACGACCTGCTCGACGTCGAAGGCAGCGCCGCGACGCTGGGCAAGGCGGTGGGCAAGGATGCGGGCGCGGGCAAGGCGACCTTCGTGTCGATCCTGGGGGTGGCGGGCGCGCGGGCGCGGGCGGCCGACCTGATCGCGGCGGCCCGCACGGCGCTTTCGCCCTTCGGGGGTCGCGCCGCTGGCCTCGACGCGCTCGCCTGCTATGTGTTGGATCGCGACAGATGAGGCCTGGATGACAGAGACACCCGCCCCGAAGACCCCGCTGCTGGACCGCGTGGCCGGTCCGGCCGACCTTGGCGCTCTGTCCGACCGCGACCTGCGGCAGCTGGCAGACGAGCTGCGCTCCGAGACGATCCACGCCGTCAGCCGCACCGGCGGGCACCTGGGCGCGGGGTTGGGCGTCATCGAACTGACCGTCGCGCTGCATGCCGTCTTCGACACCCCGCACGACAAGCTGATCTGGGACGTGAGCCACCAGTGCTACCCCCACAAGATCCTGACCGGGCGGCGCGCGCGGATGGACACCATCCGCCAGAAGGGCGGCCTGTCGGGCTTCACCAAGCGGACGGAATCGCCGCACGACCCCTTCGGCGCGGCCCATGCCTCGACCTCGATCTCGGCGGCGCTCGGCTTCGCCATGGCGCGGGAGCTTGGCGCGGGCGATGTGGGCGACGCCATCGCGGTGATCGGCGACGGCGCCCTGACCGGCGGCATGGCCTATGAGGCGCTGAACCACGCGGGCCACCTGGGCAAGCGGCTCATTGTGATCCTGAACGACAACGAGATGTCGATCGCCCCCCCGGTGGGCGCGATGTCGGCCTATCTGACACGGCTCTATACCGGCGGGCCGTTCCAGGACCTCAAGGCGGCCGCCAAGGGCGCCGTGGGCTTCCTGCCGCCGCCGTTCCAGGAAGGCGCGCGCCGCGCGAAGGAGATGCTCAAGGGCATGACGATCGGCGGCACCCTGTTCGAGGAACTGGGCTTCAGCTATGTCGGCCCTGTCGACGGCCATGACATGGACAGCCTTCTGGCCGTGCTGCGGACCGTGCGGTCGCGCGCCACCGGGCCCACGCTGATCCATGCGATCACGCGCAAGGGCAAGGGTTTCCGCCCCGCCGAATCGGCCCGCGACGGCGGCCATGCCACCGCGCGCTTCGACGTGGCGACCGGCGCGCAGGACAAGGCGCCGTCGAACGCCCCCAGCTATACCAGCGTCTTCGCCAAGACCCTTCTGCAGGAGGCGGAGCGCGACGACCGCATCGTCGCCGTCACCGCCGCCATGCCCGACGGCACGGGGCTCAACCTCTTCGCCGAACGCTTCCCCGCCCGTTGCTTCGACGTAGGGATCGCCGAACAGCACGGCGTGACCTTCTGCGCGGGGCTGGCGGCGGCGGGGATGAAGCCGTTCTGCGCCATCTATTCGACCTTCCTGCAACGCGGCTACGACCAGGTCGTGCACGACGTGGCGCTTCAGGGCCTGCCGGTGCGCTTCGCCATCGACCGCGCGGGGCTGGTGGGCGCCGACGGGCCGACCCACGCCGGCAGCTTCGACGTGGCCTTCATGGCCAATCTGCCCGGCATGGTGGTCATGGCCGCCGCCGACGAGGCGGAGCTTCGCCACATGACCGCCACCGCGGCCGCCTACGACGCGGGCCCCATCGCGTTCCGCTTTCCACGGGGCGAGGGCGTGGGCGTCGAGATGCCCGAACGCGGCACGCCCCTGGAGATCGGCCGCGGCCGCATGATCCACGCGGGCGAGCGCGTGGCCATCCTGTCCTTCGGCGCCAGGCTGGCCGAGGTCGAGGCCGCGCGCGAACGCCTGCGCGCGCGGGGCATCGACCCCACCGTCGCGGACGCGCGCTTCGCCAAGCCGCTCGACCGCGAGTTGATCCTGGCGCTCGCGCGCGACCACGAGGCCCTCATCACCGTCGAGGAAGGCGCGGTCGGCGGCTTCGGCAGCCACGTGGCCCAGCTTCTGGCCGAGGAGGGCGTCTTCGACGACGGCCTGCGGTTCCGGTCGATGGTCCTGCCCGACAGCTTCATCGATCAGGCCGGGCCGCAGCATATGTACGCCGACGCCAAGCTTTCCGCCGCCGACATCGAGCGCAAGGTCCTCGAGGTGCTGGGCGTGGGCGTGATCGAACGCCGGGCCTGAGGGGGCCGGCGCCTGCAAGAAAGGCGATGCGGAGACGGCATCCAATTCCCTTGCAAGGATCCCGACCTGGGCATACTGCACGGTGGAACACCGGGAATGCGGCCATGGACGACATCAAGGTTCTGCCTGCGGATCAGAAACGTCGGATCAACACGTTGCGGACGATCATGCTCGTTCTGCTTCCGCTGATCTTCTTCACCCGCCCGGGCCTTCCGTTGCCCGACCTGTCGATCGACGTCATCGAGAACCTGGGAATCCTGCTGGTCATCTCCGGCGTGCTGGGCCGGTTCTGGTCCATCCTTTATATCGGCAACCGGAAGAACGCCTCCGTCATGCAGGACGGACCTTATTCGATCTGCCGCCATCCGCTCTACCTCTTCTCCACCGTGGCGGTCCTGGGGTTCAGCCTGATGCTCGGCTCCCTGCTTCTGGCGGTGGTCATGACCGGCCTGACGTTTCATGTCCTCAACGACATCGCCAGGAAGGAGGAGACGTTCCTGCGCGCGAAATTCGGTGCCGACTACGATGCCTACGCCGCGCGGACACCGCGTATCCTGCCCCGGCCGCGGCAGTTCACGACGCCCCGCAACGTGACGTTCGATGTGACCACCCTGCGCCGCAACTTCTTCGACGCGCTGGTCTTCCTCAGCCTGATTCCGCTGGGTGAGATGACGGAGTACTTCAAGGAAGCGCAGGCCTGGCCGACGTTCCCGCTGATCTGACATGTGCCGGAACCGCACCCGGACGCGAAGGATCGTCACCCGGGCTTCCATCCTGGGGGCGGCTGCCTTCCTCGGCCTGGTCGTCCATCTGGGGTACCTGCAACTCAGCGGCAACTTCCATCCGGTGTCGGACGGATCCGTCTTCCGGGCGGCTCAGATGCACGGCGGGGATCTGGTGAACTGGAAACGCGACTACGGCATCGCGAGCGTCCTGAACCTGCGCGGCCCCAAGGTCGGGGCGGATTGGTACGAAACCGAAATGGCCGTGGCCGATCGGCTCGGGATCGAACATATCGACTTCCCGATGTCCGAACAGAAGGAACTGACGGATACCGAGGTGCAGGCATTGCTCGCGGTGATGCGCGCCGCCCCCAAGCCGCTGCTCATCCATTGCAGGGCGGGGGCGGATCGCACGGGCATCGCGTCCGCCCTCTACCTCGCGGGGGTCGAGGGCGCGTCCGAGACGAAGGCCGAGCGGCAGCTTTCCATCCGATACGGTCATATCGGCCTGCCCTGGGTCAGCAAGGCCTGGGCCATGGACGTGACCTGGGAGCGGATCGAACCCTGGCTCGGGTATCCCGGAAGCTGAGCGGTCGACGACCGGGTCCGCCCCGTCGACCTTCCATGCGCGCCGGTCCGGGGCGGCCACGCCCCCCCGACATCGAAAAAGGGCGGACCTTTCGGCCCGCCCGATGATCCGATGTTTCGCCGAGGCGGTTCAGTCGTTGTGCGACGTCGTCGTGGTGGTGGAGGACGAGGAATCGTCCGACAGGACGGCAACCAGCAGGCCACCGACCAGGACGACACCGCCGATGGCCAGTGCGGGGCTGCCGATCAGCAGGCTGTCCTGCGTGGACTTCGTCTCGAGCCGGACGGGCTGGTCCGCGGTGGCGGCAACGGGGGCGACCGCGGCCAGAAGGGCGGCGGTCAGGGCGAGGGTCTTGGTCATCGGAACAACTCCGTTAATCATTTCAGTCGGCTGCAGGGTATTTCACTCCGCCGGACGCTTCAAGGTGCCATGGCTCTGTCGGCCGGCGCCGGGCCCGATTGACGGCGTGGTGATGCCGCAATGCCATCCCCCCTTCCGTCACGATCGCGTCCTCACTCCGTCAGGCGCACGATTTCCAGGTCGCCCACCTCCGGGCTGATCCGCTCCACGCTCCGGCGGACGGTGCCGTCGCCTTCCACCCAGTAGCGGTTGGTGAAACCGTCGTCCCCGGCGCGGCAAACCTCCTCGAAGACGCGGGTCTCGAAGCTGCGGCCGTAATATTCCAGCCGCTCCGCCCCCAGCAGGCGCACGTCGCACGACCAGGCGCGCGCCACGATGCCGCCTTCGCCCGCCAGATGGCGGTTGACCCGCCGCACGTCCCGCGCGCCCCCCGCCGCGAAGGCCGCGGCAAGCCCCGGGGCATCCGCCGTCAGCAGGTCGAACCCCAGCCCCCGCGTCCCCACGACCACGCCGTCGCGGCGCAGAAGCCCCGTGTCGGATGCGTTGCGCCATTGAACCGTGCCCAGGTTGGCCGCGACGGGCACCATGGTGAAGGCCGTGTCCGACGTGCGCTGGATCACCAGCAGGACCGAAGTGGCCGAGGCCGCGACGAGCGCGGGCGTCAGGACGGCGCGGGCATCGGGGACGTCGGGCGCGGGGCGCAGGGCGCCTGCGACCTGCCCCGTCATCGTGGCCAGCGGGCTTCGGCTCGGGGCGTTGCCACAGGCGGCCAGCGTCACGCCCGACAGGAGCACCGCCACGCAGCGGAAGGTGAGAGCCCTCATCGCCAGAACCTTCCCCAGTCGTCGACAAGATCCGGCGCCGACTGGTCGCGCACCATGGGATAGAGGCGGTTCCGCAGCGCCAGCCGCGCGCCGCCGTCGCGCAGGATGGGCTGGATCGTGGCCGACGACGTGACCCGCGTCGGCTGGCCGGTGATCCAGGCCAGCGGGACCTCGATGCGGATACCCTTGTCGAAGCTGCCTTCGCCGAAATCCTCCGAACTCACATCGGTCCTGGTGGCGTAGGCGCCGACGCGCCAGCCGTTCGTGAACTCCCGCGTCAGCTCATAGGTGACGCCCCGGTCGCCGGCCAGGTATTGCCCCACGTCCACGCGGCTGTGGAAGCCGTTCCCGTGGGTCCAGTAGCCCGAGACGAAAGCCGTGGTCGCATCCAGATCGCGGAACCCCAGCCGCATGTCGAAGTCGCGCTGGCGCACGCGACTGACCTCCAGCCCGATGGCCAGGGGACTGCCGCCGCGCTTCCACAGGACCTCGCCCGAGACGCCGCCGTATTGCGTCTCCAGAAGGCCCGCCGACAGTCGCCCGTAGAGGTCGGCGCCGGGGCGGACCAGCCAGGTGCCGGTGAGATAGGGCACGAAGGGCTGATCGGTGCGGGCGAACAGGTAGGAGTCGGTCCGCACCCGCGGCAGGACGGAGTTCGAGACCCGGCTCGCCTCGTCCCGGTTGCCGAGGATGCGCTGGCGCAGCGCGCCTTCCAGCAGCAGGCCCTGCGCCGGCTCCCAGGCGGCCGAGAGGTCGGCGCCGAGGTCGATGCGAAGCGGGTCGTCGGGGTCGAAGGTGCTGATGGCGGCATAGGGCCCCAGGGTCCAGCGAAAGCGCGGAAAGGCGCCGGGCCGGACCACGAGGCCCGCGTCGTCGAGCTTCGCCGCATCGACCAGGTGCGCCGAGGCGAGGATGCGTTCGGCCCCGTCGGGGGCGTTCTCGAACCGTTCGACGTCGCCGCGCCGCAAAACGACGGCCGACCCCGCCAGCCCCGTGTCGCCCACCGGCACCATCACCAGCGTCTCGACCGAGGCGGGCAGCACGGCCGTGGCGGCCCGCGCCGCGCGTCCGGTGGCCTGCGCCTGCGACCGGAAGCGGGTGTTGCGAAAGCGGATCACCGCGCGCGTGCCCTCGACCCGGCTGGCCACCAGTTCGAACCCTTCGTCGGCCAGCGCGCGGGCAAGACCGCCGCGCACCGCTTCACCCGCCCCCGGCCCCTCGGTCCAGGCGGTGGTCCGGGCATCGGAGCCGGTGCGCAGGGTGACAGGGGTGGGCGCGGGCTCCAGCCCGCTGCCCGCGGGGGGGCGCTTGGGGTTGAGGGCGAATTGCAGCGTCAGTGCCGCCTCCGCGCCGTGGAGGATGTGGCCGCCCAGCCGGATGCCGGGGTGCAGCGCGTAGTCGAAGCCGACGTTCAACGGCGTCTTCGGGTCGAGGATGCCGCGCGCCTCCTCTTCGACGTAGGCGTCGGAGGAATATTCCGCGCTGAGCGTCAGCCGGTCGTTCCAGCGGTACTGCACCCCCGCGAAGGGCGCGGCGTCGCCCCGGAACAGCCGGTCGGCGTCGAAGCTGCCGCCGGTGCCGAAGTCGGGCGCGGGCCTCGTGTCGAACCGGTCGTCGAGCGCGCCGAGCGGGTTGGAGAACCCGCCTCGCGTGCCCAGCCGCCCCCAGCCGATGCCGCCGGTGACGGTGACATCGCCGAAGGTCTTGGTCGCCACGAGGTATTCGGAGGAGTAGAGCCCGGTGCCCCCGAAATCCTGAAGCCCCACGGTCACGGCAGGCTGGCGCGCGCCTTCCTTCAGAAGCTGCACCCGCAGGTCGAAGCTGCGGTCGTAGGTGCGGACGAACTCCGCCCCCACCGGCAGGAAGTCGGGCACCGTTGCATAGCGGAACACGGCCTGCACCCGCGGCAGAAGCTGGAAGGCGATCTGTGCGCGCGAGGCGCCGTTGGACAGAAGGCTGACCGAGGTGGTCAGCTCGGCATCGGGCTGCATCTGCGCGGTGGGCATGTCGATCAGGCCGGGCACGCCGTAGGTGTTGACCGTCCGCACGCCGTCCTGCGCGAAGGCAGGGCCCGGGACGCAGATCAGCGCGGCGAAGGCGGCGGCGGTGATGCGGTAGGTCATGGACGGTCCCTCGGGCAGGGCTGCGACGAAAAGCCCGAGGGCCGAAATGATGCGGTTCCCCGCCGCAACGTCTTGATTCCCCCGCGGCGGAAGGTCAATCCCTCCGGCGAGACGCAGACCCAGTTCGCCACAGGATCGCAGCGCATGACCGATCCCCTCCCCCCCTCAGCCCCCGACAGGCTGGCGCTGACCGGCGGGTCGGGCCGGGTCGGGCGGCTGCTGGCGCATGTCTGGGCCGGGGCGGATGTGGCCTGGATCGGGCGGGGCGACCCAGGGACGGTCGCCCTGACCGGGCGGCGGTGCCTGATCGCGCTGGCCGGGGTCACGTCGGGCGACGCGGCGGCGCTGGCGATGAACGCGGTGCTGGCGCGCGACGCGCTGGAGGCGGCGCGTGCGGCCGGGGTCGGGCGCGTGCTGCTTCTGTCCTCTGCGGCGGTCTACGGGCGCAGGACGGGGTCGCTGGAGGAGACGATGGCGCCCACGCCCGCCTCGCCCTATGGCGCGGCCAAGGCCGACCTCGAGGCGGCGGTGGCCCGCTGGCGCGCGACCGACCCAGGCGGGACCGAGGCGGTCTGCCTGCGGCTGGGGAACGTGGCCGGGGCGGATGCGCTACTGGGGCGGCTGGGGGCGGCACCGCCGGTGCTGGACGTCTTCACCGACGGGCGCGGACCCCGCCGCAGCTATGTCGGGCCGGTGACGCTGGCGCATGTGCTGGCCGGGCTGGCGGCGCATCCGGGGCCCCTGCCCCCGGTGCTGAACGTGGCGGCGGGCGTCGTGGACATGGCGGCCCTGCTCGCGGCCGCGGGGCGGGACTGGACCCCCCGGGCCGCGCCGCCCGAGGCCATCGCGGAGGTCGCGCTGGACACGAGGCTGCTGGAGGGCCTGGTTCCCGTGCCGGAGGACGCGCGGCGCCCCGACCGCATGGTCGCCGAATGGCGGGGGCTGGCGCCATGACCTTGGGCAAGCGGCTGTTCGACATCCTGTTCTCGATCTACCTGATGATCTTCCTCGCGCCCGTCTTCGCGATCGTGACCTGGAAGGTCTGGCGTCAGACGGGCCGGCCGATCTTCTATGGCTCGGAGCGGATGCGGTCGCCGACCGAGGGCTTCACCCTGTGGAAGTTCCGCACCATGGCCGAAGATCCGGGCGACCACGGCGTGACCGGGGGCGACAAGGCGGCGCGGATCACGCCCCTTGGCCGGACGTTGCGGCGCCGCAGGCTGGACGAGTTGCCGCAGCTCTGGAACATCCTGCGGGGCGACATCAGCTTCGTAGGGCCGCGCCCGCCGCTGCGCCGATATGTCGAGATGTTCCCCGACCTCTATGCCGACGTGTTGAAGTCGCGGCCGGGGGTGACGGGGCTGGCCAGCCTGATCTATGCCCCGCACGAGGCGGTGCTGCTGTCGGGGTGCCGCACCGCGCGCCAGACCGAGCGGGTCTATGTGCGCCACTGCATCCCGCGCAAGGCGGCGCTGGACCTGCTCTACCAGCGGCACCGGACCTTCTGGATGGACGTCAAGCTGATCTCCTGGACCACGGCGAAATTCTTCCCCCGGCGCATCCGGCCCCGGCGCAAGGGACGGCTGGTGTGAATTGCCAATTGGCAATTCGTCCTTTTCCCCCGCGATACCAGCAACTTGCTGAAAATTAACGACTATTTAATCTTTTCAATGCGTTGCTCGATGACGGCGAGCTTGGCCAGCACCTCGTCGCGGTAGGCATCGGTTGCCGCGTTGGACTCCTCGGCGTGGGCGTCCTGCATCGAGTTCACGATCAGGCCCACCAGCAGGTTCACGACCGCGAAGGTCGTCACCAGGATGAACGGCACGAAGAAGGCCCAGGCGTGAGGATGCACCTCCATCACCGGTCGGACGATGCCCATGGACCAGGATTCGAGCGTCATGATCTGGAACAGCGTGTAGCCCGAGAGCGGCAGGCTGCCGAACCAGTCGGGGAAGGTCGGACCGAACAGCTTGGTCGCGATCACCGCGCCGACGTAGAAGATGATCGCCATCAGGACGAAGACGCTGGCCATGCCGGGCAGTGCCGTGATCAACCCCTCGACCACGCGGCGCAGGCGGGGAAAGACCGACACGATCCGCAGGACCCGCAGGATGCGGAGCGCGCGCAGGACCCCGAAGGCCGAGGAGCCGGGCAGGAGCGCCAGACCCACGATGACCGTGTCGAACAGGTTCCAGCCGTCGCGCCAGAACCGCCCGCCCTGCGCCAGCATCTTGGCCCCCAGTTCGACGACGAAGAACGCAAGGCAGGCGGCGTCGAGTGCGACGATCAGCGGGCCCGCCGCGCGCATCGCCCCGGGCACCGTTTCCAGCCCCAGGACGACGGCGTTGAACAGGATGACCGCGGTGATCGCCCGGGTGACGGCCGGACGTTGCAGAAAGGCCGCGAGACGCGGGCGGAACGGGATCATGGGCCTCAGGTCCGGTGAAAGGTCGCGACCAGTTCCACATGGGAAGACCAGCGGAACTGGTCAACGACCGTCACCGGCCCCATGCGCCAACCCGCCGACGCGAGCGTCGCGGCATCGCGCGCGAAGGTGGCGGGGTTGCAGGAGACGAAGGCGATGGTGCGGAGCGGCGATGCGGCGAGGCGTTCCACCTGTGCGGCGGCGCCGGCGCGGGGCGGGTCGATGATGGCCGCATCGAAGGGGGCGAGGTCGTCCGCGCCCAGCGGATTGCGGAACAGGTCGCGCGTTTCGGTGGTGATCGCCTTGAGGCCCGGCGCGTGGCGGGCGGCGGCGGCGAGGGCGCCCAGGGCCGCGCGCTCCCCCTCGACCGCGTGGACGGGGGCGATGCGGGCGGCAGGGAAGGTGAAGGTGCCGCAGCCCGCAAAGAGATCGACGATCCGGGACGCGCCCGCGAGCGCCTGCGTCACGGCCGCGACCAGCGCCGCCTCGCCCTGCGGCGTGGCCTGAAGGAAGGCGCCCGGCGGCGGCGTCACCTGCGCGGGGCCGAGGGTCACGCGGGGCGGGCTCTGCTGAAGCGCCGTCTCGCCGTTCCAGCTGATGCGCGCGAAGGCGGGGGCCAGCGGGGCGAGGGCCAGCATGACATCGCGGTCGAAGGGTTTGGCGCCCTCCACCGACAGGTCGATGCCGGTGTCGGTGGCAGTGACATGCAGCGTCACCTCCGCTCCCCGCGGCGCCGCGAGGCGGGTGAGGCGCTCGAGCGCACCGAGCGCGCGCAGGATGCGGGGGTCGAGGACGCGGCAGTCGGGGATGGCGACGATCTGGGGCGAGCGGGGGACGTGGAAACCCACCTCCGCCCCCTTCTTCGTCTTGCGGCCCGAGAGCGCGGCGCGGCGGCGGGTGTTCGGGGGCGAGGTCTCGACGCCGGCAATCCGTGCCTCGATGCCTGCGCGGGCGAGGGCATCGCGGACCAGGGCGGCCTTCCAGCCCGCCACGAAGGCGTCGGAGGCGTGTTGCAGGCTGCATCCGCCGCAGCGGCGATAATGCGGACAGGGGGCGGCGACGCGGTCGGCGGACGGGGTGACGATGCGGGGCGCGGGGATGCGGCCCTCCGCGATCTCGCCGGTCACGATCTCGCCCGGCAGGCTGCGCGGCACGTGGAGGGGACCGTCCGCGATGCCGTCGCCCTGATGCCCGAGGCGGAGGATGGTATGCGCGGGCAGGTCGCCGGTCATTCTGAAACCGTCATTCTGCCACCATGTCGTCCACCCCGATGAAGCCGCCCGACTGACGCTCCCAATAGCGCGCGTAAAGCCCGCCCCGCGCCAGAAGCTGCGCGTGGGTGCCCGCTTCGACGATGCGGCCCCGGTCCATGACCACGATGCGGTCCATGCGCGCGATGGTGGACAGGCGGTGGGCGATGGCGATGACGGTCTTGTCCTGCATCACCCGCTCCAGCGCCTGCTGGATCGCGGCCTCCACCTCGCTGTCGAGCGCGCTGGTCGCCTCGTCCAGGATCAGGACGGGGGCGTCCTTGAGGATGGCGCGGGCGAGGGCGATGCGCTGGCGCTGGCCGCCCGAGAGCTTGACGCCGCGTTCGCCCAGATGCGCGTCGTAGCCGCGCCGCCCGCGGTGGTCGCGCAGGCCCTCGATGAAGCCGTGGGCTTCGGCGCTGCGGGCCGCGGCGGCCATCTCCTCCTCGGTCGCGTCGGGACGGCCGTAGAGGATGTTGTCGCGGGCGGAGCGGTTGAACATCGCCGTCTCCTGCGTGACCATGCCGATCTGGCGGCGCAGGCTGTCCTGCGCGATGTCGCGGATGTCGCACCCGTCGAGGGTGATGCGGCCGCTTTCGGGGTCGTAGAGGCGCAAGAGAAGCGCCACCAGCGTCGACTTGCCCGCGCCGGAGGCACCGACGACGCCCAGCTTCTCGCCCCGCTCCAGCGTCAGCGACAGGTCGCGGATGCCGCCCTCGCCGCGCCCGTAGGTGAAGGTCACGCCTTCCAGCGCGATGCGGCCCTCGGCCCGGTCCACCGTGACCGCGTCCGCCGCATCGGTCAGCGTCCAGCGGGGGGTGAGGGTGAGCATCCCGTCCTCCACCTCGCCCACGTTGGCGTACATCGCCATCAGGGTGAAGCTGACCCAGCCGGTCATCTGCGCGATGCGGATGGCGATGGCGCCGGCGGCCGCGATGTCGCCCGGGGTGGCCGTCCCCGCCTGCCACAGCAGGATCGCGCCGCCGATCAGGATGACGGGCAGCAATCCGGCGGTGAACATCAGCGCGAAGCGGAAGGAGGTCGAGACCTCGCCGAAGTCGATGGCCCGGTCGCGCAGCGTGGACATGGCGTCGAGGGCGGAGCGGTCCTCATGCTCGGCATGGCCGAAGAGCTTGACCGTCTTGATGTTGGTGATCGTGTCGACCACCTGCCCCGTCACCATCGCGCGCGCCGCCGCCCGCGCCTTGGACCGGCCCCGGATGCGCGGCATGAACCAGCGGATGAGGCCCAGGTATCCCACGAGCCAGAGCGTCAGCGCCGCAGCCACCCGCCAGTCGATCGCGACGAGCAGCACCGCCGACCCGATGAGGGAGGCCAGCGCGAAAGCCACCACGTTGATCGTCTCGGACGTCACCTCGGTCACGGCGCGGGCTGTCTGCATCTGCTTGGTGGCGATGCGGCCGGCGAAGTCGTCGTCGAAGAAGGTGACCGCCTGCCCCATGGTCCAGCGGTGCAGGCGCGACTGCACCAGCGGATAGACCGACGGCCCGACCGCCAGCCCGTTGAAGGCGGCGGAGGTGCCGAAGACGAGGGGGCGCAGGACGACGTAGAAAACGACGAACCCTGTCAGCAGCAGCGCGTTGCGCGCGAAATAGCCCTCCGGGCCGGCCATGGCGCTGTCGACCACGGCGCCCAGCATAAAGGCGGTCACGACCTCGGTCACGCCGGCCAGCGCCGAGGCGACGAAGGCCACCCCGATGGCGGGCCAGGCCCCGCGCAGGCACCAGCCGAAGAAGGCGCCCAGCGTCTCGGGCGGAGGGCCGAAGGCGGGCTGGAACGGCGCGATCAGCCCCGCGACCCAGGCGGCGGGACGGTTCATTCCGCCACCTGCGCCGCGTCCGTGTCCGCATCCGCGTCGGGGTCGATGAAGCCGCCGGACTGGCGGGTCCAGAACTGGGCGTAGAGGCCGCCGGAGGCGAGGAGGGCGTCGTGGGGGCCTTCCTCGACGATGCGGCCCTCGTCGATGACCAGGATGCGATCCATGGCGGCGATGGTGGACAGGCGGTGCGCGATGGCGATGACGGTCTTGCCCTCCATCATGCCGTAGAGGGTGTCCTGGATCGCGGCCTCGACCTCGCTGTCGAGCGCGCTGGTGGCCTCGTCCAGCACCAGGATCGGCGCGTCCTTGAGGATGACGCGGGCCAGCGCGATGCGTTGCCGCTGCCCGCCCGAAAGCTTGACGCCGCGTTCGCCCACGCGGGCGGCGTAGCCCCGGTTGCCCTCCGGATCCGAGAGGTCGGCGATGAAGTCGTGGGCCTGCGCCTTGGCGGCCGCCGCCTCGACCTGGGCCTCGGTGGCGCCGGCGCGGCCGTAGCGGATGTTGTCCTCGACCGAGCGGTGGAGGAGCGAGCTGTCTTGCTGGACCATGCCGATGGCGTGGCGCAGGCTGTCCTGCGTCACCTCGCGGATGTCCTGCCCGTCGATGGAGATCGTGCCGCGCTCGGGGTCGTAGAAGCGCAAGAGCAGCTTGACCAGCGTGGACTTCCCCGCCCCCGACCGCCCGATCAGCCCGACCTTCTCGCCCGGCCGGATGTGCAGCGTCAGGTCGGTCACGCCGCCCTGCGCGCCGCCATAGTGGTGCGTCACCCCGTCCATGGCGATGGCGCCTTCGGTCAGGACCAGCGGCCGGGCACCGGGCGCGTCGGTCAGCTGGATGGGTTGGGCGATGGTCTCCATCCCCTCCTCCACCACACCGAGGGAGCGGAAGAAGGACGACAGCGCCCACATGATCCAGCCGGTCATCGCGTTGAGGCGCAGCACCAGCGCGGTGGCCGCCGCGACGACGCCAACCGAGGCATGCCCGCCCAGCCAGAGGCCCACGCCCCAACCCACGACGCCCACGATCAGAAGGCCGTTCAGCGTGACCAGCGAGACGTCCATGATGGTGAAGATACGCATCTCGTTCTGGAAGGTGGTGCGCGCCTTCTCGATGGCCTCACGGGCATAGGACAGCTCCTGCCCCTCGTGCGCGAAAAGCTTGACGGAATGGATGTTGGTGTAGGCGTCGACGACGCGGCCCGTGGTGAGGGACCGCGCGTCGCTGCTGGCCTTGGAGGCGGGGCCGACGCGCGCCATCGTCCAGCGCATGAGCATCGCGTAGAGCGCGAACCAGACCGCGAGCGGGATCACCAGCCGCGGGTCCGCCACCCACAGAAGCGCCGCCGCCCCGATCAGGTAGGCCAGCGCGAAGGTGATCGCGTCGAAGACCTGGAACACGGCCTCGCCCGCCGCCGGGGGCGCCTGCATGATGCGGTTGGCGATGCGGCCTGCGAAGTCGTTCTCGAACCAGCCGATGGACTGGCGCAGCACGTGGTTGTGCGCCCGCCAGCGGATCAGCGTGCCGAAGTTGGGCAGGATCGCATTGTTGAGCAGGAGCACGTCCAGCGCCTGCAGCGCGGGCCGGACGAGGAGGACGAAGGCGACCACGCCGGCCATTTCCCAGCCGTGGTCGGCGAGGAACGTCGCGCGGTCGGTGTCCGACAGCAGGTCGACCAGCCGGCCCATGTAGGAGATGAGCCAGATCTCGACCGCCGCCACGGCGACCGCCACCACGGCCGTCGCCGCGAAGACCCGCGCGAAGGGGCGCGAGTATTCCCGCAGGAACGGCCAGAGCCGCGCGGGGGGCGTGTCGTCCTGCGCGTGGGGGGCGTAGGGGTCGACGAGATTTTCGAACAGGCGGAACATGAAACGGGGCTTTCGGGCTGGCCCCGACATATAACCCGTCAGACGAGGAAAACCATGAGGCCCGATGCGGCCAGAGCGGCGGCCATCACGCCGGTGAACACGCGCCAGGCGGCGGGCGTGGTCAGGAGCCAGGCGAGGAGCGTGCCCGCGAAGGTCCAGAACAGGCAGACGAAGAGGTTGATGCCGCTGAAGGCGGTGCCGATGCGCAGCGCCTCCCACCCCGGCGGAAGGCCGCTGGCGTGGCCCGAGGCGGCAGCCATGGCGATCATCCAGACCTTGGGGTTGACCCACTGGAACAGGACCGCCTGGAGAAACGTGAACGGCCGGTCGTGGCGCGCGGGGCCCAAGGCGGTGCGGCTGGCGCGGAGCAGCTTCCACGCCATCCAGAGGATCCAGCCCGCCGCCACGACCTGCAATGTCAGCTTGAGGACGGGCATTGCCAGAAGGAGCGCGCCCACCCCCATCGCCGTCAGCGCCGAGGTGACGCCCACCCCCGCAGCCACGCCCAGGATATGCGGGACCGTGGCGCGAAACCCGAAGCGCGCGCCGGAGGCCGTCAGCAGGATGACGTTGGGGCCGGGCGTGAAGAGGCCGGCGAAGACGAACAGGTAGAGGGGGTCGATCAAGGCGCCGCATCCCCCCGCGCGGCGGCGATCAGGGCCTCGGGGGACACATTGCCCCCGCGCGAGAGCCAGAGGGTGCGGGCGCGTTCCAGCCCCCGACCCAGGGCAGGGCCGGAGAGGGCGGGCATGAGGTCGGCGGCGGCGAGCGGAAAGGGCATCGCGGCACCTCGCCGAGCGGTGTCGAGGGCGGCAGGGTCAGGCGCCGTCTGGGTCAGCGCCGCACGGATGGCAAGCGCGTCCTGCGCGCGGGCCGCGCCCATCAGGTGCCCCAGCGCGAAGGGGGCGGTGCCGTCGCGGGCGCGGGTGGCGAGGTCGTGGACGGTGCGCGCATCGGCCTTCGACAGCCGCAGCCCGGTGACGTCGCCGCCCAGCAGCGCGAGCCGGACGCGCCAGTCGGGCGGGCCGTCCTCGGCGTTGATCAGGAGCGGCAGGGCCTCGGCCTGCGCGCCCGGCAGGACGCGTGCGAGGATGCCGGTGCGCGCCATGGCGGCCATCGCGGGCGCGGGGTCGGGGGCGGAGAGGAGCTTGCGGATCTCCTGGCCTACCCGCTCCGCGCTCAGGCGGGAGAGGCCGTCCTGCATCCTGGCGCAGGCGGCGAGGCCCTCGGCGTCCAGCCCCAAGGCCGGATCGCCGTGCCAGGCGGTGAAGCGGAAGAAACGCAGGATGCGGAGGTAATCCTCTGCGATGCGCGCGGCGGGGTCGCCGATGAACCGAACGTGGCGCGCGTGCAGGTCGGGCAGACCGCCCAGGGGGTCGATTATGGCGCCGGTGGCATCGGCATAGAGCGCATTCATGGTGAAGTCGCGCCGCGCGGCATCCTCCGTCAGGTCGTCGGAGAAGGCCACCGTGGCGCGGCGGCCGTCGGTTTCCTCGTCCCGGCGGAAGGTCGTCACCTCATGCGGCAGGCCGCCCGAGAGGACGGTGACGGTGCCGTGGTCGATGCCCGTGGGCACGGTCCGCAGCCCCGCCGCCTGCGCCAGTGCCACGACACGGTCGGGCCGCGCGTCGGTGGCGATGTCGATATCGGCCACCGCCCGCCCCAGCAGCGCGTCGCGCACGCAGCCCCCCACGGCCAGCGCGCGAGCGCCGCCGGCGGCCAGCGCCGCGAAGACGGCCTGCGTGTGCGGCGCCGTCAGCCAGTCATCCGTGATCCGCATCCATCCGATCCGCCAGCCCCCGAAGTATCCGGGCCGTCGCGCCCCAGATGTACCAGGGACCATAGGGCACGATGTAGAACCGGCGCCACTCCCCCCGCCACTGGCGGCGTTCCACGACATAGTTGGCGGGGTCGAGCACGTGGTGCAGAGGCACGGTGAAGACCTCGGCCACCTCGCCGGGTTCGGGCACCGGGTCGAAGGGCGCGACATGGGCCAGGACGGGGGTGACGGTGAAGCCGGTGACCGTCTCGTGCGAGGGAAGCCGGCCCAGGATGCGGGCGGCGGCGGAGGGCAGGCCCACCTCCTCGCTGGCCTCACGAAGTGCCGCGTCGGCGGGCGTCTCGCCCGCTTCCTGCTTGCCGCCGGGAAAGGCCACCTGGCCGGGATGGTGGCGGAGCGCCGAACTGCGCTTGGTCAGCATCAGGCGCAGGCCGTCGGGCGCATCCACCAGCGGCACGAGGACGGCGGCATCGCGCAGCAGCCGCCGCCCCGGCAGGATCACGTCGGGGTTGAGGTCAAAGTCCGACGAGGGCCGGCCCGGACGCGCCAGCGCCGCCTCGACCGCGTCAACGTCCATCGGAGGCGACATCCGGACCCTCCGTCGCCTCGAAGCCCAGGGTCGCGGGGTCGAACTCGTAATGCGCGCCGCAGAACTGGCAGTCGGCGGTGACGATGCCCTCGTCGGTCGTCATGTGGGCGATGTCCTTCCGCGAATAGATCGACAACGACTGCCGCACCTTGTCGGCCGAGCAGCTGCAGCCGAAGCGCACGGGCTGCGGGTCGAAAACGCGGGGGCCTTCCTCGTGGAACAGGCGCACCAGCAAATCGGTGGGCGCGACCGAAGGGCCGATCAGCTCCAGCTCGTCGGTGGTGTCGAGCAGGATGTTGGCGCGGTTCCAGTTCTCGCCCTCGTCCCCGTCGAGGATGTCGTCGGGGGTGAGCAGCCCGCCCTCGCCCGATCCGCCCTCGCCCTTCGCATGGGGGCTGGCCTTGGGCATGTGTTGCAGCATGACGCCGCCACCGCGCCAGCGCTCATTGTCGCCGGGCATGGTGGACTGCCCGTAGGCCAGCGCGAAGCGCGTGGGGATCTGCTCGGACTGGGCGAAATAGGTCTGCGCGCAGGCCGACAGGCTGCCGCCCGCCAGCGGCGTGATCCCTTGATAGGGAGCCATGTCCGGGCCCTGGTCGATCAGGATGGCGAAGTAGCCCTTGCCGATCAGGTCGAAGGGCTGCGCGCCCGCGGCCATGCGTTCGTCCAGCCGGTCGCGGTCGAAGCTGGCCCAGGCGCGGATGCGCGCCGCGCGGCCGTCGTCGCCGGGCGCATAATAATCCGTCGCCAGCAGCCGCGCCGGCCCGTCGCCGCGAACCTGCAGCGACAGTTTCCAGCGCAGCTTGACGGTCTGGCCGATCATCGCGGTGAGCAGCGCCATCTCGGCCACCAGCGCCTCGATCGCGGGCGGATAGTCGTGCTGGGCCAGCACCTCCTCCAGCACGCCGTCGAGGCGCGCGATGCGCCCCCGGATGTCGGAGGCGTCGAGCTGGAAGGGCAACACGGTGTCGTCCCAGATGCGGGTGGTGGCGTCGGTCATGTCGGAATTCCTCTGGTCGTCCCGCACCGGGCGGGTTTCGCGGCCCGCGCGGGGCTGGCATCATCGGCGTTCATATAGGTACCGCAAGGTCAGGACCAACCCCGATGAACGCAGCGTGATTCCCCGTCTCGGAAGCCCGGCCCGGCCGCAGGTGGCCTATCGCGCGCGGCCCGGCGCCTACGCCGTGCTGATGCGGGACGGGCGCATCCTGCTGACGCGGCAGGTGACGCCCGACGCCGACGAGCTGCAACTCCCCGGCGGCGGCATCGAACGGGGCGAGCAGCTGCGGCCCGCGCTGATCCGCGAAGTGCGGGAGGAGACTGGATACACCTGCAGCGTGGGGCGGCGGCTGGGCGCGTTCCGGCAGTTCACCTGGATGCCGGACTACGGGTTCCATGCGGAAAAGCTGTGCCACGTCTATCTCGGGCGGCCGGGCTTGTGCCTCGGGCCCGCAACGGAGGCGGGGCACCGGGCTGTCTGGCTGCGACCCGAGGCCGCGGTGTCGCGGATCGCCAGTCCCGGCAGTCGGCGCCTGCTGGCCGCGTTCCTTGCCGGCGGGCGGTGACGGCGTTCAGCCCGGGTGGCTGTCGAAGCGCAGCGCCAGCATGGAGATGTCATCCTCGAACCCGCTGATGCGCGAATGGGTCCGCAGCGCGGTCTCGATGCTGTCGACGGTGGCGAGCGCCCCGTCGGGTGCGCGGGCCAGCAGGTCCATCAACCCGTCCTCGTCCAGCATGTCGCCCCAGGTGTCGGCGCATTCGGTCAAGCCGTCGGAATAGGCGAGGAACAGATCGCCGGGTTGCAGGACCACGGTGCGACATTCGAACCGCACGTCGGGCAGCAGGCCGACGGGAGGGCCGCCGTCGCCCGCCCGCTCGATCCCGCCAGCCGCGCGGCGGACCAGCGGGTGCGGATGGCCGGCCTGGCAGAAGGTGACGACGCCGGTCACCGTGTCGACATAGGCGAGGACGGCGGTGAAATAGACGTCGCAGGCGATCTGGGACAGCATGAAGGTATTCAGGCGGTCCATCACCCGCTCGGGGCTGTCCACGTCGCGGCCGTCGTCGCGGAAGGCGATGTTGGAGCGGCGCGACGTCCAGGTGAAAAGGGAGGCTAGCCGCCCCGTCATGAGTGCGGAGGCCACGCCGTGCCCCGACACGTCGATGCAGTAAAGGCCGAAGCGCGTCGGCGAGATCGGGAAATAGCCCACGAGGTCGCCGCCGATCTGGCCCGAGGTCACGAGCCGCAGTGCCACGTCGGATCCGCCGAAGCGGCGGACCGGGTCGGGCAGGAAGGCGCGCTGGATCCGCCGCGCCTCGGCCAGGTCGCGGTCGAGTGCGTCGTTCAGCGTCATCAGGTCGTGCAGCGTCGTCTGCACCTCGTGGTTGCGATGACGCAGATCCTCCTGCATCCGCAGGATACGGCGCCCGGTGCCGATGCGCGCGCGCAGCTCCGTCAGGTCGAGAGGCCGGGTGACGAAATCATCGGCCCCCGCCTCGAGCCCCTGTGCCTTGCGCGCCCGGTCGGTCTCGGACGTCATGAGGATGACATAGGCATAGGCGTCGCGCGCCAGTTGCCGGAAGGCGCGGCAGAAATCGGGCCCGTCCATGCCCGGCATCTGCCAGTCCGACAGGATCATGCCGATTCGCCCCCCCTCGTCCGCCATGCACAGGAACAGTGCCTGCGCCGCGTCGGAGGCGGTCACGACGTCCAGCCCCATCCGCGACAGGATCGCCGACAGGAGCTGCCGCTGGGCGGCGCTGTCATCCACCACCAGTACGCGCAACGGATGGGACGCCGGCGGCGGGTCGGGTCGGGTCATCGCGTTCATCGGTACCACTGACGTCGTAAAAACAGGCGAAGGTGTGCGCGCCGAGGGTTTAAGGAGGTGTGAACGCGACAATCCGAACCTTTCCGCCCGCCGCCGTTAAGGCGCCGTTCACGGATCGGGTGCGAAACCTGCGCCCATGATTGACCGACACCGAATGGATGAGCTGGAGGCCGAGATCGGGGCGGAGGATCTGTCCTTCATCCTGTCGGTCTACCTCGATGAGGCGCGGGCCATGCTGGACCGCATGGGGCCGGCGCTCGACGCGAAGGGGCATGCGCGCGCCGTCCATTTCCTGCGCAGCGGCGCGCTCAACATGGGGCTGCGGGGGATCGCCGCGGCGGCCGAGGGGGCGGAATGTGGCGGACCGGCCGACCGGCTGGGCTGCACGGACTGCCTGCGCCGGGCGCTGAGCGCGACGGCGGAAGCGATCCGGGACCGGCAGATGGCGTGACGCGGCGCGGCTCAGATCACCAGTTCGCCCAGCAGCGGATCGTCGGTCAGGTCGCGTGACGCGAGGCCGAGATCGGCCATCCGGTGCTCCAGCCTCTCGAAGGCCTCGGGGCCGGTGCTCTCGATCCCGATGAGGACGCTGCCGAAGTTGCGTGCGGATTTCTTGAGGTACTCGAACCGTGCGATGTCGTCGTCGGGGCCCAGGATGTCGAGGAAGTCGCGCAACGCGCCGGGGCGCTGCGGCATCCGCAGGACGTAGTATTTCTTGAGGCCCGCGAACCGCATCGCGCGTTCCTTGACCTCGGGCAGGCGCTCGAAAT
Source organism: Jannaschia rubra (assembly GCF_001403735.1). GTDB lineage: Bacteria > Pseudomonadota > Alphaproteobacteria > Rhodobacterales > Rhodobacteraceae > Jannaschia > Jannaschia rubra. The sequence goes on from NZ_CXPG01000014.1 coordinate 103,150, forward strand.
CGAAGTTGCCGCCGGTTGCCACGCAGACGACGCGCCGGCCGGCGATCTCGGGGCCGAGGTCGCGAAGCGCGTCGATGGAGAGGGCGCCCGCAGGCTCCAGCACGATGCCTTCCGTGTTGAGCATCTCCTGGATGGTGATGCAGAGCCGGTTCTCGGGGATGCGCAGGACGTGCTGCGGCGGCACCTGGCGCAGGATGTCGAAGGGCCGCACGCCGATCCGGGCCACCGCCGCGCCGTCGACGAAGCTGTCGAGCGTGGGCAGCGTGACCGGCGCACCGTCCGCCAACGCGGCGGCGAGGCTGGCCCCGCCCGCAGGCTCCACATAGCGGATGTCGGGCACGATGCCGCGGGCGCGGAAATAGGCCAGCATCCCCGCCGAAAGGCCGCCGCCGCCCACCGGCAGCACGACCATGTCCGCGGGTTCGGGCATCTGGGTCAGCATCTCGACCGCGACGGAGGCCTGCCCCTCGATCACATCGTCGTCGTCGAAGGGCGACAGGAAATGCGCGCCGGTCTCATCGCAGAAGGCCTGCGCCGCGGCGAGGGTGGCGTCGAAGAAATCGCCGGTCAGGCGGATCTCGACCCGGTCGCCGCCGAACAGCCGGGTCTTGCGGATCTTCTGGCCGGGCGTGGTCACGGGCATGAAGATCGTGCCCTCGACCCCCAAGTGCCGGCACATCCAGGCCACGCCCTGCGCGTGGTTGCCGGCGCTCGCGCAGGCGACCCGGCCGCCGCCGAGCTTGCGCATGGCGTTGAACGCGCCGCGCAACTTGTAGGATCGCACCGGCGTCAGATCCTCGCGCTTGAGCCAGATGTCGGCGTCGTACCGGTCCGACAGATAGTCGTTCCGCGTCAGCGGCGTCTCGGGAAAGACGTCGCGCATGGCTGCGGTGGCGGCCTCGGCCCGGGTGGCGAAGTCAGTCAAGGCGCCGGCCTTCCACAAAGTGGCCATAGAGCGTGCTGAGGACGCTGATCCCCAGCATCAGGAGGATCCAGCTGATGACGAAGTTGTAGAGCATCGCGACCGGACCGGGCGCGGACAAGGCCTCGACCGCGGCGGCGGGGTCCGACAGGTCCGCCCCGCCCATCGCATCGATGAGCGCCGGCACCTGCAGGAGAAGCGCGGCGAGATAGGTCAGGATGGCCAGCAGGACGACCGTGCCCGACTGGCCCTTGGTGGCCTGCCACGCCTGGGTCAGCGTGAGCGGGCGGCCGATGGCGCCCGCGGGCAGGATGAGGCCCAGCCGGTAGCTGAGGATGATCGACAGGATCACGACGAGCGGGATGGCCACGAACGGCAGGATCGGCGCGACCAGGAGGAGCGTCGCGATCCCCACCGCCGACAGGATCAGGACGATGAGGATGGACCGGCCGAGGTACCCCAGCATCTCGCGCCCCCGGAGCGGCGGAACCCACGATGCGCCGCCCTCCGCCAGAAGGACGAAGCGGTGCCAGGCGACGGCGATCCAGACGAAAGCCAGCGTCTGCACGAAAAGCGTCAGGAAGACCGCCGTTACCGAGCCCTCGGGCAGGGCCGGGAGGGCGCCGGGGTCCGCCTCCGGATCGAAGGTGGCGATGGCCTCCATGTCGACCGTGCCCGCAAACCAGAGGTTCACCGCAATGAAGGCCGCATATGGCAGCGCCGAAACCCGCAGCGCCGCGCCCAGGTTGTCGACGATCAGCATGACCGCGCGCTTGAAGATGTTCCAGCTCAGCATCGCTGCCCCCTGTCCTGTTCGGGTCGCACTATGCCGTCCGCCCCCCGGCGGTCAACGCCGGCGCGACTTGCGGGGCATCGGCCGATGGCCTACGCCCGTGGCCGAGCAATCGGAGATACGCATGGACGCCCCCAAGAAAGTCGTGCTCGCCTATTCCGGCGGGCTGGATACCTCGATCATCCTGAAGTGGCTGCAGACGGAATACGGCTGCGAGGTCGTGACCTTCACCGCCGACCTGGGCCAGGGCGAGGAACTGGAGCCCGCGCGCAGGAAGGCCGAGATGATGGGCGCCACGTCGATCCATATCGAGGATCTGCGCGAGGAATTCGTGCGTGACTTCGTCTTCCCGATGTTCCGCGCCAATGCGCTCTACGAAGGGCTCTATCTGCTGGGCACCTCGATCGCGCGGCCGCTGATCTCCAAGCGGCTGGTCGAGATCGCCGCCGAGGAGGGCGCGGATGCCGTGGCCCATGGCGCGACCGGCAAGGGCAACGATCAGGTCCGGTTCGAGCTTGCGGCCTATGCTCTCAACCCCGACATCAAGGTCATCGCGCCCTGGCGGCTGTGGGACCTCACGTCGCGCACGAAGCTTCTGGAATTCGCCGAGAAGAACCAGATCCCCATCGCCAAGGACAAGCGCGGCGAGGCGCCGTTCAGCGTGGACGCGAACCTCCTCCACACCTCCTCCGAGGGCAAGGTGCTCGAGGATCCGGCGCGGGAGGCGCCGGATTACGTCTATCAGCGCACCGTCGACCCGGAGGCCGCGCCCGACACGCCGGAGTTCGTCGAGATCACCTTCGAGCGGGGCGACGCCGTGGCCATCGACGGCCAGGTGATGACCCCCGCAGCCATCCTGACGCGCCTGAACGAATTGGGCGGACGGCACGGGGTCGGGCGGCTCGACCTGGTGGAGAACCGCTTCGTGGGCATGAAGTCGCGCGGCATCTACGAGACGCCCGGCGGCACCCTGCTCCTCGAGGCGCACCGCGGGATCGAGCAGATCACGCTCGACACGGGCGCGGGGCACCTGAAGGACAGCATGATGCCGCGCTACGCCGAGGTGATCTACAACGGCTTCTGGTTCTCGCCCGAGCGCGAGATGATGCAGGCGCTGATCGACAAGTCGCAGGAACATGTCTGCGGGACCGTCCGGCTCAAGCTCTACAAGGGATCGGCACGGACGGTGGCGCGGTGGTCGGACCATTCGCTCTATTCGGAGGCGCATGTGACCTTCGAGGACGATGCGGGCGCCTACGACCAGCGCGACGCCAAGGGATTCATCCACCTGAACGCGCTGCGGCTCAAGCTGGTGGCGAACCGGAACCGGCGGGTCCGAAGCTGAGGGCGCTGCCACGCATCGTCCTGACCTTCGCGGTCAGCGCGGCGGGGGCCGCGGGCTTCAGGGCAGCGGGACTTCCGCTGCCCTTTCTGCTGGGGCCGATGCTCGCCTGCCTGGCCGTGGCGCTGATGGGGGTCAGGTTGGCGACCTGGACGCCGCTCACCGACACCATGCGGACGATCCTCGGCGTGGCGGTCGGCGCTTCCTTCACCCCCGCGATCGTCGGGCGGATGGGGGACATGGTGGCCTCGCTCGCGCTGGTTCCGCTGTTCCTGCTGGTCTGCGGGGCGCTGGGCTATCCCTATCTGCGGCGCATCGCGGGGTTCGACGCGCCCACGGCCTTCTATTCGGCAATGCCCGGCGGCTTGCAGGACATGCTGCTGTTCGGGGAGGAGGCCGGCGGCGATCCGCGCGCCATGTCGCTGCTGCATGCGACGCGGGTGCTGATGATCGTGACGATCCTGCCGCTGGCGCTCTGGCTCTACTGGGGCATCGACCTGTCGCAGCCCCCCGGCGCCGGGGCCGCGGACCTGCCTTGGCAGGAGCTGACCGTGATGGCCGTCGCGGGCATCCTCGGCTGGCGGCTGGCGCGGGCCGTGGGCATGTTCGGGGCCTCGATCCTGGGGCCGATGATCCTGACCGCCGCGCTGACGCTGGCCGGGGTCATCCAGCATCGCCCGCCGGCCGAGGCGATCCAGGCCGCGCAGTTCTTCATCGGCATGGTGGTCGGCGTGAAGTACACCGGCATCACCCTGGCCGAGGTGCGCCGCATCCTGCTGGTGGGTTTGGGCCATGCGGCGATCCTGGGCGCGGTGGCGGCCGTCTTTGCCGAAGCGGCGCTGGGCTTCGGCCTCGCGCCGCCGCTCGACGCGATCCTGGCCTTCGCGCCTGGCGGACAGGCGGAAATGGCAGTCATCGCCATCGTCGCGGGGGCCGACGTGGCCTATGTCATCACGCACCATGTCCTGCGCATCGTCGTGGTGATCGTGGGCGCGCCGCTGGTGTTCCGCTGGCTCAAGGTCACGCGACCGCGATGAAACGTCATTGGCCCGCGGCGCGTTCGCGGGGCAGAAGATCCGCAAAAGGAGCCGCCATGTCCATCTTCCGCACCCTGTCCCTCGCCGCCGCCCTGTTCGCCGCCCCCTCCGCCTGGGCCGAGACCGCCACGGTCGCGGGCGGCTGTTTCTGGTGCGTCGAGGCCGATTTCGAATCGGTGCAGGGCGTGGGCGATGCCGTCTCGGGCTTTGCCGGCGGCACGACGCCCGACCCCGAATACGGCAACTCCGGCGATCATCTGGAGGCGGTGACGATCCCCTTCGACGAGGACGTCATCAGCTATCGCCAGATCCTCGACCTGTTCTTCCGCTCCGTCGACCCGCTCGACGCGGGCGGGCAGTTCTGCGACCGGGGCATAGAATACACCACTGCTGTCTTCGTGGACGGGCCGGAGCAGCGCACGGTGGCCGAGGCCGCCAAGGCCGATGCCGAGGCGGCGCTGGGCCAGACGATCGTGACGCCGATCCTGGACGCGGGCGAATTCTACCCGGTGGGCGCCTATCATCAGGACTACTACAAATCCGACGACCGCCTCGCGTTCAGCTCGGTCGGTCTCGCCGTGCCGAAGAAGGTCGCCTACAAGCGCTACCGCGACGGCTGCGGCCGGGATGCGCGGGTGCGCGAGGTCTGGGGCGACGCGGCGCCCTTCGCGGGCTGAGGTCAGCGGCGCTTCCACCCGCGCCGGGCGCCTGGCGTCTTGCTGTGGAAATCGGCGGGGCGCTTGCGGACCCAGGCGATGAACCTGGCCAGCCGGGGATTGCTCCGCAGCGCCTCGGGCGTGTTCCAGAGCCGGGCGAGTTCCGCCTCCGACGCGGTGGCGTGGATCTCGTTGTGGCAGATCTGGTGCATCAGGACCGTGGGCCCGCCCTTCCCGCCGCGCAGCTTGGGGACGAGGTGATGCAGGCTCTGCGGCGTGCCGGGCAGGATCGGCCGCTGGCAAAGCGCGCAGATGGGCTGGTCCGCAGGGTCGTCGTCTGACATTCCCGGCAGGATGGAGCAGGTCGCACCAAAGGCAAGGGTCGCCGTCATCGGCGCGGGCCCGGCGGGATTGATGGCCGCCGAGGTGGCCGCGCGTGCGGGTTGCACGGTCGAGATTTTCGACCACATGCCCAGCCCCGCGCGCAAGTTCCTGATGGCGGGCAAGTCGGGCCTGAACATCACGGCCGAGGGGCTGGGCCCCGACGTCTATGCCTGCCCGCCGCTCCGTCCGATGATCGGGGCCTTCGGCGCGCCCGAGGTTCGGGAGTGGATGGCAGGCCTCGGGCAGTCGTCCTTCGTAGGCTCGACCGGGCGTGTGTTTCCCGTGGCGATGAAGGCCTCGCCCCTGCTGCGCGCCTGGCTCGCCCGGCTGGACGGGGCGGGGGTGCGGTTGCACCGCCGGGTGCGGTGGACGGGGTGGAACGGCACGACGCTGACCTTCGCGAGCGAGCCCGATGCGACCTTCGACGCGACGGTGCTGGCCATGGGCGGGGCGTCGTGGCGCAGGCTCGGGTCCGACGGCGCATGGGCGGCGGCGCTGGCGGGGCATGTGGCGGCCTTCGCGCCGTCGAACGTGGGATTCCGCGTCGACTGGTCGGACCACATGACGCGGCACTTCGGGGCCGCGGTCAAGAACACCGGCCTGATCGTCAATGGCCGGACGTATCGCGGCGAGTTCACCGTCTCGGCCCGGGGGCTGGAGGGCGGCGGGCTCTATCCCCTGACGCCGCTTCTGCGCGGCGGGGCGGCGCTGGCGCTCGACCTGAAGCCCGACATGGACCTCGCGCGCATCCGCGACCGTCTGGCGCGGCGGGGGCGCGACAGCCTGTCGAACCATCTTCGTAAGGCGCTGCGCCTCGACCCGGTGCAGATCGCGCTCCTGCGCGAGTGGGGCGGGGCGCCGGACGATCTGGCGCCCTGCATCAAGCGCCTGCCCGTCCCGCTGTTGGGGCCCCGACCGCTGGACGAGGCGATCTCGACCGCGGGCGGCCTGCGATGGGACGCGGTAGACGAGGGCCTGATGCTGAAGCATCGCCCCGGCACCTTCGCTGCGGGCGAGATGCTGGACTGGGAGGCGCCGACGGGGGGCTACCTGCTGACCGCCTGCCTCGCCACCGGCGCCTGGGCCGGGCGGCATGCGGCGGATTACGCCCGGCGGTAGCGGTCCATCCAGCCCAGCGTCGCGCCGGTATCGCCGCGGGGCTTGTACTCCGCCCCCAGCGGCGCCTCCCAGCCGAGGCGCGCGATTTCGGCGAACACATGGTCGTAGGACAGCTCCCCCCCGTTGGGCGGACCCCGGTCGGGAACCGAGGCGAACTGGATGTGGCCCGTCACAGCCAGGCAGTCGCGCAGCTGCCGCGTCAGGTCGCCGCCCATGATCTGAAGGTGGTAGCAGTCGAACATCAGCTTGACGTTGGGGCGATCCACGGTGGCGATGATGTCGCGCGCCTGCGCCGAGGTGCTCAGGAAATAGCCCGGGGCATCGTGACGGTTCAGCGGCTCGATCAGGACGGTCAGGTCAGGCGCCGCGTCGCAGGCATGGCGCAGGTTGCCGACGAAGGCGTCGCGCGCCGCCTCGCCTTCGGAAAATCCGGCCATGACATGCACCGCGCCTGCCTCGATCTCGTGCGCGTAGGTGATGGCCTGGTCGATGGCGGCCCGCGCCTCCTCCACCCGGTCCGGCAGGGCCGACAGGCCGTTGCCCTCGCCCCGCACCGTATTGATCCCGAGCGCGGGCAGGCCCGTCTCCTCCAGCGCGGCGCGGAGATCCGCGGCGGGGGTGTCGTAGGGCCAATGGAACTCCACCGCGTCGAAACCCGCCGCATGGGCCGCACGGACGGCGTCGGGCAGCGGCAGGTCGGTCCAGAGAAACCCGAGGTTGGCCGAGAATTTCATGCGTCCCACTCCACGTCGAAAGTATCCACGACGCGGCGGACCTGCGCCTCCGTCAGGCTGCGCGGCCCCATGCCCCGAGTCAGAAGGGCAAGCTGCGCCGTCGCCTCCAGCTCCTCGATGGCGTTGCAGGCGGCCTCCACATCGCGGCCGGCGACCACGGGGCCGTGGTTGGCCAGCATCACTGCCGAGCGCTTGCCCGCAAGTCCGCGCACCGCCTGCCCCATCGCCGGATCGCCCGGCAGGAAGAACGGAAGCAGTGTCACCCGGCCCAGTTGCATCACCGCATAGGGTGTGAGCGGCGGCAGGAAATCCTCGCCCGGCTCCGACAGGAGCGACAGGGCGACGGAATGGCAGGAATGGAGGTGCACCACCGCCCCCGCGGTGCCGCGCGTGTCGTAGAAGGCGGTGTGCAGCGGCATCTCCTTGGTGGGGCGGTCGCCGTCGACGTGCCGGCCGCCTGCGTCGAAGCGCGCCAGCCGCGCGGGGTCGAGCCGCCCAAAGCTGGTTCCCGTCGGTGACACCAGCAGGCCGCCGTCGCCCGTCCGGGCCGAGATGTTGCCCGTGGACCCATGCGTCAGCCCGCGCTCGAACAGCGACCGTGCCAGCAGGCAGATGCGTTCGCGCAAGGCGGCCTCGGTCATTCCGCACGCCCCCGGTCCAGCGCGCGGCGGAAGGCCGGTCGCGCGCGCATCAGGGTCATGTGGGCGCGCAGGCCGTCGGGCAGGTCGAACGACAGCCCCGCGGCCCAGCCGCAGCAATGGGCGAGCAGGATGTCGGGGATCAGGGGATCGTCGCCCATGAGGAACGGCCCGTCGCCCAGAAGATCGTCCATCACGGCGGCGTACTGCGCGAACTGCCAGCGCAGGCTGTCCTTGACGGCCGGGACGCGATGTTCCTCGGGCAGGACGAAGCTGTGCTTGGCGTAGCTCCAGAGGACGGCGTCGAAGGTCTCGTTGAGGGTGTTGGTCAGCGCGTCCTGACGGGCGCGCGCATGGCTGCCGGCGGGATGGGTGAAGCCGCCGTGCCGGTCGGCGAGGAAGGTCATCATGGCGACCGAGTCGAAGATCGCGCCCTCGGGCGTCTCCAGCACCGGGATCTTGCCCAGCGGCGAGACGGCATGGGCCTCCGCGCTGCGGGGGGCGGTCGGGACAAAGTCGTAATCGAGGCCCAGTTCCTCCAGCAGCCAGAGTGGGCGCAGCGCGCGGCTCTTGATCTGGCCATGAAGTCGATACATCGCGGGCGGTCCCTTTCGGTGGCGTCAGGTGCGGGCCATCATGGCGAGGCGGATCAGCGCCCGCTCCATCACCGCCATTTGCGGCGCGCGCGACGCGGAACGCAAGGTCAGGTCGGTGTCCATCAGCAGCGCGAGCGCCTGTTCCAGGCGCGGGGTGCCCCAGGCGCGGGCCTGCCGGGCCATCGCCTCGCGGTTCGGGCCCCAGGGCTGCGCGGTGCCGGTGGCGGCGGCGTGAAGCTGCTGGAAATGGCGTGTGGCGAAGATGACGAGCGTGACGGGCGCGACCCCCTGCCCCTCCAGCCGCTGCATCAGGGGGCCGATCCGCGCGGCCTGACCTTCGGCGGCGGCGAGGATGACGTCGTCCATCCCGGCATCCATGGTGGCGGGCGCCATCAGGGCGACGGCCTCGGGCGTGACCTCCTCGCCGCCGGAATAGAGCGCGATCTTGGTCAGCGTCTGGCGGAAGTCGCCTGGGTCGAGGCTTCGGGCCAGCGCTTCGATGTCGCGGCGGGCGGCATCGGTCAGGCGCAGGTCTTCGGCCGCGATGGCGGCGTCGATCTCCTCAGGCGTGGGGGGGTCGTCGTAGAGACCCACGGCGACGGCCTTGCCATGCGCCTCGAACGCCTTGCGGAGCTTCGACGTCTTCTTGAGCGCACCGGCCGTCACCACGAGCGCGGCGTCGCCGGGCGCCCAGCCGTCGAGCGCGGTGAGGATCGGGGCGGCTTGCGCCTCGGTCACGCCGTCGACGAAGACGACACGGAGGCCGGGAAAGAACCCCACGGCCTTGAGCGCATCGAGGACGGCGGTGGGGTCGGCCTTCGCCTCGGCCCCGGACAGGCGGGTGAGGCGCATCTCCTCCTCGGCCTGCGGACCGGCCAGGTTGGCGATCAGCTCCTGCCGGCGAAGGGCCACGCGCATGGCGTCGCCGCCGTAGATCAGCGCGCCCGCCGAGGCCGGATCGGGCCTGGCGAAGTACTTGAGCGCCGCCGCCCCCCGCAGGTTCATCGGGCCAGCGTCGGCGCCTCGGCCAGAAGCCGGGTCACGACCTTGTCGGCCAGCAGCACCGCCAGCCGCCGCCGCGCGTCGCGTTCGGATTCGAGCGTCGACACGGTCGAGCCGGAGGCGGAGTAGGCCGTGAACCCCGTCTCGCGCCCCGAGAGGACCGTGGAGGTCGCGCCCCGGGGGGTCAGCGTCCAGTCGATGATGCCTTCGATGGTATAGCGCGTGATGTTGTTCGATCCGTCGATCGCCCGCCCGACCTCGTCGAGGGCGATGACGTAGCCCAGGCTGTACCTCGGTTCGTTCGCCCGCCCCAGCCGCTCCTCGAACTGGCGGACGAAGGCGAAGGTCAGCTCGGTCTCGGGGCCGGCGGGGCGGATGGCGCCGCGCAGTGCCTGACCTTCGCCCGTGGGGCCGTAGACGGGGGTAAAGCCGCAGGCCGACAGCGTGGCCCCCACCGACAGGATCAGCCCCCTACGCGACCACATTGACGATCCGTCCGGGCACGACGATCAGCTTGCGCGGGGCACCGCCGTTCAGCGCACGCAGGACGGCGGCGTCCTGGAGCACCAGCGCCTCGACGCCCGCGGCATCCATGTCCCGCGGCACCGAGATCTCGGACTTGCGCTTGCCGTTGATCTGGATCGGCAGGGTGACGCTGTCCTCGACCAGCAGCGCCGGGTCCGCCTCGGGCCAGGGAGCGCGGACGACGAAGCCCTCGCCGCCCATCATCTGCCAGACCTCCTCGGCAAGATGGGGCGTCATCGGCGCCATCAGCTGCGCCAGAACGCGCATGGCCGCGCGACGCGCATCGCCGCCGGCGTCCGACCGGCCCAGCGTGGCCGCGAATTCATAGAGCTTGGCCACCGACTTGTTGAAGGCGAAGCCCTCGATCCCCTCCGTCACTTCCAGGGTGGCGCGGGCAGTGGCACGGGCCAGGTCCGCGTCGGCGGCATTGGCGGGCCGGTCGGCGCGGGCGATGTCGCCGGCCAGGCGGTGCACGCGGCGCAGGTGCTTGTGCGCCGCATCCGCACCGGCGGCCGTCCATTCCACGTCCCGCTCCGGCGGACTGTCGGACAGGACGAACCAGCGCGCGGTATCGGCGCCGTAGGCCGCGATGATGTCCTGCGGGTCGACCACGTTCTTCTTCGACTTGGACATCTTGGCCGAAGGGATGACCTCGACCTCGGTGCCGTCCCTCAGGACGCGCAGCCCGTCGGGCTTGGCGACCGTATCCTCGGGCAGGTGATAGACCGCCCGGCCCCGGCCGTCGCGCGTCATGTAGATCGCATGGGTGACCATGCCCTGCGTGAAGAGGGCGTTGAACGGCTCCCGCGCCTTGTCGGGCAGGTGCCCCGTCACCTTCATGGCGCGCGCGAAGAAGCGCGAGTAGAGCAGGTGCAGGATCGCGTGCTCCACCCCGCCGATGTACTGGTCGACGTTCATCCAGTAGTCGGCGTCCGCCATCACCGTGGGCGTGTCGGCATGGGGCGCGGTGAAGCGGGCGTAGTACCACGACGAGTCCACGAAGGTGTCCATCGTGTCCGTTTCGCGGCGGGCGGCCGCGCCGCAGGACGGGCAGGCGGTGTCGCGCCAGGTCGGATGGCGATCGAGCGGGTTGCCGGGCACGTCGAACGTCACGTCGTCGGGCAGGCGGACGGGCAGGTTCTCCTTGCGCTCGGGCACGACGCCGCAATCGGGGCAGTGGACGACGGGGATCGGACAGCCCCAGTAGCGTTGGCGCGACAGGCCCCAGTCGCGCAGACGGTACTGGGTGCGGCCCGTGCCGATGCCCTGCGCCTCGGCCCAGTCGATGGTCGCCTCGATGGCCTCCTGCCCCGTCGCCACGTCCAGACCTGCGGGCTGGTCGATCCAGCGGACGGGCTCGGACTTGGGCGGGACGAAGGCGGTTTCGGCGACGCGGCTGTCGTCGTCCGTCGCCACGAATGTATCGATCACCGGCAGGCCGTATTTGCGCGCGAAATCCAGATCGCGCTGGTCGTGCGCCGGGCAGCCGAAGATCGCGCCGGTGCCGTAGTCCATGAGCACGAAGTTCGCGACCCAGACGGGCAGCGCGCCGCCCAGCGGGTTCTGAACCGTCAGCCCGGTGTCGTAGCCGCGCTTCTCGGCCTTCTCCAGCGCCTCCTCCGTCGTGCCGCCGCGGCGGACGTCGACGGCGAATTGCGCGAGATCGGGATCGGCTTCGGCCAGAGCGCGTGCCAGCGGGTGTTCGGGCGCGATGGCCACGAAGGACGCGCCGCGCAGCGTGTCGGGGCGGGTGGTATAGACCTCGATCCCGTCGTGGCCGTGGGCGGGCCGCGACAGGGGGAACGTCATCTGCAGGCCCCGCGACCGGCCGATCCAGTTCTCCTGCATCAGGCGGACCTTTTCCGGCCAGTCCTTCAGGTCGCCCAGCCCGTCCAGCAGATCCTCGGCCATGTCCGAGATGCGGAAGAACCACTGCGTCAGCTCGCGCCGTTCGACCTCGGCGCCCGAGCGCCAGCCGCGGCCGTTCTCGACCTGCTCGTTGGCGAGCACGGTCATGTCGACCGGATCCCAGTTCACCGTGGCCTGCTTGCGATAGACCAGCCCCGCCTCCAGCATGTCGAGGAACAGCGCCTGCTGTTGGCCGTAGTACTCGGGATCGCAGGTGGCGAATTCGCGCGACCAGTCGATGCTGAGGCCCAGCGGCTTCATCTGCCCGCGCATCACGTCGATGTTCTGATAGGTCCAGTCCTTCGGGTGCCCCCCGCTGGCCATGGCGGCGTTTTCGGCGGGCATGCCGAAGGCGTCCCACCCCATGGGGTGCAACACGTTGAACCCCCGCGCCATCTTGTAGCGCGCGATGACGTCGCCCATGGCATAGTTGCGGACATGCCCGATGTGGATGCGCCCGGAGGGATACGGGAACATCTCGAGCACGTAGTATTTCGGCGCGTCGCCGCGGGCCGCGCGGAACAGGCCGGCGCGGTCCCAGGCGTCCTGCCATTTGGCGTCGATGGCGGCGGTGTCGTAGGTGGTGTCGGCGGTCATTGCGAATGTCATGTCCCAGGGCCGGCGCGGGCCATGGGCCGAAGCGCCGGGAAGGTTCCTAAAGCTGGCTGTCGCGGACGCGAAGCTGGCGGGCGCGGGTCAGGATTGCATCCTCGACGGCGCGCTGCGTCTCGCGGCTGACGGCGCCGGAGCGCGAGCGGAGCGAGACGTTAAGGCTTCTCGCGTCGAGGGCCGGGTCCTGGATCAGGACGGTCGCCTGATAGGCCCGGCCGCCGCCCGGAGGGGTGCCGTAGCCGAACTGGATCACGCCCGAGAAGGGATCGGCGTTCTGCACCGGCAGGAAGTTCAGCACGTCGAGCGTGGCCGCCCAAAGATAACGGTTCACCTCGATCGTGACGTTCGGGTCGTCCTGGTTCGAGAACAGGTCGAACAGCGACGACTGCCGCGATGCGGCGCGCTGGTCGCGCGCGATGGTGCGGGGGTTTTCCTGCGCGGCGATGCGGTCCTCGCGCGATTGGCCCGCGACATCGCCGCCGCAGCCCGCCAGAAGCGCCAGCACGGCCAAGGCCGGTATTCCCCGCAGCGTCGTCCTGCCGCCCATGTCGCGCCCCCTTTGCCCTGGATGTCCCGTCGGTCTGCGCCCTGCCTAGCCCATAGGCGGGCGCGTGAACAAGGTGTCGCGGCGCAGGGGGGCCACACCCGGCGGAGGACTGGGGCACGATCGGGGCAGGCGAGGCATCACTGTGGCACGAAAGCACCATGGATCTGGCGAAAACAGGGACCCGCCCGGCCCTTTTCTTGCAGGGTCAGGGCCGATGTTGGACATGCAAAGGACGCCCAACGCGATTCCCGTGGTGGGGACGATCCGAAACACGAGGGAAAACCATGAAAAAAGTTCTCTTCGCCTCGACCGCTCTCGTCGCCTTCGCCGGCGCCGCCTCGGCCGAAATCACGCTGACCGGTAACGCCGAAATGGGCGTGCGCAACACCGACAGCTTCGAAATCGACGGTGGGACCGGCGACATCTCGATCGACAGCGGCAACACCGGGTTCCACACCGACCTGGACGTCACCTTCACGATGTCGGGCGAAACCGACGGCGGCCTGACCTTCGGTGCCACCATCGACCTCGACGAAGGCGGCGACGGATCGCCCTTCGAAAACCCGAGCGATCAGGGTGGTGAGACCATCTTCATCTCGGGCGCCTTCGGCACCCTGACCGCCGGCGACACCGACGGCGCGCTGGACTGGGCCCTGACGGAAGTGTCCTTCGACGCCGGTTCGCTGAACGATGATGAGACCATTCACGCCGGCTTCAACGGCAACAACGGTCTCGACGGTCTCTATGACGGTCAAATCCTGCGCTACGACTATTCCTTCGGCGACTTCGGCGTCGCCCTGTCGGCGGAAATCGACGACGACGACGGTGACGGCAACGACGACGTCTACGGCCTCGGTCTGCGCTACAACCTGGACCTCGGCGGCACGATCATCGGCCTGGGTCTCGGCTATCAGGCTTCGGAAGTCGCGGGCACCGACGTGGACGCGCTGGGCCTGTCCGCCAACGCCACCTTCATGGGCGACTTCACGGCCGGCCTGTCCTACGTCAAGTATGGCGACCACATCCCGAACGCCATCGCGGACGGTGCGTTCACGGGCGCTCTGAATGACAGCAACGACGCTGTCGCGGTCGCCGGGTTCGCATCGCAGGGCGGCCGCGTCCTGATCGACGGCGACACCGATCACATCGGCGTCGGCATCGGCTACGCCGCGGGTGCCATCGCGGCCAACCTGAACTACGGCAAGTACGACATCGACGGCGTGGGCGACATCGACGGCATCGGCCTGTCGCTCGGCTACGACCTCGGCGGCGGCGCCATCGTCCAGTTCGGCTATGGCCGCTCGGACTACGGCGACGTCATCGACGACGGCGACGACACCATCGACACCGTGTCCTTCGGCGTTCGCATGAACTTCTGATCCCACCCGGATCGGACGACGGAGAGAGCGGGCCTTGCGCCCGCTCTTTTCTTTTGGCCAAGTCGCGGTCCCGACCCCAGACGAAGGCCGCGCCCCCATGTCCCTGCCCGACATCACCGCCCGCATCACGCGCGCCTGCGACCGCGCCGGCCGCAGCCCCGCCGAGATCACCCTGATCGCCGTGTCCAAGGTGCAGCCGCACGAGCGGGTCGAAGCGGTGCTGGCCGCTGGCCACCGCATCTTCGGCGAGAATCGCGTGCAGGAGGCGCAGGGCAAGTGGCCCGCCTGGAAGGAGGCCTACCGGGGGGTGGAGCTTCACCTGCTGGGGCCGCTGCAGTCCAACAAGGTGCGTCCGGCGGTCGACCTGTTCGACGCGATCCACTCCCTCGACCGGGCGAAACTGGCGCGCCGCATCGCGGACGTGGCGCAGGAGGCCGGCCGTTGCCCCGATCTGTTCGTGCAGGTCAACACCGGCGACGAGACGCAGAAGGCGGGGGTCGCCCCGGACGAGGCCGACGCCTTCATCCGCGAGGTGCGCGCCATGGACCTGCCGGTGAAGGGCGTGATGTGCATCCCACCGGTCGATGAGGCCCCGTCGCTGCACTTCGCCCTGCTGGCCAAGATCGCGGCGCGCAACGGTCTGGCCGGCCTCTCCATGGGCATGTCCGCCGATTTCGGGGAGGCCATCGCCTTGGGCGCCACGCATATCCGCGTGGGGTCGGCCATCTTCGGTCCGCGCGCCAGCTAGCCGCGCACCACGAGCCGCGTGCGCGGCCCGATCCGCCCGGCGATCCAGCGCAGATGCTGCGGGTCGAAGGCCACGCAGCCCTCGGTCGGCCAGCCGGGCCTGCGCCAGCGATGCAAAAAGATCGCCGAGCCGCGCCCTGCGCGCGCGATAGGCCAGTTCCAGTCCGTCACGATGATCAGATCATAGAGCGGATCGCCCCGCGCCAGACGTTCGGCCGAACCCGCGAAGGGCGCGCGGACCCGGTGGTTGTAGGCTGGATGGTCCGGCGCGTCGCACCAGAGGTCGCGCGGCCCGATGGCGGCGGCCCAGGCCGCAGGACGGGCGATGCGGTCGGCGCGGTAGAACATGCCGACGATCCGGTGGCATCCGGCGGGCGTCGCGCCGTCGCCCTCGCGCTTGTCCGCGCGGACGCCGCCGCGGCCGATGGTGCAGGGAAAGCGTCGCCCGCGGAACCGGATGCCGGAAGGCGTCAGGACCAGGTCGTCCGGCCCCGCAGGCGTCATTCCAGATGGCCCGACTTCGCGCGCTTCACGTCCAGATAGGCCGCGTTCTCGGGTGTCAGGCCCGCGTGCAGCGGCACGCGTTCGGCCACCTCGACACCCTGCGCCGCCATCATCGACAGCTTGCGCGGGTTGTTCGTCATCAGGCGCACCGATCCGATGCCAAGCTGCCGCAGAAGCCCGGCGCCAAGCCGGAAATCGCGCTCGTCATCCTCGAACCCCAGGCGGTGGTTCGCCTCCACGGTGTCGAACCCCTGATCCTGAAGGTCGTAGGCGCGCATCTTGTTGGCGAGCCCGATGCCCCGCCCTTCCTGGTTGAGATAGAGCAACACCCCGCCGCCCGCCGCCGCCATCGCGGCCATCGCAGCATGAAGCTGCGGACCGCAGTCGCATTTAAGCGACCCCAGCACGTCGCCTGTGAAGCAGGCCGAGTGGAGCCGCGTCAGCACGGGGCGTGCACGGTCCACCATCCCGATTTCGATGGCGTAATGCTCGCCCCCGCCATCCTCCTCGCGGAAGACGTGGACGCGGCTTGCGGGATGGGCCGAGAGCGGGACGCGCGCGGCCGCGACCTCGGCCGGAAGCATCGGTCGAGTCGTGACCCCGCCCGCGGGCAGGCGGGTCAGCCCCGCCGGGGCCGGCGCCTCGACCCCAACGACAGCGGGCAGCAGTTGCGCCGCCTTGGCCAGGGCCAGCCCCGTCCGCCATGCTGTGACATCGCCGTTGCGCAGGGTTCGGAGCGGCCCCTTCAGCGGCGCGCGCAAATCGTCGGCGGGGTCGGCCACGGCGCGCAGCCAATCCGACCCCGCGTCGTCGGGCACCGCGATCCGGGCGAGGTCGCCGTCGTAGGCGCGCGCCTTCAACGTCTCCGCCCGTCGGCCGCTGACTGCCAGCACCAGCGGCCCGGCGGCGCGCATCTCGGCCAGCCGTTCCGCCGCCAGCGTCTCGACCGAGGCCAGGATCAGGCCGCCCACCGCGACCGGCAGGCCGACGCGCAGGTCGGCCCGCGCGCGGGCGGCCAGTTCGGCGGGCGTGGGCGACAGCATGGCCCGGATCTCCTGTAACAATCGGAACCGCGGCGCGGCCCCGGTGCTTCACATATGAAACAAATCGCCGCTTGGCGACACGTCGGCGTGAGTCGGGTGCCAAATCGCTTTGAAACGACGCAGGCCGCGCGGACACTCGGGCAAATGGCTTCAACTTCCGGGGGACACCATGGCCACCACAAAGAAGATCCTGCTCGTCGACGACGACGACGACCTGCGCGATGCCCTGTCCGAGCAACTGGTGATGACCGAGGAGTTCGACGTCTTCGAGGCCGATTCCGGCGCCTCGGGCATGAGCCGCGCAAAGGAGCAGCTCTACGACCTCATCGTCCTCGATGTCGGCCTGCCCGACACCGACGGGCGCGAACTTTGCCGCCTGATGCGGAAGCAGGGGGTGAAATGCCCCATCGTGATGCTGACGGGCCACGATTCCGACAGCGACACGATCCTGGGGCTGGACGCTGGGGCGAACGATTACATCGCCAAGCCGTTCAAGTTTCCCGTGCTGCTCGCGCGTATCCGCTCGCAGCTTCGCACGCACGAGCAGTCGGAGGACGCGGTGTTCCAGCTCGGGCCCTATACCTTCAAGCCGTCGATGAAGGTGCTGCTGACCGAGGACGACAGGAAGATCCGCCTGACCGAGAAGGAGACGAACATCCTCAAGTTCCTCTACCGCTCGAACGACGGCACGGTGCCGCGCGATGTCCTGCTGCACGAGGTCTGGGGCTACAACGCGGGCGTGACCACCCACACGCTCGAGACGCATATCTACCGCCTGCGCCAGAAGATCGAGCCTGACCCGTCCAACGCGCGTCTTCTGGTGACGGAATCGGGGGGGTACCGCCTGATGGCGTGACGTTCCGGGCACATCCGTCGATGAAAACGTGTCGCGCCGTCCGTTAACCTTACGTTAACCTTCGTCGCGCATTATCGTTAGCATACCGGCGCATCTGCGGGACGACACAGATGCAACCTCCCTGTTGGACTTGCCCGGGCCTCCGTGCCCGGGTGTCTTTTGTCCGGCGAAAGCCGCACCGGGTGGGTGCATTGACTCGGGCGCGAAATGCCATAGCCCTCGACCGGCCGAGACAAGCCCCGAGGATCGACGCCATGCCCTTCACCCTCGCCACCTGGAACATCAATTCAGTCCGCCTGCGCGAGGATCTCGTGGCCCGCTTCCTGCGCGAGGAAGGGCCCGACGTTTTGTGCCTTCAGGAGTGCAAGTCGCCGGTCGACAAGATCCCGCGCGACCAGTTCGCGGACCTGGGCTATCCGCACATGGTCGCGCGGGGGCAGAAGGGTTACAACGGTGTGGCGATCCTGTCGAAACTGCCACTGGAGGAGGCGGGCGCCGAGGATCATGCCGACCTCGGCCACGCCCGCCATATCGCCGCGCGGCTGGAAAACGGCGTCGTCGTCCACAACTTCTATGTGCCCGCCGGCGGCGACATTCCCGACCGCGAGGCGAACGTGAAGTTCGGGCAGAAGCTCGACTACCTGACCGCGATGCGCGACGCCTTCCACGCCGACCGGCCGGCCCGGTCGATCCTGGTGGGCGACCTGAACATCGCCCCGCGCGAGGACGACGTCTGGGATCATCGCAAGCTCCTGAAAATCGTCAGCCATACCCCGGTCGAGGTGGAGCATCTGGCGCAGATGCAGGACGCAGGCGCCTGGGTCGACATCACGCGGCAGGACATTCCCACGGGCAATCTCTACAGCTGGTGGTCCTATCGCTCGCCCGACTGGGACGCGGCGGACAAGGGGCGCAGGCTCGACCACGTCTGGGCCACCGGGGACATCGCGGGTGCCGCCCATTCCAGCCGCGTGCTGCGGCACGTGCGTGGCTGGGAGAAGCCGTCGGACCATGCGCCGGTGCTGGCGACCTTCGACCTGTAGCACCCTTGGAAAACGCCGCCGCGGCGCGCATATGACACGCCAGCAGACGAAAGGTGCCCCATGCTCGAACTCGGCCAGTCCCAGCCCGCCCCCGCCTCCGACCTTATCCGCGACGTCACCGAGGCCGATTTCATGGCCCAGGTGGTCGAGGCGTCGATGACGGTTCCGATGATCGTCGATTTCTGGGCCCCCTGGTGCGGCCCCTGCAAGACGCTCGGCCCGCAGTTGGAAGCAGCCGTGACCGACGCGGGCGGCAAGGTGCGGATGGCCAAGGTCAACGTCGATCAGGCCCAGCAGATCGCCGCGCAGCTTCGCATCCAGTCGATCCCCACCGTCTACGCCTTCTGGCAGGGCCAGCCGGTCGACGGATTCCAGGGCGCCGTCAGCCAGCCGGAGATCCGGGATTTCGTCACCCGCGTCGCCGCCATGGGCGGTGCGGAGGACGACGGCGGCCTGGCCGAGGCCGTCGCCGCCGCCGAGGAGATGCTGGCCAACGGCGAGGCGGTGGATGCCGCGCAGACCTTCGCCGCCGTCTTGGGCGAGGAGCCGGAGAATGCCGCCGCCTATGCCGGACTGGTCCGCGCGCATGTCGCGCTGGATGAAGTCGATCAGGCCGATGCGCTGATCGCCGCCGCGCCCGAGGCCGTCGCCGCCGCCCCTGAGATGGAGGCCGCGAAGGCGCAGGTCGCGCTGGCGCGTCAGGCCGCGAACGCCGGACCGGTGGCGGACCTTCTGCAGATGGTGGAAGCGGATCCGGCGAACCATCAGGCCCGCTTCGACCTGGCCGCGGCGCTTCAGGCGACCGGCGATACCGAAGGCGCGGTCGAGCAACTGCTGGAGCTGTTCCGCCGCGACCGCGAGTGGAACGACGGCGCCGCGCGCGCGCAGTTGTTCACGATCTTCGATGCGTTGAAGCCACAGGATCCGATCGCGTTGAAGGGGCGTCGCAGGTTGTCGTCGATGATCTTTGCCTGATCGCCCGCGCGGCCTAGATCGATGAAGATGTACCGCATATCGGACATGCCCCGAACGATCCCGGTCTTCCCGTTGCCCGGAGCGCTGCTGCTGCCTCGGGCGCGGCTCCCGCTGCACATCTTCGAGCCACGCTACCTCCAGATGATCGACGATTGCCTGAAGACGGAACATCGCCTGATCGGCATGATCCAGCCGCGGGCGCAGAAATCCTCGTCGGGACGCGCCATGCAGGCCATCGGCTGCGCCGGACGCCTGACCCAGATCAGCGAGACCGAGGATCGCCGCTACATGATCACCCTGTCGGGCGTCTGCCGGTACCGCATTACGCGCGAGGTGTCGGGCTTCCAGCCGTACCTTCAGGCCGACGTGTCCTGGGACGGGTTCGAGCGGGACCTGGGGCGCACCGAGAAGGACGAGGCGTTCGACCGCCCGGCCTTTCTGGATCTGCTGCACCGCTACTTCGAATCCCAGAGCCTCTCGACCGATTGGGACAGCCTGAAGGACGCGGAGGAGGAGCTTCTCATCAACTCCCTGTCCATGCTCTGCCCCTTCGACCCCGAGGAAAAGCAGGCGCTGCTCGAGGCGCCGTCGCTGGCAACCCGCCGGGAAACCGTCGTCACCCTGATGGAGTTCGCCATGCGTGGCGGCGCGGGCGAGGAGATATTGCAATGACCGACAAGAGCACGGAGCCGTCGCACGACCGGCGGATGCTGGAATCGCTGGTCTGCCCGCGGACGCACGGTCCGCTCAGCTACGATGCGGAGGCGCAGGAACTGGTGTCGAAGTCGGCTCGCCTCGCCTATCCCATCCGCGGCGGCATCCCGATCATGCTGGTGGACGAGGCGCGCAAGCTCGACTGACTTTCGCGTTCAGCCCCGCATCAGGTCGGGCAGGTCGCCTGTCAGGCCCGCCGCCTCCCGGATGAAGCGCCTACGCGCGCCGGGCCAGGCCGAGATCGCACCCATTCCCACGTCCCTCGCCAGCCGCAGGGCCGGATTGTCGTTCGAGAACAGCCGGTTCACCGCATCCGTCGCGAACCCCATCATGCCGGTGTCGAAGCGGCGCCAACGCTGATACCGGGCCAGAACATCCGGCGCGCCGGGGTCTTCGCCCCGCGCGCGTGCATGGTCGAGCACATGCGCCAACGCCGCCACGTCCTTGACGCCGAGGTTCAGCCCCTGCCCCGCGATGGGGTGGATGCCATGCGCCGCATCACCCACGAGGGCGATGAGCGGCGCCGTGAAGGCATCGGCCAGCGTCAGGTTCAGCGGATAGGTATAGCGCGCGCCGGTCAGCGCGATCTGCCCCAGGAAGCTGCCGAAGCGGGGCCGCAGCACGTCGAGGTAGTCGTCGTCGGAGAGGGCGTTCAACTCGGCGGCGACCTCGGGCGTCTCGGTCCAGACGATGCTGGAGCGGTTGCCGCGGAGCGGAAGGATGGCGAGCGGGCCGGGGGGCATGAAGAACTGATGCGCGATGCCATGATGCGGCAGATCGTGCGAGAGCGCGCAGACCAGCGCCGTCTGGCCATAGTCGCGCCCCACCCGCCGGATGCCGGCGCGCTGCGCCACGCCGCTGTCGCGTCCGTCGCAGCCCAAGAGCACCCTGCCGGTCAGGTCGGACCCGGCGGCGACGCGAACGGAGGCCCCTTCGACCGACTGGTCGGTCACGGCCACGCCGAAACGCATGTCGATGCGGTCCGAGGCGTCGCAGGCGGCCAGCAGCGCGGGCCGCAGGTGCCGGTCCTCGATCATCTGGCCCATGAAGGGCTCACCGATCTCGGCCGCATCGAAAGCCAGATGCAGGGGTGAGGCCCCTTCGCCCGCACGGCCGTCGCTGGCGCGGATTCCGGTGATCGGCTGCGCCACATCGGCCAGCGCACCCCAGAGACCCAGCCC
Source organism: Jannaschia rubra (assembly GCF_001403735.1). GTDB lineage: Bacteria > Pseudomonadota > Alphaproteobacteria > Rhodobacterales > Rhodobacteraceae > Jannaschia > Jannaschia rubra. The sequence continues at coordinate 124,407 of NZ_CXPG01000014.1, forward strand.
CTGGAGGACGCGGACGGAGCCGAGCGCCATGGCGTAAGCGCGGCCATCGAACGCCGCGTCGTCGAAAGCGGCACGCGGGCGGGCGTCCAGCACGATGCTGGTCAGCCCCGCGCGGGCGAGGGCGAGGGCGGTCAGGGGGCCCGTCAGCCCGCCGCCGACGATAAGGGCGTCTGCATCCATGGCGCCAGATATGACCGTCCGGGCGCCATTGTCCAACGCCACGGCCATCTCTAGCGTGGCCCGCGACGAAATGCCGGAGGATGCGATGCGGGACTGGGTGTGGAAAAGCGCGGGCGACCTGGGGCGCGGCATCGCGGCGGGCGACATCGATCCGGAGGCGCTGTGCGATACCTTCCTGTCGGCCATCGCGGACAATCCGCACCGCGACGCCATCTATGCCCGCACCACCGACGACCGCGCCCGGGCCGAGGCCGCGGCGGCGGCAAGGCGCGCGCGGGCCGGGAACCGTCGCGGCCCCCTCGACGGCGTGCCGATCAGCTGGAAGGACCTGTTCGACAGCGCGGGCGTCGCGACCGAGGCGGGGAGCGCGCTTCTGAAAGGCCGGGTGCCGCAGGACGATGCGGCCGTGCTGGCGGCGGCCACGATGGGCGGCGCCGTCTGTCTGGGCAAGACCCACATGAGCGAGTTGGCCTTCTCCGGCCTCGGACTGAACCCGATCACCGCGACACCGCCAAACGTCCGCGACGCGGACCGTGTGCCGGGCGGATCATCGTCCGGGGCGGCGGCTTCGGTGGCCTTCGGGCTGGCGCCCCTGGCCATCGGGTCCGACACGGGGGGGTCGGTCCGCAACCCCGCCGCCTGGAACGATCTCGTGGGCCTCAAGACCACGCTGGGCCGCCTGCCGTCGCGCGGCACCGTCCCCCTGGTCGAGACGATGGACACCATCGGCCCTTTGGCTCGCACAGTCGAGGACGCGGCGCTGGCCCTGGCCTTGATGGAGGGCGGACACGCGGCGGACCTGACGGGCGCCACGCTGCGCGGCGCGCGCCTTCTGATCCTCGCCGACTATGCCGACAGCAGCCGCGACGCCCCCCGCGCGGCCTTCGAACATGCGGTGAAACGGTTCCGCGACGGGGGCGCGCACGTCGAACGGGCGGAACTGGACCCCGTGAAACAGGCAATGGATCTGACACCGCTCCTGTTCGCGCCCGAGGGATATGCCATCTGGCGCCGCCGGATCGAGGAGGCGCCGCATCTGATGTATCCGCGCATCCTCGCCCGCTTCCGGCAGGGGCGCGACGCCTTGGCCGCCGACGTGCTGGACGCGCATCGCAAGCGTGCGGCCGCGGAGGCCGAGTATCTCGAGCGGACGGCAGGCTACGACGCGGTGATCCTGCCCACGTCGGCCATCCTGCCGCCCGACCGTGCGCGCCTCGAATCGGATGACGACTACTACGTCTCCGAGAACCTGATGGCTCTGCGGAACACCCGCGTCGGCAACGTGCTGGGGCTCTGCGGCCTGACGCTGCCCACGGGCGTGCCCATGTGCGGCGTAATGGCGCTGGCCCCGCCGATGCAGGAGGAACGGCTGCTTCGGCTGGGCGCGGCAATGGAACTCGCGCTGGCCTGAAAGCCACACATCGCGCCAGTGCGCCCTTTTCGTTGGACCCTGGGCCGATCCCTTTGCTATCGTAGCCGAAATGGGGCCGTCAGAGCACCCGGATCGAGGCTACAGGCATGAATTACCCGCAGCGGTTCTCCGAGCTGCCCGAATATGCGTTCCCGCGCCTGCGGACGCTGCTGGGGGAGTCCGAGCCCGGCGGCAATCCGCCCATCCAGATGACCATCGGCGACCCGCGCCATGCGCCCCCCGATTTCGTCGGCCCGGTGATCGCGGAACATGCCGCGGGCTTCATGCCCTATCCACCCAACGACGGCACGCCGGAACTGCTGTCGGCCTGCGCCGGCTGGCTGAAGCGGCGCTACGACCACGATGCCGACCCGGAGCGGGAGATCCTGGTGCTGAACGGCACGCGGGAAGGGCTCTACAACGCCTCCATGGCGCTCTGTCCCGAGGCGAAGAACGGTCGGCAGCCGGTCATCCTGACGCCCAATCCTTTCTATCAGGTCTATGCCGTCGCCTCCCTGTCGGTGGGGGCCGAGCCGCGGTATGTCAACGCGACCGAAGCCACGGGCTTCCTGCCCGATTTCACGGCACTCGACGCGGACCTGCTGGACCGCACGGCCATTCTCTACGTCTGCTCGCCCGCGAACCCGCAGGGGGCCTGCGCCACGATGGCCTACTGGTCGGCGCTTCTGGCGCTGGCCGAGAAGCACGATTTCACCATCTTCGCCGACGAATGCTATGCCGAGATCTACCGCGGCGAGCCCCCCGTGGGCGTGCTGGAGGCCGTGCGCGCGACGGGCGCCGACCCCGAACGCGCGGTCGCGTTCCACTCCCTGTCGAAGCGGTCGAACCTGGCCGGGTTGCGCTCCGGCTTTGCGGTCTCCGGGCCCGGCAACATCGCCCGCATGAAGCAGCTTCGCGCCTATGCAGGCGCGCCGCTTCCCCTGCCGTTGCAGATGGCCGCAGCACGGGTCTGGGCCGAGGATACCCATGTGGAGGAGAACCGCAGGCTCTATGCCGAGAAGTTCGCCGCCGCCGCCCGCATCCTGCCCGACCAGCGCATCCCCGAAGCGGGGTTCTTCCTTTGGCTGCCCGTCCCCCCGGCGGTGGGCGACGGGGAACAGGCCGCGCTGAAGCTCTGGCGCGAGGCGGGCATCAAGGTGCTACCGGGCGCCTATCTGGCGCGCACCACCGAAGCCGGGAACCCCGGCGCAGACTTCATTCGCGTGGCCCTCGTCGGCCCGCTGGACGAGACGATCGACGGCCTGACCCGGCTGCGCGATTGTCTCTACACGTAAGAGGACCCCCGATGGCGTATCAGGTGCGACAACGCGACCCCCTGCTGGACAGCAACCTCCAGATCAGCCTCGCCCGCCGGGGACGCGAGGGGCTGGGCGTGCTGATGGTGGTGCTGGGCGCGGTCGTGGCTGTGATGCTGCTCAGCTATCATCCCGACGATCCGAACTGGCTGGCCGCGACGGACGCTCCGCCGCACAACTGGCTGGGCGTCTTCGGCGCCTCGCTGGCCGCGCCGCTCTACCTGATCCTTGGCAAGGGCGCCTTGGGCATTGCGGCCGCGCTGGCGGTCTGGGGGTTGCGCTTCGCGCTGCATGCCGGATCGGAGCGGGCCCTGCCGCGCGTGCTGTTCGTGCCGGGATGGGTTCTGATCCTGTCGCTCTACTGCGCCTCGATGGTGCCGGGGCCGGAGTGGACGCACGACTTCGGCCTGGGCGGCCTGTTCGGCGACACCGCCATGGGCGCGCTGCTGTCGATCCTGCCGATCCACGCGGCCGTGGGGCTCAAGCTCCTGTCGCTGCTGATCGCGGGCGGGGCTGTCGCGTCGGGCGCCTGGGTGCTGGGCTTCACGCGTGAGGATCTGGCGCGGGGGATGGTCCTGTTCCTGCACGGGCTGGGCAATGCGATGCACATCGGGCGGCTGGCCACCGGCACCGCCGCGCGCGGTGCCGCGGTCGGCACCCGGCGCAGCGCGGAGGCCTTGCGTCAGGCCCGTGCCGCGCGAGCGGCCCGCGCGGCCCCCGAGGACGGCGACCTGCCCGACGAGGAGGACGCCGCCCCCCGGCGCAGCCTGATGTCCTGGCTGCCCCAGCGTAGCATGACCGATCCGCTCGACGAGGACGACGAAGCCTATGACCGCGACGATGCCCCGGACGAGGATCGCGTTCGCGCCCGGATCGCCAGCGCCGTCCGCTCCCGCGTGCGCCGCGCGACGATCACCGCGGCGCTGACCCCTGCGCCGGCCATGCCCCGAAGTGACGCCGCACGTGTCGAACCTGTCCTGACAGGCGCCACCGCGCGACCGGAGCCCGCCGAAGCCGAGGACGAGATGCTCATCGAACCGGCGGCCCCCGCGCCGCGGACCGTGGTGCAGCCCGCGGCGCGGCCTGCAGCCCCGTCGCGCCAGGCGCGGGCCGAGGCGCAGCCGACCCTGAACTTCACCGAAACCGCGTCGTCCTACGAAATGCCGCCTCTGTCGCTGCTCACCGATCCCTCCACCGTGGAACGCCATCACCTCTCCGACACGGCGCTGGAACAGAACGCCCGGATGCTCGAATCCGTGCTCGACGACTATGGCGTGAAGGGCGAGATCACGTCGGTCCGCCCAGGCCCCGTCGTGACCATGTACGAGTTGGAGCCCGCCGCCGGCCTGAAGGCGTCGCGGGTGATCGGCCTGGCCGATGACATCGCGCGGTCCATGTCGGCCCTGTCGGCCCGTGTGTCGACCGTGCCCGGCCGCACCGTCATCGGCATCGAACTGCCAAACGAGCGGCGCGAGAAGGTCGTCCTGCGCGAGATCCTGTCGGCCCGCGAATTCGGCGACAGCAGCCAGTCTCTGCCGCTGGCCCTGGGCAAGGACATCGGCGGCGCGCCCGTGGTGGCGAACCTGGCCAAGATGCCCCACCTGCTGATCGCGGGGACGACCGGGTCGGGCAAGTCCGTGGCGATCAACACGATGATCCTGTCGCTGCTCTACCGCCTGTCGCCGGAAGACTGCCGGATGATCATGATCGATCCGAAGATGCTGGAACTGTCGGTCTACGACGGAATCCCGCACCTCCTGTCCCCCGTCGTCACCGACCCCAAGAAGGCGGTCGTGGCGCTGAAATGGGTCGTGGGCGAGATGGAGGAACGCTATCGCAAGATGTCGCGCATGGGCGTCCGCAACATCGAAGGCTACAATGGCCGGGTGAAGGATGCGCTGTCGAAGGGCGAATTGTTCAGCCGCACCGTCCAGACCGGCTTCGACGACGACACCGGGGAACCCGTCTTCGAGACGGAGGAGACGGTACCCGTCAAGCTGCCCTACATCGTCGTCGTCGTGGACGAGATGGCCGACCTGATGATGGTCGCGGGCAAGGAGATCGAAGCCTGCATCCAGCGCCTCGCGCAGATGGCGCGGGCGAGCGGAATCCACCTCGTCATGGCGACGCAGCGGCCCTCGGTCGACGTCATCACCGGCACGATCAAGGCGAACTTCCCGACCCGCATCTCCTTCCACGTCACCTCCAAGATCGACAGCCGCACCATCCTGGGCGAGATGGGCGCCGAACAGCTTCTGGGCATGGGCGACATGCTCTACATGGCCGGGGGGTCCAAAATCACGCGCATCCACGGGCCCTTCTGTTCGGACGAGGAGGTCGAGGAGATCGTCAACCACCTCAAGTCCTTCGGGCCGCCCGACTATGCCGCCTCGGTCCTCGACGGGCCGGACGACGATTCGGCCTCCGACATCGACGCGGTGCTGGGCCTTACCGGCGGCAATACCGGGGGTGAGGATGCGCTCTACGATCAGGCCGTGGCCATCGTCGCGCGGGATCGCAAGTGCTCCACCTCCTACATCCAGCGCAAGCTGGGCATCGGCTACAACAAGGCCGCGCGCCTGGTGGAGCAGATGGAGGAGAACGGCGCCGTCACCGCCGCCAACCACGTCGGCAAGCGCGACATCCTGCTGCCCGATCCGAACGGCTGAGGCGCACCGGGCGGGCGGGGGTGGTGCCCTGACGTTGTGCGGCCCCCTGCCCGCAAGGAACCGCCTGACGGGTCCGCGACATTGGATAACGCGGGGCATTTCGGCAGACGGTGCCTATATGTCCCCGAAGATCCACGATCGGAAAGACCGCCTGATGCACAGCTTCGTCCCCGCCTTCGTCCTTGCCGTAACCATCGCCGCGCCCGCCGTCGCGCAGATCCCGGTGAACGAGATCAGCCGATATCTCAACAGCTTCACCACCGCGCGCGCCGATTTCACGCAGGTGAACGGCGACGGCTCGATCTCGACGGGTGAGCTGTCGATCCGGCGGCCGGGCCGCGCGCGTTTCGACTATGCCGCGCCCAACGACGGCCTCGTGATCGCCGGCGGCGGGCAGGTCGCCGTCTTCGACCCGGTCAGCAACACCCCGCCCGAGCAGTACCCGCTGTCGCAGACGCCCCTGTCGCTCATCCTGGCCGAGAACGTGAACCTGGGCCGGTCGGGCATGTTGGTGCGCCACGGCGGCGACAACACGCAGACCTCGGTGACGCTGCAGGATCCGCAGCATCCGGAATACGGCAATATCCAGCTGGTCTTCACGCCCAACCCCACGACGCTGCGCCAGTGGGTCATCACCGACGATGCGGGGGCGCAGACCACGGTGATCCTGGGCGACATGCAGACGGGGGCGAACCTGGGCGGCGGCCTGTTCAACATCCCGCAGGAGATGCAGCGCCGCGGCATGTCGAACTGACCGGCGTCAGAGCGTCGCGGCGAGCCGCACCCCCTGGTCGATGGCGCGCTTCGCGTCCAGCTCGGCGGCGACATCCGCGCCGCCGATGACGTGGCAGGGCACGCCCGCCGCCTCCAGCGCATCGGCCAGCGACCGTTCCGACACCTGACCCGCGCAGAGCACCACGGTATCCGCCTCGATCAGCATGGGTGCGCCCTCGCCGTCGCGCACCAGCAGCCCCTCCGGCGTGATCTTTTCATAGGCGACGCCGCCCAGCATCCGGACATCCTTCATCCGAAGGCCGGCGCGGTGGATCCAGCCGGTCGTCTTCCCCAGCCGCTTGCCCGGAGCCTCGGCCTTGCGTTGCAGCAGGGTCACGGCCCGGGCCGGGCGGTCGGGTCGCGGACCCTCGGGCGACAGGCCGCCGCGATGCGCCTCCGGGTCCGACACGCCCCAGTCGCGCATCCATTCCAGCAGGTTTTCCGTCGCGGAATGTCCGTCGTGGACAAGGTAATCCGACACGTCGAAGCCGATCCCTCCCGCGCCCACGACGGCCACACGCGGCCCCACGGCCCCATCGTCCCGCAGCACATCGACGTAGCTCAGCACGTTGGCGCCGTCCTGTCCGGGGATGGCGGGGTCGCGCGGGACGACACCGGTGGCGACGACCACCTCGTCGAAGCCGGTGAGCATCTCGACGGTCGCCTCGGTATCGAGGCGCAGGTCGACGGCCACCTCCTCCAGCATCCGGGCGTACCAGTCGACGAAGCCGATGAACTCCTCCTTGCCGGGAATGACCTTCGCCATGTTGAGCTGCCCGCCGATCCGGTCGGCACGGTCGAACAGGGTGACGCGGTGGCCGCGTTCCGCCGCCGTGATCGCGGTGGAGAGGCCGGCGGGACCGGCCCCCACGACGGCGATCCTGCGGGGCGTGTCGGCAGGGGCGATGACAAGCTCCGTCTCGTGGCAGGCGCGGGGGTTGACGAGGCAGGTGCTGATCTTGCCTGCGAACGTATGATCGAGGCAGGCCTGGTTGCAGGCGATGCAGGGCGCGATGGTCTCGGCCCGCCCCGCGGCCGCCTTGGCGACGAAATGCGGGTCGGCGAGGAACGGCCGCGCCATCGACACGAGGTCGGCGCAGCCATCCGCCAGCACCCCCTCGGCCACGTCGGGCATGTTGATCCGGTTCGACGTGACCAGCGGGATGCCGACCTTGCCCATCAGCTTCTTCGTGACCCAGGCGAAGGCCGCGCGGGGAACCGAGGTGGCGATGGTGGGGATCCGCGCCTCGTGCCAGCCGATCCCGGTGTTGATGATGCTGGCCCCCGCCGCCTCCACCGCCCGGGCAAGCTGCACCACCTCGGCGTGGGTGGAGCCGTCGGGGATCAGGTCGATCATCGACAGGCGGTAGATCAGGATGAAGTCGGCGCCCACCGCCTCGCGGCAGCGGCGCACCACCTCGACCGGCAGCCGCATCCGGTTCTCGTAGCTGCCACCCCAGCGATCGGAGCGCTTGTTGGTGTGGGTGACGAGGAACTGGTTCAGGAAATACCCTTCGGACCCCATGATCTCGACGCCGTCGTATCCGGCCTCGCGGGCACGCGCAGCGGCGGTGACGATGTCGGCGATCTGCCGCTCGATCCCCTCCTCGTCCAGCTCCTTCGGGACGAAAGGGGAAATGGGCGACTTGATCGGGCTCGGCGCCACGCATTCGGGGCCGTAGGCATATCGCCCGGCGTGCAGGATCTGCATGGCGATCAACCCGCTGGCATCGTGCACGCGGTCGGTGACGATGCGGTGGTTGGCGATGTCGCCGTCCGAGAACAGACCCGCCGCGCCGGGAAACACCCCGCCCTCGCGGTTGGGCGCCATGCCGCCCGTGACCATCAGGCCGACGCCGCCGCGCGCGCGCTCGGCGTAGAACTCGGCCACGCGGTTCCAGTCGCCCGTCTCCTCCAGCCCCGTATGCATGGACCCCATGATGACCCGGTTGGGCAAGGTCACATGCCCGAGGTCGAGCGGGGCCAGCAGATGCGGATAGGCGGTCATGGGGGTCTCCTCACTCGGGCGCGGCCCGCAGCGTCGGACAAGCCGCCCCCTCTCGCAAGGGCAGGCGTCCCGTGTCGTTGCGTCGCGGCGGTCAGGGCGTGGCGGGCACCATCGCCTTGATCGCCGCGACATGGGGGGCCGTGCCGGGCGCCAGGTCCCGTGCGGCGGCGACCGGATCCTCTGCGATCCGGTCGATCAGACCGAAGGCCAGCGCCTCTGCGGCGTCGAGCTTCGCACCTCCCGCCAACAGCAGCTTGGCCCGCGCGGGTCCGACCAGTGCCGCGAGGCGCAGGGGGTCCGACGGTTGCGGCAGGAACCCGAGCCGCGCGACCGGATAGAAGAACGACGCGCCCGACACGGCGATCCGGATGTCGCAGGCCAGCGCCATGCCCATCGCCCCGCCCGCCAGCGTGCCGTTGAGCGCGGCCACCGTGAGGCAGGGCAAGGCCGCGATGGCGCCCGACAGATCCTCCCAGAGCGGAGAGGTGGCGAGGCCCGCGCGCGCCTCGTCCAGATCGGCGCCGGCGCTGAAGACGCGGCTGCCTGCGCCCGTCAGGATCAGAAGGCGCAGGTCCTCCGCCCCGGATACATGGCCGATCAGGTCCGACAGCATGGCGCCCGTCAGCGAATTCGCCCGGTCGGGGCGGTCGATGGTCAGCAGAAGCGCGTCGCCGTCCCGGGCGGCCCGGATCACCGCCGCACCCTCAGGCCAGGCCGATGCGGGCGCGCAGCCCCTCGTCGCGCAGCGAAAGCTCGGTGCCGCGCAGGTCGTCCGCCTCCGGCCCGCACATCCAGACCAGCGTGCGGGCCACCCATTCGGGCGGGATGTGGTCCGACCAGTCGAGTTCCGCGACCGGGCCCACGCCGCTCTGCTTGATTTCGCGCTGCATCTGCGTGGCCACCGTGCCCGGCGACAGGCCCATGACGCGCAGGAACTCGCCGTTTTCGGCGTGCAGCGCCTCGGTCAGCATCTTCGCGCCGGCCTTGGATGCGCAATAGGCCGACCAGCCCGGCAGCGCGCGCGAGGCGGCGCCGGAGCTAATGGTGATGACGGTTCCCGACCCTTGCGACAGCATCTGCGGCAGGGCCGCGCGGATGCCGTGGTAGACGCCCTTGAGGTTCACGTCGACGGCCGTGCTCCAGGCGTCGGGGTCGGTGTCGGAGAGTTGCGCGATGGGCTCGATCACGCCGGCGTTGTTCACCACGACGTCGAGCGATCCGAAGGTTCCGACGGTCGCATCCACCGCGCGCGCCATTTCGGACCAGCGGGCGACATCGCAGGGGATGGCCAGCGCGCGGTCGCCGATGTCTCCGGCCAGGTCGGCGATGGCATCGGTGCTGCGCGCCAGAAGCGCGACGCGTGCGCCTTCGGCCGCGAAGGCCCGCGCGGCGCTTTCGCCGATCCCGCGCGAGGCGCCTGTGATCAGTACGGTCTTTCCATCAAGATGAGACATGGTCTTCCCCCCGTTGACCCCGGGGTCGGGGTCCGATTTGGTGTCGGCAACCATGTTAGAGGAACCGATCACATGCTGAAACCAGCCATTGCGGGTGCCTGCGCCCTGCTGCTGACCACTGCGCCCGCGGCCTGGGCGGAAATCGACGCACCGACGATCTGGTCCGACTGGCAGGAGGTGTCCTCCAGCTTCGGCGCGAGCCTGTCCGCCGCCTCCGAGGATTACTCGAACGGGACGCTGACCCTGACCGACGTCTCCGTCGAGACGACGATGGGCGACGTCACGAGCACCACATCCTACGGCACGATCGCGATGGTCGAACGCGACGACGGCACGGTCAGCATCGAATTGCCCGAGGTCATCGAATCCACCGGCACGACCGTCGACGAAGGGGTCGACGTCGAACAGAAGATGACGATCACCAGCGACAACCTCTCGACCATCGTGCGCGAGGAGGACGGCGTTCGCACCTACGACATATCGGCCGACGCCTATACCATGACCATGACGCAGGAAGGCGTGGAGGACGCCCCTCCGACCGAGGTGACGATGCGCCTGGCCGACCTCGTGTCCGAATACAATTCCGGATTGGGCGATGACGGCCGGGGTTTCGACCAGACGGCCACCGCCACCGAATTCGAAATGGCCATCGCGGTCGAGGCCCAGGGGGAAGACCAGGAGCCGGTGACGATCACCTATGTGATGAAGGACATCACCTCGGAAGCGGAGGGCAGCTATGGCGAGATGCCCGAAGGTCCGGTCGAGACGCTGTCTGACATCAATGCCACCTATTCCGGCGTCATCCGCCACGACGGCAGCGTGCTGACCGTCGCGGGGGCGAACCCGCAGGGCGACTTCTCGGTCGACGGCACCTCCGAGAACGGGCTGATCGAATTCTCGCTGGGCGAGGACAGCATCGCCTACACCCTCAGCTCGACGGGCGGCAACGTGGTCGCGGCCGTGCCGACCTTCCCCGTGCCGATCAATTTCTCGATGGAGGAGCTGACGACCGCTTTCACCATTCCCTTCGGCGAGATCGGCAGCGAAAAGCCCTTCGGAATGAAGCTCGCCTACCGCGACATCGAGATCGACGACGCGCTCTGGGCATTGTTCGACCCGACCGGGCAACTGCCGCGCGATCCGGCGACGCTGGTCGTCGACCTGACGGGTTCGGCCAATCTGACAGCCGACATCTTCGGCGACCCGGAGGCCGTGGCCGCGATGGAGGGGCCGCCGATGGAGGTGACGGAACTCGTGATCGACGAACTCCTGCTGAAGCTCGCGGGGGCCACGCTGACGGGATCGGGCGACCTCGACTTCCCCAACCCCTCGGCTGAGGTGCCGGAGCCTGTGGGCACGGTCGACCTGGCGCTCGATGGAGGATTCGCACTGGTCGACAAGCTCGTGGCCCTCGGGTTCATTCCGACCGAACAGGCGGCCTTCGTCAAGGGGATGGCGGGCGCCGTGGCGACGAAGACGGGCGACGACCGGCTGGAATCGACCATTGAGTTCACGCCCGGCGGCGGCATCACCGCGAACGGCACGCCCCTGCGCTAGCGGCAGAACGAAGGCGCCCCCGACGCGGGCGCGCCCGGCCCGGCCTTGTGGGGCCGGGCTCCGAGGGCTACCTGCGGGAGCGACGCCCCGAGGACGAGCACCCCATGACCGATCTTTCGCATCTGACCGAGACGCTTCTGCACGTCGCTCGCAAGGCTGGGGCCGACGCGGCGGATGCCATCGCAATCGACGGCGCCTCGGTCTCGGTCGACGTACTGAAAGGGCGGCTCGAACATGCGGAACGCTCCGAAGGGGTGGAAGTCGGCCTGCGCGTCCTGATCGGGCGGCGGCAGGCCTGCGTCTCGGCATCGGACACCGGTCGGCAGACCATGGAACAGATGGCCGAACGCGCCGTCGCCATGGCGCGCGAGGCACCCGAAGACCCGCACGCCGGACTGGCCGACCCAAGCGAACTGGCGCGCGACTGGGACATCGACGCGCTCGACCTCGTGGACGACAGCGCCCCGCTCGACCCGGCGGCGCTTCAGGACATGGCCGCGCGGGCGGAGGCCGCGGTGTTGGCCGTGCGCGGTGTGGCGCAGGTCGGATCGGCCGGGGCGGGCTACGGCGACCGCCGGGTGCATCTGGCCGCGACGAACGGGTTTTCCGGCGGCTACCGGCGGACGGGCACGTCGCTGTCCTGCGTGGCCATCACCGGCGAGGGCACGGGGATGGAGCGGGATTACTACGGCGACAGCCGCGTCCACCGCGCCGACCTCGACACGCCCGAGGACGTGGGCCGCATCGCCGGCGAGCGCACCGTGGCGCGGCTGGGCGCGACCAAGCCGCCGACGGGGGCCTTTCCGGTCGTCTATGACGAACGGGTGGCCGGGCAGTTGGTCGGGCACCTGCTGAGCGCCATCAACGGCAGCGCCGTCGCCCGCGGCGCGACCTTCCTGCGCGACGCGCTTGGCCAGCCCGTCCTGCCCGCGGGTCTTTCGCTCATCGAAGACCCGACGCTGCCACGCATTTCGGGCAGCCGGCCCTTCGATGGCGAGGGGCTGCCCACGGCGCCGCGCGACCTCGTGACGGACGGCGTGTTGCAGGGCTGGGTGCTGGATTTGTCGACCGCGCGCAAGCTGGGAATGGACAGCACCGCCAACGCCTCGCGCGGGACGTCCGCGCCGCCGCAGCCGTCGGCGGGCAACGTGCGTCTGACGCCGGGCGACGCCAGCCGCGAGGAGCTGCTCGCGCGGATGGGAACGGGGCTGCTCATCACCTCCATGATCGGCTCCTCCATCAATCCGACGACGGGCGACTATTCGCGCGGAGCCTCGGGCTTCTGGGTCGAGGGCGGGCATATCGTGCGACCGGTCAACGAATGCACCGTCGCGGGCAACCTGCGCGAGATGCTGATGACCCTGGTGCCCGCCAACGACGCGCGCCTCCACGTCGGCCGCCAGGTTCCGTCGCTGCTGGTCGAGGGGCTGACGATTGCCGGCGGATGACCTGACGCTGCTGGCTGATGCGGCACTGGCGGCGGGCGCCATCGCGCGGCGGCATTTCGGCAACGGACCGCAGACCTGGGACAAGGGCCTGGGCCAGGGCCCCGTGACCGAGGCCGACCTGGAAATCGACGCCATGCTGCGCGACACGCTGACAGGGGCGCGCCCCGACTACGGCTGGCTGTCGGAGGAGACGACCGACGGCCCCGGCCGCCTGACCCGCGACCGGGTCTTCATCATCGACCCCATCGACGGCACCCGCGCCTTCATCAACGGCGAGGCGAACTTCAGCCATTCGCTCGCCGTGGTCGAACGCGGACGCCCGGTGGCCGCCGCGGTCTACCTGCCGATGAAGGACCGCCTGTATCTTGCTGCCGCCGGACGGGGCGCCACCCGGAACGGTGCCGCCATTGCGCCTTCCGGGAAGGTGACGCTCGACGGGGCCACGGTCCTGGGGTCGAAGTCCAACTTCAACGACGTCTTCTGGCACGGCGGCCGCCCTCCGGTCAGGCCGCAGTTCCGGTCCTCGCTGGCTTACCGCCTCGCGCTGGCGGCGGAGGGGCGTTTCGACGCCATGATCACGCTGCGCGACGCGTGGGAGTGGGACATCGCCGCCGGTGCCCTGCTGGTGGCCGAGGCCGGGGGCACCATCGTCGACCGGCGCGGCGGGCCGCTGCGGTTCAACAACGCGCGGCCCCTGCTGGACGGGGTCGTCGCCGGCACGCCGGGTGTCGCCCGCGCGATCCTGGACAGGCTTGTCTGAGGTTCACGCCGGGCGCGCGACGCGGTAAGGCACCCGCGACAGTCAACAGGAGGTCCCCATGGTCCAACGCCTTCACCTCGTCTTCGGGGGCGAGCTGGTCAATCCCGGCTCGACCCAGTTCGCGGACGTCGACGCCATCGACATCATCGGCATGTATCCTGATTACGCCAGCGCCTACGACGCCTGGAAGGGGGCGGCGCAGCGCACCGTGGACGACGCCCACATGCGGTATTTCATTGCCCATATCCACCGCCTGCGCGACGAGGAATCCGCCGCCTCGCCCACCGAGGAGCTGGGCTGACGGCCATGGCCCGCCCCCCCCTTCTGGGAGGATATTTCCTGCTGACGGGACGCGAATCCTTCGGTGAACGGATGCTGCGGCGCAGGCTCGCGCGCGGCAAGGAAGACCCCGCGCGCTTGGACGAGCGGCGCGGCATCGCCTCGGTCGCGCGGTCCGACGGGCCGCTGCTGTGGCTGCACGGCGCGAGCGTGGGCGAATCCGTATCGCTCCTCGAGATGATCCGCAGGATCGGCGAGGAACGCCCCGACCTGTCATTCCTGCTGACGACAGGCACCGTGACCTCGGCGCAGGTGCTGGCCGACCGGTTGCCGGCGCGCTGTGTGCACCAGTTCGTGCCCCTTGATATCCGGCCCTGGATGCAGCGGTTCCTCGACCATTGGCAACCCGATCTGGTGGTGCTGGCCGAGGGGGAGATCTGGCCCGTCCTTCTGGACGAGACGGCGCAGCGCGGCATCAGGGTGGCGATGATCAACGCGCGCATGACCGGCCGCGCGCATCGACGCTGGCGGCTCGCGCGACGCACGGCCGCAGCCCTGCTGGCCGGGATCGCCCGCGTGCAGGCGCAGGACAAGGTGACGGGCAATCGCCTGATCTCGCTCGGCCTGCCGCCCGAGCGCCTCGAAGTGACGGGAACGCTCAAGGAAGGCTCCGCCGCCCTGCCCCACGACGAGAACGAGCGTCTGCGACTGGCCGGTGCCTTGGGGGGGCGGCCCTGCTGGCTCGCCGCCTCCACGCACGATGGCGAGGAGGTGATGGCAGCCGAGGCCCATTCGCAGGCGATGCGGTCGTGGCACAAGCTGCTACTGATCATCGCGCCCCGCCACCCCGAACGCGGCCCCGCCATCGCCGCCGACCTGCGCGCCCGCGGCGACCGGGTGGCGCTGCGGTCGGCGGGCGAGGAGATCACCCCCGAGACACGCATCTACGTGGCCGATACCATGGGCGAGATGGGCCTCTGGTATCGTCTCTGCTCGGTCAGCTTCGTCGGCGGCTCCCTCGTGCCCATCGGCGGCCACAACCCGTTCGAACCCGCGGCTCTGGGCAGCGCCATCCTGCACGGCCCCCATGTCGACAATTTCGCCGATATCTATTCGCGCCTGTCGTCCAACCAGGCCGCGCTCACGATCAAGGAAGCGACGTTCGGATCCTCGGTGGCAAGCGTTCTCGAACCTGACGAGGCGGCGCGCATGGCCCATGCCGCCTGGACGGTCTGTTCCGAAGGGGCGGACGTGACGGAGCAGGCGATGGACCTGCTGATGGCGATGCTCGACAGGGTCGACTGATGCGCGCGCCCGCCTTCTGGTCGCGCCCGCCGGGCCTTCTGTCGGTGCTGCTGTCCCCCTTGGGCGCGATCTATGCGGCCGCCACGGCGCGGCGCGTCGCGCGGGTCGGGGTGCGGGTCGGCGTGCCGGTGATCTGCGTGGGCAACCTGACTGCCGGGGGCACGGGCAAGACGCCCACCGTCATCGCGCTGGCCGAGCGTCTGTCGGCCCGCGGGGTCGCCGCGCATGTGGTCACGCGCGGCCACGGCGGGAGGCTGGAGGGGCCGGCGCGGGTCGATCCGGCGATCCAGGAGGCGGGCGATGTGGGGGATGAGCCGCTGCTGCTGGCGGCCTTCACGCCCACCTGGGTCGCCCGCGATCGGGCTGCGGGGGCACGGGCGGCGGTCGCGGCGGGAGCGCGAGCGGTCCTTCTGGACGACGGATTCCAAAACCCCGCGCTGGTCAAGGACCTGTCCATCGTGGTGGTGGACGCGGGCGCGGGGTTCGGCAACGGGCGCGTCCTGCCCGCCGGGCCGTTGCGCGAACCCGTGGCCGCGGGTCTTGCGCGCGCCGACATGACCCTGACCATCGGCGACGGGCGCGTCGATCTGCCGGAGTCGCCCACGCGCCTGCACGGGCGGCTGGAGCCGCTGGCGACGGGGATGGACTGGCAGGGCCTGCCGGTCTTCGCCTTCGCGGGCATCGGGCGGCCGGGCAAGTTCTTCGACACCCTACGCGATCTGGGCGCCGACATCCGGGGAACCGAGGCGCTGGCAGACCATCAGCCGCTGACGCCCGCCTTGCTGCGGCGCCTGGGCGACAGGGCCGCGCGACTGTCGGCGCAGCCTGTCACGACCGAGAAGGACGCCGTGCGCCTGCCCCCGGCGCTGCGCGGTCGGGTGATGACGGTGCCCGTCCGCCTGCGGCTGGACGATTGGGCCCCGCTCGACGCGGCGCTCGACCGGCTCGGGCTCTGACACGAGAAAGGCCGCCCGCGAGTAGCGGACGACCCTTTCGCGAATGCCGAACGTCTCAGCTCGCCTCGTCGACCAATGCACCGATCTGGGCGAGGCTCAGCGAGCCGGTGTGCAACTGGCCGTCGATCAGGAAGGAGGGCGTGGCCCGGATGTTGTCGCGCGCGGCATTGGCTTCGTACCAGGCGACCAGATCGGACGCCATGTCGGCATCGGCGAGGCAGGTGTCGAGCTGTTCCTGCGACAGTCCGGCCTGCGCGCCGATGCGCTTCAGGCTGTCGGCCACGACCGCCGGGTCGCCCTGTCGTGCCCAGTCGCCCAGCGTCGAGAACAGCACGTCGGCCACGCCCATGTAGCGGTCCGGCCCCGCGCAGCGCGCGACCATGGACGCCCAGAGGCCGTAGCGGTCGAAATAGACCTCGCGGAAGGTGAACTGCACCTTGCCCGTGTCGATATAGTCGCGCTTGAACGGCTTGAACGTCTCGGCGTGGAAGCTGGCGCAATGGGGGCAGGTGAAGCTCGCGTATTCCACGACCTTCACCGGCGCATCGTCGGACCCCAGCACGATGTCCTGGATCGCCTCGCCGGAGCCCTGCGCGTTCGCCGCGCCCAGACGCGCCAGTCCGGGGGCGTTATCGCGGCCGGACAGGCCATAGCCACCCGCCGCGACCAACCCGAGGGCGGTCAATGTCAGGGCCTTGCGTCGTGTGATCATCGGAATCTCCTGTCGGGCGCCGGGTCAGGCGCGTTGCTTCGATATGATGTTGGCGGCCAGCCGTTCAAGCGACTGGCGCAGCCCTTCGTCGCCCACGTCCTGCGTCGTGGCGCGGGCGCGGGCCTGCACTTCGGGCGAGGGCTCCGGGCGGGTGGTCGGCCGGGCCTCGAACGCGACCTGACCTTCGGCAAAGCCGGTGGGCGCCGTCTGGGTGATGTCGATGCGGCTGATCGCGCGATAGCCGTAGCAGGCGTTCACCTGCTCGATGATCCGAGGCAGGCGCATCTGCAGGATCGGCGCATGCGCCCCGGTGGTCAGCAGCGTCAGCACCGCGCCGAAGCCGCCGCGCGGAAAGCCCACGCGGACAGGGCGGCAGATGGCGGCGACGTCGGCGCCCGCGATCTCGGCCCAATGCGTCAGCAGCCTTGTCTCGGCAAAGCCGCGCTTTTCGCCCAGGCGTCGGATGTCCCTTTCCACGAGGGTCGACACGCGGCGCGCGGCTTTGCGAAAACGGGTCATGGCGGGCGGGGTTCCTTCGCTTGCCCGCGCATCCTACATCACGGGGGGCGACAGGGAACAGGGGCGACCTCAAGGATGCGTGATCCACGGACCGAGCGGCTGGCCGCATGGTACGGCGCCAATGCCCGCGACCTGCCGTGGCGGGTGCCGCCGGGCGATCCGACGCCGCCCGACCCCTATCGCGTCTGGCTGTCCGAGGTGATGCTGCAACAGACGACGGTGGCGGCCGTGCGGGACTATTTCGCGCGGTTCACGACGCTCTGGCCCACCGTGCACGATCTCGCGGCGGCCGAGGATGCGGCGGTGATGGCCGCATGGGCGGGTCTCGGATACTATGCCCGCGCCCGGAACCTGCTCAAATGCGCGCGGGCCGTGGTGTCGGACCACGGCGGGCGCTTTCCCGACACCGAGGCGGCGCTCCTGACCCTGCCCGGCATCGGCCCCTATACCGCCGCCGCCATCGCCGCCATTGCCTTCGGGCGGCCCGCCGTGGTCGTCGACGGCAACGTGGAGCGGGTGATGGCCCGGCTGGGCGCAATCCAGACGCCGCTGCCGGCCGCGAAGCCCGAAATCCGCGCGCTGGCCGCCTGCCTGACGCCCGAGGTGCTGCCCGGCGATCACGCGCAGGCGGTGATGGACCTTGGCGCGACCCTTTGCACCCCGCGCAAGCCGACCTGCATGCTCTGCCCGCTGGCGGACGGTTGCGAGGGCCGCAGGCTGGGCGTCGCCGAAAGCCTGCCGCGCAAGGCGCCCAAGGTGCCGAAGCCCGAACGCTCGGGGTTCGTCTATCTTGCGCGGCTGGGCGATCTCTGGCTGGTCGAGACGCGGCCCGCCAAGGGTCTTTTGGGCGGGATGCTGGCCTTTCCGACGTCCGACTGGGGTGCCCACCCCGCCTCCGACCCGCCCTTCGACGCCCCGTGGCGCGAGGTCGGGCAGGTTCGCCACACCTTCACCCACTTCCACCTGACCCTGACGGTCATGACGGCGGAGACCCGCGCAAACCCCGACCGGGGCAACTTCGCCCCCCTCGACCCCGATGCCCTGCCCACCCTGTTCGGCAAGGCCCACGCCCTCGTGACGCAGGGTTCTGCCGCCACCGCTTGAGCGGACGGCCCACGGTGCGGTAACATCCGGTGCAATCCGGGAAAGATCGCCATGACCATCACGACCATCCCCGACGATCAGGTCCGCAGGCCGCTGGCCGCCCTGCCGTTCTGGATATCGTTGACGATGATCCCCGTCGTCTGGACCGGCGCCCTGCTGGGCGGTCTCTGGGTCATCGCGACGCCGGTCTACGCCTGGGTGATCTACGGCCTTCTCGACCTGCTCGCCGGGCAGGACGAGCGGAACGCCGACCCTCTGATGGATCGCTCCGGGCTGGGCTGGTACCGCGCCATCACGCTGGTCTGGGCGCCGGTGCAGTTCGTGACGCTCTTCGCGTTGATCTGGTACGTCACCCGCGCCGACCATCTGTCCCCTTTGGAGATGTGGGGGCTGTTCTTCGGCATGGGCGTCGTGTCGGGCACCATCGGCATCAACTATTCCCACGAGTTGATGCATCAGCGACAGCGGATCGACCGCTGGATGTCGGACATCCTGCTCGCCATGGTCCTCTATTCCCATTTCCGCTCGGAACACCTGCTGGTGCATCACCGCTATGTCGCGACGCCCCGCGATCCGGCGACGGCCCGTTATAACGAGGGCTTCCACCGTTTCTTTCCACGCGTGCTGCGGCAATCGCCTGTCTCGGCCTGGCGGGCCGAGGCCG
Organism: Jannaschia rubra; assembly: GCF_001403735.1. Classification (GTDB taxonomy): domain Bacteria; phylum Pseudomonadota; class Alphaproteobacteria; order Rhodobacterales; family Rhodobacteraceae; genus Jannaschia; species Jannaschia rubra. The sequence continues at coordinate 143,523 of NZ_CXPG01000014.1, forward strand.
CGATGCTGGCGCGCAGGGGTCTGCCGCCCGCGCATCGGTCCAACCCGTTCTGGCGCTATGGCCTGCTGCAACTGGTCATGCTGGGACTGGCCCTTGCGATTGGCGGCTGGATCGGGCTCGTCCTGTTCCTCGTTCAGGCCTTCACGGCGATCTGGCAACTGGAGCTGGTGAACTACGTCGAACACTACGGGCTGACGCGGCGGTATCTGGGCGATGGCAAGTATGAGCCCGTGCGTCCGCATCATTCGTGGAACAGCGCGCACAGGATGTCGAACTGGCTGCTCATCAACCTGCAGCGCCATTCGGACCACCACTACAAGCCCGACCGGCCGTTCCCCCTGCTCCAGACCTATTCGGATGCCGAGGCGCCGCAGCTTCCCACGGGGTATTCCGCGATGACGGCCGCGGCGATGATCCCGCCCCTCTGGCGCCGGATGATGAACCCCAAGGTGCGGGCGTGGCGCCGGCAGCATTATCCCGACATCACCGACTGGTCGGCCTACAAGACGGCATCGAATCCCGCGCCGCGCTAGGTCCGGGACGTCTTGCGGCCCTTGCCTCGGATCAGACGCCAGAGATAGGTGCCCACCAGCGCCCCGATGACCACCCATGTCACGGGGTCGAGCCAGCCCGACACCTTGTCATATTGCGATTGCAGGACATAGCCCAGCCAGGCCAGCGCCGCCGTCCAGAGCGCGCTGCCCGCCGTGCTGTATGCGAGGAAGGGCAGCATGGGCATCCGCGCCACCCCCGCGGGGACCGAGATGAAGGTCCGCACGCCGGGAATCATCCGCCCGAAGAACACCGCCGCACCGCCGTGCCGCTGGAACCAGCCGGTCGCGCGGTCGATGTCGCTGCCGTCGATGGTCAGCCAGCGGCCGTGCCGGTCGGCGAAGCGGTGCAGCCGGTCCGACCCGACCTTGAGCCCGATCCAGTACCACAAAAGCGCGCCGGCCACCGACCCCGCCGTGCCCGCCACGATCGCAACCCACAGGACCATGTCGCCCCGCGCCGCCGAGAACCCGGCAAGCGGCATCACCAGTTCCGAGGGGATGGGCGGAAAGACGTTTTCGAAGAACATCAGGAACGTGACGGCGAACCAGCCGCCCGTGCCCATGGCGTCCACGATGAAATCGAACATGCCGTCCCCCTTCGCTTCCCACGCAACGCGGCGGGGCGGGGATCAGTTTCTCTTGCGCAGGTCGTCGAAGGCCCGAAGGTCGCCGATCAGCGCCTCCATCCGGTCCACGGGGATCATGTTCGGCCCGTCCGAGGGGGCGTTGTCGGGGTCCTCATGCGTCTCGATGAACAGGGCCGACACACCCACGGCGCAGGCCGCGCGCGCCAGAACGGGCGCGAATTCGCGTTGCCCGCCCGACGTGGTGCCCTGCCCCCCGGGTTGCTGCACCGAATGGGTGGCGTCGAAGACCGTGGGATAGCCGGTGCGTTCCATGATCGGCAGGCCGCGGAAATCGCTGACCAGGGTGTTGTAGCCGAAGCTCGTCCCCCGGTCGCAGAGAAGGATGTTCCCGTTTCCGGTGCTCGCCACCTTGGCGGCCACGTTCTCCATGTCCCAGGGGGCGAGGAACTGGCCCTTCTTGATGTTGATGGCCCGACCCGTCCGCCCCGCCGCCAGCAGAAGGTCGGTCTGGCGCGACAGGAAGGCGGGGATCTGCAGCACGTCGCAGACCTCGGCCGCGGGGGCGCAATGGTCGGGCAGATGCACGTCGGTCAGGACGGGACAGCCGAACTCGGTACGAACGGCGTCGAGAATGCGCAGGCCCTCCTCCATCCCGAGCCCCCGCTGGGTGCCGATGGAGGAGCGGTTGGCCTTGTCGTAGCTCGCCTTGAAGATGAAGCGCGTCCCGGTGGGGGCGCAGGCCGCCGCGATCCGCTCGGCCATCATCCGGGCGTGGTCCAGCGACTCGAGCTGGCACGGCCCGGTGATGAGCGCGAAAGGGTTCATCCCGCCCACCGGGATATCGCCGATGGTGACGGTACGGGTCTCGATGGGGTCCATGGTCAGCCCTCCCGGAGCACGGCTTCGATGCGGGGCACATCCGCCGGATTGTTGAGTTCCCAGAACACCCGGCCCCGCGCCTCGACCTCGACGCAGGCGACGCGGGCGCCGTTTTCAAGAAAGCGCAGCTGTTCCAGCCCCTCGCGCCGTTCCAGCTCGCCCTCGGGCCAGCGGGCATAGGCGCGCAGCGCGTCGGGGCGATAGGCGTAGACGCCGACATGGTGGAACACCGGGACCGGGTCCGGCACCTTGGCCGGATCGATCCAGGGGATGACTTCCTTTGAGAAATAGAGGCCGTGCAGGTTCCGGTCGAAGACGGCGGTGGTGCCGCCGACGCGGCCCGCCTTCCGATCCTCGATGAACATGTCGTAGGTGCGCCGGTCGCAGCGCAGCACGGGCGTCGCCACGGCGGCGTCCGGGTCGCGGGCCATGCGGTCTATCAGCGCCTCGACGAACCAGGGCGGCGTCAGGGGCGCGTCGCCCTGAAGGTTCACGATCAGGTCGGCCTCCACCTGCGCCAGCGCCTCGGCGCAGCGTTCGGTGCCGTTCGCCGCCTCGGGCGAGGTCATCAGGACCGATGCACCGAAACCCTCCGCCGCGTCGCGAATGCGCGCATCGTCGGTCGCGACATGGATGGCGTCGATGCCCCGCACCTGCTGCGCCGCCTCCCAGGTCATGCGGATCAACGATTTCACGCTTCCGTCCTTCTGGCGCAATTCGGCCAGCGGCTTGCCCGGATAGCGGGTGGAGGCGTGGCGGGCGGGGATCAGAAGGATTGTTTTCATGCGACACCTGCCCGCAGAAGGTCGTGGATGTGCAGGATGCCGACGGGCGCGCGCCCCTCGCAGACCACCAGCACGTTGATCTTGCGCTCGTTCATCACGGCAAGCGCGCTGGCGGCCAGCATGTCGGGTGCCGCCGTGACCGGATCGCGCGTCGCCACGTCGCGCGCATGCCGGTCCAGCAGGCCCACCATGTTGCGCCGCAGGTCGCCGTCGGTGATGACGCCAAGCAGGTCGCCGCCGTCGACAACCGCGGCGATCCCGAAACCGCCCGACGTCATGGTCAGCAGCGCCTCGGACATGGGCGTGTCCGCGGCGACCAGCGGCAGCCCGTCGCGGTGCATGATCTGCGACACCCGGGCCATCTGCGCGCCCAGCTTGCCGCCGGGATGGAAGACGCTGAAATCCTCGGCCCGGAAATTTCGCCGCCGCAGGAGCGCCACGGCCAGCGCGTCGCCCATTCCCAGCGTGAGGGTGGTGGAGGTCGTGGGCACCATGCCGATGCCACAGGCCTCCGGCAGATGCGGCAGGGTCAGGCGGTGATCCGCCGTCTGCATCAGAGTCGAGCCTTCGCGCGACGACAGCCCGACCAGCGGTACGCCGAAGCGGCGGGTGTGGGCGACGATGTCGCGCAACTCCGTCGTCTCGCCCGAGTTCGAGATGGCCAACACCACGTCGCCGTCGCCGATCATCCCCAGGTCGCCGTGGCTCGCCTCCGCCGGGTGGACGAACAGCGCGCGCGTGCCGGTCGAGGCCAGCGTCGCGGCGATCTTGCGCGCGATGTGCCCCGATTTGCCGATTCCGGTGACGATGACGCGGCCGGTGGCGGCGGCGATAAGATCGACCACCGCGTCGAAATCCGCGGGCATTGCGTCCGCCAGCGTCCGCAGCGCCGCGGCTTCGGTGCGAAGGACCTCGCGGCCGGTATCGAGTGCGTCGCTCATGGCCCCGCAGATAGGCGGTGGCGCGATGACGCGCAACTAGAGGGTGATCGCGCGGTCGGGTGGCACCAGCGCATTGATCCGCGCCACCTGGCGCGGCAAGCAGCGGGTCAGGAAGTCGTATTCCGCCACCACATGCGTCCGGGCCGCCGGTCCCAGATGCGCGTGGCGCGGGGGGTCGGCCAGCACCTCGATCACCTGTGCCGCCAGCGCGGCGGGGTCGAGGAAATCGACCAGCAGGCCGGTTTCGCCATGCGTCACCACCTCGCGCACGGGGGGCACGTCGCTGGCCACGATCGTCGCCTCCATCGCCATGGCTTCGAGCAGCGACCAGGACAGCACGAAGGGCATGGTCAGGTAGATGTGACAGCGGCTGATCTGCACGACGCGGCGGAAATCGGCATAGGGCACCTGTCCGAGGAAATGGACCCGGTCCCAGTCGACCAGATGGCCGACCTCCCGCTCCAGTTCCGCGCGGAAGCCGCCTTCGGCCTGGCTGGCGCGGCCATAGCTGGTGCCGGAGCCGCCGACGATCAGGACGCGCGCCCGGGGCCGCGCCCGCTGGATCGCCGGCAGGGCGCGCATCAGGATGTGGAATCCGCGCGTGCGTTCCATGTTGCGGGCAACGTATGTGAAGATCTCGCCCCCGCGGTCGATGCGCCCCACCCGGCCGAGGTTCAGCGTGACGTCGGGGTCGGGGCCCAGCCGGTCGGTGCGGATGCCGTCGTGACAGACGTCGATCCGGTCACGGAAGGAGGCGGGGAAGGTGTCGCGCTGCCACCGCGTGGGGGAAATGCCCCGGTCGACCGCCTCGATGGCGCTGTTCGGCACGGCGTTGCGCGCGGCCAGAAGGAAGGGCGTCGCCTCCGACGGCGGGTCCTCCGGGTCGAAGCCCACGGGGCCGCCCTCGGCCCGGTAGTAGTATTCGAAGAACCCGAGCACCGGCACCTGGGGCAGCACCTGCTTCATGAACAGAAGCTCGCCCCAGCCTGTGTGACCCAGGATGATGTCGGGCACGAAGCCCTCGTCGCGCAGCGCCGCCGCCGCTCGCGCCGCGCCGTAGCCGTTGCCTGCCGCCTCCTCCCAGGGGCGCGACAGGCCATAGGCGTCGGCGGCAGGCTGCCGGTGGGGGCGATAGACGACCTTGCGGACGCCTGGCAGGTCGGGAAAGTCCCGACGCTGCGTCAGGAAGACAAGCTCGTGCGTCCCCTGCGAAGCCAGCCAGTCCAGCAGTTCGCGATACTGGCCGGGCATGTTCTGGTGGACGAGGAGGATCTTCACCGACGGTCCCGTGCGTCAGCGGCCCACCGCGTCATATCCGGTGAAGCCCGCCGCCTCGGCATCGGCGCGCGAATAGATGTTGCGCAGGTCGGCCATCCGGGGCGTCGCCATCACCTCGGACAGGCGCTTGAGGTCGAGGGCGCGGAACTCGTTCCACTCCGTCAAAAGGACGATCAGGTCGGCATCCCGCGCGGCCTCGTAGGGGTCGTCGAGCCATTCGACGCCTGGCAGCAGCGCCTCCCCCTCCCGCAGGCCCTCCGGGTCGACGACCCGGACCCGCGCGCCGCCGCCCACCATCGCGGGCACGATCGTCAACGACGGCGCTTCGCGCATGTCGTCGGTGTTGGGCTTGAAGGTCACGCCCAGCACGACCACCGTCTTGCGGTTGAAACTGCCATCGCAAAGATCGCGCAGCTTCTCGACCATCCGGCCCTTGATCGATTCATTGACCTGCATGACCGTCTCGGTGATCCGCATGGGCGTGGCGTGATCCTGTCCGATCCGCGCGAGCGCGGCGGTGTCCTTGGGAAAGCACGACCCCCCATAGCCGGGCCCCGCATGCAGGAACTTGTTGCCGATGCGGCCGTCCAGCCCCATCCCCCGCGCCACCGTCTTGACGTCGGCGCCGACCCGTTCGCAGAGGGCCGCGACCTCGTTGATGAAGGTGATCTTGGTCGCCAGAAAGGCGTTCGCCGCGTATTTGATCATCTCGGCCGACTCCAGGTCGGTCGTCATGATCGGAAAGTCCCGCAGATAGAGCGGGCGGTAGATGTCGGACATGACCTGCGCCGCGCGGTCCGACTCGACTCCCACGACGACGCGGTCGGGGCGCATGAAATCGTCGATGGCCGCGCCTTCGCGCAGGAACTCGGGGTTCGAGGCCACGTCGAACTCGGCGTCGGGGGCCGCGGCGCGGACGGCCTCGGCCACCTTGCGGTTGGTACCCACGGGGACGGTCGATTTCGTCACGATCACCGCATATCCGGTCAGGGCCTGGGCGATCTCGGTCGCGGCATCCATCACATAGGTCAGGTCCGCGTGGCCGTCGCCCCGCCGCGTCGGCGTGCCCACGGCGATGAAGACGGCCTCCGCGCCCGCGACGGCCTTCTTCAGGTCCGTCGTGAAGGACAGCCGTCCCCCGGCCACGTTGCGGTTCATGAGGTCGTCGAGACCCGGCTCGAAGATGGGAACCTCGCCTGCGTCGAGACGGGCGATCTTGGCGGGATCGCGGTCCACGCAGATCACATCGTGGCCGAAGTCCGAGAAGCAGACCCCCGATACGAGGCCCACATAGCCGGTGCCGATCATCGCGATACGCATTGCAGACCTCTCAATCCTGTCGATCGGCGGGCTTTTCGCCCCTGCGCCGGCCCGGCGCAAGGGCGGGTTGCGCGATAGATCAGCCCTGTGCCTCGGGCGCGCCGATGACAAGCCTCACGTCCGTCAGCCCCTCGATCCTGCCGGTCAGGACATCGCCCGGTATCACCGGGCCCACGCCCGCTGGCGTCCCCGTCAGGATCAGGTCGCCGGGGGCCAGGTGATAGAAGCGCGACAGGTCCGCCACGATGGCCGGGACGTCGTGGATCATGTCCGACAACCGGGCGTCCTGCCGGACCGCGCCGTTCACGGACAGATGGATGCGGCGGTCGCCCGGCAGGCCGAAGTCGGCCGCCCGCGTCAGGGGGGCGAGGATGGCCGATCCTTCGACGTCCTTGCCCAGATCCCAGGGGCGACGCTTGTCCTTGGCCCGCGCCTGCAGGTCGCGCCGCGTCATGTCGAGACCGCATCCATAGCCGAAGATCACCCGCTCCGCCTGCGCGGGCCCGATGCGGAAGGCCGGCGCGCCGATGGCCACGGCCAGTTCCATCTCGTGATGATAGTCGTCCGTCTGGGGCGGATAGGGCACCGTCGAGCCCGAGGGGGCCAAAGCGAAGGGCGACTTGGTGAAGTAGAACGGCGCCTCGCGGTCCACCTCGTTGCCCATCTCGGCGGCGTGGGCGGCATAGTTCCGGCCCACGCAGAAGATGCGGACGACGGGGAACACGTCGCCGCTGCCGGTCACGGCCAAGCGCGGCAGGGCGGGCGGGTCGAAAAGGTCGGGCATGGCGGTCCTTGGATGCGGCGATCAGATGCAATTGTCGGCGCGGTACCAGTCGACGAAGGCGCGCACGCCCTCCTCGATCGGGGTGCGGGGAAGCGGCCGCCCCAGCAGTTCGGCCAGCAGCGTCGTGTCGGCCCAGGTCGCGGGGACGTCGCCGGGCTGCATCTCCATCAGGTTGCGGCGGGCCGTGCGGCCGGTCGCGGCTTCGATTGCGGCGATGAAGCGGTCGAGTTCTACCGTCTCGCCGTTGCCGATGTTGACGATCCGATGGGGCGCTACCGGCGAAAGGCTGTCGCGGTCCGACACCGGCGCATCGCCAGGCGGAACGGCGATCAGATCGACGATCCCGCGCACCAGATCGCCCACATAGGTGAAGTCGCGGCGCATCCTGCCGTGGTTGTAGACGTCGATGGGCTCATCGCGCAGGATCGCGCGCGTGAAGCGGAACAGGGCCATGTCGGGCCGCCCCCAGGGACCGTAGACGGTGAAGAACCGGAACATGGTGATCGGCAGGCCGTAGAGATGCGCATAACTGTGCGCCATCGCCTCGTTCGCCTTCTTGGTGGCGGCATAGAAAGACATCTGCGCGTCCGTCTTCATCGTCTCGCGGTAGGGCATGTCGGTGCCCGCGCCATAGACCGACGACGTGGAGGCCAACAGCATGTGCGCGGGCGGATGGGCGCGCCCTGCCTCCAGCAGTTCGTGGGTGCCGACGAGGTTGGCATGAACGTAGTCGCGCGGCGCGTCGATGGAATGGCGCACCCCGGCTTGCGCGGCGAGGTGGATGACGGCCTCGGGTCGATGTTCGCCAATGAGCTCGGTCAGAAGGCCCGGTGTCGCGATATCGTCGATCACCGGAGTGAAACCGCGCCCGAGCCGCTCGTGCCGGCGGCGTTTCAGCTCGGGATCGTAGTAATTTGACAGGTTGTCGATGCCGACGACGTTCCACCCCTCCGCGAGAAGCAGGTCGCAGAGGTGATAGCCGATGAAACCGGCCGATCCGGTGACGAGTGCAGTGCCCATGCGACCGTGGTGTCGCAAGGGGAACGGCCTGTCAAATGCGGACTTCGGTCGGTCTCAGCCTTCCGCGGCGGGTGCCATCGTCGGCACACCTGTGGACGTCGCCGGCACCTGCGCGTCGCCCATCACCTTGCGCGAGATTGCATCGACCGCGATGGAGGCATCGCCAGCCGCCATCCCGCGTCGCAGGGCGTGGAGGATCTCGGCCACCTCGAACTCGGAGAGCCCCGCTTCCCGGAGCCGGAAGATCTTGCGATGCGCGGTGGGTTTCTCGGAGCCGTCGAAGAACAGCTCCTCGTGGAGCTTCTCGCCGTCGCGCAGGCCGATGAACTCGATCCCGATATCACCCTGGGGGTTCGCTTCGGATTGAAGGGAATAGCCCGCCGCCTCGATGGCCTGAACCGCCAGATCCTGGATGCGGACAGGGTCGCCCATGTCGAGGACGAAGACCTCCCCCCCCTCGGCCATCGACCCGGCCCGCAGGACGAGCCGCGCCGCCTCGGCGATGGTCATGAAGTACCGCGTCACATGGGGATGCGTCACGGTGACGGGCCCGCCGCGACGGATCTGATCGTTGAAGATCGGCACGACCGATCCGGAGGAGCCGAGGACATTGCCGAACCGCACCATCGACAGGACTGGTCCGCCCTGTGGCACGCGACTGGCGATATCCTGTACCACGAGTTCCGCCATCCGCTTCGACGCCCCCATGATCCCGCGCGGGCGGACGGCCTTGTCGGAGGACACGAGGATGAAGCGGTCCACCCCCGCCTCGACCGCCGCCTTGGCCAGCGTCTGGGTGCCGAGGACGTTGTTCGCAAGACCCGCCAGCGGATTGAGCTGCACCAGCGTGACGTGCTTGTAGGCCGCGGCGTGAACGACGACCTGCACCCGCGCATCGGCCATCACCTGCCGGACCTGACGCGGATCGGTGACCGACCCGAGGATGGGCACCAGTTCCACGCCGTTCTCGGTCGCCTGCGCCAGCAGATCCCGGTGCACGGTGAACAGGGCGACCTCGCTCAGCTCGAACAGCACAAGCCGGCGGGGACGGCATTCCAGCAGCTGCCGGCACAATTCGGACCCGATGGACCCCCCCGCGCCCGAAACCATGACCGACTTGTCGCGGTAGGAGTCGGAGCCTTCGGACAGGGGCGTCTTCACCTCGTCCCGGCCGAGGAACATCTTCGGGCGCAACGTCTCGAGCCGGTCGATGAGCGCCTCGGTCCCGATGAGTTGCGAGAAGGACGGCAGCGACTGTACCTCCAGCCCCAACCGGCGCAGCCTGCGGACGATCTGCGCCTGCCTGGGCGGGCTGAGCGAGGGTGCGGCCAGAAGGACGCGGTCGATGCGCCTGCGGGCGGCGATCTCGGCTATCCGGGCAGGGGAATGAACCGGCAGTCCCGCAATGGTCAGTCCCTGCAGCGCCGGGTTGTCGTCCACGAAGGCCACGGGCTCGATCTCACCGTGGCTGCGGAAGGCGTGGGCCAGCTGCATCCCCGTGGTGCCGGCGCCGTAGATCAGCACGCGCGTCATCGGCGCCCGGCGGCGATAGGCAGCCGTCACCACCCGAAGAAGGATGACGCGCGACACGGTAATCGCCAGAAACAGCGTCGTCGCGAAACCAGCCGGCACGGCGACCGGAAGCGCCAGCCCGAAGACCCATGACAGGACCGACGCCCCGGCCGCGAGCAGCATCGCGAAGGAGGCGGTCCGCAGGATGGCATGGCCATCGAATTCCGCAAGCCGCAGCGCGGGAACGCCCAGAACCATCAGCAGCCCGGCGGCGACCGTGACGACATAAGGTACGGAGACGGCCAGCAGGGCCGGGACGGGCGGCGACCCCGCGGGCAAGGGGCCGGTCGCCAAGGCAAGGGCCAAGGTCGAGACCACGAAGCAGAGGTCGAGCGCGAGGAAGACGCCGTACTTCTGCCGTCTTGTCAGGGACATCAAGAAGACGTCCCCGAAATACCCCCGCTTCGATTTCATTTTCGTCCGTTCCCCGACATCTTGTCCGTTCGCCAGGGCAAAACCGGGCCCAATGCCCGACGTCCCGATCCGTGATTCGGACCATCGGGGCGATATCCTTAAGAACTGGTTAAGGTCTCGGACGGACGGACGATTTTCCCGCTGCGTCTCCCGGCATGCATGGCCGCGGGGACCACGGACCACCCGGCCGCCGGGTCACTACAGGCGTGCCGCCAGAATCCGGCCCGTGCCTTCGCGCCAGTCGGGTCTCTCGATGCCGAACGCCGCCCGTAGCGCGGAGCAGTCCATCCGCGAATTGGCCGGCCGCGCCGCGGGCGCGGGCCAGGCGGAGGCGGGGATGCCCTCGACCGTACAGCACATTCCCGCGGCCTCGAAGATGCCGCGCGCGAAATCGGCCCAGCTGACGTCCGGCGTGCCTGCGAAATGGTGGATGCCCGACGGCGCGCCGTCCCGCAGCGCGTCCTGAACCTTCAGGCAGGCGGCGGCGATGGCGTCAGCGGGGGTCGGTCCGCCGATCTGATCCGCGACCACGGTCAACCGCTCGCGCTCCGCACCGAGACGCAGCATCGTGAGCAGGAAGTTCCGGCCGTGACCGGAGAAGACCCAGCTCGTCCGCAGGATGACATGGGCACACCCCTCAGCGACAACGGCTTTTTCCCCCGCCAGCTTGGACCGTCCATAGGCGCCCAGCGGCGCGGTCGCGTCGTCGGGCGACCAGGGTGCGTCGCCGGACCCGTCGAAGACGTAGTCAGTGGAGATGTGGACCAGCGGGATGCCCAGATCGGCGCAGGCGCGCGCCATCTCACCCGGGGCGGCACCATTGATGCGGGTGGCGGCCTCCTCCTCGGCCTCCGCCGCGTCCACGTCGGTCCAGGCAGCGGCGTTGATGACGGCGGCGGGCCGGATCGCACGGATCGCGGCGTCGCAGGCCCCGGGCACCGACAGGTCGGCTTCGGTGCGGCCCAGACAGCGGACATCGTCCGACGCCGCGGCCAGTTCGCGGGCGACCTGCCCCGTCCGCCCGAAAACAAGGATCATGCCGTGACCCCCAGCCGGGCGCCGACGCCGTCGCGGTCCAGAAGCGGGCGCCACCAGTTCTCGTTGTCGAGATACCAGCGCACCGTCCGCTCCAGCCCTTGCTCCAGCGTGACCGAGGGGCGCCAGCCCAGTTCGGCGCGGATGCGCGAGGGGTCGATGGCATAGCGGGCATCATGGCCCGGACGGTCGGTCACGAATTCAATCAGCCGGTCATGGGGCGCACCTTCGGGATGCATCCGGTCCAGCAGGCCGCAGATCGTTCGGATGAGGTCGATGTTGCGCGCCTCGTTCTCGCCGCCGATGTTGTAGCTTCGGCCGAGTTCGCCGTTTTGCAGGACGCAGAGCAGGGCATCGGCATGATCCTCCACGAACAGCCAGTCGCGCACGTTCTCGCCCGCGCCGTAGACCGGGATCGGCTTGCCGTGGAGCGCATTCAGGATGACAACTGGCACCAGCTTTTCGGGGAAATGGAACGGTCCGTAGTTGTTCGAGCAGTTCGACAGGACCACCGGCAGGCCGTAGGTCTCGCCCCAGGCGCGGACCAGATGGTCGCTGGCGGCCTTGCTGGCGGAATAGGGGCTGCGCGGATCGTAGGGCGTGTCTTCGGTGAACATGCCCGTGGGGCCGAGCGAGCCGAACACCTCGTCGGTCGAGACGTGGTGGAAGCGGAAGCCGTCGGGCTTGCCGGCCTTCGTCCAATACGCGCGGGCCGCCTCCAGCAGAGTGTAGGTTCCGGTCACGTTGGTCTGGATGAAGGCGCCGGGACCGTCGATCGAGCGGTCCACGTGGCTTTCGGCGGCAAGGTGCATCACCGCGTCCGGGGCATGGTCGGCGAAGACGGCATCCATCGCGGCGCGGTCGGTGATGTCGGCCTGCACGAAGGCATAGCCGGGCGCATCCGCGACCGAGGCCACGTTGTCGAGGTTCGCCGCATAGGTCAGCGCGTCGAGGTTCACCACCTCGAACCCGTCGCGCACCGCCTGCCGAACCACCGCCGAACCGATGAAGCCCGCACCCCCCGTCACCAGGATCTTCATGCCGTCGTCTCCATCTCGAAGGGGCTGTCGAAGTGGTCGAGCGTCGGTGCCTCCGCGTCCTTGGCCGACAGGATCGGCGCGCCGTCGAACCGCCAGTCGATCCCGCAGCCGTCCCATCGCAGCGCGCCCTCGGTCTCGGGCGCGTAGAAATCGGTGCATTTGTAGACGATCTCGGTGCCCGGTTCGCGCGTCAGGAAGCCGTGGGCGAACCCCGCCGGAACCCAGAGCATCCGGCCGTTGTCGGCGCTCAGCTCCGCGCCGAACCAGCGGCCATATGTGGTCGACCCCCGGCGGATGTCGACGGCCACGTCGAACAGCGCACCGCGCCCGCATCGCACCAGCTTGCCCTGCGCGTGCGGCGGCGCCTGGAAATGCAAGCCCCGGATCGTGCCGGGCTTTTCCGAAAGGGAATGGTTGTCCTGCACGAAGGTCGCGTCGATGCCGATCTCTGCGAAGGTCCGCGCGTTCCACGTCTCGGCAAAGAAGCCGCGCTGGTCGCCAAAACGGCGCGGCGTCAACAGCTTGAGCCCCGAAAGTCCAGTATCCTCGATGTGCATGCGCGTTCCCCGGCCGGTGTCCGCGCTCTCCCTATCGGGGGTGGGGTCAGAAGCGCAACCGGTCGGCGTGCGTGGCCCCGACGGCATCGGTCGCGGCGATCAGCCGTTCGGCGATCCCCGCCTCCGACAGGGCGTGACCGGCGAAGGGCGCGACGTCCAGCGTGGCAGTGGGCCAACCCTCCACCAGCAGATGCGCGGAGCGGGGCGGGCAGATCATGTCGTAGCGGCCCTGCACGACGTGGCCGGGCACATCCGCGATGCGCTGCAGGTTGTCGCGGATCCAGCCGTCGTGTTCGAGAAAGCCGCTGTTGACGAAATAGTGGTTCTCCAGCCGCGCGAAGGCGCGCGCGTATTCGGCGGCAGGCTCCCCCGACCGGCCCTGCGATCCGACCGAGGCCAGCGCGTTTTCCCAGGCCGCCCAGGCGCGGGCGAAGCGGATCTGCTGGTGCGGGGGCGAATCGAACAGGCGGCGGTGGTAGGCCGCGATCGGGTCGCCCCGCTCCTCCGCCGGCAGCAGGTCGAGAAAACGCTCCCACTGCTCGGGCCAGAAGACACCCGCGCCGCCGCCGTAGAACCAGTCGAGTTCCCGGCGCTCCATCAGGAAGACGCCGCGCAGGAACAGATGCGCCGCCCGGTCCGGGTGCGTGATGGCATAGACCAGCGCCAGCGTCGCGCCCCAGCTCCCGCCGAAGACGGCCCAGCGGTCGATGCCCAGAAGGGTGCGGATACGCTCGATATCGTCCACCAGATGCCAGGTCGTGTTGTCGGCCACGCTGGCATGGGGCCGCGACCGTCCGCAGCCGCGCTGGTCGAACAGGACGACGCGCCAGATGGCGGGGTCGAAGAACCGGCGCATCATCGGGCTGCATCCGCCCCCGGGACCGCCGTGCAGAACGACGACCGGAAGGCCGTCGGGGTTGCCGCATTGCTCGACATAAAGGTGATGGCCCTGCCCCACGTCGACCGTGCGCTGGTCGAAGGGGTCCAGGGGGGGATAGAGCGCGCGGGCGGGCGTTTGATGCGGGTGTCGATCCATTTCGAACCTATATAGTCTGGCAAGGCGCGGTCGCCATCGGTTTCCGCGCCGCCCCGAACCACAGCCGGAGAGAGCCATGACGACGACCATCGACGACGCCGAAATCGCGAAATTCCAGGCGATGGCCGCCGAGTGGTGGGACCCGGAGGGCAAGTTCAAGCCGCTGCACATGCTCAACCCCTGCCGGCTCGACTACATCACGACGCAGATCGCGGGGGAGTTCGACCGCGACCTGCGCACCGACCGGCCGTTCGCGGGCCTCCGCATCCTCGACATCGGCTGCGGCGGGGGGTTGCTGTCGGAGCCGATGGCGCGGCTCGGGGCCGAGGTGGTGGGCGTCGATGCGGCCGAGCGCAACATCCCCGTTGCGCAAGCCCATGCCATGCAATCGGGGCTGGAGATCGACTATCGCCACACCAGCGCCGAGGCCCTGATCGAGACGGGCGAGCCGCCTTTCGATGTCGTGCTCAACATGGAAGTGGTGGAGCATGTGTCCGACCCGCTGGCCTATCTGACGGCTTGCCAGCGGCTTCTGCGGCCCGGTGGGCTGATGATCTGCTCGACGCTGAACCGGAACCCGAAAAGCTATGTCATGGCGATCATCGGGGCCGAACACGTCATGCGCTGGCTGCCCAAGGGCACGCACGACTGGTCGAAGTTCATCACCCCGGACGAGCTTTTCACCCTGTTGGGCAAGGCGGGGCTGGACCCGGTGGACCGGATGGGCTTCGTCTTCAACCCCATCGCCTGGACGTGGCGCCTGTCGGAGCGCGACCTGTCGGTCAACTATGTCACCGCCAGCGTGAAACCTCAGACGCCGTAGCGCGCCATGAAGGTCTCGACCGCGCCGTCGATGACGCGGCGGCGCTCGGCCTCGGTCGCGGATTTGCGGATGCCGAACACGAGCTCGGGAAACAGGCTCGCCTTGCAGAGCTCGGCGAACTGATCGGCAGCCAGCTCGAAATCTTCTATGGCCAGCGTGCCCTGCGTCACGGCGTCGCGCAGGTATGCGACCATCCGCGCCCGCAGAAGGCCCGGCCCGGTGTCGTAGAACTGTCGTCCGAGGTCGGGGAATCGGTCCGCCTCGGCCACGAACATCCGGAAGATCGACTGCCCGAAATCCGACAGGAAGAAGGCGAGCATCCGCTCGGCCGCGGCGCGCAGGACTTCGGCCGGGGCGCTGTGGCCGGCGGTGATGGCCTCCGCCTCGTCCATCTGCAGGCAGCATTCGGACCGCGCCACTTCGATGAACAGTACGCGCTTGTCGGGGAAATAGCTGTAGAGCGTGGCCTTTGATACGCCCGCCGCGCGGGCGATCGCATCGACGCTGGCCCCGTCGAACCCCTCGGCCATGAAGACATGCCGGGCGCCTTCGAGCACCTGGTCGAACTTCCGGCCCTTCTTGATCGGCGTGGCGTCAGTCATGGTCCGGTCCCCCCGTTCCGAGATATAGAGATGGGGAAAATCGGCACAAGCATGGGCTGCGCAGGGAACCGCGGGCGGAAAACTCGCCGAAAACCGCCCGCGGGACCGCGCCGCCCGCGAGGGGACGACCGCCGCGGCCATGACCTGACCCTGCGCCCTTTGCGCCAGACGCGCAATTCGCGGAAGATCGCCGTCGGCGCCCGGTCGCCCGGGCTTGCGCGCAATCCTGCCAAGGGTATCGTCGCTGCCATGATACCCGGCTTCTCCACCCGCCGCCGTTTCCGCGACCTCTCCGAACAGGAGGTTCTCGCCCTGGCCATTTCGTCGGAGGAGGACGACGCCCGTATCTATCGCCTCTATGCCCAGCGTCTACGGGAGGATTTTCCCGAGACGGCCGCCCTGTTCGAGGAGATGGGTGCCGAGGAGGACGAGCATCGCCGGCGCCTGATCGACCTGCACGCCGCGCGCTTCGGCGACGTGATCCCCCTGATCCGGCGCGAACACGTCGCGGGCTTTCCCGCGCGGCGCCCCGTCTGGCTGGTCGAGAACCTGGGGCTGGAGCGCATTCGCGCCGAGGTGGCCGGCATGGAGCAGGATGCGCAGCGGTTCTATGAAAGTGCCGCCGCCCGCGCGTCCGACCCGGCCATCCGCAAGCTTCTGGGCGATCTTGCCGCCGCCGAGGCCGCGCACGAAGCCCTGGCTCAGCGGACGAGCGAGGCCATCCCCGAAAGCAGTCGACAGGTCGAGGAGGACCGCGCCAAGCGTCAGTTCCTCCTTACCTGGGTGCAGCCCGGGCTTGCGGGACTGATGGACGGATCGGTATCGACGCTGGCGCCCATCTTCGCCACGGCCTTCGCCACGCAGCACACCTGGACGACGTTCCTCGTGGGCCTCGCGGCCTCCGTCGGGGCGGGCATCTCCATGGGCTTCACCGAGGCCGCGAGCGACGACGGGGAGCTGTCGGGCCGCGGCAGCCCGGTCAAGCGCGGCCTGTCGTCGGGCGTGATGACCACGGTCGGCGGCCTGGGGCACGCCCTCCCCTATCTCATCCCGCACTTCTGGACGGCGACGACGATCGCGCTGATCGTCGTGGTGGTCGAACTCTGGGCCATCGCCTGGATCCAGAACCGCTTCATGGGCACGGCCTTCTGGCGGGCGTCGCTGCAGGTGGTGGCGGGCGGCGCGCTGGTGCTGGCGGCGGGCATCCTGATCGGATCGGGATGACCGCGCCCCTCCGTTCGCGATGCACAGGGTAGCGCGTCGCCATGCTGGCCATCTTTCTGAAGACGCTGCCCTTCTTCGCCCTGATCGCGCTCGGCTACGGTGCGGGGCGGACGCGGTTCTTCACGCCAGAGGCGACGGCCTATCTCACGAAGTTCGTCTTCTGGTTCGCCCTCTCGGCGATGCTGTTCAACTTCGCCGCGAACCTCTCGCTGGCGCAGGTCTTCGACCCCCGCTTCATCGCCGCCTACCTTCTGGGCACGGGCGCCGTCTATCTGATCGCCACCGGCGCCGGCCTCGCGCGCGGCCTGTCGGTCGCGGAATGCGCGGTCGAGGCGCAGGTCGCCGTCATCGGCAACGTGGGATTCCTCGGCATCCCCATGTTCGTCCTGCTGCTCGGGCCCGCATCCGCCGGGCCGATGCTGATGGTTCTGGCCACGGACCTCATCGTCTTCTCGTCGCTCATCGTCATCCTCATCACCGGGTCGCGCGACGGGCGGGTGACGTGGCGGACGCTCAGAACCGTGGGCCTGGGGCTTCTGGGCAACCCCATGATCGTGTCTATCGTGCTGGGCATCGCCTGGTCCTCCACCGGCCGCGACCTCTGGCCGCCGGTGGCGGAGTTCATGGCGATCCTCGGCGCCGCCGCCACCCCCGGCGCGCTGTTCGCCATCGGTGCGTCGCTGGCAGGCAAATCCGCGGAACGCCTGTCGGTCGCGGGCTGGCTGAGCTTTTGCAAGCTGGTGTTGCACCCGGCCGCGGTGGCGCTGACCGCCCTCGTCATCCTGCCCGTGGCCGACCCCTTCGCGGCAACGGTGATGATTTCGGCGGCGGCGTTGCCGGTCGCGGGGAATGTGTACATGCTGGCGCAACATTACGGGGTGGCGCCGCAGCGGGTCTCGGCCGCCATCCTCGTCTCGACCGCCGTGTCGATCGTCACCGTGTCGGTCGTCATCGGCCTGCTTGCTGGGGGAACCTGAATGAAGACCGTATCCGAGAACCGCTGCTTCGGCGGCACGCAGGGCGTCTATGTCCACTCGTCCGAGGCGACGGGGACCGACATGACCTTCGCCCTTTTCCACCCCGGCATTCCGGGCGCGCCGGTCCTGTGGTACCTGTCGGGCCTGACGTGCACGCATGAGAACGCCATGACCAAGGCGGGGCTGCAGGCCTGGGCGGCCGAAGCCGGCGTGGCCGTGGTCTTCCCCGACACCAGCCCCCGCGGCGAGGACGTGCCCGATGGCGACGACTTCGACATGGGCCAGGGCGCGGGCTTCTACGTGGATGCCATCCAGGGCGAATGGGCAAAGCACTTCCACATGGAGACCTATGTCCTGTCGGACCTCCCCGAGACGCTTTTCGCCGCCTTCGATCTCGACGAGGACCGCCAGTCGATCACCGGGCACAGCATGGGCGGGCACGGCGCGCTGACGCTCGCGCTGCGGCATCCGGGCCGATTCCGGTCGGTGTCGGCCTTTGCGCCCATCTGCAACCCGTCGCAGAGCGACTGGGGCAAGACACAGCTCGCGGCCTATACCGGCGACGCGGCGGCGCATGATGCAACGGTCCTGCTGCGCGGCGGCGCCGACCTGCCGCCCTGCCTGATCGACACGGGCACCTCGGACCAGTTCTACGACAAGCTGGGCACGGATGCCTTCGCCGCCGCGCTGGCCGAAAGACGAACGCCGGCGCAGCTGCGCCTGCAGAAAGGCTACGACCACAGCTATTTCTTCGTCTCGACCTTCGCGCCCGAGCACGTGGCCTTTCACGCGGAATGGCTGATGTGACCGTCCGCGGCGTCATCTTCGACATCGGCAACGTCCTCATCGAATGGCAGCCGGAGCGGTTTTACGACCGCACCGTGGGCGAGGCGCGGCGGCGCGAGATGTTCGCCGCCGTCGACCTTCACGCGATGAACGACCGCATCGACCTGGGCCAGGGCTTCCGCGACATCGTCCACGAGACGGCCGCCGCCTTTCCCGCCTTCGCCACGGAAATCCGGATGTGGCACGACAACTGGCTCGACCTCGCCGCGCCGGTCATCGACCGATCGGTCCGGCTGATGCGTGCGCTGCGGGCGCGGGGGGTGCCCGTCCATGCGCTCACCAACTTCGGGATCGAGACGTTTGCACTGGCGCGCGGTCATTTCGATTTCCTCGACGAGTTCGACCGGCCGTTCGTCTCGGGCCATCTGGGCGTCATCAAGCCGGACGAGGCCATCTACCGGTTGGTGGAGGAGGATCTTGGCCTGACGGGCGATGCGATCCTGTTCACCGACGACCGGGCCGCCAACGTCGACGCCGCCGGCGCGCGCGGCTGGCGCACGCATCTGTTCGACACCCCGCAGGGATGGGCCGACCGTCTGGTCGCCGAGGGCCTGCTGAGCGAAAGGGAAGCCGCATGACCATCCGCACCATCGGACCGGAGGCCGAACGCCATCTCGACTGGATGGACCTGACGCGCGCCATCGCCGCCGGCCACGACCTTCCGCGCGCCGAGATCGACGACACCTTCCTCTACCGCGGGTCCGACACGATGCTGTCGCGCGCGGCCTGGATCGACGGGCTGGGGGCGCTGGTCAAGACCGCGATGATCTTTCCGGGCAACAAGGACCACGGAAAGCCCGCCGTGGTCGGGGGCGTGTCGCTGTTCTCCGACGACGACGGCACGCTTTCCGCGATGATCGACTTCGGGCTCGTGACCAAGTGGAAGACCGCGGGCGACAGCCTTCTGGCCGCGACGCGCCTGGCTCGGCCCGACAGCCGCCGCATCCTGATCGTGGGCAGCGGCGCCGTGGCGCGGTCGCTGCACGAGGCCTATTCGGCCGCCTTTCCGGACGCGGCCTTCACCGTCTGGTCGCGCACCGAGGACACCGCCCGCGCCTTCGCCCGCGACCTCGGCATCGACCACGCGCCCGATCTGGCGACTGCGGTCGGCGCGGCCGACATCGTCACCTGCGCCACCATGACGACGGAGCCGATCCTGCGGGGCGAATGGCTGCGCCCCGGCCAGCACATCGACCTGATCGGCGCGTACCGCCCCGACATGCGGGAGGCCGACGACGATGTCCTGCGCCGCTCCACGATCTTCGTCGACGCCCGCGCCACGACGCTCGATCACATCGGGGAGCTGAAGATCCCGCTGGCGTCGGGTGCCATCGCGCGCGACGACGTGGTGGCCGACTACTACGACGGGGACGCCATGGCCCGCACCTCCGACGGGCAGATCACGCTGTTCAAGAACGGCGGCGGCGCGCATCTCGACCTGATGACCGCGCGCTACATCCTCGACGCGGTGGATGGCGCCGTCGGCTAGAGCAGGCCTTCGGACCGGAACGACACTTCCGCCGCCTTGCCGATGATGAGGTGGTCGTGAAGCACGATGCCCAGGATCTGCGCCGCATCGCGGATGGCATGGGTCATCGTCACATCCGCCTCCGACGGGGTGGGGTCGCCGGAAGGATGGTTGTGCACCAGGATCAGCGCCGAGGCGTTCAGCGCCAGCGCGCGTTTCACCACTTCGCGCGGATAGACGGGGACGTGATCAACCGTCCCCTCGGCCAGTTCCTCGTCGGCGATCAACACGTTCTTGCGGTCGAGATAGAGCACCCGGAACCGCTCCACGCCCTGATGGGCCATGGCCGTCCGCAGATACTCCAGAAGCTGTGACCAGGACGACAGGACCGGCCGCTTGATGACGCGGGCGCGCGCCATGCGATGGCCCAGCGCCTCCATGATCTTGAGCTGCTCGACCACGGCCTGCCCCGCCCCCGGCACCTCGGCCAGGCGGTCGGGCGGGGCAGCCATGACGCTGTTGAGATCGCCGAAGGTCCGCAGCAGCCGCTTCGCCAGGGGCTTCACGTCCCCGCGCGGAAGCGCCCGGAACAGCAGAAGTTCCAGCAGTTCGTAGTCCGGCATCGCCTCGGCCCCGCCCTGCATGAACCGCGCCCGCAGGCGGGAGCGGTGGTTCAGGCGGGGATCGGGTTCGTCGACCGCAGTGACGAAAGAAGGAACGGCGACGGCGGCAGCAAACAGGTCTGCCATCGGCGCTTCGTGAAAGGCATGGGAATCGGACGGGGCATTGCTCATGCCCCCATCTCGCCCGACCGGCGTTAATCGGGGGTTAAGCGGCCCACGTCGGATGGAACCGCCCGGCGGGCGACAGGGTGAAGATCTCGGCGCCCGTCGCCGTCACGCCGATGGAATGCTCGAACTGTGCCGACAGCGACTTGTCGCGGGTGACGGCCGTCCAGTCGTCGGCCAGCACCTTGGTCTCGGGCCGCCCGAGGTTGATCATCGGCTCGATGGTGAAGAACATCCCCTCCTCCAGCACCGGTCCGGCGCCCGCGCGACCGTAGTGCAGCACGTTGGGCGGCGCATGGAACACCCGGCCCAGCCCGTGCCCGCAGAAGTCGCGCACCACCGACATGCGGTGCCCCTCGGCATAGGCCTGGATGGCGTGGCCGATGTCGCCGAAGGTGTTGCCGGGCTTCACGGCCTCGATCCCCTTCATAAGCGCGTCATGCGTCACCTGGATCAGCCGCTCCGCCTTGCGGGAACGGGTGCCGGCGACGAACATCCGCGAGGTGTCGCCGAACCAGCCGTCGACGATCACGGTCACGTCGATGTTCAGGATGTCCCCGTCCTTGAGGACCTTGTCGCCGGGGATGCCATGGCAGACCACATGGTTCACGCTGATGCAGGACGCATGCTGATACCCCTTGTAGCCGATGGTGGCCGAGGTCGCCCCCGCCTCCCCTACCCAGTCGGTGATGAGCCGGTCGAGCTCCCCCGTCGTGGCCCCGGGCACGATACGGTCGGCGATGCGGTCGAGGATCTCGGCCGCCAGCCGCCCGGCCGCATGCATGCCCGCGAAATCCGCGTCCTCGTGAATGCGAATGCCGTCCCGCGTCAACCTGCCGCGATGTTCGTCCATGACCTGTCTCCGTCTCCTGGGGGCGCACATAATCCGCCCGCGCGCAATTATCCACCGTCGAACGGCAGGGGGGCAGATGCGCGCACGCCCTGCGTGTCGATTTCGGTCGAGAGGCAGATCACTTCCACCCCCGCGGCGCGGGCGGCGTCGAAGGCGCGGGCATAGGCCGGGTCGATGTCCGCGGCCACCGCAACCCGTGCGCAGTCGGTCCGCTGCACGACGAAGATCAGGACAGCGCGATGCCCCTTCCCGACCATCCGGGCCAGTTCCTCCATGTGCCGTGCGCCGCGCCGGGTCACGCAATCGGGGAACTCGGCGAGGTCGCCCTGCCGCCGCAGATGGCAGTTCTTGACCTCCACATAGGTATCGCGGCCCTCGCCCGTCAGCAGGAAATCGACGCGGCTGGCTTCGCCATACGGCACCTCGGCGCGCACGTCATGGCCGGTCAGCCCGTCGATCCGCCCCTCGCGCAGCGCCTCGACCACGACGCGGTTCGGAACGCCCGTGTCGATCCCGGCCATGTGTCCGGCGCCCAGATCGACCAGACGCCAGCCGTAATCCAGCTTGCGTCGCGGGTCGTCGTTCGGCTCCAGCCAGATGCGCGCGCCGGGGCCGGCAAGGCCCGTCATCGCGCCGGGGTTCGGGCAATGCGCCGTCACCTCCGTCCCGTCGTCCAGTCGCGCCTCCGCGAGGAAACGCTTGTAGCGGCGGAGCAGGGTCGCGGGGACGAGCGGTGTGGCGAAGCGCATGGACCCGCCCTATACCCACCCCAGCCAAGGAGACCAAGATGCCGAACCCCACCGCCGCCATGCTCGTCATCGGGGACGAGATCCTGTCGGGCCGCACCCGCGACGCGAACATGCACCATCTGGCGGGAGAGCTGACCAGGGCGGGGATCGCCCTGTCCGAGGTCCGCATCGTCAGCGACGATCACGACGCCATCGTCGCCGCCCTGAACGCGCTGCGCGGCGCATGGGACACGGTCTTCACCTCGGGCGGCATCGGACCCACCCACGACGACATCACCGCCGACGCGGTGGGCGCTGCTTTCGGCGTTCGGGTCGAGGTGCGCGACGATGCCCGCGCCCTGCTGGCCGCGCACTACGGACGCTCGGGGCAGGAGCTGAACGCCGCCCGCCTGCGGATGGCGCGCATCCCCGAGGGGGCCACGCTGATCGACAACCCGGTCTCGGTCGCGCCGGGGTTCACGCTGGGCAACGTGCACGTCATGGCGGGCGTGCCGGCCGTGTTCCAGGCAATGGTGGCGACCGTCCTGCCGACGCTGACCGGGGGCGATCCGGTCCTGTCCACCTCGACCCGCATCGACCGGGGGGAAGGCGACGTGGCGGGGCCGCTGGGCGACCTGGCGCGCGACTATGCCGACCTGTCGATCGGCAGCTATCCGTTCCAGAAGGACGGCGTCTTCGGCACCAATGTGGTCATCCGGGGGCAAGACCGCGCCCGCGTCGACGAGGCCACCGCGCAGCTTGCGAAATTGCTGCCGTGACCGATTGGCTCGGGGTCATCGACGCCTGCTGGCCCGCCGAACGCACGGTCACGGCCGGGCCCTGGCGGCTGCGCGTGACGCCGGGCGGCGGCGGGCGCGTCAACGCCATCTCGGGCGACGGGGACGACATCGACCTCGCCGAACGCACGGCGCGCGATCTGGGGCAGCGGCCAAGCTTCATCGTTCTGCCGGGGCAGGACAGGCTCGACGCGGCGCTTGCCGAACGGGGCTACGGTATCACGGATGCGGTCGATATCCTGACGATTCCGGTGACGACGCTGGCCGTGGGGGTCATGCCCTATGCCACCGCCTTCACCATCTGGCCGCCCCTGCAGATCATGCGCGACATCTGGGCCGAGGGCGGGCACGTCGGCTCGGTGCGCCAGGCGGTCATGATGCGGGCGGCGCGGCCTGCCGGCATCCTCGCGCGGGTGGACGATCGCGCCGCGGGGGCCGCCTTCGTCGCGGCGCATGGCCACGTGGCGCTCCTGTCGGCGGTCGAGGTTCTGGCGCGGCACCGACGCAAAGGCCTCGCGGGCACCATCCTCACGGCCGCGGCCCATTGGGCGCGGGCGCAGGGCTGCACCGAGGTCGCGCTGGTCGTCGAACGCGGCAACGTGCCGGCCCGCACCGCCTATGCTTCCCACGGGATGAAATGTGTCGCAGGCTATCACTATCGCCGCCCCCCGGAGGAGCCATGACCGACCCCACCGCCCTGAACCTGCCGCAAGCCGACCCGCTGCCTGCCGAGACGCAGCGGTATTTCGACATCTGCACGGAAAAGCTGGGCTTCGTGCCCAACGTCCTGCGAGCCTATGCCTTCGACGTGGCCAAGCTCGACGCCTTCACGGGCATGTACAACGACCTGATGCTGGCGCCCTCGGGCCTTTCCAAGCTGGAGCGCGAGATGGTCGCCGTGACAGTCAGCGCCGAGAACCGCTGCTTCTACTGCCTCGTGGCGCATGGGGCGGCGGTGCGGCAGCTGTCGGGCGATCCGGCCCTGGGCGAGATGATCGCGATGAACTACCGCGTGGCGCCGATCACGCCGCGCCAGCGCGCGATGCTGGATTTCGCCGTGCTGATGACGCGCGCCTCGGCCACCGTGTCCGAAGCGGACCGGCAGGGCCTGCGCGACCACGGCCTGTCCGAACGCGATATCTTCGACCTGGTCGCGGTGGCGGGGTTCTTCAACATGTCGAACCGCGTCGCCTCCGCCATCGCCATGCAACCGAACCCCGAGTACCACGCCCAGGCGCGCGGCCCACAGGGGTGATCCGCGCGGTCCTGATGGGGCTTGCACTGACAGGTGCGGCCCAGGCGGACGGGCTGGTGCCGCCAGAGCGGGCGACCGTCACCCTGTCGGACACGCGGTCGCTGGGCAGCCACCGCATCGCGACCGGTCCCTTCGACGGCACGCTCCCCTCCGTCACGGCCGAAGGGACGGTGACGCGGCGCATCTGGCGGCAACCCCTGGCCGAGACGACGCTGAAGGCGCTCGCACCCCTGCGCGCCCAGCTCAAGCGGGATGGCTGGACGGAGGTCTTCGAGTGCGTCACCCGCGTCTGCGGCGGCTTCGACTTCCGGTTCGAGATCGACGTCGCCCCAGCGCCCGAGATGTTCGTCGACCTGGCCGACTTCCGCTATCTGGCCGCGCGCAAGGGCGACGCCTGGACAACCGTCCTCGTCAGCCGGTCGGGCGAGCTGGGTTACGTCCAGACCACGCGCGTCGACCCCGGCTCGGCAGTCGTGCCGGAGATGGCGGTCGCGACGCCTGGTCCGGCGCCTTCCGACGTAGCAGCCGCGCTCGCGGTGCGGGGCCGCGCGATCCTGCCCGATCTCGACTTTCCCACCGGCACGACGTCGCTGCCGCGGAACGACTATCCCTCGCTCGCCGAACTGGCCTCCTATCTCGAAGCGAACCCCGACGTCCGCGTGGCCCTCGTGGGCCATACCGACGCGACCGGCAGCGCGGCGGGCAACCTCGCCGTGTCGAAACAGCGCGCGGAAAGCGTCCGCGCCCTTCTGACCGGCCGCCACGGCATCGCGCCGGGCCGGGTGGAGGCTTCGGGCGTGGGCTACCTCGCGCCAATCGCGCGCAACGACACCGAGACCGGACGACAGGCGAACCGGCGGGTCGAGGTGGTGATCATCTCGACCGAGTGACGGCCGCCTACCAGCCGCCGGGGCCCTTCTCGCGGAAGCTGTCGACGAGGAAGTCGATGAAGGCGCGCACCTTGGGCTGCGTGTAGCGGCCCGGCGGATAGACGGCGTAGATACCCTGCGTCTCCGGGGCGAGGCCTTCGATCGCGGGGATGAGGCGGCCGTCCTTCATCGCGTCGGCATAGAGGAAATCGGGCAGGAAGGCGATGCCCAGCCCGTTGATCGCCGCGTTGAGCAGCGACTGCCCGTCGTTCACCGTCAGCCAGCCCGCCGAACGCACCTGCCGCTTCTCGCCCGAGGGCGCCGTCAGTTTCCAGACCGATCCGTTGGCCTGGTTGGAGTAGTGCAGCAGCTTGTGTTCGTTGAGGTCGTCGATCCGCTGGGGGCGGCCGTATTCCTCCAGGTAGGCAGGTGAGGCGATCATCTGCTTGTGCGTCTCGGCCAGCTTGCGGGCGCGCAGGCTGCTGTCCTCAAGATCGCCGATGCGGACGGCCAGATCGAACCCTTCGGAAATGAGTTCGACGTAGCGGTTGTTGAGCACCATGTTGACCGTGATGTCGGGGTATTCGTGCAGGAACCCGCCCAGGATCGGCGACAGGTGGTTCACCCCGAAGTCCGTGGCCACCGAGACGCGCAGCATCCCCGACGGCGCCGATTGCATCGAGGTGACGAGCGCATCCGCCTCGCCCGCGTCGTTGAGGACGCGACGTGCCCGGTCGTAATAGGCCAGCCCGATCTCCGTGGGCGACACCCGACGTGTCGTGCGGTTGAGAAGCCGCGCGCCGAGGCGGGTCTCGAGCGCGGACACATGCTTGGAGACGGCAGACTTGGAAATCCCCAGCTTCTTCGCGGCATCCGTGAAGCCGCCCTGGTCCACGACCGTGGCGAAGGCTTCCATTTCTGACAGTCGATCCATGGCGGCAGACCCTCCGGAGGGATTTAAGGTGGCCTCGATCAATGCTGTCGGATTGCGGCATCTCCGTGCCTTGGTTGGGTCAATGACGGGATGGTTTCGGGATTTAACCGGGGCAGGAAACACCGGAATTCCCTATCCGCAGGCGGATCGCCGCGGTCATGGGCCCGTCAGTCGCCGTTCACATGGCGCCGGAACGCGGTCTTCAGAATGCCCACTTCGGCGCGCAAGGCGTCCAGTTCGGCGCGCATGTCCTCCGGCGCGCCGAGGCCCGTAACGATGGTGACGCTGTCCAGCATATCGCCCTCGGGGGTGCGGATCGCCACGGTCCACGTCCCGTCCGTCAGCGGCGCAGGACCCATCTCGCCCTCGACCTGCCAGCCGCCCTCGGCGGCGGAGGCCGTCAGGTTGCCCAGCACCTCGTCACCCATCGCCATCTCGAGCGCAGGCGGCTCTCCCTCGCCCGTCAGAAGACCACGATAGACCCCGGATGCGACGGTGATGCGGTTCAAGGTCCAGGCGGTCATGGCGGTCCTTTCTAGATGTCGGCGCGCGGACGGCGGGTCAGCGTCAGATCGTCGATCGTGACCTGCGTCATCTCGGGCCGCTCGATGATCAAGTCGATCCAGGCCGACTCGAGCTTTGCGGGCTTCAGGTCGTGGAACCCCAGGTCGAACTCCGCGCGCAGCGGATCGCCGGGCCGGTCGCCCGGCTGCAACTGGCTGATGAGTTGTTCGGTGTTCGGCCCCTGCCGGATGTTGAGGCGCACGAACGCCTCGGTGGGACGCTCCGTCCGCAGGCGGGCCGAGACGATGACGATATGCGAACGCCGAAGGCCCTGCGCCGCCTCCTGCGGCAGGTCGATGGCCAGCGACAGGAACGAGCCGTGGAACCCCAGGACGTCCATCGACAAGGCGAAGGGCGCCCTTGCCCCGGCGGACGTCCTGCGATGCTGGTGCAGGGTGATCTCGGCCATCGGACAGTCGTGGAACAGCGTCACGCCCTGGGCCAGCCGTGTGCCGTCGAGTGCGCCCGCGACCGATACGGGCGACAGCGCGGCGGCCCAGGGATCCGGCCGCCAGGCCCAGTCGCATTGCGGCGGGCATTCCATGCCATCGCCCGCCCCCAGCAGGCGGCGGTCGGCCGCCCGCGTGACATAGCCGGCGGAAACGGCCAGGGCTCGCGCCGCAGGGGCCAGCCGCGCGAGGTCGGCGAGCGGTATCGCGCCCCCGTCGCGCGCCGCCCGGCGCCACCGCCGAAGCGAGCGGCGGGACCGCAGGCCGTCGATGAGTCCGGGGGGATCCTCGGCCATGCTCCGCCTCAGAGGTCCATGTAGACGTGGGATTCGCCCTGGCCGCCCGGATGGGTGCAGGCGCCCTTCTGGGCCGAGCCGACGAGTTGCGCGTATTTCCACAGCGCGCCCGATGAATACATCGTCTTGCGCGGTCCGGACCAGTCCTCGCGCCGCGCCTCCAGTTCCGCGTCCGACAGATCGACCGAGATCGTCCCCTCGACCGCATTCAGCGTGATGACGTCGCCGTCCCGCACCAGCGCGATGGGGCCGCCATGCGCCGCTTCCGGGCCGACGTGGCCCACGCAGAAGCCCCGCGTCGCGCCCGAGAAACGCCCGTCGGTGATGAGCGCGACCTTCTTGCCCATGCCCTGCCCCGACAGCGCCGCCGTGGTGGCCAGCATCTCGCGCATGCCCGGGCCGCCGGCAGGGCCCTCGTTCCGGATGACGATGACCTCGCCCTCCTCGTACTTGCGCGCCTTGACGGCCTCGAAGGCGTCCTCCTCGCATTCGAAGACACGGGCGGGGCCGGTAAAGACCTGATGCCGCGCCTCCATTCCCGCGACCTTCACGATGGCCCCCTCGGGCGCCAGGTTGCCGATCAGGCCGACGACGCCGCCGGTCGCGGTGATCGGGGTCGAGACCGGGTGGATCACCTTGCCGTCCGCTTCCAGCGTCACGCGGTCCAACTCCTCGCCCATGGAATGGCCGGTGGCGGTCATGCAGTCCTCGTGGATCAGGCCTGCCTTGCGGAGTTCCTTCATCACCACGGGCACGCCCCCCGCCTCGTAGAGATCCTTGGCGACATAGGCGCCGCCGGGCTTCAGATCGACGAAATAGGGCGTGTCGCGGAAGATGTCGCAGACGTCCTGCAGCGTGAACTCGATCCCCGCCTCATGGGCGATGGCCGGCAGGTGCAGGCCCGCGTTGGTGGACCCGCCGGTGCAGGCGACGACGCGCGCCGCGTTCTCCAGCGACTTGCGTGTGACGATGTCGCGGGCGCGGATGTCGCGCTCGATCAGGCGCATCACCGCCTCGCCCGAGGCGATGCAGTACTGGTCGCGCGACTCGTAAGGCGCCGGCGCGCCGGACGAATTGGGCAGCGCGAGGCCGATGGCCTCGGACACGCAGGCCATGGTGTTGGCGGTGAACTGGCCGCCGCAGGCGCCCGCGCTCGGGCAGGCGACGCGCTCCAGGATTTCCAATTCGGCATCCGACATGTTGCCGGCCTGATGCTGGCCCACCGCTTCGAACACGTCCTGGACGGTCACGTCCTTGCCGTTGAGGCGCCCCGGCAGGATCGACCCGCCGTAGATGAAGACCGAGGGCGTGTTCAGCCGCACCATCGCCATCATCATCCCCGGCAGCGACTTGTCGCAACCCGCAAGGCCCACGATGGCGTCGTAGCAATGCCCCCGCATCGTCAGCTCGACCGTGTCGGCGATGGCATCGCGCGACGCCAGCGACGACCGCATTCCCTCGTGCCCCATGGCGATGCCGTCGGTCACGGTGATCGTCGTGAACTCCCGCGGCGTCCCGTTCGCCTGCTTGACGCCCAGCTTGACGGCCTGTGCCTGCCGGTTGAGGGCGATGTTGCAGGGCGCGGCCTCGTTCCAGCAGGTCGCGACGCCGACGAAGGGCTGGTGGATGTCCTCGTCGCCCAGCCCCATCGCGTAGAGGTACGACCGATGCGGCGCACGCGACGGACCTTCGGTCACGTGACGGCTCGGCAGCTTAGACTTGTCGGTGGGGGCCTTCAGCATGGCGGCGGTTCCTTCCTGTCCCTTTGGCCAACGGGGATAGACGCCGCGTCCCCACTGGACAAGGAGCCTTGTCGGCACGCGCGCGCGATTGCCGGCCGGACATCGGGCGTCTAGGATCGCGCAAAAGCGGATGAGGCAGCGCATGTGGACCGTCGAATTCGAGCGTTTCGTCGCTCCTGCCCGGTTCCGACCGCAGATCTGGCGCCTGTTCCTGGGCATCGTGCTGACCGTGGCGATCTATGCGGTCGGGATCATGGCGCTGCTGCTGGCGGTCTGGTCGCTGGCGGGGACGGCCGGCCTGATGGGGTGGATGCAGAACATCGCGGCGGCGGACACGCCCACCTCGGTCCTGCTGATGCTGGCGACCTTCGGCGGGATGTTCGCGGGGCCGCTGGTCGTGGCGCGCCTGCTGCACCGGCGCCCGGCGGCCTCGGTCCTGGGGAATGGCGTGCTGCGCGGGTTCGTCATGGCCGCCGCGATCACGGTCGCGGTCTTCGCCGCAGCCCTCCTCCTGATGCCGCCGGGGTTCCCGCTGGTGCCCAACACGCCGCTGCCGATGTTTCTCAGCTTCCTGCCGCTGGCGCTTCTCGGACTCCTCGTCCAGACCGGCGCCGAGGAGGTGCTGTTCCGCGGCTACCTCCAAGGCCAGCTCGCCGCACGCTTCCGCAGCCCCCTCGTCTGGATGCTGGTCCCCGCGCTGATCTTCGGCAGCCTGCACTACGATCCCGTCACCGCGGGGTCGAATGCCATCTGGCTGGTCGCGGTGGCGACGCTGTTCGGGCTGCTCGCCGCCGACCTCACGCGGGTGACGGGCAACATCGGCGCCGCCTGGGGACTGCACTTCGTCAACAATGCGACGGCCATCCTGATCGTGGCGCTGGACGGGTCGCTGTCGGGCCTCGCGCTCTACGTCACGCCCTTCGATGCGGCCGACGTGGGCACGCTGCGCCCGCTGATCGTGCAGGACGCGTTGACCACGGTGATCGTCTGGGCCTGCATCCGCCTCTGGCTGGCCCGGCGGGCTACGCGGGCCGCGGCCTGACCCGCGTGGGCACGGAATTGCATCCGGCGGCGCCAGTGGCTATCCCCTCAGCCAAACGCGGGGTAAGCACATGAACTGGATCTCGAACTACGTCCGGCCCAAGATCAACTCGCTGTTCTCGCGGCGCGAGGTGCCCGAGAACCTGTGGACCAAGTGCGACGAATGCGGGACGATGCTGTTCCACCGTGAACTGCGCGACAACCTGAACGTCTGCACCAATTGCGGGCACCACATGTACATCGCCCCCCGGGCGCGGTTCGATGCCCTGTTCGACGGCGGCATCTTCACCGAAGTGACGGTCCCGAAACCCATCGAGGATCCGCTCAGGTTCCGCGACCAGAAGCGCTATCCCGACCGCCTGAAGGCCGCGCAGAAGTCGAGCGGCGAGGCCGAGGCCATGCTGGTGGCCGAGGGCGAGATCCACCGCACCCCCGTCGTCGCCGCCGCGCAGGATTTCGGCTTCATGGCCGGGTCCATGGGCATGGCCGTTGGCAACGCGATCATCGCCGCCGCCGAACGCGCCGTGGCGCTGCACCGGCCGCTGATCCTGTTCTCGGCCGCGGGCGGCGCGCGGATGCAGGAGGGGATACTGTCGCTGATGCAGATGCCGCGCACGACAGTGGCGGTCGAGATGCTCAAGGAGGCGGGGCTGCCCTATGTCGTCGTGTTGACCCATCCGACCACGGGTGGCGTCACGGCGAGCTATGCGATGCTGGGCGACGTGCAGATCGCCGAGCCGGGTGCGCTGATCTGCTTCGCCGGGCCGCGCGTGATCGAGCAGACCATCCGCGAAACGCTGCCCGAGGGGTTCCAGCGGGCGGAATACCTTCTCGACCACGGGATGCTCGACCGGGTGACGCCGCGCGGCGAACTGCGCGACGAACTGGCCACCATCCTGCGGATGCTGACGGGCCAGGGACCGATCGTGCACGGCGAACTGCCCGCCCCCGTCGTGGCCGAGGTCGCGATCGCTCCCGCCCCCGAGGCGCAGCCGGAAGATGCGAAGTGACCGAGGGGTCGGACGTCGTCCTGCAAAGGCTGATGTCGCTGCATCCCAAGGTGATCGACCTGGTGCTCGACCGGGTTCACCGCCTGCTGGGGGCGCTGGATCACCCCGAACGGGCCATCCCGCCCGTGGTCCACATCGCAGGCACCAACGGCAAGGGATCGACGCTCGCCATGATCCGCGCCGGGCTGGAGGGGGCGGGCGATACCGTCCATGCCTATACCTCGCCGCATCTGGCCCGCTTCCACGAACGCATCCGCGTGGCGGGCGACCTGATCGCGGAGGACGAGCTGTCGGCCCTGCTGACGGAATGCGAGCAGGCGAACGGCGACGCACCCGTCACCTATTTCGAGATCACGACCTGCGCCGCCTTCCTGGCCTTCGCGCGCACCCCCGCCGACTGGACCCTGCTGGAGGTCGGGCTGGGCGGACGGCTCGATGCGACCAACGTCGTCGATCCGGCGCTCTGCGTGATCACGCCCGTGTCCATAGATCACGAGGGGTTCCTGGGCGACACGCTGGCCGCCATCGCGGGCGAGAAGGCTGGCATCCTGAAACGCGGGGTGCCCTGCGTCGTGGGCCCGCAAGACGACGCGGCGCTCGAGGTCATCGAACGGCAGGCCGCGCGGCTGGGCGCACCGCTCCACGTCCACGGCCAGCACTGGCATGTGGCCGAGGAAGCCGGCCGCCTGATCTTCCAGGACGAGACCGGGCTGATGGACCTGCCCCTGCCGCGGCTGATCGGCCGGCACCAGGCGCACAATGCCGGCGCCGCCATAGCCGCGCTGCGCCTTCTGGACCGTGCCGCCGGGGCCGAGGCCGCGATGACGCGTGCCGAATGGCCCGCCCGCCTGCAACGGCTTCGATCGGGGCCGCTGGTCGATGCGGCGGGCGGCGCCGAACTCTGGCTCGACGGCGGGCACAATCCTGCCGCCGGGGCCGCGCTGGCCGAGGCGCTGACCCGCCTGCCGCCCGCTCCGCTGCACCTGATCTGCGGAATGCTCAACACCAAGGACGCCACCGGCTACATGGCGCCGCTCGCGCCGCTGGCAGACGACCTGCACGCCGTCTCGATCCCCGGCGAGACGAACACGCTGACGGCCGCCGAGACCGTCGCCGCCGCGACGCGCGCGGGTCTGTCCGCATCGGAGGCCGGTTCCGTCGCGCAGGCCATCGCCACCGTCACCGCCCGGGCACCCGACGCCCGCATCCTGATCTGCGGGTCGCTCTATCTTGCCGGCCATGTCCTGAGGGAAAACGCATGATCCGCCTCGCGCTCCTCGTTGCCGCCCTGGCCACCCCGGCGCAGGCGGCGACCCACGCCTTCTGCTGGACCGGCGCGAACGGCTACCGGATCGAAGGGCACATCGGCTACCCGGACGACATCCGCGGCATCGTGACCGAAGACAGCGTCACCTCCTTCGGCATCACCGGCTGGCACGACGACCGGCGGCTGGGGCAATGGTCGCTCAAGGACCGGAAGCCCGACACCTCGTTCACCCTCCGCTTCGACACGCGCACGCTGTCGTTTCCCATGGGCGGCTACCGCGAGAACGGCACCTATCAGGAATGGAACGCCAACGGATTCGCCGACGACTGCGGCGATCCGGGCTTCGGCTTCAACGGCGGCAACCGGGCGCAGGACGTCTGCGTCGACGGCGTCTTCATCGAAGAATCGGGCATCACCCCCGACACCCCGCTCGCCGTCTCGCCCGATGCGGCGAACCCCTGCGGGCCGCTCATCATGTCGTCGCTGGCCCTGCCCCGGCGTCGCCTGTGACACCCGAAGCCTTCGCCGCCCGGCATCCCCGCCTCTACCGTCTGTCGTCCGCAGGCAGCCTCGACGGCATCCGGCGGCATGGGCTCCTGACCGCGCGCAGCCTTGCCCGGCTGGCGGGGCAGGAATTGCCCGATACCCGCCGTCCCCGCGCGATTGACCTGACCCTGGCAGACGGCACGTCGGTACGGATCACCGACAATGCGCCCCTGTCCGAGAAGCGGCTGGCCGGCGTGCTGGACGACGCGCTGACGCCGGCGGACTGGCTTGGCATGCTGAACGTGCGTGTGTTCTTCTGGCCCACGAAGCGGCAT
This sequence comes from Jannaschia rubra, assembly GCF_001403735.1. GTDB lineage: Bacteria > Pseudomonadota > Alphaproteobacteria > Rhodobacterales > Rhodobacteraceae > Jannaschia > Jannaschia rubra. The sequence continues at coordinate 176,679 of NZ_CXPG01000014.1, forward strand.
GGCGCGGGCAACCTGAAGGCCCGCAGGCGACACGGCTACGCCAGCGAATGGCACGTCTTCGACACCCTCCGCCTGCTTGCGCCGGTGTGGGACCGGGCCGAGATCGCGCCGTTCAATTCGGGCGCGACCGTCCATGTGCCGCCCCGCCGGGGGCTGGGCACCTTCGCGCCGCTCGACGGGCTGGACTTTGAGGACTGGCGTGGAAGGCGTCGGCAGGCGGGCGCGGTGAAGAGGCTCGACTCCGTTGCCGAAGTCACCGTCCGGGGCGACCTTTCCCATGCCGCCGCAGCGCTGGTCGAGGTCTCGCCCACCTGAGGCCAACATCCATGAAGTGGAGTCCGAGACCGGCTGACCTGCAGTCCTCGGATGACCGTCACGCGCGCCACCCGGACGCCGGCATCCTTTCGACCGCCGAAGCGGCCGCTATAGGGGGCTGCCTGCTGTATGCTGCGCGGGACGTAGGGGACAGCCGGCGGCGGCGGCGATAAGGGAGGCAGACCGCAGGGTCCGCGTTACGGACATTCCGCGGAAGTCGAGTTCGATCTGTGGGTCTACCTGTTACCACTGGATGGAGGACGACAGGACGGGTGAGAAGACCTTCAGCAAGCGAACCCAAGCCTCCGAAACCGGCGAAGAAACCTCATCCGACCGCTACCCGTCGGAGATGTGGATCAGGCCGGCGAGCAAGGAGCATGAGAAACGTAAGCACATCTTCTCGGCAGCGGGGCCGTTCGCCGTTTCCGCCACTTTCGCCGAAATCCGCCGGCGCCACGACATGGGGCGGAACAGGCTCTATCCGGTCAAGCTGTTCACGGAGGAACGCAGGACGCCTTACGAAAGCGAGTATTTCTTCCCGAACCTCGGCGAGCAGAAAAGCGGCTTCGCCCCGGAACGGTCGAAGAACTTTGAAGACGACCTGACGAACGACAAAGCGATGCTGCAAGATCCCGAGCACGGAAACATCGGCGTCACGGCGAACGTGCTTTCCGGCGTGGATTTATGGATGGACCCGACGTTCTTCACCGCGACGTTTTCCGTGGGCGCCTCGGCGGAAGCACTGAACCGCGCGAAAGACGTTCCATAGCCGGGGCACGAAGGAGGGCGTGTCGCTTGCCCGCTGTGAGATTGTCGGAGGGCGCGCCTGATGGCTGGCGTCCTCAACTCCTTAGGACATCCGAAACGCCGTCTGTAGAACGGGCATCGACCCTGACGCCACGGGCAACAAGGTCGGGCTTGCCAATAACGCCGAGACCTCGTCCAACGCGCCGTCTGCCGCATCAAGGACTTTCCAGCGCATCGCCACCCGCTGCGACAACCCAGCCGCAACCTGCGCCGCCGCCATTCGCCGAGAGGCTATGGGCCCTGGCCCGCCGACGCGTCCTTGCCCCAATCCTCGGCCTGCATCTCGCGCAGGCGGCTCGCGGTCCGCTCGAACTCGAAGACGTCGGTGCCCGACAGGTCCTCCGGCTCGGCCTCGGCCGACACGATCAGCTTGACCCCCGCCTCGTAGAGCGCGTCGATCAGCGTGACGAAGCGGCGCGTCTCGTTGTGGTGGGCGCGGTCCAGCCGTGGAACGTCAGTCAGGATCAGCACCCGCACCGCCCGCGCCAGTGCCAGATAATCGCCCGCCCCGAGCGGCCGGCCGCATAGGTCGGCGAAGGACGCCCGCGCAACCCCCGATGCGAAATCCTCCAGCCGCAGGTCGCGGCCCTTGACCCGGAGCGTCAGCCCCTCCGACCGGCCGCCCGACAGGCGGGCCCAGACGTCATCCAATGCGCCGCCGCCCACGAAGTATCGCGTCTCCCCTGTCAGGCGGTCCTGCCGCCAGTCGCGCGGCGAGGCCAGTTCGTGCACAATCATCCGCTCCTTCACCATCTCGATGAAGGGCAGGAACAGCGCCCTGTTCAGCCCGTCCTTGTAGAGGTCGTCGGGCCGCCGGTTCGACGTCGTGACCACATGCACGCCCCCCGCGAACAGCTTGTCGAACAGGCGGGCCACGACCATGGCGTCGGTGATGTCGGTGATCTGCATCTCGTCGAAGCAAAGCACGCGGGTATCGGCGATCACCGCCTCGGCCACGGGGCCCACCACGTCGGTCTGCCCGGCCGCGCGGGCGCGGTGCATCCCGTCGTGGATCTCCTGCATGAATGCGTGGAAGTGGACGCGGCGCGACGGCACCGGCGCGGCTTCGTGGAACAGGTCCATCAACATCGACTTGCCGCGCCCGACGCCCCCCCACAGATAACACCCCATCGACCCCTCGGGGGCTTTGCGCCGCCCGAACAGGCCGCGCCGGTCCGGCTCCGCCAGCTTGGCGCGGATCGTCTCGAGCGGCGCCAGCGCGGCCTCCTGCGCGGGGTCGGGGGTGATGCGCCCCTTGGCCACGCGGGCCGCGTAGAGTTCCTGCAATGTCATTCCCGCACCTAGCCCCGCTGCCGCGTGCAGTTCAACGCCCCCGGCCCCGTCGCGGCGCCTTTGTGCCCCCGCGTCACATGAAGGATTGTTTTTGCGACCGATGCCGTCATCCTGTCGCCATTCACGACGGGAGAGAGATCATGCGTATTGCCCTGACCCTATCGCTGTTGCTGGCCCTGCCGGCCCAGGCCCAGATCGCCACCGACGCCGTCACGCCCGAAGGCGCGACCGGCACGGCGACCGAGGCCCGCGCCCCGGTGGAGGCGGAGAACTGGATGATCACCGCCGCCAATCCGCTGGCCGTCGAGGCCGGTGCCCGCGTCCTGCGCGAGGGGGGCACGGCGGCCGACGCCATGGTCGCGGTGCAGACCGTGCTGGGGCTGGTCGAGCCGCAGTCCTCGGGTCTGGGCGGCGGCGCCTTCCTCGTCTGGTACGACGCCGCCACGGGTGAGCTCACGACGCTCGACGGGCGGGAGACCGCGCCGATGGCCGCGACGCCCAAGCTGTTCCTCAAGGACGACGGCACGCCGATGGAGTTCTTCGACGCGGTCGTCGGCGGCCTGTCGGTCGGCACCCCCGGTACGCCGATGCTGCTGGAGGAGGCGCACCGCCGCTGGGGCCGCACCGCCTGGTCCACGCTCTTCGACGACGCCATAGGCCTCGCCGAAGACGGGTTCGCGGTTTCGCCACGCCTCGCCGCGCTGGTGGCCGAGGATGCGGACAAGCTGTCGGTCTCCGATGCCACGGCCGCCTATTTCCTGCCGGACGGACAGGCCATCGCCGAAGGCTCGACCCTCAAGAACGCCGCCTATGCCGAGACGCTCCGCAAGCTGGCGCGCGACGGCACCGATGCCTTCTATTCCGGCGAGGTGGCCGAGGGGATCGTGGCGACGGTGCGGGGCGCGGCGCAGCCGGGTGTCCTGACGCTCGACGACCTGACCGCCTATGACGTGGTGGAGCGCGAGGCCGTCTGCGCGCCCTATCGCGAGGCCGAGGTCTGCGGCATGGGCCCGCCCTCGTCCGGCGCGCTGACCGTGGGGCAGATCCTGGGGCTGATCGAGCCCTACGACATCGGCGCCATGGGTCCCGACAGCGCGGAGGCCTGGCGGATCATCGGCGACGCCTCCCGCCTCGCCTTTGCGGACCGGGGCCGCTACATGGCCGACAGCGACTATGTTCCGGTGCCTGTCAGCGGGCTTCTGGACCCCGCCTATCTGGCGGAACGGGCGGATCTTCTGTCGGGCGACGACAGCCTGCCCGAGGTCAGCGCCGGAACGCCGCCCTGGGATCACGCGATGCTCCTGAGCGACGACCGGAGCATCGAACTGCCGTCGACCTCGCACATCTCCATCGTGGATGCGGACGGCAATGCCCTGTCGATGACGACGACCATCGAGAACGGCTTCGGATCGCGGTTGCTGGCGCCGGGCGGGTTCCTCCTCAACAACGAACTGACGGACTTCAGCTTCGAGACGCATGAGGACGGGCGGCCCGTCGCCAACCGGGTCGAGCCGGGCAAGCGGCCCCGGTCTTCCATGGCGCCGACCATCGTGATGCGCGACGACAAGCCCGTCCTCGTGGTGGGCAGCCCCGGCGGCAGCAGGATCATCGGTTATGTCGCCAAGACCATCATCGCCCACATGGACTGGGACATGGACGTGCAGGCCGCCATCGCGCTGCCCAACATGGTCAACCGCTTCGGTACCTTCGATCTGGAGGAAGGGACATCCGCCGCGGACATGGCCGGAGCCTTGCAGCAGCTTGGGTTCGAGACCGAGGTGCGCGACCTGACCTCCGGCCTCCATGTCATAGCCCTGGGCGAGACGCTCACCGGCGGCGCCGACCCGCGGCGCGAGGGTGTGGCCATCGGCGAGTAATCCGCCCGTCGTTCAACCTTCGGGCGGGGTGCAATCCCCGCCCGACAGGCAGGCTTCGGCGGCGGCGATGGTCTCGGGTCGCGCGGCCAGGGCGAAGGCGGGGCACGGGCCTTCCACGAGCACGTTCTCCTCGCCCCGGCGCTCGATGAACGCGAGAACCCGGTCGAGCGGGACGCCCCCGCACCACGCCCCCGCGCATTCCACCTGCACCGTCAGCGGAAACGCCGCGTCCTCGGTGAAGCCGTCCGCCGCCGCCAGCTTGCCGTCGAAGCGCGCCTTGACGGAATAGCCCTGCCGCGCGTTCGGGTCGCTGCCGGTGGAGGGAACCTTCTCCCCCGGCAGAAGCCGGATGCGGCCGACCGCCAGCACGTATTGCGCGTCCGATTCGCTCGCCGTGGCAAAGCTTCGCTGGACGCTGGGCCGAAGACACGACAGGGCGTTCGCCTGCCCGGCCATGGCGGTGGAGATGAGGGCAGCGAGGATCAGGCGGCGCATGGATGTCTCCGGTGAAAGGGCGCAGGGCTCACAGCAGGTCGAACCCCCGCAGGACGGCGGCATAGATGTCGCGCTTGAAGGGCACGATGGCGGCCAGCACCTCGGGGCCGGAAAGCCAGGCCCAGCGTGAGAACTCGCGGACATGGGCGTCGAGGTCCACGGCATCGTCCGGCCCGTCGTAGACCATGTGAAACCAGTGCTGCTCCTGCCCGCGGTAGCGCCCCTTCCAGAGTTTGCCCGCCAGGTCGGCAGGCAGGTCATAGCGCAGCGGCTCGGGCAGCGCGGCGCGCAGGGTGACGGATCCGGGCGACAGGCCCGTCTCCTCGGTCAGTTCGCGCAGGGCGGCGTCGCGGGGCGTCTCCCCCGCGTCGATCCCGCCCTGCGGCATCTGCCAGGCACCGGGCCGGTCCAGCCGCTCGCCCACCCAGACCAGCCCCGAAGGGTTGGTCAGGCAGACACCCGCGCAGGGGCGCCAGGGCAGGCTGGCGATCTCCGGGGTCATGGGCGCCGTCTTGGTTTCGGTCACTTCGGCTCGATGGCCGTCAGGCCTTTCAGGATGTCGATGGCATAGGCCATCTGGTAGTCCTCCTCGCGCAGCTTTGCGGCATCCTCCGCGTCCGCCTGCTCCTTGCGGATCTGCTCCTGCTCGTCGGGCGACAGGCTGTCGTTGGTCAGCGCGCCGCGCAGGCTCGACTCGGTGCGGGTCGGGCGGGCGGTCTCTTCCGCCGTCTCCTCGGCGTCCGGCAACTCACGCGGCGGTTGGACCACGACGATGTCGGGGCTGATCCCGAGGTTCTGGATCGACCGGCCCGAGGGTGTGTAGTAGCGCGCCGTCGTCAGGCGGATCGCGCCGTCGCCCTGCACCGGCATGATGGTCTGCACGCTGCCCTTGCCAAAGGACTTGGTGCCCACGACCACCGCACGGCGATGATCCTGAAGCGCGCCGGCCACGATCTCGGAGGCCGAGGCCGACCCGCCGTTGATGAGCACCACCATGGGAAGGCCGTCGATGATGTCGCCGTCTTCCGCGTTGAAGCGGTCACCGTCCTCGGCGTTGCGCGACCGGGTCGAGACGATCTCTCCCTGTTCGAGGAAATCGTCCGCCAGATCCACGCCCGCCGTTAGCAGGCCGCCGGGGTTGTTGCGCAGGTCCAGCACGACGCCGTTCACGTTCTCCAACCCGCCCATCTCGGCCACGACCTCCTCGAAGCCCTCATGGACGTTGGGGACGGTCTGGTCGTTGAAGGTCGACACGCGGATGACCACGCTGTTGCCCTCGCGGCGGACACGTGCGGCGGTCAGCTTGATCGTGTCGCGGGTGATGGTGATGTCGAGCGGCTCCTCCAGCCCCTCGCGCAGGATGGTGACGACGATGTCCGACCCCACGGGGCCGCGCATCAGTTCGACCGCTTCCTCCAGCGTGAAGCCCAGGATGCTCTCGCCGTCGACGGCGGTGATGTAGTCGCCCGCCTCGACCCCGGCTTCGAAGGCGGGGGTGCCGTCCATAGGGGTGATGACCTTGACGTAGCCATCCTCCTGCGTGACCTCTATGCCGAGGCCGCCGAATTCGCCGCGGGTGTCGACCTGCATGTCCTCGAAATCGCGCGGCGGCAGGTAGGAGCTGTGCGGGTCGAGCGAGGTGAGCATCCCGTTGATCGCGGCCTCGATCAGGTCGCCCTCGTCGACTTCCTCGACGTACTGGTTGCGGATCCGCTCGAAGACGATCCCGAACAGGTCGAGCTGTTCGTAGACGGAGGCCTTCCCGGCCTCCTGCGCGAGAAGCGGACCCGCCAGCTGGGTCGTGGCGAGAATCCCCGCCAGGATGCCGCCCCCGGCGGCCATCGCAAGCTTGTTCATGTCGTTTCCCTATTCGATGGCGAACCAGGTCGCCGGGTCCACGGGCCTGCCGCCCTGTCTCAGTTCGATATAAAGCGTCTCGGAACGCGATGCGCCACCGCCGCCGACCGTCCCGAGCAGAAAATCCACCGCATCGGGCGCCGCACCGCCCATCAGCCCCAGCGGCGCACCGGGTGCCAGGATCTCCGCCTGACGTGCGTAGACCTCGTCGAGCCCTGCGAACACCAGCAAAGTGGCCGGTTCGGGCTCGAGGATGATCACATTGCCGTAATCGAGGAGCGGGCCGGCATATCGCACCGTGCCCGCCGCGGGGGCCGTGACGATCGCGGCGGGCGGCACGGCCAACACGAGACCCGGCCGCGCGATCCCCGCCGCGTCCGCCTCATCGAACCCGTGCAGAAGCGTCCCGGCCGCCGGTGCGGGCAGCGGCAGGGTCAGTTCGGTCTCCTCCGTCCCCGGCAGGGTGCCGAGACCGTCGGCGAAGGCCTCCAGCGTGTCCACCCGGCCCAGGAGCGCGGCGATGCGCGCGCCGTCGTCGGTCATGCGCGCGGGCAGGTCGGTGCGCTCCGCGATGGCCTCGGACAGGGCGACGCGGGCCTCCTGCACTCCGGCCAGGCCTTCCTCCAGGCTATCGGCAGCCGATTCCTGCAACAGCCGCAGGTCGCGAAGGTCGGCCAATGCCACCCGCAATTCGTCGGCCCGTGCGTCGAGCGCGGGGGTCACCTCGGCCAGCATCATCGACGCGCGCGCGGTGCCGAGCGGCCCCGACGGATGCAGCAGCAGAAGCGGCCCCGGCGCGCGTTCCATCGCCTGCAACGCGGCGATGAGCCGGGCGACCTCCGCCTCGCGCGCGCTGAGAACCGCCGTCAGCGAGCTTTCGCGCCGCGCCACCTGTCGCAACCCGTCGCGCAGCGCCGACAGCCCGTCCTCATAGGCGCGGATCACGGCCGTCAAGGCGGCCACGCGGTCCGACGCGCCGCCCGCCTCGTCCAGTTGTCGCGCGGCGGTGGCGAGCTTCCCCGCCGCCAGCCGCGCCCCCTCGGAGGCGGTCTGCGCGGCGGCGGGCAGCGACAGGCACACGAGGATCGGAATGGCCCGCAGGATCATGCGATCAGGCTCTCGCCCGTCATCTCGATGGGCTTCTCCACCCCCATCAGCTCCAGCAGCGTAGGCGCCAGATCGCCCAGCGTCCCGTCGTTCAGCCGCGTCCCCTCGGGCGCGCCGTAGAGGATCACGGGCACGGGGTTGGTCGTATGCGCGGTGTGCGGCTTGCCGGTCTCCGCATCCACCATCGTCTCGCAGTTGCCGTGGTCGGCGCAGACGATCATCGCGCCATCGGTCCCTTCCAAAGCTGTAAGCACGCGACCCAGGCCTGTGTCGACCGCCTCGCAGGCGCGGGCAGCGGCCTGCAGATCGCCGGTGTGGCCCACCATGTCGGGGTTGGCATAGTTCACCACGATCAGGTCGTAGCCCTTCTCGATCGCGGCGACGAAATGGTCCGTCACCTCGACCGACGACATCTCGGGTTGCAGGTCATAGGTGGCGACATCGGGGGACTTCGGCATGTGCCGGTCCTCGCCCTCCTCCGGCTCCTCGACGCCGCCGTTCAGGAAGAAGGTGACGTGGGGGTATTTCTCGGTTTCGGCGCAATGGAACTGCGTCAGACCCTTCAGCGCCACCCAATGCCCCAAGGTGTTAGGGACGGTCTGCTTGGGAAAGACCGTGGACATGTAGGCATCGTGCGCCTCGGAATAATCGACCATGCCCAGCATGTGCAACGCGGGCCGGCCCCGCGTCTCGAAATCGTCGAAATCGGGGTCGGCCAGGGCCGCCAGGATCTCGCGCGCGCGGTCGGCGCGGAAGTTCAGGCAGAACAGGCCGTCGCCATCGCGCATCCCCTCGTAGTCGCCGATGACCGTGGCGTGGATGAACTCGTCGCTCTCGCCGCGCGCCCGCGCCTCCGCCAGCGCGGCGTGTACATCGGGCACATGCTCGCCCTCGCCCCACGTCATCGCAGCCCAGGCGCGCTGCACGCGGTCCCAGCGGTTGTCGCGGTCCATCGCGTAGTAGCGCCCGGTCAGCGTGGCGACCGTGGCGCCTTCGGGCAGGCCGTCGAGCAGCCGGTTCAAGAAGCCTTCCGCGGAATTGGGCGGCACGTCGCGGCCGTCGGTGATCGCATGGACGACGACCGGCACGCCGGCCTCCGTCAGCACGCGGGCAGCGGCGAGCAGGTGATCGATGTGGCCGTGCACGCCGCCGTCCGAGATCACCCCCATCAGGTGCGCCCGGCCGCCACCGTCCCGCAGCGCGCGGATCCAGTCCGTCAGCGCGCGTTCCTTGGCGAAGGTGCCTTCCTCGATGGACCTGTTGATGAGGCCGAGGTCCATCCACACCGTGCGCCCTGCGCCGATGTTCATGTGCCCCACCTCGGAATTGCCCATCTGCCCTTCCGGCAGGCCCACCGCGGGGCCGAAGGTCGTCAGCGTGGCATGGGGGCAGGTCGCCATCAGGCGGTCGAAGTTCGGCGTGTCGGCCACGTCGGGCGCGGATTGCTCGGGCCGGTCCGAGACGCCCCAACCGTCCAGGATGCACAGCACAACGGGTTTCTTCTTCATGGTCTTCCCTTCGCCTCGGTTCCTGCGGGCTTCAGACCCGATGATAGGGGCTGCCCGCAAGGATGGAAGCCGCGCGGTAGAGCTGTTCGGCCAGCATGACGCGCACCAGCATATGCGGCCAGACCATCGCGCCGAAGCCGATGGCAAGGTCGGCCCGCGCGCGCAGGCCCGCGTCCAGCCCGTCCGCGCCGCCGATCACGAAGGCCACGTCGCACGCGCCGTCGCGCCAGTCGCCGATGCGGGCCGCGAAATCGGGCGATGTCATCTGTTTTCCGCGTTCGTCGCAGAGAACCATTGCCGCGCCGGGGGCCAGGGCACGGTCGATGACCGCAGCCTCGGGACCCATCCCGCCCTTCGCCTCGACCTCCACTATCGACACGGGCGGCAGGCCGACGCCCCGCCCGACCTTGGCGAACCGGTCGAGATAATCGTCGACGAGAGCGCGTTCCGGCCCCTTGCGGAGACGGCCCACGGCGATGAGCTGCAACTTCACCTCAGATGGGACGGGCGGCTTGCGCGGCCGACGGGTCCTGCCACATCTTCTCGAGCTGATAGAACTCCCGCACCTCGGGGCGGAAGATGTGAACGATGACGTCGCCCGCGTCGAGCAGCACCCAGTCGCCCTGGGTCTTGCCCTCGGTCCGGGCGGTGCGGCCCAGCGTGTCCTTGAGTCTTTCGGACAGCTTCTCGGCGATCGACGTGACCTGCCGGGTCGACCGGCCCGAGCAGACCACCATGTGATCGGCCACGGACGACTTGCCGCGCAGGTCGATCTGCACAATGTCCTCGGCCTTGTCTTCATCGAGCGAGTTCAGGATGAGCGCGAGCGTGGCGTCGCTGGCCCTCTGGTCCCCCGGCGCGCGCGGAGCGTCGGCCGCATGGGAAGGTGTGGTATCGGCAGTCAGTGCCCGATCCTCCGGGATGTGGGGTCGCGCGCGGAGCACGACACCTGAAAAGTCTAGCACCGGGGACCATCCCCGGCAACGCATCAGGGGCCATGTGGGCATCCCGCTGCCCATCGTCAATGCGCCCCCGTCAGTCGCCCGGCGTCTGCGGACCGGCCGCATCAGCCAGCACACGCACCTCGCGCTGTGGGAAGGGAATGGAGATGCCCGCCTCCCTGAATGCGTCCCAGAGGGCCAGGTAGACGTTGCCGCGAATGTTCGTGAGGCCCTGCGTCGGATCCGCGATCCAGAACCGCAGGATGTAATCCACAGACGAGTCGCCGAAACCGACGATGTGACAGACGGGCGGCGTCGATTTCAGCACGCGCGGCGTGTCGACCGCTGCTTCTATGGCGACCTTGCGGACCAGATGCGGGTCGTCGCCGTAGGCCGTGCCGAAGAAGATGTCGAGGCGCACGAAGCTGTTCGAATGGGACCAGTTCACCACCTGCCCGGTGATGAGATCCTCGTTCGGGATCAGATATTCCTTGCCGTCGCGCGTGGTGATCGACACGTAGCGGGCTGTCAGCGAGTTGATCCATCCGAAGGTGTCGCCGATCGTTATGACGTCGCCGGGCTTGATCGACTTGTCGAGCAGGATGATGAACCCCGAAACAAGGTTCGACACCACCTTTTGCAGGCCGAAGCCGAGGCCCACGCCGATCGCGCCCGACAGGACCGCAAGCCCCGTGAGGTCGAACCCCACCGCCTTGAGCCCCAGGAAGAACGCGCCGACGTAGAGAACGATCTGGACCAGCTTGACGACGAGGACCCGCATCGAAGGGCTGATGTCCTCGTTCTTCGAGATACGGCTGGCCGTGGTGCGCGCCAGAACGCGGGCGCCCGCGAACAGGACGCCGATGGCCACCAACGCCGTGACGATGCCAAGGGCCGAGACGCGAAAGGTCCCGAACTCGATGGCCAGGTCGTTCAGAAGCTGCCGTGTCTCGTCGAGGACGCCGAGGTAGAACAGCGTGACATAGATCCACAGTCCCCAGGTCACGATCTTGCGCAAGAACGGGTTGCGCACCAGGCGCGCGACGAAGCTGACCACCATCCAGGCCGTGCCCATGGTCGCGGCAAGGCCTATAAGATAGCTGCGCGAGGGCCATGTCACCTCGCGCATCACGAGGAACACGGCCCAGCCCAGCAGGGCGAAGATCACCAGTCCCAGCCGGTTGCGCACGATCACAAGCCAGCGAAGCTGCCATTTCGGACGGCCGGTCTGGTTCCGCATCCAGCGCGTCATCGCGTCGCCCGCCAAGCGCCGTAGCACCCAGGCGAGCAGCACCAGGCCGAGGATGATGAAGCACTGCCACAGCTTCCACCCCGGCTGCAGCATGTCGGCCACCATCCCCGACGCCTGCGCCCAGAGGCTCAGGAGTTCGTCGCGCAGGGGGATCGTTTCGAGGATGTCGTCTTCCATGCGCCACTTTCGCGCGCGCAGCGGGCCTTGGCAATTACCCCGACAAGGGACCTGAGTTCTGCGGTTCGCCCAGTCGCGACGCCAGGATCGCGCGCAGGCGGCGTTTCACGACGGGCGCGCCCGGCCTGATCTCCAGCGCCTTGCGAAGAAGGAAGGCCTGCTCCCCCCGGCTTACCCGCGCGCCCGTCTCGTGCTTGTCCGCCAGCGTCCAGAAGGTGTCGAACTCCTCCTGCTTCGCCGATGGCGTGGCCATGCGCCGCATCTCCCGTGCGATGGCGGTGGCGATGACCGACAGCTGCTCGGCATCCAGCGTCGCGGGCATGGATCGCGGGTCCGCCGGTTCGGGAGCGATCAGCCTCAGCCTCTCGTCCGCGGGCAGGCGGGCGTTGATGCGGGCCAACGGGCCGGCCCATGCCGCGGACAGTTCGGCCACGACCTCGGGCGACAGCGACACCCTGTCGGCCGGGACGCGTGGCAGACCGTCGACCAGGGCATCGGCCACACCGCGGGCAAGCGACCCCGCCCCGCTTTGCACGAGGGCGCGGAGGAACGATCGCTCCCCTGCGGCGAGCGACCGGTTGACCGGCCGGTCCCCGACCGTGGAACCCATGAGGAACCTGTCGGGGTCGGCGAGGGGAAGCGTGCCGAGGAACGTCGCGAGCAGGTCGGGGCTGCGCGAATAGTTCCGCAGCACGACCGGCACACCAAAGTGGTCGAGCCCGTCGAGAAGATCCGCCGCCTGTTCCAGAACCCGGCTTTTCCCCGCGTGGGACTCCGGCGTCGCAGGCAGGCGTCCCCGTTTCAGCGCCTGGTCATAGCTCGACAGCACATGGTCGAACGGGTCGCGCAGGAACATCACCACCGTCAGAGCATGGGCACGGGCAAGGTCGGCGAAGGGCGCAGGATCCGACCCGACCTTGTGGAAGACGGTCTCGTTCGAGAACAGGACGACGTTCTGACGGCTTTCCGCCATGCGCCGGTGGATGGCCTGCACCCAGTCCGCCCCCATCGCCAGGTTTCCTAACATGGTGTCGCCGCGGGTGGCCCGCTCCTCCGCTTCCGACGACAACGGCGGATAGTCGATCCCCGCCGCCGCAAGCCGGTCGCGGTTGGCGGACAGGAAGCTCTGGATGGCCGAACTGCCCGTCTTGCCATGACCGATATGGAGGATCAGGCGCCGGCGGTCGCCCGCGCCGGCGGGCGTCATCAATAGGCCCCGTGGCAGTGCTTGAATTTCTTGCCCGACCCGCAGGGGCAAGGTTCGTTCCGGCCGGGGTTGCCCCAGGTCGAGGGGTTGTCGGCCACGAAGCCCGGCGCCGCGCCATCCGCCGCAGCTGTCGGCTGATCGACCGGCTGCGGCGTGCCGGCTGCGGCGGTGGCGCGCTGCTGGGCGATCATCTGCTCGATCATCGCCTTGCGCTCCTCCTCCGACAGGGGCCGGACGCGGGCGAGCTTGCGCGTAACGTCGCTGCGAAGGCTGTCGAGCATCGACTCGAACAGCTGGAAGCCTTCGGTCTTGTATTCGTTCAGCGGGTCCCGCTGCGCGTAGCCGCGGAACCCCACCACCGACCGCAGGTGTTCGAGCGTCAGAAGATGCTCACGCCACTTGCCGTCGATGGTCTGGAGCAGGAACTGCTTTTCGATCTGGCGCATCTGCTCGGCCCCGAAGGCCTCCGCCTTCTCGGCCATCAGCTTGTCGCTCGCCTCGTAGAGACGTTCGCGCACGACCTCCTGATCCACGCCCTCCTCGTCGGCCCAGTCGATGACGGGCACGTCGATGCCCAGCGTGTCGAGCGCGGCCGCATAGAGCCCGCGCGCGTTCCATTGGTCGGCGTAGGACTTCGGCGGCAGGTATTCGTCCACCAGATCATCGACGACCTGATGGCGCATGTCCTGCGCGATCTCGCCGATGTCCTCGGCTTCCATGATCTCCAGCCGCTGCTCGAAGACGGCCTTGCGCTGGTCGTTCATCACGTCGTCGAACTTCAGAAGCTGCTTGCGGATGTCGAAGTTGCGCCCCTCGACCTTGGCCTGCGCACGCTCCAGCGACTTGTTCACCCAAGGGTGGATGATCGCCTCGCCTTCCTTCATGCCCAGGGTATTCAGCACCTTTTCCAGCCGTTCCGATCCGAAGATCCGCATCAAGTCGTCGTCGAGCGACAGGAAAAACACCGACCGCCCCGGATCGCCCTGACGGCCCGACCGGCCGCGCAGCTGGTTGTCGATGCGCCGGCTCTCGTGACGTTCCGTGGCCAGGACGAACAGCCCGCCCGCCTCCTTGACCTTCTCCTTGTCGGCGGCAACCTCCGCCTCGATCCGCGCGCGGGCCTCGTCGGGGTCTGCATCGGGGTCGGCGGCCAGCGCCTCCAGCACCTTCATCTCGACGTTGCCGCCCAGCTGGATGTCGGTGCCGCGGCCGGCCATGTTGGTGGCGATGGTGATGGCGGCGGGCTTGCCCGCGTCGGCCACGATCTGGGCTTCCTGTTCGTGCTGGCGGGCGTTCAGGACGTTGTGCGGCAGGCCCTCCTTCTGCAGAAGCTGCGACAGCATCTCGGACTTCTCGATCGAGGTGGTGCCGACGAGGACCGGCTGGCCCTTCTCGTGCGCCTTGCGGATCTCGGCCACGATGGCGGCGGTCTTCTCGGCGGCGGTGCGATAGACCTGATCGTGCTCGTCGGCGCGCGCGATGGGCCGGTTCGTCGGCACCTCGACCACGCCGAGACCATAGATCGACGCGAATTCCTCGGCTTCCGTCGCGGCCGTGCCGGTCATCCCCGACAGCTTGGAATAAAGGCGGAAATAGTTCTGGAACGTCACCGAGGCGAGCGTCACGTTCTCGGGCTGGATCGACACGCCCTCCTTCGCCTCGATGGCCTGATGCAACCCGTCCGACAGGCGACGCCCGGCCATCATGCGGCCGGTGAACTCGTCGATCAGCACGACCTCGTCGTTGCGCACGATGTAGTTCTGGTCCTTCTGGAACAGCTTGTGCGCGCGCAGACCCTGGTTGACGTGATGGACGATGGTGGTCGATTCCGGGTCGTAGAGCGACTGCCCCTCGGGCAGGATACCGGCCATGACCAGACGCTGCTCCAGCCACTCGTTGCCCTCGTCGGTGAAGGTGACGGAACGCTGCTTCTCGTCCTTGGTGTAATGTTCCTCGGTGATCTCGGGAATGAGGCGGTCCACTTGCAGATAGAGGTCGCTGCGGTCCTCCGACGGGCCGGAGATGATCAGCGGCGTGCGCGCTTCGTCGATCAGGATGCTGTCCACCTCGTCCACGATGGCGTAGTTGTGACCGCGCTGAACCATCTCCTCGCGCGTGGCGCGCATGTTGTCGCGCAGGTAGTCGAAGCCCAGCTCGTTGTTGGTCGCATAGGTGATGTCGGCCTGATATGCTGCGCGCTTCTCCTCCTCCGGCTGCTGAGGGACGACGACGCCCGTGGTCAGGCCAAGCGCGGAATAGACGTTCGACATCCACTCCGCATCGCGCCGCGCCAGATAGTCGTTGACGGTGACGACATGCACGCCCTTGCCGGCCAGCGCGTTCAGATAGGCCGGGAAGGTGGCGACCAGGGTCTTGCCCTCGCCCGTCTTCATCTCGGCGATGTTGCCCTGATGCAGGAAGATCCCGCCCAGAAGCTGCGTGTCGAAGGCGCGCAGGCCCAAGGCACGGCGCGCCGCCTCGCGGCAGTTGGCGAAGGCCTCGGGCAGCAGGTCGTCGAGCGATTCCCCGCCTTCCGCCCGCGCCTTGAGAGCGAGCGTCCGTTCCTTGATCTCATCATCGGTCAGCTTCTGGAACTCCGGCTCCAGCGCATTGACCCGCTCGACCAGCTTCAGCGTGGCCTTGACCCTGCGGTCGTTCGGCGTGCCGAAGACCTTCTTCGCGATAGCACCCAGTCCCAGCATGTCCGTCCCTCGGCTCGCACCCTTGCCGACCATCGAAAGGCCCCATATCACAAGGGGGAAATCACGGGCGGGCGCGGTGAAAAATATCCTCGCCGCACTTAAGACCCGCCCCGACGGGTGTCAACGAACGCACCCCGGGACGCCTGACAACATCGGTCCCTGCGACCGGAAAGGACCAAGATGACACGACTTCTGACCGGGGCCGCGCTGGCCCTCGCCCTCTCGGCCCCCGCTTTCGCGCAGGACGCCGCTGACGGGGCCGCCAAGCCCGATGCCTCGACCGTGCTGGCCACCGTCAACGGAACCGACATCACGCTAGGCAACCTCATCGCGCTGCGCGGGCGGCTTCCCGCGCAATACCTCGAACTGCCGGACGACCTTCTGTACCAGGGAATGCTCGACCAGATCATCCAGCAGCAGGTCCTGTCCGACACCGCGCGCGAGGATCTGTCTCGCGCCGACGAGATCGGCCTCGAGAACGAGACGCGCGCCTTCCTCGCCGGACGTGTGCTGGAGCGTCTGACGGCCGAGCCCGTGGACGATGCCGCGGTGCAGGCCGCCTATGACGAGATCTACGGCAACGCCGAACCCGCCACCGAATACAACGCCAGCCACATCCTGGTCGAGACCGAGGAAGCCGCGCAGGAGATCGCCGGGAAGATCGCGGAGGGCGCAGATTTCGCCGAGCTCGCGCAGGAGGAGTCGACCGGCCCCACCGGCCCGAACGGCGGCCAGCTCGGCTGGTTCGGCCCCGGCATGATGGTCCCCGAGTTCGAGGAGGCCGTGAAGGGCATGGAGGCAGGCGAGGTCAGCGATCCGGTGCAGACCCAGTTCGGCTGGCACGTCATCCGCCTCAACGAGGTGCGGGAGCAGGAAGTCCCCGCCCTCGACGACGTGCGCCCGGAGCTGGAGGACGTGGCCCGCAACGCGCTGGTCGAAGCCGAGGTGGAGCGCCTGACCGAGGCCGCCCAGGTTGAGCGGACCGAGGTCGAGATCGACCCCGCCCGCATCCGCGACACCGACCTTCTGGAGAACTGAGCGATGGGGAAGTCCGGCAAGAAGGACAAGGTGAAGGGCCCGAAGAAGAAGCACCTGAGGGCCCGCATCGCCGAGCTGGAGGCTGAGCTTGCGGCGCCGAAAGGCCCGCTGGTGTCGCCCCTGGCCCCCGCCTTCCCGGACCTTCCCGCCATCGACGGCGTCCGCTTCGCCACGGCCGAGGCGGGCGTCAAATACGCCGGTCGCACCGACGTCATGCTGGCCGAGATCGCGCAGGGCAGCGCCATCGCCGGGGTCTTCACCACCTCGGCCACGCGGTCGGGGGCCGTCCTCGACTGTCAGGAAAAGCTGAAGAAGAGGGGCGCCTCGGGCGGTTGGGCCATCCTCGTGAACTCCGGCAATTCCAACGCCTTCACCGGGGCGGCGGGGGCCGAGTCCGTCACCGCCATCTGCACCGGTGTCAGCCATGCGCTCGGTATCCCGGCCAGCCGCGTCCTCACCTCCTCCACCGGGGTGATCGGCCAGCCGTTGCCCCATGACCGCATTGTCGCGGCGCTTGACGGGCTGGCCTCGCGGCTGGCGCCCGAGGGCATCGCCGACGCCGCCCGGGCCATCATGACGACCGACACCTTCCCGAAGGGATCGACGCGCACGGTGGATGTCGACGGCACCACCGTCACCATCGCGGGCATCGCCAAGGGGTCGGGCATGATCGCGCCCGACATGGCGACGATGCTGGCCTATGTCTTCACCGACGCGAAGGTCGCCGACCGGGCGCTGCAGACCATGCTGCCGGACCTGACGAAACGCACGTTCAACGCGGTGACGGTGGACAGCGACACCTCGACCTCCGACACGCTGGTCGTCGCGGCGACGGGTCGCGCCGGGAACGAGGAGATCGCCTCGGCCCGAACCCGGGGCGGCCGCGCCTTCCGCGACGCCCTGCACGAGGTGCTGCAGGATCTGGCGCTGCAACTGGTGATGGACGGCGAGGGCGCGACGAAGCTGGTCGAGGTCTGCGTGACGGGGGCCGCAAACGCGCTCGACGCCCGCCGCGTCGCGTCCGCCATCGCCAACAGCCCGCTGGTCAAGACCGCCATCGCGGGCGAAGACCCGAACTGGGGCCGAGTCGTCATGGCGGTGGGAAAGTCCGGCGCGCGGGCCGACCGCGACCGCCTGACGATCCGCTTCGGCGACATCCTCGTGGCAGAAAAGGGCCAGGTCTCTCCGGACTACACCGAGGAGTCCGGCGCGGCCTACATGAAGCGCGACCGGATCACCCTGTCGGTCGATCTGGGGCTGGGCGAGGCCTCCGATACCATGTGGACCTGCGATCTGACCTGCCGCTACATCGAGATCAACGCCGATTACCGGTCCTGACGCGATGAAGACGGTTCTGGTGTCGGCGGTCGCGCTGATCGACGCGGACGGTCGCGTCCTTCTGACGCAACGCCCCGAGGGGAAGTCGATGGCCGGCCTGTGGGAGTTTCCGGGCGGTAAGGTCGAACCCGGCGAGACGCCCGAAGCCGCCCTGATCCGCGAGTTGCAGGAGGAGCTGGGCATCGACACCTGGGCGTCCTGCCTCGCCCCGCTGACCTTCGCGTCGCACGCCTATGACGACTTCCATCTGCTCATGCCGCTGTTCGCCTGCCGTCGCTGGCAGGGACAACCGCGCGCGTGCGAGGGGCAAGCCCTGAAATGGGTTCGAGCGGGCGACCTGCGCGATTACCCCATGCCCCCTGCCGACATCCCGCTCATCCCTGTCCTGCGCGACTGGTTGTGACTTTCGAGGCAGCGTTTACGATTTAGAAACGAATCGGCTCATAAAGTTCTTTGTCCCCGCGGACCGCCGCCTAATGTGGAACCACGGGCAGAACAGGGAAGGAAACAAGATGCGGAAAACCATCGTCATAGGGGCGCATCTGTCGGTTCAGGGCACACTCGTGAAAATGCTGACCGACGGACTTGCACAGGTCCGCGCCGGTGGCAGGGTGTTTACCGGTCGGCTGATCGGCGGCTGACCCGACCGGCTTAGATCCAGCCGGCCAGGTTGTCCGTCAGCACGTCGGACAGCGCGTCGAGATGCGCCTCGTCGTCGTTCAGGCAGGGGATGTAGGCAAAGCTCTCTCCGCCGGCATGCTCGAAACTCTCGCGGATTTCTTCATTGATCTCCTCGAGCGTTTCGATGCAATCCGCGGAAAAGGCGGGCGCGATCACCGCGATGCGCTTCTTGCCCGCCTGCGCCAGCCGTGCGACCTCCTCGACCGTATAGGGCTTGAGCCATTCCTCCGGTCCGAAGCGCGACTGGAAGGTCGTGACGATCCGGTCCTCCGACCAGCCCAGCCGCTCGCGCAGCAGGCGCGTCGTCTTCTGGCACTGGCAGTGATATGGATCGCCTTCGAGCAGGTAGCGCCTGGGCACCCCGTGGTACGAACAGACCAGGATGTCCGGCTCGACCTCCGCCGCCGACCACGCCCGCTCGACCGATGCCGCGAGCGCGTCGATATACCGGCTGTCCTCGAAATAGGCGGGCACGGTGCGCGACGCGGGCTGCCACTTGAGCTTCATCAACCCGCGGAAGAACTGGTCGTTGGCGGTCGCAGTCGTGGCGCCCGCGTATTGCGGATAGAGCGGGAAGAACACGATCCGGTCGCAGCCCGCCTCCTGCATCGCCCGCACCCGGTCGATGGTCGCGGGCTTGCCGTAGCGCATGGCATAATCGACCATGACCCGATCCCCGAACCGCTCCTTCATGCGCGCCGCGATCCCGGCCGTCTGCGCCTTGGTGATCGTCGCAAGGGGGCTTTCGCCCGCCTCGTGGTTCCAGATCGACTTGTAGTTGGCCCCCGACCGGAACGGCCGCGACGTCAGGATGACGCCTTGAAGCAGCGGCTGCCAGAGGAAGGGCGAATAGTCGATCACGCGCCGGTCCGACAGGAACTCGTTCAGGTATCGCCGCATCGGCCAATAGCCATATCCATCGGGCGTGCCCAGGTTCGCCAGAAGGATGCCGACCTTGCCCATCCGCACCTTCGGATGATCGGCCGGAGCGTGGGGCAGCGGCGTATGGCCCATGTCTTTCATTCGTTTTCCTCGTTCATTCCGCCCGGTCCTTCCGGCACGCCCAGCGCATCGGCGAGGCGGACCTGCGCCGACCCGGGCCGCAGCGGTTTCGGTTGGGTCTCTGACGGGGCCCAGCCGGTCAGGAAGACCGTCTGGAACGTCGCGCGAATGCCGTCCCCGTCGGGGAAGGCATCGGCGTAGATACGGGCCGCGCGTGCGAACAGATCGCGGGGCGGCGTGCGACGGTGTCGCGCGGCGAGCGCGTTCGTCTCGCCCATGGCCCGAAGGTCACGCACCAGATGCCGCAGATCGCGGTAACGCACGTCCAGGGTCGTCACATCCGCCACCGGCAACGCCAGCCCCGCCCGCCCGAGCAATCCACCCAGGTCGCGGATCTCACCCATGGGTGCCACGCGAGGCGACAGGCCGCCCGTGACCTCGGCTTCGGCCTGGCCAAGCGCCGCACGCAATTCCGTCAGCGTCTCGCCCCCCGGGGTGGCGACCAGCAGCAGCCCGTCCTCCACCAGCGCGCGGCGGCACTGGATCAACTGGCCCACGGGGTCGTCGGCCCAGTGCAGGCACATCGCATGGACGATCAGGTCGTGCGCGCCGGGCGACAGGTCCAGCACCTCCCCTTCGGGGACCAGCGTCGCCCCCGGCAAGGCGTCCTGCCACAGGTCCGGGTGCGCTGACACGACGGCGGGCCGCGTAAACCTTCTGTTAACGTCTTTGAGCCTTTCCTGCACTTCGTCGATGGCGGCTTCCTGCAGGAACCAGGCGCTGCCGTCGGCGCGGGCGCGGTGAAGGCCGAGGGCCGTGCGATCTGTCAGGGGCGGCTGGGACATGCCGGGGGACTTAGGCCATGCAGACCACCTTGCAAAGGGCCGCGGGCGCGCTGCGGCAGGCGCTCTATCCCGCGACCTGCATGATGTGCGACGCCCGCGTGCAGGAGGATGCCGACGGCGGCGGCCTCTGCCCGGCCTGCTGGGCCGACACGCCGTTCCTGTCGGGGGCCTGCTGCGACCTCTGCGGCACGCCGCTGCCCGGGCAGGACGACGGACCGATCCACTGCGACGACTGCATGACGCTGGCGCGGCCTTGGGACGAGGGACGCGCGGCGCTGGCCTATGCGGGCACGGCCCGGCGGCTGGTGCTGGCGCTCAAGCACGGCGACCGGACGGAACTGGCGCGCGGGGCGGGGGGCTGGATGCACCGGCGTGCGCGCGGCCTTCTGACGGCCGAGACGGTCTTCGTCCCCGTGCCCGTCCACCGCTGGCGGCTGCTGCGGCGGCGCTACAACCAGGCGGCGCTGCTGGCCGCCGACGTCGCGCGGCGGGCGGGCGGGACCTTCGCCCCCACGACGCTTGTCCGCCATCGCCGGACGCCCAGTCAGGACCACCGCTCGGTCGCCGACCGTTTCGCCAACGTGGCCGGCGCCATCCGCCCCGGCCCGCGCGCCGATGTCGCGGGGCGCCATGTGGCGCTGGTGGACGACGTGATGACCTCGGGCGCCACGCTTGCCGCCTGTGCCGACGTCCTGCGGCAGGCCGGGGCCGCGCGGATCACCGTGCTGATCGTTGCGCGCGTTGCGAAGGACCGCTGACGGCCTATAAGGCGGCATCAGCCGTGCAAGGGAGGGCCGCGCCATGCAACCCGTCGAGATCTATACCCAACCCCGATGCGGCTTCTGCACGGCGGCTTTGAGACTGCTGGCATCGAAGGGCGCCGCCGTCACCGAGCACGACGTCAGCCGCACCCCCGGCAAGCGCGCCGAGATGATGCAACGGGCGAACGGCCGCCGCACCACGCCGCAGATCTTCATTGGCCCGACCCATGTGGGCGGCTGCGACGACCTGTTCGCGCTGGAAGACGCGGGCAAGCTCGACGCGCTGCTGCGCGGCTGAACGGATGCGCACCGCGCTGCTGCAACTCAATGCCACCGACGATCCGGCGGCGAACCTGACGGTCACGCTCGACCTGCTTGCCGAAGGCGCCGCGCGCGGGGCGGACATCGTGCTGACGCCGGAGGTGACGAACTGTCTCTCCTCCGACCGGGCGCATCAGAAGTCGGTCCTGCGACCCGAGGCGCGCGATCCGACCCTGGCGGCCATTCGAGCCGCTGCGGCCGAGCATGGCGTCTGGGTCCTGATCGGCAGCCTGGCGCTGCACACGGCCGACCCGCAGGGACGCTTCGCCAACCGGTCGTTCCTGATCGGCCCCGAGGGCACGATCGTCGCGCGCTACGACAAGATCCACATGTTCGACGTGACCGTGACCGAGTCCGAGACCTACCGCGAATCCGCAGGCTACCGCCCCGGCAGCCGCGCAACGCTGGCCACGACCCCCTGGGGCGGGCTGGGCATGACGATCTGCTACGACATCCGGTTTCCCGCGCTCTATCGCCGTCTGGCGCAGGCGGGCGCCGACGTCCTTACGGTGCCCTCGGCCTTCTCGCCGGTCACGGGCGCCGCACATTGGGAGGTGCTGCTGCGCGCCCGCGCGATCGAGACGGGCTGCTTCGTCCTGGCTCCCGCCCAGACCGGCACCCATGCGTCGACCGTGGGCCACGCCCGAAAGACCTGGGGCCATTCGATGGTGGTGAACCCCTGGGGCGAGGTGCTGCTCGACGCGGGCACCGAACCGGGGGTGTTCCTCGTCGACGTCGACCCGACCGAGGTCGCCCGCGCCCGGACGCGCAT
Organism: Jannaschia rubra; assembly: GCF_001403735.1. Classification (GTDB taxonomy): domain Bacteria; phylum Pseudomonadota; class Alphaproteobacteria; order Rhodobacterales; family Rhodobacteraceae; genus Jannaschia; species Jannaschia rubra. The sequence continues at coordinate 198,975 of NZ_CXPG01000014.1, forward strand.
TCCGTCCCTGTCGGCCGATCCGGGCTGGGAAGGGCCATGAGCGACGATGCCGACCGGCTGGCCGTCGCGCTGTTCAGCGAGATGCTGACCGCCGATCAGCTGGTCCGTGCCCGGCTCAGCCGCGCCCTGCCTCGCGGGATGGAACTGTCGCATTTCACCGTGCTGAACCACCTGGCCCAAACGCAGGCGGAGCGGAGCCCGACCGAACTGGCGCGCATCTTCCACCTGACGCGCGGGGCCATGACCAACACGCTGGCCAAGCTCGAATGGGCCGGGCACATCCACATCCGCCCCGACTGGGACGATGCCCGGCGCAAGCGCGTGGCCATCAGCCCCTCGGGCATGGCCGCGCGGGAGGCGGCGCTGGCCGCGATCCGGCCCATCATGGCCCAGGCCGTGCGCGAGATCGGCGAGACGCGCACCCGCGCCGCGATCCCCGTCCTGCGCGAGATCCGCATCCGCTTCGGCGCGCCCGAGGACGACGGCTGAACCCCGTCAGTCGCGCCGCCTGACCATGAGCTGATTGCCCTCCTTGCGGGTCTCCAGCCGCTTGATATCGCCGATCAGTTCGGACAGCTTGCGCTTGCCATAGGTCCGTGTGTCGAAATCCGGCACCGCCGCCATGATCTGGCTGCCCAAGGCACCCAGCGGAAACCAGTCGTCATCCTGGTCCAGCCGTTCCATCGCGCGCAGGATCAGGGGCAGCGCGTCCTGGGGCTGCTTCTTGGTGGGGCGCGTGCTTTGCGGCGCGGCGGGTTCGTCCACCAGGTTCTCGATCAGGATGAAGCGGTTGCAGACGTTCCGCAGGCTTTCCGGCGCCTTGCCCTCGCCGATGCCGATGACGTCCAGCCCCTCCTCGCGGATGCGGCTGGCGAGGCGGGTGAAGTCGCTGTCGGAGCTGACGAGGACGAAGCCGTCGAACCGCCCGCCATGCAGGATATCCATGGCGTCGATGACGAGGCCGATGTCGCTGGCGTTCTTGCCCTTGGTGTTGGCCGTCTCCTGGTGCGCCACCAGTCCCAGCTCCAGCACCTTGTCGGCCCAGTTCCGCAGGTGCCCGCCGGACCAGTCGCCATAGACGCGGCGCAAGGCAGGCTCTCCCAGCCCGGTGATCTCCTTGAGGATCGGGTCGGCGTATTTGGCGGGAATGTTGTCGGCGTCGATCAGGACGGCGAGGAGGGGACGGTCGCGGTTGGCCATGTGTCGTTCCTTGTCTCGGGACGCCGGTCCCGGTGCGGACGGCGCGGGCGCCGTCGGTGTCGGCTTGCAATCGCCCGGACGGGGGTCGATGTTCAACCCATGAGACCGATCTTCGCGCTTCCCGTCCTCGCCCTCCTCGCCGCCTGCCGGACGGATGCGGCCGAGCCGCCCGATGGCTGCGGCGCGGGCCACCTTCAGTCCTTCGTCGGTCAAGCCCTGGCCGATGTCACGCTGCCCGCCGACCGTACGACGCGCGTCGTGCGACCGGACCAGGCCGTCACGCTCGACCACCGGCCCGACCGACTGAACGTCCTGCTGGACGACGGCGACCGGATCGAACGGGTCTACTGCGGCTAGGCCGGCAGGGGGCCGCCCGCCTCGATCATCCTCAAGTGCAGGTCCGCCAGCTCGGCGTCCTTGCCGGCGGTCAGCGCGGCCATGACGCGGCCATCCTTGACATAGCGGGCAAGGAACGGCCCCTCCTCCGGATCGCCGTCGAACAGGATGTCGTCCCACTCCTTCGCATGGCCCAGATAGCGATACTGCCGCCCGAGCGCCGTCCAGAAGAACGGGATGTCGGGCGCGGCGTCGGCCTGACCCAACATCGCATGCGCCGCGCGGATCCCGTGCTGACGCGCGACGCGCCAGTGCTCGATCCGAGCGGCACCGAAGGGCGTCGGCGCATGGGCGCAATCGCCGCCGACGAACACGCCGTCCAACCCCGGCACCGAGAGGTCCGGCCCGACGCGGACGCCGCCGTCATCTTCGAGCGGCAGACCTTCCAGACCCTTCGTCGCCGGATGCACGCCCACCGCCAGCAGGACGAGATCGGCCTCGACCGGCGCGTGACCCGACAGGTCCACGCCCGTCACGCGACCCTCGCCCGCAAGGCCCGTGACCTTGGCGCCGGTCAGGAACCGGACGCCCTTCTCCTCATGCTCCGCCATGACCTGACGACCCACGCGCTCGCCCAGGATGCGGGCCAGGGCGACCTCCTCCCGCATGACGACCGTCACCTCCAGCCCGCGCTTGGCCAGCGAAAGCGCCCCTTCCAGCCCGATGAACCCGCCGCCGATCAGCGCGACCTTGCGCGCGCCCCGCGCAGCGGCGACCAGCGCCTCGGCCTCCGCCGCCGATCGCAGCGTGTGGACGCCCTCGAGGTCGATCCCCGGCAGGTCGGGCCGGTTCGGCACGCCGCCCGGCGCGATCAGGAGGGCGTCGAAGGCCCGCCGCGTACCGTCCGACATCACGACCTGCCCCGCCTCGACCGACGCGACCGTTCCGTCGATCAGGACGATGTCGCGATCCGCCATGGCCTCGCGCCCGGTCAGGGTCAGATCGTCCACCGATTTGCTTCCGACAAGGACCGCTTTGGACAGCATCGTCCGGTCGTAAGGGGGGCCGTCGGGGCCGATCATCTCGACCGCGCCCTCGAACCCCTCCTCGCGAAGGGTCAGGGCGCAGTTGTCCGCGGTGGCTCCGCTGCCCACGATGACGAATCGCCGCGGATCGGCGGACTGCCGCGCATGGGCAGGGGTCACATGCGGGTCGCCGTCGTCGAGATCGACCGTCACGCGCCCCTCCGCCACCGTCACGTCGTAGCGCCGCAGATCCGCGTGACCGGGCGGCTGCGCCTGGCGACCGGTGCGGGCGTCGAAACAGGCATGGTGGAAGGCGCACATCAGCCGCCCGTCCCGCACCACGCCCTTCTTCAGCGGCAGACCCAGATGAGGGCAGAGGTGCGCGAGGGCCGTCACCTCCTCCCCCTGTCGGATCAGAATGACGGGCGCGTCCCCCGGCTGATACGGGGTGCCTTCGGGAATGTCGGTCAGGGCGATGTCGATCTGCGGCATGGGCTGTCCTTTCGGAGGGGTCGGGGATCAATCCCCCGGGACGCTTGCATGTTCCCGGCGGCTCCCCTATATCCCTCGTTGACAGCGGCGGCCTTCGGGCCCCACCGGAAATTCCAACGGGCCGCGGGCCCGTTTTTTTGTATCTGCAAGGTTCGATGCCAGATCTGATTGCCAAGACTGCGATGGACAAGCGCCTCGCCGCACTGCTGACCCCCGTGATCGAGGACATGGGGTATGAACTCGTGCGCCTGCGGCTCATGTCGGGCAAGGTCGCGACGTTGCAGATCATGGCCGACCGTCCCGAAGGCGGGATCGAGGTGGACGACTGCGGCGACATCTCGACCGCGGTGTCTGCCCTGCTCGACGTCGAGGATCCCATCGCCGACGAATACACGCTGGAAGTGGGCAGCCCCGGCATCGACCGGCCGCTGACCCGCCTCAAGGATTTCGACGCCTGGGAGGGGTTCGAGGCCCGGGTGGAGACCGAGAACCTGATCGACGGGCAGCGCCGCTTCAAGGGCACGTTGCGCGGCACGGAGGACGACGAGATCCTCATCGAGATCGAGCAGGGCACCGAGACGCCCACCATCGGGCTCAAATTCGACTGGCTCGCCGACGCCAAGCTGATCCTTACGGATGACCTCATCCGTGAAGTGCTGAAATCGCGCAAGGACAAGGGCCAGATCGACGAGGCCCGGTTCGACGAAGTGAAAACATTCATGGACGGCGAGGAAGACTGAACCCATGGCCATCACATCCGCCAACCAGCTGGAACTCCTCCAGATTGCCGACGCGGTCGCCCGCGAGAAGATGATCGACCCCAAGCTGGTCATCGAGGCGATGGAGGAGAGCCTCGCCCGGGCCGCCAAGTCGCGCTACGGCGCGGACATGGACATCCGCGTGTCCATCGACCGCAAGACCGGCCGCGCCACCTTCACCCGCGTCCGCACCGTGGTCGAGGACGACCTGATCGAGAACGAGAAGGCCGAGCTGACCGTCGCGCAGGCGAAGCAGTATCTGGAAGACCCCAAGGTCGGCGACACCATCGTCGACGAGGTTCCGCCCGTGGACATGGGCCGCATCGCCGCGCAGTCGGCCAAGCAGGTCATCATCCAGAAGGTCCGCGAAGCCGAGCGCGACAAGCAGTTCGAGGAATACCAGGACCGCGTCGGCACCATCGTCAACGTGCAGGTCAAGCGCGAGGAATACGGCAACGTCATCGTCGACCTGAACCCCGGCGAGGGCGTGCTGCGCCGCAACGACAAGATCGGGCGCGAAGCCTATCGCCCCGGCGACCGCATCCGCGTCTATATCAGGGACGTCCGGCGCGAGGTGCGTGGCCCGCAGGTCTTCCTGTCGCGCACCGCCAACGAGTTCATGGTCGAGCTGTTCCGCATGGAAGTGCCGGAAATCTATGACGGCGTGATCGAGATCAAGGCCTGCGCCCGCGATCCGGGAAGCCGTGCCAAGATCGCGGTCATCAGCTATGACAGCAGCATCGACCCCGTGGGCGCCTGCGTCGGCATGCGCGGCAGCCGTGTGCAGGCCGTCGTGAACGAGCTTCAGGGCGAGAAGATCGACATCATCCCGTGGAACGACGATGCGGCGACCTTCCTCGTGAACGCGCTGCAACCGGCCGAGGTCACGAAGGTCGTCATCGACGAGGAAGCCGAGCGCATCGAGGTCGTCGTGCCGGAGGAGCAGCTGTCGCTGGCCATCGGCCGCCGCGGCCAGAACGTGCGTCTGGCGTCGCAACTGACCGGGCTCGACATCGACATCCTCACCGAGGAGGAGGAATCCAAGCGTCGTCAGGCCGAGTTCGAGGAGCGGACCAAGCTGTTCATGGACACGCTGGACCTGGACGAGTTCTTCGCCCAGCTTCTGGTCTCCGAAGGCTTCACCAACTTGGAGGAGGTCGCCTACGTCGAGGTGGACGAGCTTCTGGTCATCGACGGCGTGGACGAGGAGACGGCTTCCGAGCTTCAGGCCCGGGCCCGCGACTTCATCGAGGCGCAGAACGCCAAGGCGATGGAAGCCGCGCGCGAGGCGGGTCTGGCCGACGATCTGGCCAGCTTCGAGGGTCTCACGCCCCAGATGCTCGAGGCGCTGACCGCCGACGGCATCAAGACGCTGGAGGATTTCGCCACCTGCGCCGATTGGGAGCTGGCCGGCGGCTGGACCGTCGAGAACGGCGAGCGCAAGAAGGACGACGGCCTGCTGGAGCAGTTCGACGTCTCGCTGGAGGAAGCGCAGGACATGATCATGACGGCCCGCGTGATGCTGGGCTGGGTCTCGCCCGAGGACGTCGTCGGCACCCCCGACGAGGAAACCGTCGAACAGCCAGAGGAGGCCGGGGCGTGATCGCCCCGGATCGTTCCCCTGACGCGCGGCGGCAGAGACAAAATCCGCGACGAGCCTGATCGTCGCTGCATCGTCACCGGAGAGACGGGACCGAAGGCGGGGCTGATCCGCTTCGTCACCGGCCCCGACGACACGGTCTTCCCCGACCTTGCGGCAAAGCTGCCGGGACGGGGAATCTACGTGACGTCGACGCGAGAGGCCTTGGAAAAGGCCATCGCGAAGCGCATGTTCTCCAAAGGCGCCAAACGGCAGGTCCGCATTCCCGACGATCTGATCGATCTGGTCGAGGCGGGGCTGCTGCGGCGCCTCCAGGACGCAATCGCCATCGGCCGCAAGGCGGGCAAGTCGATCGCAGGCTACGAGAAGGTCAAGATCATGCTCGACCGGGGCGAAGCGCAGGTGCTTTTGCAGGCGAGCGACGGGTCGGAACGTGGCAAGGGCAGGCTGTCGACGCCCGAGGGCGGAAAATGGATCGGCTTCCTGACCGCGGATGAATTGGGACAGGCCTTCGGCCGCGACCGTGTGATCCATGCGGCCGTGGCGGCTGGAACCTTGGCCCGGCGTATTGTAGAGGAGGCCGCAAGGCTTCAAGGCTTCAGACAAGTTGACGGCGGCACTCCGGCTGCCGAGAAGGACATTGGGAACGCATGAGCGATCAGGACGGAAAGAAACCCCTCGGCCTCGGAGGCGGCGCCCGTAGCGGCACCGTCAAGCAAAGCTTCGCCCGAGGGCGCACCAACAACGTCGTGGTGGAGACCAAGCGCAAGCGCATCGCCGTGCCCAAGCCGGGCGCGCAGTCCGCGGCTGCGGTCAACGCGCAGGGCGGCCGGTCCACCGGCGGCACCACCGATGCCGAAATGGAGCGTCGTCTCAAGGCGTTGCAGATGGCAAAGGCCCGTGAGGCCGAGGATACCGAGCGCCGCGCCCGCGAGGAAAAGGAGCGCGAGGATGAACGCGCCCGCCGCCGTGCCGACATCGAGGCCAAGGAGCGCGAGGAGCGCGAGCGCGTCGAACTGGCCCGTCAGCGCGCCGAGGAAGACGAACGCCGCCAGCGCGAGGCCACCGAGGCGCGGACGCGTCCGGCGGAGCCCACGCCCGCCGAGCCGACCGCGGCCGAACAGCCCCGCCAACGCAACCTGGGCCCCGACGCCCGGCCCGGCCGGTCCGATGGACCGCGCAAGCGCGACGACGATTCGGGCAAGCCCCGCACCGGCGACCGCCGCTCCGGCAAGCTGACGCTGAACCAGGCGCTGGCCGGCGGAGAAGGCGGCCGTCAGCGCAGCCTCGCCTCCATGCGTCGCAAGCAGGAGCGGCAGCGCAAGGGCGGCGGCAACGTCGTGCAGGAAAAGGTGATGCGCGAAGTGCGCCTGCCCGAAACCATCGTGGTGTCGGAACTGGCCAACCGCATGTCCGAGCGCGTGGCCGCCGTGGTCAAGGCGCTGATGCAGAACGGCATGATGGTCACGCAGAACGAGGTTCTGGACGCCGACACGGCGGAGCTCATCATCGAGGAATTCGGCCACACCGTCGTCCGCGTGTCGGATTCGGACGTGGAGCAGGTCATCGACGTGATCGAGGACAAGCCCGAGAGCCTGGTGGATCGCGCGCCGGTCATCACCATCATGGGCCACGTCGACCACGGCAAGACCTCGCTACTGGACGCGATCCGCAAGACCAAGGTCGCGCCGGGCGAAGCGGGCGGCATCACCCAGCACATCGGCGCCTATCAGGTCGAGGCCGGGGGCAAGCCCCTCACCTTCCTCGACACGCCGGGTCATGCCGCGTTCACGTCGATGCGGGCCCGTGGCGCGCAGGTGACGGACATCGTGGTCCTGGTGGTGGCGGCCGACGATCAGGTCATGCCCCAGACGATCGAAGCCATCGCCCACGCGAAGGCCGCCGAGGTTCCGATCATCGTGGCGATCAACAAGATGGACCGACCCGGCGCGAACCCGCAGAAAGTCCGCACCGACCTTCTGCAGCACGAGATCGTCGTCGAGGAGATGTCGGGCGACGTGCAGGACGTCGAGGTATCGGCCAAGACCGGCGACGGCATCGACAAGCTGCTGGAGGCCATCGCGATCCAGGCCGAGATCCTGGAACTGAAGGCCAACCCCGCCCGCGCCGCCCAGGGCACGGTGGTCGAGGCCAAGCTCGACGTGGGCCGCGGTCCTGTCGCCACCGTTCTCGTGCAGAACGGTACGCTTCGCCGCGGCGACATCTTCGTCGTGGGCGAACAGTGGGGCAAGGTCCGCGCGCTGGTCGATGACCAGGGCCAGCGCGTCGATGAGGCGGGTCCGTCCTTCCCGGTCGAGGTGCTGGGTCTGAACGGCACGCCGGGGGCGGGCGACATCCTCAACGTCGTCGCCACCGAGGCGCAGGCGCGCGAGATCGCGGAGTATCGCGAATCGGCTGCCAAGGACAAGCGCGCCGCCGCGGGCGCCGCCACGACGCTCGATCAGATGATGGCCAAGGCCCGCGACGACAAGGACGTCTCGGAACTGCCGCTCGTGATCAAGGCGGATGTCCGCGGCTCGGCCGAGGCGATCCATCAGGCGCTGGAGCAGATCGGCAACGAGGAGGTGCGCGTGCGCATTCTGCACTCGGGCGTCGGCGCCATCACGGAAAGCGACATCACCCTGGCGGAGGCGTCCAATGCCCCGGTCATCGGTTTCAACGTGCGTGCCAACGCGCCGGCGCGGGCCGCTGCCAACCAGAAGACCGTCGAGATCCGCTACTATTCGGTGATCTACGACCTTCTGGACGACATCAAGCAGGCCGCCTCCGGCCTCCTGTCGGCCGAGATCAGGGAGACCTTCATCGGCTACGCCGAAATCCGCGAAGTCTTCCGTGTCACCGGCGTGGGCAACGTCGCGGGTTGCCTCGTGACCGAAGGCGTGGCCCGCCGGTCCGCGGGTGTGCGCCTGCTGCGCGACGACGTCGTGATCCACGAGGGCACGCTCAAGACGCTCAAGCGGTTCAAGGACGAGGTGCGGGAAGTGCAGTCCGGTCAGGAATGCGGCATGGCATTCGAGCGCTATGACGACATCCGCAAAGGCGACATCATCGAGATCTTCGAGCGCGAGGAGGTCGAGCGCACGCTCGACTGATCCCCTCGGGTCGAGGATCCGGCATGAAAACGGGGGCCTTCGGGCCCTCGTTTTGCGTTCTGGACCGGGATCTCAGCGCGGCGGGCGGGCGCTGAAGATCGGATGGGGTCGAGGGCCGGCCGGTGCCGAGGAGGGGCGGACCGGACCAATGATCCGGGGCTCCGCCCGAGCGGGTGCCTCTGCCTTCGGAGCAGGCGGAACTGCGCGGGGGGCCGCCAGTGGGCTCCGCGGCCGGGCCATGGTCGGCATCGCGGGGATGTCATCATCCTCGACCGTTGCCATGGCTTCCTCGGGCTGCGCCTGCGGCGACATCGCGGGCTTCGGGGCCGATGCTGTTTCGTCGGCAGCGCGGCGGGCGGCAATCTCAAGCATCCGATGCGTCATGTCGGCGGTGTCCATGGCGGCGCGCGTCTGCTGCGCCATCATCACCGAGAACAAGCCGAAGAACGCGACCCCGAGGCCCGGCATCGATGCTCCGATGCGGGCCGACAGGTCGACCGCATCCGTCGAGCCGCCCAGTCCCGGCATGACCCCCTGGACGAATCCGGCCGCGGCCAGAAGCAGTCCGACGGCCGCGATGCCCCATCCGAGGTTCGAAAAGACGACCGCGATGCCGCGCCCCGCCGCGTAGGTTTTCCTGAAGTCGGTCATTCATGCTCTCCGGCGATGTCGGAGCCGTCTTTGCACCGCTCGCCCCTATTGCCCAACAAAAAAGACCGGCCACGTGGGGCCGGTCCTGTTTCTGCCGATCCGCGATGCGGATCAGGACAGCTTTTCGTCCTTGTAGCCCTTGACCGGGGCCCAGATCCGCTTGTTCGTCAGGTAAAGCAGCACCGAAAGCACCGCCAGCATGATGACCGCGATGAAGCCCATCTGCTTGCGCGCGGCGAGCTTGGGTTCGGCTGTCCACATCAGGAAGGCGGCGACATCCTTTGCCTCGCTCTCGATGTCGGAGGGGGCGCCGTCGTCGAACTCCACGTCGTCGCCATAGAGGGGCGGCGCCATGCTGATCCAGCCGCCGGGGAAGGCCGTGTTCTCGTAGAGGATCGTGCCCGCCTGTTCCATTTCCTCGCCGGTATAGCTCGTCATGAGAGAGGCGATGTATTCCGGCCCGCCGGTGCCGCGCAGAAGCTGGTTGATTCCCAGGTTCAGGGGCCCGTGGAAGCCCGCGCGTGCCTTCGCCATCAGCGACAGGTCGGGTGCGCCGGCTGCGGTGACTTCCGGAAAGTTGTCGGTGACGTCGGCGGTCCGGTACTCGTATTCGCCGATGTCCTCGTTCAGGCGGTAGACTTCCATCTCGCTGGCGAAGGCTTTTGCCTGCTCCTCCGAGAACCCCGGTCCGCCGTCATCGGAAAGGGTCCGGATCGGCACGAACTTGAGGCCGTGGCACCCCGCGCAGACCTGCGAATAGACCTTGAGCCCGCGCTGGAGCTGCGTCTGGTCGTAGGTGCCGAACGGTCCCTCGAACGGGAACTCGTAGTCTGTGATCGTCTGGTGGCCGGTCTCGGCCGCCGCGGCCGGAATCGCGATGGCGACGACGAGGGCGGCGGCGGTGATGACTTTAGACAGCATCTGTCCTTCTCCTTATTCGGCCGGGCCGGCGGCTTTTTCGCCGGGCAGTCGCATGCCGGTCGCCCCGTCGCCGTAATGGGCGACGAAGTCTTCCTCGATGGTGGCGGGGCGGGCTTCCGGCTTCTCGATCACGCCGAGCAGCGGGAGGATCACCAGGAAATAGGCGAACCAGTAGGCCGAAGCGAAAAGCGCCATCGACGCCCAAGGCTCCTCGGCAGGCATCGAGCCGAGCCACATCAGCACGAAGAAGTCGAACACCAGAAGCCAGAACCACCACTTGAACATCGGGCGATATCGGCCCGACCGGACCGACGAGGTGTCGAGCCAGGGAGCCAGCGCCATGACGATGATCGCGCCGAACATCGCGATCACGCCGAAGAACTTGGCGTCCACGATGCCGCCCGTGATCCAGTTGGCAGCGATGACGACCCAGACGTCGGCGGTGAAGGCACGAAGAATCGCGTAGAACGGCAGGAAATACCATTCCGGCACGATATGCGCGGGCGTCGAGAGGGCATTCGCCTCGATGTAGTTGTCGGGGTGGCCTAGGTAGTTGGGCATGAAGCCCACGATCGCGAAGAACCCGAGCAGGATCACGGCGAGCGCGAACAGGTCCTTGATGACGAAATAGGGCCAGAACGGCAGCGTGTCCTTCTTGGCCTCCTCCTTCGACGTGCGGCGCACCTCGACCCCGGTGGGGTTGTTGTTGCCGGTCGAGTGGAACGACCAGATGTGCACGATCGTCAGGCCCAGGATCAGGAAGGGGAACAGGTAGTGCAGCGAGAAGAAGCGGTTGAGCGTCGCGTTGTCGACCGCCGGTCCGCCCAGCAGCCAGGACTGGATCGACTCGCCCACCCATGGCACGGCGCCGAACAGGCCGGTGATGACCGTGGCGCCCCAGAACGACATCTGCCCCCAGGGCAGGACGTAGCCCATGAAGGCCGTGCCCATCATCAACAGGTAGATGACGATGCCGATGATCCAGGTGATCTCGCGCGGGGCCTTGTAGGACCCGTAGTAGAGGTTGCGGAAGATGTGCGCATAGACCGCCACGAAGAACAGCGACGCGCCGTTCGCGTGGATGTAGCGCAGCGCCCAGCCCCCGTTCACGTTGCGCATGATGTGTTCCACCGACGCGAAGGCGAGGTCCACGTTCGGCGTGTAGTGCATGACCAGGACGATGCCGGTCACGATCTGCAGGACCAGCGTGAAGGTGAGGACGATGCCCCAGATCCACATCCAGTTCAGGTTCTTCGGCGTCGGGATCATCAACGTGTTGTACAGCAGCCCGATGATCGGAATGCGACGCTCGACCCAACGCTCGGCGGTGGAGCCGGGTTGGTAATGGTCGTGGGGAATGCCAGCCATCTTCGTGCCTCCTCAGCCCAGTTTGATCGTGAATTCGTCGGTGAACGATGCCACCGGCACCGGCAGGTTGGTCGGCGCCGGGCCGCGGCGGATGCGGCCGGACTTGTCGTAGTGGGATCCGTGGCAAGGGCAGAACCAGCCGCCGAAATCGCCCGCTTCGTTCAGGGGGACGCAGCCCAGGTGCGTGCAGACGCCGATCATCACCAGCCATTCGCCCGTCTGGGCATCGCCGTCGTCGAAGCCCGGCAGGGCGCGGTTCTCGTCCAGCGCGGGTGCGTCGCCGGGAATGTTGGCGTTCTCGGCCAGCGGGTCGGGCAGGTCCGACAGCTCGACCGTGCGGGCCTCGGCGATGTCTTCCTCGGTGCGGCGGCGGATGAAGACCGGCTTGCCCAGCCACTTCACCGTGAGCTGCGTCCCCGGCTCGACCCCCGAGACGTCGACATCGATCGACGCCAGCGCCTGCACGTCGGCCGACGGGTTCATCTGGTTGACCAGCGGCCAGACGGCCGCGCCGGTCACGACGACGCCGACCCCGGCCGTCGCGTAGTAGAGGAAGTCGCGGCGGGTGCCCGCGTGATCGTCTGCGTGTGACACGAAGCCATCTCCCGGTGTGGTGTCGGCCGTGCGAGGGCCGGTCATTGAAACGCCTGAGCGGACACCGGAGTCGCCACCGGGCCGCGTCCAGCCCCCCCTTAGCGCATCGTCAGGGGCAAGTTCCAGCGGACAAACGCGCACAGGTGGCGGGTTTTTGTCACAGGTCGCGGTCCATGTCGCGGTGCGGGATACCTGCGTCGTCATAGGTCGGGCCCCGCGCGACGAACCCCAACCGCGCATAGAACCCCATGGCGTGCGTCTGCGCCCCCAGCGTCGCGCGTCGCAGGCCACTGGCGCGCAGCTCGTCCATCACATGCCGCATCAGCGCCGCCCCGACACCGGTGCCCCGCGCCCGCGGCAGGACGGCGACGCGCTGGATCTTGGCCGTATCGCCCATGACCCGTACCCGAAGCGTGGCCACCGGGCCTTCTTCGTCGGTGGCCAGCCAATGCAGGCAGGCATCGTCCATCCCGTCGATTTCCTCCGCCGGGGTGACGCCCTGCTCGCCCACGAAGACCTCGGTGCGAATGGCGAAGGGCGCGGTCAGGTCGGTGACCTGCGCGATCCTCATGCGGGACGGGTCGCCGTCATGGCGGGCCGGGCGGCGAACCGCTCCTCCCAGGCGGCAAGCGTCGGGCGCCCCTCGCGCCAGTTGCGGTCCGACAGCCGCAGGTCGAGGTATCCCAGCGCGCAGCCCACCGCGATCTGCGCCATGTTGAGCGGCCCCTCCAGAAGCGGCATCGACCGGCCCTCCAGCGCGTCGAGGCTGCGGGCGATCTTGGTCCATTGCGCATCGAACCACTCGGACCAGTGCAGGGCCTCGGGGCGCAGGCGCTTCTCGTAGGTGATGGCGACCGCAGATTCCATCATCGCGTCGGCGTTGGCCTCGATGCTCAGAACCTCCCACAGACGCCCCTCGGGATAGAGCCCGGCCTTGCCCCGCGCATCGAGAAACCGGCAGATCACACGGCTGTCGTGGATGGCGGGGCCGTCGTCGCGTACCAGCACCGGGATCTTGCCCGACGGGTTGGCCGCGTTCAGCGCGGGCTCCCCGCCCATGGGATTCGCGGTCACGTCGCGCACGTCGACGTCCTCCTGCCCGGTCTCGATCAGGACGACGCGGCACTTGCGCGCGAAGGGCGAGGCGGGGGAGCTGTAGAGCTGCATCACGGGTCTCCGGGTTGATGTCAGGCGCAGCAAACCAGCAAAGCGCGCCCGGCGCTAGGGGATCGGCGGCGGCGAGAGGTTCAGCACGCCCATCGTCTCGAACCCGGTCAGCACCGCGTCCACGGCGATGGTCGCGAGCACGATGCCCATGATACGGCTGATGACGCTGGCCCCCGTCGTCCCGATCAGCCGCTGGATACGCGTCGCCGCCAGCAGGAGCATCAGCGTGAAGACCAGCACCACCGCCAGCAGAAGCGCCGTCCATGCCTGCTCGCCGATCGACTGGCGGTGGTTGTCGGTCAGGATCACCACGGCGAGCATCGCGCCGGGCGAGGCGATGGAAGGCATCGCCATCGGAAACACCGCGCTCGTCATCGGATCGCCCGTCGCCGCCCCGATCTCGGCCGTGGGCTTCGAATCGCCGAAGACCATCGTCATGGCAAAGAGGAACAGCACGATCCCCCCCGCGATCTGGAAACTGCCGAGTTGCAGACCCAGCGCCTCCAGCACGAACTGCCCGCCGATAAGGAAGGCAAACAGCACCAGCGCGGCGATCAGCACCGCCCGGATGGCGAACCGCCGGTGCAGGGCGGGCGGAACCGAGGCCGTGGCGAACAGGAACACCGGGATCGACCCGACGGGGTCGATCACCACGAACAGCGTGATGAGTTCGCGCTGCAGCCCCACCCAGTCCATCGCCCCCGCCTTTTCATCATGACACCCCGTCCGATGCCGCAGGCCGCCCCGCGACGCAAGTCCGGGGTCCGGCCCTCAGTCGGCGCCCATCGCCCGCATCAGCGCGGCCAACTGCCCCGCATCGGGGCGCAACCCTGCTGCGGCCAGCGCATCGGCGGCGCGTTCCCGAACGTCGGCCGGCGTGTTCTGGCCCAGCTTGAAGGTCGATTCGAAACCCGAAACCCCGCAGGCGGAACGGCAGGATCCGCCGCATCATCCGGTCGCGGACCTCCGGCGTCGTCTTGGCCGGCGTCCAGGGCGTCTTGGGGCACAACCGCTTCTCCATGTCCGCGCTCTGCCGGTCCAGCATGTCGCGCATCGCCGTGTCCGGCAGGCAGGTCAGCGTGCCGCGCAGGTGGACGGCGACATAGTTCCAGGTCGGCAACTGGTCGGGCACCTCGTACCAGTCGGCGGGACGTAGGCGTCGGGCCCGGCGACGGCCACCACGGGCGCCCCTTCCGAAAGCCGCGCGATGGAGTTCGAGCGGACGAGGTGCAAATCCAGCGAGTCACCTTCGGGCGACAGCAGCACCGGCACATGCGCGATCAGCGGCCCGTCCGAGCCGGCGACGGTCAGCATGCCGAAGGCCGGTCGCGCACGAAGGCAAGGACCCGCGCCTCGGACGGGACGCGGAAGGCAGGGCTAGGGTGCATGGGCGCATTTTCCCTTGTGGTATTGGCACCGGGCTTGCCGGAACGGGGCGGCCCGCGCAATCTGCGATCCATGGTCGCCTCCTCGCCCGCGCCGACGTCAGGGTCCACCGCTTCGGGGGTCGGCCTGCGGCTTGCTGCGGTCGGGTTCGCCACCGGGCTGGGGTTCTGCATCCACGGCGCCGCGGACCACGCGCGGACGGGGCAGATCGTCTTCCTGCGGTCCGCGCTGTCGATCCCCTTCCTCCTCGTCTGGGCGGCGGCGATGGCCCCGGTTGCCGACTGGCGCCCCCGCGCACCCCGCAAGCATCTGGTCCGAGGCGTTGCGGGCGGGCTGTCGATGGTGCTCAACTTCTACGCGCTCGGGCAACTGCCGGTCAGCAACGCGCAGGCGCTGTCCTATCTCGCACCCGTCCTGTCCATCCCGGCGGCGGTGATCCTGCTGGGCGAGCGGCTGTCGCGGCGGACGGTGATCGCGGTGGCGTTGGGCTTCGCGGGAATGATCGCAATGCTCTATACGGCGATCGACCGTCCGGGGTGGGGCCTCGGCCAACTGACGGGGGTGATGGCGGGGATCGCCTCGGCCGGGATCATGGCGCTCGTCCGCGTCCATATCAAGGCGATGACGGCGACCGAGACGACCATCTCCATCGCGCTCTCCTTCGCCGTGGTGACGACCTGCCTCGGCGCGGTGGCGGTCGCGGTCACGGGCTGGGTGCCGATGACGCCCGTGCTCTGGGCCTGGATGCTGGGGGCGGGCGCGCTCGGGGCGGCGACGCATGTCACCGCCACGGCCGCCGTCGCGCGGGCGCCGGTCTCGACGCTGGCACCCTTCGACTATGCCGGCCTCGTCTTCGCCGTCGTGCTGGAGTTCGCGCTCTACTCCGTGCTGCCGGGCCCCTGGGGGTGGCTCGGGATCGGGCTCATCATGGCGGCAGGCCTTCTGACGGCCTGGACCGGGCGGCCCATCGCGGCCGGCCTGCGCCTGCGGTAAGGGGCGCGCATCCGGTGCGCGCCCCTCGTGGTCAGGGAAGAAGCACGCGGTCGATCACGTGGATCACCCCGTTCGACGCCTGAACGTCCGCCGTCACGACCGTGACGCCCTCGACCGTCACGCCGTCGCCGCGCCCGTTCACCTGCAACGGGGCACCGTTGACCGTGGGCAGCCGACCGCTGGTGCCCGCCAGTGCCGAGGCCGGGTAGTTCTCGGGCACGACGTGATACGTCAGGACGGACACGAGCTGGTCCTTGTTCTCGGGCAGAAGCAGCGTCTCGACCGTGCCTTCCGGCAATGCGGCGAAGGCCTCGTCCGTGGGCGCGAAGACGGTGAAGGGCCCCGGCCCCTTCAGCGTATCGACCAGGTCGGCAGCCTCGACCGCGGCCAGAAGCGTGGTGAAGGATCCCGCTTCCGTCGCGGTCTCGACGATGTCATCCGGGCCGGTGTCGCTCGCGGTGACGCAGCCCGACAGCGCGGCGAGCGCGATGGCCCCGGCGGCCAGAAGGTGACGGCGGTTGATGATGTCGATCATGGTTTCGAATCTCCCTGTCTCGATCTCGCCGCTTGACGCGACGACACCCAGACTACGCGGCCCGGCGCGGATCGGACCACTTCGGATCGCCCGCAACGCGTCAGGCGGCAAGCAGCCGCGCACCCCCGACCGCGCGGATGCGCGCGGGCACGACCTGTCCCTCCGCCCGGTCCGCGTCGAACAGCACCTCGGCAAATTGCGCCGTTCGGCCCATGCGGGGCGTCTCCATCAGCACGCGATGGTCGCGGCCCACCTGCGCCGCCAGATGCCGCGCCACCGCCGCCTCGCCCGCCGCCCGCAAGCGCGCGGCGCGGTCGCGGATCAGGCCGCCATCCACGGCGGGCATCTTTGCGGCCGGCGTGCCCTGACGCGCGGAATAGGGAAAGACATGCAGCCAGGTCAGGTCGCAGTCCTCGATCAGGCGCAGGCTGTCGGCGAAATGCGCCTCGGTCTCGGTCGGGAAGCCCGCGATGATGTCGGCGCCGAAGGTCATGTCGGGCCGCAGGCGCCGCGCCTCCTGCGCGAACCGGATGGCGTCGCCGCGCAGGTGGCGCCGCTTCATCCGCTTCAGGATCAGGTCCGCCCCGTGCTGCAGCGACAGGTGCAGATGCGGCATCAGCCGCTCCTCCTCGGCGATGGCGCGCATCAGGGCCTCGTCCACCTCGATACTGTCGATGGAGCTGATCCGCAGGCGCGGCACCCGCGTCAGCCGAAGGATGCGCCCCACCAGATCGCCCAGGCGCGGCTTGCCCGGCAGGTCCGCGCCCCAACTCGTCAGGTCCACGCCAGTCAGCACGATCTCGTTGAAGCCGCGATCCACCAGGCGCGCCACCTGTTCGACCACGACACCCGCCGGAACCGACCGGCTGTTGCCGCGCCCGTATGGGATGATGCAGAATGTGCAACGGTGGTCGCAGCCGTTCTGGACCTGCACATAGGCCCGGCTGCGCGTGCCGAACCCGTCGATCAGGTGCCCCGCCGTCTCGCGTACGGACATGATGTCGTCCACCTGCACGGCCTCCGTCCCGCCGGTGGCGAGGCCCGCCCAGGTGCCGGCGCGCATCTTCTCGGCATTGCCGATCACCACGTCCACCTCCGGCATGGCGGCGAAACTGTCGGGGTCGGTCTGGGCCGCGCATCCGGTGACGATCATGCGCGCGCCGGGGTTGTCGCGGCGCAGGCGGCGGATGTCCTGGCGCGCCTTGCGGACGGCCTCCGCCGTGACGGCGCAGGTGTTGACGATGACGGCATCCTCGAGCCCCGCCCGGGTGGCGAGGTCGCGCATCGCCTCCGCTTCATAGGCGTTGAGGCGGCAGCCGTGGTTCGACAGGACGGGCGGCTTCATCGCCAGACCCCGTCGAAGACATGCGCGGTGGGGCCGGTCATCCAGACCCCGTCGTCGCGCCAGTCGATGTCGATGGTGCCCCCATCGAGATCCACCCGCACCGCCCGCCCCGTCAGGCCCCGGCGCGCCGCCGCCACAGCCGCGGCGCAGGAACTGGACCCGGACGCCAGCGTCAGCCCCGCGCCCCGCTCCCAGACCCGCATCCGCAAATGATCGGGTCCCGCCACATGCGCCACCTGCACGTTGGTGCGTTCGGGAAACAGGGGGTGCGTTTCGTGCGCCGGGCCGAAGGCGGCCATATCCACTGCCTCCGCATCCTCGACGAAGAAGGTGCAGTGCGGGTTGCCCATGCCGGTGGCCACCGGATCGCCCGGAATGGGCAGGTGCAGCGTGTTCACCTCCCGCGCCAACGGAACCTCCTGCCAGGTCAGGAGCGGCGCGCCCATGTTGACCGAGGTGAGCCCCCCGCCCGCATCCCGCGCCGACAGGAGCCCCCGCTCCGTCCGCAGGCTGAGGGCGGAGACACCCCGCCGCGCCATCTCCCACCCGGCGATGCAGCGGGTCGCGTTGCCGCAGGCGCCGGCCGTGCTGCCGTCGGCATTCCAGAACCGAAGCTCCAGGTCGGCATCGGTCCCGTCGCGGATGACGGCCAGTTGGTCGAATCCCACGCCCCGATGCCGATCGCCCATGGCGCGCGCCAGCCCCGCATCGACCCGGTCGGGTGCTGTGCGTTCGTCCACGACGACGAAATCGTTGCCGAGCCCGTGCATCTTCATGAACGGCAGGCCGCTTCGGGGGGAATCCATCATGCGCGGCCAGATACGCCCGGCCCGCAACTTTTGAAAGCCCCTGCCTTGACGCGGTGCGGCCGCCTCGGTAACAGCCGCCCGTGGTGGGAGCCGGTAGCTCAGCTGGTAGAGCAACTGACTTTTAATCAGTAGGTCCAGGGTTCGAGCCCCTGCCGGCTCACCATTTTTCTGGTGTAAAGCGTCAGACGGTCGTTTCAATTGCGGCGCCGAGCTTTGAATTCCGGTCACGAAGCCTTTCAATCGGCGCCCGAACGAGACGGCGGGGCCAAGAAGGCGCCCGGACCGACGGTTGACGGTGTTCCGACGCCTGGGTCGGTCTTGGAGCCAGTTCGCCGGCAGATCGGCACCCCGTCGCGCCTTCGCTTCCCTAAGGGTCGGCAAAAGAAAACTCCGATGCCGATATCTGGAGTTGGAGTTTCCCCGGTTTCTTGGACAGTCAACCGGTCGGGAAGGCTCTGTTGCACAAATCGCCTGAGGGATTCATCTCGTGAATCCAGCGTGGTAGCTGGGAGGCATGAGCAGACCTGCACCCCCAATCTACAGGACCAGGAACTGGCCAGCCTACAATGAAGCGGTCAAGCGCCGGGGCTCGCTGACGATCTGGTTCGACCCTGAGATGAGCTGGGATGGCGCGCCGACGGGCAGGCATGGGCGCCAGCAGAGCTACTGCGACGCCGCTATTCAGACGTGCCTCTCGATGAAGGTGCTTTTCGGGATGGCGCTCCGGCAGACAACCGGGTTCGTCGGAAGTCTGCTGCGACTGGCTGGCCCTGACTGGACGGTGCCCGACTTCAGCACGCTGTCGCGCCGTCAGAAAACCTTGGCCGTCAGCGTCCCCTACCGCGGTTCCAAGGGTCCGTTGCACCTGCTGATCCCCTCTCGGGACATCCCTGCGTGATGTCCTGCCGGGCGAGGGACAGCACCGGCATCAAGGTCGAGGGCGAAGGCGAAGGCGAATGGCACGCCCGCAAGCATGGCGGTCCCAAACGGTGCGTCTGGCGCAAGATCCATCTCGGAATTGATGAGGAAACACTGGAGGTCCGCGCTGTCGAGATCACCGGGAGCCACATTGGTAATGCCCTAGTGCTACCCGACTTGCTCGGTCAGATCCCGGCGGACGAGGAGGTCGGCAGCGTCACCGTCGACGGTGCCTACGATACACGTAAATGCCACGACGCCATCGCTGACCGCGGTGCCCATGCCGTGATCCCGCCCCGCAAGAACGCGAAGCCCTGAAAGACCATCACCGCGGGAGCCGTGGCGCGAAACGAGGCCCTGCGCGCGGCGAAATACCTGGGGCGCGCGCCCTGGCGACGATGGAGCGGATACCACCGCCGGAGCCGTGCCGAAACGAAGATGCACTGTATGAAACTGCTGGGCCAGAGGCGCTTGGCGCGGGATTTCGACCGACAGGTCGCCGAGCTCCAGGTCCGCATCGCCGTCCTCAATGGCTCCACCGCGCTTGGCATATCTGTAACGGAAGCCGTGGGATAAGTCCGTCCGGGGAAAGGGGACCCTCGGACATCAGAGGTTTTGTGCAACAGAGCCCACGGGGAACGCAGATGGCAATACTGTGGCTAATCGTGCTGGGGGATACGTGGACTGAATATGTAAACGTGTTTACTCATCCAAAAAAACGCTCGAGGCGCAATGCATACAATTGCGGTGTGCGATGTTGTTCGAATTATAGGTCGCGTCATCGGCTCAATTTCCGTAGGTCGGCTCCGTGTGCCCGTTCCGTCTGTTCAGGATCGATACGATCTGGTGATTGCCGGTATGGCCCCGTTCGAGGTGCTGAGAAGACGTCTCCTGACGGCCCCACTCATGGTCCTGACTGGACGCTGCCGCACTGGGCGGCGTAACCGGTTCATCGAACGCGTCGTGCCAGGAAAGGACTGGACGCGAGCGTCGACCAATATCGCCGCGTTTCTGCCGTTCCAGGCACCGGTCCTGTCTCACGCTGTTCATCGCGGGGGCGAGCCTGCCTGAGGCTTTGACCGCAATCTGATCGGCCGTTCCATTCATGATGCTGCTGGCCGGTCCGTTGGAACTTTCCCACGATCACGTCCATCCGGCGTTCGGTGAACCTTGCAAAAGCCCCAGTCGATGGTGGGGTCTCGTCCTCTTTCACGGTCGGTACCGTCGAAGCTGTCGAGCCGCTGGGCGCACAGTTCGGCGCAATCGATCCGTTGCCCGTTCCACCCGTGCCGCGCAAAGCCCTGTTCGGTCAGCGGTGCCCGGTCGAGGGCGACGCCCGGCAGAAAATCCGTGCTCGGCAGCACGACGACAACCACCCCGACCGCGTTACGCCCTCGGGAACATCTCACCGGCCGAGCTTGTGGCAAGGAGAAGCCAGGAAATGCGCGCCGCATGGCCCCGCACATCACTGCTCGAACCCTTCGTCGATCCAAAGGAAAGACAGAGATGACCCCAAGATGAAACGACCGGTGTGGACGGCAGACGGACGGGTTTCCCGGCCGGCGTGTCTGCAGTCAATCGCACATCGACGAAGGCGATCCGATGACCGATCGCCGTCTGGCACGACATCGACGCCGACACCTCTGTCAGAGACGCGCTTATACGGTGATGCCGGGTGTCAAACCGGCCCGGCCTCCGCCTCGCGGAACGTCACGAGACGGCAGGTCCGCTCGTCCCACAGTGTGAGCTTGACGCTTCTGAAGCTCTCGAGCAGCGTTATCCGCCCGATATCCGCCAGCTCCGGGTTGTCGGTCAGGACCTGCGGCAGACGGTAGAAGGGAATGCGGCTCGACAGGTGATGGACGTGGTGGATGCCGATGTTGCCGGTGATCCAGCGCAGGACATCCGGAAGCACATAGTTCGAACTGCCGTGAAGGGCCGCGTGTCCGAACTCCCAGGTGTCGCTTCCGGCCCAGTGCGTCTCCTCGAACTGGTGCTGAACGTAGAACAGCCAGACCCCGGCGGTCGCGGCCATGAGCGTGATCGGCAGTTGGACGAGCAGGAAGGGCACGGGCCCCATCAACCACGACAGAAGGATGACCGGTATCGCGATTCCGAGATTGGTCGCCAGCGTCGAGACCCAGGGCAGCGCCCCGGATCGCATCAGCCCCAGGGGCACCCGGTACTGGCAAAGGAAGACCCAAGCAGGCCCGAGCCCGAACATCACCGCCGGATGGCGATAGAGCCGGTAGCGCAAGCGGCCCCACCAGGACCGCATCCGGTACTCCTCGACCGTCAGCGTATCGAGGTCGCCGATTCCGCGCCTGTCGAGATTACCAGCCGAAGCGTGGTGGATGGCATGGGTGCGGCGCCAGTAGTCGTAGGGCGTGAAGGTGAGCACGCCGAGGACACGTCCGGTCCAGTCGTTGGCCCGGCGGTTCGGAAACAGGGCGCCATGCCCGCAATCGTGCTGAAGGACGAAAAGGCGCAGCAGGAAACCGGCCGCCGGCACGGTGAGCACCAGCCCCCACCAATGGCCATGCATGACCGTCCAGGCGGCCAAGGCCCAGAGCGCGGCAAAGGGTATCGCCGTGACTGCGATCTCGAAGATGCTGCGAAGGACGCGGGGGCGGTGATACCGCGCCAGAAGCTTCGACCAAGCCTTGGGATTGCGCGAATGCCCCTCCGCCGTGCCGTCCGGCGCCATCTGCTGCGCCACCACTAGGCCTCGCCCGCGCGGACGGGGAGTGGCTGGATGGGTCCGCGCGACGGCGCATCGATGAGGCGCCGCCCCGCACCGCCCGAATGTCCCAGCCCCGCCGCACCGGAGTGCTGACCGGCGCGGCCCGGACGCGCCACGGCGGCGACCCCGACGCATGTCGCGAAGCCCGCGGCAGGATGGGGTAGTGGATCGAGGGCCTTCATGTCGTTATCCTTTCGAAACGGGAACGGGCGAGGACCTGCCCCGTCGTGATCGCACCCTTGGGAGATGTTCGCCGGCCGATCCCGTCGAGCGCCCTCGTCGTTGCGCGGCATCGGCGTAGTCACCGTTCCGGTCGTCTTCCGCCTTATGTGGGCGGCCTGAACGGGAGGTGCAATCCTCAATCGAAAAGTCAACAGGCAGCACAACCTCCGGACCCTCCCGGTCGTGCAGGCCGCGGCCCGTCTGGTGGAAGTTGCGAACGCTGCAGGCGGACGCAGATCCGGCTTTCAGTTTTCAAAGGCCCTTCGATGGGGGAAGTCGCCTTCTTCGAGATAGGCAGCCTCCTCCGGCGTCGAGGGGCGGCCGAGGATCCGGTTGCGGTGAGGGTGGCGACCGAACGCGGCGATCACCTGTCTCACGTCGCGGGCCTGCCGGACGAGCGACCGGTAGATCGGTTGCAGATGCTCCGGGGCGTCCGCCGCGATCTCCTCGCGCAGGGCGATCAGCAAGTCGACGCGGTCGAGGTGATCGGGTCCTTCGCAATGTCCGAGGGGCAGCCCGAGAACGACCTTGAACCACGGCGTGGGGAGCGCGGCGTAGTGGCCGTTCGTCAGCCCCTCCATCGCGATCCCCAGCGCCGCGGGGTCCTGTGCGAAGGCACGCGCGCTTCCCTGCCAGACCGACCGCGAGAACTGGTCGAGCAGGATGACGAGGGCGAGCCTGCCATCGGGATCGGATACCCAGGCATCCAGATCGCCCGCGGCCGCATCCGCCGTCACGCCCGAGAACCGCTTCGTGATGGCGTCGTGAGCGCCGCCGCGCATCCGCCAGAACCAGTGCTCCCGATGGGCGTCCGCATCGATCCGGAGCGAACGGCCCTCGGGGAACCAGAATTCCAGAACCGTCCGCCAGGCCGGGTCATCGGATCTTCGGGTCATGTTCTGCCTTCCCGGAAACGGTCATTTCGGATTGCCGGCTGGACCCGCGGCTCGTGCCACCGCCGCGACCGTCACCGGTCGAGGAAGGGATAGTCGATGTAGCCTTCCTCACCGCCGCCATAGAACGTGTCCTTGTCCTGTTCGTTCAAGGCAGCGCCGCGGCGGAAGCGTTCCGGCAGGTCGGGGTTGGCGATGAACGGGCGTCCGAAGGAGATGGCATCCGCCTGACCCGCCTCGATGGCCCCGGCCGCCGCCGTGGCGTCGTAGCCGCCGTTGCCGATGTAGATGCCGTCATGGCGGGCGCGCAGGCGCCGCAGCATCGCGCGGTCCTCCTCCGACGTGTCGTCGACGCCCGAGAACCCCTCCACGAGGTGCAGATAGGCCAGCTTCCGGGCGGACAGCATGTCGATCACCCCGGCAAAGAGGGCCTCCGGATCGCTGTCCGACATGTCGTTGGCCTCGCCCAGGGGCGAGAGGCGGACCCCGATGCGCGCAGGGTCGAAGACCTCGGAGACCCGGTCCAGCACCTCCGACAGCAGACGCATCCGGTTTTCGATGGCGCCGCCATAGTCGTCGTCGCGCCTGTTGACGCCGTCCTGAAGGAACTGATCCAGCAGATAGCCGTTCGCGGCATGCACTTCGACGCCGTCGAATCCCGCCGCCTTCGCGAAGCGCGCGGCCGTGCCGTAGTCGTCGATCGTCCGCGCGATCCCGTCCTTGTCCAGGGCCACCGGCTCCGAGCAATCCTCGAATCCGTTCGCGGTGAAGGTCTGCGCGTTCGCACGCACGGCACTGGAGGAGACCGGTTGCGCCCCTTCGGGCAGAAGCGACACATGGCTGATCCGACCCACGTGCCAGAGCTGCAGGACGATGCGCCCACCGGCTGCATGAACCGCATCCACGATCCGGGCCCATGCGTCGGCCTGTTTCTGCGTATGGATGCCGGGGGTGTCGATGTAACCCTTGCCCATCTCGCTGATCTGCGTGGCTTCGCTGATGATGAGGCCGGCGCTGGCCCGTTGGGCGTAATAGGTCTCGGCCATGGCCTTCGGCGTGCCGTCGGCTTCCGAGCGGTTGCGCGTCAGGGGCGCCATCAGGACCCGGTTGGGGAGCACGAGGTCGCCTGCGCGCAGCGGCTCGAACAGGATTGCGGTGTCGGTCATGAATGTGTTCCTTCGTTCCGTGATGTCGGTGTCGATCAGCTGGCGGGAGGGGTCATCGGGCCGGTCCGGGCGACGGCGGCGCGAAATCCCGGCTGCGCCTTGATGCGGTCCCAGTAGGCGGCGAGGACGGGGCGCTCCTGCAGGTGCCCCGTCAGGCCGAGAAGGGCGAGCATGTAGGACATCTGGATGTCGGCGAGCATCGGGGCCTCGCCCATCAGGAAGTCGCGGTCGGACAGCCGTCCTTCGATGTAGTCCAGATTGGCGGCAAGCTGCGCCTTCATCCTCGGGTCTTCCGGCGCCTCGTCCTTGCCCGCCATCCTGTCGAACACCGCCGACAGGATCGGCAGCGCGGCCGAGCTTTCGACGTAATCGAGCCATTCGCCATGTTCGAAGAAAGCCCGTGTTCCGGGTTCGGGCTCGAACCGGCCGTCGCCATGGGTGGCGTGGACATAGCGCAGGATGGCCGAGGATTCCGCGAGGACCATGCCATCGTCCTCGATCACCGGCGATTTGCCGAGGGGATGAACGGCCTTCAGGCTGTCGGGCGCACCGAACTCTTCGGTCCGGTCATAAAGGACAAGCTCGTGAGGGGTGTCCAGTTCCTGAAGAAGCCACTCCACCCGGATCGCGCGGGAATAGGCGAGACAATGCAGTTTCAGCATGATGTTTCCTTCGTATGGTAAGATCAGGCGCCGGGCGCATCCGACAGGTCGCGGCCCGTCGGCAGCCCGGACGGGGTCTTTTTGCAGATCTCGCGCAGCGCGGGTTTCAGCCCTTCCTCCAGGGTCGGATGGTAGAACGGCATCTCCAGAAGGTCGCTCGCGGTATCGCCGCGCTGGATGGCACGGATCAGCAGATGCGCCATGTGATCGGCGCCGGGGCAGAACAGCTCGGCCCCCGTCAGGCGCCCGTCGGGTGCCGCCCCGTAAAGGCGCACGAGCCCCTGCGCGCGCGCCTCGACCTTGGCGCGGCCCTGCTCGGCATAGGAAGCGCCGCCGACGATCGTCCCGTCGGTCGGTCCCTCGCCGAGGATGGCGAGCGGCGGATCGGTGAAGGTCAGGGTGAAGGGCGGCATGCGCTCGGGCGCGTCGACCGCGGGATACCGCGCCGCGTTGCGCCCCGCCACGGCGCCTTCGCTCGATGCCTCGTGAAGGACGGGCACATCCGCGTTCGCGTCGCCGGCGATGAAGACGGGCGCGTCGCCGCATCGCATCGTGGTGCGGTCGAAGACGGGCACGCCGTGGTCGTCGAGCTCCAGCCCGGCCGCATCGAGGCCGAGGCCATCGACATTCGGCGGACGGCCCGTGGCGACGAGAACGCGGTCGAAAAGACGCTCTCCTCCGGATGCGCCGGACCACGACAACCGGACGCGACCGTCCGCCGGTTCGGCCGAAACGTCGACGCCCAGGTGGAGCGACAGCTCGCCTCCGACGATCTTCGCCAGCACCGCCTGCACGTCGGGATCCTGCGCGCCGCCCAGGGTCTCGGACTGGTCGAACAGCGCCGTGTCGACCCCCAGCCGTGCCATGGCCTGCGCCAGTTCCAGCCCGATCGCGCCGCCGCCGACCACCGCAAGCGATCCCGGAAGGTCCTCCAGTTCGAACACGCTCTCGTTGGTGAGGGCGAGATCGCCGAGCCCCTCGAACGGCTCCGGCACGCTCGCATGGGAGCCGGTGGCGATCACGATCGCCCGCGCGCTCACCGTGTCGCCGTTGTCGAGAGCGAGCTCCGTCCGCGCCGTGAACCGCGCGCGGGCCATGATGCAGGTGCCGTCGGGCAGGTCGTCGAAGGAATCCCGCGTCGATTTCGCGAACTTGTCGCGCTCCTGCCGGACGCGGGCCATGACGGCGCGCCCGTCGACCGCGACATCCGACACCGATATGCCGAACACATCCGCTCCGCGCGCATCATGCGCGGCACCCGCCGCCGCGATGAGGAGCTTGGACGGCATGCACCCTGTCGTGGCACAGAGCGTGCCACGAAACGCCTCGTCGATCAGAAGGGTGCGCGCGCCCGCCCCGCGCGCGCTGCGTTCCGCGGCGATGCCGGCGGTCCCGGCCCCGATCACCGCGACGTCGGCGTCGTGATGCGTCACGACTTCGATCCGTTTTCCATGATGTAGATCGACTTGACGTTCACGAACTCCTTCATGCCGAAGCCACCATGCTCCCGCCCGTAGCCCGAGTTCTTCACACCGCCGAACGGCATGTTCGGGATGGCGATGTTGAACCCGTTGAGCGAGATCATGCCCGTATCGAACTGCTCCGCCGCCAGCTTGCGGGCATGGTCCTCGTCGCGGCAGAAGATCCCGCCGCCGAGGCCGTAGCGGCTGTCGTTGGCGATGCGCATGGCGTCCGCGTCGTCCTCGGCCCGGATGATCGAGGCGACGGGGCCGAAGAGCTCGTCGTCATAGGCGGGCTGGCCGGGCTTCACATCGACCAGCACGGTCGCGGGATAGTAGGCGCCCTTGCGGTCGGGCACCTCGCCCCCGACCACGGCCCGCGCGCCCTTCTCGACGCTTTCGTCCACCTGCGCCGCCAGCTTGTCGCGCAGATCGTCGCGCGCCATCGGGCCGAGGCCGGTTGCATCGTCCGTCGGATCGCCCATCCCGATGGCCTTCATCTTCTCGGCATAGCGCTCGACGAAGGCGTCGTGGTTCTTCGCCGTGACGATAAAGCGCTTGCCGTTCACGCAGGTCTGGCCGTTGTTGTAGATCCGCGCAGCCACGCAGGCATCGACGGCGACGTCGAGGTCCGCGTCGTCGAGGACGATGTAGGCGTCGTTTGACCCCAGTTCGAGCACGGTCTTCTTCAGCTGCTCCGCCGCCTTCTGACCCACGGTCCGGCCGGCGGTATCGCTGCCCGTCAGGGTCACGCCGCGCACCAGATCGTTCTCGATGATCAGATCGGACTGGTCGTGGTCGATGATGAGGACGGTGAACAGGTTCGCTGGCAGGCCCGCGCGCTCCATCAGATCGCGCAGGAACAGGCCCGACCCGGTGCAGTTCTCGGCATGCTTGAGAAGGATCCCGTTGCCGGCCATCAGGTTGGCGATGGCATAGCGCACGACCTGGTAGCAGGGGAAATTCCATGGCTGGATGCCGTAGATGACGCCCAGGGGCGCGTAATGGACGACGCCTTTGCCGCCGGGGATCTCGCGCTCCTCCTCGGCCAGCGCCTTGGGTCCGTTATCGGCGGTGAACTCGCAGATCTGGGTGCAGAGGTCGATCTCGTCGCGGCTGTCGCCGATCAGCTTGCCGACCTCGCGGGTCATGAGCTGGGCGAACTCCTCCTTGCTGTTCGCCAGTTCCTTGCCGATGGCGCGGATGATCCCGGCCCGCTCTTCGGCCGGGCGCTGCCGCCAGTCGAGAAACGCCTCGTGACACGCCTGCACGGCGTCTCGCGCCTCGTCGTTTGTCATGAGGGTGTAAGTCTCCAGAGTTTCCTCCGTCGCCGGGTTGATCGTGGTGATCTGGCTGGTCATGGATATCTCCGCACTGTCCGAAAGGATGTTCAGCGGGGACAACGCGGTCTTCGGGATCGGTGTTCCTTGCGAACAATCATCTTGTGCGCGATGCTTATCGAAGACATGATGCCGGACGCTCGTTCCGGGCGGCGCAAGTGCATGCCGATCCGCGCCGGAGCATCATCCCGGCTTCGGCCGGCAGGGCGCGGACAACCGAAGGGGCCGTCAAGTGACGACGAAGGAACATGCGGCGACCGATCTCGCGCTGGACCGGCAGCTCTGCTTTCCGCTTTACGCGGCATCCAACCTTCTGACCCGCCTCTACCGACAGGTTCTGGCGCCGCTCGATCTGACCTACCCGCAGTATCTCGTCATGCTGGTGCTTTGGGAAAGCTCCCCGCAGAGCATGGGCGGTCTCGGCGCGAAGCTGCACCTGGACAGCGGGACGCTCACCCCCCTCGTCAAGCGACTGGCGATCGCAGGTCTCGTCGAACGCACCCGAGATCCGGCCGACGAACGCCGGGTGCTGGTATCGCTGACCGACCGGGGAGATACACTCCGGACGATGGCCGCCGACGTGCCGCATCAGATGGTCGAAAGCCTGGCGATGGACCGGGGCGAACTCGAAGACCTGCGGGACATGTTGCAGCAGTTCGTTCAGGTCATGACGGCATCGGTCGCCGTAAAATCACCGGACGGTCGAACGCCCGACGGCTGTCGGCGGTCCGCCCGACCGGCATCCTGATCCTCCGCGGCCCGGCCCGCGTGGCCGGTTCGCTTGGCGATGGATTTCGCGGGCGACGCCCGCTAGGGGTGGATCCGACCTGTCAACGGAGCCGCACGCCATGTCCACAAGCCTGTTCGACCTGACCGGAAAGCGCGCCCTCGTCACCGGATCGTCGCAGGGCATCGGCCTCGCCCTCGCGCGCGGGATGGCCGAGGCGGGGGCCTCGCTGGTGCTGAACGGCCGCGGCGCGGACCGGCTGGAGGCGGCCGCGGCCACCCTGCGCGAGGCAGGCGCAAAGGTCGCCACCCTGCCCTTCGACGTCACCGACCACGAGGCCGCGCGCGCCGCCATTGACGGGTTCGAACGCGACACCGGCCCCATCGACATCCTGGTGAACAACGCGGGCATGCAGCACCGCACCCCGCTGGAGGACTTCCCCGCCGACGCCTTCGAGAAGCTGCTTCAGACCAACATCGCCTCGGTCTTCCACGTGGGTCAGGCGGTCGCGCGGCACATGATCGCGCGGGGGGCGGGCAAGATCGTCAACATCTGCTCGGTCCAGACGGCGCTGGCCCGCCCCGGCATCGCGCCCTACACCGCGACCAAGGGAGCGGTGGCGAACCTGACCAAGGGCATGGCGACCGATTGGGCGCGCCACGGGTTGCAGTGCAACGGGCTGGCGCCGGGTTACTTCGACACGCCGCTCAACAAGGCGCTGGTCGAGGATCCGAAGTTCAGCGACTGGCTCGCCAACCGCACTCCCGCCGGCCGCTGGGGCCGCGTCGAGGAACTGGTGGGTGCCTGCATCTTCCTGTCGTCGGAGGCGTCGAGCTTCGTCAACGGCACGGTCGTCTATGTCGACGGGGGCATCACCGCTTCGCTCTGACGGTCGGAACCCCGCCCCGCCCGCGCGTGTTCGCCCCGGACACCTCTGCGAAAAAGGGCCTGCGATGCGAACGACGCTGACGATCAACGGCGCGACCCATGACGTCGACGCCGATCCGCGCACGACGCTTCTGGACGCGCTGCGCAACCACCTCGGACTGACCGGCACGAAGAAGGGCTGCGACCACGGTCAATGCGGTGCCTGCACCGTCATCGCGGACGGCCGGCGCATCAACAGTTGCCTGACGCTGGCCTGCATGATGGACGGGGTCGAGATCACGACCATCGAGGGCCTGGGCGAACCCGGCGATCTGTTGCCGTTGCAGGACGCCTTCGTGCGCCACGACGGATACCAGTGCGGCTATTGCACGCCGGGGCAGATCTGTTCCGCCACCGCCATGCTGGACGAGGTGGCGCAGGGCTGGCCCAGCGTCGTCACCGACGACCTGACCGGCGACGCGTCGCTGACCGACGCGGAAATCGCGGAGCGGATGTCGGGCAATCTCTGCCGCTGCGCCGCCTATCCGAACATCGTCGACGCTATCAAGGATGCCGCGGACCGGACCGCGGACCAAAGGGAGGCCGCGGAATGACCCCCTTCGACTACGATCGCGCGACCGAGGTGACGCAGGCGATCGACGCCGGGCGTATCATCGCGGGCGGCACGAACCTTCTCGACCTGATGAAGCTGGGGGTCGAGACGCCGGACCGGCTGACCGACATCAACCGCCTGGACCTGAAGACCATCGAGGAACACCAGGGCGGGCTGCGGATCGGTGCGCTGGTCAGCAATTCCGACCTGGCCGCCGATGCCCGCGTGCGCCGCGACTGGCCCGTGCTGTCGCGCGCGCTACTCTCGGGGGCGAGCGGGCAACTCCGCAACATGGCGACGACCGGGGGGAACCTGCTGCAACGGACGCGGTGCTATTATTTCCAGGACGTCTCCTCGCCCTGCAACAAGCGCGATCCGGGATCGGGCTGCGCGGCGATGGGGGGTGCCACGCGGCTCCACGCCATCCTCGGCGGGTCCGAGCACTGCATCGCCACGCACCCGAGCGACATGGCCGTGGCCATGCAGGCGCTGGATGCCTCGGTCGAGATCGAGGGGCGCGACGGCGCCCGCACCGTGCCCCTGTCGCGCTTCTACCTGTTGCCCGGAGACCGGCCCGACATCGAGACGGAGCTCGAACCGGGCGAACTCATCACTGCCGTCACCCTGCCCCCGCCGCCGCCGGGGCGGCAGACCTATCGCAAGGTGCGCGACCGGGCGTCCTATGCCTTCGCGCTGGTCTCCGTCGCCGGGATCGTCGCCATGGAGGACGGCCGCATCGCCCAGGCCGCGCTGGCCTTCGGCGGCGTGGCCCCCCGCCCCTGGCGCGACCCGGAGGTGGAAACCGCCCTGGCCGGGCGAGAGCCCACGGCCGAGACCTTCGACGCCGCCGCCGACATCCTGTTGCGCGACGCGGAAGGCCATGGCGGCAACGACTTCAAGATCCCGCTGCTGCGCCGCACCCTGCGCGCGGTGCTGACCGACCTGACGACGGAGGGCTGAGCCATGACGATCCACACCCGGATGGACGACGCCGACCGCCGCAACCGCCTCGACGATATGGCGCAGGGGGTGCTGTCCACCGCGATGGACCGGCCCGACGGCCCGCTCAAGGTCTCCGGCCGCGCGCCCTATGCCCATGAGGTTCAGCCCGAGGGGATGCTCCACGGCGTCTTCGTACGCGCGCCCCGCATCGGTCGGGTCGTATCGCTGGACGATGCCGCCGCCCGCGCGATGGATGGCGTCGAGACCGTCGTGACCGACGACCGCCTGCTGCGGAACCCCGCGCAGGGCACCGCGAACGAGGCGCCGGTGCAGGGCCCGCGGGAGGTGTTCTACGTGGGCCAGCCCATCGCGCTGGTCGTGGCGCGCACCTTCGAGACGGCGCGCGCCGCCGCCCTGTCGGTCGGGGTCGAGATCGCGGACGCCGAGCGTGCGCCGGTCGCGCCGCAGGACTACGACTCGCCCGACAAGAAGCAGTCGAGCCAGGGCGATCTGGACGCCGCCATGCGCGACGCCGCCGTCACCGTCGACCGGATGTATACCACTCCCGCCCACAGCTCCGCCCCGATGGAGCCCCATGCGGCCATCGCCGAGTGGGACGGCGATCGCCTGACGCTGCGCGGGTCGCTGCAGATGCTCAAGTTCAACCGCAACGAGCTGGCGGATTCGCTCGGGATCGACCCGAAAAACCTCCGCATCCTGTCGCCCTATGTCGGCGGGGGCTTCGGGTCGAAGCTGGGCGTGGCACCCGAAGCCGTGGCCGCCGCGATCGCCGCGCAGGAGACGGGGCGCCCCGTCGGCGTGGCGCTCAGCCGCCAGCAGGTGTTCGAGGCGACGATGCGCCGCTCCGAAACCCGCCAGCGCGTGCGCCTCGCCGCCGATGCCGAAGGTCGCCTGACCGGCATCGGCCACGACGCCTGGGTGTCGAACCTGCCCGACGAGTCGTATTCGGAGCCGGTGACGCAGGCCACACCGTTCACCTATCGGGGCGAGAACCGTGTCATCGGCCACCACGTCGCCCGCGTCAGCCGGACCTGCGCCGGATCTGTGCGCGCGCCGGGCGAGGCGGTGGGCATCACCGTGTTCGAGATCGCCATGGACGAACTGGCCCATGCGGCGGGCATCGACCCGGTGGAACTGCGCCGCCGCAATATCCCCGACCGCGACCCGACCAAGGACATCCCCTTCTCGTCGAACATGCTGGCGCAGGCGCTGGACGCGGGCGCGGCGGCCTTCGGCTGGGACGACAGCCGCCCTGCCCCCGGCAGCCGGCGCGAGGGCGAGTGGATGATCGGTCAGGGCATGGCGAGCGCCGTGCGCGTCAACAACCTGGCCGAAGCCAAGGCCCGCGTCACGCTGAACCCGGACGGGACCGCCCTGGTCGAGACGGACATGACCGACATCGGCACCGGCAGCTATGCCATCCTGACGCAGATCGCGGCCGAGATGCTGGGTCTGCCGCCCGAACGGGTCGAGGTGCGGCTGGGCGATACCGACCTGCCGCCGGGCTCGGGGTCGGGCGGATCGGTCGGGGCCTCCTCCTCCGGCTCCGCCGTCTTTCTGGCCTGCCAGGGCGTGCGCGAGCGCCTGGCCGAAGCCATGGGCGTGGCCGAGACGGACCTGACGCTGAAGGACGGACAGGCCATCGCCGACAACCGTTCGACGCCCCTCGGCGACGTGATCGACGGGCCTGTCGAGGCGTTGGGCCACATCGAACCCGGCAAGACCTCCAAGGCCGTGCGGCAGGCGACCTGGGGCGCCTATTTCGCCGAGGTCGCGGTCAATTCCGTGACCGGCGAGACGCGTGTGCGGCGGATGCACGGCACCTTTGCCGCCGGGCGCATCCTGAACGCCAAGACGGCGCGGTCGCAGTGCCTGGGCGGCATGACGTTCGGCATCGGCATGGCGCTGACCGAGGAGTTGATGCACGACGCGCGCGACGGCCATGTCGTCAACCGGGACCTGGCCGAATACCACATCCCGGTGAACGCCGACGTGCCGCAGATCACCGTCGAGCTTCTGATGGAGGAGCGCGACCCCTGGACCAACCCGATGCAGGCCAAGGGCATCGGGGAGCTGGGCATCTGCGGCGCGGCGGCGGCCATCGTCAACGCCATCCACCAGGCGACCGGGGTGCGGGTGCGCGACCTGCCCGCGACGCTCGACAAGGTGATGGCGGGGCTGGAGGACTGATCCGGGCCGATGTTTCGCATGCGAAACATAGCCTGATATGCAATTCCGGCGGGGGTTATTTCCCCGCCGGATCCGTGCTTTGGGCGGCACCGTCATCGGGCCGTGCCCCGGCGCGGCGGGCGCGGATCGAGGTGCCGAAGGCCTGACGGAAGGCGCGGCCCAGCACCGGCGCGCTGGAAAAGCCGCAGCGGACCGCGATCTCCTGCACCGAAAGCTGGCTGTCGCGGGCCAGCCGGTCGGCGCGCAGCAGCCGCTGCCACCGGACATAGGCCGCGGGCGAGGTGCCGAGGCCGTCGTGGAACATCCGCTCCAGCGCGCGGCGCGACAGGCCGTGGTCGCGGGCGAGGCCGGCGACGGTCAGGCGATCCTCGATCTTGACGTCGATGTGGCGCAGCACCGTGCGGAGGCGCGCGGGCAGAAGAAGGCCCATGGAGGTCTCGTCGGTGCGCCAGGGGCCGAACAGGCGCTCGACCTCCTGCTGGACGTGGGCGTCGGTGCGCGCGGCGACGAGTTCCAGCATGACCGCCAGCGTGCCCTCGGCCGATCCGGTGGTGATGTGGTCGCCCTCGACCACGAAGTCGCGGGTCAGGACGTCGATGTCGGGGAAGGTCTCGGCGAAGCGGTCCGTCTCGTGCCAATGGATCGTGGCGCGGCGGCCCGAGAGCATCCCCGCCTCGGCCAGCACCCAGGCGCCGGTGTCGCAGCCCATGATCCGCGCGACGCGCCCGCTGACCTGACGCAACTGCGCCAGAAGGTCGGGGCCGGCGAGGGCGTCGAAGTCGTATCCCGCCACGATCGCCAGCAGGTCGGTGCGGTCCGGCAGGTCGGCCAGCGCCCCGTCCACCGCCACCCGCAGCCCGGAGGACGAGGTCGCCACACCCCCGTCGAGCGTGCAGGTCCACCAGTCGAAGGCGTCCGTCCCCGCGATGGCCGCCGCGGCGCGCAGCGGCTCCATCGCGTGCGACAGGACCATGTTGGAAAAGCCGTCGAACAGCAGGAAGGCGGCGGTGAACGGCGAAGTTGGCGGGATTCGTCCCATGGATGACGCATAACGCAAGATGTGATCGCATCCAGCCCCCTATCGTGAACGACATCAAACCAAATCGCGGAGCTGCGTCGTCATGAGAACATCGGCTTTCATCACCTGTGCCGTGACCGGGTCCGGCCAGAGCCACACGAAAAGCGACAAGGTTCCCGTGACCCCGGCCGAGATCGCCCGCGCCTGCATCGAGGCGGCGGAGGCCGGCGCGGCCATCGCCCACTGCCACGTCCGCGACCCGGGGACCGGCGCGCCGTCGCGCGACCCGGCGCTGTATCGCGAGGTGGTGGAGCGGGTGCGCGAAAGCGGCACCGACGTCATCCTGAACCTGACGGCGGGAATGGGCGGCGACATCGTCCTGGGCTCGCCCGAAGCGCCGCTGCCGCTGAACGTTGACGGCACCGACCTCGTGGGCGCGACCGAGCGGCTGGTCCATGTCGAGGAGCTTCGCCCCGAGATCTGCACCCTCGATTGCGGAACGATGAACTTCGCCGAGGCCGACTACGTCATGACCAACACGCCGGGCACCCTGCGGGCCATGGCGCGACGCATCCGCGACGCCGGCGTGAAGCCCGAGATCGAGGTCTTCGACCTGGGCCACCTGTGGCTGGCGCGCACCCTGGTCGAAGAGGGGCTGATCGACGACCCGGTGCTGATCCAGCTTTGCATGGGCATCCCCTTCGGCGCGTCGAACGACCCCAATTCGCTGATGGCGATGGTCAACAACATTCCCGCCGGCTGGACCTATTCGATGTTCTCGATCGGGCGCATGCAATTGCCATACGTGGCGCAGGCCGTTCTGGCCGGCGGCAACGTGCGCGTGGGGCTGGAGGACAACATCTGGCTGGAGAAGGGCATCAAGGCGTCGAACGGCGATCTGGTGGAACGGGCGGCCACCATCCTGTCGGCGATGAACGTGACCCTGCAGGGCCCGGCCGAGGTGCGCGAGATGCTGAACCTGCGCCGCCCTGCCTGACCGTGACATTGAAGGAGAGAGACCAATGGCCTTTGAACTCAACAGACGAAGCTTCCTTGCCACCGGAACCGCGGGGGCCGCGCTGATCGGCCTGCCGGGAACCCTGCGCGCGCAGGAGAGCACGCCGAAGGTGGGCGGCAGCCTGCGGATCGGTCATTCGGGGGGCGCCACGTCGGACACGCTCGACCCCGCGACCTTCGCCGCGGGGCCCGTCGTGACCGCGATGCTGGCCATCTGCAACAATTTGATGGAGATCGACGAGGAAGGTCAGGCGATCCCCGAACTCGCCCAGAGCTTCGAGCCTTCGGCGGATGCGAAGACCTGGACCGCGACGCTGCGGCCCGATGCGGTCTTCTCCAACGGGCAGAAGCTGCGGGCGGCGGACGTCATCGCCTCCTACAACCATCACCGGGGCGAGGAGACGAAATCGGGTGCGAAGGACCTGCTCAAGCAGATCGCCGAGATGCGCGCCGACGGCGACGGGACGGTGGTCTTCGAACTGACCGGTCCCAACGCGGACTTCCCCTTCGTCGCGGCCGACTATCACCTCGTCATCCAGCCCGACCAGGGCGACGGAACGATCGACTGGGCCAACCCCGTGGGCACCGGCGGCTATGTCCTGGAGGATCACGAACCCGGCGTGCGGCTGAACCTGCGGCGGCGCGACGACTACTGGAAGGCGGACCGTGCCTGGTTCGAGGATGTGGAGCTTCGCACCATCAACGACCCCACCGCGCGTCAGAACGCGCTGGTCACGGGCGAGGTGGATGCGATCAACGGCGTGGACACGAAGACCGTCCACCTGCTGTCCCGGCGGCCCGGCATCCAGCTGATCGAGACGGTGTCGTCGTCGCATTTTCCCATGCCGATGATGTGCGACACCGCGCCCTTCGACGACAACAACGTCCGCATGGCGCTGAAGCATGCGATCAACCGCGAGGAACTGGTCGAGAAGGTGCTGCGCGGCCACGGCGCCGTGGGCAACGACCAGCCCATCGGCCCCGCCTACCGCTTTCACGACCCGGATCTGGAGCAGCGGGTCTATGACCCCGACCGGGCGCGGCACTACCTGAAGGAGGCGGGGCAGGAGAACCTGAAGGTCACGCTGCACACGTCGAACGCGCCCCATTCGGGCGGCGTCGACATGGCGATCCTGTTCAAGGAACACGCCGCCGCCGCGGGCATCGAGATCGACGTGCGCCGCGAGCCGGAGGACGGCTACTGGTCGAACGTCTGGCTGAAGAAGCCGTTCTGCCAGAGCTACTGGAACGGGCGGCCCACGGCGGACTGGATGTTCACCATGGTCTATGCCGCCGGCGCGGAGTGGAACGAGAGCCGCTGGACCAACGAGCGGTTCAACGAGCTGCTGTTGCAGGCGCGGGCCGAACTGGACCAGGGCAAGCGGGCCGAGATGTACGCCGAGATGCAGCGCATCGTCCGCGACGATTCGGGCGAGATCATCCCGATGTTCGGCAACTTCATCGACGGCGCCAACGACAAGGTGGCGCATGGCAAGGTGGCGCCGAACCGCTTTCTCGACGGCTGGAAATGCGTCGAGCGGTGGTGGGCCGCCTGATCCCGCCAAGGGGGCCGGATATCCGGCCCCGCGACGTAGCGAACCTGAGGGAGACGACATGACGGAACGCCTGAAGATGGCCGCGGTCGGCGGCGGAGTGATCGGCGGCGGCTGGATCGCGCGGTTCCTGCTGAGCGGGCATGACGTCGCGGTCTTCGACCCCCATCCGGACGCCCGACGCATCATCGGCGACGTGATCGCCGGAGCCGAGCGCGCCTGGCACCGCCTGTTCGACCAGCCCCTGCCGCCGCGCGGAACGCTGACGTTCCACGACGGGCTGGAGGCGGCGGTCGCGGGCGCCGACTGGGTGCAGGAGAGCGTGCCCGAGACGCTGGAGATCAAGCACGCCGTCCTGTCGGCCATCGCCGGGGCCGCGCCCGCCCATGCGCTGATCGGGTCGTCGACGTCGGGCTTCAAGCCGTCGGACCTGCACGCGGGCATCGCGAAGCCCGCGCGCGTCTTCGTGGCCCATCCGTTCAACCCCGTCTACCTGCTGCCGCTGGTGGAACTGGTCGCGGGGCCCGCCAACGACGACGGCATCCTGGAGGATGCGGAGCGCGTGCTTGCCCGCGTCGGCATGAAGGGCCTGAAGGTCCGCGCCGAGATCGACGCCCATATCGCCGACCGGCTGCTGGAGGCCGTCTGGCGCGAGGGGCTGTGGCTCGTCAACGACGGCATCGCGACGACCGCCGAGATCGACGACGCGATCCGCTATGGCTTCGGCCTGCGGTGGGCGCAGATGGGTCTGTTCGAGACCTATCGCATCGCCGGCGGCGAGGCGGGAATGACCCACTTCATCGAGCAGTTCGGCCCGGCGCTGAAATGGCCCTGGACCAAGCTGATGGACGTGCCCGAGCTGACGCCCGAGCTGGCCGCCGAGATCGGGCGCCAGTCGGACGAACAGTCGGGCCTGCACGACCTGCGGACGCTGGAACGCATCCGCGACGACAACCTGGTGGGGTTCCTGCGCGTGCTGCGCGAGAACGACTGGGGCGCGGGGCAGTCCGTGGCCGAGATGTCCGAGACCCTGCGCGGAGTCGTGGACGATGCCCCCCGGGCCGACACCACGCCCCTGCGCCTGCATGAGGTGACGGTTCCGCAAAGTTGGCTCGACTACAACGGCCACATGACGGAGCACCGCTATCTTCAGGTGATGGGCGACGCGACCGACGCCTTCCTGGCGCATGTGGGCATGGATGCCGGATATCGCGCCGCGGGCCGGTCGGTCTATACCGTCGAGACCCACATCCGCCATCTGGACGAGGTGGCCGGCGACGCGCGGCTGGCGGTCGAGACGCTGGTGCTGGGCGCGGACGCGAAGCGCCTGCGGCTGTTCCACCGCATCCTCGACGGGGAGCGGGTGGTGGCCACGGGCGAGCACATGCTGATGCACGTGGACACCGCGGCCGGCCGCGCGAGCCCCTTCGACGCGCCGCTTTCCGACCGGATCGCGGCCCTCGCCGCCCGCCATTCGGCCGAGCCCCTGCCCGATGGCGCGGGCGGCGCGATCCGCGCCATCGCCCGCGCGCCCGCCGCCGCGGAGGCCCGCGGATGAGTCCCATCGTCCGCATGATCCTGGGGCGCCTTGCCCTGGGCCTTCTGTCGCTGGTGCTGGTCTCGCTCGTCATCTTCATGGCGGTCGAGCTTCTGCCCGGCGACATCGCGCAGGAGGTTCTGGGCCAGTCGGCCACGCCCGAGACGGTGGCGGCCTTCCGCGCGGAACTGGGCCTCGATCAGGCCGCGCCCATCCGGTACGTGCATTGGCTGGGCGGCGTGCTGACGGGCGATCTGGGCAATTCGCTGGCCACGGGGCGCGACATCGGGTCGATGATCGTGGACCGCTTCGGCAAGACGCTGTTCCTCGCGGGCTATGCTGCCGCCATCTCGGTGCCGCTGGCGGTGACGCTGGGCATCCTGGCCGCACTCTACCGCAATTCGATCTTCGACCGCATCGTCAACGTCGCCACGCTGAGCTCGATCAGCTTTCCCGAGTATTTCGTGGCCTACATCCTGATCCTGCTGCTTTCGATCAACACGCCGGTCTTTCCGTCGATCGCCGACTTCGGGCGCGACCCGTCGCTGGGCGACATGCTCTATCGCACGTTCCTTCCCGCGATGACGCTGGTGCTGGTGGTGACGGCGCACATGATGCGGATGACGCGCGCGTCGATCATCAACCTGATGGCGCAGCCCTATATCGAGATGGCCCGCCTGAAGGGTGTGGGCCCCGCCCGCGTGATCCTGCGGCACGCGCTGCCCAACGCGCTGGCGCCCATCATCAACGTCGTGGCGCTGAACCTCGCCTACCTCATCACCGGGGTGGTCATCGTCGAGGTGGTCTTCGTCTATCCGGGGCTGGGCCAGCTCATGGTGGACAGCGTGGCCAAGCGCGACATCACCGTGGTGCAGGGCTGCTGCCTGGTCTTCGCGGGCATCTACATCCTGCTGAACCTGCTGGCGGACGTCCTGTCGATCGCGACCAACCCGCAGCTTCTGCACCGCAAATGAGGGGGACGACGATGCGAACGCTCCGACTTCTGTCATCCGCCCCGCCGACCGCGCTGTTCGGCATGACGGTCATCGCGCTCTATGCCCTCGTGGTGATCCTGGCGCCCTGGATCGCGCCCCACGGCCAGACCGAGATCGTCGGGCTGGAGTTCGAGCCCTGGGGCGGCGACTACGTCCTCGGGACGGACAACCTGGGGCGGGACATGCTGTCGCGGATGATCTACGGCATCCGTAATTCCGTCACCATCGCGCTGCTGACGACGCTCCTGTCCTTCGCGCTCGGCTCGGTCCTCGGGCTTCTCGCGGCGACGCTGGGGGGCTGGATCGACCAGGTCCTGTCGCGGCTGGTGGACGTGCTGATGGCCATTCCGGCGATCCTGTTCGCGCTGCTTTTGCTGACGATCACGGGCACGGGCATCGCGCAGATGATCGCCATCATCGCGGTGCTTGAGGCGACGCGCGTGTTCCGCCTGACGCGAGCCACGGCGATGAACGTCTCGGTCATGGATTTCGTCGAGGCCGCGCGCCTGCGGGGCGAGGGCACGGGCTGGATCATCCGGCGCGAGATCCTGCCCAACATCACCTCGCCCCTGATCGCCGAGTTCGGGTTGCGGTTCTGCTTCGTCTTCCTCGCCATCTCTGCGCTGTCGTTCCTGGGGCTGGGCATCCAGCCCCCCACGGCGGACCTCGGGGCGATGGTGCGCGACAATGCGGCGCTCATCACCTTCGGAGACATGGTGCCCCTGCTGCCGGCGGCGGCCATCGCGCTGCTGACGATCGCGGTGAACTTCGTCGTGGACTGGATGCTGCACCGCGCATCCGGCCTGAAATCGTGAAGGGAGGCGCCGCCATGGCCGACACGCTGCTGAGCATCCGGGACCTGAGGCTGGAGGGGCGCGCCGAGCGGGGATGGGTGCCGATCCTGAAGGGGGTCGACCTCGACCTGAAGCGCGGCGAGGTGCTGGGGCTGATCGGGGAGTCGGGGGCCGGCAAGTCGACGCTGGGCCTTGCGGCGATGGGATACGTGCGCGACGGCACGCGGTTCGCCGGCGGCTCCGTCACCTTCGACGGGCGCGACCTCCTAAAGCTCTCGCCCCGCGAGCGGCGCCGGCTGCGCGGCAACCGCATCGCCTATGTCGCGCAGTCGGCGGCGGCGAGCTTCAACCCCGCGCACCGGCTGATCGACCAGTATTCCGAAGGCCCGGTCATCCACGGCGTCATGTCGAAGGCGCAGGCCGAGGCCGACGCGCGCGAGCTTTACGCCAAGATGCGGCTGCCCGACCCCGACCGGATCGGCTTTCGCTATCCCCACCAGGTCTCGGGCGGGCAGTTGCAGCGCGCGATGACGGCGATGGCGATGGCGAGCCGTCCCGATCTCATCGTCTTCGACGAGCCGACGACCGCGCTCGACGTGACCACGCAGATCGAGGTGCTGGGCGCGATCCGCGACATCGTGGCCGAGTTCGACACGGCGGCCATCTACATCACCCACGACCTTGCGGTGGTCGCGCAGATGGCCGACCGCATCAAGGTCATACGCCACGGCGAGGAAGTGGAGGAGGCCCCGACGCGCGAGATGCTCGCCGCCCCGCGCGAGGACTACACCCGCTCGCTCTGGGCCGTGCGGGAGTTCCGGGCCGATCCCGCCCCGGCACCCGCGCCGGACGAGAAGCCGGTGCTGTCGGTGTCCCATGTCACCGCCTCCTATCGCACCGGGCCGGCCGTCCTGCAGGACGTCACCTTCGACATCCACCCGGGCCGGACGCTTGCGGTGGTGGGAGAGAGCGGATCGGGCAAATCCACCGCCGCGCGCGTCATCACCGGCCTTCTGCCGCCGGATGGAGGCGAGATCCGGCTCGGGGGCGAGGTGCTGCCCCCGCGGCTGGCCGACCGGTCGCGCGAACAGCTGCGCCGGGTCCAGATGATCTATCAGATGGCCGACACCGCCCTGAACCCGCGTCAGACCCTGCGCGAGATCGTGGGCCGCCCGGCGCGGTTCTATCGCGGGCTGCGGGGGCGCGACCTCGACCGCGACATCCGGCAGTTGCTGGAGGATGTGGAGCTCGACCCCGACGAGTTCATCGACCGCTACCCGGGGGAGCTTTCGGGCGGGCAGAAGCAGCGCGTGGGCATCCTGCGCGCGCTGGCCGCCCGGCCTGACGTCATCATCTGCGACGAGGTGACGTCGGC
Source organism: Jannaschia rubra (assembly GCF_001403735.1). Taxonomy (GTDB): domain Bacteria; phylum Pseudomonadota; class Alphaproteobacteria; order Rhodobacterales; family Rhodobacteraceae; genus Jannaschia; species Jannaschia rubra. The sequence continues at coordinate 240,321 of NZ_CXPG01000014.1, forward strand.
GCTCGACCAGATCGTCGCGGACGGCATCCTGCGGCTGCTGAAGCGGCTGCAGGTCGAACACGGCCTCTCCTACATGTTCATCACCCACGACATCGCCACGGTGCGCGCCATCGCGGACCATGTGGTCGTGATGCAGAACGGGCATGTCGTCGAGCAGGGGCCGAAGGCCGAGATGTTCGCGCCGCCGCACGCGGCCTATACCGACCTGCTGCTGTCGTCGGTGCCGGAGATGGACCCCGACTGGCTGACCCGTCGGCGCGGGGAGATGCGGGCATGAGCCGCGTGACCGACCCGGAAGTTCTGGCCTTCATCCGCCGGACCGAGGAAAGCTATCCCGGCGACAGCAACCAGGCGAGCGCGGCCGAGAACCGGCGCAACTATGACGCGATGTGCGCGGTCTTCCACCGGCCCCACCCCGCGGGCGTCACCGCCGCCGACCGCACGCTGGGCGGCGTGCCCTGCCGCATCTACGAGCGGAGCGACCCCGTGGCGGGGACCGTCCTGTTCAGCCATGGCGGCGGCTTCGTGGTGGGCGGCCTCGACAGCCACGACGACGTCTGCGCCGAGATTTGCGCGGCCACGGGGCGGCGGGTGGTGTCGGTGGACTATCGGCTGGCGCCCGAACACGTCCATCCCGCCGCGCTCGACGACGTGACCGCCGTCTGGCGGGCGCTCGACGGGGAGGGGCCGCGGCTCGCCTGCGGCGACAGCGCGGGGGGTAACCTGACGGCGGCGCTCTGCCTGCGGATGCGACGTCTGGGAAGCCGGATGCCCGACGGCGCCGTGCTGATCTATCCGGGCCTTGGCAGCGACATGACCGCGCCCTCCTTCGATCTGAACGCCGAGGCGCCCCTGCTGCGGCGCGAGGACCTGATGGCCTACAAGGGCGTCCATGCCCCCGCCGACAGCACCGACCCGGAAGCACGGCCCCTGCTGGCCCGCGACCTGACCGGCCTGCCGCCCATGTTGATCGTCACCGCCGACGTGGACCCGCTGCGCGACGAGGGGACGATGTGGAACGATGCGCTCCGCGACGCGGGTATCACGTCGACCCTGCGAAACGACGCGCAACTGGTGCACGGCCACCTGCGGGCGCGACACATGTCGAAGCGGGCGGCGGACAGCTTCGCCGCCGTCTGCGACTGGCTGGCGCGCTGAGGCGGGTCAGGGCGCGGTCAGCGACTGGCGGATGACGCCAGACAATCCGGTCAGCCGGTCGGCGAGCGGCGTCGTCCGGCGCCAGATCATGCCCACGGTGCGGGCGGGCTGAGGGTCGGGGAAGCGGTCCACCACCACCGGCGCCGACCGGGTTTCCACCGGGACCGCCATTTCCGGGATCAGCGTCACGCCGATGCCCGCCCCCACCATCTGCACCAGCGTGGACAGGGTCGACCCGTCCAGCCCGTGCCGGGGGCGGGCGGAGGCCATGTCGCAGAACGACAGCGCCTGATCGCGGAAGCAGTGTCCTTCCTCCAGCAGCAGCAGGCGCATCTCGTGCAGGCGGTCGCGGGGCGGCATGGGCTTGCCCCGGTCGCTGTCGGGGCGGACCAGAACGAAGGATTCCGAGAACAGCGGCGTCTCGACCAGCGACGGCTCGGACACCGGCAGGGCGACGATGGCGGTGTCGAGCAAGCCGTCCGACAGCTCCTCGATCAGGCGGGGGGTGATCGTCTCGCGGATGTCGAGGTCGAGCGCGGGATGCGCCCGCGCGAGCCCCCGCACCAGACGCGGCAGCAGGTAGGGCGCGATGGTCGGGATAATGCCCACGCGCAGGCGCCCCGTCAGCCCGTCCTGCGCGGCGCGGGCGAGGTCGCCGAGATCGTCGACGCGCCGCAGGATGTCGCGCACGCGCGGCGCGAACTCCTGCCCGAAGGCGGTGGGGCGCACCTGCCTCGGCCCCCGCTCGAACAGGGGCAGGCCGAGCGAGGCCTCAAGCTCCCTGATCTGGACCGAGAGGGCGGGCTGCGAGATGGCGGAGGCTTCGGCGGCGCGTCCGAAATGGCCGTGGCGAAGCAGCGCCTCGAAATATCGCAACTGACGCAGGGTGAGGCTCTTCATAGGCGCAGGTTATCGCGCGCATATGGAAATGCAACTTATACCAATCGCAGCCATCTGCTAGGCTGGGATCATCCCGGCGCCCAATGTGGCGCCAAGACCCCCGACATGCAGGAGATCATCATGGACGGAAGCGACAGCAGCGGCGGGAAGTGCCCCGTCATCCACGGCGTCACCCTGCATGCGACCAACAGGGCGCGGGGCAATCGCGACTGGTGGCCCAATCAGCTCAACCTCAAGATCCTGCACCAGAACGCGCCGGCATCGAACCCGATGGATGCGGATTTCGACTATGCCGAGGCTTTCCGCACGCTGGATCTGACGGCGGTCAAGGCCGACCTGACCGCGCTGATGACCGACAGCCAGGACTGGTGGCCTGCGGATTACGGCCATTACGGCCCCTTCTTCGTGCGGATGGCCTGGCATTCGGCCGGCACCTACCGCACGGCCGACGGCCGTGGCGGCGCGTCGTCGGGCAGCCAGCGGTTCGCGCCGCTGAACTCCTGGCCCGACAACGGCAACCTCGACAAGGCGCGGCGCCTGCTCTGGCCGATCAAGCGCAAGTACGGCAACGCGTTGAGCTGGGCGGACCTGTTCATCCTGGCGGGCAACGTGGCGCAGGAGTCCATGGGCCTGAAGATGTTCGGCTTCGCCGGCGGGCGGGAGGATATCTACGAGCCCGAGGAGGACATCTACTGGGGCACCGAGGACGAGTGGCTGGGCACCAAGGACGCCCGCTACGATACCGGCGAGGACGGCAAGGGCCGGTTCCTGGAGAACCCGCTCGCGGCCGTGCAGATGGGCCTGATCTACGTCAATCCGGAGGGGCCGAACGGCAACCCGGATCCCCTCGCCTCGGCCTATGACATCCGCGATACCTTCGCGCGCATGGCGATGAACGACGAGGAGACGGTCGCGCTGATCGCGGGGGGCCATACCTTCGGCAAGGGCCACGGCGCGGGCGACCCCGCGCTGATGGGCGCGGAGCCGGAGGCCGGCGGCATGGAGGACATGGGACTGGGCTGGAAGAACGCCTTCGAGACCGGGCACGGCGCGCATACCACCACCTCCGGCATCGAGGGGGCCTGGACGCCCACGCCGACCACCTGGGACATGACCTATTTCGACACGCTGCTGGGCAACGAATGGGAACTGACGCGCTCGCCCGCAGGCGCGAAGCAGTGGCGGCCCGTGGACCGTGCGACCGACGACCTGGTGCCCGATGCACACGACCCGGACCGCCGCCATGCGCCCATGATGACCACGGCGGATCTGGCGCTGAAGCTCGACCCCGACTACGCGCGCATCTCGAAGCACTATCACGAGAACCCGGACGTCTTCGCCGACGCCTATGCGCGTGCCTGGTTCAAGCTGACCCACCGCGACATGGGGCCGAAGGTCCGATACCTCGGGCCGGAGGTGCCGGAGGAGGATCTGATCTGGCAGGACCCGATCCCCGCCGCGGATCACCCCCCGATCGACGCGGCCGATGTGGCCGACCTGAAGGCGCGCATCCTGTCGAGCGGCCTGTCCACCGCCGATCTGGTGGGCGTGGCCTGGGCCTCCGCTTCGACCTTCCGGGGGTCGGACAAGCGGGGTGGGGCGAACGGCGCGCGGGTGCGTCTGGCGCCGCAGAAGGACTGGCCGGTCAACCAGCCGGAGGTCCTGTCGCGGGTTCTGGACGTGCTGGAACACATCCGTGCGGATTTCGGCAAGCCCGTGTCGCTGGCCGACCTGATCGTGCTGGGTGGCACCGCGGCCGTGGAACGCGCCGCGCGCGAGGCCGGGCACGACATCGACGTGCCCTTCACCCCCGGCCGGGCCGACGCCAGCGCCGAACAGACCGATGCCGAAAGCTTCGAGCCGCTGGAACCGAAGGCCGATGGTTTCCGCAACTTCCAGTCGGAAACCTTCAAGGTGTCGCCCGAGGAGCTGATGGTCGACCGGGCGCAGCTCCTGACCCTCTCGGCGCCCGAGATGACGGTGCTGGTCGGCGGGTTGCGGGTGCTGGGCGCCAACGTCGGCGACAGCCCGCACGGCGTCTTCACCGATCGGGTCGGGCAACTCAGCAACGACTTCTTCGTCAACCTGCTGGACATGGGGACCGAGTGGAAACCCATGGGTGAAGGCGCCACCACCTACGAAGGCCGCGACCGGAAGACGGGCGAGGCGAGATGGACGGGCACGCGCTGCGATCTGGTCTTCGGGTCCAATTCCCAGCTGCGCGCGATCTCGGAGGTCTATGCCCAGGACGATGCGGCCCCGAAGTTCGCCCGGGATTTCGTCGCCGCCTGGACCAAGGTGATGGAGCTGGACCGCTTCGACCTGCACTGAGGGCGAAGGCATGACGGGGGCGCGGCCGGATCATGGCCGCGCCCCTTTGCCGTGTCAGCGGTTCAGCATCAGGTCGGGCAGGAAGGTCACGATCTGCGGAAAGGCCACGATCAGCACGATGGAGAACAAAAGCAGGCAGAGGAACGGAAAGGTCGCCAGCGCGATCTCGCCCACGCCGCGGCCGGTCATGGATTTCAGCACGATCAGGTTGAACCCCACGGGCGGCGTGATCTGGGCACATTCGATGACGATGACGGCGTAGATGCCGAACCAGATCGGGTCGATGCCCGCGGCCTGGATCATCGGCAGGACGACGGAACTCGACAGCACCAGGATCGAGATGCCTTCGAGAAAGCACCCGAGGATCAGGAAGAACACCGTCAGGACGAGGATGAGGCCGGTGGCCGAGAGGCCCATCCCGGCGACCCAGGCGGCCGCCACGCGGGGGATGTCGGCGAAGCCCACCGCGACGGACAGCACCGCCGCGCAGGCGATGATGAACGCGATCATGCAGGAGATGCGGGTGGCGGACATCAGGCTTTCGCGGAACATCGCCCATGTCATCGTGCCGTTCAGCATGGCCAGAAGGAAGGCGCCCAGGATGCCGATGGAAGCTGCTTCGGTCGGGGTGGCCAGGCCCGCGTAGATCGACCCGATGATGGCCACGATCAGCCCCACCACTGGCAGCAGGTCGCGCGACGCACGCAGCCGGTCGCCCCAACCGGCCCGCGGCGGCAGGTCGCCCCGCCGGTCGGGATTCAGCCGCGACCAGAGCGCGATGTAGCCCGAGAAAAGCACGATCAGCATCAGCCCCGGCACGATGCCCGCGATGAACAGGCGCGCGACCGACTGCTGCGCGACGACGCCGTAGACGATCATGATGATCGACGGCGGGATCAGCAGACCGAAGGTCCCCGCCCCCGCCAGCGACCCCACGATCATGCGCGCGTCGTAGTTGCGCGCGGTCAGTTCAGGGATGCTCATGCGGCCCACGGTGGCGCAGGTGACGGCCGACGAGCCCGAGACCGCCGCCATGACGCCGCAGCCCACGACGTTGACATGCATCAGCCCGCCGGGCAGGCCCGCGACCCAGGGCGAAAGACCCCGGAACAGGCTGGACGACAGGCCCGAGCGCATCAGGATCTCGCCCATCCAGACGAACAGCGGCAGCGCCGTCAGCGCCCAGTTCCAGGAGGCGTCCCAGATCGTCGCCGACACGATGGAGCCGGGGTCGAGCGGCACGAAGAAGGCGAAGACCGCGATGCCCGCCGTCAGAAGCGACAGCGCGATCCAGACGCCCGACCCCAGCAGCACCAGAAGAAGGACGATCAGGACCAGCGAGGCGAGGGTGACGGTCTCCACCGCTCAGTCCACCGTGCCGTCGATGTTGGTGGCATAGCCCGGTGCCTGGCCCCGGATCACCAGCGTCGCTTGCTCCGCGATGGCCACCGTCAGGACCACCAGGCCGAAGGCCACGCCCGATTGCGGGATCCAGAGCGGCATCGCCACCATGCCGGGGCTGAGGTCGCCGAAGTCATGGCTTTGCAGCGTGAACAGCACCATCTGCCAGGCGGCATAGCCGGTCACGCCCGCGGCCAGGGCGCAGCACCAGATCTCCACCGCGCGGCGCAGATGCGGCGGGGCGAACTGCGAGACGAGCGAGATGCGGACGTGGCCGCCGTTGACGAAGGTGTGCGCCAGCGCGAGGAAGGTCGAGGCCGCGAGGCAGAAGCCCGCGATCTCGGTCGTCTCGATGGCCATGCCGATCTGCCGCGCCACGATCTGCCACAGCGTCACGACCGCGATGGCGGCAAGGAAAGCCGCCGCCGCATAGCCGCAAAGGGTATAGAGCGCGTGCAGCCCGCGCCGAAGCATCCCCTGCCCCATCAACCGCCGGAGGCCAGATAGGCGTCGAGGACGGCACGTTCCTCCTCCGATGCCTCGGCGCGCCATTCCTCGATCATCTGCGTGCCGATTTCGGCCAGCGCCGCCTGCAACGCTTCGGGCGCGTCCGAGACGTTCATGCCCTCGGCGCGCAGACGCTCGGTGCTTTCCTCGCCCGCGGCCTTGGACATTTCCCAGGCGCGCTCGGTCATCCGCTCGCCCGCCGCCACGATCTCGGCCTGCAGGTCCTCGGGCAGGGCCTCCAGCGCACGGGTGTTCACGATGATGCCGTTCTTGTTGTGCATCGACCCGGTGTAGGTGAAGTCCGAGACGTAGTCCCACGCCTGGATGTCGTTGCCGGTCTGGGCGGAGGTGAACAGCGCCTCGATCAGACCGGTGGAGAAGGCCTGCGGCACCTCGGCGAAGGGCAGGATCGTCGCCTGGAACCCCAGAAGGTCGCCCATCCGCTGCGTCGCCTCGGAATAGATGCGGAGTTTCACGCCGTCGAACTGATCGACGCTCTCGACCGGGAAATCGGTGTAGAACCCCTGTCCGGGCCAGGGCTGATAGGCGATCACCTTCATCCCGTCCTCGCCGAAGACGCGGTCGAACCAGGGCTTCTGCGCCTCCATCAGGCGGATCGCGGCGTCGTAGTCGCTGGCGACGTTGGGCAGGGAATCGAGCGTGAACATCGGGCTTTCGTTGCCGTAGACGCCGAAGCGGATCTCTCCCATCTGGATCTGACCGGCCTGCACCGCACGCCGGATCGCGTCGAGCTTGATGAGGTCGCCGTTGGAGCGCAGGTCGATCCTGAGTTCTCCGTCGGACGCCTCCTCGACCTCGTCTATGAACAGGCGGATGTTCTCGGTGAAGAAACTGTCCTCGGGATAGCCCGAGGCCATGATCCACGTCGTCTCGGCCACTGCCGTCAGCGGCAGAAGGGCCAGGCCGAGGCCGGCCGCGATTGTCCTGAATGTCGTCATGTCTGTCCTCCCCAGGTGTCGACGCGGCCAGTCTGCGGCGATTTTGCCCGTCAGTCTAGCGCCGCGACGCTCCGGGCCACCACATGCGGGGGCCGCCGCGGCGGGCGCGGGGGGGCGCGAGCGACGCGCGCATCCGCAGGTCGGCGGGCAGTTTCACGGCCTCTGCCGGGGCGCCGTCGCGCACCATCCGCGCCAGCACCCGCGCCGCTTCCGCCCCCATCTTGCGATGGGGGACATGCACGGTGGTCAGCTCAGGCACGGCGACCTGCGCCAGTTCGATGTCATCGAAGCCGGTGATCGACAGGTCGCCCGGAACGTCCAGCCCCATCAGCCGCGCCTGCCGCAGCGCGCCCACCGCCAGCACGTCGTTGCCGCAGAGGACGACCGTCGGCGCCCGGTCGCGCGCCATGAGTTGCGCCAGCGCCCGGCCGCCGTTGTCGATGCCGTAGGGCGTGACGATCACGGTAAGGTCCGCGGCGTCGAGCCCGGCGGCGGCCATCGCCTTACGCACTCCCGCGACGCGCTCGGCCGCCCTGTCGTTGCCGACGGTATCGGCGGAAATCATCGCCAGCCGCGAATGCCCCATCTCGATCGCCCGATCCGCCAGCGTCCGCATGGCAGCGCGGTTGTCGAAGCCGACCGATGGGTGCGCGGCATTGGCATCGAAGGCCCAGGTCACGAGGGCGGGGATGCCCCGTGCATCGAGGAAATCGCGGATGCGACGGTCGCGTTCATGCCCGATGAGCAGAAGCCCGTCGGCACCGCGGGCGACGAGGGTGCGGATCTGCTCCTCCTCCTCCGCGGCGCTGTAGGCGGAGGAGGCGACGAGGAGGGTGAAACCTTCTGCCCGGAGCCCGTCCTGGAACGCTTGCAGGCCCCGGGCGAAGATCGCGTTCTCCATCGTGGGGATGATCGCGCCGATGGTGTTGGTCCGACGCGCCGCCATCGCGCGCGCCCCGAAGTTTGGCGAATAGCCCAGGTCCGCGACCGCCTGCATCACCCGGTCGCGGGTGGCGGCGGCGACGCGGTCGGGGAAGTTCAGCGCGCGCGACACGGTGGCGGTCGAGACGCCGGCGCGGGCCGCCACGTCCTGAAGGGTGGGCGTCGTCAGGCGGGGAGCATCGGTCGGGGCGCGATCCATGGCGGAGCCTGAACTTCGTTTCGGGTCGCCCCATGTAAGGGCTTGCACGAATCCGGTGCAAGCGCTTACATCGCCCCATCGGAATCGTTTCGTGACGGGAGGAGACACGCCGGGTGCCTTTGCTGATCGCCGTTTTCCTGTTTTCGGTCTTCGTGCTGAACGTCGTGTTGGGGTCAACCTCCGGCCGGGCGTTCCTGGGGAACGTCGGGGAAATGCTGATGCTGCTGGGGGCGTCGGTCGCGTTCGTCGTGGCGATTCTGCGAAGGGAGGCTGCCGCAGACCGCGCCGCCCGCCAACGTCCGCAGGGAGGGCAGGACAATGGATGATCAAAAGGACACCCCGACATCGGCCGCGCGCCGCAATTTCCTGAAACTGGCCGGCAGCGGCAGCGTCACCGCCGCCATGGTCGCGGGCGCCGCCGGAACGCTCTGGTCCACGGAAGCCGCCGCGCAATCCGCCAACGAGGAGCGCGAGCGCGAGGCCGCGGCCGAACACGTGATGACGCTGGCCACGGAATATCAGCCGAACGCCGATCGCGGCTATCCGCTGATGCAGCTCGACCTGAAGGAGAACATCCAGAACACCACCGCCGGGCGCGTATACGTGCGTCTGGCGCCCGGCGGGCAGCTGGGCGTCGGCGGGGAGCTGGTGCAGAAGGTCCAGTCGGGCACGATCCAGGCGGCGCAGCACTCGCTGTCGAACTTCGCGCCCTTCGCGCCGGCCATCGACCTCATCAACCTGCCGTATTTCTGCGGCTCGAACCAGCGGTTCACCAACCTCGTGGCTTCCCAGGCCTGGAAGGACGAGGTGCATCCCAGGGTCGAGGCGTCGGGGTTCAAGCCGCTCCTCTACATCGTGATCGACCCGCGTGTCGTCGCCGTCCGCAAGGGCGGACGGGGGCCCGTGATCGCGCCGTCGGACCTGTCGGGCGTCAAGTTCCGGGTGCCCGGCTCGCAGATGCTGCAGCAATACTACAGCATGGTCGGCGCGAACCCCACGCCGGTCGCCTGGGGCGAGACCCCCTCGGCCATCCAGCAGGGGGTGGCCGACGCGCTCGACCCCGCGGTGGGGGCGCTGTTCGTTTTCGGGTTCAAGGACATGCTGTCGCATGTGACCTTCACCCAGGCCGTGCCCGACAGCCAGATGTATTCGTGCAACCTCGAATGGTTCGAGAGCCTGCCCGACGACATCCGCGAGGGGATCGAGTTCGCGGCCGAGATCACCACGCAGCAGAACCGCGCCAAGGTTCCCGCCGCCCGTGCCTATGCCCAGTCGCAGATGGAACAGGCGGGTGTGGAGTTCCACACCCTGACCGGGGAGCAGATCGCCGTCTGGCAGGAGGCCGGCGGCTATCAGCGCCCGGAATGGGACCCGTTCAAGGCCGACCTGGCCGGGTCGATGGAGGCCTTCGCCCGGCTGGAGGAGGCTGCGGGCACACAGGGGCCGCTGATCGTCCACGACGCCTGACGGGGCACGACCGGCCCGGGCACGACGTCCGGGCCGGAGCGACACCTGGAGGGGGCGGCCATGCTGCGCGGAATCGACGAAAATCTGGAGAGATGGGCCCTGCTGGTGTTCTACACCATGCTGGTCGGCACCATGGCGATCGAGGTCGTGCGCCGCGAGGTCTTCGCCTATTCCTCGATCTGGGGCGAGGAGGTGGTGCGCTATTCCTTCATCTACCTCGCCTGGATCGGGGCCGCCGCCGCCGTCAAGGAACGCGCGCACATCCGCATCGACGTGGCGTTCCATTACCTGCCGCCGCGGGGCAAGGCGCTGCTCTACATCTTCGGCGATCTGGTGATGTTCGGCGTGGCGATCCTGGCACTCTGGTGGTCGTTCGACACGGTCGAGGTAAGCTGGCGCTTCGGATCGGTGACGGAGGGCCTGCGGGTGTCCAAGGTCTGGGCGCTCGCCGCCGTGCCCATCGGTTTCGCGCTGGTCGTCCTGCGCCTCATCCAGTCGTTCCTTCGGGACGTCCGCGACCTGCGACAGGGCCGCGACGTGTTCGAGGGCAACGTGCTCTACGACTGAGGGGGCGGGATGCTCTGGCAAACCCTCGAGACCGCGACGGTCGAACTGGGATGGTCGTTCTACGGCCCGGTGCTGATCTTCGTGATCCTCTGTGCGCTCGGCGTGCCGGTCTGGGCCGCCATCGGCGCCTGCGCGGCGGCGCTGATCTGGTGGTCGGGGGCGGTGCCCATGTCGCTTCTGGGGGAGTCGCTCTTTTCCGGCATCGACGCCTTCGCGCTGACGGCGGTGCCGCTGTTCATCCTGACGGGCGACGTGCTGGTGCGGACGGGCCTGTCGCGCAAGTTCCTCGACGTGGCCGAGGCGCTGACCTGCTGGGGGCGGGGCGGCTTCGGCTCGGCGACGGTGCTGGTCTGCGGCATCTTCTCCGCGATCTCGGGGTCGGACGCGGCAGGGGCTGCGGCGGTCGGGCGCATGACCATCGCGCGGCTGGTGGAATCGGGCTATCCGCGCCCCTATGCCTGCGCGCTGGTGGCGGCGGGGGCCTGCACCGGCATCCTGATCCCGCCCTCCATCGCCTATATCATCATCGGGCTGGTGCTGGGCGTCTCGGCCTCGACGCTGTTTCTCGCCGCGCTGATTCCGGGCATCCTGATCCTCGTGTCGATCCTGGTGACGAACACCGTCGTCAACCTGCGCCATGGATACGAGGGCGGCGGCAACCTGTCGATGCGCGCATGGCTGACGCAACTGGGTCGCGCCCTGGCGAGCGGGTGGTACGCATTCCTGGTGCCGGGCATCATCTTCTACGGCATCTTCTCCGGCCGTCTCACGCCGACCGAGGCAGGGGCCACGGCTGTGGTCGTCACAATCGGCCTGGGCTTCATCCTCGGCACGCTGCGCCTGTCGGACTTTCCGTCGATGCTGGTGAGTTCGGCCAAGGTGAACGGGGTCATCCTGCCGATCATCGCCTTTTCCCTGCCGCTGGCGCAGGCGCTTGCCATCATGGGGGTGCCGCAGGGGTTCGTGGGCGCGGTCACGTCGCTGACCGAAAACCCGGCGCTGCTGATCCTGCTGATGATCGGCATCCTGATCGCGGCGGGCTGCGTGATGGAGACGACGCCCAACATCGTCATCCTGGCGCCGCTGCTCAAGCCGCTGGCCGACAACATCGGGATGAACGACCTTCAGTTTTGCGTGATGATGATCACCGCCCTGGGCGTCGGGTTCATCACGCCGCCCCTGGGGCTCAACCTCTTCGTGGTCTCGGGAATCACCGGCGAGTCGATCCTGCGGATCGCGGGACGGGCCGTGCCCTTCGTCTTCTTCATGCTGCTCGTCGTGCTGCTGATCGCCTATGTGCCCGCCGTCTCGACCATGCTGCTTCCCGCCGTTCACAGATAGGACCCCGCCATGGCACGCGAATACCTCAAGAAGGCGTCCCTTCATTCCACCTCCGACGCTACGGACGTGACCGCGACGGTGCAGGAGATCCTGTCGCGGATCGAGGCGGGGGGCGATGCCGCAGCACTCGACTACGCCGCACGCTTCGACCGCTACGACGGGCCTGTCGTCCTGTCGGCGGAGGATATCGCCGCGGCCTCCGCGCAGGTGCCCGACCGGTTGAAGGCGGACATCGCCTTCGCCCACGACAACGTCCGCCGCTTCGCCGAGGCGCAGAAGGACACGATCCGCGACACGGAGATCGAGATCCTGCCGGGGTTCGTCGCGGGGCAGAAGGCGATCCCTGTGGATGCGGCGGGGTGCTATGTTCCGGGCGGACGCTACAGCCATGTCGCCAGCGCCATCATGACGGTGACGACCGCGCGGGTGGCGGGGTGCCGGCACGTCATGGCCTGTTCGCCCCCCCGCCCCGGCGTCGGCGTGGCCCCGGCCATCGTCCATGCGGCGCACGTCTGCGGGGCCGACACCATCCTGGCCATCGGCGGGGTGCAGGGGGTGGCGGCGATGACCTTCGGACTGTTCGGCCAGCCGCGCGCCAACATTCTCGTCGGCCCCGGAAACCAGTTCGTCGCCGAGGCCAAGCGCATCCTGTTCGGGCGCGTGGGCATCGACATGATCGCGGGGCCGACCGACAGCCTGATCCTGGCCGATGCGACCGCGGACCCCGCCATCGTGGCCGCCGACCTCGTGGGGCAGGCGGAGCATGGCTACAACTCGCCCGTCTGGCTCGTGACCGACGACCGCGCGCTGGCGGAGCGGGTGATGGAGCTTGTCCCCGGCCTGATCGACGCGCTGCCGCAGGTGAACCGCGACAGCGCCGCCGCCGCCTGGCGCGACTATGCCGAGGTGATCCTCTGTTCCGACCGCAAGGAGATGGCCGCGACCTCCGACGACTACGCGCCCGAACATCTGACGGTACAGGCGGCCGATCTGGACTGGTGGCTGGAGCGGCTGACCTGCTACGGCTCGCTGTTTCTCGGCGAGGAGACGACGGTGGCCTTCGGCGACAAGGCGTCGGGGACGAACCACGTCCTGCCCACGTCGGGAGCCGCGTCCTACACGGGGGGCCTCTCGGTGCACAAGTTCATGAAGACGGTCACATGGCAGCGCGCCACCCGCGACGGCGCCCGCCCCGTGGCGGAAGCCACGGCACGCATTTCCCGGCTGGAGGGAATGGAGGGGCACGCCCGCACCGCCGACGTGCGACTGGCCAAGTATTTCCCCGACCGGACGTTCGACCTGTCGGCCGATGGCTGACGTCGCCCTGCCCAACCGAAAGGTCGCCCCGTCATGAAGGCCCTGATCTACGACGCGCCCGAGACGCTCGACTTCCGCAGCGCCCCCGACCCGGAGCCGGGGCCGGGCGAGCATCTGGTCCGCATCCATGCCGCGGGCATCTGCGGGTCGGACATGCACGCCTGGATGGGCCATGACGCGCGCCGGCCCGCGCCCCTGATCCTGGGGCACGAGGCGGCGGGCGTCATCGCCGGTGGCCCGCGCGACGGCGAGCGGGTGACGATAAATCCGCTGGTGGCCTGCGGCACCTGCGCGGCATGTGCTGCGGGGCGTGACAACCTCTGCGGTGCGCGGCAGATCATCTCCATGCCGCCCCGGCAGGGCGCTTTCGCCGAATGGGTGGCGATGCCGGACGCGAACCTGATCGCGGTGCCGGGCGACGTGACGCTGACCCGCGCGGCGCTGACCGAACCCCTGGCCTGCGGTTGGCACGCGGTGCGGCTGGCGCGGCAGGTGGTCCCCGATGCGGCGCGCGCGCTGGTGATCGGAGGCGGCGCCATCGGGGTCGGGTCCGCGCTGGCGCTGGCCGCGCAGGGGGTCGGTGACGTGACGGTCGTGGAGCCGAACGCGGGGCGGCGGGCGACTCTGGAGGCGATGGGCCTGCGCGCCCTCGCCGCGCCGGACGACAGCCTGTTCGACGTGGTGATCGACGCGGTGGGGCTGGCCGCGTCGCGCGCCACCGCCTCGGCCTGCGCGCGGCCCGGCGGGGTGATCGCGCACATCGGGCTGGGCGAGGATCGCGGCGGCCTCGACGTGCGGCGCATGACCTTGCAGGAGATCGCGTTCCTTGGGACCTATACCTATACCGCGCAGGATTTTCGCGACACCGCGCAGGCCATCTTCGACGGGCGGCTGGGCCCCCTCGACTGGATCGACCTGCGGCCCCTTTCGGAGGGGGCAGAGGCCTTCCGGGCCATCCGGATGGGGGATGTGCCGCATCCGAAGGTCGTGCTGATACCGGACGGTGTGACATGAGGGGGTCGGGCATGTACCGCAATATCCTAGTGCCCATGGCCCTGACCCACGGGTTCGGGGAAACGGCGCTGGACGTCGCGCGCCGCCTTCTGTCGGAGGGCGGGACGATCACGGCGCTGCATGTGCACGAGGCGCCGTCGGGGTCGGTACGGAATTATCTTGACGACGACATGGTCCGCGCGGCCCATGACGAGGCGAAGGCCACGCTGGATGCGCGGGTCGCGGACCAGCCGGATGTCACCCCCGTTCTGGTCACTGGAAACAGCGGGCGGGCGATCCTCGACGTGGCGGCCCGGATGGGGGCCGATTGCATCGTCATCGGCTCGCATCGACCGGGACTTCGGGATTATTTCCTGGGCTCCACCGCCGCGCGGGTGGTGCGCCATGCCCCCTGCGCCGTGCATGTGCTGCGACGGCCGGATGACGACTGATGAACAGACGCCGCAATGCGGCCAAGGATGCAGGAGAGAGCCAGACGTGAACATATCCAGCAAGATCGTGGACGATTTCGTCGCCAACGACATTTCGTTCGTCACCACGGTGCCGTGCAAGCAGCTCGGCGGCGTGATCGAGGAGGTCGAGGCGCGCCCCGAGATCCTCCACGTCCCCTCCAACAAGGAGGACGAGGGGATGGGCCTTTGCGCAGGCGCCTTCATGGGCGGCAAGCGGCCCGCCATCATCATGCAGAACACCGCCATCGGCGTGACGATCAACACGCTTGTGACGCTGACGCAGTTCTACCGCCTGCCCCTGCCGATGCTGATTTCCTTTCGCGGAGAGCTGAAGGAGCCGGTCGCCTGCCAAGCGGAGATGGCCGTGCACACCAAGCCGCTCTTGGCGCAACTGGGCATCCCGACCTATCATTTCCACCGGCAGGACGATGTCGAGGAGTTCGACGCGATCCTGAAATACACCTTCATGTGCAACAAGCCGGTGGCCATCCTGACGGATGCCACGTTCTGGGGAGGCTACTGATGATCCGTTCCGAAATCCTGCGAGAGATCGCCCCGATCCTGCGGCCCCATCTCGTCGTCTGCAACATCGGCCTGCCCAGCCAGGAGATGCACCTGATCGACGACCAGCCGACCAACTTCTACATGCTTGGCACCATGGGTCTCGCCTCGTCCATCGGGCTGGGCGTGGCGCTGGCGGAGGACCGGACCGTCATCTCCATCGACGGCGACGGGTCGGTGCTGACGAATCTGGGCACGCTGCCCACGATCGCCAACAACGTGGCTGACAACTTCATCCTGCTGATCGTGGACAACGGCTCCTACGGGTCGACGGGGGACCAGCCGACCTATGCCGGCAAGAAGACCTCGCTGGCCGAGGTGGCGCGCGCCTGCGGGTGCGAGAACGTCGTGGAATGCCGCGCCGAGGATACGGGGCAGGTCCTGCAAAAGGCGATCGACGCGGGCCGGATGACCGTCATCGTGAGCAAATGCGAGAGCGGCAACGTCAAGGTTCCCGTCATCACCATGGACCCGGTGGCGATCCGCGACCGGTTCATGCAATCGATGGCAGGCTGACGCGCCGTCAGGGGATGTCGCAGGGCGCCCCTGCCGTGCCGGTCCAGCGCAGGGCCAGCAGGGCGCCGTCCTGCCGCATCTCGGTCAGGTAGCCGCGCGCGTCGAACAAGGGCTGAAGCCGCGCGCCCCAGCCCGCCACCTCCCAGAAGTAGGGAGAGGTGACCAGAAGGCCGTCGGGGTGGCAGTCCAGCACCCGTCCCCAGCCTTCCGTCGATCCGACCACCGGGCGGCCGGTGCGGATGTCGTTGGCGAAATCCTCGGGAGGGATCAGCTCCGATATCCGGCCAGGCCCGAACAGGATGTCGTAGGGGCCGATGTGGGCCAGATGGTGCAGCTCCCGCGTGGTGGCGACATAGGGGGCGTCGGCCCAGTCGCCCAGAACCTCCTGCGCCGCGCGCCAGTCTCCTCGGGGCGGCAGACCTTGCCCCCTCGCCAGTTCCAGGCTGCGCCAGGCGAAGGGCGCCGTCAGCAAGAGCGCCGCGCAGGCCGCTCCGACGCCGATGGCCGTCGCGGGCCGCATCATTCCGAAGATCAGCTGCACGAGGCCCACCAGCCCGAGCGCCCAGATCGCGAACAGGAACGGCATGGCATAGGACAGGTAGCGCAGCGCCTTCATGCCGCCGAAGGAATGCGCGATGAAGCAGGTGCCGAAGACGGCCCCGCAATAGACGGCCAGCCGCGGTCGAAGCCAGAGTGCAGGCACCATCAGCCCCGGCGTCGCATACCAGAGCGGGCCCCAGGTCTGCTCCAGCTGGTCGAAGTAGAAGGTGCGGTAGTCGCGGAGGTGTTCGGCATGCTCCGGCGTCCAGCGGTAGAAGGCCACAGCCTTTTCGCCCAGACCGCTGAACACGACCACGGCGCCGCCCAGCATCAGCAGGGTCACGACGATCGCCCCCAGCACGATCCAGCCGCGCGGCCCGTGCACGAAGCGCCGGGCAAGCAGCATCGCCGCGCCGCCCAGCGATCCGGCGATGCCGATCGCCGTGCTGATCTGGAAATGGAGCGCCAGGGCCCAGAACCCCAGCGTGAGTGTCAGCAGGGCCAGCCGGGCGCGGGGCTGGGCGTCGAGCGCGATGTGCAGCGCCGCCGCCCCCGCCAGGAAGCACAGCCCCTGGACGGCGTAGAAGCGGACGAACTGAGCCTCCAGGATGCCCTGCGGCCAGAGGACGGCGAAAAGCCCGACGAGGATCGCGGAGCCCGTGCCCGCCACCCGCAGAAGCCACCAGACCAGAACCGCCGGAATCGCCACGCCTGCCGCGACCGAGACCAGCCGCGCGGCGGGCAGGCCCTGCGATCCGGTCAACTCGAAGACCGCCGCGACCATGCGGGTGAACAGGATCCCGCGCCAGTATTCGCCATCCATGATCCGCGGCAGGCCCACGTCGACAAGGCCCCGCGCCGCGAGCAGGTGATAGAACTCGTCGAACTCGCCCGGCGCGTCGAGAAGGCCCAGCCGGAAGGCCAGCGCCGCAAGAAGCGTGAGCGCCACCACGATGGTCGTGCGCTGCCGGTCCGTCGCGCCGGTCATGCACGGCCCCCATCCCGGTTGCGCGGGGACGGCGGCCCCCCTAGCGTCGGCCCCGGCGGAGGACCGGAGGGGCGATGCCGAACACCCTGGCCCACATGGGCGTGCAGGCCCTGGCGACACGCGCGGCGGTGCCGGGGGCGGCACCGGGGTGGATCTGGCTCGGCTGCATCATCCCGGACCTGCCGTGGATCGGTCAGCGCGCGGCGCGGATGCTGCTGCCGGATCTCTCGCCCATCGACGTCCGCCTGTTCGCAGTGGCGCAGAGCAGCCTGCTGTTCTGCCTCGTCGCGGCGGGTGCCTTCGCCTGCCTCGCGCGGCGGCCGGGACAGGTGTTCGCGGTCCTGTCGCTGGGCGCAGTGCTGCATCTGGCGCTGGATGCGACGCAGACCAAATGGGGCAACGGGGTGGTGCTGCTTCTTCCGTTCGATTGGCGGGTGGTGAACGCGGGACTCTACTGGCCCGAGGACTTGGCGACGCTGCTCCTGACGGTGCTGGGCGGCGGCGTGTTCCTCTGGGCGGCGCTGCGCTGGCGCGGGTCGGACCCGGGAGGCGCAGGACACCGCCGTCCATGGCCGGCGGCGGGGATGGCGGCGGTCTGGCTGCTCGGGCCGCTGGCCGCCATGGGCGCGCTGGAACGTGCGGGCGCGCATGGGGCCGACGTGCTGCGCGAGACGGATCGTCGGGAGGGCCGGGCCATCGCCTTCGATCGCGCCCGGCTCCTCCCCGATGCGGACGGCACTGCCCGGCTGCACGTCTGGACGGGCGAGGCGCTGGACATCCACGGACTGGCCACGGATCCACCGGCGGGCACGGTGTCCGTGCGTGGCCGCTTCACCGGGCCTGCCGCGCTGCGGGTCGAGGCGTTGCATGTCCACCGGGCGGGATGGCGCGATGCCATGTCGTACCTGGGCCTCGCGCTCGCGATGCTGTGGTGGATGGCAGAAGGTTTCCGGCGCATGCGGCATTGACGTCAACTCCGCTGTCCGATTTGCCGGGCGGGCACGCCGCCCACGATGGCGCCGGGTGCGACATCCGACGTGACCACGGCCCCGGCCCCGAGTATCGCACCGTCGCCCACCCGCACCCCGTCGAGCACCTTGACCCCGGCGCCGACCCAGACGTCGCGGCCCAGAACGACAGGGCCCTTCGTCTCGAGCCCCTGCTCGACCATCGGACCGGCGCCGAGGGCGTGACGATACCGACCGCCCCCGAAATAGCATTGCCCCGCCACGATGGCGTGATCCCCGATCTCCAGGCCCGAGACAGCCGACAGCGTACATTGGCTGCCGATGGAGCAGTCGTTGCCGATGCGCAGATACCCCTGCTTGACCACCAGCACCGTGTCGCGGGCGATCAGGGTGCGGTCGCCGATGGTGAAATCGGCCACCCCCCCAGTGCCCCGCGCATCCAGCGAACAGCCGTCGTCGATGGACACATGGTCGCCCAGCGTCATCCAGCCGGGGCAACGCAGCGACAGGTTGCGGCCGAAGTTGACCCCCCGGCCCGCCGCGCGGAACAGCCCCGGAAAGAGCGCCTTGCGCAGGGCGAAACCCAGGGCGCCGCCGGTGCCGGCGGCGAAGATCATGGCCAGTTCGTAGTGCAGGAACGTGCCCCAGCCGCCTGTGCCGATGAAGAAGGCGCGATACTTGTCGACGGCCGACCCTGGCGCCGACAGCGAGGCGATCACGCGGTCCTTTTCGGGCCGCGGTGCCTTCGCGGTGGAAACGGGGTCGGGGGGAGTCACTGAATGGTCTCCAGTTCGCGCAAGGCCCAAATGAACTGCGGCGCCAGCGTGTAGGCCGCGGTTTCGGTCAGGTGATTGGTATCGCGGAACAAGGGCGTTCCGTCCAGAAACAGATCGCAATTCCGGTTATCGCAGAGCAATCGGTCGATGCGAACGCCAAGAAGGTCGTAGTCCTCCACCAGGCGGTCATAGCCTTCGATCACCCCGGCCGCGCGTCTGTCGAACCCTTCGCGCGAGATGCTCAGGTCCTCCGGGTCGCTACCGCGCACCGGGGTCCGGGCTGCGGCTTCGGGGACGGTTTGCTCGGCCTCGGGCGGGGGGTAGACCAGCATCACCTGCTTGCCCGCGCCCCGAAGGCGCCGGATCGCTTTTTCCAACCGGTCCAGGAAGAACGCCGTCCGGTCTGCGTCATACGACAGCGCGCCCGAGCGCGGCCCGATCAGAAGAAGGCCCCCCGCCATGACGCTTTCGCGCAGGGCGCGCCGGTGCGGCAGGGGCCAGGACTTGAGAGCCGGGAGGGCGCCGACGCCCATCTCCCACGCGCGCCAGGGCAGCCGGTAATAGGCTGCGGTGGGCATGAGGGTCGTCGTGGCCGCGCTGAGCGCGAAGGACGCGGCGGTCAGCCCCCCCACCCAGAGGATCGCCTGCCGGTTCAGGGCTGCAAGCGCCATCAGGATGAGCGGCACGAAGATGAAGAATTGCTCCTCGATGGGGAGCGACCAGGTGTGCAGGAGCGGCTTGGTATAGGCGGCGGCGTCGAGATACCCCACTTTGAGCAAGAACAGCACATTCGACGCGAAGAAGGTCGCGGCGGCGGCGCTTTGCCCCGCATCGCGCAGGTGGTGGGGCAGGAAAAGCGCCATGGCCGCTGCGAGGCTCGCCACGATCACCACGAAGAGCGCGGGCAGGATGCGCCGGATGCGCCGCTCATAGAACCCGGCGAGCGAGAACGTCCCCTCCCCCAGTTCGCGCCGGATGATCGACGTGATAAGGAACCCCGAGATCACGAAGAAGACGTCCACCGCGACGAAACCGCCCGGCGCCCAGGGCGCGCCGAAACGGAAGGCCACGACCGGCAGCACCGCTACCGCCCGGAGGCCGTCGATCTCGGGGCGGTACCTAAGGGACATCGCCGCCTTCCCGCGGGTGTGCGCCCTTTCGGATGGCATAGACCGCACCCCCGATCAGGCCCGCGGCAAGGATCACGGCGAATTCCGTCCAGGCGAAGGCCAGGGCCATCGACTCGTCCACGCCCCAGAGACCCAGAAGGAAGATGAACACGACTTCGCGTACGCCGATGCCGTTGATCGTGAAAGGGGCCATCATGGCGAAGATGGCGATGGGCACGATGGCGTAGAAGGCGCCGTAGGGCACGCCCAGCCCGAGCGCCTGAGACAGTACCCAGTAGAAGGTGACGACGTTGACCTGCAGCAGGATCGACAGCCCGAGGCAGGGACCCACGATGCCCCTGGCCCCGTCGAAGGCGCGCATCCCATCGACGATGCGGCGCAGGCGGGCGGGCGAACGGGCGGGCAGCGGGATCTGCCCCGGCAGCATCAGGAGGGCCAGCCCGCCGCCCACGATGGCGAGCGCGATGCCCGTCGTCAGCCAGAGACCCGGCAACCCCTCGACCACGCGGCGCATCGACACCGCCGCGACGGCCGCGAAGCCGATGAGCGTCAGCAGGCCGAACAGGCGGTCCACCACCAGCGACAGCGCCGTGAACCCCGGCGTCGCTCCGGCGCGCCAGGCGTCATAACTGCGGATCGCGTCGCCACCCACGACCGAGGGCAGGAACTGGCGGAAGAAGAAGGCCGACACGGTTGACGTCCAGAGATAGCGGAATCCCGGAGTTACCCCGCGCACGGCCAGGAGGCGCTGCCAGCGCAGCGCGACGATCGCCGCCCCCAGGACCTGCATCGCCACGGCAAGGACGAGGAGAAGTGGATCGGCCTTCGACATGACAGCCCAGACCGCGGCGAGGTCGGCCGACATCACGATCCAAAAGAGAAGCCCCGCGCAGATCGCGATTTTCAGCGATCGAAAGACCACGGCACGTCGTATGCGCCCGGGCGACACGCCGCCCGGGCGGCGGTTCGCTACCGGTCCAGGTGAAGCGTCATTCGTAATTTGACCGTCCATGCCCTACCCTTCCGCAGAAAACGGCCCATATAGATATGACGTAACGTAAATAATCCGCCTATTGCCAATTTTTCGTGTAAACCGTACCGGCCTGCCCGAGGACTGGAACGAATGATCAGATACATCGCCTGCGGATACGGATCGGCTGCCGTTTGCGCATTTCTGTTGGAAGCCGGCATCGACGGGTCGATCTGGATCCCGCTGCTGGCATTCTGGTTGGGCGGGGCAATCATCACGTTGGCGGTCGCCTGGGTTTCCGTCTTTCCCCCGGGCCGTGGCTCACTCGCTGCCGATCAGGCGGTGCGGCGCCGGCGTCCCGGCACGGGACTGGCCGACGGACCGTAGATCAATAGGCGCCCGGCGCCCGTCCACGCAGCACGATCAGGGCAGTTCGCATGATGATCGCCAGATCCTGGGACAGGGTCCAGTTGCGGACATAGTCGCTGTCTTCACGCACCCGGGCGTCATAGGTCCCGTCCGACCGGGCACCGATCTGCCAGGGCCCCGTCAGACCGGGACGAACCGACAGATAGAGCGACCGGGCCGGGCCATAGCGCCGCAACTCGTCCTCCACCACAGGGCGGGGCCCCACGAGGCTCATCTGTCCCGTCAGCACGTTCCAGAGCTGCGGCAACTCGTCCAGGCTCGTGGCCCGCAGGACATGCCCGATCCCCTTCAAAATACGCGGGTCGTTACGGAGCTTCTGGCTCTCGGCCCACTCCTCGCGCGCATCGGGATCGTCCCGCAAAAGGCGCGCCAACTGGACGTCGGCGTCGCGGACCATGGTGCGGAACTTGAGGCAGCCGAAGGGTATCCCGTCGCGACCGATGCGCTGATGGGCATAGACGACGCCCCCGCCATCACGCCACGCGATGAGCATCGCGATCAACGCCATCAGCGGCGCGAGAAGGATCAGCAGCGCGGACGCGACGAACACGTCGATACTGCGCTTTACCGCGCGCTTGCCGGGCGACGTGACGGGAATGGCGGAAACGGCCTCCGCTCCGGCCTTGGATATATCGATCATCTGCCCCCCCGGGTCGAAACAACTCACTATTATGGGTCGGCCGGGGCAGGCTCATCCTGCCTCCGATCGACGTGGCCGCAACCGCGACACCCACGCAACATTAATAAACCATTAACGGTTCCATGTCCCGCTACAACGGTGGAATTCCATACTTTAAACAATTTTGACGGTTTGACAGGACGTTACAGTGGGAATCAGGCAACAGTGCCCGATTCGTTCTGACGTTAGGTCATCCTCTTTTTTCTAAGCGGCTATCCGCTCATGCCCTGAAATCGCCCGAGATCCGGCGACGAATCGCCTCGCCGACCTGCCGAAACAGGCGGGTCGTCGCCGATGGACGATGGCGCAGGATCGACAGTGCGGCGCCCGGCTTGCGGGCGCGAAGATAGGTCAACACCGCCTCCGTCGCGGCCATATCGTCGAGCCGCCGACGCCGTGTCCGCATCAGGGTCCTTGCGCGGTCCGACAAGTCGAGACGCCGCGCGAAGGCTAGGTCGGCCACGGCCAGGGCGCGCGCATGCTGCGGGTCGAGCCGGGCCGAGATCGTCCCGGCCGACCGTCTATAGAGGTATCCGGCCTCGGGCATGACCCATAGCCGACCCCCCGACGCCAGAAGCGCCGCGATCAGGTGGAAATCCTCGCCGTTGCGCAGCGTGGTATCGTATCGCAGGCCGAGCCGGTCGACGGAGGCGCGACGCAGGACGGGTTTGAGATAGCCAGGCGACGGCACGCCGGGGCGGGCCTGGCATCCCTCCAGAAACCGCTCCAGCCCCCAGAGTTGGGGCGTCTGCAGAGCCAGGGGTGCCAGATGGGTCGTGCCGATGGGCTGCCCGGCGGGGTCGACGGGCTGAAAGTCGTCGAAGACTGCATCCGCACCCTGCGCCTCGCCGAAGGCGATCATCCGGGCCAGCCGGTCGGGCTCCATCCGGTCATCGGCGTCCAGCACCGCGATCCATTCGCCCTGCGCCACGTCCAGCGCGGCGTTCCGCGCCGCCGCCGGTCCGCCGTTCCGTTCCAGCCGCAGGACGCGGACGCGGTCGTCGTCGCGCGCGAGACGCTTCGCCGCCTCGAACGTGCCGTCGCCCGAAGCATCATCCACGATCACGACCTCGCAGGTCACGCCGGTCTGGGACAGCGCGCTTTGCACGCTGGCCGGCAGGACATCGCGGGCCCTGAAGGCCGCGACGATCACCGTTGCCTTGATCCCGTCGCCCGACATAGGCTGCACCCCGCATTCCAAGGAAGGTAACGCCATGTTCTCGAATGTCCCGGTCGGGGTCCAGCGTGCAGTTGCGGGGGTGGCCCTGGCGACTGGCGTGGCCCTGGCGGCGCAGGCCGAGCCGGAGGGCGCCTTCCTGTCAAGGTTCGACACGCAGGACCGTCTGGGCGAAGGGTGGCAGGTCAGCCATTTCACCATCCGCACCGACGATTTCCGCACCGCCTGGACGCGGGACGCGATCGCATGGACGGCCGAAGGCCTGACACTGTCCCTCCTCCCCGCGCCGGAGGAGGCCGAAACCCCGTTCCACGGCGCCGAGGTGCAGCGTGTCCGCCGCACCCATTACGGCCGCTACGAAGTCGAGATGACGGCGGCGCGGGGAATGGGCGTCATCTCCAGCCTGTTCACCTATACCGGCCCCTATTACGGCGACCCGCAGGACGAGATCGATTTCGAGTTCCTGGGCCGCGACACCACCAAGGTCTGGGTCACGCGCTTCGCCAAGGGCGAGCGGCTGCCCGGCCAATGGCTCGACCTGGGCTTCGATGCGGCCGATGGCCCGCATCTCTATGCCTTCGACTGGCTGCCGGACCGTATCGTCTGGTACGTCGACGGCGAGGAGTTCTTCCGCGTCGAGGGCGAGGACTACACCCTGCCCGACATTCCCGGCCGGATCATGTTCAACGTCTGGGCCGGTGGCCCGGCGCAAGCCGACTGGTCCGGCGTGGCCCCCGAGGACATGGAGGCGCAGGCCGAATACCGCTGCATCTCCTACCGTCCGCCGGAGTCGTCGGCGCCCATGTGTTCCGATCCGGTGCCAGGCGGATGACAGAGGTGCCGCAGGCCGCGGTCGTCATCGCGGCGTGGAACGCGGGTGCCACCATCGACCGGGCCATCGACTCGGCGCTGGCGCAGACCGTGCCTGTCGAGGTTCTGGTGGTCGACGACGCTTCCGACGACGATACCGCCGCGCGGGCCATGGCCCACGGCGACCCCCGCCTGCGCGTGCTGCGCCAGCCGCGCAACATGGGACCATCCGCCGCGCGCAACCGCGCCATCGACGAAAGCCGCGCGCCCTGGATCGCCGTGCTGGACGCCGACGACCGGATGGAACCGGAGCGCCTGGCCCGCATGACAGTCACCGCACGCGACACCGGTGCCGATTTCCTGGCCGACGACCTGTGGAAGCAGCCCGAGGGCGCGCCCGAGGCGGAGCGGAGCAGGTTGCTGTCGGACGAGAGCATCGGGACCGTTCCCGTGGACGCGGCCGCCTTCATCCGCGCGAACCTGTCCGCCCGGCACGGCGGGCGGCGGGAGATGGGGTTCCTGAAGCCGTTGATGTCGCGCGCGTTCCTCGACCATCACGATCTGCGCTACGATCCCGGCATCCGGCTGGGCGAGGATTTCGTCCTCTATGCCCGCGCCCTGCTGGCGGGTGCGCGCTTCGTGCTGACCGACCCGATGGGATATGTCGCGCATGTCCGGCCCGGATCGCTCTCGGGTCAGCACCCGACCGAGGCGCATGGCCATCTGGTCGCCGCAGACCGGGCGATGCTGGCGCTGCCCGGTCTCGATGCACCGACCCGTGCGGCCCTGCGCGCGCATATGATGGAGCAGCACAAGAAATGGGCCTGGCGACGGATGATCGACGCCGTCCGCGCCTCCGACCCGCGCGCCGCTGCCGCCTGTTTCCGCGCGCCGCCGCAGGTGGGTGTCGACCTGATCGGGCGACTGGGGCGCGAGGTCGGGCGCAGGCTCCTGTCGCGGCGCGGGGCGCAATGAGCGGGACGTTCGACGCCTTGGTGGTGGCCGATCCGCGCTTTTCCGGCGGCAGCACCTCGGCGCTGGTGGCGGACGTCGCCGCGATGGCGGGGCTGGGGATGCGGCTTGGCCTTCTGTTCGTGCGCTCGGCCTATCTGGACGACGCGCGCGACCCGGTGAACCCGGCCGCTGTCGCGCTCTGCGATCTGGATGGCGTGACGCCGCTGGCCCCCGGCGCCACGGCAGAGGCACCGCTGGCGTTCCTGCATCACCCTCTGGTCTTCGCCCGCGGGATCGAGGAGCGCGCGCATCTGACCGCGAGCCGCAGCGTGATGATCGCCCACCACACGCCGTTCCGCGCCGACGGGTCGCTGGAATACGACCCGCTCGTGGCCATTCGCCGGGCAAAGGCGGCACTGGGCCTTTCGGCGTGGATCGCGCCGGTCTCGCCCACCGTCCGCGCGCAGATGGCGGCCTTCGCGCCCCTTTTGCGGCAGACCGGCGACGACTGGCCCAACATCTTCGACCCCGCCGACTGGCCGGTGACGCGCCTGCCCTTCGACGGCGGCCCGGTCACGATCGGACGCCACGGCCGGGCCGACCCGCTGAAGTTTCCCGCGGCCGGGCCCGAGATCGACGCCGCCCTGCCCGCCGGTCCGGATATCTGCGTGCGCGTCATGGGCTGCCCGGCCGAGGCGCTGGCGGCCGCGGGGGCCCACCCGGAGGACTGGGAGGTGCTGCCCTTCGGCGCGGAGCCTGTGGCCGATTTCCTCAACACGCTCGACGTGTTCACCTATCACTACCACCCCGCCCTGACCGAAGCCTTCGGGCGCACGGTGGTGGAAGCCACGCTCTGCGGCCGGCCCTGCCTGCTCGACCCACGGCTGGAGGCGACCTTCGGCGATCTGGCGCAATACTGCGCTCCTGCCGGTGTGGCCGACGCCGTGCGCCGTCTTGCCGCCGACCCCGCCGCGACCCGCCTGCGGGCCGATGCGATACGCGACCGGGTGATCGCCCGCTACGGCGCGGAGGGCGTGGCCGCCCGCCTCGACCGGCTGCGCCGCGATCCCGGTTGCGCGTCGCGGACGGGTGGGGCAGTCGGGCCCCTGACGCTGGCCCGCAAGATGGCCGGACACTGGCGGCGGCGTCTGGCCGGCGCCGACGGATGACGGAGCCTTGAATGTCCCCCCTTCCCCGAATGTCACGCGTCGCCTTGCGATGGGCCATGCCCCGTCTGCGCCACCTGCCGTCCCGGCCGAGCGAGCCCCTGTTCGTCATCGGATCAGGTCGCAGCGGCAACACACTGGTTCGCCGGGTTCTCATGGCCTCGGGCCAGATCTACATCCCGCCCGAAACCTATGTGCTGGGCGACATCATCGAAGGCTGGCCCCAGTCGGCTTTGCTGCCTTGGCGGGAACGGGTCTGGCTGTTTTGCGCGCACTTCGAGAAACACCCTCACTTCGATACCTTCGACCTGCCGAACCTCAACGCTTTCGCGGCCGAGGCGGAAGCGATGGAAGACCGCCGCCTGCGCCCCCTGATCGACGCGCTGTTCCACTTTCTGACGCGCGCGGCCGGGTCGGAGGCGCCACGTTGGGGTGACAAGACGCCTTGGAACGCATTTCACCTGCCCGCCATCGGCCAGACCTTTCCGCGCGCGCAATACCTCTGGCTGATTCGAGACGGGCGCGACGTGGCACGGTCCTACGCGAAAGCCGGGCTGTTGCGAGACTTTGCGGCCGGTGCGCAGCGTTGGATCACGAACAACCAGGCCTGCGAGGCCTTCGGCCGCTGGACACCGAACCTGCGCCCATTGCGATATGAGGCGCTGGTGCAGGACCCGGAGCGCGAGATGGCCGGCGTCTTCGACTGGGCCGGACTTGAATTCGACCCCGCCATGCTGGAGGCCCCCGTCGGCCCCATGGGCGACGTCGAACGCGAGGCGCATCACGCGAACGTCACCGCACCCATTTCGGATACTTCCGTCGGGCGTTGGCGCGACGACGTCTCGGAGGAGGATCTGGCGGCAGCGCCGGAAGATTTCGCCGCCATGCTGGCGCGCTTCGGCTATGACTGAAGGTCGAGCTGCGGAGCGATCCTGTCGTCGATGAACTTCAGCAGCTTGCGGCGATAGGCCTCGGGGCTGAACTCCTCCGCAACCCGCTGGGCCGCCGCGGTCGCCAGCCGGTCGCGCAGCGCGCCGTCGGCCAGCAATTCGGAAAGCCCCCGCGCCATGTCCACCTCGTCCGGCGCGACCAGCATGGCTATGTCGTCGTCCAGCACCTGCGTATGCGTCGGCAGCCGGGTCGCGAGCAATGGTCTGCCACTGTCGAGATAGGAATAGACCTTCATCGGCGTGTTGCGCCCCTGCGTTCGGGGAGAGGCGACGACGGTGGCCTGACGCAGGTAATCCCCGATCCGCTCCACCGGGCGGGGGCCGAGGAACGTGACGCGGTCGCCCGCGCCGAGATCGCGCGCCAGATCGCGGTGCGCCGCGATATGCGCCTCGGTGCCGCCGATGACGACGAGCCGTCCTTCGGCTCCCCCGGCCACGGCACGGGCGAACCCCCGGATCAGAAGGTCCACTCCCTGATAGCCCTCCAGATTGCCGACATACATCACCACGGGTTCGGGAAACAGGCAGTCGTCGGGCATGGGCCCCGGCTCCGCGATCAGTGTCACGTCTTCCAGCGTCTGCACCGGCAGGCCGGGGGCATAGCCCTCGACCGTCTCCTGCAGGGCGCGGCAGCAGGTGATGGCGCCGATGCTGGCACGGGCGGCGCGGGCCTCGACCGCCGCGATGGCGCGGCGGATCCGGGGGGGCAGGCCGAACTTGTCGTCCATCTGCTCGGGGATCGAGCTGTCCATGTCATAGACGTAGGGCACGCCGAACAGGGGTTTCAGCGCCATGGCGATGAAGGCCGCTTCCTCGACCGCGATGATGAGGTCGTAGCGGTCGCGACGGAGGCGGCGGATCGCGGCGGCCATCATCCCCGCATCGGCCACGACCTTCTTGCCCGAGAAGCCGGGCGGCATGTTCCGCGTTCCGGGCAGCGCAGGAACCCGGAAGATGCGGCAGCCGTCGATCTGCGGATCCTCGCCCTCGGCCAGCACCAAGGCGTCGCAGGCATGGCCCGCGCCGGTAAGCACTTGCAACAGGGCGCGCACCGCGATGGGTGTGCCGCGCGGCACGAAGAACGGCTGGGGCGCGAGGACGAGGATCCTCATGCGCGCCGGACCGCCCGCAGGATCACCGGGTTGCCGATCCGGGGCGCCAGCGGCCGCAGCACCCGTTCGGCCACGGCCGAGAGGGGGGCCTTGTGCACCATCCTGTGCAGCGCCATGGGCAGCACGAACTGGCCCACGTGGGCGTCGGCGTCGAACCCGTGGCGGGCCAGCACCTCCGTCACCTCGTCCCGCCCGATCAGGCGATAGCGGCGGGTGCCGCGCTCGACCAGCCGCTTGGCGCCGAACAGGCGTTGACCCAGCCGGCCGCCGGCACCGTCAAGGGGGAAATCGACGATCACCGTGTCGCGCGCCATGCGGCAGAGCTCGGCCAGATATTTGGGCCAGTCGGCGACATGCGCCATCATCCGCATCGACACGACGGCATCGAAGCTGCGGTCGGCAAAGGGCGCGGCCATCAGATCGCCGGATGTGACCTTGAAGGAGCCCCGCGCCGCCGACAGCCTTGCGCCGGCATTTGCCCCGCTGATGAGGACGGTGACATCATGGCCCGCACGCGCCAGCGGCGGCGCCACCTGCGCGTGGCCGCCGCCCATGTCGAGGACGCTTGCCACCGGCCGGCCATCCAGCAGGGACAGTATGGCGTCGGTCTGCATCCGAAGCATCCATTCGCCCGTAGGACCCGCGAAGCGCCGGGCATAGAGGTCGGTGGATGCGGCGGCGTCCGCCTCCTCCCGAGGGTGGGCGAATTGCGCGGCTATGGGTTCGTGAGCCATCCAAAGGGTCCGAGTCCGTGAAATCTCTGCTTCTGAGAACGAATCGGACGCTAGCACGGTTTCACGCCCGTCGTGTGGCCTTTGCAGGGCCTTGACGTGGACAGCCCCTCGGCCCTACGCCCCATCTGCCCTGCGCCTGTCGCGCCGTCCGGAGGCGCATGAGCAAGACCTTCCTCATCAACGTCGGATCGCTGAGCGCGTCGCGTCTGTTCCTGGCCGCGTCACAGGTTCTGGTCCTGCCCTTCGTGGCGCGTTTCCTGTCGCCCGCCGACTTCGGGGACATGGCCCTCGCCATGGGCGTCGTGGTCTTTGCGCAACTGCTGAGCGATGCGGGTCTGGGCCGGTCGCTCATCCGCCAGCCGAAACTGGATCCGGCGGAATGGAACAGCGTGTTCTGGATGCTTGCAGGCGTCGGCGCGGCGCTGATGCTGGTGCTGGTCGCCGTGGCGCCGGTCTGGGCCGCGCTGTTCGACCGGGCGCGGCTGCTGCCGCTGGTGGCGACGCTCGCGGTGCTTCCGCTTCTGGGGGCGCTCGCGGCCGTGCCCACCGCGCGGATGGAACGCGACGACCGGTTCCCCGCGCTGTCGCTGATGCGGACGGTCGCGGGGCTGGCGGGCATCGCCGTGGTGCTGGTGTCGGCGGCGATGGGGGCGGGGGTCTGGGCGCTGGTGGCGCAACAGGTCGTGCTGGCCGCCACGCAGACCGCGATGGCCGCGGCGATGAGCCGGTTCCGCCCCGGTGCGCCGCGTGGCTTCACTCCGCTGGGCCATCACCTGCGGTTCGCGGCCGACAACATCGGCACCTCGCTTCTGTTCACCGGCCAGACGCAGGCGCCGGTTATGATTTTGGGCTACATCCTGGGGGCCGCGCCGCTGGGCCTGTTCTCGATGGCGCAGCGGTTCCTCACGCTGCCGCGCACGGGGCTGGGCGGGCCGATCGCGCAGGTGGTCTTCGTTCGGATGGCCGCACGACAGGCCGACCCAGGCGCGGTGGCGGACCTCTATCTGGCAAGCTGCCGGGTGCTCGCGTTCCTCGTGATCGTGCCGCTCGCCGTGCTTGCGGGCGCGGGCGAGACCCTGTTCCCCTTCCTCCTGTCGGACCGCTGGGCCGCGGTTGCGCCCGTCTTCGCGCTGGCCGCGCCCGGCATCGCCATCGAGATCGCCACCTCCACCGCCGGGGTTATGTTCCAGGCCCTCGACCGGACGCGGCTCAGGCTGCGGATGGCGGTGGAGCGCATGGTGCTGCGCACGCTCGCCGTGGCCGCCGCGGCGCCCTTCGGGCTGGAGGCGGTGGCGCTGGCCATCACGCTGTTCTCGCTCGCCTACACCCCGCGCTACCTGGCCTGGGCCAACCGCGCCGCGCCGATCGCCCAGACGGCGATCTGGCGCGCGATGGCCGCACCCGCGGCTGCGGGCGGCCTTGCCTGGGGCGCGCTCTGGATCGCCGCCGGGCGCCTCGACGGGGCCCAGACCCTGGCGGCGACCGTTGCCGTGCTGGCGCTGGCCTGGAGTGTGCTGGTCCTGTTGGACAGGCGGAACCTCAGGGCGGCGATGAGCGCGCTGAAGGGCGGCTTTTCCTGACCTTCGCTTCCCGTTCGGTGAACTTCCTGTTGCCTAGCGATCGTTAATCTGTGTTAACGTTTTCGCCTGTCGACCGTTGTTCCCGGCTATTTCCGTCGGGGCGAGCTGTCGCGTGAACTGACGACCGGCGCCCTGTTTCCAAGGGTTGTGCCGACCCTGGGGGGGGATTTCGCATGGCCTACCGCATCGACGATTCGTTCGACACGTTCGACACGGACTTCTGGAACCTTTCGGATTTCGCGCTTGCGGGCCGCATCTATCAGGCTGCCTGGAACGCGGACCACGTGGAGCTGGCGCCGGGCACGGTCACGCTGCGCCTGACGGGCGACGACAAGGACGGCAAGCCGTTCACCGGTGCCGAGATCCAGTCGTCCGAGAGTTTCGGCTACGGCTCCTACGAGATGCGGATGCAGCCCTCGGGCGAGGCCGGAGTGGTCTCGGCCTTTTTTCTGTTCACGTCGGACTATTTCGGCGCCACCCGCCAGAACGAGATCGACTTCGAGTTCCTCGGTCGCGACAGCACCGAGGTCCGGCTCAACTATTTCTACGGCTCCCAGAAGCTCGCCGCAGCGGGGCCCGTCATCGTCGATCTGGGCTTCGATGCCTCGGCCGGAATGCATGACTACCGCATCGAATGGATGCCCGACGGCATCCGCTGGTTCGTGGACGACCGCCTGGTGCACGAGGTCGCGGCCGACGGCGCCCCCGTGCCCCAGCCCGACGAAGACATGCTGGTCTATGGCGCCATCTGGACCGGCGGCGAGCGTCTGGAAAACTGGCACGGACCGATCGACGCGGACGTGAACACCACGGCGGTCTACGACGCCTTCTCCTACACTGAAGCGCAGATCGACCTTCCCGTCGACGCGAGTGGTGCCGTCACCTTCGCGGGCACCGAGGACGCCTTGGTGATCGACATGGATCAAGGCACCTGGGCCCGCGCCGCGCGGGTGCTCGCCATCGGCGATTCCCTGACCGAAGGGTTCGTCAACGTGGGCGATCCGAACGAGGACCCGGCGGACCGCGACGGCTATCGCAGCGAATTGTTCGACGGCATCGTCGCGGCGGGCGGCTGGTTCGACTACGTCGGTTTCCGCCAGACCGGGCCGTCCGGAATGATTGACCGCGACCACAGCGCGGTGGGCGGCAAGGCCCTGCGGGAGATCGTGGCGAGCAACGGATCGGCGGGCGCGGCGGACCTATCCGACAACCTCGACGCCTTCGCGCCCGATGTCGTGCTGCTGATGGCAGGGACCAACGACTACAACAACAACGCGGAGCAGTTCTTCTCGAACCGTCATCCCGCGATCATGTCCAACATGAACAAGGCCATCGACCAGTTTTTGGCGATGGAAGGCAGCGCAGATGCCTGGCTGGTGATCTCGACCATTGCACCCAAGATCCGCCAGGGCATCCCGGAGGAGTTCGCGACCTTCATCAACGAGGGCTATTCCACCGTGGGCGGGCAGCGCGAGGCGGGCGACGCGGGCAACGGCACCTTCGTTCCCGGTCTGCGCGCGCTGGTCGAGGGGCGCGGACTGTCCAACGTCGTCCTGTTCGACAACCCGCTCGACGCGGGCGACCTGTCGCCGGACGAGGTCCATTTCACCGACGCCGCCTATACCGAATACGCCGATGCGCTGTCGTCGTTCCTGCAGAGCCGGATCGGCCTGGAGGCCGGCACGCTGGACGGTGACGGAGAGTTCATGCAGGTCACCGGCCGCGTCGTGGGCGGCGAAGCGGGTGACCGCATCATCGGCAGCGCCGGCAGCGACGTGATCGAGGGGGGCGCCGGGTCTGATTACATCGACGGGCGCGGGGGGGCCGACACCATCGTCTATCGCGCCACCGCGCTGGACGGAAATCCCGACGTTCTGGCCGGGTTCAAACCCGGGCAAGGCGACCGTATCGACCTGTCGGGCATAGCCTCCGACTTCGGGTGGAGCGTGGCGCAGACGCTGTCGAACCTGGTACTGACCGATGTCGCCGCGGGCGTTCGGCTGGCCATGACGACCGGCTCGGGAGTGGTCGACTTCGCCACGGTGCTGGGTCAGACGGCGTCCGGCATCGCCGGCGCGATCACGGTGCAACCGCAAGCCTCCGCCGACGACGACGGCAACCTGGCGCTCAGCGCGCCAGACGCGACCATCACGGGGGATGAGGCGGCGTCGGTCGCGTTGGTCCTCTCGGGTCTCGACGCCGATGCGATTGCCGTGATCCGCGTCACGGACGGCACGACGGTCCTGACGCGCACGGCCGGGTCCGACGGCACCTATCTCTTCGACATCAGCGGCCTTCTGGAGGGGTCCATCGCCACCTCGGTCACGGCGACCGACGCCGGGGGGGCGAGCCTGACCCTTCCGGGCGATACGCTGTCGCTGTTCGGCGATGTGCCCGACACCTCGGCCGACGAGGACGGCAACCTGGCGCTGGGCGCGCCCGATCTGTCCATCGACGCGGATGAGGTCGGCGCGGTGGTCTTCGCCGTCTCGGGCATCGACGCGGATGCCAGTGCCGTCGTCACCGTCACCGATGGCAGCGCCACCGTCACCTCCGCCGCGCTCGACGCCGACGGCAGCGTGACGCTGGACCTGTCGGGTCTGGGCGACGGGACGCTGAGCAGTTCCGTCACCGCGACCGACGCAAAAGGCAACACCGCGACCGTCGCCGGGCCGGGTCTGACGCTCGACACGGCCCCATCGACCGACCCGGGCGATCCGACCGATCCGACCGATCCGGGTACGCCCACCGACCCCGACACTCAGATCGTGGGCACTTCGGGCGAAGACATCCTGAAGGCGGGTGCCCAGGCCACGACGCTCCTCGGGCTGGGCGGGGGCGACAAGCTGTTCGGCGGATCGGGCGATGACGTCCTGATCGGCGGTGCGGGGGCCGACGTCCTTCGCGGCGGCGAAGGCGCCGACACCTTCGTCTTCACCATGGACGACGTGCTGACGCCCGGCGATGACCTGAAGGATTTCGACCTGTCCCAGGGCGACCGGCTGGAGTTCCGTGACATCCTCTCCGGTTTCGACGGCAGCGACCTGTCGGGCCATATCCGCATCGTCAACCAAGGCACGCTGGGCCGGATCGAGATCGACGCCGACGGCGGCGGCGACGACTTCGCCATGCTGGCCTATATCCGGAACGGACGCGGTCTGGATGCGGCGCAGATGCTGGTCGATGGTGGACTGATCGTGACGGCAGCGGGGGAGGTGCCCGACACCGGAGGAGGAACGCCCGACACCTCGGCCGACGAGGACGGCAACCTGGCGCTGGGCGCGCCCGACCTGTCCATCGATGCGGATGAGGTCGGCGCGGTGGTCTTTGCCGTCTCGGGCATCGACGCGGATGCCAGTGCCGTCGTCACCGTCACCGATGGCAGCGCCACCGTCACCTCCGCCGCGCTCGACGCCGACGGCAGCGTGACGCTGGACCTGTCGGGTCTGGGCGACGGCACGCTGAGCAGTTCCGTCACCGCGACCGACGCAAAAGGCAACACCGCCACCGTCGCCGGGCCGGGTCTGACGCTCGACACGGCCCCATCGACCGACCCGGGCGATCCGACCGATCCGGGTGCGCCCACCGACCCCGACACTCAGATCGTGGGCACTTCGGGCGAAGACATCCTGAAGGCGGGTGCCCAGGCCACGACGCTCCTCGGGCTGGGCGGGGGCGACAAGCTGTTCGGCGGATCGGGCGATGACGTCCTGATCGGCGGTGCGGGGGCCGACGTCCTTCGCGGCGGCGAAGGCGCCGACACCTTCGTCTTCACCATGGACGACGTGCTGACGCCCGGCGATGACCTGAAGGATTTCGACCTGTCCCAGGGCGACCGGCTGGAGTTCCGCGACATCCTCTCCGGTTTCGACGGCAGCGACCTGTCGGGCCATATCCGCATCGTCAACCAAGGCACGCTGGGCCGGATCGAGATCGACGCCGACGGCGGCGGCGACGACTTCGCCGTGCTGGCCTATATCCGGAACGGACGCGGTCTGGATGCGGCGCAGTTGTGGGCGGACGGCGACATCCTCATTACGGGCTGACGCGCACCGCCGCCACTTCGACCGCGCGGCGCTCCGCGTCCCAGCCCCGGATACGGGCCGCGATATCCGCGGTCCGTTCCAGCAGGTTCCGACCCTCCGACCCCGCAAGCTGACCGGTTTCGGCCAGGGTCGTGCGCCGCAAAAGCACGTCCGACAGCGTCTGGGCCATCTCGTCGTCGAAGGCGGTGCGAACCCGGTCGGCCAAGCCATGTTCATCCGCCGGATCGAAGACGGCCAGGCCCGGATCGGGCAGGTCTTCGGCAAAGCTTCGTCCATCCGCCCGGCCGCGCCCGATCTGGGACGCGGCGCAATCGACGGCCCTTTCGGCGATCAGTCGGGCAGTCGTGTACTTGACCCCCATGACGCTGATGAGGCCCTTCGGGCCGCCGGCCTGCGAATGGTCGATCAACGTCCCGCGCGTCTGGCGCCGGGGGCCGCCGGGGCCGTCATCGACGTCGGCGGGAATGAGGCCCTGGTAGGCCCAGAGGACGTTACCCGGCACCAGGGCGGGGCTGGCGGCCGCGATCTCGGCCAGGAAGGCGGCAATATCGGCCGGATCGCGGGGATCGGTGCCTCCCGCCTCATGCGTGCCGATGATTGTGCGCCCCTGCCAGGGCGTCAGGAAATACATCCGCCCACCGCGCGCGACCACGGCGTCGGACCGGCTGCGGCTGACGATGCCGATGGCCTGCGTGTCGGCGGGCCGGTCGGTGACGATGTTCGTCGCACGTGCGAAGCCCGGAAAGCCGCGCGGCGCGTTCGGAAGGACGGGAGCGGTCAGGCCGGATGTCGCGGCTCCCGCGCAGCAGAGCGTGACGCGGGCGTGGACCTCGCCGTCCTGCCCGGTCAGGCGGTCGCGCAGCCGGGCGCCGGTTACCGCATCACCCATGCGGATCAGGGCGACGGCATCCATGTGGTTGGCGGCGCGCAGGCCCGCATCGACCCCGGCCCGCAGGCACGCGAGATGCAGCCGGTTCGCGTCGATGATTTGTCCGTCGCGCCAGACACCGCCCCCGGTCAGCCCGTCGGGCGCCAGGTCGCCAAGGCGCATGCGGGCGGCCTTTTGTCCGATCACGCCGCCGCCGCCATAGTCCGGTCCGCGCAACCCGGTGGATGCGACTCGGTAGATCGCCGCGGCGGCAGCAAAGGCCTCCGGGCCCTTCACGCCATGGCCGAACAGCGGGATCACGAAGTCGAGCGGGCGGATCAGGCCGGGCGCGGCCCGCTGCCAGAAGGCGCGTTCCCGGGCCGACGCACGCATCCGGCCGATATCGAGATGCTGCACATAGCGGATGCCGCCGTGCATGATCTTGAGGGAGTTATGCGATGCCTCGCCGCCGAAATCGCCCCGGTCGACCAGCACCGTCGCGAGACCGCGCAGCGCCGCATCCCGCGCGGCCATCAATCCGTAGATGCCTCCACCGATCACCAGGACGTCGACGGGTTCGGCCGTCAGGTCGGAGAGGGTCGCGCGCTTCATCTCCGAGCCGTCCGCCGGAGCGTCATCTGTTCCGCCAGAACCGCCAGCGTGCCGCGGCGATCGCCGAATACGGTCGGCTGGCTCTCCAGCGTCATCAGCCTGCGAGCGAGATCGGTCGCCGGACGCTCCGGGTCGAGAAGGCCGGGCAGTAGGAAGCCGAAACGGCCCACGTCCTCCTCGCTGTCGGGAACCGGAAGGGGGTCGGTACCCGGCAGGACAGGTGCCGCATCGAACAGCCGGGGGCGCGGCCAGGCTGGCGGCCGTCCCGCGTTGTCGCCGAGCAGAACGCCGGGCATGCCATGGCCGACCAGTTCCGCCACACGCCCGCCACGGCGGCCCAGCCATTTGCCAAGGCCCCAGGGCAGAATGGCGGGCGTGCCCTGCGACCGCAGGGCCTGCAGGATTTCAGCCACCGGACGCCCGTCCGAGAACCGGACCCGCGTGGCCGATGCGAGCACTTCGATCCCCTCGACGCTGACGATCTGGCGCCCGGCGATCAGGGTCAGTTCCCGCCCGGCGCCATCCGCGGCAATCAGCGCGGCCGGGTCCTGCGGCAGCCTGCGGGTATGCCAGCCACCCAGGGCCATCCTGCCGGACGCAAGCGCACCGAAGGCTCCGTCCCGCGACGTCTCGGTCAGCAGCAGGCAGAAGGCCACGGCCCCCGGCGCCGCATGGCGCATGTTGCGATGCGCGGCGTCGAAGACGCGCGCGGCCTCCATGCCGGGATAGAGGTGGACATGGCCGTCCACCGCCGTCTCGTCGCCCGTCGTCGGTTCCATCCCGCCCCCTCGTCCGGCATCGGCCTTTCCGGTCGATCCGCCGCACCATGTGGCCGACCCGACGGGCACGTCAATTGTCGGCGCCGTCGAAATGCTGTGGAATCCGGCGATCAAAGAGTATCAGGTGGGCGCAACGAAAGGTGGACCATGTACGCAAGCCATGATGGACGGCCGACCGGCCTGCAACTGCGGATAACTCCGCAGCGGCGAGACTTCATCGTGCTGTCGTTGTGGTTCGGCGTGACCTTCGTGCAGTTTCCCGGCGATCAGCTGCTGCTCTATCCGCTGGCGGCCTACTACGCGCTGACGATCTGGCGCGACCAGCGGGCGATCCTGCCCCTGGTGTCCCGGGGATGGATCGTGCTGGTCTTTCCCCTTTGGTGCCTGCTCTCGGTCGCTTGGGCGGTCGAGCCGGTGGAGGCGCTCAAGCATGCGGTATACCTGTCGCTGACCATGCTGATCTGCTTCCAGGTCGCCTCCAGCCTGACGCCGCGGCAGATCATGCAATCAGTCCTGCTGGCCACGGGCGTGATCGGAGTCATCAACATCCTCTACGCCTTCGGACCGGGCGAGATCGACCGCGGCATCTTCACTCAAAAGAACACCATGGGAAAGAACATGGTCGTCCTGTGGATTGCGGCATTGGCGACCTGTCTCGATCCCGGGGCTCCGAGGATATGGCGATTGGTGGCGGCCGGCCTGGCGGGCATCGCAGCGGTGATGGCGGTGCTGAGCGATTCAGCGACCGCGGTGCTTCTGGTGCTGGCGTCATCGATGATTCTCCTGACGGGGGCGGTGATCCTCCGCGGCGGGCTGTTTCGCGCCAGTCGCCTTGCCACTGCCTTCTTCCTGTTGGCCGCGCTGGCCGGCACGGCCATGGTGGTGCTGCCAACGCTGACCGCCGATCCGGTCGCCGTCGTCCTAGACCGATTCGGCAAGGACACGACGCTGACCGGGCGCACCGTTCTGTGGGACTATGCCGAGGACCAGATCGCCGAACACCCGGTGCTCGGCGTCGGCGCGGGGGGCTTCTGGCGCTATCAGGCCTCGCCGCTGGTGCGGAAGATCTACTTCGATTTCTACAAGGCGCCGGGCGACGTCTTCAATTTCCACAACAGCTACTATGAGATCGCCATTCATCAGGGGCTCGTCGGCCTCGCGCTGGCGGTCATGGGCACGCTCTGGGCGGTCGTGATCCTGACGCGGGCCACGGTGCGGCTCGGGACGATGCCGCTGATCTACTTCTTCACGCACATGCTCGTCGTGCTGGTGCGGAGCTTCACGGAGGCCGACTTTCTGAGGCCGTTCGTGATCTTCCACATCATCTTCTGGATCGGTGCCCTGGCCGCCTGCCACGGCATGATGCGGCGGGATGTCGCAAGTGCAAGAGAAACGTAACGTCCGACGCACCAATCCTGCGGTAATTCACCGATGACCAACCGCAAAACGGGCATAATGTCGCCGTTTTCCGCGCCTAGGCCTGAAATCCGCCCAAACCGTTTGTGATGGGCGAAACACGAGGATAGGCGGGAGGCCCACACACAACCACAACATCAAGCACGGCATACCCGAGACGATTCCAACGTCCGTTCCGACGGATTGCGACCCGCCGCTTGTCAACGGTCCCAGTCCGAATCGACACGACACGTAATCTTCTGCCTTTAACCCTTCGGTAACCCTGAGGGTCTAGGCCCCATCACGCCGCACATTCGTGCGGATCAAGTCTGCCCGGTTCGTCACACCGGTCCCGACCCCGCACCGCGGTGGCCGGTCCTGATGCTGTCGGCCCACAAAGCGAAGGATATTCCGCCCGTGAATGCGCACCACACCGATGCCGCCGACTCATTGCTGAAGGCGGCAAAAGCGACACACGTTGCCGTCAGAGATGGAAACTGGTCCGACCCTGACACATGGCAAGGCGGCCGCGTCCCTGACGCCGGGTCACTTATACACATTCCCTCCGACGTTTCAATCACATATGACGTGAAAACCTCTCCTGCGTTCGGCACGCTTCGCCTGGACGGGACGCTGTCGTGGACGCATGCCCACGATACCGAGATGCTGATCGAGACCGTGGTGACGAGCGCCGGATCCCTCCTTGAAATCGGGACCGCGGATGACCCGCTACCCGCGCATATCACCGCTGACGTGGTGTTCCGCGACACCCCACTGAACATGAAGGCCGACCCTGCGCTGCTGAGCCACGGGCTCGTGGCCCACGGGAAGGTCAGCATCGAAGGCGCCGAGAAGGAGAGCTTCCTGACGCTCGAGGATGCCGCGCGCGCCGGGGACACCAAGATCACGGCCGAGGGCGACCTCGGCAACTGGACCGTCGGCGACACGATCCTGATCGTCGGCACGGAATACGTGGGCGAGGACCGCAACGGTGTCCTTCAGACGCAGGACGAAGAACGCACCATCGTCGCCATCGACGGCGACACGATCACCTTCGACCGCCCGCTCGACCACGACCACACGACGCCGTCGGGCATGAAGGTCGACACTTACGTCGGCAACCTCTCGCGCAACGTGACCTTCAGCTCCGAAAACCCGGAGGGCACGCGCGGCCACTTCATGATGCACAACGGCGAGAGCGACGGCGCGGGCGATCCCGCCAACTCCGTTCGCTACGCCGCCTTCGACGAGATGGGCCGGACAGACAAGAGCCAGGACATCAGCGCCTCGAACCCGGAGGGTCGCTATCCCCTGCACCTGCACATGACCGGAGAAGGCGTCGGCGTCTCGACCTCCGTGCTGGAGGGGAACGCCGTCACCGGCGGTCCGGGCTGGGGCATCGTCCAGCATTCGAGCCGCGCGCTGATCAACGACAACATCGTCTTCGACATCACCGGTGGCGGCATCGTCTCGGAAACCGGCAACGAGACCGGTGCCTGGATGCGCAACCTCGTCAGCAGCGTGACGGGCTATGATGAGCCCAACAAGAACGGCGACGGCAACCAGGGTGCCGCCTACGAGAACCAGTCGCGCGTGATCGTCCAGCAGGACAACATTGCCGCCAACTCGAAGCTGGGCTGGAACTTCTCCGGACAGGAGGATTTCGCCGAGGACCAGAACCGCAACGGCGCGCCTCGGGATGGCGCCCACCGCAAGATGTTCGAGCGCGAGCAGGTCAAGTTCGACCCCTCGCCCTTCGACGTGGCGCTCGACCATGAGGAGCCGCCGATCGTCGACTTCACCGGCAACACCGTCATCGGATCGGAAGAGGCGTTCCGCGTCTATCACCGCCAGTTCTCGGACGACACCGACACGATGAGCGTGATCCGCGACTTCACCGTCTGGGGCGGCCAGAACGGCGTCAACCTCAAGAACTATTCGTCGAACTACGAGTTCATCGACTCGACGATCCAGGGAAGCGGCGAAGGCTTCCGGGTCGAACGCAAGACTTCCGCAGTCGTCTTCAACGACGTGGAGTTCCGCGACTTCGGCACGGGGTGGCACAGCTATGGCGTGAACCACGAATCGTTCCTGGTCGACGTCGATTTCGTCAATGTGCGGAACGAGTTCAAGATCGAAGACC
Source organism: Jannaschia rubra (assembly GCF_001403735.1). Taxonomy (GTDB): domain Bacteria; phylum Pseudomonadota; class Alphaproteobacteria; order Rhodobacterales; family Rhodobacteraceae; genus Jannaschia; species Jannaschia rubra. Next base: position 280,759 of record NZ_CXPG01000014.1, read on the forward strand.
TCATGGTCAACATCAAGAGCGGCGCCCAGAAGCAGAAGCTGGTCGACTACTACCGTGAGAAGTACGGCATCGACTACAATAACCCGAAGCCCGGCGTCATCGACAGCTCCAAGCTCAAGAAGGTCGACAAGGTGACCTTCGTTGCCGACCGGGACGCCGACCTGAAGGTGGGTGCGGGCGATTCGCGACTGGAGATCAAGGGAAAGATCTACGATTCCCTGGGCGAGCGGACGTTCAACGAGTACGTCGTCGCCAAGACGCCCGCGGGCAACACCGGCTCCAAGGAGTTCGACGGCATCGACCTGCGTTTCGGCAGCAAGGCGGCCGGACTTCAGATCGACTACACCTTCGACGAGTTCCTGGCCGTACACGGGACCTTCCAGAAGGCCGACGGAACCTGGGTGTCACCGGTCGTCAACTGGATCACGGACCGCCTGACGGCCGAACAGCATCCCGTCATCATCGAGATCGAGCTCGTCGGTCTGGACAGGCAAAAGCTCCAGGAATACCGGCTCGACAGCTATCCGAACCCCGGAATCGACAACAAGGGGTTCGACTACGGCTTCGGTGATCTGGGCGCCGACAAGCCTGGCCACGACAAGGGCGACCATGACGACGGCGGTCACAACAGCGGCGGTCACGACGGCGGAAAGGATGAGGGCGAAGGTCAGATGCCCGATCCGAAGCCGCAGCCCGTTCCCGAGCCGGAACCGAAGCCAGAACCCAAGCCCGAACCCAAGCCCCAGCCGGAACCCATTCCCGAGCCCGAACCCGAGCCCGCGCCGACCCCGGGCAAGACGCCCATGCCCATGCCCGACGGCGATGTCGTGCGCGGCAACGGAACCCTGCGGGGTAGCGATAACGGCGACCTGCTGGAGGGTGGATCGCGCAAGGACGTTCTTTATGGAAACGACGGCGACGATACCCTCATCGGGAACGCCGGGGCCAACAAGCTCTATGGTGGCGAGGGGGCGGACCGGTTCGTGTTCAACGACGCCTCGCTGGACGGCATCCGGGACGACGTGAAGGACTTCGACGTCTCCGAAGGCGACATGCTGGTGTTCCAGGGCATCGTGCCCGGCGCCCATGGCGACCTCAACGACTGGCTTCGGATCGAGAAGAGCGGAACGCTCGGCATCCTTCAGTACGACGAGACCGGAACCGGAAAGTCGTTCGAGGATATCGCGGTGATCCGCGACGGTCGGGGCCTGACGATCGAATCGCTGATCGGCTCCGACTCCATCGACATCCTTTGACCCACCACGCCCCCGGTCGTCAGATCGGGGGCGACCCTTTCAGAAAGGCCGCGGCAGGCAACTCGTCGCGTTCGACCATCGCGGACGGAGCCTTGCCTTCACCGCTCGGCCGCGTCAGCGCCGTCATCAACCGGCAGATTGCCAAGGCCTGCAACCAGCGGTGCGCCATGAGGGCCTCTCTCAGACGCCAGCGCAGCCCCATACGCAGGCTGGCGGCGATGCCCGCACCGGCCGCGCTTCGTCCGGCCAACCCGGCCAGCCCACGACGGGTTTCTAGGCTCATCGCCTCCGCGATGCCGTGCTTTCCCGCCATCGCGCGACGGCAAATAGCGCGCTCGACCCCGCTCGGCGCCATGTCGGGCAGGATTTCGGCGGCGGCCATGAAATCCGCGAGCGCGGCCGGCCAGTCCGTTCGCCGGGCATAGACGCACCCTCGCTGCAGAAGGGCTGCGCGCCGCACCAGGGACGGATCGTCGCCGTCGAACATGGCCTCGTAGAACGACAGGGGGATACGATTGCGGAACGACGCGAAGATCTCGCGATCGACCGCCTTCCACACCGCGTCCGACTGATCGGCCGCGTGGCGCGCGGCGGCGGGCCCGCGGTCGCCGTCGTGTTTGCGCTGCAAGAACAGCGGCGCTTCGGTCACGACGATGGGGGCCGCCACGCCCAGCCGGACCACCATGTCGTAATCGATCGACCGGCGCAGATCCTCGCGGAAGGGTCCGACGCGATCATAGACCTCACGCCGGACCATCATCGCATTCTGAAACAGGAAGATGTCCTCGAGCAGGTGCCGGACCGGCGCGCCGCTCGACAGGTCCGGCCAGTAGCCCGGACCCTGCTCGATCCCCCCCTCACGGAACCGCCGGTAGGAGCCGCCGGCCGCGCCCGCGTCGGGATTGCGGTCGAGCATCCCGGCCAGCGTCGCCGCGGCTTCGGGCAGGGCAATGTCGTCATCGTCGCAGATCCAGATATAATCACCCCGCGCTTCGGCTATTGCTGCGTTCAAGGCGCGAGACTTGCCTCCATTTTCGGATGTGAAGACGCGCAAACCCTTGCCGGACTGCCGGAGGACCGATAGCGTTTCATCCGTCGAACCATCGTTCCAGACGATCGTTTCATCGACAGGTCGTGTCTGTCGGTTCAGTCCTTCGATGGTCTGACGCAGGAAGCCAGCGCGGTTGTAGGTGGGGATGATCGCCGTAATTAAGGGCATTTCCTGATGCACTCCGCCTTCGGCCCAAAGCCTTCTACTCCGTTCCACGTCTGGCGCCGCGTCGCAATCGCTGTCGGCATCGCGCTGCTGACGGTTCTGTCCGCCCTGCCCGGTCGCGCGCAGGACGGAGGCTACGTCCTCGGCGCCGGCGACACGCTGGACATCCGGGTCCTGGCCTGGAACTCGCTCGACCTCGAATTCGAACTTTACGACGGATTGGGCGGCACGTTCCGTATCGACGAGGACGGCAGCGTGGTGTTGCCGCTTCTGGGATCGGTCTCGGCCGGCGGGATGGGCATCGCGGCGCTGTCCGACCAGATCGGAAAGCGATATCAGCGTCGTCTGGGCTTGGCCGAAACGCCGAGTGCGTCGATTGAGGTCTCCGAATACCGACCGGTCTTCGTCCTGGGCGACGTGGCCCGGCCCGGACGCTACGAATACGAACCAGGCCTGACGGCAACGGGGGCGATGGCATTGGCAGGGGGCCTTTATCGCCCCGAGGACGGCGGTGGCTTCGGCGAGGCGATCCGCGCGACCGGCAGGCTCGACGAATTGTCCGGCGACCTGACCCGGGAGCGAATGCGAACCGCCCGCCTGCGCGCCGAGGTCGACGGGGCGGAGGCCTTCGAGACGCCGGATCTGCCGCCCCATCCCGACGGCCCCGAAGCCGCACAAGCCCTCTACGAACATGAGGCGAGCCTGTTCGACGGCCGCCGGCAACAGGTGGACAGCGCGCTGGCCTCGATCGACGAGACGCGCGCGCTGCTCCGTACCGAGATCGCGGCTCTGGAGGAAAAGGGTGTCGGCATCGCCCGGCAACTCGACCTGGTGCGCGAATCGGTCGGCAACATGGAATCCCTGCGCGAACGCGGACTGGCGCGATCGCCCACTCTGATCACACTGCAGCAGACGCTGATCGATCTGGAGGCGCGGGAACTCGACACCGAGACCGGCATCTTCCGCGCGCGACAGCAGTTGTCGGAACTCGACCGCGATGCCGGCGATCTGCGCGCGGGACGGCGGGTTCAGGTGCTTCAAGACCTGCAGACGTCCGAGGCAGAGATCGCCCGGCTGGAAAGCCGTCTGGAGACGACGGGCGAATATCTGACGGTCGCGCAGGCGCTGCTGGCTGCCTCCGCCTCGGAGGTGCGGGTCCGGCCCGAGTTCGTGATCCTGCGCGGTGCGGAGGCCCGCCGCATCGACGCCGACGGCACGACGCCGCTCGCCCCGCTCGACGTGCTGGAGGTCGAGACGACAGCGGTGGAACCGGACTGAGAGGGTCGGGAACATCACAAGAAATCCGTGCCGACGTAGCGTGACCTGTGCTATTCGTAAGAAACGATCGTCCGCCCGCCCGGGCCGCACCCCCGAACGGAGACCGACGCCAGATGGTCCGATTACCATGACACGACCTCTTTCCGCCCCGCCGGACATCTCGGTCTGCGTCCCCGTGTTCAACGAGGAGGACAGCGTCGGCCCCCTGCACGATGCCATCGTCGCCGCGCTGGAACCGGAGGCCCGCAGCTTCGAGATCGTGCTGGTCGACGACGGCAGCCGGGACGACACCATCCCCCGCCTGTCCGCCATCGCAGCGCGGGACCCGCGCGTCGTCGTGGTCCGGTTCCGGCGCAACTTCGGCCAGACTTCGGCCATGCAGGCCGGCATCGACCATGCGCGGGGCCGGTTCATCGTCACCATGGATGGCGACCTGCAGAACGATCCGGCGGATATTCCGATGATGATCGACAGGCTCGACGAAGGGTTCGACCTGGTCGTCGGCTGGCGGATGAAACGGCAGGACCGGTTCCTGACGCGCAAGGTGCCCTCGATCGTCGCGAACCGGATCATCGGCCGGGTGACGGGCCTGCCGATCCGCGACAACGGTTGCTCCCTCAAGGTCTACAGGTCCGAGGTGATCCGCCGTGTGCCGCTCTATTCCGACATGCACCGGTTCATTCCGGCCATGACGATTCCCATGGGCGCCCGCGTGGCCGAGGTGGGCGTCCGCCACCATGCCCGTCAGTTCGGCGAATCGAAGTACGGGCTGTCGCGGATCTTCAAGGTGCTGCTCGATCTCATGGTCATAAAGACGCTGCTTTTGTCGGCGCGCCGCCCCTTGGCGGGTTTCGCGATGATGGCCGCGCTGGTGCTGCTGGCCGCTGCCCTTGCGCTGGCTGCGCTGCCGGCGTCTGGCTCGATGGTGGTGGGAATGACCGTCGCCGCCCTGCTCGGGTCGCTTGCGGCCTTTCTTCTTCTGCTGGGTCTGGTAACGGGCGCACAGTTTCAGAACCTCCGGAGCACTCGATGACCAATCAGGACCGCACCGTCAGGCAATCCGCGCCCGCCGAGATGCTGTCCGTGGTGGTTGCCACGGATGCCTCGGGTGGCGTCGATACGATGCTGGCCGCCTGTCGTCCGGCACTCGACGCGATGGGCCCGTCACACGAGGTCGTCGCCATCGTCGACGGCAGGCATGCGGATCAGGTCGCGGCGCTTCAACGACTGGCCCGCGACTGGCCTGCGCTCAAGGTCATCGGCCAGCGCCCCTGGGGGGGCGAGGACGCGGCGCTCGCCACGGCTATCCGCCGCACGCAGGGCGACCTGATCCTGATACTGCCCGGCTGGCTTCAGGTGAACCCGGACGACCTTCCCCTGTTGCTCCGGGGCCTGGGCGACGATGACATGGTGTCGGCCGTCCGCTCCGACCGCGCGGGCAGCGCATGGGAAAGCTTCCGCGGCGGACTGTTTGCCCGCATCCTGCGCCGTCTGTTCGGGGCCGCGCCGTCCGACCCGTTCTGCAGGGTCCGTCTCGTCCGCCGCGCCGCGCTCGACGACGTGGCGAGCTTCGGCGTCCGTCAGCACTTCCTGCCGGTCATCGCCGCGCAACGCGGCCATTCCACCTCCGAGGTTCCGGTGCGCCCGGCGACGGAGGCGAGCGACGAGGGCCGCTACGTCTTCAAGCCGCTGGGCCACCTGCGCGCGTTCTTCGATGCGCTGACGCTCTATGTGGTCCTGACGTTCCTGCGGCGACCTTTGCGTTTCTTCGGCGCCATCGGCCTGCCGATCTTCCTGCTGGGTACGCTCGCGACGTTGGTCCTGATGGCCCAGCGACTGTTCGGAGACACCGCCCTGGCCGACCGGCCGGCGCTGATCTTCGCGGTCCTGATGGTCGTGCTGGGGATCCAGATCATCGCCATCGGCCTGGTCGGAGAGATCATCATCTTCGCCGGCGCCCGGCGGATGAAGCAGTACGAGGTGGCCGAAATCATCACGACCGCGCCTCGCGTCGAGCCCGTCCCCTCCAGCATTGCGCAGGCCGGGGATGCCTGATCCGGTCCGCCCCTTCCTCGTGACGGGTGCCGCCGGGTTCGTCGGCCGGCACCTGTTGGAGCATCTGAACGCCCGCGGCATCCCCGTGCGCGCCATGGTACGCCGCCCCGAACAGACCGCCGACCTGCAGGCGCTGACGACCGACGTGGTCGTGGCAGACCTGGAACGCCCCGAGACGCTGCGCGAGGCTACGCGCGGCTGCGCCGGCGTCTATCATATCGCCGCCGTCTTCCGGCAGCAGGACGTGACCGACGAGACCTTCCGCGCGATCAACGCCGAAGGCGTCCGCCACATGCTGGACGCCGCCATTGCCGAAGGCGTGCCGCGTTTCGTCCACTGTTCCACCAACGGCGTTCACAGTAATATCGACATCCCCCCCGCCGACGAGGACTATCCTTTCAACCCCGGCGATATCTATCAGGTGACCAAGGCCGAGGGCGAGAAGATCGCCATGGACTATTTCCGCGCGGGCCGCATCGACGGCGTGATCCTGCGGCCGACGATGATCTACGGTCCCGGCGACCGGCGAACCCTCAAGCTGTTCCGTATGATCGCGCGGCGGCGGTTCTTCTATGTCGGTCGGGGCGAGGCGCTGACGCATTGGGTCGACGTACGCGACCTGTCGCGGGCCTTCGAGCTGGCGATGGATGCGACCGACGTGACCGCGGAGGCATTCCTGATCGGCGGCCGCCGTTACATGACCCTGGCCGAGAACGCGCAGGAGATCGCGGCGCAGCTCGGCGTGCCGGAACCGCGCCTGCGCCTGCCCGTGGCGCCGATGATGGCGCTGGCCCATGCGACGGAAATCGTCTGTAAGCCCTTCGGGATCGAACCGCCCCTGTTCCGGCGGCGCGTTGCCTTCTTCGTCAAGAACAGGGCCTATGACATATCGAAGGCGCAACGTATCCTGGGATATGAACCGCAACAGGATTTTGCGGGCGAGGTGCGCGACATCATCGCCGACTACCGCCGGACCGGCGATCTGCCGCCCGCGCCCGCCGATTGGAAAGCCGCGTGAATGAATGACATCTCTACCGGGAACAGAACGATGATCCAGCCCGCCGGCGGCGAGACCGGGCCCGAGACGCGCAGCCAGGACGTCGTGCTCGACTTCGGGCGCATCCTGGCCATCATCCGCCGCAGCTGGTGGCTGATCGGCGGGCTGGGGCTCGCGGGCGCCATCGTCGCGGCCATCGCGGTGCTTCAGGTGACGCCGACCTATCAGTCGGGCGCCGAGCTTCTGTTGGGACAGAAGGCGCGGCTCGACGATGCGATGGGTGCCCTGTTCCAAGATCTGCGGCTCGACGATGCGGCAATCTCGGGCGAGGTGGCGATCATCACTTCCGGGCGTCTGCTGTCGGAAGCGACGGAGCGTCTGGACCTTCAGTCCCACCCGGAGTTCAACCCCGACCTGCGCCCGCCCGAAGACGAACCGGGCCTACTGTCGCGCATTGCGGATGGGGCGGTGAATTTGCTCAAGCGCGCCATGGGCCTCGGCACCGGGGATGAGCCCGATGGGCTGACCGGACCCGGCGGATCGCCCGTCCGCGACGCCGCCATGACCGGGAAGACCGCCCTGGGCGAACAGGCCGATTACGTCGATCAACTGCGCCAGGGGCTCAGCGTACGTCAGGTCGGACGCTCGAACCTCGTGTCGATCCATTACCTCTCGACAGACCGGATGCTGGCGGCGGCCGTGCCGAACGCCTTGATCGACATCTACCTCGAGGACCAGATCGACCGCCGGTTCGCCGTGTTGAGCCGTGCGACGAGCGGTCTCGAGTCGCGGCTCAACACCATGCGCGACCGGGTGGAATCGTCGGAACGCGCGACCATCGACTACCGTACGCGGAACCTGTCGGACGGCTTCGGTAGCCGGGTCCAGCTCGACCAGCAGCTGTCGGACCTGTCGGTGAGGCTCAGCGCCGCCTCCGCCGAATACGCGGAGCTCGCCTCCGAGTTGCGGGGGCTGAACACGCTGATCGACGATCAGGGAGCCATCGCCACGGCAGGCCTGTTCGCCTCGCCGACCATCGACACCCTCCGCGTCGAACTCTCGGACCTGCGCCGCCGCGAGGACCGCCTGCGCGAGCAGTTCGGCAGCGACATCCCCCAGCTTGCCGACACCGTCCGCGAGATCGAGCGGCTGGAAGCCGCCCTGTCGGAAGAAGTGCTGACCCTGCGCGACGACAAGGCCAAGCTGGTCGACATCGCCGGTGCGCGGCGTCAGGCGCTGGCCAACGAGCTTTCGGAACTGGAGCAGCGCGCCATCGCCCTCGCTGACCGCGAGGTGCGCCTGGCCCAGCTGGAGCGGGAGCAGAGCGCGGCGCAGCTGGTCTACGAGACCTTCCTCGACCGCTTCAACCAGACCCGCGACGTGGGCGACCTGCAGGAAAGCGACGCGCAGGTCATCGACTACGCCAGTCCGCCCCCTGCGCCCGTGGCGCCCAACAAGAAGCTCGCGGTGGCCCTCGGCGGCTTCGCCGGCGCGTTCCTCGGCCTTGCTCTGGCCTTCGGACATGCGGTGGTCGACACGCGGCTTCGCACGCTCGACGGGGTGCAGCGGCTCATGCGCGGGGCGGACACCATCCTGATGCCGCGGGTGTCGTCCTTCTGGCGGCGCGGCGACCCGCTGCACACGGCGCTGCGCAACCCGCAGTCCGCCGTGGCCGAGAGCCTTCGGACGCTGCGAAGTTCGCTCATGATGGCAGCACCGGCGTCCGGCGGTTTCGTCGTGACCTTCGTGTCGACGCGGCCCGGTGCGGGCAAGACCACCACGGCGGTCAACCTCGGGCGGCTGTTCGCCAAGATGGGCAAATCCTGCGTTCTCGTCGACGCCGACCAGCGGCGCGGCAATATCGCGGCTCTGCTCAAGCTGCCGCTCGATCCCGACCTCATCGACGTGATCGAGGGGGAGGCGACGCTGGACGAAGCGCTACACGAAGACAGCCAGACGGGGATGCACATCCTGACCACCCGTCTCGACGCACCGGATCCGGCAGGCATCCTGTTGTCACGCAAGATGACCGACCTGATCGGGACCCTGAAGCAGCGCTTCGACGTCGTGATCGTCGATACCGCTCCGCTGCTGCCGGTGGCCGATGCCCTGCCGGTCGTGCGGCTGGCCGACCAGGTGGTGATGATGGTCCCCTACGGCAGCAAAGCCGACGACGTGGCGACGGGCCGCAGGATGCTGGACCGCGCGGGCCGGCCGCCGAGCTGCGCCGTCATGTCCTTCGCTCCGGCCAACACGATCTCGAGCTACTACTGAGGGTGTGCCGCGCGGGCCTCCTCGGCTTCGAAACAAGGAGACGACCGCCCCGGGAGACACCCCATGAGCCTGGCCACGAACATCGCGGGGGGTCTGCTGGCGCTGGCCCCCGCCGGCCTCCGCACCCGCCTGAAGGAGGAGGCCGAGCTGCATTACTGGCGACGTGTCCTGCGGAAATCGGGCGGCACATTCTACAATGGGCACTTCCGGTCGCGCTTCACCGACCTGTTCGACCTGTCGATGGATCATTTCGCAGGCAAGCGGATGCTGGATCTGGGGTGCGGGCCGCTGGGCAGTCTCGAATGGGCCGATATGGCAGCGGACCGTGTGGGCGTCGATCCCCTCGCCGATCGCTATGTGGCGCTGAATGGGGGCACTCAGGCAATGCGCTATGTCCGGTCGGGTTGCGAAACTCTGCCCTTCGGCCACGCGGCTTTCCATGTGGTGTCGATGTTCAACGCGCTCGACCATGTGGAGGATGTGGAGGCTTCGGTCGCCGAGATGCAGCGCGTGCTTGCGCCCGGCGGGGATCTTCTGCTGATCGTCGAGATCGACCATCCGGCCACCGTGACCGAGCCGCATCGCCTGCGCGAGGATCTACTCCGCACCTTCAACCGCTGCCTGGTCAGGGACAGCCGCGTCTTCGCCATCCGCGACGACCACGACGTCTATCGCAGCCTGCGCGACGCCCGGCCCCGGAGGCGCGCGGGCGACCCGGCCATCCTGTGCGCGCGGCTGCAACGGCAGGCCTGACCGTCAGTCGCCGCCATAGATCGCCGGTTGCCGCATGCGCAGACAGCCTGCGACCACGCCGACATGCAACGCGCCGCGCAGGAGCCAGGCCGTCCGGCGGGGCACCGACCAAGCCGTCACCGCCGCAGCCCCGCCGCAGATCAGCGCCTTGCCTACGGCCGCCGTCGCCAGTCCGGCCCGGCCTGTGCGCCCCGTGACCGAGGCCGCATAGCTCTGCCCGGATCGGAACCGGCGCCGGGCCAGCCAGCCGAGCGACAGGCGGGCCGGGGGCACGGCTTCGTGTACTTCGGCCGCCTCGCAGATCTCGAACCGGGCACCGGCGCGGTGCAGATCGAAGAAGAAGGCCGTGTCCTCGCCGCCCGACGTCCCGCGACCCAGGTCGAACCGCTGGGCCGTCCAAGGCGTGTTGCCCCACCGCAAAAGGGCGTTGCAGGTATGCCCCGTCCGCACCACGCCGCCCCGGCGTTCCGGGCGGTTCGAGTGCAGGTCGCGCAGGCGCATCCATTCCGGCGCCTCCGGGCCGTAGCGGGCGACGGCAGGGCCGAAAACGGCGTCGGCGCCCGTCTGCCGCGCGCAGGCGAGGAGGCACGAGAGCCAACCGGCGGGCGCGATTTCATCGTCGTCGATGAAGGCGATCCAGTCGGCATCGCCCGCCGCCTCCAGCCCTGCGTTCCGTGCGATGGAGATGTTGCGCGCCGGCGCATGGACGTAAGTGACGGCAGTGCCGGCGTCTTCGACCGCCGCACGACCCGACGGCGTGTCGTCGTTGTCCGCCACCACGATCCGCATTTCCACCCCATCGGGCAACGACTGCGCGGCGAGCGACCGCAGGGTGACGGTCACCTCCGGGCGGCGGAAGGTGCACATGACGATGGCGATCCGGGTCATCGCCGCGCCGCCATCTGCCGCAGGAAACCCGCGCCCCAGGCGTTGTGCATGATCCCGAGCACAGGCCCCGCCCAAAGTCCGCAAGGTCCCCGAAGCGCCACCGCCCCCGCGCAGGAGATACCCGCCAGCAACAGCAGGTAGAGACCCGGCAGGATCAGGGCCCAGGGCCAGAAGGGCGCGATCAGCAGACATGCCGCCAGCACGATCAGGTTCAGCACCGGGATGAGCTGGCGCGCGCGCGGTCGCATGCCGTGCTTGCGGATCGTCCGCGCCCGCCCGCGACCATAGCGCCAATACTGCGACCAGAGCGCCCCCGCCGTCGGCCGGACCACGTAGTCGGTCCGCAAGCCGGCATCGAGCCAGACCCGCCCCCCCGCCAGACCCAGACGGTGATCGTATTCGGCATCCTCATTGTGGCTGAAAGTCGCATCGTAGCCGCCGATCCGGCGGAACCAGTCCAGCCGGAACCCGGCGTGATGCCCGTGATCGACCCAGCGCGACCTGCGTCCGCCGCGGTGGGCCGATCCGCCGGAACCGAGCGGCGTGTCCACGACCCAGGCGCTCGCCCGCTGGAAACACCCCTGCCCCGTCGCGTCGAGGACGCCCGCCACCGAGGCCGCCTCCGGCCGCGCGGCCAGCGCCTGCGCAACCTGACGGACGTAGCCGGCCGGATAGACCGCATGGGCGTCGCAGCGCACGAGATACCGCCTTCGGTCGCCCGCCCGGTCCACGGCGGCGTTGATCCCGGCCGATTGCAGGCGGCCCGGATTGTCGATGAGGCGGACACTTGGATGCGTGCGGGCCAGATCGGCGACGATGTCCCGGGTGGCATCCGTGCTGCCACCGTCGGCCACGACGATGGCGACGCCGGCCATGAACGCGCCATCCCCGATGAGCGACGCGAGACAGGCGCGGATGTGCGCGGCCTCGTTCAAGGTGGGGACGACCACCAGAACGTCGTCGGGCGAGATGTCCGGGTCGATTGTCGAAGGGGATGTCATCGGCCTGCCGGTCTGCTGCAAGACGGCAGACTAGCGGTAGAGGTGGGGGGCGCCAAGCGTTCGCGCGCTCAATCCGCCGTTGCAGTCAGGAAGGACACACCCGCCTGCAACAGCACGCCCACCGTCAGCCGATCCGTGATCCAGGCCCCGCTGTCGAGCGCCACACGGCCGCCCCGGGCCTCCGGTTGCTCGACGATGGTATGGCCGTGAACGACCCATAGCCCGTCCTGGCGCGGGGTCCGCAGAAACGCAGGATGACCCCATAGGAACGCCGCTTCCTCCTGCGCCTCGGGTGGCAGATCCGGATCGAGCCCGGCATGCACGAAGATCAGGTTGCCGCTGCGCCAGAGGGTGGGCAACCCTTCGAGCCAGTCGATCGTGCCGGACGCCATCGCCTTGCGCAGCGCGCGGGCCGTCGTCGCCATTGCGCCCGGAGCCGTCGGATCGGCGGGAGGGACGACCCCGAAGCTCGCCAGCGTCTGAACGCCGCCGTTGCCGAGCCAGCGACGTCCATAGCGGTCGGGATCGTGAAGGAAATCGAGCATCATCCGTTCATGATTACCCATCAGCGTCACCACCGAACCGGGGAGCGCGCGCAGGGTGGCCAGCACCTCGGCCGCGTGGTCGCCCCGGTCGATATAGTCGCCCAGAAACACCAGCGTTCCGGCATCGTCGTGGCGCGCGCGGTCAGCGGCGATCAGGTCAAGCGCCTCCTCGAGCAGATCATGACGCCCGTGGATGTCGCCGACGGCATAGATGCGACCCTCAGGCCGCGGAGCACCCTGGGTGCGGGTCGGCCTGCGCGCAAGGCGGGACATGAGTCCGCGCAGTATCACGGCCGGAAGTGAAGCGTGGGAACGCAGCCGAATGATGATGCCGTGATGATGATATCGAACATCCTTCCCAGGCCTGCGGATCGCCGCGCCGGATGGCATGGGGCCGATTCTGACCCTAACGGGGGTGTTTGTCCATGTTTCGATGCGAAGAATTCACCGGATCATCATGCGGATCGCATCGCTCAGGCCATGCAATCCGCGCGGCGTCCATCCCATCGTGTGCAGGCGTCCGCAGTCCATCGCGCTGACCGACGCGGGGTCGCCCGGCGGCGGCAGATGCCCCGTTCGACCCGAGACCGCCGCATAGGTCGCCAACAGATCACGCCGGTCGAGAAGGATGTCCGACACGTTGAGGACCTCGGGAATGTCCCGGTCGAGGGCCAGAGCGACCGCCGCGCCCAGGTCGTCTCCATGCACCTCCGTCGCCACGCGGGGCGCGATGGAACGCCCGGCGGCGAAATCCGCGAACAGGCCGGCCCATTTGTGGTCGCGCCCCGGCGGGGGCGGGCCATAAATACCGGTCGCCCGAAGGCTGACGCCCCGTCGGCTGGCCACCTCGCCTTCGGTCGCCAGCTTCAGACGTCCGTAGAGCGTATCGGGCAAAGGGAGCATATCCTCCACCAGCGTCGTGCCGGGCCGGTCGCCATAGACCGCGCGCGAGGACAGGAACACGATCCGGGCATCGCCCATGCCGTCGAACAGATGGCGCGCCCCGTCGCCGTTCAGCCGCAGGAACCGCTCCGGGTCGTCCCCCTCACCCCCACGATACCGGCCCGGAACGTGATCGAAGGCGCAGTGCACCAGCGCGTCGCAGACAAGGCGCGGCCGGTCGCCCAATGCCCAGTTCACATGCTCCCAATCCGCCGACGCAGGCCGGCGCCCCAGGGTGATGATGTCGTGACCGAGGCCTGCCAGATGCGCGGCGATCGGATAGCCGGCGAGCCCCGTGGCACCCGTCACCGCGACGCGCATGGGTCCGGCAGGGTCGCGGGATCAGGCGGGGTGCCTTGTTCGTATGCACGCCAGAGGTCGATCAGCGGGCGCAGGCGGTCCGATTTCGCATGGTCCTGCCAGGGCTTCTCGTACTGGTAATGCAGCACATGGATGGCCTTCCACGACCAGAGGCCGGGCAGGTTGAACCAGACGTATTGCAGCATGTTCATCGTCACCGGCAGCCCGTGCCAGTCGGGAAAGAAGTCCTGCAGGAAGGTCTGATCGGTCCGCCGCCAGAACGCGCCCGGCGCGTCGAGGCGCGCCGTCATCGCGTCGAAAGTCTCCTGTGACGGGCGCGCGGTGAAGACGCCGGAGTTCAGGCGGTGGAAGTCCGACAGGCTCTCATAGACGTTCGGGGTCGCGCAGAACTCCGGGTAGTCGAACAGACGGTCGATGTTGCGCAGCACCAGCGTGTCGGCGTCGAGGAACACCACCCGGTCGTATGGCAACTGCCATAGCCGCAGCTTGGCGAAATTGTCGAGCGGCGTGTGGAAGGAGGGCTTGTCGCCCTTGGTGAAGGGCGCGGCGCCATGCAGCCGGTCGCGGGCGTGCGCCGCATTGAAGGCGTCGGATGTGGGCAGCAGGTCGACGGGCACCAGCGTCGCCCCCAGCGTCGCCAGCCGGTCCAGCGCGGCGGGCCCCACCCCGCCGGTGTGCAGGACGACACGATCGGCCGTCGTGCCGCTGCGTGCCAGCGACGACAGCAGGACACAGGCGCCCCGCGCGAAGTCGTCGTTCGTCACCAGCGTGACGTAGGCCCGGCGCCCCAAGGTGCCGCCTCAGGAGACGGAGCGGAGCGCCCGCCCCTCCGGGTCGCGCTCGACCTGGGCGCCCAACTCCTTCGTCCAGGCCGACACCGCGGGCACCCGGCTCCGGTCGATGCGATGGGCGAAACGGCGGGCGACGTCGACGACCTCCTCCAGCAGGCCATCGGCCAGGGTCGTGGGTTCCAGCCCCAGGGCGAGGAACTGGTCGTTCTTCACGATCAGGTCGTTCTCGGCCGCTTCCTTGCGCGGGTTGGGCAGGTTGGCGACCTTGGCGCCGGTCAGCCCGGCCACCAGCCGCGCGAGGTCGCCCACGCGGTGCGTCTCGGTCATCTGGTTGAAGATGCGGACCCGGTCGCCTGCCCGCGGCGCGTCCGACAGCGCAAGTTCGATGCAGCGGACGCTGTCGCGGATGTGGATGAAGGCCCGCGTCTGGCCGCCGGTGCCGTGCACGGTCAGCGGATGGCCGATGGCCGCCTGGATCAGGAAACGGTTGAGGACGGTGCCGTAGTCGCCGTCATAGTCGAAACGGTTGACCAATTGGTCATGCCGCTGCGTCTGCGCCGTGTGAGTGCCCCAGACAATGCCCTGGTGCAGGTCCGTGATCCTGAGCCCGTCGTTCTGGGCATAGAACTGGAACATGATCTGATCGAGCGACTTCGTCATGTGATAGACCGATCCGGGACGAGTGGGATACAGGATCTCCTGCGTCTTCTTTCCCGTCGGCGTGTCGATCTCGACGTCGAGATATCCTTCGGGGATCGGCGCGCCGATGCTGGAATAGCCGTAGACCCCCATGGTGCCCAGATGCACCAGATGCGCGTCGATGCCCGTCTCGACCAGTGCGGCCAGCAGGTTGTGCGTGGCGCCCGTGTTGTTCCGGACTGTGTAGACCTTGTGGCGGTCGGTCTTCATCGAATAGGGCGCCGCGCGCTGTTCGGCCAGGTGGACGATGGCGTCGGGCCGGTGGTCGGCCAGCCAGCCCTTCAGCCGCTCGTAGTCGGTGGCAAGGTCCAGCAGGTGGAAATGGATCGTGCGCCCCGTCACCTCGCGCCAGATGCGACAGCGTTCCTGGATCGAGTCCATCGGCGTCAACGACTGGACCCCCAGTTCGGTGTCGATCCAGCGCCGCGACAGGTTGTCGATGATGTGGACCTCGTGGCCCGCCTCGCTCAGGTGCAGCGTCGTGGGCCAGCCGCAGAAGCCGTCCCCGCCCAGTATCGCGATCTTCATGGATGCCCCTCCCCCCGGAAAACGTCGCGGGATTCATGACCATCCCCCGTGCGTCAGGACAAGTCCCCCTGTGCCCGTTGCGCCACCTCCCGCGAGGTTTTGCCGGGGCGATGGCGGCTTCCACTCGTCTTGCGGGGCAGAAATGGCACAATATACGGGCATCTGAATTCAGCGGGCGGCGCATGGGCACGTCAGGAATGAAACATATTTGGCCCCGGCTGGAGCGGCAGTCGATGCTATGGCTCTGGCGGCGGATCTCCGCACGCTCGCGCGACCGTACGACCGCGATGTCCACCGGCACCTGCCTGATCCTGGCCCCCCACCCAGATGATGAAACCTTGGGCTGCGGTGGCCTGATCCTGCACAAGCGGGCGGCGGGGGCGCGCGTCGATGTGGTGGTCGTCACCGACGGCGCGGCTACTCATGGCGCCGATGGCGCCAGTACCTTGACACCGACGGCTACCGTCGTCCTGCGCGAACGGGAGACCGTTGCGGCCTGCGACGTGCTGGGCGTGTCGCGTGATCGGCTGGACTTCCTGAAATTCCCCGATGGCGACCTCGCCGCGCATGAGGACCGCCTCCGGGAGCGGCTGGCCGAACTCGTAGCCGATCTGGCCCCGGCCGAAATCTACGTCTGCGCCTTGTCCGATGGTCACCGCGACCACCGCGCCCTGGCACGGGTCGTCCGGGCGCTGCACGGGGCGGGGCAATTAGGCGGGGCACAGCTCTGGGAATACCCTATCTGGTTCTGGGACTTCCGGTCCTGGCGGCCCGCAGGCGCCAGCAACAAGGGCGGATTCGTCGCCGGCGTGCGCGCGGCCTTGACTGCCGCAGGGCAGGTCGATGCGGTGCATGTCTCGCTTGCGGGTCTGCGCGACCGCAAGAAGGCAGCGCTCAACTGTCATCGCTCACAAGTCGGCCTTCTGGAGGAGGAGCCGGGCTGGATCGGCCTCCAGCAGCAGTTTCTCGACTTCTTCCTGCGCGACCGGGAGGTGTTCTTCCGTGTCTTGCCTGACGCGGGCGCCGACCCGTGACCGGCGCACCGTCGGGCGTGGCCCTGATCACGTTCGATACGGCCTATGGGCATCACATGGCCCAACGCCTGTCGCAGGCCCTGGCCGATGGGGACGACCCCCTGCGCGCGATCCTCGCCGTGCGGACAAAAACCCCGAAACCCGCACAGCGCCGAGTGCCGGGTCTGCACCGCCTGCGCCGGCTCGTGTCGCTGCGCGACCGGATGGCCCACCGCGCCTGGCAGTTGCAGCGCCGCGCCGACGCGGCCTTCGCCCGCGCGGCCGGTCCGGTTCCCGCCTGGCCCTCGGGATGCGCCCTGCGGCCCTGTTCGCGTGGTCAGGTCAACGATGCCGCCACCCTGCGCTGGATGCGGGAGCGCAACGTCCGGCTCCTCGTGCTGGCGGGCGCGCCGATCCTGCGCGCGCCGATGATCGGGATCGCGCCCCTGGGCGTCCTCAACGTCCACAGCTCCCTCCTGCCGCATTATCGCGGCACGCGGGCCGAGTTCTGGCAGGTCCACAACGGCGATACCGATCGAGCCGGGTTGACGGTCCATTTCGTCGACACGGGGGTCGATTCCGGCGACATCGTGCTGCAGGTGCCCCAGCGCGCGGCACCGGGCGACGACCCCTGGCTGATGCGGAGCCGGAACCAGCTCAATGCGCTCGACGCGCTGCCTCGGGCGGTGCGCGCGGTGCTGGCGGGCACGGCGACGCGCAGGCCGCAGATACCCACGCGCGAACGCGCCTACAGGTTCTCGGATATCACGCCCCAGGCCACGCGCAGGGTGATCGCGCGTGTCCGACGCTGAAGTCTCAGCCCTCGAAACCCTTCCAGACCCTCGACAGATTGCGCCCCAGAAGGTCGGACAGGCCGGCGTTCCGGGCCGACAGGTGCTGCGTCAGATAGGCGGCGGTGTCGGCCCGCATCGGCGGCGGCCGAACGGCCGTCAGAAGACGCGGGTTGACGCGGTGGAACCAGTTGTACTCCAGCTTGTTGCCGATCTTCTGGCGCAGGCCGGAGCGCTTGCCCATGTGGTTGCGATAGCGCCCCGCCACGATTCGCCGCCCGATCCGATTGGCCATGCGGTGCAGGCGCGGCTTCTGGGGATAGGTGCTGCGGTTGAACCAGGTCTGCGCGTCCGACAGGGTCATGCGGGGCACGCCCAGGTAGTCGGTCACGTCGTCGATGGACCCCTGCTTGTCGCGGGTGAAATCCTCGAAGACCTGCACCTTGACCTGATCGCGCCCGAAGCTCGCCAGATAGCGGCGCAGGTGCGGCGCATAAGTGGAGCCGAGGATGATCGAGCTATGCTCCGTCAGCGCCTCCTCGAAGGAACAGGCGAGCCGCGCGGTGCGGATCAGGTGCCAGTACTGCGAATAGGCCCGCTGCACGGGATCGCGCAGCAGGAAGATCATCTTGACCTCGGGCAGGAGCGAATGGATGCGCTCAGGCGCCGCAGCCGAGAACAGATAGGTCGTCGAATCCTCGCCCACCGCCTGCGCGTCGCGGAAGGGCGCGAACCGCGACGCATACCATTCCAGGCTCTGCGGTGCGGTTTCCCGGACGTCGAACCATTCGAGCCGGCCGTCCTCGACGAAGAGGAAATCGGGATGGACGATGGGGTCGTCGGCGTCGAAGAAGGCAATCTCGTTGTCGGGCAGACCGATGTCGGGGTGTTGGCCCAGAATGAAATGCAGCGACGTCGTCCCGCATTTCGGCGCGCCGCCGATGATGAAGTCGGGAAGCCGAACCCCGTGGTCCCCGGACAGGTCGTGCATGGTCGCCATCTCCATGGAAAACTCTGTCTTTTCGATGTCGGGCCAGGCATGAGCGGGTCCGTCATGCAATCGTCGGGATACCTTTCCGCACTGCTTGGCCGTTCGCCGTCAAATGAATCGCGCCGAGCCCGTGCGAATCCATGGAGCCGCCGGTCCGACACCGTTAGGGTAGGCGCAAATCCGATGGATGTTCGCGAGGGAGCCGATGACCGGACCGTTTGAGCCGATACATGCCGACCCGGCCGCGCCTGTCCGCGCGGGTCTGGTGAACCTGCTGGGCATCGGGGCGCAGAAATGCGCCTCGTCCTGGCTTCACGCCGTCGCGGCCTCGCACCCCGAAATCGGTGTGGCCGATCCGAAGGAGGTCGATTTCTTCAGCTATCGTTTCGACCACGGCTATCGCTGGTACGAGGAGCATTTCCGTCGCTCCGCCGACAGGCCGGTGCGGTTCGAGAATTCGCCGTCCTACTTCCACGACCCCCGCGCGCCCGGCCGCGTCCATGCCTACAACCCCGACATGCGGATCGTGCTGCTGCTGCGCGACCCGGTCAGACGCGCCATGTCGAACCACGTCCACGAGATCATCAAGGGCCACATCCCCACCCTGCCGTTCGAGGATGGGCTGGCCAACAACCCCGCCTATGTCGAACAGGGCCGCTATGGCACCCATCTCGTCCGTTGGCACGACGTCTTCGGTCCCGACCGGATGCTGGTGATGTTCGCCGAAGACGTATCGGCGGACCCTTCGGCGGCAGCCAGGCGGCTGTTCGAATTCGCCGCAGTGGACGCGGATTTCGACAGTCCCATCCTGCGCGAGCGGCGCAACGACAGCGACAGGGCCCGCCTGCCGGCCTTGCGCGCGGGGCTTCGCGCGGGCGGCGACTGGCTGCGCCGGCAGGGGATGGAGCCGCTCCTGGCACGGGTGAAGCGGACCGGGCCCATCGACTTCCTACTGCGCGCCAACCGGGTCGAGATCCGCGACGAGATCCCGCCCATGCGCCCCGAGACGGCGGAGATGCTGGTTCATACCTTCGCGCCCGAGATGGCGGAGCTCAAGCGCATCCTCGGGCGGGAGACCCTGCCGTGGGAGGGGCGATGACCCGCAGGCGGTTGCTCGTCTTCGGGTTCGACGCGGCCGAGGCAGCGCAGCGGCGACGCATCCGGGCCTATCTCGACTGCGGCTTCGACGTTCTGGGCTTCACCATGCGCCGCGCGAACATGACGCATGACGCGGCCCCCTTCTGGGACAACGTTGATCTGGGCCTGACCCGCAACGCGGCCATGGGCCAGCGCCTGAGTGCCCTTGCCCGCGCGCTGCCGATCCTGTGGCGCAACCGGAGGCGGATGCGGGGCGCGGAGACGATCGTGGCACGCAACCTCGACATGCTGGTCCTCGGGGCAGCCGCGCAGGCAATGGTGCGGCCGCGCCCGCGGTTGATCTACGAATGCCTCGACATCCACGGCCTGATGACCGGCTCCGGCCCCGCTTCCCGCGCCGCGCGGGGGCTGGAACGCCGGCTTCTGTCGCGGGTCTCGGCCCTCGTCGTGTCCTCACCCGCGTTCCAGCGGGAGTACTTCGGCCCCGTGCAGGGATGGACCGGCGACACCCGGCTGGTCGAGAACAAGCTCTGGACGGGCCCGGATGGCCCCGCGCGGCCGTCGCCTGACGTCACGCCCCGCACCGGCCCCATCGTGCTCGGCTGGGTCGGAACGCTGCGCTGCCCGCAGAGCCTCGACCTTCTGGCGCAGGTGGCGGCGCGGATGGGCGACCGGGTGCGGATCAGGATGCACGGCATCGTCCACCATCACGCCCTTCCCGACTTCGACGCGACGCTCGCCGCGCATCCCAACCTGTCGTTCCATGGCGCCTATGCCTATCCGGGCGGGTTGGAGGAGATCTATCGCGACTGCGACGTCGTCTGGGCGCAGGATCTCTGGCAGTGGGGGACCAATTCGACCTGGCTTCTTCCCAACCGCATCTATGAGGCCGGGTTCTTCGGCTGCCCATCCATCGCCGTGGCCGGCACCGAGACGGGGCGCCGGGTCGAGGCGGGGCTGGGCTGGACGATCCCCGCGCCCGAGGCAGACGCGCTGGTGGACCTGCTGACACGGCTCGACCGTCCCGCACTCGACGACCGCCGCCGGGCGATCCTGCGGATGCCCGCCTCCCACTTCCGCCAGAGCGCGGAGGAGATCGGCGCCTCAGTGACCTAGGTCAGCGCGGTCTGTTCCCGCACCCAGTCCCAGGTCTCGGCGATGCCGTCCTCCAGCGCCATTTCGGGCTGCCAGCCAAAGGTCCGCCGAGCCTTGCCGCTGTCGAGCACGATACGCGGCACGTCGAAATCGCGTCCCGGTTGGCGTACCGGATCGAGCCTGCGTCCCGTGACGCGGGCCACGATGTCCAGGATCTCGGCGACCGATGTTCCCCGCCCGCTGCCGGCGTTGAAGACGCCGGTCGTCGGCCGCTCCAGCGCCGCCACGCAGAGCGCAGCCATATCGCGAACATGGAGGTAGTCGCGCACCACGCTGCCATCGCCCCAGACCTCGATCGGCGCGTTGCGGGACAGACGCCAGAGAAGGGTCCCGATGATCCCCTGCACGCCGGTGCGCCCCTGCCGCGGGCCGTATGGGTTCGCGGCGCGCAGCACCGCGTAGTCCAGCCCGTGAAGCCGGTGGTCCATGTGAAGGTATTTCTCGATGGCGACCTTGACGATGCCATAGGACGTCACCGGCCGCAGGGGGTGATCCTCGCCCACCGGGTCGGTTTCGGGGACGCCATAGACCGTGCCGCCGGAAGACAGATAGACCATCCGCCGCACGCCCGCCTCGCGCATCACCTGAAGCAGCCGGACGGTCCCGATGAGGTTGCCGGCGATGTCCCCCTCGGGGTCGAGGTTCGACGTCGCGGGAACCGTCGTGCTGGCGAGATGGACCACGGCGTCCATGCCGGACAGGCTGCGAGCTAGCACGTCGGCCTCGGCCATGTCCCCGATGACGTAGTCCACCCCGTCCACCGGCGCACGAAACGCCTCCGGCCGCCGGCTCAGCACCCGCACTTCCCCGCCTGCGGAAACGAGGCTGTCCACCACATGCGACCCGATGAAGCCGCAGCCGCCGATGACGAGGGTTTTCAAGGGGCGACCTCCCGGTCCGAAAGGGTCATGTCAGGCTGAAGAGGTCCGCGAGGAACCTCCGTCTCATCGCCTCGTTGCGCTGGCTAGGCATCTTCGAGAGGTTTCTGTCCTTGTCCGGCGAACCCACACGCAATCCGCGATCCCTCGCCCAGGCCATCAGATCGCCTTGGTCGTAGTCTTCATAGGTAATGACCTTGGCGTTAATGGACGCTTCCCGAAACAGTTCCGACCAGAAAAGGGTCTGGCCCTGTATCGAATGCCACTCGGTCAGAAGCTGTTCGAAATCGTATTCCACCTCCGGGACCGCCGTCGCGTGGCCTTCGAGACGGGAGGCGCCCGGAACGAACCCCGTGTTCCGGCGGACGACATGATAGACCCCGCTGCGGCGCGCTAGAAAATGGCTGATGGCCTGCGCCACCGTGTCCCGGCGGCGGACCCACAGCCAGTCGGCATCACGGAACGCCGATCGAAAGAATGGAAAGGGTCCTTGTGACAGCGGAGCCGTGAAGGCGGAAAGGCGGCAGTCGATCGTTCGCATCTGGTTGGCCATGACCTTGACCGCCAGGATCCCGTTGCGGGAGGCCGTTTCCCGCAGGTTATCGAGTGCCCTTCTCCAGTCCCTGTCTTCCTCCAGCGTCCACGGCAAGAAATGCTCTTCGGGCCGGCCGAGGCCCAATCGCTCCATGTCCTCGCAGACCATCGTCGATCCGCTTCTCTGGGTGGCGCAGACGACGATCGTTCTCATGTCGGCACCTCCGATCCGGCGCTTGCCGCAGTCGCCAGGTCGCGCAGCAGGCCCGAAATGGGGTCGGCCGGGTCGAGGTTGCCGAGCGTGGCCGACAGTATCTGTGCCGCGCGGGCGTTGATCCCGCCATCGGTCGCCGTCGTGTAGGATTCGCCGTCAACGGACGGCGTGACGAAATGGCGATCATGGAATCGCGCCGCATCGGTCAGCTCCATGTCGCCGAAAGTGGACAGGAGCGCGATGTTCTCTCCCCGGTATCGCCGCTCGATGTGCCGGATCGTCTCTTGGTCGAGCATCCGGATGTTCACGGAGCGATACTCGGCCGGCACGGCGTCAACGATGGCACTATAGGTCTGGTTGACGTCCCGGCCTTCCATCAGATGCGGGTTCGACCGGAGGACATGGAGGATCGAATGGTCGAAGCTCGCATTCTCATGCAGCGGTGTCCCGGGCAGGATGTCATCCGCCCCGAACGACGAAAAGAAGTCTGACTCGGGGCGCCCGCCCAGGAGGACCTCGGGGATGAGGGGGGTGACGCGCACCCGGCTTTCGGGAAGGGCGGATTGCCAGGCCTTCGCCTTTGCAAAGAAGTTCGGCTCACCGGAATGGAGACAGTTTTCCACGAAGGTCGTCAGGGGCTTGCCCCTTGGTATCTCGAACTGCTTCCAGGCCGAAACGATCCAGGCCGCTTGCGGGCGAAAGTAGAGCCGCACCTCGACTTCGAAAATGTCGTCGAGCCCCAGAAACAGACGCGGACAGTCCCGTCCGGCCAGGTTCTCGGCACTCAGGATCAGGGTCTCGGGAACCGTCGGGAGGTCGCCGTGCGGCGCATCGGCAACGACCTCCGCAATCTGCGCGCTCAGTAGCGCACCAGTCTTTCGTGCCGCCTCGACATGCCAGATCGGCATACCGACCGCCGTGGCGGGATCGATGTTCATGTTCCGGTCGAAGCAGTATATTCCGCGCTCCGCCAGCGGCTGCCTCTCCTGCGACAGGGCGACCTGGATGGAGGTGCTGGCGCACTTCGGGAACCCGGCGTGAAGGATGATCCTGGGCGTCCTCCGGCTCATCCTGCCGCCCGCCGCCACGTCCGCGCCCCCAGGTCGTCGTAGAGCGCGGCATACCTGTCGACCATCTTCGCCAGCGTGAAATCCTCCTCGAACCTGGCGCGGGCGCGGGCGCCCATCGTGGTTCGCAGGTCGGGGTCGAGAAGGCGCCGGGTGGCGGAGAGCAGGGCCCCGGTGTCGATGCCGCTGTCGGTCAGGGGCACCAGCAGGCCGCCTGCCTCCGGGCCGGTGCCGACGATGGCGGGGATCTCTCCGATGGTGCTGGCGACGACGGGCAGCGACTTCGCCATCATCTCGAGCAGGACAAGGGGCAGGGACTCGCCCACGAAGTAGCTTGGCAGAAGGCCGATGTCGGCCACGGCGAGGTAGTCCTGAAGGTTCGCGACCTGCCCCATCAGATGCACATGGTCGGCTGCGCGGGCCTCGACCTCGGCCGCCATGGCGCCTTCGCCGATCAGCATGAGGTCGACGGCATGGCCTTCGGCATTCATCGCCTCGGTCAGATCGACCGCCTCGGCCCAACCCTTGGACGGAAGCGCGCGCGAGGCGAGGCAGAGCACCACCGCGTCGGGCCGGAGCCCCAGCGTCGCGCGGTCGAGCGGGGGTGCCGCGACATCCTCGGCCATGCCGTTGGGAATTCGCAGCAGGGTCTCGGGTCGGCCGTGACGATCGAAGACGGCCAGGTTCTTGGCAGCAGTATGGACCCAGGCGTTCGCACGCGCCTTCATCCGGTCCAGCCGGGCGGCGAAATCGGGCACCACGGTCGGATGGGCCAGCAGCGTCTCGTGACAGCCGTGCATGGTGATGACCCAGGGCAGCGCGTCGGGAAGGTCGGCGGCGCAGCTTTCGACCATGGCGTCGGACCACCAGATGCTCGACTGGATGACGTCGACGTCGTGGCGGGCGACGATCTCCGGCAGGGTCGCGCCGGGGTCGCCCGCGGTCACGAACATGACGCCCGGATCGATCTTCGACACGACGGCCGGATGCGCGGGCTGGTTGGCCACGTCGAACAGGATCGCGATGCCGCCCCGCCGGACCCATTCGTTGGCGAGCGAGATGGAGAATACCTGCCCCCCGCCTGGCGAAAGGTCGGGCGCCACCACCAGAAGCGTGGGCATCGCCTTGGCCTGCGGACCGGGGTCCGGCAGGGCCTGCGGATCGGTCACGCCGAACCGCTCGACGTCCTGCGCAAGGAAGCGGGCGATGCGGGCCTTTGCGTCCGGCCCGCGGCGATAGTGTTGCCCAAGATAGGCCCG
Organism: Jannaschia rubra; assembly: GCF_001403735.1. GTDB lineage: Bacteria > Pseudomonadota > Alphaproteobacteria > Rhodobacterales > Rhodobacteraceae > Jannaschia > Jannaschia rubra. The sequence goes on from NZ_CXPG01000014.1 coordinate 305,303, forward strand.
CACCTGCGCCAGTTCCTCGAAATAGCCGGTGGACCCTTCCATCCGGTGCGTCACGGTCCGGTCGTGGCGGCGGTGAAAGTTCATCGCAGCCGCCGAAAAGCCGACCCGTCCGCCCCGCATCGCGCGGACATAGAAGAACCAGTCGCCGCACAGCCGCATCCGGGTGACGCGATCGACGAAATCGGCGTCCGGCACGAAGCGGCGCAACAGCACCGCGCTGGCGTTCGGAATGGTGTTGGCGATGCCCAGCCCCCCGTTCGCCTCCTCATGGTCGGTGGCGACGAAATCGGCGTCCCACCGGCCGGGGGCGATGCGGTCGAGGTAGATGGGGCGGTAGTCGCCGATCACCGATCCGTCGGCCCGCACCGGCACAGACGCACAGGACGCCAGCCGCATGTTGCGGTCGTCGAACATCGGGACGAGCGTCGCCAGAAGGTCGGGGGTGCAATGATCGTCCGCCTCGGCCAGCCAGACCACGTCGGCCTGCGCCATTTCCATCCCGCGCAGCCATTGCGCGAAGGGCGAGCCCGAGTTGCGCTCGCCCAGAACGACGCGAGTGCCCGGCCGGGTCTCGGCGAAGTCCTCCAGCAGCGCGGCCGAGCCATCGGACGAGGCATCGTCCAGCAGGATGACCTCGAAATCCTGGAAGGTCTGGCCCGCGATGCTCCGCAACCGTTCGGGCAGATAGGCTTCGTAGTTGTAGTTCGGGACCACCACGCTCACCTCGGGCGCCAGCCCGGCGACCCGGCGCAGATGGTCGAGCAGCCTGGGCCCGGCCGTGGCGACGGTATGGCCGCGCGCGACCTGGGCCTGCCCCGCGGCACCGGCGGCCCGGCGGGCCTCCGCGTCCGCGGCATAGGCGGCAACCGCGGCCGCCATCGCCTCCGTGTCCATGAAGGGGACGGCCACGCCGCTGCCCGACGTCACGAAACCGGCGATGCCCCCCGCGCCCTCGAAACAGACGATAGGCACCGCAGCCTGCGCGGCATAGAGCGCGACGAGGGGGAACGGGTCCTCTTCGGACGGCAGAAGGAAGACGTCCGCCCCGGCAAGGCGGGCGGGCACGTCGGCCTCGTATCCGGTGAAACGCACGAGGTGTTCGATGCCCCGGTCGCGGACCATCTGCCGGCAGGCCTTCTCGTCGGGACCGCCGCCCAGCCAGACGAAGCGGGCCTCCACCCCCATGTCGCGCAGACGCTCCGCCGTCTCGACGAACTTGTCGGGCGACTTGCGCCAGTGCAGCGTGCCGCATCCCATGACCAGAAACGCGTCTTCCGGCACGTCGAGCGCGAAGCGCGCGGCGCGGCGACGGGCGAGGGCGATGTCGGGATCGAACTCTGACCCATTCTCCACAAAGCTCGCCGCGGCGGTCAGGCGGGTGGGGTCGAAGCCGTGACCGTCGCGCAGCGCCGCCGCCACCTCCGGCCCGCCGGCGATGACGTGGTCCGCGCGGTCGCGGATCAGGTCGATCTGGCCGGGAAACAGCGCCAGAACCCGGTCCAGCTCGTGCAGGAAGGCGACGCTGGGCGTGGGTTTCGTCCAGTAGCGATAGAAGTTTCCGCTGGCGACAGAGTTGACCAGGATCGCGCGCACGTCATCCCCGGCCCAGGCGGCGAGCGCCTCGGCCCGGTCTTCCTCCGCATGATCGGACAGCACGATCAAGGGGGCCACCTTCTCAAAGGCGGAGCGCAGGTTGCCACCGCCCATGGCGACGATGCCCACCGAGAATCGCGTCGACCTTTGAAGCCACTCCGCGAGGATCCTGACGACGCGCGGCGCGCCGCCTACCTCCGTTTCATGCGTCACGAGGAGGATGCGCCCCCGCTGCCCCGCTTCGGTCAGGTCGGGCATCGCGACAGGGGGCGCGGCGGCGGTAAGCATTCGGTAGAGCGGCGCCTGGTCCGCCCCCTCCTCCGGCGTCGGTCCGGACTGCACATCGGGGTGCGGCGCAAGCCCCTCGCGCCACCCGTGATCGAGGTAGTGCGACAGCGGCTCGATATCCCGCGCCACGGTGTCGAGATGGCGATCCTGATACCAGCCTGCATCGAACAGCGGATGGGGCGACCGGCCTTCTTTCCAGCCGGTCTCGACATAGTGCCGCCATGCGTCGCAGCCATCGATGTCGGCATATCGGCGACGGTACCACTCCGCATCGAACAGGGGATGCGGGCTGCGGCCTTCGCGCCAGCCGGTCTGGAGGTAGTAGCCGAACGGCTCCACATCCGCCAACCGAAGATCGGGATGACGGTCGAGATACCACTCGAGATCGAACAGGGGGGCGGGCCGGCAGCCCGATTTCCAACCCTCCCGCAGGTAGTGCAGCCAAGGGTCCGCATCGGCGGCCAGAACCTCCGCGTGCCGCATCAGGTACCAGGCCGGATCGAACAGAGGATGGGGCGACAGCACCGCCCGCCAGCCGCGCGACAGATAGTGGCTCAACGCCTCCTTACCGTCGATGTCCTCACCCGGCAGGCCGGCAGCGACCTGCGCTGCATACCACTCGGCGTCGAACACCGGATGCGGCGCGCGTCGTTCCCGCCAGCCGTCGGACAGGTAGTGCGCCAGCGGATCAAGGCCGCCATCCCGGACGTCCGCGTATCTGTCGAGATACCAGTCACCCCGGAACAGCGCCTTCGCCACGTCGGACATGCCACCCGGCACCGCCAGCGGCGACCGGTCGGGGCCGGTCATTTGGGCCGATCCGGCTGCGACCGGAACCAGGTGGCGAGGCGGCGCAGCGGCGCCGTGACCCGCCAGGACCTGCTTTCGAGGATCGCGCGGTAGCGGGCGTGCAGCGCCGCGTTCCGTCGCCGCTGGTCCTCCTCCGCGCGCGCGGCGCGGCGACGCTGCGCGGCGTTGTCCAGCGTTTCCTGACGTGCCGTGGCCAGGTCGCGCTCCAACTGCTCCGCGCGGGTCTCATGCTCCGCACGGGCCCGGCCCAGCCGGTCCTCCAGTTCACGTCGGCCCGCGGCATCGGCCTGTGCCTTCTGGCGAGCGGCCGACAGGTCGGCTTCCAAAGCCGCGATCCGGGCCTTGTTCGTCGTCTCGCGCTTCGCAACCTCCCGCGTGGCTTCCCCCGCGCGGGTCACGTCGGCTTCGAGCGCGGCAATCCGCGCGTCCATCCCCACACGCGTCCGGGCCAGCGTTTCCGCAAGCTCCCGCCGCATCCGTTCCTCCGTCCGCGCCCGGTCGAGCCGCGCATCGCGCGCCACCTGCCCGACCTCGGCGGCGAGCCTGTCGCGTTCGGCCGTCAGCGCGGCAAGCGAGACTTCCAGATCTGCCACGCGGGCCGCGTTCTCGGCGTTCTGGCGCCCGACGTCCTCGGTCTCGTGCTGGCGCTGGATCAGAGCGCTTTCGATCTGGGCCTTCTCGTGGCGCAGGGTCTCTGCCGCACGGGTTGCGGCCTCGGCCTCCTCGGCGTGCCGCTGCCTCAGGGTGGCGACCGTCTCGCGCAGTCCGGCCGTCTCCTTCTCCGCCGCTGCACCTCTGGCTTCGCCTTCTTCGGCGCGGCGCTCCAGTTCCGCCAGCGTCTCGGCCTGCCGGGCCCCTTCCGCGGTCAGGCGTGCGGCTTCTCCACTGGCCTTGCGCGCGGTGCGGATCAGGCCGCCGAACATCGGCGCGGCGGCGTTGAAATCCGCTCGGATGCCGTCGAGCGTCTCGCGGTCGCCGGGGGCTTCGCCTTCGTCGGCCCAGCGTTCCAGGATCGCATAGGTATCGCGCACCCAGGACGACAGGAACGGATCGCCGATCACGCGATGAGGGTCGGTGCGGTGGTTCCTCAGATCGGTGCTGAGGAACTCGTCGACCTCGGTCGCGACCGTCTCGGACCAGCGCGGAAATGAAACGCCGAGCGCTTCCTGCACGGCGAGCATCGTCGCGCCCCAGTTGCCGAGCAGCCGGTCATAGCTGATGACATGCCGCTTGAGCCCCCGAGACCCATTCTCGGCATCGAGCACGTGACGGAGCCAGAGCAGCAGACCATAGGCGAAGGGCCATCCCTCCCGATGCTCGAGCGAGGCGGCGACCTCCACCGGATTTCGGTGGATCAGCAGGCACGCAGGCTCGATCCCCGCATCGTCCAGCAAGCGCCGCCAGAACGGCATCAGCCGACAGATGCGCGGGTCCTTCATGACGGGGAGGCCGGAGTCGCCGAATTCCTCGTCCAGCACACTCAAGCCTCTTGGCAGAAACTCCTCGGCCCGATGCGAGCCGATCCAGCCGGGGTTGAACGCCTGCCAATCGTCCCAGGACGATCCGGCCGAGGCCAGCACCGCGTCGTTCAACTGGCAGATCGGGATCGATTCGTAGTATCCCTTCCGGTTGTCGGGGTTGGCGGGCATCAGCGTCCGCGGCAGGTCACAGCCGAGAAGGCCCATCACCCCCGAAGTGGCAGAGGTTCCCGACCGGTGCATGCCGAGACAGAGAATGGCGGTGCGCTGGTCGGGGGGGGAATCGGATCGGGGCATGGGGCGGCAATAGTCCTCGGGCGGCAACCAAATGGGGGCAATGCCGCCGATAGGACAACCGGCGCCGACAATCAACGAGCGCGCGCGCCCGTCACGTCAGGATTCGGCGTCGGCCCGGTCCATCAGGTTCGAGATGTGGCGCGAGAACACCCACGTCGCCGGCAGGCCCAGGATCGCGCCTCCGATCACCGACCAGACGGGCGGCATCGCCGGCCAGCCGATCCACGTCCCGATAAGCGAGGCGAAGAACAGGTTGATCCCCATCGCCCCCGCCCCGAACGGATAGAGGATCAGCATGAGCCGGGTCATCCGGGTCATGGCTTGCGCCGCACCATTAGATGCACGGCGACCATCGCCACGAGGAACGACAGGCTCGCCAGGGCGAACCAGAACTCGGCCGTGGCGGATTGCGCCGCCGGGACCGGTCGGTCGAAGGCTTCCGCGAGAACCGCGCCCGGCAGCAGGATGAACAGGGTGGAAAGCAGGCTGCGCATGTCAGACCTCCGTCGTCAGGGTTCGATAGATTTCAGGCAACGCGCGCGTCAGACGCGCGGGGTGAGGCAGAAGGTGGAATCCGCCGCGTCCGAAGATGCGGGCGAACCAGTCCTGTCCGTCTTCGTCGACGATCACACCGTGGACGGTCTGGCCGGCGCGGCGCGCTTCGATCACAGCCATGCGGCTGTCCTCGATGCCGTGGCGGCCCTCGTAGTGGTCGAGATCGTTGGGCTTGCCGTCGGTCAGCACGATGAGGAGCCGCCGTGCGGCGCTTTCCTCGGCCAGGCGCATGCTGGCATGGCGGATCGCCGCGCCCAGCCGGGTATAATGGGCGGGCTTCAGCGCTCCGATGTTGTCGAGCACCGGCTGGCCCAGCGGATCGTCGAACCGCTTGCACGTCGTCAGGAACACCCGGTCGCGCCGCAGGGACGAGAACCCCCAGATGCCCAGCCGGTCGCCCGCCGCATCGATGCCCCCCACCAGCGCGCCCAGCGCATCACGCGCCACGTCGATGACGCAGGTGTCGCCCATCGCAGCCTCGGTCGAGCGGGAGGTGTCGATGAGGAAGGCGACCGAAAGGTCGCGTTCGGTCTGGCGGGCCGACCGCCAGACGCGGTCGCTGCCCTGCCCGGTCGCGGCCAGATCGGCTTGCGCCGCGATCAGCGCATCGAGATCGAGCTCCGTCCCGTCGAGCTGGCGCGGTTGCAGGATGCGGCGGGGATGCAGCGCCTCGAACTGGCGGCGCACCTCTCGCATGCGCCGGGGATCGGGCTGGAAATGCACCCCCCGTTCCGGCGTGGCATCGGCCTCCAGCACCCGGACGTGATCGTCCATGTAGCTGCGGCTCCGGTGGTTCCACTCGGGATAGGTATGCACCCCGGCCAGACGTTCGTGGTCCGCGTCGGCAGGCGACAGGTCCAGATGCAGGCGCAGGCGCGTCGCGGCCCGCTTGTCGTTGCGCGACAGCGAGATGTTGTCCTGATCTTCCGCTGCCTTCTGGGCGTTCTCGTCGTCATCGTCGTCGACGTTTCGATTGATGTTGAGCGACTCGACCCAACTGAGGATCGACTCGAAGCGGTGGATGATGAGGCTGTCCTTGCGGTTCGCCTGATCGAGATGGCGTCGCAGGCCCAGCTTGCGCGTGGTGGTGGCGACCGCATCGGGCGCCGGGGCATCGTCGCCGTCCTCCTCGCCCGCCGCGGAGCCTTGGCCGGGCTGCGAAAGTTGCAGCCAGATGGGCACGGGCGCAAAGGGCAAATGGCCACGCGCATGGGTGTTCTGGAGGGGCTCCGGCGTTTCGCCTGCCAGGGCGGCCCGCAGCGCGCGTTCCGCTGCAGCTTCGGCCGGTGGCAGCATGACGCGCGGCCGGCTCGCCAGCACGCGGGCAACCATCTCGGCATGACGCTCGCGCAGGCCCGGGCAGGCCTCCAGCGCGCGCCGGCTCAGTTCGGCGTTGGCGGTGATCTGGACAGTATCGTCAGCCCTATCGGGCAGTTCGTCCACTTCGCAGCAGGCCGCCATCGCCGTCAGCCACAGGTAGGCCGCACGGTTCAGGGCCGGGTCGTCGAAGCGGTCGAAGACGGGCGGCAACCACAGGCATTCGCCGTCGAAGGCCGCGCGGAACAGCGTCTCGCGCCCGGTGCCCAGACGGCGGCGGACCGACCGGCGATGCAGGGCCGGGCTGGGCACCGCCTCGCGCAGTTCGACGCCGTCGCGGCCGCCGAGCGCGCGAAACAGCACAGCAAGACTGGGCCGGACCGAGGCGAGGGCGATGCCCGCCTCGGGGAAGGACGTATCGGCGCCGAGCCCCTCGACCATGTCGTGCCAGACGCCGCCGACGGCTTCCTCGGGGTCCATCAGGTCGAGAGGTCGGAGCGCCATGGCCTCAGCCCCAGGTCGTCGCGACGAGATCGCGCAGCGCCGTGCGCACGTCCTCGTCATCGGTCAGGGGCTCGATCACCGCGGCCTCGATCGCCCGGTCCAGACCCATGCCGCCAGCCACGAGGGTTGCGGCGTAGATCAGCAAACGGGTCGACACGCCTTCCTCCAGGTCCATGCCCGACAGCGACCGTATGCGGCCGGCAAGCCGGATCATCGGTGCCACCCGCACGGCGTCGAGCCCGCTTTCCGTGGCGACCACCGCGGTCTCCGTCTCGGGGTCGGGGAAGTCGAAGCTGGCCGCGAGGAATCGCTGCCGCGTGGACGGCTTCATCCGCTTCAGCACGTTCTGGTAGCCGGGGTTGTAGCTTGCCACCAACATGAAGCCCGGAGGGGCCTTCAGCTCCTCGCCCGTCCGGTCGATCATCAGGGTGCGGCGGTCGTCGGTCAGCGGGTGCAGCACGACGGCCACGTCCTTGCGGGCCTCCACCACCTCGTCGAGATAGCAGATCGCCCCCTCGCGCACGGCCCGCGTCAGCGGCCCGTCCACCCATTCGGTCGCGCCACCACGCAGAAGATACCGGCCGATCAGGTCGGCGGCGCTCAGGTCGTCGTGGCAGGCAACGGTATAGAGCCTCTGCCCCAGCCGCGCCGCCATGTGTTCGACGAAGCGGGTCTTGCCGCAGCCGGTCGGCCCCTTCAGAAGAAGGGGCAGACCGTTCTTGTGGGCCATCTCGAACAGGGTGCATTCGTCGCCTGTCGGACGGTAGTGCGGGATGTCCTGAACCGGAGCCCGTGCTTGCGTCATCGCGTTCATATCACTCTCCCGGAAGGGGTTGGGACACGGTGGGCGCGGGGTTCGCCGGCCCGGCGGAGATCACCTCCCGCTTGCGGACGACGAAGGTCGCATAGATGAACAGCAGAGCCCCGGCGACCACGAAGATGCCCGACACCCAGCGCATGACGTAGAACAGCGCCAGATCGTCCTGCACGACCATGTAGTACTCGCCCAGCACGCGTTGCATGTGCGTCTGGATCGTGCCCGCGAAGGTCAGCGTGAAGGTCATGAACGCCATCCCGCCAGTCATCAGCCAGAAGCTCGCCATGTTGAGGACCTGGTTGTAGGGCTCGCGGTTGCGAAGGATCGGCATGGCGTAGGTGATGATGGCCAGGTTGATCGCCACGTAGGCACCGTAGAACGCCAGGTGACCGTGGGCCGCGGTGATCTGCGTGCCGTGGCTGTAGTAGTTCACGCCGTGCATGTTGTGCAGGACGCCCCAGACACCCGCGCCGAAGAAGGCGATCGTGGCCGAGCCAAGGGACCACAGGAGAGCGGCCTTGTTGGGGTGGTTCCGCCGGCCCTTCCAGACCATGACGAAGGCGAACGACATCATCAGGAAGAACGGCGTGATTTCCAGCGCGCCGAAGATCGACCCGATCCACTGCCAGTAACCGGGCGTGCCGATCCAGTAGAAGTGGTGGCCGGTTCCCAGGATGCCGGTGAACAGCGCCGTCGCCACGATGACGTAGAGCCATTTCTCGATGACTTCGCGGTCCACGCCCGTCAGCTTGAGCAGGATGAACGCCAGAACCGCGGCCATCACGAGCTCCCACGTGCCCTCGACCCACAGGTGGATGACGAACCACCAGTACATCTTGTCGAGGCTCAGGTTCGACGGGTTGATCAGCGCGAAGATCCACAGAAGAGACAGCAGCCACAGGCCGGTCAGAAGGACGCCCGTGATGGCCGTCTTGCGCCCCGCGAGGACCGTCATCGACACGTTGATGAGGAAGATCACCGCGGCGACGAGGATACCCAGCCGCACCCAGAGCGGCTGTTCGAGAAACTCGCGACCGCCATGGATCTTGAAGCCGTAGCCGATGACCGCGCCCAGCGTGCCGACGACCAGGATCGCGAGCTGGAGATAGGCCAGCTTGGTCGACCAGATCTCGCGCTCGCTTTCCTCGGGGATGAGGAAATAGGTCGCCCCGAAGAAGCCCAGCAGAAGCCAGACGATCAGCGCGTTGGTGTGGAGCATCCGGATGATGTGGAAGGGAAAGACCTCGGACAGGAAGTTCGGCTGGACATAGACCCAGCCTGCCGTCAGGCCGCCGAGGACCTGGATCGCGAACAGGCCCATCGCGCACACGAAGTATGCGTAGGCCACCTTTTGGGATTGGTATTTCATCTCTGTCTCCTCAGCCTGCCTCGTGAGGCGGCCAGTCCTGGCGTCGCGTCTGGTTGGCCCAGCGCAGGAATTCGGCGAGACCGCGCTTGTCTTCCTCGGTCAGCTCGAAATAGGGCATCTGGCGGCGGCCCTCGATGCCCGAAGGCTGCGCCTCGATCCAGCCGTCCATCACTTCGTAGGCGGCCTCGGGGTCGTCCTGGACGCCCCAGCGGGTCATCACGTTGCCCAGCTCCGGCGCGAAATAGGCGCCTTCCCCGTGCAGCGTGTGGCAGTTGATGCAGCTGTTGCGCTCCCAGACCTCCTTGCCGTGGATCACGGACTCGGTCAGGGGCATGCCCGCCGTCGACACGTTCACGATGTAGCGATGGCTTTGCACGGTCAGCACGACAAAAATCACGACGAAGAAAATCGTTCCGCCGTAAAAGATGTTGCGTGCCCGCGACTTGGTAAGGATTTCGGCCATCCGCGGGCCTCCTTTCGGGTTAATGTCGGTCTTGGTTACTCCCCCTCTCGGCCCAGTAGTTTGCGATTCTGCAAAGAACAAGCCGATGGTCGGGGTGATCCTTCGGGTCAGGTAACCGGAGACATCCCATGTCGCTGCCCCGTATCGACGACCCAGACCTGCCGCTCGACGAACTCATGACGGCATGGCCACAGACCGTTCCGGTCTTTTTGTCGCATCGCATGCTGTGCGTGGGCTGCATGATCAATCCATTCCACACCATCGTGGATGCCTGCGCGGAATACGGACTGGATGAGGCGGCTTTCCTGGAAGAATTGCGCGCCGCGGTCAGCGGTTCGCCATAGCTTCCGACAGAAGGACCAGCTGATGCGGCTCGCGCACGGTGATGTGCTTGCGCCGGCTTTCGACGATGCCCCGCTTTTCCCATGCGCTCAACATCCGGCTGACGGTGTGCAGCGTCGTGCCGGTCATCTCGGACAGGTCCTGACGCGTCACGGGAAAGCCCACCTCGATCCCGTCGCCCGTGCGGCGCCCGGTCTGGTTGACGAGCCGCAGCAGCGCGCTGGCGACCCGCTGCTCGACCTGCTGGGTCGCCATGGCGACGGTGTTGTCATTCATCTCGCCCATGCGCCGGCCGATGGTCGCATAGGTCTCGGTCGCGAATCCGTCGAACCGCTCGGCGAAATCCGACCAGAGTTTCGTCGGCCACCAGAGAACGAGCGATTCCGCCGCCGCCACCGAGGTCGCCGGATAGGACGTGCGACCGAGCGCTCTGGCGAAGCCGAACAGCTGTCCGGGCGCGAGGTGCAGCAGGGTGACGTGTTCCCCCTCCGGCGTGACGCGGACGACGCGCAGGAAGCCGTCGAGCAGCAGGAAGAACCGCGTAGCCTCATCGCCCTCATGGAAGATGACGTGGCCCGGCTCGACGCGCAGGGTCGTCGCCTGATCCAGGATCGACCGGATCTGCGGCCGGTCCAGGCGTAGAAAGGGCGGCAGCCCCGTCAGAAGGCTTTCATCAAGCTTCGGCACGTCGTTCCCCCATCGCCCCTTAATTCGCACGGTCAGCCACTGGGCAGCGATCGCACGAAAATTTGTTCTGGCGCAAAGATCACCTCATCGCGGCTTGGTAGGTTCCGGTCAACGACATTTCCACGGAAAGGAAACCGGATGTCCCGCACCTTCAGCACCGCCCTGGCCTTCGCGCTGGCCATGACCGGAACGGCGGCCTTCGCCGAGACGGTCGAGGTCCTGATGCTCAACCGCGGCGAGGAGGGCACCATGGTGTTCGAGCCTTCCTTCCTTCGAGTCGAGCCTGGCGACACCGTCAAGTTCGTCGCAACCGACAGGGGCCACAACGCTGAATCCATCCTCGACATGATCCCGGAGGGGGCCGACGCCTTCAAGGGCAAGATCAACGAGGAGATCGAGGTGACCCTCGATGTGCCTGGCGTCTACGCCATCAAGTGCCAGCCCCACTACGCCATGGGCATGGTGATGACGATCGCCGTGGGCGAGGACGTCGAGGTACCCCCCAGCTACATGGAAGGCCGCATTCCGCCCAAGTCGCAGGAACGTCTGGCCGAACAGTTCGAGAACCTCTGACCCGCTCCGGGTGCGCGGGACCGAAAGATCCGCCGCCCGCAGCAACGCTATCCTGAGGAGGATATGGAATGACCAAGTTCATCAACCCGGGCCTCGCTCCCACCAGCCGCCGCAACGTCCTGCGCGGCTCGCTCCTGGCGGGGGCCGCGGCGATGACCGGCGGCATCGCCCATCAGGCGGCGGCAGCCATGCCGCACCGGATGTCGCCGCCCCGCGGGCGGATGCCCGAAGCCAAGTTCGTGCCGGTCCAGGCCGACGCGCAGGCCAACGCCAAGCCCGTCGACCTTTCGGGCTACACCCGCGTCAAGCAGGAGCTGGTGGCCCCGCCCTTCGCCCCCGAGCATGAGCAGGTGGCGACCGGCGATCCGAAGATCGTCGAGATCACGATGGACACGACCGAAGTCCTGATGGTCGTCGACGAGGATACGGGCGCCAGCGTCTGGGCCCTGACCTACAACGGCTCGGTCCCCGGCCCGCTCATCATCGTGCACGAGGGCGACTACGTCGAGCTGACGCTGCGCAACCCGGCTGACTCCCAGATGGAGCACAACATCGACTTCCACGCCTCGACCGGCGCCCTGGGCGGCGGTGGCCTGACCCACGTCTATCCGGGTGAGGAGACGGTGCTGCGCTGGAAAGCGACCAAGCCCGGCTGCTTCACCTATCACTGCGCCCCCGGTGGCGCGATGATCCCATATCACGTCTGCCACGGCATGAACGGCGCGATCATGGTGCTGCCCCGCGACGGCCTGAAGGACAAGGACGGCAACCAGCTGAAGTACGACAAGATCGCCTACATCGGCGAGCAGGACTACTACCTGCCGCGGGACGAGAACGGCGACTTCAAGCAGTATGCCGTCGCCGGCGAGGACTATGCCGACAGCCTGGACGCGATGGCCACGCTGACGCCCACGCACTGCGTCTTCAACGGCGCCGTGGGTGCCCTGACCGGTCCGGGCGCGCTGCGCTTCAACGTGGGCGAGACGGTGCTGATGATCCACAATCAGTGCAACCTCGACTCCCGGCCGCACCTGATCGGCGGGCATGGTGACTATGTCTGGGAATCGTCCTTCAGCGACGCGCCGATGACCGGCATGGAGACCTGGTTCGTCCGCGGCGGCAGTGCGGTTGCGGCGATGTACACCTTCGAACAGCCAGGGGTCTACGCCTACGTCAACCACAACCTGATCATCGGTGCGATGCTCGGCGCGACGGCCCACTTCGTGGTCGAAGGCGAATGGGACAATGCCCTGATGGAGCAGGTCGTCGCCCCGCGGTCGTTCGAGACCTGAGAACCCCACCGGAGGACAGATCATGAAAACCCCCGCCGCGAAATCCTTCCGCCTTCAGGCCGCCCTGGCCGCGACGGTGCTGGCCGCGGCGGGGACCATCGGGGGGGCCGTGCTGCTGACGCGCGGCCCCGCCGGCGACCTTTCGCTGCTGCCCGACACCGTTCCGGTCGCGGTGACCCTCGCCGAAAGCGACGGACCCCGCCCGCTCTGGGTGCAGCGCGACGAAGTGACCGTGGCCCAGTGGAACGCCTGCTTCGACGCCGGCGGCTGCGGCTTCGGCCTTCCGGTACGATCGGGCAGCGACGCAGCGACGACGCCGGCAACGGGCCTCAGCTATCCCGATACCCAGCAGTACACCGCCTGGATCAGCGACCGGACGGGCCACCCCTTCCGCCTGCCCGATCTGGCCGAATGGGAGGTGCTCGCGGCCTCCGTCCTGCATGACGACCCCGACCCGATCTTCACCGACCCGAACATGTCGTGGGCTTCGTCCTATCTGCTCGACGGTCGGCAGGACCGCGTTCTGCGGCCCAGCGGCGCCTTCTCGACCTCGGCGGATGGCGTGCGCGACCTGGACGGATCGGTCTGGGAATGGACCACCGATTGCTATGCCGGCAGCGCCGGGGAAGTCGATCCCGACCGCTGCCCCGCATTCTGGGTCGGCGGGGAACATCTGTCGGCAATCCCCTTCCTCGAACGCGACCCCGCGCGCGGCGGTTGCGCCGTGGGCGCCCCGCCCGCCCACCTGGGCATGCGGCTGGTCACCGACCGTGAGCCGCCGACGCCGCGCAGCTGAGCGCGCCCGCCGCCGTCATTCGGCGGCGATGGGCGGCTTTGTCTCGGCCGGGATCGGGCAGGCATAGGGATGCTCGGCCAGATGCTCGGCATGGGCCTTCTTCGCCGCCGCCCGCAGCCTTTCGTCACGGATCGCCGCCCGCGCCGTCGCCGCCATGACCTTGGCCGCGTGCAGCATCCCCTTGTGCGCTGCGGGCGTCTTGCCCTGCGCGGTCTGTTGCCAGGTATGCAACGGCGTCCCCACGGCGCAGGTGGCGACCCGGGCCTGCACGGTGGGCACCGCCCAGCTGACGTCGCCCACGTCGGTGGAGCCCATGCCCCCCATGAACGGGCGATCGAGCGGCGCCACGAAATCGCACAGCGGCAGGTCGTAGTCGGGCTTCATCGCCAGACGCTCGAAGGTGTCGGCGATGTCCTCGCGCGACAGCGTCTTGCGTATGTCGCGGGCGAAGGCCGCGTCGTCCGCGTCGAAGGGCACCGGCCCCAGCGCGTCGAACTCGGCCTGCATGGCCTCCGACAGGGGGCGGTTGGCGATCAGGTTCGAGACGGCCGAGAACACGCGCGACGTCACCGCGGTTCCCGACATCAGGGCCGCGCCGTCCGCGATGTTCCGCACCCGTTCGACCAGCGACTGCAGGCCCTGAAGGTCGGGGCTGCGGATCAGTTGCCGCACCGTGGCCTTGGCCTGAACCACGTTCGGCGCCTCGCCCCCCGCGTCGATGTAGGCGTAATGCACGCGCGCCGCGTCGGGCATGTGTTCGCGCAGGTAGTTGACGCCGATGTTCATCAACTCGACCGAATCGAGCGCCGACCGGCCCAGCTCGGGCGCCCCCGCCGCATGCGACGCCTTGCCGGTGAAGGTGAAGTCGATGCGGGTGTTCGCAAGCGACCGCATGTCGTCTACGGCGTTGAAGCTGGCGGGGTGCCAGGTGATCGCGATGTCCACGTCGTCGAACTGTCCGTCGCGCACCATGTAGGTCTTGGCCGCGCCGCCTTCCTCGGCTGGGCAGCCGTAGTAGCGGACGCGGCCCTCCAACCCCTCGGCCTCCAGCCAGTCCTTCACGGCGGTGGCGGCGGACAGGGCGGCCGACCCCAGAAGGTTGTGACCGCAGCCGTGTCCGTAGCCTGCGGCGTCGATCCGCTTCGGCTCCGCCAGACCCGGTTCCTGGCTCAACCCCGGCAGGGCGTCGTATTCCCCCAGGATCGCGATGATCGGACCGCCCTGGCCCGCCTCGCCCATGACGGCCGTGGGAATGCCTGCGACGTTTTCTGTCACGCGGAAGCCCTGTTCGCGCAGCATCTCGGTATGCGCGGCGCAGGAACGCGTTTCGGTATAGGCCACCTCGGGCGTGTCGAAGACGCGGTCGGCCAGCCCGATGAAGGCCTCGCGTCGGGCGTCGACCAGCGACCAGATCGGGTTCTCGTTCTTCATGGGCGGTCTCCTTCCATGGCTTCGGTCGTCGCCGCAGGTCGGCGGACGGGTTCGTCGTTGAGGTGACAGGCCGACAGACGCCCGGGCGCGATTTCCCTCAACGTCGGCACCTCGACCCGGCAGCGGTCGTGCGCGTGGGGGCAGCGGGGGTGGAAGTGGCACCCCGGCGGGGGCCGGAGCGGCGACGGGATCTCTCCTTCGATCGCCGAATAGATGCGCTTGCCCGTCTCGAAGGTCGGAATCTCGGCCACCAGCGCCTGCGTATAGGGGTGGTTCGGCCGCGCCATCAGGTCCGTCGCCTCCCCCAGTTCGACCAGCCGGCCCAGATACATGACGGCGATCCGGTCCGAGATGTGTTCCACGACGCCCAGATCGTGACTGATGAACAGGTAGGTGAGGTTCAGCTCCTCCCGCAGGCGGATGAACAGGTTGAGCACCTGCGCCTGGATCGACACGTCGAGCGCGGCCACGGATTCGTCGCAGACGAGGAAATCGGGCTTGACGGCAAGGGCGCGGGCGATGCCGATGCGTGCCCGCTGGCCGCCCGAGAACTGGTGCGGATACCGCTTGCCCGTCATCGGGTCGAGACCCACCTGCTCCAGGATCTCCTCGACATAGGCGGCGACCTCGCGGCGGGGCACGATGCCGTGGACGCGCGGCGCCTCGCCCACGATCTCGCGCACGCGCAGACGGGGGTTGAGCGACGACATGGGGTCCTGGAACACCATCTGGATCTTGAGGGCGGCGTCCCGCGCCTCGGCCCCGTCCAGCCCCGCCACGTCCCGCCCGCGATAGAGGATGCGGCCGTCGCTCGGGTCCAGAAGCCCGGCCACCATCCGGCCCAGGGTGGACTTGCCACAGCCGGATTCGCCGACCAGCCCCAGCACCTCGCCCGGCCGGACGCGCAGCGTGACGCCGTCGACGGCATGGACGGTCTGCGGCGCGATGTCCGCGCCCAGCTTGCGCGCCGTCCGCTCGGCGATGTCCAGCTCCTTCACGAACCGGCGCGAAACGTCCTCGATCTCGATGATGCAGGGCTCGGTCACGTCGTGGGAACCTCGATGCGGCTTTCGGTGTGGGGGTGGACACAGCGGACGCTGTGGCCCGGGCGGGCGGCCTCCAGCGGTGGCTCCGGCGTGCAGGCATCGTCGGCACGAGGGCAGCGGGGGCGGAACTTGCACCCCGACGGCAGCTTCAGGAGCGACGGCGTCATCCCCTTGATCTGCGACAGCAGCGCGCCGTGGCGCTTGCCGTGGGGCACGCTCTCGATCAGGCCGCGGGTATAGGGGTGCATCGGCGCCGCGATGATGCGCGACGTCGGCCCTTCCTCGATGATGCGGCCCGCGTACATGACCGCCAGCCGATCGGCGAGGCCCGAGACGACGGCCAGATCGTGCGTGATCCAGATGAGCGCCGTGCCCGCCTCGGCACAGAGTGTCTGCACTTCCGACAGGATCTGAGCCTGGATCGTGACGTCGAGCGCGGTCGTCGGCTCGTCCGCGATGATGAGGTCGGGCTTGTGCAGCATGGCGATGGCGATGGCCACGCGCTGCCGCATCCCGCCCGAGAACTGGTGCGGATAGGATTGCAGCCGCTCGTCCGGCGACGAGATGCCCACCGCCACCAGCGCCTCGCGCGAGCGGCGGAGCGCCTCGTCGCGCGACACGTCGACATGGGCGCGGACCGTCTCGATCATCTGCGTGTCGATCCGCAGGACCGGGTTCAGCGTCATCATCGGATCCTGGAAGATCATGGCGATCCGCTTGCCGCGCAGGTGGCGCAACGCGCCCTCGCCTCCGGCCACCAGATCCTGCCCGTCGAACAGGATCTGACCCGAGACGACTCGGCCCGGCGGATCGACCAGCCCCAGGATCGAGAAGCCGGTGACCGATTTGCCCGACCCGGATTCCCCCACCAGCCCCAGGATCTCGCCCCGGTCGACCGACAGGCTGACGCCGTCGACGGCGCGTGCCACCCCGTCGCGGGTGAAGAAATGCGTGTGCAGGTCACGGACCTCGAGAAGCCTGCTCATGTCGACAGCCGCGGGTTGAGGACGTCGCGCAGCCGGTCGCCGACGAGGTTGATGGCGATGATCGTGAGGACGAGGGCGATGCCCGGAAACAGGCTGATCCAGTAGCGGCCCGACAGCAGGTAGTCGTAGCCGTTGGCGATCAGCAGCCCCAGCGACGGCTCGGTGATCGGCACCCCGACGCCGAGGAACGACAGCGTCGCCTCGAGCGCGATGGCCTGCGCGATCTGCACCGTGGCCACGACGATGAGCGGCGGGACGCAGTTGGGCAGAAGATGCCGGAACATGATCCGACGGTTCGACAGCGCCAGACAGCGGGCCGCGTCGATATAGTCCTTGCGCCGCTCGACGATTGCCGAACTGCGCACGGTGCGGGCGTAATAGGCCCATTGCACGATCACCAGCGCCAGAATCACCTTGTCCACCCCCCGCCCCAGGAGCGCCAGCAGGATCAGCGCCACGAGGATCGCCGGGAACGAGAGCTGCAGGTCGACGATCCGCATGATGAAGGAATCGAGCTTGCCGCCGAAATAGGCCGCGGTCACGCCGACGACGGTGCCGATCGTGATCGCGATGCCCAGCGACATGGTGGCGACGACGAGGCTGATGCGAAGGCCGTAGATGATGGCCGACACCATGTCCCGCCCCTGCTGGTCGGTGCCGAGCCAATAGGTGTCGCCGGTGCCGAAGCTGACCTCGCCCGGCGGCAGGCCGCCGTCCATGATGTCGAGCTGCGCGAGATCGTAGGGGTTCTGCGGCGCGAGCCAAGGCGCGAGGATCGCGATGAGCGCGATCAGGACGAACAGAACCAGCCCCACGACGGCGACGGGGTCCTCGACGAACTCCTTGGCGACGCGGCGGACCGGGCTGTCGATGCGGACGGGACCGGGGGTGCCCACGGGTTCCAGGTCGCTGGCGATGGAATTGGTCATCCCTTCATCTCCGACAGGCGTATCCGCGGGTCGAGCAGCGAATAGATCACGTCGACGAGGAAGTTGATGGTGACGATGATGAGGACCGTCAGCATGAGGTAGGCGACGATCACCGGCCGATCGAGCAGGTTGATGGAGTCGATAAGCAGTTTGCCCATTCCGGGCCAGGCGAAGACGGTCTCGGTGACGATGGCGAAGGCTACCATCGACCCCAGCTCCAGCCCGATGATCGTGACCACCGGGATCATGATGTTCTTGAGAACGTGCACCATCACGACTCGACGCCCCGAAAGCCCCTTGGCGCGGGCGAACTTGACGTAGTCCTGCAGGCAGACCTCGCGCGTGTTGGCGCGGGCAAGCCGGATGATGAGCGACATCTTGAAGAGCGCGAGGTTGATCGCCGGCAGGATCAGGTGCGAAAGCCCGTCGAGCGTCAGGAAGCTTACCTCGAGGCCCATAAACTCGGTCGTCTGGCCGCGCCCACCCGCAGGCAGCCAGCCCAGAAGCACGGCGAAGACCAGGATGAGCAGCATTCCCTGCCAGAAGTTGGGCAGCGAGAACCCCAGGATCGATCCGCCCATGATCGTCTTGCCGGCCAGCCCATGCGGCCTGAGCCCCGCCCAGACGCCCAACGGCACGCCGAGCCCTACCGACAGGATGAGCGCCACCACCGCAAGTTCCATCGTCGCGGGCAACCGTTCGAGGATGATGTCGAGGGCCGGCCGGCCATAGACGAAGGAGGTGCCGAGATCGCCGTGGATCGCATTCCCCAGGAAGATGCCGAATTGCTGCCAGAGCGGCTTGTCGAGGCCCAGGCGCTGCGTCGTCGCGGCGATCTGGGCCTGCGTCGCCTCCGGGTTGATGAGGACGTCGACAGGATTGCCGATGGCATAGACGCCCAGGAACACCAGGACCGCCATCGCGACGACCGCGAGAACGCTCTGGCCCGCGCGGCGGACGAGATAGACGATCATTCCGTGCTCCTCCGGCAGCCGGTTGTGGGTCGGCGGCGCCCGCACCGGATGCGGGCGCCGCCGTCGCGGCTCAGCCGGCGGGCTTGACCTCGGTGGCCATTGTGTACTGGTCCACGCGCGGCTCGTAATCGAGTTCGGGCTTCATCGCCCAGACCGTCTGCTCGTAGTGAAGCGGGATGATGCCGTAGTCGTCGAGCACCATGGTCCCCGCTTCCTGCAGCAGGCTGTCCCGCTCGGCATCGTCGATGGTGGACATCGCCCGCAGCAGCACCTCGTCCATCGCGGGGTTGGAATAGCGGCCCGCGTTCGTCGGACCCATCCCCGTCTTCTCGTCGAAGGTGGCGACCAGCGACTTGAGCGGCGACGACATCTCGCCGGAGGATGCGCCCCAGCCCGCCATGTAGATCGGGAATTCCAGCGCGTTGCGGCGCGAGAAGAACTGGCTTGCCGTGCTCGCGTCCACGTTCACCTGGATGCCGATCCGCGCCAGCATCTGCGCCACGGCCTGCGCCACCTGTTCGTCGTTGATGTAGCGGTCGTTGGGCGTGCCCAGCGTGATGGTGAACCCGTCGGGATACCCGGCTTCGGTCAGCAGTTCCTTGGCGCGGTCGGGGTCGTAGGCATCGACCGGGCGCCCGGAGGAGCCGAACATTGGGGGCGGCAGAAGCTCACCCGCGGGCTGGGCATAGCCGCCCATGATCCGCTCGGCGATGGCCTCGCGGTTGATCGACAGGGAAATCGCCTCGCGGACGCGGGCGTCCATCAGGGGGTTCGTGTCGCCGGCCCCTTCGATGCCGGGCGCGCCTTCCTCCTGACGCATGTGCAGATAGATGATCCGGTTCGACAGGGCATCGACGATCTTGAAACCCCCGTCCTCAAGCCGAGGAATGTCCTGGATCGGCGGCGATTCGATCATGTCCACGTCGCCCGCCAGCAGCGCCGCGACGCGGGGTCCGTCGCTGGTGATCGGGCGCATCACGACACGCTCCCACGCCGGGGTACCGCCCCAGTGCTCGTCGAACCGTGTCAGCGTCAGCTCCGACCCGCGGGTATAGCTTTCGAGTTTGTAGGGCCCGGTCCCCACGGCGACGTCCGGCGAATTGAACGCGGGCGATTGCGGCACGTCGCCCAGGCCCTCGCAGGTTCCCTGAGGTCCGAAGACGACCTCCTCCTCCGCTCCGAGGGTGTCGGCGGAAATGATCGAGATGCTCCAGAGTTCGGCCGGCAGCAGGGGGTTGGTCGCTTCGGTGCGGACGATCAGCGTGTGGTCGTCCTCCGCCGTCATGTCGGCGATCGAGGCGGTGTAGATCGTGAAGGGCGACGGCGAATTCTCCACCAGCGGCACGCGGCAGAAGGAATAGATCACGTCGCGCGCCGTGAAGTCGGTGCCGTCGTGGAACTTCACCCCCTCGCGCAGCTTGAACCGCCAGGTGGTATCATCCACCGCTTCCCATTCGGTGGCCAGCCCCGGCCCGACCTTCTGCACCGCGTCCTGCGAGGTCAGCGTCTCGAAGACGTTCTTGTGGACCTGGATGTTCGTCGAGAGTTGATGGAACTGCGGGTCCATCGACGTCGCCTCGGACTTGAGGCCGATGGCAAGATCCTGCGCCAGCGCCGGCATGGCGCCGAGAGCAAAGATGCCCGCAATGAGTGATGTCTTTCCCGCTTTCACGATTCGATCCTCCCCGTTTGGTTTCCTGTCGATCGGGCATCCTGTCCCGAAGGCGCCGGTGCGATCCGGCTTGGCGGTCACGCTATTATGCGCTAACCAAATGTCAATCTTGAAAAGTCATGCAGTTTGGTCATAGCCCATGAATCGAGCCGATGCCGCAGACGACGGGGGCGACAGAAGATCGGGGATCACGCTGCGCGAACTCGAAGTGCTGCACGCACTGATCCGGACAGGTACGGCCATGAACGCGGCGCGAAGTCTCGGCATCTCCCAATCGGCGGTCAGCCGGCGACTGGCCCAACTGGAAGACCGGCTGGGCCTCGCTTTGTTCACGCGCGCGGGCGGACGGCTCGTGGCGACGCCCGAGGCCTTTGCCATCAACGAACAGCTCGGGCCGGTCTTCGCCACCCTAGGACGCATCGTCAATCACGCGCGGGAGCCGCGGACGGCGCACCGCGGAACGCTCAGCATCGTGGCGCCGCCCACCATCGCGCACCGTTTCCTGCCCGGTCGCATCGCCGCATTCCGCAAGCGCAACCCCGAACTGCACATCAGCCTGGAGGTCATCGCCAGCGACAGCCTGATCACTGGGATCGCCGAATGCCGCTTCGACGTGGGCCTGACGGATACCCAGCCCGCCCACGACGGCATCACCAGCGAGCCGCTGATCGCGACGCAGGCCATCTGCATCCTGCCGGGCGCGCACCACCTTGCCGACCGCGACGTGATCCGCCCCGAACATCTGGAAGGCGAGGCCTTCGTCGCCCTGTCGCGCCGCCATTCGAGCCGGGTCGCCATCGACCGCACCTTCGAACGGGCCGGCGTGCGCCGGCACATCGCTATCGAGACGGCAACCAGCGTGTCGGCGATGGAATTCGTGCGCGACGGGCTGGGCGTGTCGCTGGTCAACCCGTTCCCCATCGTCCACCAGATCGGCCGCGGCGTGGCGGTGCGCCCATTCCTGCCGGAAATCGCATACACGACCAGTTTCCTGTTGCCATCGAGCCGCGCGCCCACGGCGGCGGCCGTCGATTTCATCGCCGCGACGCGCGCCAGCCTCGACCGCACCGCCTATCCCACCGCCCCCTGACCCCGCCTTGCGTCCGGGGCGCCGGCCGGTCTAGTCAGGCGCGACGCCCGGCCCCGCTCCGGGCGACTTCGTTTCAGACACTCGCGCCGGGGGCTGCCATGACGATCACGCTGCACAGGGGCGACCTGCCCGATGGGCTTTCCTTCGGCGCCTCGGTCGCAATCGACTGCGAGACGATGGGCCTCAATCCGCACCGCGACCGGCTCTGCCTCGTGCAGCTCTCGGCCGGCGACGGCGACGCGCATCTGGTGCAGGTGGACAAGGGCCAGACCTCCGCCCCCAACCTCGAGGCGCTGTTGCGGGACGCGGATGTCCTGAAGCTGTTCCATTTCGGCCGCTTCGACATCGCGGCGATGTACCACGCCTTCGGCGCGCTGACGGGGCCTGTCTGGTGTTCCAAGATCGCGTCGCGCCTCGTGCGGACCTATACCGACCGGCACGGCCTCAAGGCCCTTCTGCAGGAGTTGCTGGGCGAGGACATCAGCAAGATGCAGCAGACGTCCGACTGGGGCGCGGAGACGCTGACCGAGGCGCAGATGGCCTATGCGGCCTCCGACGTGCTCTACCTTCACCGCCTGAAGGAGGTGCTGGACGCCCGCCTCGCGCGCGAGGACCGGACCGAGATCGCGCAGGCCTGCTTCGACTTCCTGCCGACACGCGCGAAGCTCGACCTGATCGGCTATCCCGAGACCGACATCTTCGCCCATTCCTAATCCGCGCCCGCGTGGTTACATGACCGCCATGCAGACGGCTTATCGACCACGGGGCCTTCACAGCCGCATCGTCCGGCTGGCCACGCTCATCCTTCCGGTGGCGGCGCTCGTCCTGCTGTCGACGCTGTTTCTGGTCGCGCGCCGGGTGAACCCCGAGGACGCGATCCCCTTCGCCGAGGTCGACGTGTCCGAACGCGCCCGCGACCAGCAGCTTACGGCGCCGCGGTTCACGGGCCTGTCGCAGGACGGCACGGCCTACGACTTCGTCGCCGATCGCGCCTTGCCCGACCCCGTAGATCCGCGCCGCATGTCGGCCATGACGGTGCGCCTCGACCTTGCCGATCCGGCAGGGGGCCGGTCGACCGTCGTGGCGGATACCGCCGAGGTTGATACCGGGGCGCGTACCCTGGCCGTCGAAGGCGACGTGCGGGTCGACACCTCCGCCGGCTACAGCCTCCGGGCGGGGCGGCTCCAGGGATCGCTCGACAGGCTCGACATCCTGGGCGACGGTCCGATCACCGGCGAAGGTCCGCTCGGGACGATCCGGGCTGGCGGCCTGCGGATCGACGAAGACGAAGGGGGCGCCGCGCGGCTGGTGTTCACCGGGGGCGTCGACCTGCTATACGTGCCGCCGAAATGACCGGGATGGCCATGATGATCCTTCGCGCACTCGTCCTCACCACCTTCGGGTTGCTCGCCGGGGCCGTCCATGCCCAAACCGCGGCCATCGGCTTCGGACAGGGCAACTTCGACCGCGCCGCCCCGGTCGAGGTCGCAGCCGACAGCCTGGAGGTCGATCAGGCCACCGGCCGCGCCACCCTGACCGGCAACGTCGTGATCGCGCAGGGCGACCTGCGGCTGTCGGCGAACCTCGTCACCGTCGATTACGCCACGACAGGCGGCACGCGCAGCATCGAACGCCTGAACGCCACCGGCGACGTCCTCATCGTCGCGGGCGAGGATGCGGCCGAGGGGCAGGAGGCGGTCTATACCCTCGGCACGTCGGACATCCTGCTGTCGGGCGACGTTCTGGTGACGCAGGGGGGGAACACGCTTGCCGGGGACCGTCTGGCGATCAACCTGGAATCGGGTGCCGGCACGGTCACGGGCCGCGTCCGCACGACGTTGCAACCGTGACCGCCCCCGCCCCCGACGGCACCGCCGCCCTGTCGGTCACCGAAGGCGACGGCGGCCTGGCCGTGCGCGGGCTGGGCAAATCCTACAACAAGCGCCCCGTGATCCACGACGTCACCATGGACCTTGCGCGCGGCGAGGTGGTGGCGCTGCTGGGGCCGAACGGATCGGGCAAGACGACGACATTCTATTGCATCGCGGGGCTCGTGCCGCCCGACAAGGGGCGCGTCACGCTGGACGGCGTCGACCTGACCTTCCTGCCAATGTACCGCCGGGCACGGGCGGGCATCGGATACCTGCCGCAGGAGAACTCCATCTTCCGCGGCCTCTCGGTCGAGGACAACATCATGGCTGTCCTGCAGGTGGCCGAGCCCAAGCGCCACCGCCGTCGCGAGCGGCTGGAGGAGCTGCTGGGCGACTTTCACATCGAACACCTGCGCCACGCGTCCGCCCGCGCGCTGTCGGGCGGGGAGCGGCGTCGCGTGGAGATCGCGCGCTGCCTAGCCGCGAACCCACGCTACCTGCTGCTCGACGAGCCCTTCGCGGGGGTCGATCCAATTTCGGTAGCCGATATCCGTGGTCTCGTGATCGAACTCAAGGAACGCGGTATCGGCGTCCTCATCACCGACCACAACGTCCGCGAGACGCTGGAGATTGTCGATCGTGCCTATATCCTGCACGACGGCGGCATGCTGATGTCGGGCAGTCCGGCGGAGGTGGTCGCCAACGACAACGTCCGGCGTGTCTATCTGGGCGACAGCTTCTCGCGTTAGCCGATCTGCCGCTTTGCGGTTGACTCGGGCCCGCTTCCGTCGCCCAATCGGGGGATGGAGCCCCGCTCTCATGCCCTCTGTTCCCACGGCTGGAACGCATGTCAAGACCGCCGCCGGACAGGCGGGCCGGTGGCCGGAACCCCAAGCGTTTCCGCAAGTTAATCCAACAGCTCCCCCATTCCATCCGCAGGAGACATCATGCGCTATCAGATCACCGGCAAGCAGATCGACATCGGCGAGGCGCTTCAGACCCATGTGAAGACCGAGCTGGGGTCCGTGATCGAGAAATACGCCCAGCGTCCTACCGACGCGCAGGTGACCTTCTCGAAGTCGGCGCATGAGCATGTCTGCGAGGCGACGATCCACCTGTCGACCGGCCTGACGACCACGGCCAAGGGGAAGGCGACGGAGATCTATGCCGCATTCGACGCCTGCGCCGAGAAGATGGACAAGCAGTTGCGCCGCTACAAGCGCCGCTTGAAAAGCCACCACCAGGTGCGCGCGCAGCCGGTTGAAGTCTCGGGGGCCTCTTCGTATATCCTCGCCGCGGACGAGGGGGATGATGAGCCCGAGAGCCTCAACCCCGTGATCGTGGCCGAGATGCAGACGAAGATCCCATCGCTTTCGGTCGGCGAGGCGGTGATGCAGATGGAGATCGCCGGCGCCCCGGTGCTGGTGTTCAAGAACGAGAAGGGCGGCGGGGTGAACGTGGTCTACCGGCGCGAAGACGGAAACGTCGGCTGGATCGATCCCGTCACCGGCACCTGAACCCGCCCGAGCAGGCGGAGCGAGGACGAGCGATGCAACTGGGCGAACTCCTGGATCCGAAGGCCGTCAAGGTCGTCCCCAAGACGTCGAGCAAGAAGCGCCTGTTCTGCGATCTGGCCGAGGCCGCGCGCCAGCTTTACGGCGTCAATTACGACGAGGCCTTTTCCGCCCTGCAGGACAGGGAGGCGCTGGGAACCACGGGCGTGGGTGGCGGTGTCGCCCTGCCCCATGCGCGGCTGTCCGGCCTTGACCGGGTCCATGGCGTGTTCATGCGGCTCGAGACGCCGCTCGATTTCGATGCCACCGATCGCAAGCCCGTCGATCTTGTCTTCGCGCTGTTCGCGCCGGAAGGCGCGGGCGTCGCGCATCTCAAGGCGCTGGCGCTGGTGTCCCGCACGCTGCGCGATGCCGGCACATGCGCCAAGCTGCGGGCGAACGACGACCCGGCCGTCCTGCACACGGTCCTGACCGAAGCGCAGAAGTCCGAAGCCGCCTAGCTGTTCGACAGCCGCTTGAACCCTAAGTTCAGAAAGTCCCGTCGATAGGCCTCCATGCAGGCCTCCTCGGTCGCGTCCGTGACCATCGATGGCGGCATTTGCGGCAGGACGAAGAGCACCGGGCGCTTTCCCGCACGGACGGCCAGTGTGTCGAGTTCCTCCTGCGCCTCGCTCTCGCGGATCAGGCGCTGCGGCAGGACGGCTTGCGCCATCCCGGCCAGAAGCGCGCTCTGGCTTGTCCATTCGGGCTCCGCCGGCAGGGATGACTGGCCGCCGAGATTGGCCCTGAGGAACCCTAGAAACCCAAGGAACGCCGCCATTGGATCGCCCTTCAGGTCGAGACCGTGCTGGTTGGTCAGGATGCGGCGCAGGGTGTTGGCCTGCGGTCCCCGCCCCGTCTGCATCGCGCAGAACGCGTCGTGTGCCCGCATCAGCGGATGACGCAGGACCGCGAAGCTGACGAAGCCCTTGTGCCGCCGCATCCAGGGGCGAAGCTGCTTCTGCGTCAGGCCCTCGACCGGGGCTCGGCCGTCCAGCGCCGTCAGCCAGTCGCGCACCGCGTCCGTCGGCCCGCCAGGCACCGGGATCGCCAGCAGGGCGCTGTCGTTCGCGGCCATCAGGCTGCCCGGGTTCGGACTCTGCGCGGGTTCCGTCTGCACCGACCGCGTAAGCAAGAACGGGTCGAGCCGCATGAGGTGGGCACGCATCTCCTCGGGGTTCTCGACCTTGTCCTCGATATCGCCGGGGTTCTGCCGCTTGAGCTTGCCGGGCACTTCCGACAGCCTGTCCGTGGACCCGAGGAAGGCCGCGAGGCCGTTCAGCACCTCCAGATCGCCGATATCGTCATAGCCGATCCAGAAGGCCGTCTGACCGGTCAGTTGCAGATGCCGCTGGATGCGGTCGCGGAACGCGCGCTGCCGGGCGACCAGCCTGTCGAAGGCGGCTGCGTCGAAGACTGCCTTGCCTGCCTTCGACATCTTCGGATTGGTCAGGCGCCATTGTCCCGTCTGCCGAGCGATGGCGAGCGAGACGTAGCTGTCCAGCGGATTGCGCGTCAGCACCACCTTGGCGATGCGCGGGTCGTCCAGCACAGGCGCCACCACGCGGGGGTCGTGATCGTGGAAGAACCGGAACCCGGTCAGGCCGCCCTCGCCCGTGATCGCGCGCAGGAGCGGCAGCGGGTCGGCTTCGCGCGCGGACAGGTCGATGCCGAACAGTTCGGTCCGGTTGTGGGCTCCCATGAAGACGGGATTGAACGCCTCGCCGAAGGAGCGGACGTCCGACAGGGTGTTCAGCGATTCCTCCAGGTGGTTGGAGCCGGTCCGCATCTCGGCAAACAGGACGAAGGCGTCGAACCTATCCGGCATGGCGCTGGGCGGCGGGGCCGCGGTCTGCAATCGTACCGTTGCTGTCGAAGTTGCCCATCACCAGCGGCTTGACCCCGCCGTTGCGCAGCCGAAACAGGAAGTCCGGGATCCCCCGCGTGTCGCGCATGGCCGGCAGATCGGTGAGGCGCCGGGGGCCGGGGCCGGACATCTCGTCCATGACGGCGCGCAGGCGTTCCGGTGGGTCAGCCAGGAAATCCGCAAGCGTCCACTGGTGCACCCGCGCGGCGACACCGGGCGTCCGCAGGGTCCGCAGAAAGACAAGCTCCGCGCGTTGCAGGCGCGCGGCCTCGGCCTTTACCGTGTCGAAGTCGGCGTTCGACGCGCTGAGCGGTACGGCCCAGGCGCCCGAGACCGCCACGATGGTGGCATTGGGATCACGCGCGATGAACGGCACGACGTCCTGCGCGTCGCCGGGTCCGAACAGGAAGGTCTGCCGCTCGCCCCGCGTGGACCAGAGCAGGTTGCTCAGGAACTGCGTCGGGCGGTAGTCGCGCAATGCGGCGCTGTCGGAGAGGCAGCCGTTCATCACCGTCTCGCCGCCCGCGAACTCGGCCCGGTCCGGAGCATAGAGATGGCCGTGCACGCGGCCACCCAACCGGCCCGACAGCCAGGAGCCGAAATCCTCGAACAGCTGGTCCAGCCCGGAAAACACGTTGTAGCGCGCGCAGGTCAGGCCGTTCTCGAACCCCGGCGCGGGAAAGCGGGCCTGCGAATAGAGACCGGGCCGCCCCTGCCCCCGACGTTCGTTCGCCTTGGAGAAGACGCGGTCGATCTTGCCGGGGTTGGGCTCGGCCCGGCGCGTCGCAGTCCGGTTGTCATCGAGGAACGTCGCATAAAGCCCCTCCGCCCGCGGCCAGATCTTGCGTGCCACGAAGCAGTCCGACCGTTCCAGCAGCGGTTGATGGTCGTCGTAGAAGATGTGCGGCTTGCCGTGGACATCGAACTTCGACAGCGTCAGGGGCCGGCTTTCGACCTGCGTGGAATACCGGCGGGTGAGCGACTGGAAATAGCTTTCGTCCGGTATCCAGACCTTGCTGAAATAGCTGTCGATCGCAGCCCGGTCGGGCGCCGTCAGGATGGAATCGAGGGTCCGCCGCGTCAGGCACCACCACTGGCTGCCCAGATGCGGCGAGACGCCGGGCGGGATCCGTCGCTTCAACCCCAGACGGCGCTGGACCGCGACATAGGCATCGAAGAGACGCCGGTGCCGCCGCCAGGAGAACGGGAACCGCAAGGTGAAGCGTTCCTCCTCCAACCCGTCCACGGTCCAGGTGACGTGGTCGGTGGTGACGGATTCGATGAAATCGGTCTCGGGGTGGGCGTCGAGATAGTCGCGCAACTCAGCCACCGGCCGGAGCGGCAGGCACGAGCCGGAGGCGAGGAAGACGTGACGGACGTCCGGAAAGTCCTTCAGAAGCCGGGCGGACGCCATCTGCGTCGCCCGGACGATGGACCAGGTACCCCATTCGACGCGGGTGCGCCGCGAGAACCGGATCAGCGGCTCATCTGCCAGGCGGTCGCGGAACTGCTGGAAAAGGCGCGGCCGCACCTTGCCGTCGACATGCACGACGACGGGGCAGCCGTTCGCCGCGAAATAGCGGGCCACCTGCTCGGCCCGGTCGAAGGCCGTGTGGACCAGAAGGACGAAGCCCAGGGTCACGCCCAGTTCCCCTTCGAGATCAGGCCGAGGATTTCCAGCTGACGCCAGTTGATATAGCGCTCCGACCACTTGCACCAGAGGTCGGTCTGCCCATCCAGACCGCCGGCATAGGTCCGGTATTCGCCCGCGCCGCGATAGTGTTCGGACCGCTCTGCCTCCTCCGCCGCACGGTCGACGAACAGCGACAGGAACTTGGCATGGAGAAGGACGCCGGTCGTCTTCTCGCCGCCGCCGGCATCGTAGGTGAGGTTGAGGCCCCGCGGCAACAGCGCGTGGGTCGAGCTGACGTAGACGAAATCGCGGTGCCACCGGACCAGGGGCACCTTGTTGAGCGCAGGCGCCTTGCGCGGCCGGTCCGCAAAGAAGGTCCGCGCCCGCACGCCCCCCTGGATCCAGAGGTTGCCGTACATCGGGTTGCGCTCGAACATATAGTTGCCACTGTCGAACCAGGAGGCGATCTCGAAGGGGTTCTGACCTTCGTGATAGGATCGGCCGCCGATCGGACCCTTGGGATACATGTCGAGGATCATGGCCCCGAAGCTGCGGACCGAACTTGCGTCGAGCCAGTCGGTCAGCGCGCGCAACGGGCGCGTGTCGCAGAAGGGGTAGACCAGGAATTCGTCCACATCGACGGTCAGGCACCAGTGCCGGTGGGCGTGCTGGCGCAACAGCCAGTTCAACCAGTCGACGCCGTAGGCCGCATCGGCATAGCTTGCCCGCGTCCGCCAGACCGACACATCGGGCTGCGCGGCCAGATAGTCGCAGGTGCCGTCGTCCGACCCATTGTCGACGAACAGGAAATGATCGACCCCCTGCGCGCGGTAGTAGTCGAGGAAATAGGGCAGCCGCGCGCGCTCGTTCCGCACGGTGGACGCGGCCAGGATCGCACCCGGCCCGAAGCTTCGGGTCCGGTCGCGCACGACCCGGAGCTGCCGCCGGCGCCTGAAGGCGCGCGCACGCCAATAACGACGGCGCAGACGCATCCGGTAGGATGAGATCAGTCCCATCGCCCGGCCACCCCCTCCGTTGGCGCCGATCCGGCCATCCCCATGTCTCCGGTCACGATTCTGGCCGGAATTGCAACCCGGTGATCGGCGGGGCCCTCGGGCAACCGTCGCGCCGTCATTGCCAGCCGCCCCGCGACATCAGGCCCAGCGCCTCGAGCTGACGCCAGCCGGCATAGCGCGTGGACCGCTCGCACCAGAGCACCGGACCCCCGCGCAGCGCGTCGTAGTATCCGGCATAGAGGTCCGAGTTCTCGAAATGCTGCCGCCGCGTCCGTTCCTCCGCCGACTTGGCCAGGATCTGGGGCAGGAACTTGGTGTGCAGCAGCACGCCCGTCGGCGCCTCGGACCCCGTCTCGCAATAGACTCGGTTCAGGCGGCGCGGCAGGAGCGAATGGGTCGAACTGACGTAGGCATAGCGGCGGTTCCACCGCACCAGCGGAACCTTCGACAGGGTGGGTGCCCGGCGCGGATCGGCGGCAAAGAACGCGCGGGCGCGCGGTCCGCCCTGCACCCAGAGGTTCTGCAGGCGCGGCTGTCGCAGCATGACGTAGTTGCCCGCATCGAACCAGGGCAGGGCCGCCACGGGATCCTCCTCAGGACCGCCCTCTCCCAAGGGACCGCGCGGATACATGTCGAGCATCAGCGCCCCCATCGACGACCGTCCCGTCAGGTCGAGCCAGTCGGTCAGCGCGCCCAGCGGCCGGCGGTCGTGGTGGGCATAGACGAACAACTCGTCCGCATCGAGCGTCAGGCACCAGTGCCCGTGCCCGTGCCGCGCCAGCAGGACCGTCAGCCAGTCGACCCCGAAGCGCGACGCCTTGTATCCATGCGGCGTGGTCCAGACCGAGACATCCGCCTGCTCGGCCAGAAAGGCCGCCGTCCCGTCGTCGCTGGCGTTGTCGACGAACAGGAAGCGGTCCACGCCCAGTGCACGGTGATGGCGGAGGAAGTAGGGCAAGCGACCCATCTCGTTGCGCACTGTCGCGAAAGCCAGGATCGCGCCGGACGCGATGTCGCGGGTCCGGTCGGCGAGCGGTGACAGCTGGCTGCGTTTGGCAAAGGACCGGGCGAGGAGGCGGCGGCGGCGCCAGCGGAGGCGGTAGGCCGCCCATAAGTCGTGCGCCGCTGCCATGCGCCCCTATTTGACGCTCAGGCTCAGGTCCGCGAGGAAGGCCGCCAGCTCGTCGCGCAGATCGTCGCGCGCGAGGCCGAAGGCCACGGTCGCCTGCAGGAACCCGGCCTTGGAGCCGCAGTCGTAACGCTGTCCTTCGAAGCGGAAGCCATGGACGCCGTCGCCGTCGATCTCGCGCGCGATGGCATCGGTCAGCTGGATTTCCCCCCCCGCGCCCGCGTCGAGCCCGGACAGGTGACGCATCACCCGCGGGCTGAGGATATAGCGCCCGATCACGGCCAGGTTCGACGGGGCGGTGCCGGCCTCGGGCTTCTCGACCATGCCGCGCACACGGCTGATGGGGTTTTCGGGATCGGCGCCCGGTTCGATGTCTAGGATGCCGTAGGACGACGCCTTTTCGGGCGCCACTTCCATCGCGGCGACCATGCTGCCGCCGGTCTCGGCATAGGCCTCGACCATCTGGGCGAGGCACGAGGGCTCGGCCGCGATGACGTCGTCGGGCAGGATGACGGCGAAGGGCTCGTTGTGGATCAGGCGGCGCGCGCAGGCGACGGCATGGCCCAGACCCTTGGCCCGGTGCTGGCGGATATAGGCGATCTGGCCCGAATCCATCGTCGTGCGCTTCAGCTCCTTGAGGAGTTCCGGCTTCTTCTTCCTGCGAAGCTCCGCCTCCAGCACGGGACTGTCGTCGAAATAATCCTCCAGGGCGGATTTCCCGCGCGAGGTGACGAAGATGAATTCCTTGATGCCCGCCTCGCGCGCCTCGTCGATGGCATATTGGATCAGCGGCCGGTCCACGAGGGTCATGATCTCCTTCGGGACGGATTTCGTGGCGGGCAGAAACCGGGTTCCGAGGCCCGCGACCGGAAAGATGGCCTTGGTGACGGTGCGTTTCATTGATGTGCCTCCGGTGGGCCTGACGGCCGGACATGGGTTCGTTTCAAAATGCGGCGCCGCATCAGATCTCGGCGAGGGTGACGCCCGGTGAATGGGCGATGAAGAAGGGATTTGCAAACCCGTCCTTACCATAGGTGAGCGGCCGGTGATCGTCGAACCTGACGACCGTTCCGCCGGCACCCGCCAGGACCGCGTGTCCGGCGGCCGTATCCCATTCCATCGTCCGGCCCAGCCGGGGATAGATGTCGGCCTCTCCCGTGGCGACGAGGCAGAACTTGAGCGAGGAGCCGGCGGATTTCATGTCGGCCACCGAATACCGGCCGATGTAGTCGTCCGTCGCCTGGTCGCGGTGCGACTTGCTGGCCACCACGCGCAGGGCCGCATTGTCGGGTGCGGCGGCGGCGATGGGCGAGCAGAGGCCCGGCGCCGCCTTGCCGAAGGGGCCCGTCTCCTCGACCGAGGTGCCATCGGCGGCGGTCCAGAACAGGCGGCCACGGGCGGGGGCATAGACCACGCCGCGCACGGGGATGCCGCCTTCGACCCAGGCGATGTTGACGGTGAAGTCGCCGCGCCGCTGGACGAACTCCTTGGTGCCGTCCAGCGGATCGACGATGAAGAAATCGGTGACGTCCAGGTCGTGCGTGTCCGATCGTTCCTCGGTCACGACGGCCGCGTCGGGGAAAGCCGCCTGCAGGCCGGCGGAGATCAGCGCATCGGCGGCCTCGTCCGCCTCGGTCACGGGGCTGTCGTCGGACTTGGTGCGCACGTCGAAGTCGGGTGCGGCATAGATTTCCATGATCGCGTCGCCCGCTTCGAGCGCGAGCCGCCGGAGCGTCACCATCATACTGTCGAAATCCATCACCAAATCCTCAAACCAAAGCCTTCGTTTCCCCGGCAGGCTTATGGTATCGGAGACGCAAGGAGCAAGCACGCAGCGGCAGGGAGGCGGGAATGTTCAAGATCCAGCGCCGCGACACGGCCGCCACGCGCGCCTTCACGCTGGCCGAGCTGATTTTCCACGCCACCGTGCGCCACATCCGCAAGGGACACGGCAACGGTGTCACCGCGCTGCTGATGAACATCCTTCAGACGGTGATCTTCGTCGGTGCCTTCGTGTTCATGTTCTCGGTCCTCGGCCTGCGCGGCAGCGCGATCCGGGGGGACTTCGTCCTCTACATCATGTCCGGGATCTTCCTGTTCATGACGAACATCAAGGCGATGGGCGCGATCGTCGGCGCCGAGGGGCCGGCCTCGCCGATGATGAAGCACGCGCCGATGAACACGGCGATCTCCATCTCGGCCGCGGCACTGTCGTGCCTCTACCTCCAGACGCTGTCGGTCAGCATCGTGCTCTTCGGCGTCCACGTCGCCTGGCACCCCATCGTCGTCGAGGACTGGAGCGGGGCGGCGATGATGTTCCTGCTCGCCTGGTTCGTGGGGGTGGCGATGGGCATGGTCCTTCTGGCCATCAAGCCCTGGGCGCCGAACTTCGTCCAGATTGCCCACATGATGTACTCGCGCGTGAACATGATCGCGTCGGGCAAGATGTTCGTGGCCAATGCGCTGCCTGCGAAGGTTCTGGCGTTTTTCGACTGGAACCCGCTGTTCCACATCATCGATCAGGCGCGCGGCTATACCTTCATCAACTACAATCCCCACTACACGAACTGGGAGTATCCGCTGACTGTGGCGATGATCTTCCTCGTCATCGGGATGATGGGCGAATTCTACACTCGCCGTCATGCCTCCGTCTCGTGGTTCGCCGGCCGATGAGGTGGCTGGCGATGCTTTGCGCGATCCTCGCCTGGCCCGCGTCGGCGGAGACGCGGCTGCCCGCACTCAACCGGGTGACGGGCGTCGCGGCGGACGACGTGTTGAACGTCCGCGCGGGGCCGGGGGTCGCGCATGGCATCGTCGGCTCCCTGTTGCCCGATACGGTGGTGGAGGTGACGGCGACCGGCGGCCAGGGTGGCCGATGGGGGCGGATCAACCTGGGCGAGGGGTCGGGCTGGGTCGCGTTGCGGTTCCTGAGCGCCTTGCCGGGGGGGACGAAAGCGCCGCCTGCGTCCTGCTTCGGGACCGAGCCATTCTGGACGCTGGATCTGGCAGACCATGCCTTTCGCACCCCGGAGGGGACGATGCCGACCGATCCGCCCGTCGATGTCCCTTCGATGAACCGGCCGGACCGGTCAGGTGTAATTGTCGCGACGTCGCAGGGATCGCTGCGAGGAATCGTCCGGCGAGAGACCTGTTCGGACGGCATGTCGGATGCGCTCTACGGCCTGTCCATCGACCTGTTCACCGCGGATGACGGGGCGATCCTGTCGGGGTGCTGCACCCTGGCGCGGTGACGACGCGCAAAGTGACGTTGATCCGCCCCGGCCCGTCGAGCAGGGTCGAGGTGCCCGGCGCGATCCGGTCGATGCCGTGATGCACGAGGCGCGCGTCGCCACCCATGGTCAGCACGTCGCCCGACCGCAGCCAGAGGCTGATGGTCGGGCCGCCGCGTTCCACGCTGCCGATGCGAAACAGCGCGTCGTCGCCCAGGCTGATCGAGACGACGGGCTGCGACAGGTCGCCTTCGTCGCGGTCCTGATGCATCCCCATCCGCGCGGCGGGACCGTACCAGTTTACCAGACAGCTTTCGGGCGGCCGGGCGTCGGGCGCCACCGCGTCCCAGACCGCCCGCACGCTGTCGGGGATGGGCGGCCAGTCGATGCCCGACGGGTGCCGGTCGCCGTAGCGATAGCCCCGCCTGTCCGCGATCCAGCCGAAGCGCCCGGCCGAGGTCATCCGCACCGACAGGGGCCGCCCCGACCGTGTCACGGGGGCCACGAAGGGCGCTGCCCGTGCCACCGCCCGCAGGTCGTCCGCCATGACGGCCTGTTCCGCGGGGTCCAGCAACCCCTCCCATAGGCGAATGCCGCGGATCTGCTGTGGCGAAACTTCCCTCAATTCGCATCCTTCACATCCTTGCGAGGCGAAAACCCCCTCCTTATATACCCACCGAACCGCGGAACGGGTCATCCGTCGCCGCTTCTTGTTGAAAATGGGATAAGGGTCGGGGTGCCGTGACGGGCCGCGATCCGCAAACATCGCCAAGAGAGGACCATTCGACATGGCAAAAGTCATCGGCATCGACCTCGGGACCACGAACTCCTGCGTCGCGATCATGGACGGCTCGCAGCCCCGCGTGATCGAGAATGCGGAAGGTGCCCGGACCACCCCCTCCATCGTCGGCTATACCGAGAACGAGCGTCTGGTCGGACAGCCCGCCAAGCGTCAGGCGGTCACGAACCCCGAAAACACCGTTTTCGGCATCAAGCGCCTGATCGGCCGCCGTTTCGACGACGAGCATCTGGCCAAGGACAAGAAGAACCTGCCGTTCAACGTCGTGGCGGGGCCTAACGGCGACGCTTGGGTCGAGGTGCGGGGCGAGAAGTATTCCCCTTCGCAGGTCAGCGCGCTGATCCTGCAGAAGATGAAGGAAACCGCCGAGAGCTATCTGGGCGAGGACGTGACCCAGGCCGTCATCACCGTTCCGGCCTATTTCAACGACGCCCAGCGTCAGGCCACCAAGGACGCGGGCAAGATCGCCGGTCTGGAGGTGCTGCGGATCATCAACGAGCCGACGGCCGCCGCGCTGGCCTATGGTCTCGACAAGAAGGAATCGAAGACGATCGCGGTCTATGACCTGGGCGGCGGCACCTTCGACGTGACCATCCTGGAGATCGACGACGGCCTGTTCGAGGTGAAGTCGACCAACGGTGACACCTTCCTGGGCGGTGAAGACTTCGACATGCGGATCGTGAATTACCTCGCCGAGGAGTTCAAGAAGGAGCATGGCACCGACCTGACGCAGGACAAGATGGCCCTTCAGCGCCTGAAGGAAGCCGCCGAGAAGGCCAAGATCGAGCTTTCGTCCAGCCAACAGACCGAGATCAACCAGCCGTTCATCTCGATGGGGTCGAACGGTCAGCCGTTGCACATGGTCATGAAGCTGACGCGCGCCAAGCTCGAATCGCTGGTGGGCGACCTGATCAAGGCCTCGCTCAAGCCGTGTCAGGCCGCGCTCAAGGATGCCGGCCTGTCCAAGGACGAGGTGGACGAGATCGTTCTCGTCGGCGGGATGACCCGGATGCCCAAGGTGGTCGAGGAAGTGACCAAGTTCTTCGGCAAGGAGCCCCACAAGGGCGTCAACCCCGATGAGGTCGTGGCCCTCGGCGCGGCGATCCAGGCGGGGGTGCTGCAGGGCGACGTCAAGGACGTGGTGCTGCTCGACGTGACGCCGCTGAGCCTCGGGATCGAGACTCTGGGCGGGGTGTTCACACGCCTGATCGACCGCAACACGACGATTCCGACCAAGAAGAGCCAGGTCTTCTCGACGGCCGAGGACAATCAGAACGCCGTGACCATCCGCGTCTTCCAGGGTGAGCGCGAGATGGCCGCCGACAACAAGATGCTGGGTCAGTTCAACCTGGAGGACATTCCGCCCGCGCCGCGCGGTCTGCCCCAGATCGAGGTGACCTTCGACATCGACGCCAACGGCATCGTCTCCGTGGGTGCCAAGGACAAGGGGACCAACAAGGAGCAGAAGATCACGATCCAGGCGTCGGGCGGTCTGTCGGACGAGGATATCGAGAAGATGGTCAAGGACGCGGAGGCCAATGCCGACGCCGACCGCAGCCGTCGCGAGCTGGTCGAGGCCCGGAACCAGGCCGAAAGCCTGATCCACTCGACCCGCAAGTCGCTCGAGGAGCATGGCGACAAGGTCGATCCCTCCACGGTCGAGGCGATCGAACTCGCCGTCACCTCGCTCGAGGAGACGATGGAGAGCGAGGATGCGGGCAAGATCAAGTCCGGCATCCAGAACGTCACCGAGGCGGCGATGCGCCTTGGCGAGGCGATCTACAAGTCGCAGGCCGGCTCCGGCGACGACACCCCGGAGGAGCCGACCGAGGCGCCGCGCGGCGGTGACGACGACGAGATCCTCGATGCCGATTTCGAGGATCTGGACGACGAGAAGCGGGCCTGAGGCCTCTGGCTGGAAGATCGACAGGCCGGCCCCCGACGGGCCGGCCTTTTCGTTGGAGAATGAAGCATGGCGAAGCGAGACTACTACGAGACGCTCGGCGTCTCGAAGGGAGCCGACGCAGACGAGATAAAGAAAGCCTATCGCCGCAAGGCGCGTGAGCTTCACCCCGACCGCAACTCGGGCAATCCCGATGCCGAGGGGCAGTTCAAGGAAGCGAACGAAGCCTATGAGATCCTGAAGGATCCAAACCGGAAGGCCGCCTACGACCGCTACGGCCATGCCGCATTCGAGGGTGGCATGGGCGGACCCCGGCCGGGCGCGCATGCGGCGGGACAGGGCGATTTCGCCTCCGCCTTCTCGGACGTGTTCGAAGACTTGTTCGGCGACTTCATGGGCGGCGGCGCCCGTGGCGGTGGCGGCGGTCGCCCGCGCGCCACGCGGGGGTCTGACCTGCGCTACAACATGCGGATCACACTGGAGGAGGCTTTCTCCGGCCTGCAGAAAACCATCACCGTGCCCACCGCCGTCCGTTGCGGCACCTGCGACGGCAAGGGCACCGAGGGCGCGTCGGAACCCGCGACCTGCCCGACCTGCGCGGGTATGGGCAAGGTTCGGGCGCAGCAGGGTTTCTTCACGGTGGAGCGGACCTGCCCGACCTGTTCGGGCGCCGGTCAGATCATCAAGAACCCCTGCAAGACCTGCGGCGGCGGCGGACGCGTCGAAAAGGAACGCCAGCTGTCGGTGAACATCCCCACGGGGGTCGAGACCGGCACGCGCATCCGCCTGTCGGGGGAGGGGGAGGCAGGGCTGCGCGGCGGCCCGACGGGTGATCTCTATATCTTCATCGAGGTACAGGACCACGCGCTGTTCCAGCGCGACGGCGTGAACCTCTATTGTCGCGTCCCGGTCGCCATGTCGACGGCCGCCCTGGGCGGCGAGGTCGAGGTGCCGACCATCGACGGCGGCCGGTCTCGTGTGAAGGTGCCTGCCGGGTCGCAGACCGGGCGCCAGATGCGCCTGCGCAGCAAGGGCATGCCGGCGCTGAGGGGCGGGGGAAGCGGCGACATGATGATCGAGCTCTCCGTCGAAACACCGGTGAACCTGACGCAGCGGCAGAAGGAAATCCTGCGGGAGTTCGACAAGATCGAGGCTGACAACAACCCGCAAGGCGACAGTTTCTTTCGGAAAGTCAAAGGCTTCTGGGACGGCATGACCCAGTGACGGCGATCGGCGGGCCGCCCCGGTCCGCCTGTCGCGCGATCAATCCCCGGCCGGCTCGGTCACCGTCGCCGCCACCGGGATGACACCGATGTCGCCGACCGCCACGTTGCGGCCGCGCTTGCGGTGCATCAGCACGCCGTTCACGATATAGAGGTCGGCCACGTTGTACCGGTCGAGAAACCCCTCGTCATTGCGAAGGAAGATTGCGGCCTGGTCGTCGGCCGACCGCGCCTCACTCAATTGAAACCAGTCCGGATCGGCCCGGCTATCGATGGAGCGCATGATCGCCAGCACCTCCTCGGGGTCCGTGACCCGTTCGTCGGTGAAGTAGCACGCCCCCTCGTAGGCGCCTGCGCCCAGTGCCGTGACGCCGGCGACGACGATGGAGGCCGGCGCCGTCACGATGGCGGACGCGGTGGTCGCCGCCCCGCCGCTGGCCGATGCCGTGGCCGAGGCGGCCGAGCCGATCATCGACGCGCCCGACGCCGGGTTGGTCAGCGTATAGGCCCCCACCGTCTTGACCACGGTGCCTGCACCCGCGAGCCCTGCCTTGGTCCCCGCGCCGATAACCCGGCTGGGACGAAAGTCGCAGATCGCCGCGCTGGCCTGTCCGGCGCAAAGGCAGATCAGAAGAACGGAAGACAGGATCGGTTTCACGGCGGGCCCTCTTGCAGGTGGGATCGGTAGGGACTCTACACCCGCTGCCTCCGGGGGAAAGGGTGACGAGGCGACAGGGGCCTGCGCGCCATCGCGGTTGCGGCTTTCCGCCGGGACGCCGGGCTATTAGGGTCCGCCCGACAGCGGGAGGGGCCGATGACCGTCACGCCGATGATGGCGCAATATCTGGACATCAAGGCGGAGGCGCCGGACGCCTTGCTGTTCTATCGCATGGGCGACTTCTATGAGCTGTTCTTCGACGATGCGGTCGCGGCCTCCGCCGCGCTCGACATCGCGCTGACGAAGCGCGGACAGCATCTTGGAGCGGACATCCCAATGTGCGGCGTGCCGGTCCATTCTGCTGAGAATTACCTCATGACCCTGATCCGCAAGGGGTTTCGCGTGGCCGTGGCGGAGCAGTTGGAGGCACCGGAGGAAGCAAAGAAGCGCGGGTCGAAATCCGTCGTGGCGCGCGGCATCGTGCGGCTGGTCACGCCGGGCACGCTGACCGAAGACCGCCTGCTGGAAGCGAGGGCGCACAACTATCTCGCCGCCTGGTGCGAGGTGCGCGGCGAGGGGGCGTTGGCTTGGGCCGACATCTCGACCGGAGAGTTCCACGTCGTCGCCTGCCCGCGCGTGCGTTTCGGCCCCGATCTGGCGCGGCTGGGCGTGGCCGAAGTGATCCTGCCCGAGGGGTCAGGCGTCGACGCGGTGGTGGAGGAGCAGGGCGCGGCCGTCACGCCGCTCGGCCGCAGCGCCTTCGATTCAACCTCGGCCGAGGGGCGGTTGATGGCGCTGTACGACATCGGGTCGCTGGAGGCGTTCGGCAGCTTCAGCCGCGCCGACCTGGGCGCAATGGGCGCGTTGGTCGAATACATCGAGATCACGCAGCGGGGCCGGCTGCCCCTCCTGCGTCCGCCCCGGCGAGAGGCAGCGTCGACCCTCATGGCCATCGACGGGGCGACGCGGCGAAATCTGGAGCTGACGCGCGGGGCGACGGGGTCGCGTGACGGCACGCTCCTTTCGGCCATAGACCGGACGGTCACGGCGGGTGGCGGGCGGCTTCTGGAGCGGCGGCTCTCGGCGCCGTCGACTGAGGAGGAGGTGATCGCTGCACGGCTCGACACGGTGGACTGGGCGGTACGGGACGATGCCTTGGCCGACGATATTCGCGCCATCCTGCGTCGCGCGCCCGACATGGACCGCGCGCTGACGCGCCTGTCGCTCGATCGCGGCGGTCCGCGCGACCTGACGGCGGTGCGTGGCGGGCTGGAGGTGGGCGGGCTGTTGTTCGACCGGCTGTCGGGCGCGGACCTGCCGCTCGACATTTCCAACCTTGCCGGACGGGAGGATCTGCTGGACCTTCTTGATCGCGCACTGGTTGCCGAGCCGCCGATGCTGCTGCGCGATGGCGGCGTGATCGCCGCGGGCCATGACGCCGACCTCGACGAGGCACGGCAGTTGCGCGATGAGGGCAGGGGCGTGATCGCCGCGCTTCAGGCGAAATACGCGGCCGAGACGGGGATTGCGGCGCTGAAGGTCAAGCACAACAACGTGCTGGGCTATTTCATCGAAATAACCGCGACCCATGCCGCGCGAATGATGGAGCGCGACGGCTTCATCCACCGGCAGACGACCGCGAGCCAGGTCCGGTTCACCACGGTGGAACTCTCCGAACTCGAAACCCGCATCCTGAACGCCGGTGCCCGCGCGCAGGAGATCGAGGAGCGTATCTTCGCCAGCCTGCGGACAGCGGTGCTGGAAGCGTCCGATGCGATTTTCGCCGCTGCCCGCGTGCTGGCCGATCTGGACGTGGCGACGGCGCTTGCCGATCTCGCGCGTGGCGAAGGATGGACCCGGCCCCGCGTCGACGGCAGCCGTGCTTTCGAAATCACCGCAGGACGCCATCCGGTCGTGGAACGCGCGCTGAAACGAACCGGCAGCCCCTTCGTTGCCAATGATGCGCACCTGACGGCGGAGGATGGCGCCGCCATCCGCCTGCTGACCGGGCCGAACATGGCGGGAAAATCGACCTGGCTACGGCAGAACGCGCTGATCGCGGTGCTGGCGCAAATGGGCAGCTTCGTGCCGGCGGAGTCCGCCCATATCGGCATTGTCAGTCAGCTTTTCAGCCGGGTCGGTGCCTCGGACGATCTGGCGCGGGGACGATCGACCTTTATGGTCGAGATGGTCGAGACGGCCGCGATCCTCAACCAGGCCGACGACCGGAGCTTCGTCATCCTGGACGAGATCGGGCGCGGGACGTCCACCTATGACGGGCTGTCGATCGCCTGGGCGACGCTCGAACACCTGCATGAGGTGAACCGCTGCCGCGCGCTGTTCGCCACGCATTATCATGAGATGACGGCACTGGCGGCCAAGCTGGCCGGGGTCGAGAATGCGACGGTCGCGGTGCGCGAATGGGAGGGGGACGTGATCTTCCTGCACGAGGTGCGGCAGGGCGCGGCGGATCGGTCCTATGGCGTGCAGGTCGCGCGGTTGGCTGGCCTGCCGCCGGCGGTCGTGGCGCGGGCGAGAGAGGTGCTGCAGGCGCTGGAGGAGGGCGAGAGGCGGGGAGGCGGCAAGCCCAAGGCGGTGATCGACAACCTGCCGCTGTTCAGCGTGACGGCCGCCGCGCCGCCGCCCCGGGCCACGCCGGTCGAGGATCGCTTGCGCAAGGTCATGCCCGACGAGTTGACGCCGAAGGCTGCGCTCGAACTTCTCTATGAATTGAAGATATTGGCCGGCATTTGAGGGCGGGCGCCGGAACGCCCGCCCACGACAGGCTCAGGACGCGGGGGTCGAGGACACGCCGACCTGCGCGGGCCGCAAAAGCCGGTCGTGCAGCAGGAACCCTTCGGCGGCCACCTGGATGATCTCGCCGGCCCGGGTGCCGGGCAGGGGAGCCTCGAACATCGCCTCATGCATCTGGGGGTCGAAGCGGTCGCCAATTTCCGGCGAGACGAGCTTGATGCCGTGCCGGCCGAAGACGTTCAGCAGTTCCTTCAGCGTCAGCTTGACGCCTTCGATCACGCCGTCGTTCGCATCGCCCGCCGCATCGAGGGCGCGACGCAGGTTGTCGTAGACAGGCAAAAGGTCGCGGGCGAGGCGGGACGCGCCGTACTGCTCGGCCTCGGTGCGGTCGCGGACAGCGCGTTTGCGGACGTTCTCCGTCTCGGCGAGGGCGCGCATCAGGCGGTCGCGCAACTCATCGCGCTCGGCTGCCACGGCCTCCATGGCGGCCCGGCCGGACAAGGCGCCGGACTCGGGCTCCTCCTCCATCGCGGCGTCGAGGTCGAAATCCTCCTCCTGCATCTCGGGGTCGTCGAGGAACGGGTCTTCCTTGGGTTGTGCCATGTCAATCCTCAGTCATCCTAGTGGCCCGAGCCGGAAAGAACCCGGCCGACCAGTTGCGCGGTGTAGTCGACGATCGGCACGATCCGTCCGTAATTCAGACGGGTCGGACCGATGACACCGACCGCACCCACGATTTTGCGATCCGAGTTCATATAGGGGGAAACCACCAGAGATGAACCGGAAAGTGAGAAGAGTTTGTTCTCGGAGCCGATGAAAATGCGGACGCCTTCGCCATCCTCGGTCAGCGACAGGAATTCCTCGATATCGCGCTTACGCTCCAGATCGTCGAACAGCGTGCGGATACGCTCCAACTGGTCGGCATCGGCGCCCTGGTCGAGCAGATGCGACCGGCCGCGCACGATCAGCCGCTCGGATCGCTCGCCCTCGTTCTCCCAGGCGGCGAGGCCCCGTTCGATCAGATCATGAGCCAGGGAGTCGATCTCCTGCCGCCGAGCAGCCACCTCACGCGACATCAGGCCACGCAGATCCGAGATCGTCCGGCCCTCGATCAGCGCGTTCAGCAGGTTAGCCGCCTCGCGCATGGAACTGGGCGTCTGACCCGGCGGGGGCACGAAGATCCGGTTCTCGACATGGCCGTCGGCGAAGACCAGCACCACGAGCGCGCGGTCGGCAGCAAGCGCGACGAACTCGATATGCTTGATCGGTGCCTCGCGTTTGGGCGCGAGAACCAGAGACGCGCCCCGCGTGATGCCGGACAGCGCGTTGCCGACCCGGTCCATCATTGCCGAGACGTCGTCTTCCGACGCGCCGACGCCCGCTTCGATCCGCTCCCGATCCTCGTCGCCCAGCTGTGCTTCGAGCAGGCCGTCCACGAACATCCGCAGGCCCGCCTGCGTCGGGATGCGGCCGGCGCTGATGTGGGGAGCCTGCAGCAGGCCCAGGAACTCCAGATCCTGCATCACGTTGCGGATTGTCGCGGCAGACACCTTTTCCGACATGCTGCGTGTCAGGGTCCGGCTGCCGACGGGGTCGCCCGAGCCCAGATAGCCCTCGACCACCCGGCGGAAGACCTCGCGGGAGCGGTCGTTCATCTCGGACAGGATCTGGACGTTCTGCATCATGGGCCTAAGGCATCTATGCAGGGGAAGACGCCGGGTCAATCGCGGGGTTGCGCCGCCCGCGGGCCGGGGGCATGTCGGGGCAACCTCAGGGACAGGAGAGATATATGCGACCTTCGGGACGGGCCCTTGACCAGATGCGTGACATCACGATCGACGTCGGCGTGACGCGCCATGCCGAGGGGTCATGCATGATCCGCTGCGGCGACACGCATGTCCTGTGCACCGCCTCGCTGGAGGAGCGGGTGCCGCCGTTCCTTCGCAACACGGGCCAAGGCTGGGTGACGGCCGAATACGGCATGCTGCCGCGCGCCACGACGACGCGGATGCGACGCGAAGCGCAGGCGGGCAAGCAGTCGGGCCGCACACAGGAGATCCAACGCCTGATCGGCCGGAGCCTGCGTGCGGGCATCGACCGCAATGCACTGGGAGAGCGGCAGATCACCGTCGATTGCGACGTGATACAGGCTGACGGCGGCACCCGCTGCGCGGCGATCACCGGGGGATGGGTCGCGCTTCGTCTCGCGCTCGACAAGCTGATGAAGGCCGGGGACATCGTGACCGACCCGATGGTAGACCATGTCGCCGCCGTAAGTTGCGGCATCTATGCGGGGCAGGCCGTGCTGGACCTCGACTATCCCGAGGACAGCGAGGCGGGGACGGACGGAAATTTCGTCATGACTGGCGACGGTCGCATGATCGAGCTTCAGGCGAGCGCCGAGGGCGCGACCTTCAGCCGCGACCAGTTTGCGGAACTGATGGCGTTGGCCGACAAGGGGATTGCGGATCTTGTCGCCGCGCAGAAGGCCGCCATCGCGTGAGACGTTTCGAGGGCAGCGAACTTCTGATCGCCACGCACAATCGTGGCAAGCTCGACGAGTTTCAAGCTCTGTTGGGCCCGCTGGGCATCACCTGCCGGTCCAACGAAGATTTCGGCCTGCCCGAGCCGGAGGAGACGGAGGAGAGCTTCGTCGGGAACGCACGGATCAAGGCCCGGGCTGCGGTGGGGGCAACCGGCCTGCCCGCGCTGGCCGACGATTCCGGGATCGAAATCGACGGTCTGGACGGTGCGCCGGGCGTGCATACCGCCGATTGGGCGGAGACGCCGCAGGGTCGGGACTTCACCGTCGCCATGACTCGTGCCTGGTCGGAACTGGAAGCCCGCGACGCGCCCGAGCCCCGCACCGCGCGTTTCCGGGCGACGCTCCTTCTGATGTGGCCTGATGGGCATGAGGAAGTGTTCGAGGGCGCCGTCGCAGGACGCGTGGTCTGGCCGATGCGCGGGACACTCGGTCACGGATACGACCCGATCTTCCTGCCGGACGGACACGACCGAACCTTCGGCGAGATGAGTGCGGAGGAGAAGAACCGTTTGAGCCACCGGGCCGTGGCGCTGCGGAAGATGGCCGCCTGTTTCGGAAGGCCGTGATGGAGAATTGGCAGCAGGCGGGGTTCGGGCTTTATGTTCATTGGCCGTTCTGCGCCGCGAAGTGTCCCTACTGCGACTTCAACAGTCATGTCGTGTCCTCGGTCGATCAGGCCCGCTGGCGTGCGGCGCTGATCCACGACATCGACTATTGGGCCGCGCGGACACCCGGCCGCATGCTGACGTCTATCTTCTTCGGGGGCGGCACGCCGTCGCTCATGCCGCCGGAAACCGTCGCGGCAGTCATCGACGCTGCGCGTAGACATTGGACCCCCGCGAACGACATCGAGATCACACTGGAAGCCAATCCGACCTCGGTCGAAGCCGGGCGTTTCGCCGATTACGTCGGCGGAGGCGTCAATCGCTTTTCGGTCGGCTTACAGGCGCTGAACGACGCAGACCTGCGGACTTTGGGACGACTGCACACGGCGGCGGAAGGTCGTCGGGCCTTTGATGTGGCGACATCGGTCTGCGAGCGCGTGTCGTTCGATCTGATCTATGCGCGCCAGCATCAGACCCTCGCCGGCTGGACAGCGGAACTGACCGAGGCGCTGAGTTTTGCCGGGGAACACCTGTCGCTGTATCAACTGACGGTCGAGGAGAACACGGCCTTCGGCGCGCGGGCACGAGCGGGCGGTCTTCGGGGTCTGCCCAAGGAGGACCTCGCCGTGGATCTCTATCAGGTCACGCAGGATCTTTGCGGTGCCGCCGGTCTGCCACGCTATGAGACGTCGAACCACGCACGGCCCGGAGCGGAATCGCGGCACAATCGCATCTATTGGGCCGCGGGCGACTGGATCGGCGTAGGGCCGGGCGCACATGGCCGCGTTGGGCAGAGGGAAGGTCGCGTGGCCACCGCCGC
Organism: Jannaschia rubra; assembly: GCF_001403735.1. Classification (GTDB taxonomy): domain Bacteria; phylum Pseudomonadota; class Alphaproteobacteria; order Rhodobacterales; family Rhodobacteraceae; genus Jannaschia; species Jannaschia rubra. Next base: position 350,218 of record NZ_CXPG01000014.1, read on the forward strand.
GCGACCAGGCCCGATGGATTGGCTGACGGACGTGGAGGGTAGCGGACGTGGTCGGACGAACGAGGATATCCTTCAAAAGTCTGATATATATGAAGAATACATTATAATGAGTTTACGGACGACGGCAGGAATCGATTTGGACAGGCTAGCCGGGATGGGCGGTCTTCTGGACAAGAGCGCAGTCGAGGAACTGACGTCCAGCGGGATGCTCATCAGCGATGGGCACCACCTGCGGACGTCCGAAGCCGGTGCGCTTCTGGTCAACGCAATCCTAGGGAAGATCGTCGCGGTCGATCCCTGACGACAGAAGCGCGCAAAGACGGTCGAGCTGGTCGAGCGTTCGATACCGAACGGACACCCTTCCGCCATCACCGGCCGCCGCATGTTCGATCAACACGCTCAGCCCGAGCGCAGCGCTCAGATCGCCTTCGAGAGCGCGGGTGTCAGCGTCTTTCTCGTCACCCTTCGCCCGACGCAGCTTCGGATCGTCGCGGTTTGGCGCAGAGGCGGCCTTGGCGAGCCGTTCGGTTTCGCGGACGGAGAGCCCCTTTCCGATGACCTTGCGGGCCAGCCCCTCCGGGTCCGGCGCATTGATCAATGCGCGCGCATGGCCGGCCGTTAGTAGTCCCTGGCGAAGATGTTCCTGAACGGACTCCGGCAGTTTGAGCAGCCGCATGAGGTTCGCGATATGGCTCCGTGACTTACCCAGGACGGTCGCGAGTTGCTCCTGCGTGTGACCGAAACGATCCATCAACTGCGTGAAACCGAGAGCCTCCTCCACAGCGTTCAGATCCGCGCGCTGAATGTTCTCGATGATAGCAATTTCAAGGACTTCGGTATCATCCAGAGTACGCTCGATAACGGGGACTTCGTGCAATCCGGCCCGTTGTGCGGCGCGCCAACGTCGCTCGCCCGCGACGATCTGGTAATCCCCCGGCGCCGTGGGGTCCGGACGGATGATCAGCGGTTGCAACACTCCCTTCTGGGCGATGGACGCCGCAAGGTCCGACAGATCTTCCTCGCCGAATGTACGACGCGGCTGATCGGGGTTCGGGCGAAGCTTCTCAATTGGCAACACACGTTCTGCCACAGGGATCCGGCTTTCCATATCAGAGGCCGAAACCCCCACATCCGCCATGAGGGCCGACAGACCGCGCCGCATCGGACGTTTCGCAAAGGAATCAGACATGGGCCACCTGACTGGTTTCGTTTCGTTGCAGAAGTTCAGCTGCGAGGCTTCGATACGCGATTGCTCCACGAGAGGTCGGGTCATAGTTCAGAACCGGCATTGCGTAACTGGGCGCTTCGCTCAGGCGGACGTTTCGCGGGATTTTCGTATGGAAGACAAGCTCCCCAAGGTTTTGCCGGGCGTCGTCTTCAACCTGAAGGCAGAGATTGTTGCGGCGGTCGAACATGGTCAGGACGATACCTTCAACGCGCAGATCCGGATTGGCAGAGCTTCGGACCTCGCGCACCGTCAAAAGAAGCTGCGACAAGCCTTCCAGAGCGAAAAACTCCGCCTGCAATGGAACGATCACCGTATCGGACGCCACAAAAGCATTCACGGTCAAAAGACTAAGGGACGGCGGACAGTCGATGAAGACGTAATCATATGGCGTCGACCGGGACCGTAGACTGTTTTTCAAATGCATGACCCGCCTCGTGCTGGACATCAATTCCGCATCAGCAGAACTGAGATCCATCGTCGCGGGAATGATCCATAGATTGTCGACATCTGTCGGCATGGCTATATCTGCTGCCGCCGCGTCTGCGAGAAGAAGATCGTATGTACTTCGACCTCGCGTTTCGCGGGATATTCCGAGACCGGTCGATGCGTTACCTTGAGGATCCAGATCCACCAGGAGGACACGCTTGCCTCGCATGGCAAGTGCTGCTCCCAGATTGATGGCCGTTGTCGTTTTACCGACTCCACCTTTCTGATTGGCAATACTGACTATTTTTGCCTTAGATGTCATGCCCGTCTCACATTTCTTATTCTCAGGATGACCGAACCTGGTTGGATCAGGCTATCCAGTTGTTCGAGATCATACGTCCATTCCCGGCGGGCCGCTACATCCTCCGCTTGCCAGTTCGCCCCTTTGGGAAAGAGAAAGACCGTACCGTCATTGGCGTGCCGTATTGCCAAGGATAGGAGCTTCGGAAGGGGGGCCAAGGCTCGGGCGCTGATTACGGATGCTTCGATAGGAATGGTTTCCTCAATTCGCTTGTTTACGATGTCGAAATTGAGGTTAAGCTCCCGCCGTACTGTCCGCAAGAACTCGCATTTTCGCTTGTCGCTCTCAATCAGCGTGACGGGATGACGCCCTCCAGCAAGAATTGCAACGACGACACCCGGAAAACCGCCGCCACTTCCTAAGTCTAACCAGCTTCCGCCACCCGGCCCGGTCGCGTATACGGCTACTGAGTCCGCTATGTGACGACGTTCCAAGGCGTCCAGTGTTTCACGTGAAACAATATTAATGGACCCGTTCCATTTTCGAACAAGTCGTCCCAGCTTCACGAACGCCGTCTCTGTTTCACGTGAAACAATCATCCTACCGACGTTCTAGTTGAGGCCAGCGGTCGATCTATCTTCCGGATAGCCGCAAGCAACACAACGAGAGCGGCCGGCGTCATGCCTTCAATACGGGCTGCCTGTCCAAGCGTATCAGGACGGACCATTTCAAGTTTGTCTCGAATTTCTGTCGAAAGTCCCATTACGGACGCAAAGTCAATCGACGGAGGGATGGGCACCCCCTCATCCCGCACGATAGCCTCAACATCACGTCGCTGCCGCGCTTCGTAATTTATATAGATCGCATCATTTGCCGCCTGTCTTAGTGCAGGTGTGCTGATATCATCTAGTTCAGGCGCCAAACTCATGATCAGGTCCGTAGTAGCACCCGGAAGCGACAAAAGGTCGAACGCACTTCGTTGTGGCCCATCTTCTCTGATTCTTAAACCCGAAGCCGCCGCCACTCTGGCGGATATCTGGCTTCCTCTTAATCTCTGTATGGCCTCAGCCACCGAATCCGTCTTCCGACGGAAGGCTTCAGCTCGAATATCACCTACACAACCCAGCCGCACACCATGAGCGGTCAGCCTCGCGTCTGCATTGTCCGCTCGGATTGTCAGGCGAAACTCGGCACGAGATGTGAACATTCTATACGGTTCGGTTACACCCCGAGTAACAAGATCGTCGATCATTACGCCGATATAGCTGTCGTAACGCATGGGCACAAAAGAATCACGGCGCATAACATTTGCTGCGGCGTTGACACCCGCAATCAGTCCCTGGGCTGCAGCCTCCTCATATCCAGTCGTTCCGTTGATCTGACCTGCAAGAAACAGACCGGGCGTCTCTAAAAGTTCCAAGGTGCGTCGCAGCCCACGGGGATCGACATAGTCATATTCAATCGCATACCCCGGCTGCGCAATTACCGCATTTTCCAACCCCGAGATCGTCCGCACGTAGTCGCGCTGCACCTCTGCGGGCAATGAAGTAGAGATTCCGTTCGGATAGATCAGGTCGGATGTCAGGCTTTCCGGTTCCAAAAATATCTGATGTGACGGCTTCTCCGCAAAACGGACCACCTTGTCTTCGATCGATGGACAATACCTCGGACCGACACCATTGACCGCACCACCGTACATGGCTGACTTTGAGAGGTTCCGACGAATAACGTCATGCGTCCGCTCGTTCGTATACGTGACTGCGCAACGGACCTGGGGTGCGAATGGACCTTTGTGCAGGAACGACAGCATCACCGGCTCGGCATCGCCCGCCTGTTGTTCAAGACTATCCCAATCAATCGAGCTTCGAACCAGGCGCGGCGGCGTCCCCGTCTTCAGGCGGCCGATACGAACGTCCAGACCGCGGATCCTCTCTGCCAATCTCGTCGAAGCCTTTGCACCCATTCGCCCACCTTCGGAGCGATCCATTCCCGTGTGAATGACACCTCCTAGAAAGGTACCCGACGTCAGGATAACCGTCTGGCTCGAAATCGCTGCACCATCTGCAAGTATGACACCCCCTACTTGCCCGGATTTTCCCACAATCAGGTCTACAACCTCGCCTTCAACAATCGAAACCGCATTAAAGGCTGCGAACTCCGCAGACATTTCGCGTCGGTAAATGTTTCGATCTGCTTGAACTCTCGGCCCGTGAACTGCCGGGCCCTTGCTGCGGTTCAGCAGTCGAAACTGGATAGCAGCCTTGTCGCCGATCCGACCCATAAGGCCATCCAATGCGTCAATTTCCCTTACAAGGTGCCCCTTGCCAAGCCCACCTATGGCGGGATTACAGGACATCACCCCGAGGTCATCTGCACGAAACGTCACGAGAGCAACGCGACAGCCCATTCGGCCGGCAGCATGCGCCGCTTCACAACCCGCATGTCCCGCGCCGACGACGACGACATCGAAATCGCGCTGTTTCACGTGAAACATCCTATTTCCCAAGACAGAAGGAAGAGAACACTTCGTCCAGAATGGCTTCGATATCAACCCCGCCGATGATTGTCTGAAGTGTATCGGCCGCCTTTCGCAGCATCTCCGATGCTATTTCCGGCGGCAGCGCGTCGTATCGCCTTGCCACTTCGTCAAGTGCTGCCGAGGCAGACTCCAAGGCTTCACGATCACGAGCCTGAGAAATCAGGCCGGCGTCCGCAACTTCCCCCTCCAGCGTCCGGAAGACGCTGTCCGTCAAACTCTTCAGACCGAATCCTGTAACACTTGAGATACCGGCGGTTCCATCGTCGCACAGGTCGACCTTGGTACGCATCACGATATCTTGATCCCGAACCTCGACAGGCCAAGACGGTTGATCTACTGCGTCGTAGAGGAACACGCGCAGATCGGCGCGGTCAGCGCGAGTTTTCGCGCGCTCGACGCCGAGACGTTCAATCGCATCCGTAGTGTCACGCAAACCGGCAGTGTCTAAGAATGTTACTGGCAACCCATTGATATCTATTCGAACTTCTATGACATCACGCGTGGTTCCAGCGATCTCCGACACGATTGCGACATCGCTGCGGGCCAGTGCATTCAGCAATGAAGACTTTCCCGCGTTGGGGGCACCGACGATGGCGACCTCGAACCCGGTCTTGAGGCGCGTAGCCCCTTTCACGCCGGCGAGTTCCTCCGCAACCGATTGACGGACGTCATCGATCAGGTCCAGAACCTCCGGGTCGACATCTTCCGGGACGTCTTCATCCGCGAAATCGATGGTGGCTTCGACCAATGCGATGGCGCGAACCAGTTTCGTCCGCCACCCCGCGATCATCTCGCCGACCTCGCCCCCCATGACCCGCATGGCATGGCGACGCTGCGAGTCGGTTTCAGCGTCGATGGCATCCGCCAGCCCCTGGACCTGTGCGAGGTCGAGCCTGCCGTTCATCAACGCTCGTCGGGTGAATTCTCCCGGCTCGGCCAAACGCGCCAACCCGGTGGCCTGGATCGCCGCCAGAACCGCGCGCACGATGGCCACGCTGCCATGCAGGTGCAGTTCCACAACATCTTCGCCGGTGAAACTCGCACCTTCTGCAAAGCGCAGGACCAACGCATGGTCGAGCACGTCCCCCGATTCATCGCGCAATACGCACAGGCGGGACGACCGAGGGCCGGGAGCCGTTCCGCCCAGAGCATTCAGCACCGCGACGCTCTGCCCCCCGGATAGGCGCACGACTGCCACGCCGGCTTTCCCCTGCGCGGTGGCCAGGGCAAAGATCGTCTCTTCCACCCCGATGACCTCCGCGTCAGGAATTCATGGATTCAAAGAAATCCGCATTCGTCTTGGTCTGCTTCAGCTTTCCGATCAGGAACTCGACGGCATCGGTCGTGCCCATCGGGTTCAGGATGCGGCGCAGCACGAAGGTCTTCTGCAAGTTCTTCGGATCGACCAGCAGCTCCTCCTTCCGGGTACCGGACTTCAGGATATCCATGGCCGGGAAAACGCGCTTGTCGGCGACCTTGCGGTCCAGCACGATCTCGCTGTTGCCGGTGCCCTTGAACTCCTCGAAGATCACCTCGTCCATGCGGCTGCCCGTGTCGATCAGGGCCGTGGCGATGATCGTCAGCGACCCGCCCTCCTCGATGTTGCGCGCCGCGCCGAAGAACCGCTTTGGCCGTTGCAGCGCGTTGGCATCGACGCCCCCGGTCAGGACCTTGCCCGATGACGGCACGACGGTGTTGTAGGCCCGACCCAGACGCGTGATCGAATCGAGCAAGATGACCACGTCGCGCTTGTGTTCCACCAGGCGCTTGGCCTTCTCGATCACCATCTCTGCTACGGCCACATGCCGGGTGGGCGGCTCGTCGAAGGTGGAGGAGACCACCTCCCCCTTCACCGACCGCTGCATGTCCGTGACTTCCTCGGGCCGCTCGTCGATCAGCAGGACCATCAGGTAACATTCGGGATGGTTCGTCTCGATCGACTTCGCGATGTTCTGCAACAGCACCGTCTTGCCCGTCCTAGGGGGTGCAACTATCAGAGAACGTTGGCCTTTTCCGATCGGAGCCACCAAGTCGATGATCCGGGCGGAGCGGTCCTTGATGGTCGGGTCCTCGATCTCCATCTGGAAACGTTCGTCAGGGTAGAGCGGCGTCAGGTTGTCGAAGCTGACCTTGTGCTTCGACATGTTGGGGTCTGCGAAGTTGATCTCCGCCACCGTGACGATCGCGAAGTAACGCTCGTTCTCGTCGGGTGCCTGGATCACGCCTTCGACCGTATCGCCGGTGCGCAGCGAATGCTGCCGGATCACCTCGGGAGAGACATAGATGTCATCCGGACCGGGCAGGTAGTTCGCTTCCGGCGACCGCAGGAACCCGAAACCGTCCTGTAGAACCTCCAGCACGCCCTCGCCGGAAATCTCCCAGCCTTCGTCGGCGCGCTCCCGCAGGATCGAGAACATCATCTCGCCCTTGCGCATGGTCGAGGCGTTCTCGATCTCGAGTTCCTCGGCCATGTCCACCAGCGATTTGGGCGACATGGCCTTCAGGTCGCGCAGGTTCAGCTTCTCGACCGGGCCGTCATCCTCGGCGCGGCTGTCGTCGGTGATGTCGTCGTCGCGCATGGCAAGGCTCCGCTGCGGCTGGACGGGCTGCGCCTCGGCGCGCCGTCGGATCTGGAAAAAGGAAACCGGCTTTCGGATCAGGACGATCCGCCGTTGACGGGCTTGCTACGACCCGGACGCGCCGAAGTCAATCAGAACGGCCGCACCAGGACCGACACGACGATCACGATCATCAGGACGGTGGGCACCTCGTTCATCATCCGGTACCTCCGCCCGCTCGCCGTTGCCGTACCGTCGGCCAGCCGCCTGCGCTCGCGCGCGCACCAGAGATGAAACGCGGTCATGGCGATCACGCCGGCCCCCTTGACCCAGGGCCAGACCTCGCCCCAGTCGATGACGCCCACGGCGATGATCGACAGGCCGAACGCCCAGGCGGCGATCATCGCGGGCGTCATGATCGCCTGCAGAAGCCGCCGCTCCATCACCTCCAGCACCGGCACCATCTGCGGCACGCTCGCCCGCTGCTCCGCGTGATAGACGAAGAGGCGCGGCAGGTAGAAGATCCCGGCCATCCACGCGATGACCGAGATCACGTGCCCTGCCTTCAGCCAAAGATAGATATCGCCCATGCGCCGTCCCTCCGTCCCGGTCCTCCTATCAAGAATAGAAAGGGAAAGAAGGATGATGTTCTTGGTAGGGGCAGTGGATATCGGGGATCAAATGTCCTCCTCCGATCCATCCCCAACCGAATGATGCGATCGCCCGGTTGCCGCTCCGCCTGTGGATCGTCGTGCCACCTGCTTTCGCCCGCAGGGGGACCGGCGTGTGGGTCGTTGCGGGAACAACCGATGGAGGCCTTGGGAGCGGGCCTAGGTTTCCACAGTCCCGCCGCCCACCGCCACCGCTCCGGAGAGTTTGCGGATCGACCGGGAGAAACTGGCGGGTTGTCCCCCGCCGAACCTCGGGCCATTCCTGTCACAGCTTCATCGACAGGCTTTTCCCCGCAGTTGCCCACAAAGGCCGCCATGCTGATTCTCGCCTCCACCTCCCGCACCCGTCACGATCTGCTCCGCAATGCCGCCATTCCCTTCGAGGCCCGGGCGCCCCGCGTCGACGAAGGTGCCGTCCGCGATGCGCTGCTGGCCGAAGGCCATGGCCCGCGCGACGTGGCCGACGCCCTGGCCGAGATGAAGGCCCTCCGGGTCAGGGGCGCGGGCCTCGTGATGGGCTGCGACCAGGTGCTCGACCACGACGGGCGCTGCATTTCCAAACCCGCCACGCCAGAGAAGGCGGAGGAACAGCTCCGCGCCCTGTCAGGCGGCGTTCACCGTCTCCACACCGCTGCCGTGATCGCCGAGAACGGGCGTCCCGTCTGGCGCCATGTCGAGACGGTGACGATGACGATGCGATCCGCCAGTCCGGCGTTCATTCGGGACTACGTCGCGCGGAATTGGGATATCATCCGCCATTCCACCGGCAGCTACACGCTGGAGGGCGAAGGCGCGCGCCTGTTCCGCCGTGTCGATGGCGATCATTTCTCCGTCCTCGGCCTGCCGCTCCTGCCGCTGATCGACTTCCTGATCGAACGCGGCGAGGTGGCGGCATGATTCCCTTGGCCGGGGTCATCGGCGACCCCATCGCGCACAGCCGGTCGCCCCTTTTGCATGGCCACTGGCTGCGCCGCCACGGCATCGACGGCCACTACATCCCCCTGCATGTCCGTGCGTCCGACCTCGGGGGCACGCTCGCCCTCCTGCCACGGCTCGGCTTTCGCGGGGTGAATGTGACGCTGCCCCACAAGGAAGCCGTCTTCGCCTTGGCGGATGAGGCGACCGACCGCGCGCGTGCGGTCGGTGCCGCGAACACGCTGACTTTCCGCGACGGCCGCATCCATGCCGACAACACCGACGGCGCGGGGTTCATCGCCAACCTGCGGCAAGGCGCGCCGGATTGGGCGGGCGACAGGCCGGCGTTGGTTCTGGGGGCAGGGGGCGCCGCGCGGGGCGTCGTCGCTGCCCTGCTCGACGAGGGCGTCCCCACCGTGACCCTCGCCAACCGCACCGCCGCGCGGGCCGAGGCGCTTGCCGGGCAGTTCGACGACCGGGTCCGCACCATCGACTGGAACGACACTGGCCCGGCGCTGGCCGATCACGCTCTGCTCGTCAACACGACCAGCCTCGGGATGACGGGCCAGCCGCCCCTTGACGTCGATCTCTCGGCCTTGCCGGGCGACGCGGTCGTCACGGACATCGTCTACACGCCCTTGTCCACACCCCTCCTGACCGCCGCGCAGGCGCGGGGCAATCCGACGGTCGACGGCCTTGGAATGCTGTTGCATCAGGCCGCGCCCGGCTTCGCAGCATGGTTCGGCGTCACACCGCAGGTGGATGACGATCTGCGCCGGGCGGTGCTCGGATGATCCTGGGCCTCACCGGGTCCATCGGCATGGGCAAATCCACCACGGCACAGATGTTTCGTGATCTGGGCGTGCCGGTCTGGGATGCGGATACCGTCGTCCACCGCCTCTATGCGCCCGGCGGGGCGGCCGTGGCGCCCATGGCCGCCGCCTTCTCCGAAGCTGTGCGCGACGGGGCGGTGGACCGCGCCGCCCTGCGCGATCTCGTGGCGCGCGATCCGGCGGCCCTCGCCGTGGTGGAAGGCATCGTCCACCCGTTCGTCGCCGCCGACCGTGCCGCCTTCCTGCAAGTCTCCGCTCCGCTCGTGGTGCTCGACATCCCGCTCCTCTTTGAAACCGGGGCCGACGCGCAGGTCGACCGCATCGCCGTCGTCTCGGCCCCCGCCCCCCTCCAACGCGCCCGCGTGCTGGAACGCGGCACCATGACCGAAGCGCAGCTCGACGCGATCCTCGCGCGGCAGATGCCCGATGCTGACAAACGCGCCCGGGCCGACTACATCATCGACAGCACCGACATGGACACCGCCCGCGCCGCCGTCGCGCGCATCGTGGAGGAACTGGGATGAGGGAAATCGTCCTCGACACCGAAACCACCGGGTTCGAGCCTGACACGGGCGACCGCATCGTGGAAATCGGCGCGGTCGAACTGGTGAACCACGTGGCGACCGGCAAGATCTATCATCAGTACGTCAACCCCGAACGCGCCATGCCCGACGGCGCGTTCCAGGTGCACGGGCTGGGCGATGATTTTCTCAAGGATTTTCCCGTCTTCAAGCAGGTGGGGCAGGCGTTCCTCGACTTCATCGGCGACGCCCGGCTGGTGATCCACAACGCCGCCTTCGACATGAAATTCCTCAACGCCGAACTCGACTGGATGGGCCTGCCGCGCCTGCCTTTCGACCGCGCCATCGACACGCTCGCCATCGCCCGGTCACGGTTTCCCGGCTCGCCCGCGTCCCTCGACGCGCTCTGCCGCCGGTTCGGGATCGACAACTCCGCGCGCACGAAACATGGCGCGCTCCTCGACAGCGAGATCCTGGCCGAGGTCTATCTGGAGCTGATCGGCGGACGCCAGCCCACGATGTCGCTGGTCAGTCAGCGTTCCGGCCCCTCCGACGCGTCGGGCGAATGGGCGCCGCAACCGCGGCCCAGGCCACTCCCGCCGCGCTTGACCGACTCCGAGATAGCGGCCCATGCGGCTTTTGTGGAGAAGCTGGGCGAAGGTGCCCTGTGGAAGAAATCGGGCTGACGGGGCGCGCGGCGCGGTTTCGGCTTGAACCCCGCGCCTCCGCGTCGGACGGTCCGGGAACACGACCGGGGAGTTCGCCATGAAATGCATGTTCGTCCAGCTTCGATGCCGGCCCGGCACCGCCTATGCCGTGGCCGACGCCATCGCGGAACGCGAGATCCACTCGGAGCTTTATTCCACGAGCGGCGAGTTCGACCTGCTGATCAAGTTCTATATCGCCGAAGACGTCGATCCGGGCATGTTCATCAACGACAACCTGCTCGACATCGAAGGGATCGAGCGCAGCTTCACCACGCTCACCTTCAAGACCTTCTGACCGCCCGGCACCACCGCGCCGGGCGGCGAAAGATCACGACTTCGTGGCCGTCGCCGCCTCGGCCTGCGCCCGGCGCGTCAATTCGTTGCGGTAGAGCGCGACGAAGTCGATGTTCTCAAGGTTCAGGGGCGGGAAGCCGCCGTCGCGCGACACGTCCGACACGATGCGGCGCAGGAACGGGAACAGCATTCGCGGACATTCGATCATCAGATAGGGATGCATCTGCTGGTCGGGCACATTGGCGATCTGGAAGACGCCGGCGTAGTCGAGCTCCAGCGCGAAGATCGGATCGTCGCCCCCCTTGACGCGGGCCGTGATGCTCAGCTTCACGCCGACCTCGAACTGTCCTTCGGTCGGCCGTTTCTTCGCTTCCAGCCCGACCTGCACGTTGATGTCGGGCTGCCCCTCCATCGCGCGGCCCTTCTGGACGGCTACGTTCTCGAAGGACAGGTCGCGGATGAACTGCCCCAGGATCTGCATCTGCGGCAGTTGCTGGCCCTGCGCGGCGCCGTTCTGGGCGGCGCCATCGGCCGGGGCGGCGGTCTCGGGGCTGGTCTGGTCTTCGTCGGCCATCTGGTGTCCTCGGGTCAGAAACGGGTCGGCGCCGGAGTATCAGAGCCTCCGACCCCTCACAACCGGCAGCCTCAGCGCCGCTCGGGGTCGGCGTCGTCGTCGGTCCGGGTCCAGCCCGACGGACGGCCGTCGCGCGGCACCTCGACATAATCGCCTTCGACAACGTCGTCGCGCGCGGGCGGCGGGGGGCCGGTCCGGCGCCCCGTCTGCCCCATGGTGAACGACTGAACGCGGATGCGTCGGCGGACCTGCGTCATCGCGGCGTCGCGGACGCCGGGGATCAGCAGCAGGAATCCCGCGGCATCTGTAAAGAAGCCCGGCGTCAGCAGCAAAAGCCCCGCCGCCAGGATCATCGCGCCATGCGCCAACGGCCGCGTCGGATCGCTGAGTTCGTTGAGCGACCCCTGAAGCCGACGCAACTCCGCCAGCCCCTGCCGCCGCACGAGGAACGTGCCCAGCATTGCCGTCAGGACCACGATGAGCAGGGTGGGCCAGAGGCCCAGCCACCCGCCGACCTGGATGAACAGGGCGATCTCGACGATCGGGACAGCGACGAAAATGGCGAAAAGCCACATGGGCGGGTCTCCTCCGTGCGGGGTGCGGCTTCCCTTGACCCCCTTGCCGCCTTACATATGTCCGAGGTTCGCGATACCAACCCTCGCATGGACCGGAGAGAAGGATGAACGACGCCGTGATACAACTTCTGGTCCTCGCCGCCATCGCCCTGTTCCTGGTCATCCGGCTCAAGAACGTGCTGGGAACGCGGACGGGGTTCGAGAAGCCGCCCGCGGTGGAGCCCTCGCGCAGTACCGACGTGCGCCGCGACTTCGAGGTGATCGAGGGCGGCCCCGACCGTGACATCACCGACCATGTCGAGGAAGACAGCGCCAACGCCAAGGCCCTGGCGGCGATGAAGCTGGTGGAGCCGGGGTTCAGCGTGACCGAATTCATCTCGGGCGCTCGCCAGGCCTATGAGATGATCCTCATGGCGTTCGAGCGTGGCGACATGGGCGCCGTCCAGCCGTTCCTGTCCGAAGACGTCTACGAGGCGTTTCTCGGCGTCGTCTCCGACCGGGAGGACAAGGGGCTGCGCGTGGACGCGAGCTTCATCGGCGTGCGCGAGACGAGCCTGCGCGAGGCGGAGTTCGACCGCTCCGACAATGAGGCTCAGATAACGCTGCGGTTCGTGGCCGAACTCACCAGCGTGATCCGCGACGTCGATGGCAAGGTCGTCGAGGGCGATCCCAACGCGATCCGCAAGCAGCGCGACGTCTGGACGTTCGCCCGCGTCATGGGGTCCGACGATCCCAACTGGAAGCTGGTCGCGACGGGGGGCTGACACGTGCCAGCCGCCGACACCGATGCCGCCCCCGAAACGGGGCGGCTTTCGTTTTCCTGTCTGCCGGGGTGGGAGGCGGACGATCTGGACGCGGCGCTGGCGGCATTCCGTCTCAAACCCGATGGCCCCCTGTCCCGTGCCGCGCAGGCCGCGACCGATGCCCGCACTTTCTTCGAGACTCATTTCCGGCCATCGACCCCCGTCCCGGGTCACTTCACGGGCTACTACGAGCCCGAGATCGACGGCAGCCTGAAGCCCACCGATACCTTCCCCGTGCCGATCCACGCGCTTCCGCCCGGCGGCATCGACGCGCCCCGCGCGAAAATCGAGCCGCGGCTCGCCGGCCATGAGATCGCCTGGCTGCGCGACGAAGTGGACCGCTTCTTCCTGCAGGTGCAGGGCTCCGGCCGCATCCGTCTGGTGGATGGGGGCACGCTCAGGGTGGGCTACGCCGGCGGGAACGGCCATCCCTATCGCTCGATCGGCGCGCTGCTGGTGGAGCGTGAGATCTTGGGGCCCGATATCACGGCGCAGGCGCTGAAGGACTGGCTGCGCGCCGATCCCGCGCAGGGCCGCGCCGTCATGGCGGAAAACCCCAGTTACGTCATGTTCGCGCCGGTCGACCTGCCGCCCGACAGCGGCCCTCGCGGCACGCTTTGCCCTGTGACCGCGCATCGCAGCATCGCCGTCGACCCGGACCACACCCCCCTCGGCGCCCCCGTCTGGGTAGAGGTCGACGGCATCGCCCGCCTCTGCATCGCGCAGGATACGGGGTCGGCCATCCGCGGGCCGGGGCGCGCAGACCTGTTCTTCGGCACCGGCGACGCGGCGGGACGGGCAGCCGGCCGCTTGAACCATCCCGGCCGCTTCACCGCACTGGAGCCGCGATGAAACGCCGCGGCCTCACGCCCGAGGACCGGGAGGTCTGGTCCCGCTACAGCCGGACGGCGGAACCGATGCACTCCGTCCAGCCGACGTCCGAACCGCGGCCCGACCCGCCCAAGGTCGAACCGCCTGCACGCATCGACCCGTTTCGCGCCGGCCAGACGGCACGGACGGTCCTGCCGCCTCCGGCCTCCAAGCCCGCGTCGCTTCGGATGGATGCAAAGACGCACCGGCGGATGGCGTCGGGCAAGCTGCGCCCCGAGGCGACGATCGACCTGCACGGCATGACGCTCGACGTGGCGCATCCCGCGCTGGCGCGGTTCATCCTGTCGTCCCATGCCAAGGGCAGGCGGTTGGTCGTCGTCGTGACCGGCAAGGGGCGGACCGGCGCGTCGGATGATCCCTTCGGCCGCGACAGGGGCGTCCTGAAACGGCAGGTGCCGCATTGGCTGCGCCTGCCGCCCCTGTCGGCCGTGGTGCTGCAGGTGAGCGAAGCGCACCGCAGCCACGGCGGCTCAGGCGCCTGCTACGTCTACCTGCGGCGCAGCGGCTAGGTCGCGACGGGCGCGGGCGATTGCCCAGGCGGCAAGCACGCCCGACCCGAGGAACCACGCCGCGATGCCGGGCATCTGTTCCGGCAGGTCGAACCCCGCGTCGATCAGCGCGCCGGTCAGGCCCGGCCCGATGGCGGTGCCGAAGACCATGACCGCCGCCGACAGCGCCTTGATCGCACCCAGATGCCGGGTGCCGAAGAACTCCGCGAAGAAGGCCGCCGGAACCGTCGCCTGTGCCCCGGCCCCTGCTGCAAACAACATCAGCGCGCCCGCCGCGCCCCAGAGTGTCTGTGCCCCCGCCAGAACGGCGAAGGCCGCCACATAAGGCAGCATCAGGCCCTGCATCAGCCGCGCCGATCCCACGCGGTCCAGCACCGCGCCGGACAGGAACATCGCCGCGATGGACACCGCCGTGAACAGTGGAAGCAGCGCGACATAATCGACCAGCGCCCAATCTTTCACCTGCGTCAGATGGACCTGATGAAAGAACAGCGCCGTGCCGAAGGCGGGCGGCGCCAGAAGCATCGGCACCATCGCCCAGAACAGCCAGTGACCCAGCAGGTCGCGCCGCGTCCAGTGCCGGCCGCGCATTCCCGCCGCCTGCGGTGCCTCGGCCAGCGACCGGGGTGTGCGCTCTGCCCGCAGAAGGCGCTGCATCGCCGGCAGGCCCGCCAGCACGACGCCCGCCACCACGACCCACAGCACCCGCCAGTCCGCGACGCCCAGCAGCGCGACGAAGGCCACCGGCAGCAGCGCCTGCCCTGTTGCCACCCCCATCGACGCGACCGACAGGGCCCGGCCGCGCGTGGCGACGAACCACCGCGCCATGGCGACGACGCCGACGTGGAACATCATCCCCTGTCCCGCGAAGCGCAGCGCGAAGACGGTGACGGCCAGCGCGGCGACCGAGGTGACGGTCGCCATGGCCAACGCGGCCCCGGCCAGTAGAAGGGTCACGACGACATGCAGGTGGCGCACGCGGAACCGGTCGGTCAGCACACCCGCCCAAAGCATCGCCAGCGCCGAGCACGAGGTGGCGACGGTATAGAGCAGGCCCCATTGCCCGTCGGTCAGGCCGAAGTCGCGCATGATCCCGGCCGCGAAGACCGAGATGAAGAAGGTCTGCCCGAAACTCGACGTGAACGACAGCAGCACGCCCGCCGAAAGGAACAAAGCGTTGTCGCGCAGGAAGGCGCCGAACCCGCCCATCTCAGAGGACGTAGCGGCTGATGTCCTGCGACCGGGCCAGCTCGCCCAGCTGGCGCTCGACGAAATCGCCGTCGATCACGACCTCCTCCCCGCCCTTGTCGGGGGCGTCGAAGGACAGATCCTCGAACACCCGCTCCAGCACCGTGTAAAGCCGCCGCGCACCGATGTTCTCGACGCTCTCGTTCACGCCGGCGGCGATCCTCGCCAGCGCGGCGATGCCGTCGTCGGTGAAGCTGACGGT
The DNA here is from genome assembly GCF_001403735.1 of Jannaschia rubra. Classification (GTDB taxonomy): domain Bacteria; phylum Pseudomonadota; class Alphaproteobacteria; order Rhodobacterales; family Rhodobacteraceae; genus Jannaschia; species Jannaschia rubra. Next base: position 366,013 of record NZ_CXPG01000014.1, read on the forward strand.
AAGGTCCTCTGTCGCCATCAGGGCGGTGTATTGCCGGGTCAGGGCATTGTCGGTCTCGGTCAGGATGCGGACGAAATCCTCCTCGGTCAGGGCGCGAAGCTCGACCCGGATGGGCAGGCGGCCCTGAAGCTCGGGCAGAAGGTCAGACGGCTTGGCGATGTGGAAGGCGCCCGAGGCGATGAACAGGATGTGGTCGGTGCGGACGGGCCCGTGCTTGGTGCTGACGGTCGTGCCCTCGATCAGCGGCAGAAGATCCCGCTGCACCCCCTCGCGGCTGACGTCGCCGCCGCGCGCGTCGGACCGGGCGCAGACCTTGTCGATCTCGTCGATGAAGACGATGCCCGACTGCTCGACCGCGCGCACGGCTTCTCGCGTGACGGCCTCGGCATCCAGCAGCTTGTCCGCCTCCTCGTCGATCAGGAGGTCATAACTCGCCGCGACGGTCAGGCGCTTGCGCACGCGGCGCTGCATCATCTTGCCGAACAGGTCGCCCAGGTTGGCCATCTGGTCCATCCCCGGCTGCCCCGGAATGGCCATGCCCATGGGGTTCGAGGTGTCGGCCACCTCCAGCTCGATCACCTTGTCGTCGAGCTCGCCCGCCCTGAGCTTCCTGCGGAACGTCTCGCGCGTGCCCTCTCGTGCGTCGTCACCGGCCAGCGCGGCGATCACCCGGTCCTCGGCGGCGCGGTGGGCCTTGGCCTTGACGTCCTCGCGCATCCTCTCGCGCGTCATGACCTGCGCGGAATCCACCAGATCGCGGACGATCTGCTCGACGTCGCGGCCGACATATCCGACCTCGGTGAACTTCGTGGCCTCGACCTTGAGGAAGGGCGCCTGCGCAAGCTTCGCCAGGCGGCGGCTGATCTCGGTCTTGCCGACGCCGGTGGGGCCGATCATCAGGATGTTCTTGGGATAGACCTCGTCGCGCAGGTCGTCGCCCAGCTGCTTGCGCCGCCAGCGGTTGCGCAGCGCCACGGCCACGGCGCGCTTGGCGTCCTTCTGGCCGATGATGAAGCGGTCGAGTTCCGAGACGATCTCGCGCGGGGTCAGGTCTGTCATGGGTCTCTCCTTGCGGGGGCGGGCGGCGACGTCCTCAGCCGCGCGGGGCGATCGTCTCGACCGTCAGGCTGCCGTTGGTATAGACGCAGATGTCGGCGGCGATCGCCATGGACCGGCGCGCAACCTCCTCGGCGGTCAGGTCGCCGTCCATCAGCGCCCGTGCGGCGGCCAGGGCATAGTTGCCCCCCGACCCGATGGCGGCGACGTCGTGCTCCGGCTCCAGCACGTCGCCCGCGCCGGTGATGATCAGAAGGTCGGTGCCGTCGGTGACGATCAGCATGGCCTCCAGCTTCTGCAGGTACTTGTCGGTGCGCCAGTCCTTGGCCAGCTCGACGCTCGCCCGCGCGAGCTGTCCCGGCGTGGCGGTCAGCTTGGCCTCCAGCCGCTCCAGCAGGGTGAAGGCGTCGGCGGTCGATCCGGCGAAGCCCGCGACTACGTCGAAGCCGCCGGGTGACAGACGGCGCACCTTGCGGGCCGTGCCCTTGATGACGGTCTGGCCCAGGCTCACCTGTCCATCGCCCGCGACGACGACCTGTCCGCCCTTGCGGACGCCGACGATGGTGGTGCCGTGCCAGCCGGGGAAATCGCTCATGGAACTCTCCTTGCGTCTCGGGGTCCGATATGGGCCGAGCGGAGGCCGGATGCCACCCCGGCGCGCGGGATCAGCCGAAGATGCGGGGCAGATGGTCCGACAGATAGATCCGCAGCCAGGGGGTGAAACGGTCCGGATGCGCCGCCACCTCGGCCAGCAGATCGGGCAGGGGGGTCCAGCGGACGGCCTGCACCTCCTCGGGGTTCGGGTCGATCCGCAGGTCTGCCGGCGCCTCGGCCACGAAGACCTCGACCACCTCGTGCTCGGTCAGGCCGTTTCCGACGTCGGCGCGGTACTCGATGCCCTCGCGCGGGTTCAGGGTCAGGCCCTCGATCCCCAGCTCCTCGGCCAGTCGGCGGGCCGCGCAGGTCGCGCCGTCCTCACCCCAGTGCGGATGGGTGCAGCAGGTGTTCGCCCAGAGGCCCGGCGTGTGGTATTTGCCCGCGGCGCGCTGCTGGATCAGCAGGCGGTCGCCCGCCATCACGAAGACAGACACCGCCTTGTGCCGCAGCGCCCGCCGGTGCGCGTCCAGCTTGCCCACCGGCATCAGCCGGCCATCCACCCAGGCGGGAATCGTCGTCTCGTCGGTCATGGCCGCTCCCGTCGCGTCAGGCGGTCGCTGCCTAGCGCCATCCGCCGGCCGCGCCAAGCCCCGTCCGCGGAACGATGCGACGACGGGGGGAGTTGTCACCCCATCGGAATTCACCCAGAGTTCCCCGACCTTAGCCAAGAGACGGAGATACCCATGTTTCGTAGCCTTCTGACCGCTGCCGCCCTGCTCGCCGCCGGCGCGGCATACGCCCAGGACGACGCGGCCCCTACCGGTGACGCCGCCGCCGGCGAAAAGGCGTTCCGCCAGTGCCAGTCGTGCCACGTCGTGCAGGACGCCGACGGCGAAGTGCTGGCCGGCCGCGCGTCGAAGACCGGGCCGAACCTGTTCGGCGTCGTCGGGCGCACCGCAGGCACGGTCGAGGATTTCAACTACTCCGACCTGATGGTCGAGGCGGGCGAAGCCGGGATGGCCTATGACGAAGCGACCTTCGTGGCCTATTCGCTGGACCCGACCGGCCACCTGCGGGAGGTGACGGGCGACAGTTCCGGCCGCGGCAAGATGACCTACAAGGTCCGCAAGGAGGAGGACGCGGTCGACCTCTACGCGTTCCTCGCGCAGTTCTCCGAATGATCTGACGGCGGTCCCCCGGTTCCCGCCGGGGGCCGTCATCCGAGATAGGCGCGCAGTTCCGGCGTCGGAGCGTCGAACAGCGCGCGCGTGGGCACCGGCGCGATCAGCCGCCCGTCCGAGACGAGCGCCGTCTCGTCCGCGATGGCCAGCGCGTCCTCGGGCGCATGGGTGACCATCACCACGGACAGACCCTCCCCCCGTGCCGTCTCCTTCAGGAGCGCCAGCATTTCGGCCCGCAATGCGGGGCCCAAAGCCGAGAACGGCTCGTCCAGCAGCAGCCAGGGACGGCCGCGCAGCAGCGCCCGCGCCAGCGCCGCGCGGCTCTGCTGTCCGCCCGACAGGTCGCGGGGCAGGCGGTCGCCCAGACCCGTCAGGCCCACGCGGTCCAGCACGGCATCCCGCGCGGCGCGCTGATCCGCCGACAGGCGCAGGTCCGGGCGCAGGCCCAGCCCGATGTTGCGTGCGACCGTCAGGTGGGGAAACAGGTTCTGGTCCTGGAACAGGATCGACAGCGGCCGCTCCCCGGGCGGCAACCCGGTGATGTCGGCTCCGGTCACGCGGATCCGCCCCGAGGCGGGCGCGACGAACCCGGCGATGGCGGCCAGCAGGGTGGATTTGCCCGACCCGCTCGCGCCCATCAGCGCGGTGATGCGCCCTTCGACGAAGGCAGCATCCGCCGCCAGGGTGAAATCCCCGAGTTCGACCCGCAGATCCTCAAGCGCCAGCATGGCGTCCCCCCCGTTCGAACAGCCAGAACAGCCCCAGCGACAGCGCCACGAGGATCAGGGCAGCGGCCTTGGCGTCCTCCATCCGGTAGGCCCCCATCAGTTGATAGAGCACCAGCGGCAGCGTCGCCTGATCGGGCGAGGCGAACAGGGCGATCACGCCCAGGTCCCCCGCCGCCAGCGCCGCCGTCAGCCCCGCCGCGAACCCCAGGGGTCGCCGCAGACGCGGCAGCGCCACCAGCCGCACCCAGGCAAGGCCCCCCAGCCCGAGCGACGCCGACAGCCGGCCATAATCGCGGTCGAGGTCGCGCATCGCCGGGATCAGCGCGCGCAGGGCGAAGGGCAGGGCCAGCACCGCGTTGACGAAGACGGTGACGGGCAGGGCCATGGACACCGGGTTCACGACGGGCAGCAGCAGGACATAAAGCCCCGTGCCCAGCACCAGGGGCGAGGCGGCGACCGACAGCGTGCCGATCACCTCGGCCCAGCCGCCCCGCGCGCCCGTCGCCGCCTGCGCCATGACGAACGCCAGCGCGGTGGTCGCCAGTGCCGCCGTCAGCGCGACCGCGAGCGACCGGACAGCCGCCCACCAGACCGACGCGGGCAGGCCCGTGACCGCCAGCGCGCCCTGCGACAGCACCAGCACCATGGGCAGCAGAAGGAACAGGCAGGCGAGCAGGATCGCGGCGCTGTCCTGCACCCTGAGCCCCCAGCCGCCACTGTCCCAGCGCGGCACCGCCCGGTCGAGGCCCGCGCCGAACCCCGATGGCAGCGTCAGCCTGAGCGACAGCAGTGCCGCAGCCCCGCCAAGGCAAAGCTGCACGGCCCCGAGCAGCGCCGCGCGCGACAGGTCGAAGTCGAAGCGGAACGCCTGATAGATGGCAAGCTCCACCGTGGTCGCGCGCGGGCCGCCGCCCAGCGCCAGCGCGACGGCGAAGGACGTTGTGCAGATCAGGAAGATGACGAGGAAGATGCCCGGCACCACCCCCCGCAGCATCGGCCATTCGAGCAGGCGGAACGTGTCGCCGGGCGCGAAGCCCAGCGATGCCGCCAGTCGCAGGCGTTCGCCCGGAACGGCCAGCCATCCCTGCAGGATCAGGCGGGTCGCGAGCGGCATGTTGAAGAACACATGCGCCAGGATCACCCCCTGCCAGCCATAGATCGACACCGGCCCGAGGTCCGCCCAGCCCAGCGCCGTGTTGACCGCGCCCGTGCGCCCGAAGACGGCGACGAGCCCCAGCACCGCCACGATCACGGGCAGGATGAACGGCGCCCCAAGCAGCAAGACGACCCAGCCGCGCCCCGGAAACCGCCGCCGCGCCAGCGCCCGCGCCACCGGCACCGCCAGCAGGATCGACAGCGCCGCCGAGACCATGGCCTGCCACAGCGTGAACCATAGGACATGCCCGTCCGACGCGCGGAACCCGCTCCAGCCTTCGGCCCGCCAGGCAACCGCCCCCAGGGGCAGCAGCAGCGCCGCCGCGACGGCGCCGGTGGCGATATGGCCAAGGCGGGTGCCGGTCGTCACCGCGCGGCCATCCCGGCCTCGAACTCGGCGATGACCGTGTCGCGCAGGGCCTCGGCCTCCGCGCTGTCATAAATGAGCGCGACCTCGGGCATGGCCAGCGCCGCAAATCCTTCGGGCATCCGTTCGGGCGGCAGTTTCGCGGGGAGCGACCAGTTGCCTTCCGGGATGATCGACTGGAACTCCTCGCTCAGGATGAAGTCCATGAAGGCCTGCGCCAGATCGGGCTGATCGGTGCGTGCGAGCTGTCCCGCCGTCTCGACCATGACGTAGTGGCCTTCGGGAAAGATCGCCGCCTTCTTCGTATCGTCGTCCTCGGCGATGAGGTGATAGGCGGGCGAGGTCGTATAGCTCAGCACCATCTCCACCTCGCCGTCGGTGAACATGCCGTAGGATTCGGACCACCCTTTCGTCACGGTGACGATCCGGGGCGCCAGCGCGGCCCAGGCGTCGGTCGCCTCCTCGCCGAACACCCGGTGCATCCAGAGCGCCATGGCCAGCCCCGATACCGAAGTGCGCGGGTCCTGGATGGCCAGCGTCAGGTCGGGGTGGTTGTCCACGAGGTCGCGGAAGCTGTCGGGCACATCGTCGACCCGCGTGGTGTCGTAGACGAAGGCCGTGTGACCCCAGTTGAAGGGCAAGAAGACGTCGTCCTCCCAATCAACCGGCATGGTCAGGCCCATGGTGTCGACGTTGTGCGGCGCGAACAGGCCGGTGGCGCGGGCGCGCTCCGCATCGTCGGTGTTCAGCCCGATGACGACATCGGCGCGGGTGCGTTCGCCCTCCAGCCGGAGGCGGGGCAGCACGTCGCCCGTGACATAGTCGATCTCGCACGAACAGGAGGCCTCGAAAGCCGCCTTGATGGCCGGCCCCGGCCCCCATTCGGAGGCGAAATAGTCGGGCGCATAGACCGTCAGGGGCTCGGCCGCGACGGCCGTTCCGATCAGGGTCAGGCCCGCGGCAATGGTGATGGTCGATCTCATCTCTCTCAACTCCCATGGCGACGGACGGGGAGAGGTTCGAGACACCGCACCTTCCCTCCGCCGGTGTTAACCGGTTCAGGTTCAACGGGTCCGCTGGTCAGCATCTCAGCCTGTGAAGGCCCCCCGAGGTAGACCCTGCCTAGCCCATCCCGCGCATCGGGGCCAGCCCCCGCGGGTTGCGGGGCGTGCGGGGGCTGGCTAAGCCACGGGGAAGGAGAGCGCGCATGTCCCTCAACACGTTCGGCCATCTGTTCCGCATCACCACATGGGGCGAAAGCCACGGCCCCGCGCTGGGCGCCACCGTCGACGGCTGCCCGCCGGGCGTGCCGCTGGAGCCCGAGCAGATCCAGCACTGGATGGAAGCGCGCAAGCCCGGCCGTTCCAAGCACACCACCCAGCGGCGCGAGGCCGACGAGGTCGAGATCCTGTCGGGCACCTTCGAGGGCGTGACCACCGGCACACCGATCCAGCTCATGATCCGCAACACCGATCAGCGCTCGAAGGATTATGGCGACATCGCCGAGAAGTTCCGGCCCGGCCATGCCGACATCACGTATTGGCAAAAGTACGGCGTGCGCGATTATCGCGGCGGCGGCCGGTCCTCGGCTCGCGAAACCGCGGCCCGCGTGGCGGCGGGCGGCGTGGCCCGCGCGGCGCTTGGCCAATTGCTGCCGAACCTGCGGATCACCGGCTACATGACGGCGATGGGGCCGCTCGACATCGACCGCGACCGTTTCGACTGGGAGGAGATCGCGCGCAACGACTTCTGGTGCCCCGACCCGGTGGCGGCGCAGGCCTTTGGCGACCACCTCGACTGGCTGCGCCGCGACGACCACAACTCGGTCGGCGCCATCGTGGAATGCGTGGCGCGGGGCCTGCCGCCCGGGCTGGGCGCGCCGGTCTACGGCAAGCTCGACACGGACCTCGCGGCGGCGATGATGTCGATCAACGCCGTGAAGGGCGTCGAGGTCGGCGAGGGAATGCAGGCCGCCCGCCTTACCGGGCGCGACAACGCCGACGAGATCTCGATGGGCCCCGGCGGGCCGGTGTATTCGTCGAACCACGCGGGTGGCATCCTGGGCGGCATCAGCACCGGGCAGGATGTCGTGGTGCGCTTCGCCGTCAAGCCCACGTCGTCGATCCTGTCGGAACGGCGGACGATCACCAAGGCGGGCGAGGACACCACCATCGTCACCCGCGGCCGCCACGACCCCTGCGTCGGGATCCGCGCCGTCCCCGTGGCCGAGGCGATGATGGCCTGCGTCCTGCTCGACCACCTGCTGCTGCACCGGGGACAGGTGGGCGACGGGGGCGGCCGGATCGGCTGAGACCCACCCGCGAGCGGGATCAGGGTGACAGGACAGCGCCGGCTGTACATCCTCCGGCCCGTATCAGCCGCCGGAGAGCGTCCGATGATCGTGTTTCATCAGGCGCCGCTGATGCGCTGCACTACCGTGCGGGCAGCGGTTATCGCGATGGATCTGGAGGTCCGGGCCGAGGTTCGCACGACGTCGATCCCGCGCCAGGACGGCAGCGGCGGGCGCGACCCCGCATCCCGACGGCAAGGTGCCCGCGCTTGTGCACGACGGGGCGGTCGTGACCGAACGCGCGGCGGTCCTGTCGTATCTGAGCGAACTGTTCCCCGACGGCCCGGCCATCGCGGCGCCGGCAGCGCCGGAACGCGGGGGCGTTCCTGACATGGCTGGCTTGGCATGCAGGCGTCGCGGAACCCGTATTGCTCTGTCAGGCGGCCGGTATGGATCATCCTGTCATTTCGTCCGGTCTGCGCGGCCCGGAGGAGACGATGTCCCGGATCGCGGCCGCGCTTTCGGACGGCCGGGTTTATCTCCTGCGGCAAGGGTTCACGACTGTGGACATCCTCGTCGCCTCGCCGTTCCAGAAGTCGACCGACCTCATACCCGATGAGGCCTCCATCCGCGCCTGGGTCGACCGCGTCGCCGGTCAGCCCCCGGTGCGCGGGGCCGCGACGGCGGATGCGGCGGAGGCAGGCGGCGGCGGCACCGGCTGACGCGACCGCAGCCGGCTCAACTGTACCGCGAGGATGCCCAGCGTCACCACCACGACCCCCGCCACGTCGAGCGGGCCAAGCTGCTCCCCCAGCAGTGCCCAGGCGATGACCACGCCGAAGAACGGGTTGAGGAAGTGGAAGGTCGCGGCGGGCGTCGCGCCGATTCGCGCGACCAGCAGGAACCAGATCCAGGTCGCCGCCAGCCCCGGCACCAGCGTCGTATAGGCCAGTGCTGCGATCAGGCGGGGCGTCCAGGTCACGTCCCATGTTTCGACCGCCAATCCGATGGGCAACAGGGTCACGGCCCCCACGACCATCTGCAGCCCCACCACCATCAGAAGGTTGCCGCCACCCGACGCGCCCCGCACCGACAGGGTCGCGGCAGTCAGCGCCGCGACCGCGATGAGGCACAGCAAGATGCCCAGAGGGTCCGCGCCGCCCGACAGCCGGGTGCCCATGATAAGCATCACGCCGAACGTCCCCGCCAGAAGGCCCGCGACCCCCAGCACCCGTGTGCGTTCCGAGAACAGCACCCAGTTCGCAAGCGCCACGAGCAGCGGCAGGCAGGAGGCGATGATCGCGGCCAGCGACGCCTCGATCCACTGCATCGCGACGAAGTTCAGCCCCAGGTAGAGCGCGTTCTGGCAGATGCCGAAGACCACCACCGCCCGCCACTGCCCCCGCGTCAGCGCCATCCGCTGCCCCGCCGCCCATGCGATGGCGATGCCCAGGGCGCCCGAGATGGCGAAGCGCAGCGCCAGCGACAGGATCGGCGGCGCTTCGGTCACGATGATGCGCGCCGACGTGAAGGCCGACGACCACATCGCCGCGAAAAGAAGGCCGAGGGCGAGGGCGCGAAGATCCATGGTCCATCCGTCATGCAGCGTCGCCGGAACCCTGAGGATTTCGCCGCCGCAGGCAAGCCCCCCCGGACCGGCGCCTCGAATGCCCTGTGCCATCTCGACGGAGAAGGACATCGACCCGCCTCGGTTGCCGAACCTCCGCGACGTCTTAGGTCCCGCACCAACGAGCCACGATCGCACAAGGATGGAACCCGATGACGACGCTTTATACGATGCCCGGAACCTGCTCGCTTTCGCCCAACATCGCCGTCGCCTGGCTGGATGCGCCGGTCGACATTCACACCATGGCCTACGGCGATCACAAGAAGGACGCCTACCTGGCCATCAATCCCAAGGCCAAGGTGCCGGCGGTCCAGTTTGACGACGGTGACGTGCTGACCGAGGCGGCGGCGATCCTGGCCTGGCTGGGGGCGGAGCACGGCTCCGAGGGCTATGCCCGCGATACGGACCTCGGCCGGAAGGAAGCGGAAGCGCTGTCCTACATGACGTCGGAGGTCCATGCCGCCTATGGCGGTCATTTCGGCCCCCAGAACCTGGCCGAGACCGAGGACGGGCAGGCGGAGGTCAAGCGCAAGGCCTATGAAACGCTCGCCGGGCATTACGAGCGTCTGAACGGCACGCTGCGCGACAACGGAGGTGAATGGTACCTGGGCAAACGCAGCTTCGCGGATACGTTCCTCTATGTGCTGACGCGCTGGATCGATCAGACACCGCTTTCCTACGGGGACTATCCGGCGCTGAAGTCGCACATGGCCCGGATGGAGGCAGACGAGGGCGTGCGTCTTGCCCTGAAGCGCCAGAACATGGATCCGATGGGGTGAACGCACCACGGGGCAGGGCCGCCTGGCCGTCGATACCCTACGGCGAATGGGCCGGGACCTGCGCCGCAGTGCACCTGTGGACGCAGATCGTGGGCAAGTACCGTCTGACCCATACGCCCTGGGTCAACCATTCCTGGCACGCGACCCTCTACGTCACGCCCCGCGGCATGACCACGGGGCCGGTGCACGAGCCGGGCGGTTGCATCTGCCTGACCTTCGATCTCGTCGATCATCGTCTCGTCGCCGAAGCCGAGACCGGCGCGCGGGAGAGCTTCGCGCTCGAAGCCATGGGGGTGGCCGATTTCCTCGACCGCACCCGGACGGCGGTCGAAGGGGTCGGCGGCACGTTCGACATCCACGGTGCGCCCAATGAGGTGGCCGAGGCGGTGCCCTTCGCCGACGACACCGACCGGCGCCCCTACGACGCCGATGCGGTCGCGCGCTACCATGGGGCGCTCCTGCGCATCGTTCCGGTGTTCGAGACGTTCCGCACCGGATTTCTGGGCAAGGTCTCGCCCGTGCATCTGTTCTGGGGGTCGTTCGATCTCGCCGTCACACGATTTTCGGGTCGGCTGGCGCCCCTCCATCCGGCCGGCATTCCCAATCTGCCCGACGACGTCGCGCAGGAGGCCTATAGCCACGAAGTGTCCTCTGCGGGTTTCTGGCCGGGCGGCGGCGGCGTGGATGAACCCATGTTCTACTCCTATGCCTACCCCGCGCCGGACGGTTTCGCCGATCGACCCGCAGGGCCGGACGCGGCGCGGTTCGACGACGGGCTGGGCGAGTTCCTGCTGCCCTATGCCGAGGTGCGCGCCAGCGACGACCCCGAAGCGATGCTGATGTCGTTCATGCAATCGACCTATGAGGCCGCGGCGAAGACGGGCAACTGGGATCGCGCCGCCCTGGAGTGCGAAACGGGCGTTCCGGGCGTTCCGCGGCCGCTGCACCGGGGCTGACGGGTCCGGGACGGCGACCCGTCGGTTCCGTCCCGACCGGCGGAACCGGAAACAGGGCCGGGGAGGCGCGGCCGTATCACAACGCGCAAGTCTCCTTCACATGGGCTTCGAAGAAGTCCGAGAACGTCGCCACCCGAAGCGGAAGCCGTTCATAGGGCGGATAATAGAGCGTGAGCCAGATCTCCGGCGCCGACCAGTCGGGGAGAAGTTCGATCAGCCGCCCCGCCTCCAGAGCCTCCGCCACGATGAAGCGCGGCAGAAGCGCGATGCCTTCGCCGTTCGACGCGAGGCGCGCAAGGAGGTCTCCGTTGTTGGCGCTGAAGGTTCCGTCGGCCTTCACGTTGCGGCGGGTGGTCCCCTTGGACAACTCCCACGTCTCATCGCGCGAGTCCGCCTGGTAGCTCAGCCGGGAATAGGCGCCCAGATCGTCGGGCGTACGCGGCCGACCCCTGGCCGCGATGCACCCCGGAGTCGCCACGAGGACGCGCGGAACCCGGCAGATCTTGCGCCAGATCGTCGACTTGTCGGTGGGCGGCCCGGAGATGCGGACGGCGAGGTCGTAGTCCTCCTCCACGATATCGACGAACCGGTCGGAAAGGTTCACGGCCACATGCGTCTGCGGATGCAGCACCGCGAATTGCGACAGGACGTCGGGCAGGACCTTCAGCCCCAGCGACAGGGGCGCACTGATGCGGATATGCCCCGCGGTCATGCCCTGTGCCTCGCGGATTTCCTCGGCCGCATGCGCCAGCCCCTGTGCGAGCGGACGCACCCGTGCGGCATAGATCGCGCCGGCGGAGGTCAACGACACCCGCCGTGTCGTCCGCACCAGAAGCTGCAGGCCCAGCCGTGCCTCCAGTGCCGCGACGGTTCGCGTGACCGATGCCGGCGTCAGCCCGAGTTGCCGGGCCGCACCGGCAAAACTCTCCAATTCGGCCACGGCCAGAAAGACACGGATGGATTCGAGTTCGCCCATGCGGAGATCATTACATCACGTGCAACGGTCAATTCAATATTATGCCGGTTCTTATGAGTGACCGGGTACCCTAAGTCTTCGGTCAAGCGAGATCATCCAGGAAGGAGCGCGACGTGCTCACTCAGATCAGGGGCCTGCACCACGTCACGTCCATGGCGGCGGATGCGCAGGAGAACAACGCGTTCTTCACCAAGGTGCTCGGCCTGCGCCGGGTCAAGAAGACCGTCAACTTCGACGCGCCCGATGTCTATCACCTCTATTACGGCGACGAGACCGGTACGCCCGGCTCCGTGATGACCTATTTTCCGTTCCCGCATATCGTGAAGGGCCGTCCCGGCACGGGGGCCGTATCCGAAACGGCCTTCGCGGTTCCCGAAGGGTCTCTCGATGACTGGCGCGACCGCCTCGCCGGCGCCGGGGTCGGAGGCATCGAGGAGACGCGTCGCTTCGGCGAGAAGCGCCTTCGGTTCCTCGGCCCGGACGGCGAAGGCTTTGCCCTGGCCGAGGCGCCGGACGACATGCGCGCGCCCTGGCCGGGCGGTCCGGTCCCTGTGGACAAAGGCATCCGCGGCTTTCGCGGCGTGACCATGCGCTTGCGCGACGGGGTCGCCACCGCGGAACTTCTGACGTTCATGGGCTACCGCGAGGTGGCCCGCGAGGGCGCGCTGATCCGGCTGGCCCTCGACGGCGGCAACGGCGCCGATGTCATCGACCTCGAGGTTCTGCCCGACGCGCAGCCGGCGCGCGAAGGCGCGGGGTCGGTCCACCATGTCGCCTTCGCGGTGGAGAACCGCGCGGCGCAGGCCGACGTCCGCAAGGCGTTGCTGGAACCGGGGGCTCATGTCACGCCGGCCATCGACCGCGACTACTTCTGGGCGATCTACTTCCGCACCCCCGGCGGGGTCCTGTTCGAGATCGCCACGAACGAGCCCGGCTTCGACCGCGACGAGGATGTGGCCCACCTGGGCGAGGCCCTCAAGCTACCGGACCAACACGCCCATCTGCGCGACCGGCTGGAACGGTCGCTGCCTGCCATCGCCGACTGACCCCGGCGCGCCATCGTCACCGGGGCGCGGCCGATGCCTTCCCTGACGACCCTTCCCACCACCCCTCACAGGAGATCTTCCATGTCTGTCAAGCTCGCTGTCATCTATTATTCCAGCTACGGGACCAATCATCGGATGGCCTCGATCGCGGCCGAGGCGGCGCGGGCGGCGGGGGCGGAGGTTCGGTTGCTGAAGGCGCCCGAGACCGCGCCGGCCGAGGTCGTCGCCGGCGTCGATGCCTGGAAGGCCCAGGCCGAGAGGGGCGCCGATGTTCCCGACGCGACGGTGGAGGACATGGAATGGGCCGATGCCTATCTGATTTCGGCGCCGACCCGCTTCGGCATCATGGCCAGCCAGATGCGCGCCTTCATCGACACGCTGGGCGGGATCTGGTCCAGGGGCGGGCTGGCGAACAAGCCGGTCTCGGCGATGACCTCGACGCAGAACGTGAACGGCGGGCAGGAGACGACGCTGGTGTCGTTCTACACCACGGTCATGCACTGGGGCGGGGTCGTGGTGGCGCCGGGCTATACCGACGACGTCATCTTCAAGACCGGCGGCAACCCCTACGGCTACAGCCACATCGCGGGCGCGGAGTTCACCGAGGAGGTGCAGGCCGCCATCTCGCACCAGGCCCGTCGCCTGGTCGATGTCGCGGGGAAGCTGACGGCCGGCGACGCCTGAGGCCGGGGGGTCGGGGGGCCATCGTCCGGGACGGCCCCCCGGCGGGTCTCCCGTGCTCCCCTGCGCCGTCACCTCGACCCCGCTGCCCTGACCTGCGGTTTTTCCGGCCGGGCGGTCTAGGTTGTCTTGTTCCACGCAATCCTTCGAAAGTCCCTCGATGCCCCTGTCGTTCCGCCTCGCCCTGCCGCTTGCAGCCTGCATCGCCCTGAGCCCCGCCGCCTTGCGGGCGGAGGGGGATCAGGGGCGGGGGGCGATGCGGCAGATCTCGACCCACATGGGCGAGATGACCATGTCGGCCGAGGCGGGGGACCTTTCGGTCGACGACGCCCTGCGGTTCGAGCCCTACCAGCAGCTCGAGGAGATGTTCGGGCGCGACGACGTGGTCTACCTGATGCGCCACGGCCCGACCGACTGGTCGAAGCTCGACCGAAAGGACGTGGCGCCGCAGGATTGCGCCGACCAGCGGGTGCTGAGCGAGGCGGGCGCGGAGGACATGCGCAACCTGGGCACGCTGATGGCGGCGAACGACGTGCTGCCGTCGCGGATCGTAGCCAGCCAGTGGTGCCGCAACCAGCAGACGGTGGAGGCCCTCCTCGAAGGCTTCGACCGGGTGGACCCGGAGATTGCGGCGACCATGCCGGTCGCCTCCGACGCGGAGCTCAACCTGCTGCTGTCGCTGCAGGGCGCCCGAAGCACCGCCGCGCTGCGCGACCTGATCTCGGCCTGGGACGGCGACCCGGAGCGGTCGGGGCCGCTGCTGCTCGTCAGCCATTACACCAACATCGAGGAGCTGACGCAGTTCCGGGTGTTCGAGGGCGAGGTCCTGGTGCTCGACCCCGGGCGCGACAACCAGGTGCTGGGCTACCTGCGCCTGCGGTCGGCGGAGCCGGACGTGGGGCATTTCGCCGACGCGCTGGCCTCGCCGCTTCTCGACCGCAGCCGGGCGCTCGA
>NZ_CXPG01000015.1 GCF_001403735.1 Jannaschia rubra
ATGCCGGGCGACAACGTGTCGTTCGGCGTGGAGCTGATCGCGCCGATCGCGATGGAGCAGGGCCTGCGCTTCGCGATCCGCGAGGGCGGCCGGACCGTGGGCGCGGGCGTGGTGTCGAAGATCATCGAGTGACCCCGCCGGCCCGACGGCCCGCCGGCCCCGGCCGTCACCGCCGCACCGAAACAACGAAGGCCCCGCGGAATACCGCGGGGCCTTTTGGTTTGACGTGAAAAAGGGGCGACCCGAAGGCCGCCCCCATCGAAGTCGATGCCGATCAGTTGTTGGCGATGATCGCCTCGATCTGACCCCGCTTCTGGCTGTCGCCATCTTCCGACTCCACCACGGCCTTGATCGCGGCGATCTGGCCCAGTGTCAGGTTGTCGAGCGTGTCGGTCGGAATGCCCATCTGCTCGAAGTCGGTCGCCAGGGCGGTCTGCAGCATGTCATAGCCCTGACCCATTTCGGACGTGGACTGGGCGATTGCGGCACCGCCGAACGTGAGGGCGGCAATGGTGGCGGCGGTGGTGAAAGAGAATTTCATGGTTGCTCCTTTCAGGGGCATGGTTGTGCGTTTCCGTCGTCGGACAGCGGCGTCGTTCCTTCGGATCGTCAGCCGTGCCGTTTGACACCTGCACAACACGGACGCAGGACATTTGGTTGCAAAGCGTCGGCGATTTCTGTGCGTCGGCACTTTCGGAACGGTGCGGGGAATGAGAGCGGAAAAGGCTCAAGACGACTTCAAGACCTTGACTCAACTAGGTCTTCATCTGTCGAGAGGTCATTCGCCATTACAGGTTGACGCTGCCATGGTCGGAGTTTTTTTCGCCTCGAAGCGATCGAGAAAGGGGGATGCGCGACTGCATCGTACCCATACTCAGCCCTTGCGTCCCTCGCCGTCCCATCATATTCCGACGCTTGCCTGAAGGGGTATAGCTCAGTTGGTAGAGCAGCGGATTCCAAATCCGCAGGTCGCGGGTTCGAATCCTGCTGCCCCTGCCAGGGCCTTTGGGTCACGGTTCCATGTGATAGAAAGCCTTTGTTAAGGCACGCGTCGTATCTCGGGTCCGAATCCAGCCCGAGACCCTGACATGCCCTCATCATCAGATCGCGAAACAGGTCACGCTGTCGAACGGACGCCACTGTCGGACCCTCTCGACGAGAAGGCGGCCGATCGTTGGTTCGACTTCTTGACGGTTCGCCTGACGATCACCTGCATCGTGATCCTGACGATATCGCTGCTTTTGTTTTCGGTATTCAGCTACACGCTCATCTCCCGGGCCCTCTGGAACGGACACGAGTTCGCGGCCCGGGGGGCCATTGGGCATCTGATCGACCGGCTCGACGGCAACGTTCGGGCGGGAAGTGCCGCAGGCGCACAGGCAGTCGCTCGGAGCCTGTTCGAGAGGGAAGGGTCGGATGTGATGGCGGTCCGGATCATGGACCAGGCGGGAGACGTCATTCTGCATGAGATCAAGGCCGATCGAGCCGATCCTTTCGTGGATCTGGCCACCCGGTCCGGTGAGATCCCATCCGATGGTATCGGCATATTGGACCGGCTCTCCGATCAGGCTGTCTCGATCGTTCGCGCACCGATGACGCTCTCCACCGCGCGCGACGGCCCACATGACGGGATCCTTGAGGTGGTTTTCGACATCGAGCCTATCGAATCGGAACTTTCGGCCGCCGTCCTGCTCTTGCTGGCTTACTCCGCCGCCGCGGGATGCGTTATCGGCCCCTTGTCCTTCTTCATCCTTCAATGGAGCGTTGCGCGTCCTCTTTCACGCACGATCGACGCCATGCAGGACATCGCATCCGACCGGATCGAAGTAGATCTTCCGACAGGCGGCGCCGCGGAAATCCGGCGGATGAACCGGGTTCTCGCGATCTTCCGGGCGAACGTCCTGGACCGGATCGCCTATGCCGAACGTTCCGCGCTCGCCGAAGCGCGAAACGCCGAACTGCAGGCCGAGCAGCACGAGACCCGGCAGTCCGAGCGGATGGCGGATGAGGCGCGCGAACGTGCGGCCCGTGTTTCCGCCGAACGCGAGCTCGCCGAAGAGCGTGTGCTGCACGATGACTTGCGCGAGGTCTTGACGGCCGCGGCGGCGGGCGATTTCCATGTCCGTATGGCGACGGATGGCGTCCCGACATCTCAACTACCACTTCGCGGGATGCTGAACGACCTTATCCGTCGCGTGCAGGAAGGCATCGGCGATGTGATCGAGGTGCTGGTCGCGCTGGAATCCGGGCAGCTGTGGGCGCGGATGGACGGGAGTCGATCCGGGGCCTTCGAGCAGCTGAAGACCTCGACGAATGCCATGGCGCAGGGTTTGGAGACGGCTCTGAACGATCTGTCGCAACACGCAACGGAAATTCTGGACGACAGCAGCGACCTGTCCGCATCGGCAGAGGATCTGTCAAAGCGAACGGAGCGAACGGCTGGCTCTTTGGCCGAGACGACCAATGCGCTGGAACAGATCGTCGGATCCATTGCGGAAACGGCCAGGCTGACGGCCGGGGTCCGGAGCTTTGCCGAAAACGCCCGCGAGGAAGCCTCCCGGAGCGATCTGGTGGTTCGGAACGCCGTTCAATCCATGAAGGAGATCCAGGGCGTCTCGGCCGAGATTTCGCGGACACTTGGCGTCATCAACGACATCGCCTTCCAGACCAATCTTCTTGCGTTGAATGCCGGGGTGGAGGCCGCACGGGCCGGGGAGTCCGGTCGGGGGTTCGCGGTCGTCGCCTCCGAAGTGCGGGCCCTCGCGCAGCGCGCGTCGGAGGCAGCGCACCAGATCGGCGGCTTGATCGCAACGAACTCCGAACAGATCGAGCGAGGCGTTCAGCGCGTCGGTCGGACGAGCGAGACTCTGGCAACCCTAGGCAACAGTATTGGCCGCATCGGCGACCAGGTTGCCGAAATCGCCCATGCGGCCGAAGCGCAGTCGACCGCGGCCGCGGAAATAAACAGGGCGATGATGGAAATCGACGGTGCGACGCAGCAGAATACGGCCATGTTCGAGGAGATCACCACCGCGAACCTGTCTTTGAAGGGGGCGGCGTCTCAGATGCTGCGTCTGATCGACCGGTTCGAGCGGACCCCCGGGACCGACGATCTGACTGGGAGCCACGACCGGTTGCGCGCTTTGGGAAGATGACGGATGCCGATATTTGAGAGGGGTGCAGCGGGACCGGGCCGCTGACGACATGCATCCCGGTTCAGGTTGCAAACCGTCGGCGCCCGGCCTATCTGCACAGCGGCCGATCCCGAGGAGAGCCCGAGCATGGCGACGACGAATCCAGTTCAGTTCATTCAGCAGACCCGGTCCGAGATCGCGAAGATCACATGGCCCGGCCGTCGTGAAGTCGTGCTGACCACGGTGATGGTCTTCCTGCTCGCCACGTTGGCTGCGATCTTCTTCTTTCTGGTCGACCTTCTGATCCGGACTGGCCTGACGGAAGTCCTGTCTGCTTTCTGAGGGACATCGCCCATACGATCCGCGATGTTTGGCAGGCCCTTGAACCTCGCGCGTGCGGACGGTAGGGGGACCGGACTTTGAACAGTTACGGCGCGCATCGATTCGATATGCGCGCTGTTCGACGTTTCGGGCGGATTGCCGTTCCGGGGCGCGTTACGAGCGAGAGGCGGCGGCAAGACATGGCGAAGCGGTGGTATTCGGTCAGCGTGCTGTCCAATTTCGAGAAGCGCGTGGCGGAGCAGATCCGCACCGCTGTCGCCGAACAGGCGCTCGAGGAGCAGATCGAGGAAGTTCTCGTTCCGACAGAGGAAGTGATCGAAGTCCGTCGGGGCAAGAAGGTCACCTCCGAGCGGCGGTTCATGCCCGGATACGTTCTGGTGCGGATGGAGATGTCCGATGAGGGATATCACCTGATCAACTCGATCAATCGGGTCACGGGTTTCCTGGGCCCTCAGGGGCGTCCGATGCCGATGCGCGATGCCGAGGTGAACCAGATCCTCAACCGCGTGCAGGAGGGCGAGGAGGCGCCGAGGTCGCTTATCACCTTCGAGATCGGTGAGAATGTGAACGTCACGGACGGCCCCTTTGAAGGGTTCTCCGGCGAGGTGGAGGAAGTCGACGACGAGGCGCAGAGCCTCAAGGTGTCGGTGTCCATCTTCGGTCGGGCGACGCCCGTCGAATTGAAATTCACGCAGGTCAGCAAGGCCGTGTGATCGGACGCGGGAGGGGCGGCCACGGCCAACCCGAACCGCGGCAAACCAGCGCCAGACCCACGCCGGGATGACGCGATTGTAGGGCGGAGACAATTCCGCCGCCGTAAGGAGAAAGCCAATGGCGAAGAAACTCGTCGGCACGATGAAGCTGCAGATCAAGGCCGGTCAGGCCAACCCGAGCCCGCCCGTCGGCCCCGCCCTGGGCCAGCGCGGGATCAACATCATGGAATTCTGCAAGGCCTTCAACGCCAAGACGCAGGACATGGAGCCCGGCGCGCCTTGCCCCACCGTGATCCAGTATTATCAGGACAAGTCCTTCACGATGGAGATCAAGACGCCTCCGGCGGCCTATTTCCTCAAGAAGGCGGCTGGCCTGAAGCCCGTCGGCAAGCGGAACCGTCCGAAGGGCGCGGCCCTGCCCGGACGCGAGACGATCGCATCGGTAACGGTCAAGCAGGTGCGCGAGATCGCCGAGGCGAAGATGAAGGACCTTTCGGCCAACGACGTCGAGTCCGCAATGAAGATCATCGTTGGCTCTGCCGAGTCCATGGGCATCGAGGTGAAGTGATGGCGAAGCTTGGTAAACGCGCGAAAGCGGCCCGCGAGGCCTTTGTTGGCAAGGAAGACCTGTCGCTGGACGAGGCGCTGAATCTGATCCGGGGAAATGCAAGGGCGAAGTTCGACGAGACCGTCGAGATCGCCATGAACCTGGGCGTCGATCCCCGCCACGCGGACCAGATGGTCCGTGGGGTCGTCAGCCTGCCCAACGGGACGGGCAAGGACGTTCGCGTCGCCGTGTTCGCCCGGGGCGCGAAGGCCGAGGAGGCGCAGGCCGCCGGGGCCGATATCGTCGGTGCCGAGGATCTGATGGAGACGGTGCAGTCGGGCAAGATCGACTTCGACCGTTGCATCGCCACCCCGGACATGATGCCGATCGTCGGCCGTCTGGGCAAGGTTCTGGGCCCCCGCAACCTGATGCCGAACCCCAAGGTCGGCACCGTGACGATGGACGTGGCCGAAGCGGTGAAGGCCGCCAAGGGCGGTCAGGTCCAGTTCAAGGTCGAGAAGGCCGGTGTCATCCACGCAGGGGTCGGCAAGGTTTCGTTCGACGAAGGCAAGCTCAAGGAGAACGTGCTGGCATTCGTCGACGCGGTCTCCAAGGCGAAGCCTGCCGGTGCGAAGGGGTCGTACCTGAAGAAGATCTTCCTGAGCTCCACCATGGGGCCGGGCGTTTCGGTCAACGTCGAAAGCGCGACCGGGAACTGAGGTTCGCCGCCCTTCGGGGCGGTGATCGGCGGGGCGGCGACGCCCCGTCCTGTCCGAGACGGAGGGTAGGGGAAACCCGGTAATTCCTTCCCGAGATGGGACCCGAGACTGATTTCCGAGGCCTCGCTTCGGGCGATCTGGCGCGGGGCCCTTCATTGGACCCGCCGGGGGGCGACCCCCGAAAAGGGGAAGGGCAACCTTCCCGTCGAGCCGAGGGGGCGACCCCTCAAATTCGCGGGGCAACCCGCGAGACTTGGAGTGAAACTGTGGATAGAGCGCAGAAAGAGAAACTGGTCGACGAACTCGGCCAGATCTTCGAAAGCTCTGGCGTCGTGGTGGTCAGCCGCTACGAGGGCATGACAGTTGCCGAGATGCAGGACCTCCGCTCGCGCATGCGCGAAGCGGGCGGTTCTGTTCGCGTTGCCAAGAACAAGCTCGCCAAGATCGCCCTTGAAGGGAAGGCCGTTGCAAGCATCGGCACCTACCTGACGGGCATGACCGTACTTGCCTATTCCGAGGACCCCGTGGCTGCGGCCAAGGTCATCGACGCATATGCCAAGGACAACTCCAAGCTGGAGATCCTGGGCGGTGCGATGGGCGATACGGCACTGGACACCGCCGGTGTTATGGCCGTGGCGAAGATGCCCAGCCGCGAGGAGCTCATCGCTTCCATCGCGGGCTGCATCGGCGCCCCTGCCAGCAACATCGCGGGGGCCATCGGCGCGCCTGCTTCCAACATCGCCAGCATTCTTTCGACCATCGAAGAGAAGGCTGCCTGAGGCATCAACCGTCATCCCTCGTCGTGGACTTGAAAAACACGGCATCGGAACACATCTTAACGAACTGGAAATCAAATGGCCGATCTGAAGAATCTCGCCGAGCAAATCGTGGGTCTGACCCTGCTGGAAGCTCAGGAACTGAAAACCATCCTCAAGGACGAATACGGCATCGAGCCGGCTGCCGGTGGCGCCGTCATGATGGCGGGTCCGGCCGACGGGGCCGCCGGTGCCGCCGCCGAGGAGCAGACCGAATTCGACGTCATCCTGAAGGCCGCCGGTGCCAGCAAGATCAACGTCATCAAGGAAGTCCGCGCGATCACGGGTCTGGGCCTGAAAGAAGCCAAGGACCTGGTTGAGGCCGGCGGCAAGGCCGTCAAGGAGCAGGTCTCCAAGGCCGAAGCCGATGAGATCAAGGGCAAGCTGGAAGCGGCTGGCGCCGAGGTCGAACTGAAGTAATCGCGGCGCGTCCGTGACGATCAAGGGTGGAGCGGGCGATCCCGCTCCACCCGCTCCTGTCTCGAAAAGCTCCGATCGGCGGGGCTTTTCCGGTCAGGAGGCGGGGACGGAGGTGCGCCTGTGGGAAGGCGCACCGGATGGTTCCCCCTCAAGAGACCCTTCGCAGGCGATGGCCCCGGTGCCCGACGGGACCCATCGCGCGAAATGTAGAGAAGGCGAGCAACACATGGCTCAGACGCAGGCGTCCTCCAAGCGTATCCGTCGGTATTACGGCAAACTGGTCGAAGTTCTCCAGATGCCGAACCTCATCGAAGTCCAGAAGTCGTCGTACGACCTGTTCCTGAAGTCGGGCGACCAGCCGCAGCCCTCCGAGGGCGAGGGGCTGATGGGGACATTCCAGTCGGTCTTTCCGATCAAGGATTTCAACGAGACGGCGGTGCTCGAATTCGTGAAGTACGAGCTCGAGGAGCCGAAGTACGACGTCGAGGAATGCCAGACCCGTGACATGACCTATGCGGCGCCGCTGAAGGTGACGCTGCGCCTGATCGTGTTCGACACCGACGAGGATACCGGCGCGAAGTCCGTCAAGGACATCAAGGAGCAGGACGTCTTCATGGGCGACATGCCCCTGATGACGAAGAACGGCACGTTCATCGTGAACGGGACGGAGCGGGTCATCGTCAGCCAGATGCACCGCTCGCCCGGCGTGTTCTTCGACCACGACAAGGGCAAGACGCACAGCTCGGGCAAGCTGCTGTTCGCCTGCCGGATCATCCCCTACCGCGGCTCCTGGCTCGACTTCGAGTTCGACGCCAAGGATCTGGTGTTCTGCCGGATCGACCGTCGCCGGAAGCTGCCGGTGACGACGCTGCTCTATGCGCTCGGCATGGATCAGGAAGGCATCATGAATGCCTATTACGAGACCGTGACCTATACCCATCGCAAGGGCGAAGGCTGGGCCACGCGGTTCTTCCCCGAGCGTCTGTCGGGCACCCGTCCGTCGCGCGACGTCATCGACGCCGCCACCGGGGAAGTCGTGGCCGAGGCCGGCAAGAAGGTCACGCCGCGTCAGGTCAAGAAGCTGCGCGAGGAAGCGCAGGTCGAGAACGTTCTGGTGCCCTTCGACGCGATCGTGGGCAAGTTCGCCGCGCGCGACATCATCGACGAATCCAACGGCGCGATCTTCGTCGAGGCCGGCGATGAGCTGACCTGGGAGCTGGACAAGGCCGGCGAGGTTTCGGGCGGCACCCTGAAGGAGCTGCTGGACGCGGGGATCACCGAGATCCCGGTGCTCGACATCGACAACGTCAATGTGGGGCCATACATCCGCAACACGATGGCCGCCGACAAGAACCTGGGCCGCGACACCGCGCTCATGGACATCTACCGCGTCATGCGTCCGGGCGAGCCGCCCACCGTCGAGGCCGCGCAGACCCTGTTCGACCAGCTGTTCCGCGATAGCGAGCGCTACGACCTGTCGGCCGTGGGCCGGGTCAAGATGAACATGCGCCTGGATCTGGACGCCGACGACACCGTCCGCACCCTGCGCGACGAGGACATCCTGGCCTGCGTCAAGGCCTTGGTCGAGTTGCGCGACGGCCGCGGCGAGATCGACGACATCGACCATCTCGGCAACCGTCGCGTGCGCTCGGTGGGCGAGTTGATGGAGAACCAGTACCGCGTCGGCCTTCTGCGGATGGAGCGCGCGATCAAGGAGCGCATGTCGTCGGTCGAGATCGACACCGTCATGCCGCAGGATCTGATCAACGCCAAGCCCGCCGCCGCCGCCGTCCGCGAATTCTTCGGCTCATCGCAGCTGTCGCAGTTCATGGACCAGACCAACCCTCTGTCCGAGGTGACGCACAAGCGGCGTCTTTCGGCGCTCGGGCCGGGTGGTCTGACCCGTGAGCGTGCCGGTTTCGAGGTGCGCGACGTGCATCCGACGCACTATGGCCGGATGTGCCCGATCGAGACGCCGGAAGGCCCGAATATCGGTCTCATCAACTCGCTTGCGACCTATGCGCGGGTGAACAAGTACGGCTTCATCGAGACGCCTTACCGCAAGGTGATCGACGGGCAGGTCTCGGACGAGGTCCAGTACATGTCCGCGACCGAAGAGATGCGGCATACGGTGGCGCAGGCCAATGCGCAGCTGACCGACGACATGCGGTTCGAGAACGAACTGGTCTCGACCCGTCAGTCGGGCGACTACATGCTGCAGAGCCGGGACAACGTCGACCTGATCGACGTTTCGCCCAAGCAGCTGGTGTCTGTGGCTGCGGCTCTGATCCCGTTCCTGGAAAACGACGACGCGAACCGTGCCCTGATGGGTTCGAACATGCAGCGTCAGGCCGTTCCGCTCCTGCGGGCCGATGCGCCCTTCGTGGGCACCGGCATGGAGGAGGTCGTGGCCCGCGACTCCGGCGCCGCCATAATGGCGCGCCGCGGGGGCGTGATCGACCAGGTGGATGCCGAGCGCATCGTCGTGCGCGCGACCGAGGACCTGATCCTGGGTGACGCGGGCGTCGATATCTACCGGCTCCGCAAGTTCCAGCGGTCGAACCAGAACACCTGCATCAACCAGCGTCCGCTGGTGAAGGTGGGCGACACCGTGTCCAAGAACGAGGTCCTGGCCGACGGTCCGTCGACGGACATGGGGGAACTGGCGCTCGGCAAGAACGTCATCGTCGCCTTCATGCCGTGGAACGGCTACAACTACGAGGACTCGATCCTGATCTCGGAGCGGATTTCCCGCGACGACGTCTTCACCTCGATCCACATCGAGGAGTTCGAGGTCGCGGCCCGCGACACCAAGCTCGGGCCGGAGGAGATCACCCGCGACATCCCCAACGTGGGTGAGGAGGCACTGCGCAACCTCGACGAAGCGGGCATCGTCTATATCGGTGCCGACGTGGAGCCGGGCGACATCCTGGTGGGCAAGATCACGCCCAAGGGCGAAAGCCCGATGACGCCGGAGGAGAAGCTGCTGCGCGCCATCTTCGGCGAGAAGGCCAGCGATGTGCGCGACACGTCCCTGCGGGTGAAGCCGGGCGACTACGGCACCGTGGTCGAGGTGCGCGTGTTCAACCGGCACGGCGTGGAGAAGGACGAGCGCGCGCTCCAGATCGAGCGTGAACTGGTCGAGCGTCTGGCCCGCGACCGCGACGACGAGCGCGAGATCCTGGACCGCAACATCTATGCCCGCCTCAAGGGCATGATCGACGGCCAGAAGGCGGTGAAGGGGCCCAAGGGCTTCAAGGCCAATTCGGTCGTCGACGACGCGTCGCTTGCGCCGCTGAGCCATGGCCAATGGTGGCAGATCGCGCTGGAGGACGAGGAGGCCGCCAAGCAGGTCGAGGCCCTGAACGAGCAGTACGAGATCCAGAAGCGAGCGCTGGAAGCCCGGTTCGAGGACAAGGTCGAGAAGGTCCGCCGCGGCGACGACCTGCCGCCGGGCGTGATGAAGATGGTCAAGGTCTTCATCGCGGTGAAGCGCAAGCTTCAGCCGGGCGACAAGATGGCCGGCCGCCACGGCAACAAGGGCGTCATCTCCAAGGTGGTGCCGATGGAGGACATGCCGTTCCTCGCGGATGGCACCCCCGTCGACTTCTGCCTCAACCCGCTGGGCGTGCCATCGCGCATGAACGTCGGGCAGATCCTCGAAACGCACATGGGCTGGGCCGCGCGCGGCCTGGGCATCAAGATCGACGAGGCGCTGGACGACTACCGGCGCTCCGGCGACCTGACCCCGGTGCGCGAGGCGATGCGGATCGCCTATGGCGACGAAGCCTACGAGGAATCCCTGGCTGCGATGGACGATCAATCGGTCGTCGAATGCGCAGGCAACGTGACCAAGGGCGTTCCGATCGCCACGCCGGTCTTCGACGGCGCCAAGGAGGACGACGTCAACGACGCGCTGCGCCGTGCGGGCTTCGATACCTCCGGCCAGTCGGACCTGTTCGACGGCCGCACGGGCGAGAAGTTCAGCCGTCAGGTCACGGTGGGCGTCAAGTACCTGCTCAAGCTGCACCACCTCGTGGACGACAAGATCCACGCGCGGTCGACGGGGCCCTACTCCCTCGTCACGCAGCAGCCTCTGGGCGGCAAGGCGCAGTTCGGCGGCCAGCGCTTCGGCGAGATGGAGGTCTGGGCGCTGGAAGCCTACGGCGCGGCCTACACCCTGCAGGAAATGCTGACGGTGAAGTCCGACGACGTGGCCGGCCGGACCAAGGTCTACGAGAGCATCGTCAAGGGCGAGGACAACTTCGAGGCGGGCGTTCCCGAGAGCTTCAACGTGCTCGTCAAGGAAGTCCGCGGCCTCGGCCTGAACATGGAACTCCTGGATGCGGAGGACGAGGAATAACGAGAACCGGTCAGGTTTTCGGGGCGGCCCCTCGGGTCGCCCTCCTCCCTCACGCGCCCCTCATTCAAAGGTACTGAAATGAACCAGGAACTGACGAACAACCCGTTCAACCCCGTCGCGCCCCAAAAGGTGTTCGACGAGATCAAGGTCTCGCTGGCCTCGCCGGAGCGGATCCTCTCGTGGTCCTATGGCGAGATCAAGAAGCCCGAGACCATCAACTACCGCACGTTCAAGCCCGAGCGTGACGGCCTGTTCTGCGCGCGCATCTTCGGCCCGATCAAGGACTACGAATGCCTGTGCGGCAAGTACAAGCGCATGAAGTATCGCGGCGTCGTCTGCGAGAAGTGCGGCGTTGAAGTGACGCTCCAGAAGGTCCGGCGCGAGCGCATGGGCCACATCGAACTGGCGAGCCCCGTCGCGCATATCTGGTTCCTCAAGTCGCTGCCCAGCCGCATCGGCCTGATGCTGGACATGACGCTGCGCGACCTGGAGCGTATCCTATATTTCGAGAACTACGTCGTCATCGAACCCGGTCTGACGGACCTCACCTACGGGCAGCTGATGTCCGAGGAGGAGTTCATGGACGCGCAGGACGCTTACGGCGCCGACGCCTTCCAGGCCAACATCGGGGCCGAAGCCATCCGTGAGATGCTGGCCGCCATCGACCTGGAGCAGGAAGCCGCCACGCTGCGTGAGGATCTCAAGGAAGCGACGGGCGAGTTGAAGCCCAAGAAGATCATCAAGCGTTTGAAGATCGTCGAGAACTTCATCGAATCCGGCAACCGCCCGGAATGGATGATCCTGACGGTGATCCCGGTCATCCCGCCCGAACTGCGCCCGCTGGTTCCGCTGGACGGCGGCCGGTTCGCGACGTCGGACCTCAACGACCTGTATCGCCGCGTCATCAACCGCAACAACCGCCTCAAGCGGCTGATCGAACTGCGCGCGCCCGACATCATCGTCCGCAACGAGAAGCGGATGCTGCAGGAGTCGGTCGATGCGCTGTTCGACAACGGCCGTCGTGGCCGCGTGATCACCGGCGCCAACAAGCGTCCGCTCAAGTCGCTTTCCGACATGCTCAAGGGCAAGCAGGGCCGCTTCCGTCAGAACCTTCTGGGCAAGCGCGTCGACTTCTCGGGCCGGTCGGTCATCGTGACCGGGCCGGAGTTGAAGCTGCATCAGTGCGGCCTGCCCAAGAAGATGGCGCTCGAGCTCTTCAAGCCGTTCATCTATTCGCGGCTCGAGGCCAAGGGCCTGTCGTCGACCGTCAAGCAGGCCAAGAAGCTGGTCGAGAAGGAGCGTCCCGAGGTCTGGGACATCCTGGACGAAGTGATCCGCGAGCATCCCGTCCTGCTGAACCGTGCGCCCACGCTTCACCGTCTTGGCATCCAGGCGTTCGAGCCGGTGCTGATCGAAGGCAAGGCGATCCAGCTTCACCCGCTGGTCTGCTCGGCCTTCAACGCCGACTTCGACGGCGACCAGATGGCCGTCCACGTGCCCCTGTCGCTGGAGGCGCAGCTGGAAGCGCGCGTCCTGATGATGTCGACCAACAACGTGCTGTCGCCCGCCAACGGCGCGCCGATCATCGTGCCGTCGCAGGACATGATCCTGGGGCTCTACTACGTTTCGATGGAACGTGCCGGCATGAAGGGCGAGGGGATGGTCTTCTCGTCGGCCGACGAGGTGACGCATGCGCTTGAAGCCGGTGAGGTCCACCTGCACGCCAAGATCCGCGCTCGCGTCACCCAGATCGACGAGATGGGCGAGGAAGTCAGCGTCGTGGTCGAGACCACGCCCGGTCGCGTTCGTCTGGGGGCCTTGCTGCCGATGAACGCGAAAGCGCCGTTCAGCCTGGTCAACCGCCTTCTGCGCAAGAAGGAAGTCCAGCAGATCATCGACACCGTCTACCGCTATTGCGGTCAGAAGGAGTCGGTCATCTTCTGCGACCAGATCATGACGCTGGGTTTCCGCGAAGCCTTCAAGGCGGGCATCTCGTTCGGCAAGGACGACATGGTCATCCCCGAGTCCAAGTGGCCCATCGTCGAGGCGACCCGGTCGCAGGTCGCCGACTTCGAGCAGCAGTACATGGATGGCCTGATCACCCAGGGCGAGAAGTACAACAAGGTCGTGGACGCCTGGTCGAAGTGCAACGACAAGGTGACCGAGGCCATGATGTCCAACATCTCGGTCGCGGGCGTGGACGAGAACGGCGCCGAGAGGGAGCCGAACTCCGTCTACATGATGGCACATTCCGGCGCCCGGGGCTCGGTCACGCAGATGAAGCAGCTGGGCGGCATGCGCGGCCTGATGGCAAAGCCGAACGGCGACATCATCGAGACGCCGATCATCTCGAACTTCAAGGAAGGCCTGACCGTTCTTGAATACTTCAACTCGACCCACGGCGCCCGCAAGGGTCTGTCGGATACGGCGCTCAAGACCGCCAACTCCGGCTACCTGACGCGACGCCTTGTGGACGTGGCGCAGGACTGCATCGTCCGGATCGACGACTGCGGCACCGAGAACGCGATCACCGCGCAGGCCGCCGTCAACGACGGCGAGGTGGTGGCGACCCTGGCCGAGCGCGTGCTGGGCCGGGTCGCGGCGGACAACGTCGTGATGCCCGGAGGTGACGAGGTCATCGTCAAGGCCGGCGAGCTGATCG
The DNA here is from genome assembly GCF_001403735.1 of Jannaschia rubra. Taxonomy (GTDB): domain Bacteria; phylum Pseudomonadota; class Alphaproteobacteria; order Rhodobacterales; family Rhodobacteraceae; genus Jannaschia; species Jannaschia rubra. Next base: position 13,716 of record NZ_CXPG01000015.1, read on the forward strand.
ACGAACGCCGCGCCGATGCGATCGAGGCGGCGAACGTGCCGTCCATGCGCATCCGCTCGCCGCTGACCTGCGAGGCCGAAGAAGGCGTCTGCGCCACCTGCTATGGCCGCGACCTGTCGCGCGGCACCAAGGTGAACATCGGCGAGGCTGTCGGCATCATCGCCGCGCAGTCCATCGGTGAGCCAGGCACCCAGCTGACGATGCGAACGTTCCACATCGGCGGCGTGGCGCAGGGTGGCCAGCAGTCGTTCATGGAGGCTTCGGCCCCCGGCACGGTCGAGTTGCGCAATCCGAACACCCTGATGAACGAGGCCGGTGGCATCGTCGTCATGGGCCGGAACATGCAGCTCGTCATCATCGACGAGAATGGGGAGGAGCGGGCCAGTCACAAGCTGGGCTACGGCACCACGCTGTTCGTCAAGGATGGCACCAAGGTGGACCGGGGCGACAAGCTGTTCGAGTGGGATCCCTACACCCTGCCGATCATCGCGGAAGCCGACGGCCGTGCGAAGTTCGTCGATCTCTATGCGGGCATTTCGGTGCGCGACGAGACCGACGACGCGACCGGCATGACGCAGAAGATCGTCTCGGACTGGCGCGCGGCCCCCAAGGGCAACGAGCTGAAGCCCGAGGTCCTGATCGCGGACGAGAACGGCGAGCCGGTCCGCAACGAAGCGGGCAACCCGGTGACCTATCCGATGTCGGTGGATGCGATCCTGTCGATCGAGGACGGCCAGATGCTCAAGGCCGGCGACGTCGTCGCGCGCATCCCGCGCGAAGGTGCCAAGACCAAGGATATCACCGGCGGTCTGCCGCGGGTGGCGGAACTGTTCGAGGCGCGGCGCCCCAAGGATCACGCGATCATCGCCGAGCGCGACGGGCACGTGAAGTTCGGCAAGGACTACAAGAACAAGCGCCGGATCACCGTGGTGCCCACCGACGACAGCCTGGAGCCGATCGACTACATGGTGCCCAAGGGGAAGCATATCCCCGTGCAGGAAGGCGACTTCGTGCAGAAGGGCGACTACATCATGGACGGAAATCCCGCGCCGCACGACATCCTGCGGATCATGGGGATCGAGGCGCTTGCCGACTATCTGATCGACGAAGTGCAGGACGTGTACCGACTGCAGGGCGTGAAGATCAACGACAAGCACATCGAGGTCATCGTTCGGCAGATGCTGCAGAAGTTCGAGGTTCTGGACTCCGGTGAGACGACGCTTCTGAAGGGCGAGCATATCGACAAGCTCGAACTGGACGAGGCGAACGAGAAGGCCACCAAGCGGGGCGACCGCCCGGCCTTGGCCGAACCGATCCTGCTGGGCATCACCAAGGCGTCGCTGCAGACGCGCAGCTTCATCTCGGCGGCGTCCTTCCAGGAAACGACCCGCGTGCTGACCGAGGCTTCGGTCCAGGGCAAGCGCGACAAGCTGGTCGGCCTGAAGGAGAACGTCATCGTGGGGCGCCTGATCCCCGCGGGCACCGGTGGCGCGACGCAGAAGATGCGTGCCATCGCCGGCGAACGCGACAGCGTCGTGATCGAGGCGGCCCGGATCGAGGCCGAGAAAGCTGCGGCTCTCGCGGCTCCCGAGCCCGGCACCTCGGCGGACGATGTCTTCAAGAAGGCCGAGCCCACGCCGGAGCCAACCGAGGACTGAGCCTTCGATCCCGACGACACCCCCGCCGGAGCAATCCGGCGGGGTTTTTCATGGGCGCCCGCCGCCCCTTGCCGGACGGGACCGCGCGTGCCAGCAGACACCATGGGCCACCGCAACCAGATCATCGGCGTCATCCGTTTTTCCTATCCCGCGACCGACGGGTTCGCCGCGAGCCGGATGGAGGAGGGCGCCCTCGAGGCCATGCTCTACGCGCCCGACCGGCTCGCCAGCCGCTTCGCCTATCTCGAAACCGTCACGCTCCCTTCCCTCGCCGCGCAGACGGACGGGGATTTCGACTGCGTGATCCTTGCCGGCACATCCCTGCCGCGGGACGCGCAAGCCAGGTTGCTGGCGCTTGCCGACCGACATTCCTTCCTCCGCATCGCCTTTCTCGACCGCATGGGGCCGCTCGCCGCCGCGCGGCGGAGCTTCAGGCGCGCGGTCCGCGACGATGCCACGCACGTCACGGGCTTCCGGCTGGACGACGACGATGCCCTCGGCGTCGACTATGTCGCCAAGGCGCGCGACCGGGCGGATCGTCTCTTGGCCGGCGGCTTTGCCGAGGGTCCGACCTGCGTGGCCTTCACCCGCGGGCTCTACTGGGATCTTCACGACCCCGACCAGCCCTTTCATTCGTTTCGCGAAGCCTACGCCCCGAGCCTTGCCTGCGCGATGATCACGACGGCAGACATGCCCACATGCATCTATCGCTACAACCACCGGCGCATCGCCACCTTCATCCCCACTTATCTGGAACCTGGCGGGCATGAGATGTTCATCCGCACGCTGCACGATTCCAACGACAGCGGCCGCTCGATCCCGCCGCATTCCGAACCGATGGAGACGGTGGGCGGCCGCAAGTTGCTGGAGCAGCGGTTCGGCATCGACCCGGAGGCCGCGATGGCGCTGATGGCCGGGCCGGTCAGAAACTCCGACGGATCGCACTGAGGTCCAGTGCAAAACGTCGCTTCAGCTGCGTGAGCTGACCGTCGTCGGCGGGCCGGAGACGGTTCACCTGTTCCCTGATCCGACTGTCGTTCGTGCCGTCCACGCCACGCAACCACATCGAGGCATCTGGAAGGGTGATCGACGGCATCAGGGTGCCAAGACGGTGGTGCGGAAAGTGAAGCGCCGTCCGAGCGTTGCCGGGCGCAAGAACCACGGCCTGCGCGACGCCCAAATGGGGACTGAACGTCTCCTCCACCATGGGCCCCTCGGCCGTCAAGCGCAGCATCATGCCTCGGTTGAAGTCGATGCAGAGGCGCTTGTGACGATCCCATAGCGGACGCGTGGCGGCGAAGACCTCGCGGCAGCGGGCGATGAAGCGGCGGGCCACGCCGTCATCGTCGTCGTGCCGGAATTGCAGGACAGGCGGCCCATCGGGGTCGATCCGCGGCAGGATGACGGATCGCAGGGCGTCGCGGTGATGTTCCGGTCGATGGAACACGACCTCGGCGCCCTTGAGACCCGAAGCGAGCGACAGAAGGCGCGACCGCCAGGGCTCGGGCAGGGCGTCGCCCGTCAGGATGATCGTCCGGAAATCGCCGTCGCCCTGGGCGGAAAGGGTGCGCAGGCTGACGTGTTCCAGCGTCCGCAGCCGCGCTTCCATCCGCGCGGGTTGCCACAGATGCGCCTGACGTTCCGCGACGGTGGCATGCTCGGTCTGGTATCCGCCGAGACCGGGGTATGCGAAGCGCGTTATGGCGAGGATCTGCAGATCGGACATGGCCGATGGACGGTGGCGTCAAACGGTTGCATGGGCAAGACGGCGGTCGGGAAATCGCCGGATCGGCGGGGGAAGGGGCCGCGTTGACACCCCCGCGCGATTCCCCTATTGGGGCGTCAATTCGGTCCGGGTGCCCTGCGCCCGAGCCGGCAAGCCAGAACCGCCGCACACGATCCGGGATACTGCTTCCCCGATCCTCTGTCACACAACCGCATCGCCCAGGTCGGAATTCCGGGCGGTTGCGGTCACAGGCTTTTGGGGCGTCGCGACCGGACCATGTTGAACTGATACGGGGAAACCGTCGATGCCCACAATCCAACAGCTGATCCGCAAGCCGCGGCAGCCGAAAGTCAAACGCTCCAAGTCGATGCACCTGGAAGGCTGCCCGCAGAAGCGCGGCGTCTGCACGCGCGTCTATACCACCACGCCCAAGAAGCCGAACTCGGCCATGCGGAAGGTCGCCAAGGTGCGTCTGACCAATGGTTTCGAGGTCATCAGCTACATCGGCGGTGAATCCCACAACCTTCAGGAACACTCCGTTGTCCTGATCCGCGGCGGCCGCGTGAAGGACCTTCCGGGCGTCCGGTACCACATCCTGCGCGGTGTGCTCGATACGCAAGGCGTCAAGGACCGCCGCCAGCGTCGTTCGAAATATGGCGCCAAGCGTCCGAAATAAGAGGATCAACAGATGTCCCGCCGTCACGCCGCCGAAAAGCGCGAAGTCCTGCCTGACGCCAAGTATGGCGACAAGGTCCTGACGAAATTCATGAACAACCTGATGATCGACGGCAAGAAGGCCGTCGCCGAGCGCATCGTCTACAACGCGCTCGACCGGGTCGAGGGCAAGCTGAAGCGCTCGCCGATCGAGGTGTTCGTCGAGTCGCTCGAGAACATCAAGCCGTCGGTCGAGGTGCGTTCGCGCCGCGTCGGCGGTGCGACCTATCAGGTGCCCGTCGAGGTCCGCCCCGAGCGCCGCGAGGCGCTGGCGATCCGCTGGCTGATCAACGCCGCCCGCGCCCGCAACGAGAACACCATGGAGGAGCGTCTGGCCGGTGAGCTGATCGACGCCGTCCAGTCCCGTGGTTCCGCCGTCAAGAAGCGTGAGGACACCCACAAGATGGCCGACGCCAACAAGGCGTTCAGCCACTACCGCTGGTGAGTTCCGCACCTATCTAACTGCGATCGCGGGGGCCCGTTCGGGGCCCCCGAACCCGTTTTCTCCTCCCATCCGAGGCACATCCAATGGCACGCGAATATCCCATCGCCCGATACCGCAACTTCGGCATCATGGCTCACATCGACGCCGGCAAGACCACGATGACCGAACGGATCCTGTTCTACACCGGCAAGAACCACAAGATGGGCGAGACGCACGAAGGCGCGTCCACCATGGACTGGATGGAACAGGAAGCCGAGCGCGGCATCACGATCACTTCCGCCGCAACGACGACATTCTGGCAGCGCCAGGAGGATCCGACTCCCGAAGGGACGTCGGACACCAAGGTGCGCCTCAACATCATCGACACTCCCGGCCACGTCGACTTCACGATCGAGGTCGAGCGGTCGCTCGCTGTTCTGGACGGGGCCGTCGCGCTGCTTGACGGCAACGCCGGCGTCGAGCCGCAGACCGAGACGGTCTGGCGCCAGGCCGACCGCTACAAGGTGCCGCGTCTCGTGTTCGTCAACAAGATGGACAAGATCGGCGCGGACTTCTTCAACTGCGTCCGCATGGTCAAGGACCGGACGGGCGGCACCCCCATGCCCATCGCCCTGCCGATCGGTGCCGAAGACACGCTGGAAGGCATCATCGACCTCATCAAGATGGAGGAGTGGGTCTGGATCGGCGAGGATCTGGGCGCCTCCTGGAAGCGTCAGCCCATCCGCGACGACCTGACCGGTCTGGCGCAGGAATGGCGCGACAAGATGATCGAACTTGCCGTCGAGCAGGACGACGACGCCATGGAGGCCTATCTCGACGGGCAGGAGCCCGACGAGGAGACCCTGCGCCGGCTGATCCGCAAGGGCACGCTGTCGCTGTCGTTCTTCCCGATGCTGGCCGGGTCGGCGTTCAAGAACAAGGGCGTCCAGCCGCTGCTCAATGCTGTGGTCGACTTCCTGCCCGGCCCCGCGGACGTGCCGACCCTGATGGGTTTCTCGCCCGACGACGAGGACGAGGTTCGCAACATGCCCCGCCCTGCCGATGACGACGTGCCCTTCGCCGCGCTGGCCTTCAAGATCATGAACGATCCCTTCGTCGGATCGCTGACCTTCACGCGCATCTATTCCGGCGCCATCCGCAAGGGTGACCAGATGCTCAACTCGACCAAGGGCAAGAAGGAGCGCGTCGGCCGCATGATGCTGATGCACGCCATCGACCGGCAGGAAATCGAGGAAGCCTTTGCCGGCGACATCATCGCGCTTGCCGGGCTCAAGGACACGACGACGGGTGACACGCTCTGCGCCGTGGGCGAGCCTGTCGTGCTCGAGACGATGACCTTCCCCGATCCGGTCATCGAGATCGCGGTCGAGCCGAAGACCAAAGCCGACCAGGAGAAGATGTCCCAGGGCCTTCAGCGCCTGGCAGCGGAGGATCCGTCTTTCCGCGTCGAGACGGACATCGAGTCCGGGCAGACGATCATGAAGGGGATGGGCGAACTTCACCTCGACATTCTGGTCGATCGCCTGAAACGCGAGTTCAAGGTCGAGGCCAACATCGGGGCCCCGCAGGTCGCCTACCGCGAGACCATCGGTCACGAGGTGGAACATACCTATACCCACAAGAAGCAGTCGGGTGGTTCGGGTCAGTTCGCCGAAGTGAAGCTGCTGATCTCGCCGACCGAGCCCGGTGAAGGCTATTCCTTCGAATCCAAGATCGTCGGCGGCTCGGTTCCCAAGGAGTACATTCCCGGGGTCGAGAAGGGCATCCGCTCGGTCATGGATTCCGGTCCGCTGGCCGGCTTCCCGGTGATCGACTTCAAGGTGCAGCTGCTCGACGGCAAGTTCCACGACGTCGACTCCTCGGTTCTTGCCTTCGAGATCGCATCCCGCATGGGCATGCGTGAAGGGATGCGGAAGGCCGGCGCGAAGCTCTTGGAACCCATCATGAAGGTCGAAGTCGTCACGCCGGAGGAGTACACCGGCGGCATCATCGGCGACCTGACGTCCCGTCGGGGTCAGGTTCTGGGGCAGGACACGCGCGGCAACGCCATCGCGATCGACTGCTTCGTGCCGCTCGCCAACATGTTCGGCTACATCAACACGCTGCGGTCGATGTCGTCGGGTCGTGCGAACTTCACCATGCAGTTCGACCACTACGAGCCGGTGCCGCAGAACATCTCTGACGAGATCCAGAAGAAATACGCCTGACGGTGCGGCGGGGTCTTCCCCGCCCCATCCATCGAAACGAGGGGCGGCGGGCTGACCGACGTCCCGATTACATCAAGGAGGCTTTCCATGGCGAAGGCAAAGTTCGAACGCACGAAACCGCATGTGAACATCGGGACGATCGGTCACGTTGACCACGGCAAGACGACGCTGACGGCGGCGATCACGAAGTACTTCGGCGATTTCAAGGCCTACGACCAGATCGACGGCGCGCCGGAGGAGAAGGCTCGGGGGATCACGATCTCGACGGCGCATGTGGAGTACGAGACGGATGCGCGGCACTATGCGCACGTCGATTGCCCCGGCCACGCGGACTACGTCAAGAACATGATCACGGGTGCGGCGCAGATGGACGGCGCGATCCT
>NZ_CXPG01000016.1 GCF_001403735.1 Jannaschia rubra
GCCGTAGCGCCATGCCAAACAGAACCTTCATCGTCAGGCATGTCTGGATGGCGGTATCGCTGTAGATCTGCTGTCGACCACGTTTGCCGGTCGGCGCAGCCTCCCAACTGATCTCGGGATCGAACCAGATAGTCAGTGAGCCCCGGCGCTTGAGCGCTTCATTGTAGGCGGGCCAGTTCCTGGTCTTGTAAGTCGGGGGTATGTGTCTGCTCATCCATCCCAGCTACCGCGCTGAATTCGCGAGATGAATCCCTCACAGGATTTGTGCAACAGAGCCGGATAGAGGGGAAAAGTTTAACGTTCTAGATAGGCCGGGCAAGCTTCGAGAGCAGGCCGGAGTAGAGAGGATCAAAGAACATACGATTCTCGTATTTGGAACTGATGATACACTAGAGATTTTCGGGTTTACCAAAGCTTCAAGAGCTGTTGAGCGAGAAGAAGAGCTTATTAGCGATCCGAAGTGTTCTCACGTGGTCTATGTTAGATCATCTACGCCTGCAATCATTAAGAACTCTTATAGAAATTATCTTACCAATCCAGCAGATTTTGTAAGACTGATGAAGGAGGGGCTGCAGAACGTTCAAACATCCAACTCCCCCGCAAACCGCGCATTCTCACTGATATACTGGAACCGCAGTTCCGGCTTCTTTCCCATCAGCCGCTCCACAAGATCCCCGGTTTCGCCCGGAGCGTCCTCGTCGACCGTCACGCGGATCAGCTTTCGGGTGGCGGGGTCCATGGTGGTGTCCTTGAGGTCTTTGTGGTCCATCTCGCCCAGACCCTTGAAGCGCGAGACGTCGATCTTCCCCTTTCCGCCCAGACCCTTGGCCAGCCAGAGGTCGCGTTCGGCTTCGTCAAGGCAGTAAACCCGCTTGGCCCCCTGCGTCAGGCGGAACAGAGGCGGGCAGGCGAGGTAGAGATGGCCCGCGTCGATCATTGGCCGCATCTGCGTGAAGAAGAACGTCATCAGGAGCGAGGCGATATGCGCGCCGTCCACGTCCGCGTCGGTCATGATGATGACCTTGTCGTAGCGCAGATCGTCGATGTTGAACTTCGTGCCGAGCCCGACGCCGAGCGCTTGCGACAGGTCGCTGATCTCCACGTTGGACGACAGCTTGCCCGAGGCCGCACCCAGGACGTTCAGGATCTTGCCACGAAGCGGCAGCAGAGCCTGCGTGCGGCGGTCGCGGGCCATCTTGGCGGAGCCGCCGGCCGAGTCGCCCTCGACGATGAACAGTTCCGTGCCATCGCGGTTGTTCTGCGTGCAATCGACCAGCTTGCCGGGCAGGCGCAACTTCTTAGTGGCCGATTTGCGCGCGGTCTCCTTTTCCTGCCGGCGGCGGAGGCGTTCCTCGGCGCGCAGGATCAGGAAGTCGAGGATGGCGCCCGCGGCCCTCGTGTCGCCGGCCAGCCAGTTGTCGAACCGGTCGCGGACCGCGTTCTCGACCAGTCGGGCGGCCTCCGATGTGGCGAGGCGGTCCTTCGTCTGGCCCACGAACTCCGGCTCCGCGATGAAGCATGACACCAGCGCGCAGCCCCCGGCGGTCAGGTCGTCGCGGGTGATCTGCGCGGCCTTCTTGTTGTTGGCAAGCTCGCCGTAGGCCTTGATGCCCTTCAGGATCGCGGCCCAGAAACCCGCCTCATGCGTGCCGCCCTCGGGCGTGGGCACGGTGTTGCAGTAGGACTGTATGAAGCCATCGCGCGAGGGCGTCCAGTTGATCGCCCATTCGACCTTGCCCGGCATGCCGAACCGTTCACGGAAATCGACGGTCCCAGCGAAGGCGGCGTCTGCATAGGTCGCAGCCTTGCCCAGCGTTTCCGACAGGTAATCGGAGAGGCCGCCCGGAAAGTGGAAGGTTGCGGTGGTGGGCGTCTCGCCGTCGTCGATCTCGGACTTCCAGCGGATCTCGACGCCCGAGAACAGATAGGCCTTGGATCGGATCGACTTGAACAGGCGGGCGGGTTTCAGGCGATGGCTGCCGAAGATCTCGGCGTCGGCGTGGAAGGTGGTCGTGGTGCCACGACGATTGGGGGCGGCGCCGATTTTCTGCACGGGGCCCAAGGGGATGCCGCGGCTGAACCGTTGTTCCCAAAGCTCCCGGTCGCGGGCGACCTGAACGATCATGGAATCCGACAGGGCGTTGACGACCGAGGCCCCCACGCCGTGCAGGCCGCCGGACGTCTGATAGGCCTTGCCCGAGAACTTGCCACCCGCGTGCAGCGTGCAGAGGATGACCTCCAGCGCGGACTTGTCGGGAAACTTGGGATGCGGGTCGATGGGGATGCCGCGTCCGTTGTCGCGCACCGTGAGCGAGCCGTCGGCGTGAAGCTCCACCTCGATGCGATTGGCGTGGCCGGCAACGGCTTCGTCCATCGAGTTGTCCAGAACCTCGGCCACCAGATGATGCAACGCACGCTCGTCCGTGCCGCCGATATACATGCCGGGGCGTTTTCGGACGGGTTCCAGGCCTTCGAGAACCTCGATGGATGAGGCGTCGTATTTCTCGGGCTCGGCGCCGTGGAGAAGGTCGTCGGGCATGCTGCTGCTCTATCTTGTGTGATCGGGGTGCAAGATAGGCCAGAAGCGGGAGCGGCGAAAGGGGGCGCGCCACGCGCGTCACGCCGGCAAGGATGCGCATGCCCTTTTTTGCCGGCCTTTCGTCCGGCGGACGGGAAGGCTAGGAAAGGCCCGCAAACCGGAGGTTCCATGCCACGTATCTTGTTGACCGGCGGAGCCGGATATATCGGCAGCCATACCTATGCCGCGCTTCGCGATGCAGGGCACGAGGCGACGATCCTCGACGATTTCTCGAACGCCGATCCGTCGGTCATTGACCGGCTCGGGCGACTGACGGGCGGTGAGGTCGATGTCGTGCGCGGGTCGGTGCTGGACCGCGACGTGCTCGACCGGACCTTCGCGTCGCGCACCTTCGACGGCGTGATCCATTTCGCCGCGCGCAAGGCCGTGGGCGAAAGCGTGCTGAAACCGCTGGACTATTTCGAGACGAACATCGGGGGGCTCATCACGCTGACGCAGGCGATGAAGGCGGCGGACGTCTGGCGCATCGTCTTTTCCTCCACCGCGACCGTCTACGGCGAGCCGGAGGTGTTCCCCATCTCCGAGACGGCGCCCCTGTCGCACACCTCGCCCTATGCGTTCACCAAGCTCACCTGCGAGAACATCCTGACGCAGGCCGCGCAGGCCGACCCGTGGGTCGTCGGCATCCTGCGATACTTCAACCCCGTGGGCGCCCATCCGACCGGTCTGATCGGGGAAGACCCGCAGGGCATCCCCGACAACCTTATGCCCTTCATCGCCAAGGTCGCCCTCGGCGAATTGCCCGAATTGCAGGTCTTCGGCGACGACTACGACACGCCGGACGGCACGGCCTGGCGCGACTATATCCACGTGGTCGACCTGGCGCGGGCGCATGTGCAGTCGCTGGACGCGCTGCTGGCGGGGCGGGCGCATACTCTCAACATCGGGACGGGAACGCCCGTATCGGTGCTGGAGATGCACGCCGCCTATCAGGCGGCCGTGGGCCGCGACCTGCCGTATCGGATCGTCGGGCGGCGGCCAGGCGATGTGCCGAAGCTTTACGCCGATCCGGCGCGCGCGCAGCAGGAATTGGACTTCCATGCCGAACACGGGCTGGAGGAGATGTGCGCGTCGAGCTGGAACTGGGTGCAGCGCCAGGCCGAAGGATGGCGCTTCAACAGCTGACCCGCAGGGTCAGGGCGCGCGTGCAGCCTCGATCGCGGGCAGGATCGTGTCGGTGGCCACGGACTGCGTGATCGGCCCCGCGAACCGCAGGCGCACGACGCCCTCGCCGTCGATCACGAAAGTCTCGGGCACGCCGGTGACGCCCCAGTCGATCCCGGTCCGACCTTGATCGTCCGCCGAGATCGCGGCATAGGGGTTGCCGAGTTCGTCCAGAAACGCCTGCGCGGCGTCGGAAGTGCCGTCGCGCGAGTCCTTGTAGTTGATGCCATAGACGGGAACGACCTCGGACAGGGCTTCGAGCTGGGGATGTTCCACGCGGCAAGGGACGCACCAACTGGCCCAGAAGTTCACGAGCTTGACCTGTCCGTCGGTCAGCATGGCGGGAGTGAGCGGCGTCTGTCCCGGCATGACCGACAGGGTCAACTGCGGCGCGGGTCGCCCGATGAACGCAGACGGAAGGGCATCTGGGTCATCGCGGTAGAGGCCGGATACGAAGAACCCGCCGAGCAGGGCAAACAGGGCCACGGGGATCAGGGCGAGCCATCTCATTTCTCGGCCTCCTCCAGCCTTTTGCGGGCGGCGCGGGACGCCAGTACGGATTGCAAGACAAGGCCCAGGATCAGGATGCCAGACAGCCCGTAGGCCAGCAGGATGTCGAAGGCGTACTTTCCCAGATCCATCACGCCAGCCGCTCCCGCGCGGCCAGCGCCTGGATGCGGCGGCGGCGGATTTCCGTGCGTGTCCGGACGAGCACCAGTGCGATGAACAACAGAACGAACCCTGCCAGCGACACCACCAGCGGCAGCCAGAACACGTCCGCGACGTTCTCTTCGGCATCCAGCGACAACGATGCGCCCTGATGCAACCCCTGGTTCCAGAAATGAGCAGCATAGCGGGACAACACCGCGAAGACCGTACCCACCAGGCAGAGGATCGACGTCAGGTCGGCCGCCTGATCGGCTGCCTCGATCGCGGACCAGAGGGCGATGTAACCCAGATAGAACAGGCCCAGGATCAGGAAGGCCGTCAGGCGCGGGTCCCATTCCCAATAGGTGCCCCACATCGGCTTGCCCCAGATCGCCCCCGTCAGCAGCGCCACGGCCGTCATCACGAGGCCTATGGGGGCGGCGGCACGCGCGGCAAGCGCGCTGACGTGGTGGCGGCGCACAAGCCAGATCAACGAGGCGACCAGCATCATGAACCAGGCGTTGATCGCGATGAAGGCCGAGGGGACGTGCAGGTAGATGATCTTGACCGAATACCCCATCCGGTAGTCTTCGGGCGTGAAGAAGAACCCCCAGATCAGCCCCGTCGCGCAAAGAACCGCCGCCGCCGTCCAGACCCAAGGCAGGACAGCGGTCGATGTCGCCATGAATCGGCGGGGGTTGGCGTATTCCCAGATTGACATGGAGGTGTCCTAAGTAGTCGGGGGCAAGGCGGCAAGCGGCCTCACTTCAGATTGATGCGCAATGCCGCGGCCGTGGCGAACGGCAGCAGGCCGATGCAGCCCAGCGTGATGCCGGCGAGCAGGGCCAGCGGGGTGGCAGGCGACAGGCCTTCGGCCCCACGGCGCACGACCTCGGCCCCGAAGACGAGAGTGGGGATGTAGAGCGGCAGGACCAGCAGCGACAGGAGGAGCGACCCGCGCCGCAACCCCACCGTCAGCGCCGCCCCGAACGTCCCGATCCAGGACAGGGCGGGCGTTCCAAGGAGGAGCGACAGCCCGAGCCATGGCACAGCCGGCGCAGGCATGAACAACAGAAGCGAGAGCGCGGGCCCTGCGATGGCCAGTGGTAGGCCGGTGGTCAGCCAGTGCGCCAGCGCCTTCGTCGCCGCCACGCCTTCGAGCGGCAGTGGCGCCGTGGCCAGCAGGTCCAGCGATCCGTCGTCGAGGTCGAGCGCGAAGATCCGGTCGAGCGACAGGAGGCAGGCGAGAAGCGCGCCCAGCCAGAGGATGCCGGGCGCGATGGGGGCCAGCAGGTCGGGCTGCGGTCCCACCGCCAGCGGAACCAGCGTGGCGAGGATCAGGAAGAAAGCGAGCCCAAGACCGAAGCCGCCCCCGGCGCGGATCGCAAGGCGCAGGTCGCGCAGGAGCAGGGCGATCATTCCACGGCCTCGGCGAAGGGATCGTGGGCATCGGGCGCGTGGCTTGCGGCGAAGCGCGACACGTCGAGCGTGGCCGCGCCCGGCAGCCCCAGGTCGATATGGGTCGCGATGACCGCGCTGCCGCCGCCGGCCAGATGCGCACCCGCGGCCGCCGCGAACCGCGCCACGTTGTCGGCATCGAGCGAGACCGTCGGTTCGTCCAGCAGCCAGACCGGCCGCCCGGTCAGCGGCAGGCGGGCAAGCGCGGCGCGGCGCTTCTGCCCCGCCGACAGGTCCGCCACTCTGCGCGACAGAAGGGGGGCCAGGTCGAAGGCGACCACGGCCGGCGCGATGTCGCGGGTGCCGAAGACATGCGCCCAGAACGTCAGGTTCTCGGCCACCGTCAACTGTCCCTTCAGGCCGTCGGCATGGGCCGCATAGGCGCAGAGGTCGGGCACGACCGATCCCGTCATCGGCGGCGTCAGCCCCGCCAGCGTTCGCAGCAGCGTCGTCTTGCCCGCCCCGTTCGCCCCGCGGAGGACGAGCGCCTCGCCCGCGCCCACGGCGAAGGTCACGCCGTGCAGAACGGTCGTCTCGCCGCGGCGGCAGGACAGGTCGGTGATGGTCAGCGTCATCCTGCCCCTCTAGCTGCCTCGACCGGGAAAGGGGAGGGGCCCGATCACATTGTATGCGATTGCATACCGGAACCCCTTGAACCGCGACGGACGTTGGGGCATGACCCTTTCAAGCATCCCAGCCATATCTCCGGAGACAGCCATGACCGTTCAAGTCGGAACCGATACAGCCAAGACCCGCCGCAGCCTGAACGCCGGCGGCGCTTCGGTCAGCTATTATTCGATCGCGGCGGCGTCCGAGGCCGGGCTGGGCGATTTCAGCCGTTTGCCCGCCGCGCTGAAGGTCGTGCTGGAGAACATGCTCCGGTTCGAGGACGACGGCCGTACGGTCAGTCTGGACGACATCAGGGCCTTCGCCGAATGGGCCGAAAAAGGCGGTCGCAACCCGCGGGAGATCGCCTATCGCCCGGCCCGCGTCCTGATGCAGGACTTCACCGGCGTGCCGGCGGTGGTGGACCTTGCTGCGATGCGCGACGGCATCAAGGCACTGGGTGGCGACGCTCAGAAGATCAATCCGCTCAACCCCGTGGACCTAGTGATCGACCATTCGGTGATGATCGACGAATTCGGCAATCCGCGTGCGTTCCAACACAACGTGGATCGGGAATACGAGCGGAACATGGAACGCTATCAGTTCCTGAAGTGGGGCCAGACCGCCTTCGACAACTTCCGCGTCGTGCCGCCGGGCACCGGCATCTGCCACCAGGTCAACCTGGAATACCTCGCCCAGACTGTCTGGACCGACAAGGACCAGAACGGTGAGGAAGTTGCCTATCCCGACACGCTCGTCGGGACCGACAGCCACACCACCATGGTCAACGGCGCCGCCGTCCTCGGTTGGGGCGTGGGCGGCATCGAGGCTGAGGCCGCGATGCTGGGCCAACCCATTTCGATGCTCATTCCCGAAGTCGTGGGCTTCGAGCTGACCGGTCGGATGATGGAGGGGACGACGGGCACGGACCTCGTCCTCAAGGTTGTCGAGATGCTGCGCGAGAAGGGCGTCGTCGGCAAGTTCGTGGAGTTCTACGGCAAGGGTCTCGACAACCTGCCGCTGGCCGACCGGGCGACCATCGCGAACATGGCGCCGGAATACGGCGCGACCTGTGGGTTCTTCCCGATCGACGGCGAGACGCTGCGCTATCTGGAGAACACCGGCCGCGACAAGGGCCGCATCGCGCTGGTCGAAGCCTATGCCAAGGAGAACGGCTTCTGGCGCGGCGACGATTATGCGCCGATCTATACCGACACGCTGAGCCTTGACATGGGGACAATCGTTCCCGCCATTTCGGGCCCCAAGCGGCCGCAGGACTTCATCGCCCTGACCGAAGCGGCAAGGGCTTTCGGCGAATACGTCAAGGGCATCCGCTCGGGTAAGGATGCGACGCCTCGCGCCGAAATTCGCTGGGAAGGGGAAGGCGGCGCGCCCGAACCGGTCGAGATTCCCGGCGACGAAGGCCACCACGTTCGTGGCAACGTCGAAAGCCCGGACGGCAATTACCAGCTGCACGACGGGTCGATCGTCATCGCCTCGATTACGTCCTGCACCAACACGTCGAACCCCTATGTCATGATCGGCGCCGGCCTTGTCGCCCGCAAGGCGCGGGAGCGTGGCTTGACACGGAAGCCTTGGGTCAAGACGTCCCTCGCCCCCGGATCGCAGGTCGTGTCGGCCTATCTGGAAGCGGCCGACCTGCAGGAGGATCTGGACGCCATCGGCTTCAACCTCGTGGGCTACGGTTGCACGACCTGCATCGGCAACTCCGGTCCGCTGGCGCCCGAGATCAGCAAGACGATCAACGATGCCGACCTGATCGCGACGTCCGTCCTTTCAGGCAACCGCAACTTCGAGGGCCGGATCAGCCCCGACGTGCGCGCCAACTACCTCGCTTCGCCGCCGCTGGTCGTGGCCTATGCGCTGGTCGGCGACATGAACGTCGATATCAGCAAGGCATCGCTGGGCAAGGACAAGGACGGCAACGACGTCTACCTCAAGGACATCTGGCCCACCTCGAAGGAGATCGCGGACCTGGTCGAGAAGACAGTCACGCGCGAGTCCTTCCAGGAGAAATACGCCGACGTCTTCAAGGGCGACGAGAGGTGGCAGGCGGTCGAGACACCCCAGTCCGAGACCTACGACTGGCCGCCGACCTCCACCTACGTCCAGAATCCGCCCTATTTCCAGAACATGGACCCGAAACCCGGCAAGATCGAGGACATCAAGTCGGCTCGTGTGCTGGCGGTTCTGGGCGACATGATCACGACCGATCACATCAGCCCCGCCGGATCGTTCAAGGAAAGCTCGCCCGCCGGACAGTACCTGATAGACCGGCAGGTCCCGGTGCGGGAGTTCAACAGCTATGGATCCCGCCGCGGCAACCATGAGGTGATGATGCGCGGCACCTTTGCCAACATCCGCATCCGCAACGAGATGCTGTCCGGTGTCGAAGGTGGTTATACCAAGGGACCGGACGGTGAGCAGACGTCGATCTACGACGCCGCCATGGCCTGGCAGGAGAAGGGCGTGCCGCTCGTGGTCTTCGGCGGTGAGCAGTACGGTGCCGGATCGTCGCGCGACTGGGCGGCCAAGGGCACTGCGCTGCTGGGCGTGAAGGCCGTGATCGCCGAGAATTTCGAGCGTATTCATCGCAGCAACCTCGTCGGCATGGGCGTCATCCCGTTCGAGTTCACCGGCGGCGATACCCGCACGTCCCTCGGCTTGACCGGCGAGGAGGAGGTATCGATCCTGGGTCTTGAGGACGTGAAGCCCCTGCAGGAGGTTCCGGCGACCATCAAGATGGCCGACGGGAGCGAGAAGCAGATCACGCTGAAGTGCCGGATCGATACGGAAGTCGAGATCGACTACATCAAGAACGGTGGTGTCCTGCACTACGTCTTGCGGAACCTGGCCGCGGCCTGATGCGGTCTGCAGCGTATGACGACGGGGCCCTGCGGGGCCCCGTTTTCGTGTCGGATGCGATTTTTACCGGACCTTAAGGAATTGGTCGCAATGTCCGGCTGAATGGCTTTCAAAATGGCAGACGGATCATGGCTCTGACGACGGAACAGATGATGCTGGTCGAACAGCGGGTGACGAACGAGAAGAAAAGCGCCGGTTTGGCATATCTGCTCTGGTTCTTCCTACCGGCTTTTGGGGCGCACCGCTTCTATCTTGGCTCGACCGGCGCGGGCGTCGCACAGTTGCTGCTCTTCTGGCTCGGTCTTTTCAGCAGCGTCATCCTCATCGGTTTCTTCCTGCTTGCGGTTTGGGGCATCTGGGTTCTGGTCGATGCGTTTCTCATTCCCGGCCTCGTCGACCGTGACGTCATGGAGCGCCGGCAGCGTATCGGACTGGACGTGGGACTGGCCGCACCTGCCTGACGGACGCCGTCGGTTCGTGATCGATATCGCACGCGGCGACGTCTGGCGAAACTGCGACATCGGAAATCAGGAAATCGGTGCCGAAAGGTGGACCTGAAATGTGGATCGAGAACGAGTCGGGGAAAAGACCGGACCGCAGGCCCGTACGCAGCAAGAGCCTTGGCGTGGCCTACGCCCTCTGGCTGATCTTGGGCGTCTTCGGCGCGCATCGCTTCTATCTCGGGTCGTTTCCCGTGGGGTTGGCTCAGGTCTGCCTCCTGATCCTCGCTCTCGTGACGCCCGGAGAGATCGAGGGACGCTTCGTCCTCTCCGTATGGGCCGTTTGCTATCTGGCCGATCTCTGGCGCCTGCCGCGCCTGGCGATGCTTGCCCGGACCGATCCGCTGGCCGTACCTCGTGACCGACCGGCGCCCCCGCCATCTGTGACCTTCACCAAGGGGTGATTGGCTGGGAGCCGGTTCAACGCGTAGATGGGTCAGGCTCTGTCCCTGTTTTGAACACGCTGGTTTTCATGCGCACATTGATCCTGTCTCTCATGGCCTCGTTTACCCTTGGCGGTGCGACCGCCTCTGCCGACCCTGTTGTAGTCGAGCTGTTCACGTCCCAAGGATGCTCGTCCTGTCCTCCGGCGGATGAGTTGCTGGGCGACCTTGCGGCGCGGGAGGACGTTCTGGCCCTGTCGCTTCACGTTGACTATTGGGACTGGATCGGTTGGTCCGACACATTCGCCAAACCCGCCTTCAGCGAACGACAGCGTGCCTACGCCGAAAACGTCAGGTCCAACGTCGTCTACACACCCCAATTCGTAATTGGAGGCATTGATCAGGTCGCGGGCGTATCCGGCATGAAGATGGCAGACCTGCTCGAGGTGCATGGGGCGGTGTCCAAGGACATGCTGCGCATCGCGTCCACGGCCGACGGGCGAGAGGTCGTGGCAATGCCGGGGCCAGGTGCCGGCGCCCTGATCCTGGTGGGCTACATTCCGGAAGCCACTGTCCGCGTCCTCGCAGGAGAGAATGCCGGTAAGGAGATCACCTATCACAACGTCGTCGTCTCTTGGGACGAACTGGCCGACTGGAACGGTGACGAAGTCTCGGTGCCCATCCCCCCTGCCGCGGCGGGACTTCGGCAAGCGGTGATCGCGCAATCCGCGGAAGACGGCCGTCCGGGCGAGATCCTTGGCGCCGTCCGCGTGGATTGACCGACGTTGCCTCGCAAGGATGCCAGCATGATACGCGCGATCCTGTTCGACAAGGACGGCACGCTTACTGATTTCCGTGCGACCTGGGAATGGTGGATGCCTGGCATGATTGCAGCGCTGGCGAGAGACAGCGGGTACGACCCGGTGGAGATCGGTGCGGCCTTCGGCTTCGATATGAAGACCGGCCGCATCCTTTCCGACGGCCTTTTCGTGACGGCGCCCGGTCACATCACAACGGCCCGGGTTGCCGAGCGGATCGGTTGGGAGGTTCACAGGCTTTCGGCTTGGCTGGCGCTTCGGTCGCGCGAAGTCCGGCAAGTTCCGGTGCCCGGCCTCCCCCGCCTGTTTGCGGAATTGCGAGAGGGCGGACTGGCCATTGGCGTTCTGACCAATGCTGACGAGAAGGAGGCCAGGCATCATCTGCAACAGATGGGATTGGCCCCCCTGGTCGATCGCCTGATCGGCTGCGACACCGGTTTTGGTGCGAAGCCCGACCCCGCTGGCGCTGCGGACTTTGCGGATGCCTTGGGCTTTGCGCGGAACGAGGTCGCGATGGTCGGCGACGGCCTGACGGACATGGCGGCCGCACTCGGCGCCGGCCTGTTTCCCGTGGGTGTGCTAACCGGTACGCTCGATCGCGCAACGCTATCGGCCCATGCATCGGTGGTTCTACCGGACGTCACCCATCTGACGGATTGGCTGATCGCACAGGGGATCCTGCGCGCCCGATCTTAACCCGATATTCAGGGCTGACTGCTTCAAAGACCTCGAGGGAAGCTGTTCCGGAGAGTTCAATGTACGGTCTGATCTGCAAGTCCCTCGAGGGGTTCGTTCGAGACAGGCGCGGCGCCGAAGCATGGGGGCGTATCGTCGCCCGTGCGGAACTTCCCTTCGAAACGTTCGAAGCGCTGCGCGTCCATGACAAGGAGATGATGTTGCGTCTGATAGCAGCCGCCGCACAGGAGATGCAGCGCGAAACGCTCGCTCTGATCGAGGACGTCGGCCATTGGATCTGCACTCATCCGCCGCTCGAACCGGTGCGGCGGTTGATCCGGTTTTCCGGTCGAAACTATGTCGATCTGATCCATTCGTTCGACGAAATGCAGGAGCGGGCGAAGCTTGCGCTGCCGGGCATAGACTTCCCGGAGTTCCTGGTGACCGAGGTAGGGCCCGGTCGGTTCGAGGTCGTTGCGCGGTGGGAGATGGCCGGTGCCGCCGCACTTCTCACGGGCATGTTCCGTGCGATGGCGGATGATTACGGCGCGCTGGCCCTTATCGAGACGACGGATTTCCGACGTGAGGACGGTCTCTCGATCGAAGTGATCTCCATCCATGTCATCGAACAGGCTTTCCAGGAACCCAAGGAATTCAAGCTGGGATTAGGAGTGTGAATACCGTCACGCTCCATCAGGATGTTTTGGACGGTATGATTCCGATGTCCATGGTCGTGGATCGGGCCGGGCTGGTCGTTCACGTCGGCCCGACCGTCGGCAAGATCGCCGCCGGCGTCGTGGGCGCGACTGTCGATCGCGCAGTCAGGTTTACCCATCCCACGCTCCCCGCGACTTATGATGCGATGATCGGGCATAGCGGGCGAAAGTTGCGCGCGGAATTGTTGACCGAGAGAAAGGTCGGACCCGGCGAAGAGCGTACATCCCTCCGGGCAATGGTGATCCCGCTGGTCAGTGGCCAGGCCATGATCAGCTTTTCACTCGGTGCGAATCCGGCCCCGGCGCTCAGCCGTCACTCGCTGACGGCCAAGGACTTTTTCGAGACTGATCCGATCGTGGACGTTCTCTACCTGATCGAAGCGCACAAGCTTGTCCTGTCCGAATATCGAAACCTGAGCGGGCGGCTTGAGGAAGCTCGCGTACTCGCCGAGGAGGACGCGGTGACCGACATGCTCACGGGACTGCGGAACCGAAGGGCGATGGACGAGCATTTGTCGCGGCTTGTCGGCAGGAAGGGAGCGCGCTTCGGTCTGATGCATCTGGACCTCGACTATTTCAAGACCGTCAACGACACGCTTGGTCATGCGGCCGGCGATCGGGTTCTGGCGGAGGTGGCCCGGATCCTTCGGGAGGAGGTGCGGCAGGGGGACCTGGTCGCGCGCGTAGGGGGCGACGAGTTCATGCTGGCATTCGACAATTGCGCCGATGTGGACATGCTTCGCGGCATCGCAGGCCGCATCATCTCGCGTCTGGAGATTCCAATCGACTGGGACGGACATGTCTGCCGTATCTCGGGCAGCATCGGCCTTACGATGTCGGGCTTTTATGACGAGATGGACACTGAACGTCTGATTCTCGATGCGGACAAGGCGCTTTACGAAGCGAAGCGGACGGGCAGGGGGCGGCTCGCCGTCTTCACTCCGGTTCAGTCAGGGACGACAGCGGGTGGCAATTGCTAGATCGCCAGTTGGACAGCGGAGATACGTCTATGCTGTCTCGCTGGAGCAACCCCCGGAAACGTGCCGAGGCATCGACATGGCGGCTTTGGGGCCCTTGGTCCGACCGGAAATTCCGATTTCCCTGTTCATTCGAAGAATGAAGTAACGCCGGACGGGAACGACGTCAATTCGATAAACGCGAAGCATGTCGGCGATATCGAAGCGTCAAGCGGGTGGCGCCGGCGGTTCACTCTCTGGCGGAATGTTTGGATGCGAAGACGGGCATTCCTCTTAAGGCTGAAATCCGACAAAGGGATTCTCCTCGCACTAAAAGTGTTGAACTCCACCGGAGGGCAGGTGCCCAAGCAACAGTTCGACTTGAGAGTTTCAAACACTTGTCGCCCGGGATACTGCAGGGGCAAGATGGCAACGATTCCAGCAGTTGACGCGTATGCCGTCACTGTACGGCCCTCGTATCTGACAGTCCTGCGAATGATGTGCTGAGTCAGGCCAAGATCGTCCCCGGAAATTCCGTTCCATCTCGTGCCGCAAAAGCCCAATTCCGGAAGGTAGCTGCCATCGACAGCGTGACATCATGTTCCGGATCGTGCGAGAGAAGGTAGTAGCCGAACCCTTCGAGCACTGTGACGTCCGACAGTCGGACAAGGTGCCCCTGGGCCAGATCGCTTTCGATCATGGCGGTGGGACATAAGGCGACGCCCTGGCCGGACAGGGCCGCCGCGCGCAAAAGGTTGAAGTCCTCGAAAACCGGGCCTTCGAACGTCGCGGGCGACGTGCTGCCGGAGCGGGAAAACCACGCGGACCATCCCGACGTGTCCGTGTCGTGCAGGAGGCCCACGTCGAGAAAACCCCGGCCGGGTGGGATCGTGCCGCCATATCGGTCGATCAGGGCGGGGCTGCAGACCGGCACGCTTGCGCCGGACAGGAAGCGCTCCGTCCGCATCCCGGTCAGGGCAGGCACCGTCGGGGCATAGACGAAGGCCAGGTGGACGGTGCTGACGTCGATCTCATGTCCGAAGAAGGAATAGACGATCCGCACGGGAATATCGGGATAGGCCGCCCGGAAGGCCGGAAGTCTGGGGATAAGCCAGCATACCGCCACGGACGGAATGGCGGCAATGACCAGGGACTGCGATTCGGATTGTGCCCGGGCGCGGTCGCAGGCCGCTTCAATGCCGCCCAGGGCCAGCGTCAGGTCGCGGGCGAGATCCCGCCCATGTGGCAGAAGCCGCGGCCGTGGGCCCCTGCGGTCGAACAGCGGCCGTCCCAGCCAGTCCTCAAGATGACGGACCTGGTGGCTGACGGCCGATTGCGAGACGAACAACGCTTTGGCCGCAGCCCCGAAGCTGCCGAGCCGTGCGACGGCCTCGAACGCCCTGAGCGCGGTGAGCGGCGGCTTCGGCATCTAATCCTCGCTGAAGATTTATTCATGTGGATCATGAAAAGCGGTCTTTTGACAAGGAAAATGACGTTGGGTCATTATTGAAAGGATCAGATACCCTCATATCGACAGGAGCTACCATGGAGCGCGAACGTCTTCAGAACTACGTCGGCAATGGCGACAAGGCTGTGCCGACCTTCACGCCCGCCGAAATGCGGCGTCGTCAGGACGCGATCCGGTCGCATATGGCGGATGCGGACATCGACGCCGCACTGTTCACCTCGTATCATTGCATCAACTACTACTCCGATTTCCTCTACTGCCAGTTCGGGCGGCGCTACGGCCTCGTCATCGACCAGGACCATGCCACCACGATCAGTGCGGGCATCGACGGCGGCCAGCCCTGGCGGCGCACCTTCGGCGACAACGTCACCTATACCGATTGGCGCAAGGACAATTATTTCCATGCCATCCGTCAGCTTGTCGGCAAGGCCAAGCGCATCGGGATCGAGTTCGACCATGTCAACATCGAGACGCTGAACCTGCTGAAGGAGGAGTTTCCCGGCATCGACTTCGTTGACATCGCTGCCGCGTCGATGCGCCTGCGGATGATCAAGTCCGCGGAGGAGATCGACCACATCACCGAGATGGCCCGCATCGCGGACGTGGGCGGGGCGGCCTGCGTCGAGGCGACGGCCGTTGGCGTGCCCGAGCGTGAGGTCGCGCTGCATTCGACGCAGACGATGATCCGCGAGATCGCCAGGACCTGGCCCCATGCCGAGATCCTGGACACCTGGACCTGGTTCCAGTCCGGCATCAACACCGATGGCGCGCACAATCCCGTCACCTCGCGCCGGATCGAGCGCGGCGACATCCTGTCGCTCAACTGCTTCCCCATGGTCGCGGGCTACTATGTCGCGCTGGAGCGCACGCTGTTCGCGGAGGAGGCGAGCGACGAGCACCTGCGGCTGTGGGAGTTCAACTGCAAGGTCCACGATCGCGGCAAGGAGCTTCTGGTGCCTGGCAAGAAGTGCTCGGAAATCGCCGAAGAGCTGAACGAGATGTATGCGGTCGAGAACCTGCTTCAGTACCGCAGCTTCGGCTACGGCCACTCCTTCGGGGTGCTTTGCCACTACTACGGTCGCGAGGCGGGGCTGGAACTGCGCGAGGACTGCGAGACGGTTCTCGAGCCCGGCATGGTCGTGTCGATGGAGCCGATGATCACCATCCCCGAGGGCCAGCCCGGCGCCGGTGGATACCGCGAACACGACATCCTGGTGATCGAGGACGGCGGCAACCGCAACATCACCGGATTCCCCTACGGCCCCGAGCATCTGATCGTAAAGGGCAAGGCCAAGGCCGCCTGACCGCGGCGACCCCCGGCTCCCGTTGCCGATCCTGAACGTCTTGCGGAGGAAGACGGTCAGGGCCAGGCACCGCTGCCGATCCTGCAATGACCAGCCGGGCGGTGTGACTGCCGCCCGGAGTCCACCGGCCCGATTTGGCCGGACCTGAAGTCACGCGCCGATCACGGGAGGACAAGCGCATGATGATATTCGATTCCTGGATCCTGAACTGGTTCGTCTGGCTGAATGCCGCGACGATCCTGCTCGCCCTTGTGATGTTCGTCGCGGGCGCGCTTCGAAAGCCCCGCTGACGGGCATTGGCGACCGGAGGGCCGCCCGGTGCGGTCCGCCCATGAGGAGGAGACACAATGGACGACATACTCTGGCTCAACTGGACCATCATGGCGATTTCCTTCGCGGTCCTGATCTGGCTCGGCTGGCGGTCGAGCACGATCGCCGAAGGCGACGACGAAAGCGGGTTCCTGATCGCGGGGCGGTCGCTCGGCCCGTTCGTGGGCGCTTCGACCATCGTTGCGACGGGCTTCTCGGGATGGGGCTTCATGGGCTCCCCCGGCGTGGCCTACGAGTTCGGGGCGACCGAGCTTCTGGGCAACTTCATGTTCGCGCCCGCCATGGTCATCGCGGTGCTGTTCTTCGCCCGCTACCTCGCCAGGCGCGCGCAAAAGATGAGAAGCTGCACCATTCCCGAATACGCAGCGCGGCTGCATGGCGACGGCAGCCTCAGCCGCTGGGTGCAGGGCGTCGCCGCGGTCATCACCATCGTGCTGCTTCTGGTGTTCCTGACCAGCCAGATCAAGGCGGTCGGCATCCTCGCCGCTGGTTGGCTCGACTTTCCGGAGGAATGGGGCGCAACGCTGATGATCTCGATCATCATTCTCTACACCGTGTTGGGTGGCCTGACGGCGGTCGCCTGGACGGATACGCTGATGCTCATGGGCATGTTGCTGGGCGCGGTCATCATCGCGACCCAGATCTTCGGCGACCTCTCACCCTTCGCCCTCGTCGAGCAGCTTCGCGCCATCGACCCCGCGCTGGTCGATCCGGCGACCGCGCGGCCCTACGGGGAGGCCAAGGGCTCGGTGTTCCTGGTGCTCCCTTATGCGTTCCTCTTTGCAGCGGTGTTGCCGTTCATGGCGGTCCGGTTCCTGGCTTTCCGCCCGGACGTGAAGTTCCACCACGCGGGCATGTTCGTGGCGCCCTTCGCCTGCATCCTGTCGATCATCCCGGTCGTGGGTCTCTACATGCGGGTCAAGATGCCGGGGCTGGAACATGCCGACCAGGCAATGCCGATCTACCTTGAGACGTTTCTGCATCCGGCCTCGGGCGGCTTCATCACGCTCTGCATCCTCTTCGCGATGAAATCGACGGCGAACTCGCTGCTCCATACCGTCGCTTCGGCTGCCTCGCACGACCTGCGCGTCGCGATCTTTCCCGGTCATCACGACCCGCGGTTGACCCTGAACATCAACCGTCTTGCGGTGGTCGTCTTCGGTGTCACAGGGCTCCTCATGATGCTGTTCGCGCCGCCCTTCCTTCTGTCGTTCCTCGGCATCCTGGGGACGGGCACGCTTCTGGCGACGCTGGTGGGGCCGGTCTTTGTCTCGTCCATCTGGCGCGGTAACGCCTGGGGTGCCCTCGCCGCGATGCTGGGCGGGTTCGTGACCTCGGGCGGGATGCTGCTGTTCACCGACGCGGGCTGGGTCGAAGGGCCGCTGATGGGATGCGTCATCTCGACCCTGCTCTACGTCGGGGTCAGCATGGCGACCTTCGGGTTGACCCCCCGGGTCGGCGTGACCGCCTGATCGCAGACAAGGGACAACGGCGGGGGCGGTCCGGCGACGGGCCGCCCCCGATCCGTTAAAGCAACATCGACGGCGCCGTCTTGCGCCGCCAGACCTCCGGCGTCTCGCCCTCCCGCTCCCGGAACACTCGGATCAGGTGCGAGGCGTCGCAGAACCCGGCCTCGGCCGCGATCTCGGTCACCGTCCGATCCGTCCGGTTCAGCAGGAACCGAGCGTGCGACAGGCGCACACGCAGGAACGCCTCGCTCGGGCTGAGGCCGAGGGCTTCCCTGAAGTGCCGTTCCAGCTTGCGCCGCCCTACGCCCAGGCGCTCGGCCGTGCGTCCGACGCTCGTGGCGCTGTCGAGGTTCTGCTGCGCATGCAGAAGCGCGCGACGGACCAGCGGATCGCGGGTCAGCAGCTCCAGCGGCAGGCCGGGCTGGGGGTCTTCCGCGGCCAGGGCTTCGTCGATGATCATGATGTGAAGGCTCTTGCGCGCGGCAGCACGGCCGATATGGCGGTCGACGAGAAACGCGGCCAGATGGGCCGAGCTCGCGCCACCGGAGCAGGTCAGCCGGTCGCGGTCCACGACGAAGACCTGGTCCGAGACCGGCTTGAGCCCCTCGAACCGTTCGAGAAAATCGTCGTGATGGAACCAGCTGACGCAGCAGCGATACCCCTGCATCAAGCCGGCATGATGCAGCACGAAGGCCCCGGTGCAGACGCCGATGAGGGGCACCTTGGCGGCGGCGCCGCGCCGGAGGAACGCCATCTCCTCGGGGCCGAGCGTCTCGGTCCCGTCGATCAGCCCGCCCACGACGACGATGTAGTCGAAGCGCGTCGGATCGCCCAGGCGCTCGTCAGGAAAGACGGCGATCCCGCAGCTCGATCGAAGAGGGTTCAACCGCGCCGACAGGACGCGCCAGCTGCACAGGATCGGACGGGACCGATCGCCTTCGTCCGCGGCCAGTCGCAGCACGTCCACGAAATTCGCGAAGGCGGACAACGTGAAGTCCCGCGTCAGGATGAAACCGACGTTCAGGCGCGGCCGATGGGGCGGTGTCTCGATGAGTGGCATGTCGCAATCCTAATGCGGAAGTGACGCATTGATCCAGCGGTTTCCGCAGCGGAAACGGCATTGTGACGCGGACCGAGAATCCATGAGGATCGCCATGACCCATTTCTCCGCCATGTCCCTGCTGAAGAACGCGCTGAACGGCCACAAGGGCTGGCGCGAGCAATGGCCCGATTCCGAACCCAAGAAGGAATACGACGTCGTCATCGTCGGCGCCGGAGCCCATGGTCTCGGCGCGGCCTATTATCTGGCCAAGGAGCATGGCATCACCAACGTCGCGGTTATCGACAAGGGCTGGCTGGGCGGCGGGAACACGGGGCGCAACACCACGATCATCCGCTCGAACTACCTCTATGACGAGAGCGCGAAGATGTACGACCACGCGCTCGACCTCTGGGAGGGGTTGAGCCAGGAGCTGAACTACAACGTCATGTTCTCGCGCCGCGGCGTTATGATGCTGGCCCACAACGTCCACGACGTGCAGAGCTTCCAGCGTCATGTCCATTCCAATCGTCTGAACGGCGTGGACAACCGCTGGCTGACGCCCGAGGAAGCCAAGAAGTTCTGTCCGCCGCTTAACATCTCCCGGGATGCGCGCTATCCGGTGATGGGCGCCGCGCTACAGATGCGCGCCGGGACCGCGCGGCACGACGCCGTGGCCTGGGGCTATGCGCGCGCCGCCGCCGCGCGGGGCGTCGACATCATCCAGAACTGCCCTGTCATCGCGATCCGCCGCGGCGTGGACGGTGCGGTCGAGGGGGTGGACACCGCGAGGGGGTTCATCCGTGCGCGCAAGGTCGCGGTGTCCGCCGCCGGCCACACCTCCGTCGTGATGCAGAGCGCGGGCGTCCGGATGCCGCTCGAAAGCTATCCGCTGCAGGCCCTGGTCAGCGAGCCGGTGAAGCCCTGTTTCCCTTGCGTCGTCATGTCGAACGCGGTCCACGCCTACATGAGCCAGTCGGACAAGGGCGAGCTGGTGATCGGATCGGGCACCGACCAGTACGTCAGCTATTCGCAACGCGGCGGCCTGCCGCTGATCGAACATACGCTCGCTGCCATCTGCGAGGTCTTTCCAATCTTCACCAGGATGCGGATGCTGCGGAAGTGGGGCGGAATTGTCGACGTGACGCCGGACCGGTCGGCCATCGTCGGAAAGACGCCGGTGAAAGGTCTCTACGTCAACTGCGGCTGGGGCACGGGGGGGTTCAAGGCCACGCCGGGGGCCGCGCATACGCTGGCCCATACGGTCGCGCGCGACGAGCCGCACCCGATCAACGCGCCCTTCACGCTGGAGCGCTTCACAACCGGACGCCTCATCGACGAGGCCGCCGCCGCGGCCGTCGCGCATTGAGGGAGGACATGCGATGCTTCTGATCCACTGCCCCTACTGCGACGAAACGCTGCCGGAGCTCGAGTTCGCCTATGCGGGCGAAGCCCACATCGAGCGGCCGAAGGATCCTTCCGCCCTGTCGGACGAGGAATGGCGCGACTTCCTGTTCATCCGCACCAACCCCAAGGGCACCCATTACGAGCGCTGGCGCCATGTCCACGGCTGCGCGCGCTATTTCAACGCCGCCCGCGACACCGTGAGCGACAAGTTCCTGACCACGTACAGGGCTGGCGAGGCCCGTCCCGATCTGGACCGCAAGGAGGCAGCGGAATGAGCACCTATCGCGTTTCCGGCAAAGGCCGCGTCAACCGCGGCGAGACGGTCCGGTTCACGTTCGACGGCACGTCCTACGAGGGCTATCGCGGCGATACCATCGCTTCGGCGCTGCTGGCGCATGGCGTTCATCTGATGGGCCGGTCGTTCAAGTATCATCGCCCCCGTGGCCCCGTGGCCGCCGGCACCGAGGAGCCGAATGCGCTGGTCGGCACCTCGCGCGGCAAGGGCCGGTTCGAGCCCAACACCCGCGCCACCGCGCAGGAGCTGCGTCGGGGCCTGACAGTCGAGAGCCAGAACAAGTGGCCGAACCTCAAGTTCGACGTGGGCGGTATCAACGACCGCATGTACATGCTGTTTTCGGCGGGATTCTACTACAAGACCTTCATGTGGCCCCGCAGTTTCTGGGACCGGGTCTATGAGCCGATCATCCGCGCCGCCGCGGGTCTGGGCCGCCCGCCCGAGGATCTGGACCCCGACCGTTATGCCTCGCGCTATCTGCACACCGACCTGCTGGTCGTCGGCGCCGGACCCGCCGGGATCGCCGCCGCCTTGGCCGCCGCCCGGGCAGGGGCCGAGGTGACGCTGATGGACGAGCACGCCGAGATGGGCGGATCGCTCCTGTCCGACCCGGACGTGACAATCGAAGGCGCCCCCGCCTGGGAGTGGCTGGCGACCCAACTGGCCGAACTGGACCGCCTGGGCGTGCGGCGGATGACGCGCACGACGGCTATCGGCTACTATCATCAGAACATGGTCGGGCTGTGCGAGAAGCTGACCGATCATCTGGACGATGTGCCCGCCGACGCACCGCGCGAGCGGATGTGGCGTGTCCGGGCGAACCGCGTGGTCCTGGCGCAGGGCGCGCTGGAAAAGCCGCTGGTCTTCGACGGGAACGACCGCCCCGGCGTCATGCTGGCGGGTGCGGCGCAGACCTATCTGAACCGCTACGGCGTCAAGGTGGGCGACCGGGCCGTGATCGTTACCAGTCACGACAGCGCCTATTACGCGGCCTTCGACCTCGCCGACGCGGGCACCCGCATCGCGGCCATCGTCGACACGCGCGACACCCCGCGCGACGACCTGGCGCAGGAGGCGAAGCGGCGCGGCATCGACCTGCTGGCCGGGCACACCGTCACCGGCACCTCAGGCCGGCTGCGGGTGAAATCCGTCCGCGTGGCCCGCGTCAGCGGTGGCAAGGTCACGGACGGGCGAGCCGTCGCCTGCGACTGTCTGCTGATGTGTGGCGGCTGGACGCCCAGCCTGCATCTGTTCTCGCATACGAAGGGCACGCTGAAGTTCGACGATGCGCTTCAGGCGTTCCTGCCGGACTATTCGGCCGAAGACTGTCACATCGCCGGCGCCGGTCGCGGCCTGTGGGGGTATGAGGCAACCTTGTCCGATGGCAATGCGGCGGGCGTGGCGGCGGCGGTGGCACTGGGGCACGAGGCACAGGAAAGCCGCATCGAGGTGCAGGGCGACCGCCCCGGCACCGGCGTCACCCACAAGGAACTGCCGACCGAC
Source organism: Jannaschia rubra (assembly GCF_001403735.1). Taxonomy (GTDB): domain Bacteria; phylum Pseudomonadota; class Alphaproteobacteria; order Rhodobacterales; family Rhodobacteraceae; genus Jannaschia; species Jannaschia rubra. The sequence goes on from NZ_CXPG01000016.1 coordinate 22,225, forward strand.
GGCCAGCCCGGCCGGGCACGCGCCTTCGTCGACTTCCAGAACGACGTGACGGCCAAGGACATCCGGCTGGCGGTGCGCGAGGGCATGCGCTCCATCGAGCACGTGAAGCGCTATACCACCAACGGGATGGCCACGGATCAGGGCAAGATGTCCAACATCAACGGCCTGATGATCGCGTCGGACGCGGTGGGCAAGGCGCCGCCGCAGGTCGGTCTGACCACCTTCCGCCCGCCCTATACGCCCACGACCTTCGGCACCTTCGCGGGTTATCACCGCGGCGGTCATTTCGAGGTCACGCGCAAGACCCCCATCGATGCCTGGGCGGAAAGCCATGGCGCGGCGTTCGAGCCGGTCTCGCTCTGGCGCCGGGCGTGGTACTTCCCCAAGGCAGGCGAGGACATGGACGCCGCCGTCGCGCGGGAATGTGCCGCGACCCGCAATTCGGTTGGCATCTTCGACGCATCCACGCTGGGCAAGATCGAGGTACAGGGACCGGATGCGGTCGAATTCATGAACCGCATGTACACGAACCCCTGGACGAAGCTGGGGATCGGCCGCGCCCGATACGGCCTGCTGCTGGGCGAGGACGGGTTCATCCGCGACGACGGCGTGATCGGCCGGCTGGCACAGGATCTGTTCCACGTCACCACCACGACCGGCGGCGCCGCACGGGTGCTGACGATGATGGAGGACTATCTTCAGACCGAATGGCCCGACCTCGACGTCTGGCTCACCTCCACCACCGAACAATGGGCGACCATCGCCCTGAACGGACCGAACGCCCGTCGCGTGCTGGAGCCGCTGGTCGAAGGGCAGGACATGTCAGCGGAGGCATTCCCGCACATGTCGGTCGCCGAATGCCGCGTGGCCGGTTTTCCCGCCCGCCTGTTCCGCATCAGCTTCACGGGTGAGCTGGGCTTCGAGATCAACGTCCCCGCGCGCCACGGTCTGGCACTGTGGGAGGCGCTGATGAAGTCGGGCGCACAATACGACATCTGCCCCTATGGCACCGAGACGATGCACGTCCTGCGCGCTGAAAAGGGCTTCATCATCGTCGGTCAGGACACCGACGGCACGGTGACGCCCGGCGATGCGAACCTGTCGTGGGCCGTCGGCAAGAAGAAGCCCGATTTCGTGGGCATGCGTTCGCTGGCGCGCCCCGATCTGGTCGCGCCGGGGCGCAAGCAGCTCGTCGGGTTGATGACCGGCGACGGGAAGGTGAAGCTGGAGGAGGGGGCGCAGATCGTCGCCGACCCGAACCAGCCGAAGCCGATGAAGATGCTGGGGCACGTCACTTCGTCCTACTACAGCGCGGCACTCGGGCGGCATTTCGCCATGGCGCTGATCGAAGGCGGGCACGAGATGGAGGGACGGGAGGTCTATGTTCCCATGCCCGACGGAAACCACGCGGCGAAGATCACCACCACGGCCTTCTACGATCCCGAAGGCGAGCGGCTGAAAGTCTGAGGAGGACAGGACGATGACCAACCAGAAGCACGACTTCCCCTGGGTCACGATCGAGGATCTGGCCCCCGACGCCCGCTTCTCGCTGCGCGTGGGCGAGGCGGGGCGGGACCGCGCCGGCCTGACCCTAGGGCTGTCCCTGCCGACCGGCGTGAGCAATGTCGTCCGGCATGGCGAACGCGCCGTCGTCTGCCTGGGGCCCGACGAATGGCTGGTGACCGCGCCGGAGGGCGAGCGGGATGCCATCGTGGAGGCCTTCGCGACCATCTACGACCAGACGCCCCATAGCCTGGTCGAGATCTCGGACCGGGAACTGACGTATCGCATCACCGGTCCCGCCGCGTTCACGCTCATGACCATCGGTTGCCCGCGCGACCTGTCCCGGCTGACCCCCGGCCGCGCGGTCCGCACCGTCTTCGACGGCGCGACGGTGATCCTCTGGCGCGACGCCGAAGATGCGTTCCGCCTTGATGTCTGGCGCTCCTTCGCGCCGCATGTGCGCGACCTTCTGGACACCGGCCGCGCGGAGCTTGCCGCCGGCCTCTGACCGGAGATGCCTTCCGATGTGACGACGGCCGCCTCCGGGTAGCCGCCCCCCACCTCTTCGCCCCGAGAAAGGGAGAGTGACATGCTCGACAAGACCACCGACCGGATCACCGACATCGCCATCGCCGACGCCATCGCGCTGGAACTGGAACGTCAGCAGAGCCAGATCGAACTGATCGCCTCCGAAAACATCGTCAGCCGCGATGTCATGGCCGCGCAGGGCTCCGTCCTGACGAACAAGTACGCCGAAGGCTATCCCGGCCGCCGCTACTACGGCGGGTGCAAACATGTGGACACGGTCGAGGATATCGCCCGCGATCGCCTGAAGAAGCTGTTCGGCGCCGAATACGTCAACGTCCAGCCCCATTCCGGCGCGCAGGCAAACCAGGCGGTGTTCCTCGCGCTCCTCAAGCCCGGCGACAAGATCATGGGGATGTCGCTCGCCCACGGCGGGCATCTTACGCACGGATCGCCGGTGACCATGTCGGGCAAGTGGTTCGATGTCGTCTCCTACGAGGTGGAGGAGGACAGCCACCTGATCGACATGGAAAAGGCCCGCGAGATCGCGCTGGCCGAGCGTCCGAAGCTCATCATCGCCGGCGCCTCGGCCTATCCGCGTCACATCGACTTCGCCGCGTTCCGAGCGATCGCCGATGAGGTCGGGGCCTGGCTGATGGTCGACATGGCCCACTATGCCGGACTTGTCGCCGCGGGCGTCTATCCAGATCCGGTGCCCCATGCCCATGTCGTCACCTCGACCACGCACAAGACCCTCCGCGGACCGCGCGGCGGGATCATCCTGACCAACGACGCGGACCTGGCCAAGAAATTCAACTCCGCCGTCTTTCCAGGCAATCAGGGCGGGCCGCTGATGCATGTGATCGCGGCAAAGGCCGTGGCCTTCGGCGAGGCGCTGGACCCATCGTTCAAGGTCTATGCCAAGCAGGTAGTAGCCAATGCACAGGCACTTTCGGACACGTTGAAGCAGGGGGGGCTCGGCATCGTCTCAGGCGGCACCGACTGCCACATGGTCCTGGTGGACCTGCGCCCAATGGGTGTAACCGGCAAGGCGGCCGAGATCGCGCTCGAGCGGGCCGGCCTGACCTGCAACAAGAACGCCATCCCCTTCGATCCCGAAAAGCCCTTCGTCACGTCCGGCATCCGCCTCGGATCCTCCGCCGGCACCACGCGCGGCTTCGGCGAGGAGGAGTTCCGCAAGGTCGGAACCCTCATCCTGCGGGTGATCGAGGCATTGTCGGCCGACCCGGAGGGCGACGCCGAGGTGGAAAAAGCGGTCCGCGCCGAAGTTCGCGCGATCTGCGACGCCTTTCCGATCTACGGGTGAGTCCATGTTCATCTCGGTCTTCGAGGTCTTCAAGCACGGCATCGGTCCCTCGTCGTCGCACACGATGGGGCCGATGGTCGCCGCCGAGCGGTTTCTCGACGACCTGCGCGGTGCGGCGGAGCCGATCCCCGGCGGTGGTGCGCCCGCGTCGGTGAGGGTTTCGCTGCACGGCAGTCTCGCCTTCACTGGCAAGGGTCATGCGACCGACCGCGCCGTGATGCTCGGGCTGCTGGGACAACGGCCGGATACGATGGACCCGGACGCGGCCGACGACATGCTCGCGGCGCTGGCGGAAAGCCGGACGCTCGACCTGCCGGACCTGCCGCCGTTGGCTTTCGACCCGGCGCAGGATCTGGTCTTCGACTATGGCCCGGCCCTGCCGCATCACCCCAACGGCATGATCTTCCGCGCCTTCGACAAGCGCGGGAACCCGCATCAGACGCAGACCTACTATTCGGTCGGCGGCGGTTTCGTGATGACCGAGACGGAATTGCTGGCCGAGCGCGAAAGCAAGGAGCGCGGGGTCGCCCTGCACGACGCGAAGGCCGGGCGCAGCTATCCCTATCCCTTCGGCACGGCACGCGAGATGCTGGAGATGGGCGCGGCGGCGAAGCTCAGCATCGCGCAGATGAAGCGCGCCAACGAGGTGGCCGGGGGGGTCGCCGATCTGGACGCGAGGCTCGATGAGCTTGCTTTGGCGATGAACGGTTGCATCGACCGGGGGCTCAACCAGGAGGGTATCCTGCCGGGCGGGCTGAAGGTCCGACGTCGTGCCAAGGCGATCCGCGACAAGCTGGAGGCGGAGCGGTTCAGCAACCGCCAGTCGCCCCATGTCGCGAACGAATGGATGGGCGTCTATGCCATGGCGGTCAACGAGGAGAACGCCGCCGGCGGTCGCGTCGTCACCGCCCCCACCAACGGCGCGGCCGGGACCGTTCCCGCGGTGCTGCGGTATTGGCAGGACCATTGCGACGGCCTGTCGGACGATGCCCGACGCGACTTTCTGCTGACCGCCGCGGCGATCGGCGGAATCATCAAGGCCAACGCGTCCATTTCCGGCGCCGAGGTCGGATGCCAAGGAGAGGTTGGCAGCGCGGCTGCCATGGCGGCGGCCGGGCTTTGCGCCGCGATGGGAGGCAGCAATGCCCAGATCGAAAACGCCGCCGAGATCGCGCTGGAGCATCATCTGGGCATGACCTGCGACCCGGCCGGCGGGCTGGTCCAGGTGCCCTGCATCGAGCGCAACGCCTTGGGTGCGATCAAGGCGGTTTCAGCGGCCGCTCTCGCGCTGCGCGGCGACGGCACGCATTTCATGCCACTCGACAACTGCGTCGAGGTCATGCGCCAGACCGGTCAGGACATGAGCACGAAGTACAAGGAAACCTCCACCGGCGGCATCGCCGTCAACCTGCCGGAATGCTGACGTGGTGCGCAACCTGATCGTCACCGGGTCAGGTCGTCCAACCGAGGCCTGACCGCAGCTGTCGCCGGGTGCCTTGCCGACGAAGGCTGCAACATCCTCGACATCGGGCTGTTCAGAGACGAAGCCTCTGGCCGCTTCTTTCCATGGATGATCGTACGCAGCGAAACCGGGTCCGACCACAGCGGGCTTCGCACGGCCCTGGACGAAACCGGTAGATGCGTGTCGCTCTATTTGTCGATGCACCAGGCGGAGCGGCCGAGGCGCGTGATCGTTGCGGCTCCCCGCTTTGTGCACTGCCTAGCTGTTCAGTCCCGGCATTTGGTGGATCGGGTCGAGGATGGATCAATTGGCTCTGATGTCCAGATTGTGCAGATGGATCCGTAGGGCGTGAGACCTCCGAGAGTCCTACGCCATGCGGTCCCTGGAGGTGTTCCTGGTTTCGTGGACGCCTGCCTTGTTCAGTATTTTGCTGCCGTGTCTTGAATTCGACGGGCGACAGCATCCCGTTCGTGTGTTTGCGCTTGGGGTTGTCGAATGTCTCGATGTACTCGAACACGTCCTGCCGCGCGGCCTCTGGGGTCGCGCAGGCCCATGGCCGGATCCGTTCCCGCTCGAGAAGCTGGAAGAAGCTTTCCGCGACTGCGCTGTCATGACAATTTCCGCGTCGGCTCATGCCGGGTTCGAGATCGTGCTGCGACAGGAATGTTCTCCAGTCGTGGCTCCAGAACTGCCTGCCCTGAACTGGGTGAACCAAGACGGTGTCCTTGGGCTTCCTGCGGCGGACGGCCGTGAGCACCGCCTGTAAGGGCGAGCTCCGCTGTCATCCGGGGTTGCATCCAACGCCCGGCAATGGTTCGCCAGCAAACCACGAGAGGGGACCTCGAACTGGCGGTCCAGCCTGTTTTCAGCAGCGACCGCCGGCTTGCCGCCCTGGCCTTCGCCGGCAACCGATCCGGGCTGCGATCCCCGCGTGGCACGGCTTGCGAGCCTCGCGGTTCGGTGAACACGTCTCGCCTTGGGTCCCGTAGATCGTCATGCAGCTTGCGGTAGCCGTAGACCTTGCCGCTGTCAGGCCAGGCATCGCGGATCAGTGAAGTCTGCCGGGCATCTTCCCTGGCCCGCACGCCGAACTCCTCGCGATGCGCCTGAACAAAGGCGTACTTCATCGGAACTCCCGCGCGAAGTACGCGCTGGGCATCGTCCTCGGACCGATGGCGGACAAGCCTCGCCCTTTTTTCCGGGTATCGCGCTCCTCGATCGCCCGCGCCAGCTCGCGCTTCAGACGCCCGATCCCGGTATCCTTTCCACCATCGCCGGGTGACGTCGTCGCGAACTTCCTTTCCAGGCGGAGGGCGAATATGGACCTACCCCGAGCCGCCCCGACACCCCGCTGACCGGGCAACCTCGCTCGGTGATCCGCGCGACCGCATCCCGCTCGAACTCATCGCTGTCACGGCTCGTCCCCTTGTCGACCTCCCGACCTCAAAGTCAGGGGGCGAAGCGTCTGCAAATCTTGGGGCACTTCGGTCATCAGGTTTTCTTGTCCCTGGAACTCCGCTGATCAGGTCAAATGGGAAACGTCGAAATGGGTCGACCAGTATAACAAGACGCGTTTCCACAGCGCTATTCGCTACGTCACGCCTAAAGAAGCAGAGGAAGCCTTCCATGCAAGCTTGAACGCTGCGAAAAAAAGCAGCCTAATCATTGAACTAGAAACTCTCCCATAAATCCGGGGCGGATTTAAGTTAAGGAACGGTGGACTTCTTCCGCCACACCCTCGACGAGGGCGGTCAAGCCTGTCGCGATAGGATGTTGGCTATATCGCCTTGAAACGAAGCAAAAACCGCTAAAACGCGAGATTTCTATCTTCCTTAGCCCAATGAGTGAGTTGCGAGGAAAAATTTTCGCAGATCGGAGCGTCTCGACAGCGAGCGCCAACTTCAAAGACACCGCGAGAGGGGCGACCTGTCGCGACGATCACGGCAGCTCTGGCTTCAGTTGGGTCTCACCGGATAGAATGCGTTATCCTGCAGGGTCGCCCTTTTTTTTGGAACGCTCCGTGCAGCCGTACGGAGCGATCCCGCCGTCGGCGGAATTCGGAACGGTTTTGGGCATGGTTCTGCCGGCACGTGGGCGACAAGCGACCGGATGGCGGAGCGACCCCACCGTCAGGTGGCGAAGAGGGAAGACGTCGCGCAGACCCGGATCGAGGGGCCGGCATGTTGCCGTCCGAACCGTGACAGGAGATCGACCGACATGAAGAAGACACTACTGACCGCAACGACCATCGGCGCCGCGATGATGCTGGCCCAACCTGTGCTTGCCCAGGCCGCGTGGGATACCGACGGCGATGGCGCTCTGGGAGCGGAGGAATTCGTCGCGGGCTTCGGCTCGATGGGGACGTTCGCGAATTTCGATGCAGACGGCAACGGCCTGCTCGACGCGACCGAATGGGGCAGCGGCCTGACCGAGGTGGGTCAATACGAGAACATGGACCTCAACGGCGATGGCGGCGTGGACGAGGCGGAGTACAATGCGCTCCTGTTCAACCGCTACGACGCCGACGGGTCGGGCACGATCGACGCGACCGAACTGGGCACGATCGAGGCCGACATGACGCCGGGCGGCATGCTTGGCGGTTAGGCAGGGCATGGGGGCGGGCGACCGCCCCGATGCGCGCTAGACCAGGACCGATCCCTTGGCGTCGATGACGCCCTGGGTCCCCGCCTCGGCCATCAGCATCTCGTTGTGGGCTTTCCCCGACGGGATCATGGGGAAGCAGTTCTCGTGCTTCTCGACCAGGCAATCGAAGATCACCGGGCCGTCATGGGCGATCATCTCGGCGATGGCCTCGTCCAGATCGGCCGGGTCGGAGCAGCGGATGCCCTTGGCCCCGAAGGCTTCGGCCAGCTTGACGAAATCGGGCAGGGATTCAGACCACGAATGGCTGTAGCGCTCGCCGTGCAGAAGCTCCTGCCACTGGCGGACCATGCCGAGCCGTTCGTTGTTCAGGATGAACTGCTTGACCGGCAGGCGGTATTGCGCGGCGGTTCCCATCTCCTGCATATTCATCAGCCACGACGCCTCGCCCGCCACGTTGATGACGAGCGCATCCGGGTGCGCCACCTGGACGCCGATGGACGCTGGGAAGCCGTAGCCCATGGTGCCGAGGCCCCCGGAGGTCATCCAGCGGTTCGGGTCCTCGAAGCCGAGGTATTGTGCAGCCCACATCTGGTGCTGCCCGACCTCGGTGCAGATGTAGCGGTCATGCCCCTTGGTCAGCGCCTCCAGCCGAGCGACGGCATGCTGCGGCTTGATGGTCGGGCCATCCTGCCGGAACTTCAGGCAATCGACCGCGCGCCAGCCCTCGATCTTCTTCCACCACTTCGCCAGTCCGGCCGCATTGGTTTTCGACCCGCGCGATTTCCACAGCGCGAGCGCATCCTCCAGCACATGCGCCACATCGCCCAGGATCGGGACATCGGCCTTGACCACCTTGTTGATGGAGGATGCGTCGATGTCGATGTGCACCTTCTTCGACTGAGGCGAAAAGGCTGAGAGCACGCCCGTGATCCGGTCGTCGAACCGCGCGCCGACGTTGATCATCAGGTCGCAGCCGTGCATCGCCATGTTCGCCTCGTAAAGGCCGTGCATCCCCAGCATCCCCAACCACGCCTCGCCCGACGCAGGGTAGGCGCCCAGCCCCATCAGGGTCGAGGTGATTGGAAAGCCCGTTGCCCCCACGAACTCCCGCAGGAGCCGGGACGCGGCGGGCCCCGAGTTGATGACCCCGCCGCCGGTGTAGAACACGGGCCGCTCGGCCCGTTCGATGAGCTCAACCATCCGCTCGATCTCGGCCGCGTCCCCGCGCAGGCGGGGCTGATAATGCGAGGTCGCCACGCGCGTCTTCGGCACATAGCCGGCCGAGGCGAACTGCACGTCCTTCGGGATGTCCACGAGCACCGGACCGGGTCGGCCCGAGGTGGCGACATGGAACGCCTCGTGCAGGACGGCTGACAGGTCGGCGGTGTCCTTCACCAGCCAGTTGTGCTTGGTGCAGGGCCGGGTGATGCCGACCGTATCCGCCTCCTGAAAGGCGTCCGATCCGATCATGAAGGTCGGCACCTGGCCCGACAGGACGATGACCGGAATGCTGTCCATCAGCGCATCGGTCAGGCCGGTCACGGCGTTCGTCGCTCCCGGCCCGGAGGTCACGAGCGCCACGCCGATCCGGCCCGTGCTGCGCGCATAGCCTTCGGCCGCATGGACGGCGGCCTGCTCGTGGCGGACGAGGATGTGGCGGATCTTCTGCTGCTGGAAGATCGCGTCATAGATCGGCAGGACCGCACCGCCGGGATAGCCGAAAATGGTGTCCACGCCCTGATCCACCAGCGCCTTCACGACCATATCCGCCCCGGTCATCTGCTTGCCGCCCGTCTGCTTGTTCATCATTCCAAATCCTCCGGCCGTCCGCCTCTCAGTAAAAACCCTCCGGGGGGGGGATCCACCGGAGGGCGCATGGTCACCTTTATGGTCGCCGATCCCTCAGCCCATGCATCCCTGTCCGGTAATTACGAGAAGCGTGGTCATCCGCGTTTCCTTCGCACCTGCGCCATCCATACCGACCGGGCGTCGGGGGTCAACAGGCTGCGGCGGATAAAATTGCCGCAGGGGGATCAAATCTTTCTGATTGTTGCGTCACCTTGGGTGGCGACTCATAGAAGGTTGGGCAAGAACAGCACGATGCCGGGAAAGGCGACCAGCACGATCACCGTTACCACGTCCGCCACGAAGAAAGGCGATGCTCCGCGAAAGACGTCCTGCACTGATATGTCCATCCGCGCATCCTGCGCCACGCCCGCAACCACGAAGCAGTTAAGACCGATGGGCGGCGTTATCAGACAGAGCTCGGCCATCTTCACCACGATGATGCCGAACCAGATCGCGCATTCCTCGGTCGTCATGCCAAGGGCGCCCGCCTCGCCGCCGACCGCGCCATTGAGGGCCATGACGGCGGGAAAGGTGACCGGCAGGGTCAGGATCAGCATGCCGATCGCATCCATGAACATGCCCAGCACGACATACACCAGCAGGATGCACATCAGGACGACGTACGGCGAATAGGGCAGGCCGGCGATGAAGTCTGCGAAATGGTCGGGCAGTTTCGCAAAGCCCAGGAAGCGGACATAGATCAGCACGCCCCAGATCATCGCGAAGATGACGACCGAGAGCTTCGCCGCCTCCATCAGCGCGCCCTTCAGCTCCCGCCAGCGCATCCCCTGCCAAAGCGCCATGGCCAGCACGACGCCCGCGCCCAGGGCGCCCGCCTCCGTCGGGGTCGCCCAGCCGAAGCTGATCGAAAGGACGATGATGAGGACGACGAGAAGGATGGGCGCGGCGCCCGGCAGGCTCTGGAATCGCTGCTTCCAGGTGAAGCCGCCCACCGGTGGGCCCAGCGACGGGCGCAGGCGCGCCAGCCCCATCACCAGTCCGGCATAGATCACCGCGCTGACCGCGCCGGGCAGGAACCCCGCCAGCAGCAGCTTGCCCACGGATTGCTCCACGATGATCGCATAGATTACCAGGATCGCGCTGGGCGGGATCAGCGACGCCAGCGTCCCGCCCGCAGCAACCACGCCGGCCGCGAACCGCTTGTCGTAGCCGAGCTTCAGCATCTCGGGGATCGCGATGCGCGCGAAAACGGCCGAGGTCGCGACCGACGCGCCCGACACAGCCGCGAACCCTGCCGTGGCAAAGACGGTGGCCACCCCCATGCCGCCCGGCGTCCAGCCGATCCACCGTTTCGCGGCCTCGAACAGATAGCGCGTAAGGCCCGCATAATAGGCCAGATAGCCGATCAGGATGAAAGTGGGGATGAGCGACAGCGCATAGCTCGTCGTCTTGGAATGGGGCACCTGACCCACGAGCTTCGCCGCCGTGACGAGACCTTGGTCGAACCCCTGCTTCTGCATGAAGAACAGGCAGAGGCCGAGAAACCCGATGAAGGCCGCAGCGAAGGCCACTCGCACGCCGATGACCACCAGGATAAGGAGCAGGCCCGACAGCCACAGCGACATGTCGAAGACGTCGACACCCTCCAGCAGGGCCTTCATGTCGATCAGGTTATCCATTCCGGTCGACCCTGGCGCCTGCGACGGTCGCGGCTTCCTTGTTGGCCTGCTCCGCCGGATCCTCGATAAGCGGCACGGCCACGGGTGCCGGATCGGCCCGCAGGAATGCCCGCCCATAGGCCCAAAGCTGCAACGCCAGCCGCAGCCAGAGCACTGCCAGCGCGAAGGGGATGAGCAGCTTCGACGGCCAGAGCGGCAGGCCGATGTCGATGGTGCTGTCGTTGCTCCAGAGCGGCTTCGACACATCGAAGCTGCGATCGAAATGGAACCAGGTACCATAGATCAGCGCCGTTGCCATCAGGAGCATGAACAGCACCGACAGCCATTCCGCCGCCCAGAGCCTGCGCCCCGACAGACGCCCCACGACGATGTCCATGCGGATGTGCGCCCCCTCCCGCTGGGCATAGGCGAGGCCGAGGAAGGCGAAGGTCGCCATCAGCTGTTCGGTCCAGTCGACGAACCCCGGCACCGGCGCGTTGAAGACCGAGCGCCCCACGACATTCCATACAGCCAGGCAGACCAGTGCGAAGATCACGCAACCCGCCAGCAGGTTCAGAAGGCTCTCGAACCGGAACACGCTGCGGTCGATGCGCGACAGAAGGCTGTCGTCAGCCAGGACGGAGGACGGGGTGGACATGACGGTTCCCGGAGTTGCAAACGCCCCCGCCCATCATTCGGGCGGGGGCGGGAGGATCTACTTGCCTGCGGCCTTGGCCTCGGCCAGCGAGGATCTCGCCAGATCGTAGAGTTCCTGACCGGGCAGGCCCTGCGCCGTCATCTCCGCGATCCACGCCTCGTGAATGGGCTGTGCCTCCTCGGCCAGCCGGGCCAGTTCCTCGTCGGAGAACCGGACCTTTTCGATCTCCTTCTCCTCCAGAACGTTGTCCCAATCCTCAAGCAGCAGGGCATATTGATCCAGATAGTGCTGGATCGCATCGTCCACCGCGCCTTCCAGAATCGCCTTGTTCTCGTCCGACAGCGCCTCGTAGGCGTCGATGTTGACGACGACAGGGCAGTTGACGGTGCCCGGGTTCAGGTTCTCCGTCCACCAGTCGGCCACGTCGATGGTGCGGAACGACAGATGCGCGTGCTGCGCAAAGGATACGGCGTCGACCACGCCCGATTCCATAGCGTTGTAGGCTTCCGTCGCCGTGACCGACGTGGGCACCGCGCCCTCGGCCGCCAGAAGCTCACCTATGCCGCCGGACGCACGCACCCGCAGACCATCGAGCGATTCGACCGTCGCACGCGGCTCGCCGGTGCCGACCAGGTTGTACTGCGGCATCGGGCTGGTCATCATCAGGCGGGCGTTCCACTGCGCCATCTCGTCCTGCACCGCGGGGTGGGCATAGATCGCGCGGGCGACGGCCACTTCCTGCTCCAGCGTCTCGACCCCCATCAGCGGCAGTTCCAGCACGGTGATCGCGCGGTTCTTGTCGGGGTGATAGCCCGCGCAGAACTGCGCCATCTCGAAGGCGCCGATGCTGATGCCGTCCAGGTTCTCGCGCTCGTTCGACAGGCCGCCATAGCTGATGGCCATGGTGAAATCGCCGTTCGACCGCTCCTCGACCAGTTCGGCGATTTTCTCGATGTGTTCGGTGAACTCGCGCCGCTTGCCCCAGACGGACACGTTCCATTCCACGGCCAGCGCCTCGGTGGCGAAGGCAAGGCTTATGGCGGCGATGGACGCCGACGACAGATACTTCATGCGTTTTCTCCCTCCCGGACGGGGCTCCCTCCCCGTTTGAACCCCGAGACTAGCAGCGCAGGCGCGAAGATCGAAAGCGGAATATGCAACCGTTGTCCGACCGTTGTCCGTGAACCGGTTGCGGGGCGAACTTGATGCGGTCGTTCCAGCGTGTGTGAAAACCCGCACGGTTTCGCTATCCTTTCCGCTTGCCTGCCCGGGACGGTGCGTGGCACGCCCGGAGCCATGAACAGCCTTCGGGACAGGATCGCCTCCGGCGCGGTCACGCGCGGCATCTGGCAGAACCTTCCGGGGCCGGAAGCGGCGGAGCTTGCCGCGGCCGCGGGCTTCGACTGGATCGTGATCGACGGGGAGCACGGCGCCTGGGACCCGGGCTGCATCCGTCGCCGCCTCATCGCTGCGCCCGACGCCGTGGTCCGGGTGCCGGTGAACGAGGCGTGGATCCTCAAGCAGGCGCTCGACCTCGGGGCACGCACGGTGCTGGTGCCCATGGTCGACGACGCCGATGCGGCCCGAAAGGCCGTCGCCGCCTGCCGTTATCCGCCTTATGGCGTGCGCGGGATGGGCGCCTTCGTGGCGCGGGCCGCGATGTATGGCCTCGACCCCGGATACGTCGATCGTGCGGATGCCGACGTGTCGGTCTGGGTTCAGGCCGAAAGCCGGGCAGCCCTGGTGAACCTCGAAGCGATCTGCGCGGTGCCGGGCGTGGACTGCGTCTTTCTCGGCCCGGCCGACCTTGCTGCCGACATGGGCTTGACGACGGACGATCCCGCGCTGCTGGCCGCCCTGACGGAGGCCATCGCACGCATCGCCGCCCGCGGCATCGCGCCTGGCGTCTTCGCGGCCGACCCCGACCGCTGGGTCGCGGCAGGCGCGCGGGTGGTGTCGCTCGGCTCCGACGCGATGGTGCTGGCGCGGGGGCTGAAGGCGCTCCTGTGATCCTGTCGGCGCGCGGCATCTCGGCCCGATGGGACGCCTCGTGCGGCCATCTGCCCTCGCTGGTGATCGACGGCTCGTCGGTCCTCTGGTCCGCGCCCTGGCGCAGCGACCCTCGCGTTCAGGCGGACTCGGCGATCCCCATGGTCGACCGGCGGCTGGCCGGCACCTTCGTCTGCGCTCCCTTCGGCCGCGACGACGTCGATCATGGTCCGCCGCACGGGTTGTCGGCCAATGCGCCTTGGCGAATGACCCGCGCCGGGCCCGAGGCACTGACGGCGGTGCGGCGGTTGTCGCGGGGGCACGTCACGGCGCGGATCGCGTTGCGTAACGATCATCCGGTGCTTTATCAAACGCATATGCTCGATCTCGACCGGCCCTGCACCTTCGCGCATCATCCGATGTTCGCGCTGTCCGGCGGCGGCACGCTCACCGCCAACTGCCGCGCCACCCTGACCTTCGCGGCCGAGACGCCGGTGTTGCCACAGACCAGCCGCTGGGACGGGCTCGCGCCGGAGTTGCGTGAGTATCCGAAAGAAAAGGCCGAAGATTTCGCCACCCTGGTCGGCCCCATCGGCCTGGGTTGGACGGCCGTGGCGCGCCATGCCGAAGGCGACACCCTCCTGACCCTGCGTCGGGCCGAGCAGCTTCCGGTTACCAACATCTGGATCTCCAACGGCGCGCGCGGCGATCACTGGTCCGCTGTCCGCGGCCTCCTGGGAATCGAGGATGCCATCTGCGCAGGGGCCGGGGGCTTCGCCGCTGCGCTGACCGACAATCGCGTCAAGGCGGAGGGCGTCGCCACCGCTCTTCCGCCCGGCCGTCATGTCATCCCGCATGCCATCGTGCGGATCGCGGGCGTACACGAGGTGCGGGACGTCCGGCTCGGCAACGGCCATCTTGCCATTCACACCGACGGGGCGGACATGACCGTCCCCTTCGCTCAGGAGCATTTCAAATGATCCTCATCGACGCCGATGCCAGCCCCGTAAAGGCTGAGATCACGGAAATAGCAATTCGCCGCGACGTCCGTGCCATCTTCGTAGCGGGCAGCTATCTGCGTGTGGCCGACCATCCGCTGATTGCCTTCTTCGCGGCCGGTGACGCCTTCGATGCGGCCGACGACGCCATTGCCGAAGTCGCGCGTCCCGGGACCGTCACCGTGACGGCCGACGTCCTGCTCGCCGAGCGGGTGATCCGGGCTGGCGGCGCGGCGCTCGACCCGCGCGGGCGGGAGTTCACCGAGACGTCGATCGGGGACACCGTCGCCAGCCGCAACCTGATGCACGAACTACGGCCGGGGATGGAGGGGATGACCGGAGGGCAGGGGGGCGGGCAGCGGCCCTACGGCCCCCGCGACCGCGCCGCGTTCAAGAATGCGCTCGACCGCATTCTGACGCGGCTGGCCCGGACTTGAGGGCGCCGCGGCGCCCATCTTCGCTTTCCAGGATCCCCGCCCGGCGCAACTCCTAGCGGTTGCCACGTGCCACGAACCGACCGGCTTCGGCGGCGGCAAGGCGCAGGGCGCGGGACTTGTTTACCGTCTCCTGCCATTCGGCTTCCGGGTCGCTGTCGTGAACCACCCCGCCCCCGGCCTGGACGTAGAGCTTCCCATCCTTCACCACGCCGGTCCGCAGGGCGATGCACATGTCCATGTCGCCATTGGCCGAGAAGTAGCCGACGCCACCGCCGTAGACGCCGCGTTTTTCCGGCTCCAGCTCGTCGATGATCTCCATCGCGCGAACCTTGGGCGCGCCTGAAACCGTTCCCGCAGGCAGCCCCGCCAGCAGCGCCGACAACGCGTCCTGATCCTCCGACAGCTCCCCGACGACGTTCGAGACGATGTGCATGACATGGCTGTAGCGCTCGATCACAAAGCGTTCGGTCGGGCGGACCGTCCCGATCTTCGCCACGCGCCCCACATCATTGCGGCCAAGATCGAGCAGCATGAGGTGCTCCGCCAGTTCCTTCGGATCGGCCAGCAGTTCTTCCTCCAGCGCCTTGTCCCGCGCGGGCGTCGTGCCGCGGGGCCGGGTGCCGGCGATTGGCCGGATCGTGACCTCGGACCCGAAGACGCGGACCAGGATCTCGGGGCTGGCGCCGACGATCTGGAAGTCGCCCATGTCGAAGTGGAACATGAAGGGCGAGGGGTTCGTCCGCCGCAACGCGCGGTAGAGCGAGAACGGCGGCAGCGGAAAGTCGAAGGTCCAGCGCTGCGACGGCACCACCTGAAAGATGTCGCCCGCCGCAATGTAGTCCCGCGCCCGCTCCACCACCGCCTTGTAGGCGTCGGGGGTGAAGTTGCACATGGGTTCCATCAGGGCGAACGGCTCGGCCATATCGCGCGGCTGGGGCAGGGCGCGGCCCAGCGATGTGAGCGCGTCCTGCAGGCGTTCGGCGGCCTGCGCATAGGCGGCTCGCGCCGTTGCGTCACTCCGGTTCCAGACCGGCGCGACCAGGATCACCTCACCCTTCACGCCGTCCAGCACAGCCACCACCGACGGCCGCATCAGCACCGCATCGGGCAGGCCGAGCGTATCGGGGTTCACGTCCGGTAGATGCTCTACCAGCCGGATCATGTCGTAGCCGAGATAGCCGAACAGCCCGGCACAGGCTGCGGGCAGCCCGTCGGGCAGGTCGATGCGCGATTCCTCCAGCAGCGCCCGGATGGCGGCCAGCGGCTCGCCCGCGTCGGTCCAGGCGGTCGGGTCGTAGCGCGCGGCACGGTTCACGCGGCTCGCCGTGCCGCGACACTCCCAGATCAGGTCGGGCTTCATCCCGACGATGGAGTAGCGACCCCGGATCTCGCCCCCCGTCACCGACTCGAGGACAAAGGAGAACGGCTCCGCCTCCGCCAGCTTCAGCATCAGGCTGACGGGGGTATCCAGATCGGCGGGCAGGCGGGTCCAGAGGACCTGATTGTCGCCCCGGACATGCGCGGCCTCGAAGGCAGCGAAGTCGGGCGCGATCATCCCGCGCCGCCCAGTTGGGCCTGAACTCCCTGGACCGCCTGGCTGTCGACGGTGAAGCCGAGGTCGCCCTGGATCGCCTGACCATAGCTTTCAAACAGGTCCCCGACCAGTTCGCCACGGGTCCGTTCCACGACTGCATCGCGCAGCCGCGCGCCGTCACCTGCGGTCAGGTCGGCTGCGTTGATCGCGTCGAGCCGCACGACATAGGCCCGGGTGTCGTCGCCCTCGACTGCAAGGACCTCGCCGGGCTCCGCTTCGAAGATACGGTCGATCAGGGCGGGCGGCGTGTTCTCAAGCACGGCGTCGCGTGCGATGCCGGTCAGGACCTCGGGCGTCACCGCGATGTCGGCCGATGGGTCGCGCGCCAGTTCCTCGGCCCGTTCCGTCAGGCGCCTGCGCAGGGTGTCGGTCTGCCAGGCGGTCTCCACCGCGCCGCGCACCTCCTCAAAGGGCGGCACGGTTGGCGGCGTGACCCCGTCGAGCCGGACCGCAAAGAGGCCGCCGTCGGACAGGGACGCCAACTCTGGGAAGTCGCCCTCCTCGGCCGCGCGAGCGACCTCACGGAACTCCTGATAGGCGGCGATGCCCACTGCCTCGGCCGTGCCGGTCGGGTCCCAGTCGAATGTCGCGACCTCCATGTCGGTTTCGCCCGCAAGTTCCTCCAGCGTGGCCCCCCCGGCCAGCAGGTCGTCGATCCCGTCGCGGCCCGCGTCGATCCGACGCCGCGCGGCGTCGGCGCTGAACTCGATGGCAAGGTCGTCGCGCACGTCGTCGAAGGGGACCTCGGTCGGATCCAGGATCGCGTTCACACGGTAGAGCGCAGGCCCGAGCGGCGTCTCGACCGGGCCGGCGATGCCCGGCTGGTCCAGGGCGAACAGGGCGTCGGCCACAGCGTCGTCCACGTCGCTCCTGGCGACCTCTCCCTGATCCACGTCGTCGAGCGTCAGGCCGCGGTCGGTCACGAGCGCATCGAACGTGGTCTCGCCCGCCTCGATGGCGGCGCGGGCGGCCTCCGCCGCCTCCATGTCCGCGAAGGCGAGCCGTTCGGCCAGAACGCGGGCGGGTTGCCGGAACTCGGTGGCGCGCTCCTCATAGAGGTCGCGCAGGGCCCCTTCGTCCACCTCGATCCCGGCGGCGATCATGTCCGGCGTGACCCAGGCGTAGGTGATGGTGCGCCGCTCGGGCGTCTCGAACAGCTCCGGGTTCGCGTCGTAGAAAGCGGTCAGGTCGATCTCGGACGGCGCGGTGGGACCACCCGGCAGATCGGGAACGGTGACGGTGGCCAGCGTGACGTCGCGTGTCTCGGCGATCCAGGCGGCCATGCGATCGGCATAGGCATCGGGCACGGCGACCCCGCCCACCACGGCAGCCTGCAGGATCTCGCGCGCCACATCCTCGCGCACCGTCTGCTCATAGCGCGCTTCGTCGAGGCCCGCATTCTGCAGCGCACGAGCGTAATAGTCCCGGTCGAACGTGCCGTCGATGCCGCCGAAGGCCGGGGTTTCGCGGATGCGGCGGGCGACCTGCGCGTCGCCGGCCGACAGCCCGATCCGGTCGGCCTCGGCTGCCAGCGCCGTGCCGGCCAGAAGCCGTTCCATCACCTGCCGGTCGATCCCGAACAGCGCCATCTGCTGCATCGGGATCGTCTGTCCCGTCTGCTCCTGCAACCGCGCCTGTTCATTGCGGAGGGCGTCGAAATACTGCTGCGCGGTGATCTCACGGTCGCCGACGGTCGCGACGGTCGAGACCGACCGGCCGAACCCCGTAGCGCCGAAGCCGCCAAGCGCCAGGATCAGAAGACCCAGAACGATCCAGACGAGGATGTTCGTTTTCTTTTTCCCACGTTCCCCGGCCATGCGGCACCCCCATCCTGTCCGGTCGCGTTGATAGGGCGCGGGCGGGGTGGGGGCAAGCGGATCAGAGGCCCCGGTAGGTCACGCGCGCCAGCCGGTCGAACAGGGTGGCGATCCCGGCCAGGTCGGCATTGGCATAGGCGATCCGCAGCGTCGCCTCCGCCCGGCCCGACCCCCCCTCGGCCCGCGTGGGGCCGAACATCGTGCCGGGCAGCAGCAGAAGCGATGCCTTCCGCACCAATCTGCGGGCCACCGCGTCGCTCTCCAGCGCGAAAGGATGCGCCACATAGGCGAAATAGGCACCGCAGCCCAGCACCTGCCACTGCGGCAGGCTGGCGAAGCCCTGTTCCATCGCGGCGCGCCGGGCGAGGATCTCCGCGCGTTCGCCGGCTAGCCAGTCCGACAGGTTTTCCATACCCCAGAGCGCTGCGCGCTGCCCCAGACCGTTGGGACAGATCGTCACCGTGTCGAGCCATTTCTCGACCTGCGCCAGCCGCGCGGGCGAGGCGCAGATCGCGCCGACACGGTGGCCTGTCAAACGATACGCCTTGGAGAAGGAATAGAGCTGGATCAGCGTGTCGTCCCAATCGGGATCGGCGAACAGGTCGTGCGGTGCGGAGTGCCCGCCCGGCATCGCGGTCCGGCTGTCGAAGTCGCGATAGGTCTCGTCCACGATGAGGGCGAGCCCGCGCGACCTTGCCAGATCGCGGAAGGCGGAAAGGGTCTCGGCCGGATACTCCACCCCACCGGGATTGTTGGGGCTGACCAGGACGATGGCGCGGGTGCGGTCGTCCACCAGCGCGGCTGCTGCCTCGGCATTGGGCAGGAGGTCGGGCCCGGTTTCCAGAACGCGGATCCCGATGCCCTGCATGTCGAGCCACATGCGATGGTTGAAATACCACGGCGCCGGAAGGATCACGTTGTCGCCCCGGACGGCCAATGTGGCGATCGCGGCGGTGAACGCCTGGTTGCAGCCCGATGTGATGGCGACCTGATCGGGTGCGATGCGGCCCCCATAGGCCCGCGACCAGTCCGACGCGACGCGGGCGCGCAATTCCGGGATGCCCAGCACCGGACCGTAGAGATGCGCCGAGGCATCGCGCAGCACGATGTCGGCCAATGCCTGTCGCAGGGCCACGGGCGGAGGATCGGCCGGCGCCGCTTGGCTGAGGTTCAGAAGCGGGCGGTCGGGCGGAAAGCTCACTCCCTCGACCCACTGCCGCGCCTCCATCACCGGAGGCGAGAGCGTCGCGGCCAGATCGGGGTTCAGGTTCCGCATCGGGCGCCCCTTCGCGCGATCAGAACGGGATTTCGTCGTCCATGTCCGAGGGGCCGCCATAACCGCCCCCCTGATTGCTGCCGCCGTAGTTGCCGCCGCGGTCGTCCGAACCGCCCTGCGACCGGCCGCCGCCATAGTCGCCGCCACCCTCGCCGCCGCGGCCGTCGA
This sequence comes from Jannaschia rubra, assembly GCF_001403735.1. Taxonomy (GTDB): domain Bacteria; phylum Pseudomonadota; class Alphaproteobacteria; order Rhodobacterales; family Rhodobacteraceae; genus Jannaschia; species Jannaschia rubra. The sequence goes on from NZ_CXPG01000016.1 coordinate 42,050, forward strand.
GCATCGTCAGTTCCGACCGATAGGGGCGCAGCACCACCTCGGTCGAATAGCGGTCCTGACCCGACTGGTCCTGCCATTTGCGGGTTTCGAGCTGGCCCTCGATGTAAACCTTGGAGCCCTTCTTGAGATACTGCTCCGCCACGCGGACAAGTGGTTCGCTGAAGATGGCGACCGAGTGCCATTCGGTCCGCTCCTTGCGCTCCCCTGACGCCTTGTCGCGCCATGTCTCGGAGGTGGCGATCCGCAGGTTGCAGACCTTGCCGCCGTTCTGAAAGCTGCGGACCTCGGGGTCGCGCCCCAGATTGCCGATCAGGATTACCTTGTTCACGCTGCCGGCCATGCCGCACCCCCGTCTCTGCCCGAATCTGTCCCGGCACCTGAGCACCCGGGGGGTTAACTATCCATGAAGCTCGCAGAGGGAAAGGGGGCCGAAAAGCTTGGATTCGGACGTCCATTCGGTTAACGCTTGCAAGGCGCGAACGCCCCGCAACGGGGGCGACGGGCGAAAATGGGACAGACCGGGGAAATCATGTGATCCGATCAGCCATGCGCGCCTGCGCCTGCGCGACGCTTCTCGTCGCCGCGACCGCCGAGGCCCAGACCTTCTCGAGCCGCAGCCGCAGCGACCTGTTCTCCAATCAGACCGCCCTGATGGACCGCAGGCTGTCGAGCCAATACGCGGGCTCCGGCCGGCTTGCCCCCGCCGTGGCCGGAACACGGTCGCTCGGCGGGCAGGAGGTCATCCCCCGTTACAGCGGCAGCCAGCGGTCGGAGTGGATCGACCATGCCCGTGTCTCCGCCCGACGCCATGGCGTGCCCGAGGACCTGTTCCTGCGCCTGATCCGGCAGGAATCGGGTTGGAACCCAGGCGCCGTGTCGCGCAAGGGGGCCCTGGGCTTGACGCAGTTGATGCCTGCGACTGCCGCGACGCTTGGGGTGAACCCCAACGACCCGCGCCAGAACCTGGACGGCGGTGCGCGTTACCTTGCGCTGCAATACCGCAACTTCGGAAGCTGGCGTCTGGCGCTCGCGGCCTACAACGCGGGGCCGGGTGCCGTGCAGAAGCACAACGGCATCCCGCCCTATGACGAGACGCAGAACTACGTGGTGGCGATCCTGGGTCGCTGACAGCCATATCAAAAGGTTAGGGTGCGACGTTCATGTGACGCGGGCGTCATCGGCGCCACCTGCGGGACACGTCGCCACAGATTGCACTTGAACATTCGCCGGGTCGCTGGCTCACATCACGCAGGCGCACGGCCAAGACGCCGTGCACATGGACCTTATGGGAGGATAGACGATGGACCGTCGCTCGTTTCTGAGAACCGGCACGCTGGGTAGCACGGCCGCCGCCGCGACCGCGCTCGCCGCGCCCGCCTATGCGCAGGGCAACCGCACGCTGACCATGGTGACGAGCTGGGGCCGTGGCCTCGCCGGCGTGCATGACAGCGCGCAGTATGTCGCCGACCGGATCACCGCGATGTCGGACGGAACGCTGACCGTTGATCTGAAGTCCGCCGGGGAGCTTGTAGGGGCGTTCGAGGTGTTCGACGCGGTCACGTCTGGTCAGGCCGACATGTACCAGTCGGCCGATTACTATTTCACCGGCCAGCACCCGGCCTATCAGATGTTCTGCTCGCTGCCCTTCGGGATGACCCCCCAGGAGTTGAACAACTGGTACTACCACGATGGCGGATCGGACCTGCACAACGAGCTGGGCCAGATCTTCGGGCTAAAGTCGTTCCTGTCGGGCAACACGGGGCCGCAGCCGGGCGGCTGGTTCCGCAAGGAAATCAACTCCGTCGCCGATTTCCAGGGCCTTGCGTTCCGCATGCCGGGGCAAGGTGGCGAGGTGCTGGGCAAGCTGGGCGCGTCGGTCCAGAACCTGCCGGGCGCGGAGGTCTACCAGGCGCTGGCCTCCGGCGCGCTGGACGGGGTGGACTGGGTCGGTCCCTGGGCGGACGAGAAGGCCGGGTTCCAGGAGATCACCAAGTTCTACTACACCGCCGGTTTTCAGGAGCCGGGTCCGGCGCTGAGCCTTGCCTGCAACCTCGACGTCTACGAGGGGCTGTCGCCCGCGCATCAGGCAATCATCGAGCAGGCCGCCGTGGCCGCGAACACTTGGACGCTGTCGCTGTTCATGAAGAACAATGCCGCGGCCCTGAAGCGGCTGCAATCGGGTGGCGTCCAGGCGCTGACTTTCCCCGACGACGTCTGGGCGGCGTTCAAGACCGCATCGGAAGAAGTCTACCAGCAGTACATGGGCGATGAGCTCTACAAGAGGATCTTCGACAGCTATCAGGCGTCGATGCGCGACAGCGCCGCCTGGATCGAGACGTCGGAAGGCGCCTACACCCGGCAAAGGGACCGTCTGCTCGGCATCTGAGCATATCAGCCGTTTGACATGGCGGGGCCAGTCGTTACGGTCCCGCCACGCCCCCGGAAGCCGGGGCCGTCGCCCCGCCGGCACAGGCAGGCGGCCGACAAGGGACCAGGGGGACAGGATGGACCGTCGCGCATTTCTGAAGACTACCACGATGGGGGGCGCCGCCGGAGTGGCGCTCGCCGCGCCGGCCTATGCGCAGGGCAAGCGCACGCTGACCATGGTGACGACCTGGGGGCGGGGCCTTGCCGGGGTTCACGACGCCGCGCAGCGCATGGCCGACAACATGTCGATGATGAGCGACGGGCAATTGACGGTCGACGTCAAGGCTGCGGGCGAACTCGTCGGCGCGTTCGAGGTCTTCGATGCCGTCACCTCGGGTCAGGCGGACATGTACAACGGCGCCGACTACTATTTCGTGGGCCAGCATCCGGGCTATGCCTATTTCACCGCCGTGCCCTTCGGGATGACGGCGCAGGAGACGCTGAACTGGTACTATCATGCCGGCGGCATGGAGTTGCACGACGAGCTCGGTCAGATCTTCGGGCTCAAGGCGTTTCTCGGCGGCAATACCGGCGCGCAGTCGGGCGGCTGGTTCCGCGACGAGATCACGGGGCCGGAGGACTTCCGTGGCCTCAAGTTCCGCATGCCGGGTCTGGGCGGCCAGGCCCTGGGCAAGATGGGCGCGTCGGTCCAGAACCTGCCGGGTGCCGAGGTCTATCAGGCGCTGGCATCGGGCGCGATCGACGGCACCGAATGGCTGGGTCCCTGGGCCGACGAGAAGGCCGGGTTCCAGGAGGTTGCGAAGAACTACTACCCCGCCGGCTTCCATGAACCGGGCGCGGCGCTGTCGAACGCGATGAACCGCGACGTCTACGACAGCCTGACGCCCGCGCAACAGCGCATCTTCAAGGTCGCCTCGGGCGAATGTCACCAGTGGAGCCTGGCGCAGTTTCTGACCAACAACGCGCTGGCCCTGGGTCGTCTGGAATCGGCCGGTGTCACGCTGCGCGAATTCCCGCAGGAAGTGTGGGACGCCTTCGGCGCCGCTTCGCGCGAGGTGACGGAGGAGAACATGGGCGACGATCTGTTCGCCCGCATCCACAATTCGGCCACCGAATCCATGCGCGCGTCATCGCGCTGGATCACCCGGTCCGAAGGGAAGTACCGGGCCGAACGCGACCGCGTGATGGGCTGACCTGTCAACGGTCCGTCCCCCCGGGGCGGGCCATTCACCGCCGGGGCATCCCGGACCACGAGCCTTGACGGGGGACGTCATGCTTGAATGGATCGGCTGGTTCTTCGCGAACATCGCCCAGGCCTTCCTGAACGTCGGATACGCTGTGACGCATCCGGCGTCGTGGCTTGCCTGGACCGGCGGGCTCGACACGCCCGAGGCCGGGGAGTCGCTGATGCGACTGATCTATTATGGCGCGAGCGTCGAGTTGTTCTTCGTTGTGTTCGTCGTCTTCCTGCTCGTCACCGCCATCGGCGCGGCGTCGCGCCGATTTCTGTGGGGCACGGTGCGGGGGCTGGAGTTCGGGCTGAACTGGCTGGGCCGGATCGCGGCCTGGGCGGGGCTTCTGATGGTGCTTCAGCAGATCATGATCGTTTTCCTGCAACGCATCTTCCGCGTCTCGGAAATCAGCGTCGGGCCATTGGGCATGACCTTCACCCGCGACCTGTCGTGGTATTCGGAGGAGCTGAAGCTGTGGAACGCGATGATCGTCTGCCTTTGCGTGGGATGGACCTTCATCCAGAATGGCCATGTGCGCGTGGACCTGATCTATTCCGCCGTGGGTCACGGAACGAAGCGCGTGATCGACATGGTGGGCAGCGTCCTGTTCATGATGCCGGCGCTTCTGCTGATCTGGCTGTTCTCTTGGTTCTTCTTCTGGCGATCCATGGTCACGCCCGCCACATCGGCCAGCGACCCGCTCGACCGGCTGTTGATGAAGGCGCGCGCCGTGCGCTGGAACGTCGAGACCATCGGGTTCAGCCCCAACGGCTTCGATGCCTACTGGATGTTCAAGGTGCTGGTCCTGCTGTTCGTGGCGACCGCCTTCCTGCAGGCCTGCACCTTCTTCTGGCGAAGCTGGCTGGAACTGCGTGAGGGCGAGATGAGCGCCGGCCGCTATCTGGACCTCGACCGGATGGGCGACGATGAACGGCTGGCAGCCGACATTCACTAGGCGATAACGCGGGCAACGGCAGAACAACGCAGGCGCGGACCGCCTGAAGGGGACAGGGAATGCCATTCGGACTGGACGGGGTCGAGATCGGCCTGATCATCGTCTTTCTCTGCCTGTTCGCAGGGATCATGTCGGGGTTTCCCGTGGCCTTCGCCATCGCCGGCGCGGGCGTCATCAGCTTCGCGATCATCGCGGCGCTCGACAGCGCAGGCATCCTGATCCACCAGGCCATCGACACGTCATCGGCAGAATACGCGACGCTGATCCGCGACGGCGTCGCGCGCGAGGCGATATCCATCTTCCGCTATCCCGAACTGCCCCGCGCCGCCGAGGCCCTGTTCCCGCAGGGTTGGGAAATGGCAATGGACCGAAACATCGGCTTCATCGTCAACCGCATGAACGAGCGCGTGATCGCGGGCGCGTCCATCGAGACCCTGCTCGCCGTGCTGATGTTCGTGATGATGGGCATCACGCTGGAGCGGTCGCGGATCGCCAACGACCTGCTGACCACCATGGCGCGCGTCTTCGGCCCGCTGCCCGGCGGACTGGCCGTCAGCATCGTGATCGTGGGCGCCTTCCTCGCCGCATCGACCGGCATCGTGGGCGCGACGGTCGTGACCATGGGTTTGCTGGCGCTGCCGACGATGCTGCGGAACAACTATTCGCCCGAACTGGCAACGGGGGTGATCGCAGCTTCGGGCACGCTGGGGCAGATCATTCCGCCGTCCATCGTGATCGTGCTGCTGGGCACGCTGGCGGGCGACATCTATTCCACCGCGCAGGAGAACCGGGCGGCGATGGTCGGCTGCTCCGACGCGCTGACCTATCTGGGCGAGCCGGCCGTGGTGTCCGTCGGCACGCTGTTCCAGGCGGCGCTGTTGCCGGGCATCTTCCTCGCGTTCCTCTATGGCGCCTACGCGTTCGGCTTCGCGCTGCTCAACCCGTCAAAGGCGCCGGCGGTGCTGTTCGCGGATGCCCGGCCCACCTACACGACGCGGCGCGATGCATTGACGTGGTATCTGGCCGTGCCTGTCGCCATCGTCCTCGGCGGGGTGGCTCTCGGACTGGCCGGAGTGATCGGATCGCAGGACGTGGTCGTCAGCAGCTACAGCCAGGCGGGAGAGACGGCCAGCCTTCGCACCAACGTCAGCGAGGCGTGCCAGGCGGCGATGATCGACCTGCACGGCCAGGCCGCCTGGGACGCAGCCGTGGCGCAGCAGGCTACCATTGATGCCTCGGGCGGCGTGCAGCAGGCCCGCGCGCGCACGGCGGAGGAGCTCATCGAGGCCCGCAGCCTCGCCATCGGAGGCGCCGCGCCCATCGGGACCGGCGTGGCGACCCTGTTCCTCGGGCTGGGTCTGGTCCTCGCCGTGGCGCGGGGGGTCAACCCGCTGGCCGAAGGACGGCCGCTCGCCATCGGGGCAGCCGGCATCGTGCTGGCCTTCGCGGTCGATGTCCTGCTCCTCGGGCCGCTCGCCTCCTCCGGCCGGACGTTCCTTCTGCTGGCGATCCCCATGGCGATCACCGGCTATGGCGTCTGGTTCGCGGTCAAGCGGCTGGCCCGGAACGAACTCATCAGCGTGGTCTTTCCGCCCCTCGTCCTCATCGTCGCGGTGCTGGGCTCGATCCTGGGCGGCATCACCAATCCGACGCCCGCCGCCGCATTGGGGGCAGGCGGGGCGATCATGCTTGCCGCCTATCGCAAGCTGTCGGAGGAGGGGCGCGGCGGTGGCTGGATCCTGCTGTCGACCCTGGCCCTCGTGGTGATGATGCTGCTGGGCATGAACTTCGACCTGCGGACGGGGCTGGAGACGACTTCGGGCGGCGACAGGGTGGCGCTCGTCGTGGGTCAGGTCGCTTATCATGCCGCGTTCCTCGGGCTTCTCTACGCGTGCTGGGTTCTGCTGCGAACGGGGGTGCTGGGCCCCGTGGTACGCGAGACGGCCAAGGTCACGTCGATGGTCTTCACCATCCTGATCGGATCGCAGCTTCTGAATCTCGTGCTGATCTCCTTCGGCGGCGAACACTACATCCAGGATTTCCTGCGGTCCTACGATAATGAACTCACGGTCTTTCTGATCGTCATGCTGATCCTGTTCGTCCTGGGCTTCGTCCTCGACTTCCTCGAAATCATCTACATCGTGATCCCCATCGTCGGGCCGGTCATCTATGGCGGCACCTTCGACCCCAAGTGGGTGACGATCATGATCGCGGTGAACCTCCAGACCTCTTTCCTGACGCCGCCGTTCGGGTTCGCGCTGTTCTACCTGCGCGGCGTGGCGCCCGCGTCGGTGACCACAGGGCACATCTATCGCGGCGTGGTGCCCTTCGTCCTGATCCAGGTGGTGGGGCTGGCAATCCTGTGGCTGTTCCCGTCGATCGTGACGGTCGTGCCGAACCTGCTGCCGAACAACTGATCCCCTTGCCATGCGGTCCGCCGCCGATGCTGCGGGCGCACTTTCCCTCGGGCGGGCGGCGGTCTAGGTTCCGCCCGGCACCAATGCGAAGGAGAGATCGGCATGGCCGAGATCAAGGATCCCGAAAACACCATCATCATCGAGCTTAAGGACGGCCCCGTCGTCATCGAGCTTCTGTCCGACGTGGCCCCCGGCCACGCCGAGCGGATGAAGGAGCTGGCCCGAGCCGGCGCCTATGACGGCGTGGTGTTCCACCGCGTCATCGACGGCTTCATGGCCCAGACTGGCGATGTGGAGCATGGGCGCGATGCCGACAACATGTCGCGCGCCGGCACCGGCGGCAGCGACAAGCCCGACCTGAAGGCCGAGTTCAGCGGCATCCCGCACGACCGCGGCACCCTGGGCGCGGCGCGTTCCGCCAGCCCGGATTCGGCAAACAGCCAGTTCTTCATCAACTTCGCCGACAACCATTTCCTGAACCGGCAGTATACGGTCTATGGCCGCGTGATCGACGGGATGGAGCATGTGGACAAGATTACACGTGGCGAACCACCCGCAAACCCCGATCGCATGATCAGCGTCAAGGTGGCCGCCGATGCATAAGGTCATTCACGCAGCCGCCTTCGGCGCCTTCGCCCTGACGGCCCAGCAAGCGCTGGCCACCGGCCTCGAGATCGATGTCTCTGGCGAGGCCAACGGCACCATCACCATCGACCTGCTGGAGGATGTGGCCCCGGAGCACGTCGCCCAGATCACGGAACTGGCCGAGTCGGGGGCCTATGACGGCGTGGTGTTCCACCGCGTCATCGACGGCTTCATGGCCCAGACCGGCGACGTCCAATACGGGCGCGGAGGCAGCGACCTGAGCCTTGCGGGCACTGGGGGCAGCGACCGGCCTGACCTCGCGGCCGAATTCTCGGACCAGCCGTTTGAAGCGGGAACGGTCGGCATGGCCCGCTCTGCCAACCCCAATTCGGCAAACAGCCAGTTCTTCATCATGTTTGCGCCGGCATCGCATCTGGACGGGCAGTACACGGTGGTCGGTCGCGTGACCGACGGCATGGATGTCGTGAACGCGATCAAGCGGGGCGAGGGGGCGAACGGCGCCGTGACCTCCGACCCCGATGTGATGACGGACGTGCGCGTCACCGACTAAACCGGCAATTCACCACGACGAAGGGCCGCCCCAGCTTGGGGCGGCCCTTTCGCGTTCCGGCCTGACCGGGAGTTATTCCGTGACGGTCGCGGGAGCCACGACCTCCGGCTCATCCGTGGCACCGGGGATTTCCTCGCCCGGGCCAGACATCGTAACCAGAAAGACGACGAAGATGATCGCCGCAAAGACGAGGCCCGCCGCTATGCCGATGATCGGACCGAAGTGGCGGCGCTTTTGCTTCTCGATGTTGGTTTCGGGGGCGCTCATGCGGCGGTCCTCCTGTTTTTGCGTAAGGTTGTGCAGATACGGAACGCATGGTGCACGTCCCGGGTTCCGCAGGGTCAGGGGTCAGTCGGCCAACTTCACCAGCGCATGACGCTTGCGCCCCGCCGACAGCTTGACGGTCGCGGCGATCTGTTCGGCGTCGACCATCATCCCCGCATCGTCCAGCGGGGCATCGTTCAGACGCGCGCCGCCTTCTGCGATCAGGCGCTTTGCCTCCTTTCCCGATTTGGCGAGGCCTGCCCGGACAATCAACTGGACGACCGTCACGCCCTCCGCCGCCTCCTGTCGCGTGACGGTCGCCGTGGGCAGGTCGTCGCCCGCGCCGCCATGCTCGAAGACTTCCTGCGCGGTGGCCTGCGCGGTCTCGGCGGCTTCCCGCCCGTGCAGGAGGGCCGTCACCTCGTTTGCGAGGATGATCTTGGCTTCGTTGATCTCCGACCCCTCCAGCGCGCCCAGACGGTCGCATTCCGCCACCGGAAGCTCGGTATAGAGCTTCAGGAATCGCCCGACGTCGGCGTCGGTCGTGTTGCGCCAGAATTGCCAGAACTCATAAGGCGACAGCATGTCGGCGTTGAGCCAGACGGCGCCGTTCTGCGACTTGCCCATCTTGCGCCCGTCGGACGTGGTCAAGAGCGGCGAGGTCAACCCGAAGACCGCGTCGTCCAGAATGCGCCGTGTCAGGTCGATGCCGTTGACGATGTTGCCCCACTGGTCGCTGCCGCCCATCTGCAACAGGCAGCCATGACGGCGGTGAAGCTCCATGAAGTCATAGGCTTGCAGGATCATGTAGTTGAATTCGAGGAACGACAGCGACTGCTCCCGGTCGAGGCGGGACTTCACGCTTTCGAAGGACAGCATCCGGTTGACGCTGAAATGACGGCCCACGTCGCGCAGGAAATCGAGGTAGTTCAGCCCGTCGAGCCATTCGGCATTGTCCAGCATCAGCGCATCGGTCGGCCCCTCGCCGTAGTCGAGATAGCGGGCGAACACCTGCTTCATCCCGGCGATATTGGCGGCGATCTGATCGGGCGTGAGGAGGGGCCGTTCGTCGGCGCGAAAGCTGGGGTCGCCCACCTTGGTCGTGCCGCCACCCATGAGCGTGATGGGCTTGTGCCCGGTCTTCTGCAGCCAGCGCAGCATCATCACGTTGAGCAGGTGGCCGACATGCAGCGACGACGCCGTCGCATCATAGCCGATGTAGGCCGGAACCACCCCGGCATTCAGCGCATCGTCCAACCCCTGCACGTCGGTGCAGTCGGCAAGGAACCCACGCTCGATCATCACGCGCATGAAGTCTGATTTGGGGTGGTAGGTCATGTGGCTTCCGGTGCATTTCCGTAGTGTGCCCCGGCTTAACGCGGGGCGATGGCAAGGGGAAGCGCGATGGAACCGATCCGCGCATTGGGGGCGATGTCCGGTACGTCGATGGACGGGGTGGACGCCGCCGTGATCGTGACCGACGGCAAGGCGATAGAGGCCTTCGGCGAAAGCGCATACGTGGAATACAGCGAGGCGGAGCGGTCGGTCATCCGGCGTGCCATGGGCCAGTGGAAGGGCGATAAGGACGTCAACGCCGCCGCGAAAGTCGTCGAGGACGCCCATATTCGCGTGTTGGACGGCTTCGCGGACGTGCAGGTCGTGGGTTTTCACGGACAGACCTTGGCGCATGACCCCGCGAACCGGCGAACGCATCAGGCAGGCGACGGCGCGGCGCTGGCGCGGACGCTGCGCAAACCTGTCGTCTGGGATTTCCGTACCGCCGACGTGACGCTGGGCGGCGAGGGCGCGCCGCTGGCACCGGCGTTCCACCACGCCTGCGCCCGCTGGATCGGCGCGACGAAGCCGCTGGCGTTCCTGAACCTCGGCGGGGTCGGCAACCTGACGTGGCTCGACCCTGCGAAAGTGGTGGAGGAGGACGGCGCGCTTCTGGCCTTCGACACCGGGCCGGCCAACGCTCCGATCAACGACCTCTGCATGGATTGGCTGGGCCAGCCCTTCGACCGCGATGGTGAGCTTGCGCGTGAAGGTGAGGCGGACGCGCGGCTGGTCGCGGACCTCATGGGGCATCCCTACTTCTTTCGCATGCCTCCCAAGTCGCTCGACCGCGACAGTTTCCGTCAGGCGGGCGCGACCATCAACGCCCTGCCGCCTAGCCATGCCGCGGCAACCTGGGTCGCCGTCATCGCCGCCAGCGTGGACCATGCGCTGAGCCAATGCCCGACCATGCCCGACCGGCTGCTCGTGACCGGCGGCGGGCGGCGCAACCCCGCCATCATGGATGCGCTGGCCGCGCTGTCATTGCCCGTTGCCCCGGTCGAGGAGGTCGGGCTCGATGGAGACATGCTGGAGGCGCAGGCCTTCGCCTTTCTCGCCGTGCGGGTGCTGCGCGGCCTGCCGACCAGCTTTCCGGGGACGACCGGCGTCAGGGCGCGGGTGGGCGGCGGTATCGTTTCGCGCCCGGAAGGGCAGGTGGACGATCTGCCAACGAGTGCTAGACACAGACCGGACGGCCGGATAGCCAAGGCCCGTTAGCGGTAACAATACCCGAAGGAGCAGCTCATGGTCTCACGCACGATCCCTGTCGATAGCTTCGATCTCGTCTTGTTCGGGGCTACCGGCGACCTGGCCGGCCGCAAGATCCTGCCCTCGCTCTATCGGCGGTTCCTGGCGGGCCAGATGCCGGAGGATGCCCGCGTCATCGGCGCCGCCCGGTCCGAGATGGACGACGACGGGTTCCGGGACGTCGTACGCGCCGCCATCGAAGAATTCGTGGCGAAACCCATGCAGGACGCCGGCACGATCGACGCGTTCCTTCAGCAGTGCAGCTATATTCCGATAGACGCCAAGGGCGAGGGCGGCTGGAAGGAATTGAAGAAGTCCGTGCGCGACGATGTGGTCAAGGCGTTCTACTTTTCCGTCGCGCCCTCGATCTTCGGGCCGCTGGCGCAACAGCTGCGCAACCACGGGATCGCCTGCGAGAACTCCCGCCTCGTCGTGGAAAAACCCTTCGGCACCGACCTTGAGACCGCCAAGAAGCTGAACGCCGATCTGGCCGCTTCCTTCGACGAGACGCAGATCTACCGGATCGACCATTTCCTGGGCAAGGAAACGGTGCAGAACCTGATGGCCGTACGCTTCGCCAACGTCCTGTTCGAGCCGCTGTGGAACGAACGCTATGTCGATCACGTCCAGATCACCGTGGCCGAGACGATGGGCGTGGGCGGGCGCGGCAGCTATTACGACAAGTCCGGCGCCATGCGGGACATGGTGCAGAACCACCTGATGCAGCTTCTGTGCCTGACCGCGATGGAGCCGCCCAACCAGTTCGAGCCTGACCGTCTGCGCGACGAGAAGCTCAAGGTCATTCGCGCGCTCGATCCCGTTCCGCTCAAGCATGTCGTGCGCGGGCAGTACAAGGAGGGCGAGCATCCGTCCTATGTCGAGGATGCCGAAAACCCCGAGAGCCTGACCGAGTCCTTCATTGCGCTCAAGGTCGGCATCTCGAACTGGCGGTGGAAGAACACGCCGTTCTACCTTCGCACCGGCAAGCGGATGTCGCGCCGCTTGTCCGAGATCGTGGTCCAGTTCAAGGAAGCCCCCCATTCCATCTTCGAGAAGGACGACGGATCGACGGCCAATTCCCTGACGATCCGGTTGCAGCCGGACGAGGGAATCGACCTGTCGGTCACGATCAAGGAACCGGGACCGGGCGGCATGCGTCTGGTCAACGTGCCCTTGGACATGACGTTCGCAGATGCCCTGGGGTCGGAGGGAGCGGATATACCCGATGCTTATGAACGGCTGATCATGGATGTGATCCGGGGGAATCAGACCCTGTTCATGCGCGGCGATGAGGTGGAGGCTGCCTGGGCCTGGACGGATCCGATCATCGCGGCCTGGGAGGAAAAGGGCGACCGTCCGCTTCCCTATTCGCAAGGCTCCACCGGGCCGGAGGAGGCACAGATGCTGATGCACAAGGACGGTCGCCGCTGGCAACACCTGGAGGGATGACATGCAATGGCGCGAATACCCCGACCGTGAACTTCTTGCGATGGGCCTGGCCGATGCGTTGGCCGCGTCACTGAAATCCGCCCTGAACCTGCACGACACGGCCAGCTTCTGCGTGCCCGGAGGGTCGTCGCCGGGCGAGGTCTTCGCCACGCTGTCCGGCGTCTCGCTCGACTGGGGCCGGGTGCACGTGTTTCTGAACGACGAACGCTGGGTTCCCGAAAGCGACCCGCGGTCGAACACCGCACTGCTGCGACGGACCCTTCTGACGGGAAATGCGGCGGAGGCGGTGCTGGTGCCCATGGTCAACGACGCGCCTACGCCGGAGGCCGGCATCCCCGACCTCGTCGCGGGGTTCGAGGGCGAACTGCCCATCTCGCTTCTGCTGCTGGGAATGGGCCAGGACATGCATACCGCCAGCCTGTTCCCGGGCGGCGACCGGCTGGCGGAGGCGATGGCCGACGACGCCCCCCTTTTGGTGCCGATGCGTGCACCCCATGCGGATGAGCCGCGCGTGACGCTGAGCCGGCCCGTGCTGGCCGGGGCGATGGAGACGCATGTGCTGATCTTCGGCGACGACAAGCGTACGGCGGTCGAACGTGCGGAAGGTATGGACCCGATGCAGGCACCCATCGCGGCCTTCCTGCGCGATGCGACGGTGCATTGGGCCCCCTGACAGAGAGGCGAGCATGAACTTCTGGAATGGCATCGACCGGCTGCGCGGCATGACCGGGCAACGAATTACCGACCTTCTGGGCGACGCGGAGCGCAACGCCTCTCTGCGCGCGCAGGCAGGACCGTTCCTGTTCGACCTGTCCAAGACGTCGCTGACGCAGGAAGCACTGGACCTGCTGCTGGAGCTGGCCGCCGATGTCCCCAGCCGCCGGAACGCCATGTTCGCAGGCCAGCGGATCAACACGACGGAGGATCGCGCCGTTCTCCACACCGCCCTGCGCGGGACCGAACCGGTCCCGGTCGACGGGGAGGACGTTATGCCGGGGGTGCGCGAGACGCTCGACCGGATGCGCGCCTTCGCCGAGGATGTGCGCGACGGCACCTTCCGGGGCAAGGGCGGGGCGATCACGGATGTGGTCAACATCGGCATCGGGGGGTCCGACCTTGGGCCGGCGATGGCGACGCTGGCACTGGCGCCATGGCACGACGGTCCGCGCTGCCATTTCGTGTCGAACGTCGACGGGGCCGACTGGGCCGAGACGGCCAAGGGTCTGGACCCTGCGACGACGCTTGTGATCGTGGCCTCCAAGACCTTTACCACCATCGAGACGCTGACCAATGCGCGCACCGCACGGCACTGGATGGCGCAGGCCGTTCCCGACCCCGGAACGCAGTTCGCCGCCCTCAGCAGCGCGGAGGACAAGACCACCGACTTCGGCATCGACCCCACCCGCGTCTTCGGGTTCGAGGATTGGGTGGGCGGCCGCTATTCCGTCTGGGGGCCCATCGGCCTGTCGTTGATGATCGCAGTGGGGCCGGACGCCTTCGACGCGTTCCTGCGCGGCGCGCGCGAGATGGACGACCATTTCCGCACCGCGCCCCTGGCCCGGAACCTGCCGGTCCTGCTGGCCCTTCAGGGCATCTGGCATAATCAGGTCTGCGGTTATCCCACCCGCGCGATCCTGCCTTATGACAATCGGCTCGCGCGGTTGCCCGCCTATCTGCAACAGCTTGAGATGGAATCGAACGGCAAGGCCGTGACGCTCGCCGGCGACCCGCTGCCCGGCCCCGCGGGGCCCGTCGTCTGGGGGGAGCCGGGAACGAACGGACAGCACGCGTTCTATCAGCTGATCCATCAGGGCAAAACTCCGGTACCCTGCGAATTCATGGTCGCTGCGCGGGGGCAGGAGCCCGAGCTGGACCACCATCATCGCCTGCTCATCGCCAACTGCTTGGCGCAATCGGAAGCGCTGCTCAAGGGGCGCAGCCATGCAGAGGCACGGGCGATCATCGCGGACCGTTTTTCCGGCGAGGAGCTGGAGCGTCAGGCGGCACACCGGGTCTTTCCCGGCGACCGGCCGTCGACCACTCTCATCTATCCTGCGCTGACGCCCGAGGTTCTGGGTGGCATCCTCGCGCTCTACGAACACCGGGTGTTCGTCGAAGGCGTGATGTTGGGCATCAACAGCTTCGACCAATGGGGCGTTGAGTTGGGAAAGGAGCTTGCCACCTCGCTCGGCCCGCTGGTCGAGGGAGAGGACGCAAGCGCCAAGGACGCTTCCACGCAGGCGCTGCTTGGGCAGTTGCTCGACTGGCGGGCCTGAGAGGTCAACCTTCGAATACTGCGCCGTCGCGGTCGCGGAAGGCCGCGACATAGGTGTCGGGCAAACGCTTGCGGGTGACGAAATCGCGCTCCATCAGCACGATCACCGCCTCAGACGTGGCGCAAAGACGGCCAGCGGAGAAGACGGCATATTCCATCGTCCAGGATGTGTTGCGATAGGCGCGCGTGCGGCCGGTGACGATGTAGACGTCTTCCAGGTAAAGCGGCGCGCGATAGTCCACGGCGACCGAGCGGAGCACGAGCACGGGGCGCCCCGCCGCGTCGGCGTAGTCGCTGATGCCGTAGCTGCGGAGATAGGCGATGCGGAACGTCTCGAACCACGACAGATAGCGGGCGTTGTTCACATGATCGAGCGCGTCGAGTTCGTGAAATCGCACGCGATCCGCCTGACCGAAGGCGAAGGGCGCAGGCACGCCTTGGGCCCGCAGGGTGGGAACGTCGAGGGGGGTAAGGAAGGGAAGCGTCATGCGATGCTTCTAGCCCGTGGCCGCGGCGGCGCAAGCACCTGAAGATCGACCTGCATACATCTAAAATCGTTGGAGCGGGTAACGGGAATCGAACCCGTAACTAAAGCTTGGGAAGCTGCCGTGATACCTTTTCACCATACCCGCCACGCCAACGCGAACCGATCTTTGCCACAGGCCGCGCGCGACCTCAAGTCTGTTCCGCAATGGCCGCGCGGGATGCGCGACGGGCCTGACGGGTGCGCCGCAGGAACGCCAGCACGAAGATCGCAGTCAGGATCAGGACGATGGTGGCCGCCGGTGCGCTGTCGATGAAGAAGCTCGCGTAGGTGCCCGACAGCATGGCGAACAGACATACCCCCACCGATACGAACAGCATCGGCCCGAAGCTGCGGACGGTCAGGAAGGCGATGGCCCCCGGCGTCACGAGAAGGGCGACCGCGAGGATCAGGCCCGTGGCCGAGAGGGTCGAGACGATGGAGAGCGACAGGACCGAAAGCAGGGCGTAGTGCAGGAAGCCGGTGTGAAGCCCGCTCGCCTGCGCCTGCGCCGGGTCGAAGGCGTGCAGCAGCAGGTCCTTCCACTTGAGGATGAGAAAGGCGCAGACAACGACTGAGATGATCCCTGCGGTCAGCAGGTCTTCGTTACCCACGCCAAGCATGTTCCCGAACAGGACATGGTCGAGGTGCTCATTCGTCGTGATCGAGGTGTACATGATGAGGCCCACCCCGAACATGCCGGAGAAGACCACGCCCATCACCGTATCCTGCTTGACCCGGCTGTTGTGCGACAGATAACCGGTCAGCAGCGCGCAAGTCATGCCCGCGCCAAAGGCCCCCACGATCAGCGGCAACCCGGTGATCCAGGCCAGCACGACACCCGGCAGGACGGCATGGCTGACCGCATCGCCCATCAGCGCCCAACCCTTGAGGACGAGGAAGCAGGACAGCAAGGCCGTCGGCGGAGCGATCAGCAACGCGATGTAGAACGCGTTCTGCATGAACGGAAAACCGAAGGGTTGCAGCAAGGCGTCGATCACGGGCCGACCTCCGTCGCGGGCGGAGCGGTGCGCGTCCGGCCGAGCGCGGCCTGCGCCTTGCGGCGGGCGGCCAGCGTGCCGTGCTTGGGCGCGAAGACGAAGGCCAGCAGGAAGATCACGGTCTGCAACGTGACGATGATGCCGCCCGTCGCCCCGTCGAGAAAATAGCTGGCATAGGCGCCGAGGAAGCTCGTGACGGTGCCGATCAGCACCGACACGACGATCAGGCGCGGAAACCGGTCGCAGAGCAGATATGCGGTGGCCCCCGGCGTGACGACCAGCGCGATGACCAGGAACGCTCCCACTGTCATCATGGCGGCGACGATGGCGGCCGACAGCAGGACGAAGAACACTCCGCGCAGAACCTCCGGGCGCAGGCCGATGGTACGGGCGTGCGTCTCATCGAAGAAGACGACCATCAGATCCTTCCATTTCGCCAGCAGCACGACCAGCGAAACGACGCCGATGATGGCCAGCTGCAGGATGTCCCCCGGCGCGATCGCCAGGATGTTGCCCATCACGATGGTCTGGATGCTGACCGACATGGGCGAAAGCGACACCATGAACAGGCCCAGCCCGAAGAAGGACGTGAAGATGATGCCGATGATGACGTCGATCTTGAGGCCCGACCGCTCCGACAGGAACAGCATGGCCCCGGCGGCAAGGCCGCCCGCCACGAAGGCGCCGAGTGCGAAGGGCAGCCCGAGGATGTAGGCGCCCGCGACGCCCGGCACGACCGAATGGGACAACGCGTCGCCGATCAGGGACCACCCCTTGAGCATGAGGTAGCACGACAAAAAGGCGCAGACGGCGCCGACAAGTGCCGACACCCACATGGCGTTGAGCATGTATTGATAGGTGAACGGCTGGAGCAGCGTCTCGATCACGACCGGTTTCCCTTGTCCGCGGCCTTGCGCGCGCGGCGTTCGCCATACTGAACGAAGGGGCGTTCGTCGTCGGTTATGATGCGCACCTCGCGCCGGTCGTCGTCGTCGTGCAGGTCTGTCCCGCCCAGGGTGAAGTGCCGCAGCACGCCGCCGAAGGCGTGTTCCAGGTTGTCGTGGGTGAAGGTCGTGGCGGTGAGGCCGTATGCCAGCACCGTGCCCTTGACCAGGATGGTACGGTCGCAGAACTCCGGCACGGACCCGAGGTTGTGGGTCGAGACCAGCATCACGCGCCCTTCGTCGCGCAGCTCACGCAGAAGGGCGACGATCTGCTCCTCCGTCCTGACGTCCACGCCTGTGAACGGCTCGTCCAGCAGGATGACCTGACCGTCCTGCGCCAGGCTGCGAGCCAGGAACACGCGCTTGCGCTGGCCACCGGACAACTCCCCGATCTGGCGGTGGCGATAGTCCTGCATGTTGACGCGGCGAAGCGCCTCGGCCACCGCGTCGCGGTCTGCCTGTCGGGGGCGGCGCAGGAAGCTCATGTGCCCATAACGGCCCATCATCACGACATCTTCCACGAGAACCGGAAAGGACCAGTCGACCTCCTCCGCCTGGGGAACGTAGGCCACGAGGTTTTCGCTAAGCGCCTGCTTCACCGTTCGGCCCAGCAGGCGGATCTCGCCGCGCGCGGTCGGAACGAACCCCATGATCGCCTTGAACAGCGTCGATTTTCCTGCGCCGTTGACGCCCACCAGCGCCGTGATCGTGCCGCGCGGGATCTCGAAGCTCGCATCGTGCAGGGCGGTGTGGCCGTTGCGATAGGTGACGGTCACGTCGCGCACCATGATGCCGCCCGCCGGTCCATCCGCGCGGTTGGCGTCGATCGCGTCGGGAGATCGGTCGAGCATGTGGGGTTCCTTGCTTCGATGTGCGGGCACCGGAAACGGTTCGGGGCGTCACCTTGTTCTACGCGTGCGGCGCCGGATCAGTTCGTCTGCGGCGCCAGCGCGTCGGCAATGGTTTCGGCATCGACCCGCAGCAGGTCGAGGTAGGTCGGCACGGGGCCGCTCGCCTCGGTGAGCGAGTCGACGTAAAGGACGCCGCCGTATTCGGCCCCGGTCTCGCGTGCGACCTGTTTGGCGGGGGACTGGTTGACGGTGCTTTCGCAGAAAACCGCCGGAATGTCATTTTCGCGCACGGTGTCGATGACACGGCGGACCTGTTGCGGCGTGCCGGTCTGATCGGCGTTGATCGGCCAGAGATAGGCTTCCTTCAAGCCGAAGTCGCGGGTCAGATAGCTGAACGCGCCTTCGCAGGTGACAAGCCAGCGGCGGTCTTCGGGCAGGGACTGGATGCGCGCGCGCAGCGGCTCGATCGTGTCGCGGATCTGCTGTTTGTAGCGTTCGGCATTGGCAGAATAGGTCTCGGCGCTATCAGGGTCATGCTCCGAAAGGGCGTCGCGAATGTTGTCGACGTAGATCAAGGCGTTATCCAGGCCCATCCAGCCATGCGGGTTTGGCAGCCCCTCGTATTCCCCGGCCGAGATCGACACGGGCTCGATTCCCTCGGTCAGGACGGCGGAGGGCATGTCGCCCAGGTTGTTCACGAACTGCTCGAACCAACGCTCCAGGTTCAGGCCGTTCCACAGGATCAGGTCGGCATCCGAGGCGCGTACGATGTCCTGCGGCGTCGGCTCATAGCCGTGGATCTCGGCGCCGGCCTTGGTGATCGACACGACCTCGGCCGCGTCACCGGCCACGTTTTGCGCCATGTCCTGCAGGATGGTGAAGGTCGTCACCACCTTGAAGAGCGCGTCGTCCTGTCGTGCCGCAGCACCGAGCGGAAGGAGCGAGGCCGAAGCGATCGTGGCTGCCAGAAGGGCGGAACGTATCATCGTCGAAACTCCTGATCTATCGATGTC
The DNA here is from genome assembly GCF_001403735.1 of Jannaschia rubra. GTDB lineage: Bacteria > Pseudomonadota > Alphaproteobacteria > Rhodobacterales > Rhodobacteraceae > Jannaschia > Jannaschia rubra. The sequence goes on from NZ_CXPG01000016.1 coordinate 61,101, forward strand.
AGGTAGTGTGAATGCGAAGCAATCGCAAGTGTCAAAGGAGATGCGAGTAGACCGCAATCAAGATCGTGCCGCCCTGCGAACCGGCCGTTCCCGCCACCAGATCGTTAGTCCGGCCAGCGCGATCACTGCCGCGCCCGTGAGCGTCATGACGTCAGGGACGGTGCCGAACACCAGAAAGCCGCTGATGGCGAGGTAGATCAGGAAGGAATAGCTGAAGGGCATCAGGACGCTGGCCGGAGCATAGCCGTGCGCGCGGCTGAAGAAGTGATGCCCCGACCACGCGAACAGCCCCACCGCGAACATCAGCCCCCAGTCGATCGGCGTCACCGGCGCCTGCCAGACCCAGATCGCCACCGGCAGCAGGACGACCGTGCCGACCAGCCCGCCATAAAGCTGCATCGTGCGCGGCGCGGCGACCCCGGCCAGCCGCCGTGTCAGGATCGAGAACAGCGCCAGCGACGTGGCAGAGATGACCGAGAGCATGGCGGCGGGGTGGAACTCCGCCGACCAGGGCCGCACCACGATCAGCACACCAAGGAAGCCGAGCACGATCGCTCCCCACCTCCATGGCCCTACCCGCTCGCCCAGCAGCGGAACGGACAGGGCGCAGACGAGGATGGGGGAGGAGAACTGGATGGCAGCCACGACGGTCAGGTCGAGATACCGCAGCGCAATGAAGTTGGTGGAGGTCGACACGAGCAGCAGCCCGCCCCGCAGCAGCATCAGCGCCGCCTGCGCGCGCGGCGCGGTCCAGCCGGAGTGGTCGCGGCCGAGCATCGGCCCGGTGGACAGCGCCAGATGAACGCCGAAGCGCATGAAGGCGAGTTGCATCGCCGGGATGCCCGCAAGGCTGAGCCATTTGACCGAGGTGTCGGTGAAGGAGAACAGCAGATAGGCCGTCAGCATCAGCGCAATGCCCTTGCCCGCGTTGTCCTCGCGCGGGCGGGCCAGGTGCGACACGGGGGCGGGGTTTGCCACGGGGTCAGCCTGTGGCCGTCACATCACCGCGCCGATCTGCCAAGGCACGAATTCATGGTCGCCCAACCCCTGTGCCTCGGACTTCGTCGCCTCGCCCGAAGCGACGCGCAGGAACATTTCGTAGATCTCGCGCCCCTTTTCCTCGACCGTGCTGCCGCCCGTCAGGATATCGCCTGCGTTGACGTCCATGTCCTCCGGCATCCGGTCGAACAGCGTCTGGTTGGTCGCCACCTTGATCGTCGGCGCCGGCTTCGATCCGAAAGCCGACCCGCGCCCGGTGGTGAAGCACACGATCTGGCACCCGCCCGCGATCTGGCCCGTGACGGAGGCGGGGTCGTATCCGGGGGAATCCATGAAGGTGAAGCCCTTGGCCGTCACCTGTTCGGCGTATCTGTAGACCCCGGTCAGGGGTGTCGTCCCCCCCTTGGCTGCCGCGCCGAGCGACTTTTCAAGAATGGTCGTCAGCCCGCCCTTCTTGTTGCCGGGGCTCGGGTTGTTGTCCATGGAGCCCTTGTTCCGGCGGGTATAATCCTCCCACCAGTCGATCAGACCAACGAGCCGGTCGCCCACCTCGCGCGTGGCAGCGCGGCGGGTCAACAGGTGTTCGGCGCCATAGATCTCGGGCGTCTCGGCCAGGACGCCCGTGCCGCCCTGCGCGACCAGAAGGTCGCAGGCATGGCCGAGCGCGGGGTTCGCCGTGATCCCCGACCAGGCATCCGACCCGCCGCATTGCAGCGCCACCTTCAGCTTCGACGCGGGGCAGGGCGTCCGCCGGGCCTCGTTGGCGATGGGCAGCATGGCGCGGACCTTCTCGATGCCAAGCTCGACCGTGCGGCGCAGGCCGGCGACGTTCTGGATGTTCATCGTCTGGAACGTCGGCCCCTGCTTCAGGCCCCAGGCGTCGAGCAGCCAGTCGATCTGGTTCATCTCGCATCCCAGCCCGACCATCAGGACGGCGGCGTGGTTCGGATGGCGGGCATAGCCCCACATGACGCGCTGCAACGCTTCGAACCCGTCCCCGTCGCCCGCCATGCCGCAGCCGGTGCCGTGGACGAAGGCGCAGACGCCATCGACGTTGGGATAGGCGGCCAGCTCCTCCGGGCCGAAGGCATCCGCGATACGCCGCGCCGCCGTTGCCGAACAGTTCACCGAGGTGACGATGGCGACGTAGTTCCGCGTCCCGACGTCGCCGTTGTCGCGCTGATAACCCATGAAGGTGTCGCCCGCTGCGGGGGCAACGGGCCGCAGATCGGTGCCGAATTCATAGGCGTGGTCGGTCGCCGCGAAGGCGCAGTTCTGCGTATGGACATGGTCGCCGGGTGCCACGTCGCCGCTGGCATAGCCGATGACCTGACCGTATTTAAGGATCGCTTCGCCACGCGCTATGGGCGCGATGGCGATCTTGTGCCCCGAGGGGATCAGCGTCGCCGTCGCCACGCCGTCGACGGTCGTTCCCGCCTCCAGCGGCCGTGTTGCGGTGACGACGTTGTCGCGCGGGCTCAGTCTGATGGTGTGGTGCATGGGGGACTCGCGGGGTCAGTCGAGCAGCAGTTCGACGATGGGGGGCCAGATCAGCAGGACGGAGAGCGCGCAGAGCTGGATGCAGATGAAGGGCAGGAACCCTTTGAAGATGTCGGTCAAGGAAATATGCGGCGGCGCCACGGATTTCAGGTAGAACGCCGCCGGGCCAAAGGGCGGCGACAGGAAGCTGACCTGCATGTTCATGCAGAAGAGCACCCCGAACCAGACCGAAAGGTGCTGCGGGCTGGGCGAGCCGAGGAACCCGATCTCCTCGATCGGCAGGCGCTGCACGATGGGCAGGAAGACGGGGATGATGAGGAGGACGATGCCGACCCAGTCCATGAAGGCGCCCATGAACAGCAGGATCAGCATCATCACCAGCATGATGCCCATGGTCGGAAGGTCGGCCGAGACGATCAGGTTCGCCACATAGGTCGGCCCCCCGGCGATGGTGTAGGCCCCGGCCAGCGTCGCCGCGCCGATGGTGACCCAGATGATCGTGCCCGTGGATTTCAGGGTCCGCATCAGGCTGTCCCAGACCAGTTCCACCGACGCCTCGCCCCGCAGGATCGAGATGACGAAGACGGCGACCACGCCCATGGCGGCCGCTTCGGTGATGCCCGAGATGCCGCCGTAGATCGACCCGAGCACGACGCCGATGACGACGATGGGCGCGACCAATCCCTTGCCCATCGACCAGGCGCGGGCGGAGCGGGCGCGACCGAAGGCGAAGAAGATCAGGCCCAGGAACACGACCGCCGCGATGCCGAAGATCAGCGCATGGCGCGGTTCGCCGTAGGCGATGGGATCGACGTTCTCGATTGCGACGTTCTGGCCCGTGACGGTGAAGAAAGCGGCCCGCACGAACAGCGCGGTCGAGAAGCCGGCACCCAGGATGGACAGGAAGGCGGCGAACAGCGCGCCCTTTTCGCGGCTGGGCGGATCGTTCGGACCGGGTGGGGGCAGGGGGGCGAGCGAGGGGTTCATCTGGGTACGGATGATGATGTAGACGATGATGAACGACGCCAGCATGAACCCGGGCACGAAGGCCGCCGTGAACAGCGCCTTGATCGACGTCTCGGTGATGAGGCCGTAAATGATGAGGACGATGGACGGCGGGATCATCGTGCCCAGCGACCCTGACGCGCAGATCGTGCCGATGGCGAGGTTCTGGTCATACCCCAACCGGAGCATCTGCGGCAGCGCGATCAGGCCCAGTAGGACGACCTCGCCCCCGATGATGCCCGACATGGCCGCCATGATGACCGCCATGATCGACGTCACGATGGCGATGCCGCCGCGCATCCGGCTCATCCAGACGTTGAGGGAGGAATACATGTCCTTGGCGATGCCCGAGCGTTCCAGAAGCGCGGCCATGAAGATGAACAGGGGAATCGAGATCAGGACGTAGTCGGTAAGCAGCCCGTAGATCTTCTGCGCGAGAATGTTGAGCGGACCCGTCCCGAAGCGCCCGGTCAGGATGCCTTCGCCGAATTCCCAAGGCGCGGTCAGCAGGTTCGGCTCGAACTTCATGACGAGGACGAGAACCGCAAGGATGGCCGATGCCATGCCCAGCGGCATCCCGATGGCCAGAAGCAGCATCAGCGCGACAAGCAGCACCAGAGAGATGGTTCCGACGTCCATTCCGTTCGCTCCCTTCCGGGTTTCTAGTCAGACCCGACCTGCCGGCGAAGCCGTTCCAGCTCCTCGGGGTCGATGTCGTCGGCGGCGGTGTGGATCACCGGCACGGCGTTCCAGTCGCGGATCAGGTTGGCGATGGCCTGGATGGCCACCAGGGTGACCACCACCAGCACCATCGGCTTGATCGTCGCGGGGATGGGGGGGTCGAAGGCGGTGCCGAACGTCTCCCACCGCAGGAACTTCTGGCTGGCCTCGCCCCAGGCGCCGTAGAACAGGGCAAAGGCGAACAGACAGATCAGTGCGGTCGAGGTCGTGTCGCAGACCCGCTGCATCCAGCGCGGCATGAGGTCGTAGAGGATAAAGATGCGGATGTGGCTGCGCTGCTGCATCGCGTAGAGCCCGGCGAGCAGGAAGATGAACCCGGCGAGCCAGAGCGACATCTCGTTGGCCCAGAGGGTCGGGCGCTCGAACACGTAGCGGGCGACCACCTCGAACGTCATCACGGCCACCAGGCCGACGATCATCACCATGGTGATGCGGCCGATGAAGACCGACACCCGGTCGAACAGCCCCCAGTCCTGCCATTCCGACGGGGCGCGGCGTGCCGTGGCGACGCCGATCACGAACAACGCGACCGATGCCAGCACCGCCAGCCAGTCGAACATGTTCGGCGCGCCGTACCGGCGGGCCAACGCATCCACCTCGGGCCCCGGCGCGCGCAGCGCCATCAGATAGGCCGGCCCGTTCCAGACGACCCAGCCGAACGCCAGGATGAACAGGATCGGCACGACGATTTCGACCGCGCCGGGGCGATAGACCGCGGCGCCGGCATCAGCGCTCGTCTCGACGGGTGTGGGCGAAGGCGTCTGGCTCATCTCGGACCTCGCGTCGCGGGCAGGGGCGGCAAACGGCGGCTCCGGCGCGGGACGGTCCCGCGCCGGAGGTGAGCTTACTTGTCGGACACGAGGCCCAGATCGCTCAGGTAGGCGAGGTGGCTTTCGACCAGCGCCTCGGCTTCGGGCGTCGTGGCGAACTCGGGCCAGGTCGCCTGCGCCGCGTCGCGGAACGCCTGCTTGTCCTCGTCGCTCCAATTGCTCAGCGTCACGCCGTTCTGGCGCAGACGCGCGGCGGCCTCGGCGTTCAGCTTCTCGAACTGAAGCGCGGTGCGGAGGGCGAGGCTCTCCATCGCGGTGGACATGATCGCGCGGTGATGTTCGGGCATCCCGTCCCAGACGGCCTTGTTGCAGGCCAGGTGGTCCGACGGCATCGAATGGAAGCCGGGGTAGTTGGCGAACTTCACGAGGTCATAAAGACCGATGCTCTCGTTGTTGGCGAGGCCGGAATAGTCCGTGGCGTCGATGATGCCCGTTTCCAGCGCGGTGAAGACCTCGGTGAAGTCCATCACGATGGGCGAGGCGCCGAGCTTCTCGAAGATCTTGGTCTCCATCCCCGGCGGGGAGCGGAACTTCCAGTTCTGGAGGTCTTCGATGCCCGCGATGGGCTTCTTGGACGACAGGCTCTCCTGACCGTAGATCCACCAGCCGACGAGCTGCATGTCGTACTGGTTATAAAGTTCCTGCGCGGCCTCCAGCCCGCCGCCGTAGTAGAGCCACGACAACTGCTGATAGGGCGTATCGTAGCCGCCCATGATGTCGCCCACGAACTGGAACGCGGGGTTCTTGCCGGTCTGATAGGCGCCTCCGGTGAAGTCGCAGTCGAGGATGCCCGTGGCGGCCGCGTCGAACGTCTCCACCGTCTTGACGACGGAGGAGGAGAAGAACAGCTCGATGTCGATCTCGCCGTTGGACATGGTCTCGACGTTGTCGACGAACTGCTGCGCCAGCTTCCCGCTCGTCTGTTCGGGGTTGTAGTGCGACTGGATGCGCAGCGTCGTCTGCTGCGCCATGGCGGTGGTGGCAAGCAGCGCGGTTCCGGCAGCCATCCCCAGCGTAAGCGTTTTCATGGTCATCCTCCCATTGTGTCGTGTCCCGCCCCTCGGGGTCCGTTCCCGGACCTCCCACCCGGGAGCGCGTGCCGGAAGCGTAGCCGGGAATCGTGACCGCGCAAGAAAAAAATGAAAATATGTGGACAGCGCGCTATCCGGCGGAATATCAAAATTCGGGGGAGGAGTAGCCATGCCCGACAGCCGGATCGAGCAACGTGTCGGCACGCCCGACATCTACGCCGACCTGCAACGGCGGCTGATGACGGCCGGGTTCGCGCCGGGCGCGAAGCTGATGCCCTCCGCCCTTCAGCATGAATACGGCTGTTCGGCCAACACCGTCCGTGACGTCCTGCTGCAACTGTCCAAGGTCGGGTTGGTCGAGTTCGAGATCCAGCGCGGCTTCCGGGCCCGCCGCGTCAGCGCGGAGCGGCGGTCCGACGTGGCGCGCTTTCGCGTGCTGCTGGAGCAGGAGGGTGCGGTGGCGTCGATGGCGCGCGGCGGCCTCGCATGGGAGGCGCGGCTGACGGCGGCGCATCATTCGCTGAGCCATATCGAGCGAGAGATCGGTCGGCAGGGCCGGGTCGGCGCGCTTCTGCCGCTCTGGTCCGATGCCGAGCGCGCGTTCCACGAGACGCTGATCTCGGACTGCGGGATGCCCCTGCTGATCGAGACCTATGCAAGCGTCTACATGCAGTTCCGCCAGCAGATCGTCGGGTTGGAGGAGGCCTATGCCCCCGATTTCCTGCACCGCATCGTGGCCGAGCATCAGGCCATCCTGGATGCCGCGCTGTCCGGTGCCGAAGGGCCGCTCCGGCAGGCCATCCACGACCATCAGAAGCGGCACCTGTGATGGCACGGACGTCATGTCAGGCCGTTGCGGTCCTTCAGCTCAAGAAACAGGGCAGAATGGTCCATGTCGCCGCCGCCCATCTCGTCGCGCAGCCGCTTGAAGCGGTCGGTGATCGCCTCGACCGTCGGCAGATGAAGCGACAGCGACGCGGCCTCGGTCAGCACGTTGTCGAGGTCCTTGATCTGGAACTTCGTCAGCCCGCCGGGAGCGAAGTCACCCTCGGTCATCCGCGCGCCGTGCTGTTGCAGGACGATGCTGTCGGCGAACCCACCCTTCAGGGCGTCGCGGACGGCGGCCGGATCGGCACCGCCCTTTTGCAGCAGCAGCATTGCCTCGGCCACGGCCCCGATAGCGCAGCCGACGATCGCCTGGTTGGCAAGCTTGGAGAGCTGCCCCGTGCCAACCGGTCCGACATGCACCGGGCGCCCCATCGCGGAAAGCACGTCGCGCACGCGGTCGAAGGCGTCGGCCTCGCCCCCCGCCATGATCGCCAACGTGCCGGCCTCCGCCCCCTTGGTGCCGCCCGACACCGGCGCATCGACATAGCCGATGCCGCGCTTGGCGAAGCGTTCGGCGTGGGCGCGCGCTTCTTCTGGTTTGATCGACCCCATCTCGACCCAGATCGTGCCATCCGCCATGGCGTCGATCGCGTCCTTCTGGACGGCGTCGGAGGCAGGCCCGTCGGACAGCATCGAGATCACGATGTCGACCCCCGCGACGGCCTCGGCCGGCGTGTCCGCGACGGTGGCGCCCGCGTCGGCGAGGGGCGCGGCCTTGTCGCGCGAGCGGTTCCAGACCGTCAGGTCATGCCCAGCCGCCAGCAGGTTGCGGGCCATCGGCCCTCCCATAAGACCCGTCCCCAAAAGCGCCAAGCTGGTCATGCGTCCCTCCATCTTTGCGCCGACACTAGGAACACACCGGCCCCGGACACAAGCGGGCCGATCATCAGCGGGAGACTACGATGACCGATCGACTGAAGGGCAAGCGCGCCCTGATCACCGCCGCGGGGCAGGGCATCGGCCGGGCCACGGCCGAAATGTTCGTGGCCGAAGGAGCCGAGGTCTTCGCCTCCGACGTCAATCCCGACCTTCTGTCCGGCCTCGATTGCGAGGTGCTGACGCTCGACGTGCGCGACGATGCCAGCGTGCGCGCGGGGGTGGACCGGGCGCAGCCCGACATCCTGTTCAACTGCGCGGGGTTCGTCCATCACGGCACGGTGCTGGATGCGACCGATGAGGAATGGGATTTCGCTTTCGACCTGAACGTCACGGCCATGTTCCGCACGATCCGCGCGACGCTCCCGGTCATGCTGAAGCGCGGCGGCGGCTCCATCGTCAACATGTCGTCCGCCTGTTCGTCGGTGATGGGTGCGCCCAACCGCTTCGTCTATGGCACGACCAAGGCGGCGGTCATCGGGCTGACAAAGTCGGTCGCGATCGACTACATAAAGCAGGGCATCCGCTGCAACGCAATCTGCCCCGGAACGGTGGAATCGCCGTCCTGGCTCGATCGGGTCGACGCGCTGGGCAAGCAGCTCGGCAGCCGGGACAAGGCGATGGAGCAGTTCGTATCGCGGCAACCGATGGGCCGAGTCGCGACGGCTACGGAAATCGCGGCGCTGGTCACCTACCTCGCGTCCGACGAATCGGCCTTCACGACCGGTCACCCCCACATCATCGACGGCGGCTGGTCGGGCCAGTGACCGCCACGCCCACCGTCGCCTGACACCCCGAGAGGACATGCCATGACCAAGCTCCGCTCCCGCCTGTGGTTCGACAACCCGGACAACCGCGAGATGACCGCACTCTATCTGGAGCGCTATCTCAACTACGGCCTGACGCGGGAGGAGTTGCAGGGCAACAAGCCCATCATCGCCATCGCCCAGACCGGCAGCGACCTGAGCCCCTGCAATCGCCACCATCTTGAACTGGCCAAGCGGGTGCGCGACGGGATCATCTCGCAGGGCGGGGTTCCGATGGAGATCCCGGTCCATCCGATTCAGGAGACGGGCAAGCGGCCGACCGCGTCGCTCGACCGCAACCTTGCCTATCTGTCGCTGGTCGAGACGTTGAACGGCTATCCGGTCGATGGCGTGGTGCTGATGATCGGCTGCGACAAGACCACGCCCGCGCTTCTGATGGCGGCGGCGACGGTGAACATCCCGGCCATCGCCCTGTCGGTCGGGCCGATGCTGAACGGCTGGTTCAAGGGCGTCCGCACCGGGTCGGGCACCATCGTCTGGAAGGCCCGCGAACTGCACGCGGCGGGCGAGATCGACGACGCCGGTTTCATGGAGATCGTCGCATCCTCCACCTCCTCCGTCGGCTATTGCAACACCATGGGCACCGCCTCGACCATGAACTCGCTCGCGGAGGCGCTGGGCATGCAACTGCCCGGCAGCGCGGCCATTCCCGCGCCCTATCGCCAGCGCGGGCAGATCAGCTACCAGACGGGGCAGCGGATCGTCGAGATGGTGCATGAGGACATGAAGCCCACCGACATCATGACGCGCGAAGCCTTCGAGAACGCCGTCGTGGTGAACTCCGCCATCGGCGGCTCGACCAATGCGCCGATCCACCTGAACGCCGTGGCGCGTCATCTGGGCGTGCCGCTCGACAACGACGACTGGCAGAGGTTGGGGCACAAGGTGCCGCTTCTGGTGAACCTTCAGCCGGCGGGTGAATATCTGGGCGAAGACTACTATCACGCGGGCGGTGTGCCGGCCGTTGTGGCCGAATTGATGGCCGCCAAGATGCTGCCCCACCCCCGCGCGATGACTGCGAACGGGCGGACCATCGGTGACAACTGCGGCGAAACCCGCAGCCATCAGCCCGAGGTCATCCACCGCGTCGATCAGCCGATGATGGCGGAAGCCGGGTTCCTGAACCTCAAGGGCAACCTGTTCGACAGCGCCATCATGAAGACCTCGGTCATCAGTCCCGAGTTCCGCGACCGCTATCTTTCCAACCTGGATGATCCCGAAGCCTTCGAGGGGCGGGCGGTCGTATTCGATGGGCCGGAAGATTATCACTTGAAGATCGACGACGAAGCCCTTGGAATAGATGAAAACTGCATCCTCATCATGCGCGGCGTCGGGCCCATCGGCTACCCCGGCGCGGCCGAGGTGGTGAACATGCGGCCGCCGTCGTACCTGCTGCGAAAAGGCATCACCGCGCTGCCTTGCATCGGCGACGGGCGGCAGTCGGGCACATCCGGCAGCCCCAGCATCCTCAACGCCTCGCCCGAGGCGGCGGCGGGTGGCGGGCTGGCGCTGGTGCGGACCGGCGACCGGATCCGCATCGACCTGCGCCGGGGCACGGTGGACATGCTGGTGGACGACGCCGAACTGGAGGCGCGCCGCGCCGCCTTGCCCGACCGCCCCTTCACGCCAGATAGCGAGACACCCTGGCAGGAAATCTTCCGCGAACGGGTGGGTCCGCTGTCCGAGGGCATGATCCTGCGCGGGGCCGACGCCTATCGCGGCACTGCGCAGAAGGGTACGTCCCGCGACAACCATTGAACAACAAGGAGATACGGAATGAAGCTCTGCCGCTTTGGTGAACCGGGCGAGGAACGTCCCGGCATGATCGACCACAATGGCGACCTGCGCGACCTGTCCGACGAGATCGCGGACATCGGGCACGAGGCGCTGACGGACCTGTCGCTCGACATCCTGTCCAAGCTCGACCCGATGAAGCTGCCGCTGATCGACCATCCGGTCCGCTACGGCCCCTGCGTCACCGGGATCGGCAAGTTCCTGTGCATCGGGCTGAACTACTCCGACCACGCGGCCGAAACCGGCGCGGCGATCCCCGAGCATCCGATCCTGTTCCACAAGGCGACCAGCGCCGTTGTGGGCCCGAACGACGACGTGGTGATGCCGCGCGGGTCGACGCATACCGACTGGGAAGTCGAATTGGGCGTCGTGATCGGCAAGCCGTGCAAATACGTCACCGAGGAGGAGGCGCTCGACTACGTCGCGGGCTATTGCATCGTCAACGACGTGTCCGAGCGGCATTTCCAGACGCAGCTGACCGGCCAGTGGACCAAGGGAAAAAGCTGCGACACCTTCGGCCCCATCGGCCCTTGGCTCGTGACGCGGGACGAGGTAGGCGACCCGCAGAACCTTGCCATGTCCTGCGACGTGAACGGCAAGCGGATGCAGACCGGCAACACCTCGACCATGATCTTCACTGTCGCGCAGTGCATCAGCCACCTGAGCCAGCTCATGACCCTTCACCCCGGCGACGTCATCAGCACCGGCACCCCGCCGGGGGTCGGCATGGGGATGAAGCCGGAGCCGGTCTATCTCAAGACGGGCGACGTGATGGAGCTTGCCATCGACGGGCTGGGAACCCAGCGGCAGGAGGTGCGGGCCGATGAGTAAGGCGAAGCTTCTCCAGATCGGGGACATCACCGACCGGATGCACGACGCCCTGTCGCCGCATTTCGACGTCGACGTGCTGTTCGCGCAGGACGACCGCGACGCGTTCCTGCGCGAGCATGGGGCAGATTATCCGGCAATCCTGACCAACGGCCATTGGGGTGTGCCCGACGACGTCTTCGCCGCGACCCCGAACCTCAAGGTCGTCAGCAGCTATGGCGTGGGCTACGACGCCATCGACGCCGGTGCCTGCGCCGCTCGCGGCATCCTCGTGGCGCATACGCCCGACGTGCTGAACGACGAGGTGGCCAATACCTTCGTCATGCTTTGGCTCGCCGTCTCGCGCAGCCTGATCCCCGCCGACCGCCATGCGCGGTCGGGCGACTGGGAGCGGGACGGGAGCTTTCCTCTGACGCGGTCGGTGCAGAACCGGCGCGTGGGTATCCTGGGGCTGGGGCGGATCGGCCAGACCATCGCCGACCGCTGCGAGGCGTTCGGAGCGGAAATCCACTATCACTCCCGCTCGAAGAAGGACGTCGACTACACTTATCACGACAGCCCCCTGAAGCTGGCCGAAGCGGTCGAGGTTCTGGTCGCGATCACCCCCGGCGGCCCGTCCACCCATCACATCGTCGATGTCGATGTCCTCGGGGGCCTCGGTGCCGACGGGCTGTTCTTCAACGTGGCGCGTGGGTCCGTGGTGGACGAGGCGGCGCTGGTCAAGGCCTTGCAGGACGGGACCATCGCGGGCGCGGGCCTCGATGTCTTCGAGGAGGAGCCGAAGATCCCCGACGCGCTCAAGTCGAGGGATAACGTCGTCCTCACGCCCCACGTCGCATCCGCCACGCATGAGACGCGGCAGGCGATGGGCGATCTGGTGGTCGAGAACCTGACCCAGTGGCTCAAGGAAGGAACGGTGAAGACGCCGGTTCCCGAATGTCGGAACCTCTGATCGTCTCGGTCGGGGCGCGTCTGTTCGACGTGCCCCTGGACGAGGTTCTGGTCGATGCGAAGCACGGCGACCATACGCATTTCCAGCTCGTCACCTGTACCATCCGCACCTCCGACGGTGTGGAGGGGACAGGGTACACCTATACAGGCGGCAAGGGCGGCACCGCGATCCTCGCCATGATACGCGACGATCTGGCGCCGATGCTGACGGGGCAGGTGGCCGAGCCGGAGGCGCTGCACGACGCGATGCAATGGCATGTCCACTATGTCGCGCGGGGCGGCATCGCTTCCTTCGCGATCTCTGCCGTGGACATTGCCCTATGGGACATTCGCGGCCGCCGGTCGGAACGCTCGCTGGTGGCCATGGCCGGGGGTACGTCCGACAGGTGCCGGGCCTATGCCGGCGGGATCGACCTGGGGTTCGACCTGCCGAAGCTGCTGAAGTCGGTCGAGGGATATCTGGAGCGCGGCTTCGACGGTGTGAAGATCAAGGTGGGCCGTGCGGACGATCAGGCGCGCGCCGCTGCCGTGCGTGACCTGATCGGGCCGGACCGGGCCTTCATGGTGGATGCGAACTACTCCCTGACCGAAACGCAGGCCATCGACGCGGCCAAGGGGTTCATGGACCACGACATCCTCTGGTTCGAGGAGCCGGTAATCCCCGACGATTACGACGCCTATGCGCGCATTCACGCGGCGACCGGCTGCCCTCTGGCCATGGGCGAGAACCTGCACACGGAGCATGAGTTCGGATATGCGCTGGCCCGGTCGCACCTGTCCTATATGCAGCCCGACGCGAGCAACTGCGGCGGCATTACCGGGTGGCTGCGCGTGGCCGGCATGTGTCGGGAGGCCGGCCTGCCGGTGTGCAGCCACGGGATGCAGGAGTTGCACGTCTCGCTCGTGTCGGCCCAACCGAACGCCGGGTTGATCGAGGTGCACAGCTTTCCCATCGACCGCTACACCACCCGTCCGCTGGTGGTCGAAGACGCACGGGCCGTCGCGCCGGACGTGCCCGGCATCGGCGTCACCTTCGATTGGGAGAGGCTCGGCCCTTTCGAGCGGCGCTAGAGCCACCGCCCGGGTATCGCCCCGATCCTGGCCGAGAGGCTGGCCACGCGGTCCGTCACCTCTGGCTTGACGGGGCCGAGGCGGGCGGTATCGCGCAGGGCCGTGAACCAGTGGTCCGGCGGATTGCGCCCGCGCGAGTTGCCGTCGAACCGCAGGCCCCGCAGCACCTGCTCGGCCTCGGGCGGCAGGCGGTCGGGAATGTCCTGCCCGGACAGCACGGCCCATGCCCCGGTCCAGAGCCGCCCCACCGACCAGGGGTTGTAGCCGCCCCCGCCCAGCAGCAAAAAGCGCGGGGCAAGCGGCAGCAGCGCGCGCAGCATGTCGAGATGCGCATTGTTCGAGAGCGAAAGGCGCGACAGCGGGTCCTCCTCGACGGCATCGGCGCCGCATTGCAGGACGATGGCATCGGGGGCAAAGGCTTCCACGGCGGGCAGGATCAGCCGGTCGCGGGCCAGCGCCATCTCGTCATCGTTCAACCCGCGCGGCAGGGGCAGGTTGAACACCTCACCCAGGCCCGCGTCGTGCAGATGGCCGGTGAAGGGCCAGCGCCGCTCCTCATGTGTTGAAATGAGCAGGACGTCAGGGTTCTCGGCAAACGCATGCTCGACCCCGTCCATGTGATGCGCATCGATGTCGACATAGGCCACGCGCGGTGCGCCGTTGCGACGCAGCGACAGGATGCCCAGCACCGCATCGTTGAGGTAACAGAACCCGTTTGCGCGGTCGGGCATTCCATGATGCGTCCCGCCGCCGGGGTTGTGGATGCGCCCGCCGCCGGCCAGCATCTCGCCCGCCAGAAGCGAGGCGCCGGCGCCGGTGGCGGGGCGGCGGAACATCTCGGGGAAGACCGGGTTCGACGCGGTCCCGAGGCCATGACGGTCGCGCGTCGGGGGGTCGACGGCTCCGGCACGTTCCGCAGCCTCCAGCGCGGCCAGATAGTCAGGGGTGTGCCACGTGGCCAATGCGGCGGGCTTGGCGCGGGGCGAGACGCGGAACCGGTCGGGCGGCAGCCATCCCAGGGCGCGCGATAGGTCCAGCACCGTGGATACGCGCGGCACGCGCAATGGATGCCAGCCGCCATAGCTGGACCCGCGATAGATTTCCGACCCGAACAGAAGCGGTCCCAGGGTCAGGGGAGCGCGCCTTCGACGACGGCGACGAAGCGCGGCGACAGGGGACCGATGCCCGAACCCTCGAACGCGACCAGCGCACCGTCCGGTCCCAGAAGCGCCTTGTTGAAGTTCCAGCGCGGCGTACGGCCGTGGGTCGTGGCGAGCCAGCGATAGAACGGATGCGCGTCCGCACCCGTGACTTGCGTAATCGAGGTCAGGGGAAGCGTCAGATCATAGGTGACCTCACAGAAGCGCGCGACCTCGTCCTCCGTGTCCAACTCCTGCCGGAAATCGTTCGACGGAACTGCGATCACCGTGAGGCCGGCGCGGCCATAGCGATCCTGCAGCGTCTGCAGGTCGGCATATTGGCCGGTGAAAGCGCAGAGCGAAGCGGTATTGACCACGAGCACCGCGCGCCCCCTCAGATCGTCCAGGTCGATCGTGCCGCCGTCGATCGCCTCGAATTCGAAGGCAGCGGCGGGAAGGGCGGTCATCAGAAGGGCCAGAAGCGCGCGCATCCCGTAACGATAGCGGTCCTGCCGTCCGCATCAAGGGTCGGACCTGTTGCGCGGAACGGGAAAGTCCCTAGATTGATTTGCCCAACCACCGGAACGCCGATGATCCGATACTCCCTCAAATGCGCCGATGGCCACGCCTTCGATGGCTGGTTCCGGTCGGCCGACGCCTTCGACGATCTGGCCGCGGGAAGACGGGTCGAATGTTCCGTCTGCGGTTCCACCGATGTGCAGAAGACGATGATGGCCCCCCGCGTGGGAGGCCTGTCCGCGCCCGCGTCGGAGGTCGAGAAGAAGATCGCGGCCCTGCGCCGCAAGGTCGAGGCGGAGGCCACCTATGTCGGCGGCCGTTTCGCGCAGGAGGCGCGGGCGATCCATGACGGTGAAGTTCCTGACCGCCCCATCTATGGCGAGGCCAATGCTGCCGAGGTCCGCGACCTGCTGCGAGACGGCGTGCCGGTGGCGCCGCTGCCGTTCCTGCCGAAATCGCGGGCGAACTGATGCGGACGCTCGTTACCGGGGCGGCGCGCGGTATCGGCGCGGCACTGATGGCGGAGGGGCGGGCCCGTGGTCATGATATTTTCGGTACGACGCGGACGGGCGACGGGCTGCAACTGGACGTGACCGATGCTGCGGCGCAGGCCCGGGTCGCGGCGAAGGTCGGGCTGCTCGACCTGCTGGTGTGCAACGCCGGCATCTTCATCGACCGGGCGATGACGGTCGAGACGCTGACCGCGGATGCACTGACGCGGACCTTCGCGACGAATGTGACTGGCGTGTTCCTGACGGTGCAGGCGCAGTTGAAGAACCTGCGTCCCGGTGCGCGGGTGGCCATCATCGGATCGCAGATGGGATCTTCGGCGCGCGCGGGCGGGAACGGGCTGGCCTATCGTGCGTCGAAAGCGGCCGTCGCGAACCTGGGTCTGTCGCTGTCGGTCGCCCTGCGCGACCGGGGCATCGCGGTCGGCGTCTACCACCCCGGTTGGGTGCGGACCGACATGGGCGGCGGGTCCGCGTCCGTCGACACCGTCACGTCTGCGAGGGGCCTTTGGGACCGGTTCGCGGAGCTGGACATGGACCGATCGGGCGAGTTCTTCGAATACGATGGGTCGCCGCTGCCGTTCTGAACCGGCCCGCCGGTCAGGGGGCCTTGGCCCGGCTCAACGCGACGAGGAGACGACCCTCCAGCGCACGCCGTTCCTCCGGGGTGAGGAATGCGCCGAGTTCCACCACACGCTCACCCCCCGTCAGGGTCAGGTAATCCTCGACCTGTCCGACCTTCTCGTGACGTTCGACACGCACCCAGTAAGGATTGGCCTTCCACGCCCGCTCCGTCCCGTCGGGGTCGCGGCGGACGAGCATGGCGGCGTCGGGGGTCAGGCTGAACGTCTCGAGGATGTCGCGGTCGCGCCAGTTCCGGTGCAATGACAGCCACAAAAGAGCGACAGCTCCCATGGCGAACGGCAGGATCCCCCACATCACCACGGTTCCGACCAGCGCGATGAGGGGCAGACTGATCAGCCCGAAGAACAGGCCCATGACCCAGACGAACCCCGTTCCGGTCAGCGACTGGTGCGGCCAGAGTTGCACCTGAAACAGGAAGGCCCCCGGCGATGCGGGGGCCTGCTGCAGGTCGGTGAGGACCTTGTAGGGCATCAGTTATGCGGATGCCTGTCCCACATCTCACGCGTGGGAAGCTGTTCGAACGTATGCTCCGGCGGTGGGTTGGACAGGGTCCATTCCAGGGTGTCGGCATGTTCTCCCCAATAGGCCGGGGCCGCGACTTTCTTGCCGGCGAAGATCGTGTAGAAGATGACGCCGATGAAGAACAGGAACGACGCGAAGGAGATGAAGGCACCCCAGCTCGACACATGATTCCAGAGCGCGAAGGCGTCGGGATAGTCGATGTAGCGGCGTGGCATGCCCTGACGGCCGAGGAAGTGCTGCGGGAAGAACGTCAGGTTCGCACCGATGAAGAACACCCAGAAGTGCAGCTTGCCGGCCCATTCGGGATACTGGCGGCCCGACATCTTGCCGATCCAGTAGTAGATGCCGGCGAAGATGCCGAATACGGCGCCCAGCGACATCACATAGTGGAAGTGCGCGACGACGTAGTAGGTGTCGTGATAGGCCCGGTCGATGCCGGCCTGCGCCAGAACGACGCCGGTCACGCCGCCCACGGTGAACAGGAAGATGAAGCCGACGGCGAACAGCATTGGCGTCTTGAAGTCGATCGAGCCGCCCCACATCGTTGCGATCCACGAGAAGATCTTCACCCCCGTCGGCACCGCGATGATCATGGTCGCGACCATGAAATACGACTGCTGCGAGAGTGACATGCCCACGGTGTACATGTGATGCGCCCAGACGACGAAGCCGAGCGCGCCAATGGCGATCATGGCATAGACCATCGGCAGATAACCGAAGATCGGCTTCTTCGAGAAGGTCGAGACGACGTGGCTGACGATGCCGAAGGCGGGCAGGATGACGATGTAGACCTCCGGATGACCGAAGAACCACAGGATGTGCTGGTAGAGCACCGGGTCGCCACCGCCGGCCGGATCGAAGAACGTCGTGCCGAAGTTACGGTCGGTCAGCAGCATGGTGATCGCGCCGGCCAGCACGGGCAGGGCGAGAAGGATCATCCAGGCGGTCACGAAGATCGACCAGGCGAACAGCGGCACCTTGTGAAGGGTCATGCCCGGCGCGCGCATGTTCAGGAAGGTGGTGATGATATTGATCGACCCCAGGATGGACGACGCGCCCGAGACGTGGACGGCGAAGATGGCGATGTCGGTGGAAAGCCCCGCCTCGGTGGTCGACAATGGCGGATAGAGGACCCAGCCGATGCCCGACCCGGCCTGACCGTTTCCGCCCGGCGCCAGGACCGACACGACGGCGAGTGTGGTGCCCGCCACGAACAGCCAGAACGACAGGTTGTTGAGACGCGGGAACGCCATGTCCGGTGCGCCGATGTGCAGCGGCATGAAATAGTTTCCGAAACCGCCGAACAGCGCGGGAATGACCACGAAGAACATCATCAGGATGCCGTGGCCGGTGATGAGCACGTTCCAGAGGTGGCCGTTCGGCGTGCACTCACCCGCCGCGGCCGCCGTCAGACGCGCCCCTTCGAGGCACATGTACTGGACGCCGGGGTCCATCAGCTCCAGCCGCATGTAGACGGTGAAGGCGACCGAGACGAAGCCTGCCAGTCCGGAGACGAGCAGATACAGGATCCCGATGTCCTTGTGGTTGGTGGACATGAACCAACGCGTGAAGAAGCCGGGCTTCCCGTGCGCGTCGTGTCCGGTGTGTGCGGCGTCGGCCATGCGGTCGCTCCCGTGACGTGAAAATCGAATCTGTCCGGGTACACGCGGGCGCACCCTCTCGGATCCCGTTCTAGCCCCCGTTCCGGCGGTGGGCAACGGCACAAGAGCGCATCCCGCCGGGGAAAATTGACGCAGGCGCGCGCGAGCGGACGTCCAGCCGTCGACAGCCATCGCGCTGGCGGGTCAGGGAAAGCGCTGAACGAACGTCCGTTTCAGCGCATCGTCAAGATCGGCGAGCGTCACCGGCAGCCCCAGGTCGACGAGCGAGGTGACGCCATGGCCACGGATGCCGCAGGGGACGATGCCGTCGAAATGCGACAGGTCCGGCTCCACGTTGATCGACAGGCCGTGATAGCTGATCCAGCGGCTCAGGCGGATGCCGATGGCGGCGATCTTGTCCTCGCGCGCCGTGCCGTCGGGCAGGGGCGGGCGGTCAGGGCGGGAAATCCAGACGCCGACGCGCCCGTCGCGGATCTCGCCCTTCAGGCCGAACTCGGCGAGCGCGTCGATGACCCAGCCCTCCAGCGCCTGGACGAAGGCCCGGACGTCGCGTCCCCGTGCGCCGACGTCCAGCATCACATAGGCGACGCGTTGGCCGGGCCCGTGATAGGTGTATTGCCCGCCCCGTCGCGCCTCATGCACCGGAAACCTGTCGGGGTCCTTCAGGTCGGCGACCCTGGCGGAGGTTCCGGCGGTATAGAGCGGCGGATGCTCCAGCAGCCAGATCGCCTCGTTCGCCGTGCCGGCCCGGATCGCGGCGACGCGCGCCTCCATTTGCCGCAAGGCGTCGGCATAGGGGACGAGGGCGTCCGAAGTGATCCAGTCGGGTTGCATCGGCTTCGGTCTAGAGACGGCGACCGAAGCGAACAAGCGGTCTAGAGAACAAGCGCGGCGATGAGGGCAAAGGGCGCCAGCGCCGCCGCAGCAAGGCAGACGCCCATCAGCGGATCCAGCTCCGGCGGGTCGCGCAGGGAGGGTGAGGCATCGATGTCGGCGGTCGAGTCCCGTACGACTCCCCCAATGTCCCGCGTCGTATCGCAGAGCATGGACCTCAGTTCGAGGTCGGCGACGTCTTCGGCAAGCTCCCTCATGAAAGAACCATGCCACGATTCGGCCGGTGTCGGAAGAACTATTAACAACTGGTTAACGCCAAGGCGCAGCCGGTCGGAACTGCGACCCAAGGGACGACGGGACAAATTACGGAGTTGGCGGAGGTATGGACGCTTCGATCGAAAAAGCCTCTTTCCTTTCGTGCGACGCCTCGTTATCTCGCGCGTCATCCGGCAGGCGATGCGGTCGTGGCGGAATTGGTAGACGCGCAGCGTTGAGGTCGCTGTGGGGTAACACCCGTGGAAGTTCGAGTCTTCTCGACCGCACCATCCTTCGGATGCAGAAACGCCGCCCCTGACCCGGGGCGGCGTTTTGCGTCTAGATCCCCGGGGGTCAGGCCCTGGACGTCAGGCCGCCCGCGCACCCCGTCCGCGCCATCCGGGGCGCGTTTCGGTCAGCTTGATCTCGCCGTGCCGTTCGGACCCGAGGCGCAGCGTCGCATCGCGCAGCACGGCGATTCCCTCGTTTGCGTCGCGCGGCAGGCTGGCGCCGTCGATCGGGCGCCCGAAAGTCAGGTGATAGGGCTGCACGTCCTTGTTCAGCGTCTCGTGGAACAGGGTGATGTCGCGAAGCGTGGGGTGCAGCGCGTCGAAGGTGTAGAACATCGCCGAGTTGCGCGCCCGGATGTGCAACGGCACCACCGGGAGGTCGAACTTGCGCGCGATCATCGCCGCCGAAGCCATCCATGGACGCTCATGCAGACGCAGGCCGCGACGCTTTGCCAGCCGGCCGGACGGGAAGATCACGCCGATGCGCCCGGCTTCCAACGCGGTGCGGGTCAGTTGCATCGTCTCGCGCGTCTTGGTGACGGTGCGCCTGTCCTCGCGCCATTCGACGGGGACGATGATGTCGGAAAACTGCGGCAGCACGCGCAGGATGTCACTGTTGGCGTAATAGAACGCGTCGGGGCGCCGTTGCAGGATCCGGTCGTGAAGGATGATCCCGTCGGCAATGCCCGTGGGATGGTTCGCCACGATCAGCGCGGGGCCCGACTGGGGGATATGTTCGAGGCCGGTCGCCGTGACCCGTCGGGCGATGCGGCGGGCAAGGTCGGCCATGATCCGGTCCACCGGCAGGTCGAGGTAATGCGTCCCGATCTCGACGCACCGCTCATAGGCCAGGATCCGGTTCAGCCCGGCTCGCGCGGTCCGTGCCGAAAGCGTGGGCTCGAACAGCCACGGGGCGCGTTCGGCGATCAGCGGGTCGAGACGGTCGCGCATGGCGCTTCCTCACCGGTCTGCGGGCGCGGTGCCACGGCGGCGCCGACTGTATAAGGAGTGAGATATAGCGACAGCGCGGGGGTTTCCACCGCGTTCTGCACCCTGTCCCGGCCCAAAGGCAGATCGCCGCCGGCCTAGGCCGCCCGCATTCGGGCGACCATCTCCGCCAGATCGCGGCTCGGATCGGCGGCCGCCATCCGGTCGAGTTGTTCGCGGACGAGGGCCTGACGGTCGGCGTCATAGCGGCGCCAGCTGTCGAAGGCGGTGGACATGCGCGCGGCGGTCTGCGGGTTCGACGGGTCGAGCCTCAGCAGCCAGTCCGTCACGAAGGCATAGCCGCTGCCGTCCGCCCGGTGAAAGCCCGCCGGGTTGCCGGTAGTCAGGCCGCCGATCAGCGCGCGGAAGCGGTTGGGGTTCGATGGGTCGAAGTCCGCGCGCTTGGTCAGCCGCTCCGCCACGCCCACGGCATCGACAGGGGTGGCGTGTGCGACCTGCGCCATGAACCACTTGTCCATCACCAGCCGGTCATGGGACCAATCCGCCTCGAACTGCGCCGCGACGTCGGGGTCGCCCACGTCGAGCAGGCAGGCGAAGGCGGCCATCCTGTCGGTCATGTTGTCCGCCGTGTCGTAGACCCGGCGTGCCGCAGCACCGCCATCGCGCATGGTCTGCAACTTCAGCAGGCTGGCCGACAGCGCGCGCTTGCCCGCGTCTTCGGCGGCAGGGGAGTAGGCGCCGGGGGTGGCCATCGCCGCGCGCAGGTCCGGCAGCGCGTTGGCCAGACGCTCCGCGACGGCCATCTGCGCCGCGCGCCGTGTGAGGTGAATGCGGTCGGGGTCGGGCACGATGCCCGCCTCGTGCAGCGACTGGGCCAGGTCGTCCTCCGACGGCAGGGCCAGCGCCAGGGCGCGGAAGGCCGGCTCGGCGTTGTCGTCCTGCGCGAGGGTCGCCACGGCGTCGAGCCATCCGGCGTCGAACTCCGCGTCCTCCGAAATGGCGCGCATCAGGCGATCCTTGGCGAGGACGCGCCCCGCTTCCCACCGGCTGAACGCGTCGGTGTCATGCGCGAGCAGGGTCAGACGGTCGGCATCGGGACGGTCGAACTCGAGGATGACCGGAGCGGAGAAGCCGCGGAGGATCGACAGGACCGGCTTTTCGGCCAGATCGAACGTCAGGCTGTCGCCGGCCGTGGTCAGCTCGCGCACCTCGGTCGGACGGATCTCGTTGCCCTCTCGGTCCAGCAGGCCGAAAGCCAGCGGAATGACCATCGGTTGCTTGTCGGGCTGACCCGGCGTTGGCGGGACGGATTGTGCAAGGTCAATGCGATACAGGCCGTCGCTGAAGTGCTCCGTCACCCGGACGCGCGGGGTGCCGGCTTGCGAGTACCACAGCTTGAACTGCGTCAGATCGCGCTCCGCCGCTTCCTCGAACACGGCGAGCCAATCCTCGATCGTGCAGGCCTCGCCGTCGTGACGCTCGAAATAGAGGGCGACGCCCTGGTCCCACGCCTCCGCGCCGATCAGGGTGCGAAGCATCCCGATCACCTCGGCGCCCTTTTCGTAGACCGTCGCAGTGTAAAAGTTGTTGATCTCGACAAAGCTCTCAGGCCGGACGGGATGCGCGAGGGGGCCCGCATCCTCGCGGAACTGGCGGGCGCGCAGGTTCATCACGTCGCCGATCCGCTGCACGGCGTAGCCGCGCTGATCCTGGCTGAATTGCTCATCGCGGAAGACGGTCAGTCCTTCCTTCAGACACAGCTGGAACCAGTCGCGGCAGGTGATGCGGTTGCCTGTCCAGTTGTGGAAATATTCGTGCGCGACGATCCGTTCGATGTTGGCATAGTCCGCATCGGTCGCCGTCTCGGGCGAGGCGAGGACATAGCGCGAGTTGAAGACGTTGAGGCCCTTGTTCTCCATCGCGCCCATGTTGAAATCGTCTACCGCCACGATGTTGAACACCGACAGGTCATAGGCGCGACCATAGACCTCCTCGTCCCAGGCCATCGACCGCTTGAGCGCGTCCAGGGCATAGGCGGTCCGATCCTCGTCGCCCGGCCGCACCCAGACGTTCAGCGCGACGTCTTTCCCCTCCATCGTGGTAAAGCTGTCGGATGTGGCGACCAGATCGCCCGCCACCAGCGCGAACAGATAGGTGGGCTTGGGCCAGGGATCGTGCCAGACGCCCGCCGCCCGCTCGTTGCCGTTCGACAGAAGGACCGGCAGGTCGGAGTCGATGGCGACATCGTAGGTCGCCATCACGTCGGGTCGGTCGAGCATCCATGTGATCCGGCGGAACCCCTCGGCCTCGCACTGGGTGCAATACATTCCGTTCGACATGTAAAGACCCGACAGCGCCTTGTTGTCGGCAGGAGCGATCTCGACCACCGTCTCCAGTAGGAACTCGTCAGGCGCGTCGTGCAGGGTCAGCGTCCGGTCGCCGAGGGTGTGGCGGTCCGCGTCCAGCGGCACGCCGTCGAGCGTGACCGACAGGGTCTTCAGCCCTTCACCGTTCAGGACCATCTCGCCCGGACCTTGCCGCTTGCATGTCAGGCGGCTGCTGACGCGCGTGGCTTTGGGATCGAGCTGGAACGACACGTCAAGATGCGTCACCGTCACCGGGACGGGGGCGTAGTCGGCCAGATGGACGGTCTCGGGGGTCTGTTCGGGGGTCGCGTCGCGCATGGGGAGCTCCTGTCTGGCGGCAAAGCTAGGGCCTGCGGCGTGCGACCGCCACCCCCCGGAATGGCCACCGGGCGGGCCGGCGCTATGGTCCGGAGCGTGCAAGGGGGGGAGCGATGGCGAAAACGGTTCGCAAGGGCGATCTGCCGACGAAGATCTGCGCCGCCTGCGGCCGTCCGTTCGTCTGGCGCCGGAAGTGGCAGCGGGACTGGGAGGCCGTGCGCTATTGCTCGGACCGATGCCGGTCGGCCAGGCCGCCCCGATCGGCCCCTGTTGCCGAGGATGGACCCGCAGGGTAGAGCGGCTGCTGAAAAACGAACGGAAAGGCCAGATGATGACCACCACGACGCCCCGCATCGACAAGTCAGGCCTTCAGGTGTCGGCCGATCTGGCCCGGTTCATCGACGAGCAGGCCCTTCCCGGCACCAGCGTCGATGCGGCCACGTTCTGGAACGGGTTTTCCGCGCTGGTTCACGATCTCGCCCCTCGCAACGCCGACCTGCTGGCCCGGCGCGAGGCTATCCAGACCGAGATCGACGACTGGCATCTGCGCCACCGGGACCGGCCTTTCGATGCGGATGCCTATCGCGCCTTTCTGTCCGAGATCGGGTATCTCGTCCCCGAGGGCGAGGATTTCGCCATCGACACCACGAACGTCGACCCCGAGATCGCGCTGGTCCCCGGACCACAGCTCGTCGTGCCGATCACCAACGCGCGCTATGCGCTCAACGCCGCGAACGCACGCTGGGGCAACCTCTATGACGCGCTGTACGGGACCGACGCGCTGGGCGACCTGCCGACGGGTCAGGAATACGATACGTCGCGCGGTCAGCGGGTGATCGACTGGGCCAAGGGTTTCCTCGACCAGGCGGTGCCGCTTTCTGGCGGGGCCTGGCGCGACGTGACCGAAGTGACGATCGACGGCAACGACCTGGTGCTGAAGGTGGGTGACGACACGGCGTCGCTGTCGGACGGCGCGGCCTATGAGGGGTGGGTCCGCGACGGCGGCACCCTGCGCGTCTTGCTGCGGCACAACGGTCTGGGCATCGTCCTCGTCATCGCGCCGGACGGGACGATCGGCAAGGACGACGCGATGGGACTCGACGCCGTTTATCTGGAGTCGGCCGTCTCCGCGATCATGGACTGCGAGGATTCGGTCGCCTGCGTCGATGCCGAGGACAAGATCGTGGCCTATGGCAATTGGCTGGGCCTGATGCGGGGCGACCTGTCGGTCGAGGTGTCGAAGGGCGACCATACATTCACCCGTGCGTTGAACCCCGATATGGAATTCAACGGCCCGGACGGTCTGGTTACCGTCAAGGGCCGGGCGCTGATGCTGATCCGGAACGTCGGCCACCTGATGACGAACCCGGCCATCCTGATGCGCGACGGGTCCGAGATCCCCGAAGGTCTGATGGATGCGGCAATCACCACGCTCATCGCCATGCACGACCTGTCCAAGACCTCCGGACCGCGCAATTCGGTCCGCGGGTCCGTCTATGTGGTCAAACCCAAGATGCACGGGCCCGAGGAAGTGGCCTTCGCCGACGAGATTTTCACGCGTGTCGAGACGATGCTGGGCCTGCCCGCGAACACCGTCAAGCTGGGCATCATGGACGAGGAGCGCCGCACCTCGGCCAACCTGAAGGAGTGCATCCGCGCCGCGAAATCTCGTGTGGCCTTCATCAACACGGGCTTCCTCGACCGCACCGGCGACGAGATCCACACCAGCATGGAAGCCGGGCCCATGCTGCCCAAGGGCGAGATGAAGTCGACGCCCTGGATCAATGCCTATGAGGACCGCAATGTCGACATAGGCCTGGCTTGCGGCCTGCAGGGGCGGGCGCAGATCGGCAAGGGGATGTGGGCGATGCCCGACCGGATGGCCGACATGCTGGCGCAGAAGATCGAGCATCCGCGCGCGGGCGCGAACTGCGCCTGGGTGCCGTCGCCCACCGCCGCCACGCTGCACGCGACGCATTACCACGCCATCGACGTGCTGGCCCGGCAGGAGGAGTTGAAGGAAGGGGGGCCGCGCGCCTCGCTCGGCGATCTTCTGACGATCCCGGTGATGGACGGTCGCAACCTGTCGGAAGACCAGATCGCGGCCGAGATCGAGAACAATGCGCAGGGCATCCTCGGTTATGTCGTCCGCTGGATCGACGCGGGCGTCGGATGCTCCAAGGTTCCCGACATCAATGACGTGGGGCTCATGGAAGACCGCGCGACCTGCCGGATTTCCTCGCAAGCGCTGGCGAACTGGCTGCACCACGGTGTCATCTCGCGC
Organism: Jannaschia rubra; assembly: GCF_001403735.1. Classification (GTDB taxonomy): domain Bacteria; phylum Pseudomonadota; class Alphaproteobacteria; order Rhodobacterales; family Rhodobacteraceae; genus Jannaschia; species Jannaschia rubra. The sequence continues at coordinate 86,693 of NZ_CXPG01000016.1, forward strand.
GACCAGGTCGAGAGCGCGATGCGAAAGATGGCTGCCAAGGTCGACGCGCAGAACGCGGGCACGCCCGGCTATACGCCCATGGCACCCGGCTTCGATGGCCCTGCCTACAAGGCGGCGCAGGATCTGGTGTTCGAGGGGCGCGTCCAGCCTTCGGGCTATACCGAGCCGGTGCTGCATCGCCGCAGGCTCGAACTGAAGCACGGCTAGGGCAGTGTCGATCCGCCGCGATTTCCCCGACCTGCCGCCGATCTGGGCGGTGGGAACGCTGGCGATCCAGTGGCTCGCGGCGACGTGGCTGCCCATCCTGCGGTTCGACGCCGCGTGGACCGACTGGCTGGGCGGGGTGGTCATTGCGGGCGGACTTGCCCTCATGGTCTGGTCCGCCGTCTGGTTCCGCCGCAAGCGCACCGCGATCGAGCCGCGCGAGACGCCGGCCGCCCTGATCGTCGAGGGGCCGTTCCGCATTAACCGCAACCCGATCTATACCGGCATGACCGCAGTGCTGGTCGGCGCCGGCCTTCTGTTCGGCGCGCTGTCGTCGTTGGCGCTTGCTTTGCTGTTCCCGGTCATTGTCACCCGTCGCTTCGTTCTGGGCGAGGAAGCGGCGTTGAAAGCGGCCTTCGGCACGAAGGCGCAGGCTTATTTTGCCGAGACCCGGCGCTGGTAGGATGCCAAGCCGTAGCCCGATCACTGAAAGGACCGCATCATGGCCGAACTGACGTTGCGCCACGCAAGGCAGATCATCGAGGCGACCTTCGCCAAGGGTCGGGAGATGGGGCTGAAGCCCCTGACCGTCATCGTCGTCGATGCTGGCGGCCATGTTAAGGCGTTCGAACGGGCGGACGACACCGCGCCGGGGCGGTTCGGCATCGCGCACGGCAAGGCGCATGGCGCGATCATGATGGGGGCGGGCGGCCGCGCGTTGATGAAACGGGCCGAGGATCAGGCCTATTTCATCGCCGCCGTCAACGGCGTCTTCGGCGGCGCGCTGGTGCCCGTGCCGGGCGGCATCCTGATCCGCGATTCCGAGGGCGCGATACGGGGCGCGGTGGGCGTGACCGGCGACACCTCGGACAACGATGCCGAAGCGGGGCTGGCCGGGATCGAGGCGGCGGGACTGACCGGCGAGGCGTGAGCCCATCCTGCGACGCCACCCTGCGTCAGCGCGCAGATCGCCTGCGCGCAGGGGATAGGCGAAAGGCCGCCGGGTCGCTATCTTCGGCCAAACGCCGGAGGACCTGAATGCGACCGATCGTCGGGATCATATCGAACAGCTATCTCATCAACGACCAGTATCCGGCACATGCCAACGGCAAGATGAACACCGACGCTGTGGCGCAGGTCTGCGACGCCATTCCCCTGACTTTCGCGGCCGATCCCGCCGTCACCGATATCGGGGAGTTGCTCGACGTTTTCGACGGTTTTTTGCTGACCGGCGGGCGGCCGAACGTCCACCCCGAAGAATACGGGCAGGAGGAGACGGAGGCCCATGGCGCCTTCGACCGGGCGCGCGACCGCGTGGCCCTGCCGCTCGTGCGGGCCTGCGTCGAACGGGGACAACCTGTGCTGGGCCTCTGCCGTGGCTTCCAGGAGGTTGCGGTGGCCATGGGCTCGACCCTGCACCCCGAGATCCGTGACCTGCCGGGGCGGATGAATCACCGGATGCCGCCCGATGGCTCCATCGAGGAGAAGTTCGCCCTGCGCCACGAGGTCCGGTTCACCCCCGGCGGTCCCTTCGCATGCCTGATGGGGGCCGACGTGGTGATGACCAACACGCTGCACGGACAGGGGATCGACGTGCCGGGGCCGCGCATCCGGGTCGACGGCGTCGCGCCCGACGGCACGCCGGAGGCGATCTGTGTCGATGGCGCGCCGGGCTTCGCGCTCGCCGTTCAGTGGCACCCCGAGTACAACGCCGCCGCCGACCCGGTGTCGCGCCCCCTGTTTCAAGCGTTCGGCGACGCCTGTCGGGCATGGCGGGCGCAACGCATGGGGCTGCGCCGCGTGTCCTGAGCGGGGTGTTTTCGGACCAGCAGCCGATTTACCTGCCGCAGCGCGTGGACGTGCGCGAGGTGCCATTCGCGACCGCCGCCTGCCCCCAGGGGATGCCAGAAGAAGCGGAACAGGTGGCCGCCGTCATCGTCGCAGTGGTGCGCGAAGCGGTCGGGGATGATGCCACCTTGCATCAGTACGAAATCCCAGACCATGCCCGGCACGGCAACGGGAAGGCGCCCGAGGTGACGCAGCGGGGTGAGGGTCAGGCCGCTTTCCTCTCGCAATTCGCGGCTGGCGGTACAGACCGCCGTCTCACCCAACTCCGGCGTGCCCTTGACGAGCTGACACCCCGCCCGCGGATGGCGGAAGGCGAGGATGGCCCCGTCGCGCAGGACGACCGGGCAGACCTTTCGCACCGGTCCGGGGAGCCGCGTCAGGCCAGGCTCGATCCCCGCACCATGCGTCGCGCCCGGCGCGGGCATCAGAACCCGTAGAGACGTTCGGGATTGTCGACCAGCACGGCCTGCCGGACATCGTCGTTGGGGCACACCCGGTCGAAGGCATCCAGAAGCGCGCCGGGTTCGGCCCGCGCGGCACCGTTGAGCATGATCTGCGGCCAGTCCGACCCCCATAGGCATCGTAGGGGGTTCGCCTCCAGCAAAGCCGCGACATGACCGTCCACCGCATCGAACGGGGCCGCGCAATGACGGTAGAGACCCGACAGCTTCACCCAGACCTTTCCCTGTTCCATCAGGGACAGCAGGCAGCGGAACCCCGGCTCCTCCAGTCCCGCCGTGACATCGGGCCAGGCGATATGGTCCAGAACGACCGGCACGGGCATCGCGGCGATCCGGGGGGCGAGCGGTTCCAGGTGCCGATGCGCCATCAGCAGCATCTGGACGTGCAACCCATAGTCGGCGAGGCGGGGGGCCATCGCCTCCACCCCGTCCCAGGACAGCACGCCGCCATGGACGTAGTTCAGGCGCACCCCCTCGAAACCCGCAGTCGACAGGTGGTCGAGATCGCCGTCCGTGGCGTCGTCAGTCACCAGCCCGATGCCCCGCGCACAGTCTCGGCCCAGGTCGTCGATGGCGCGTGCCGTCAGGGTGTTGTCGGTGCCGTAGAGGGTCGACTGCACCACGACCGTCCGCTCGATCCCGAGCGCTGCCATCTGCGCGCGGTAGGCGGACAGATAGTCGCCGTAGCTCCACCCCTCGGCTGGGTCCTCGACCCGGTCGGGTGACAGATGGCCGTCGGAGGTACCGCCGAGGATGTGGACATGCGTGTCGCACGCACCCGGGGGCGCCGCGCGGCGGGGCGCAGTCGCAGACGGCGGGGGGGCGGATCGGGGCAAGGTCATGGTTCAAGTCTAGAACTCAATGTGCCACCCGGCAACGTCAGCCGTAGAGGTCGAGCATTTCGAGCAGATCGTCGTGCGTGTTCGCCTGGTCCACGGTCTTGTCATGACGCCATCGAAGCATCCGGGGAAACCGCAGCGCGACGCCGGATTTGTGCCGGGTGGATTTCTGGATCCCCTCGAACCCGATCTCGAACACATGGTGCGGCGGAACGCGACGCACGGGGCCGAAGCGTTCCAGCGTGTTGCGGCGCACCCAATGGGTGATCTTGCGAAACTCCTCGTCGGTCAGGCCGGAATAGGCCTTGGTAAAAGGCACGAGGTCCGGCCCCTTCCACACGGCGAAGGTGAAATCGGTGTAGAGGTTCGCGCGCCGTCCGTGCCCCGCCTGCGCGTAGACCATCACCGCGTCGATGCTGAGGGGATCGAGCTTCCACTTCCACCAATCGCCCCGCTTGCGGCCGACGTGATAAGGGCTGTCGGCGCGCTTGAGCATCAGTCCTTCGGCCGCGTGGTCGCGCGCCGTCGCGCGGATGTCGCCGAGCGCGTCCCAGCCATCGAAGGGGATCAGGGGCGACGGCTGCACGGGCGCCTCGGGCGGCAGGTCGCGCAGCACATCCTCCAGCCGTGCCCGGCGTTCGGCGAAGGGGCGCGCGCGAATGTCTGTGCCGTCATGTTCCAGTAGGTCATAGGCACGCAGGATCGCCGGCGCGTCGGCCAGCACCTTCTTCGGCACGGTCTTGCGGCCGATCCGCGTCTGAAGGGCCGCGAAGCGCATGGGCTGTCCGCTCGCCGCGTCCCAGGCCAGGACTTCGCCGTCGATGACGGTGCCATCGGGCAGGAAGTCGCGCACGCGCGCGAATTCGGGAAAGCGGTCGGTCATCAATTCCTCACCCCGCGACCAGAGGTGATGCTGACCGCCACGCAGGATGAGCTGCCCCCGGATGCCGTCCCACTTCCATTCGGCAAGCCAGTCGTCGGGGGGGCCGAGAACCGCCGGGTCGCCCTCCACCCCGTGCGCCAGGCAGAAGGGATAAGGGCGGCTCAGGTCCGCGTCGGGGTCGGGCGCGGTGATGAGGGCCGCGTAGCTCGTGGTCTCGGGCGTCCAATTGCCCATGAGCCGGTGCGCCAGTTCGGGCTCCGCAATACCGGTCGCCTGAGCCAGGGCACGTGTCATCAGCTTGCGACTGACACCGACGCGGAAGCCCCCGGTGATGAGCTTGTTGAAGACGAACCTTTCGGTCCCGCCAAGGCGCGTCCAGGCGTCCAGAACAGCGGCCTTGCGGTCGGCCTCGTCCTGCGTGGACAGGGCACGGATGTCCGCGATCCAGTCCGACAGGCTCCGGTCGCTGGTCCGCTCGGGTTCGGGCAGGACAAGGTGAATCGTCTCGGCCAGATCGCCGACCACGTCATAGCTCGACTGGAACAGCCACATCGGCAGTCCCGCCACCTCCGCCGCCCACTCCGACAGGCGCGCGGCGTTCACCGTCCGTTTTGGCCGGCGCCCCGACAGGAGCGCAATGGTCCACAGCCGGTCCGCATCGGGCGCGTCGCGGAAATACTCGGCGAGTGCCACGGTCTTGGCCGAGGTCTTCGTCGTTTGGTCGAGGGTAATGAACAGGCGCGAAAAACGTTTCATGACAGGAACTCCGCCATGGCTGCGACGGCGCTGTCCGCCTTGGGCGTCCGATCCGCAAACAATTGCCAGACATGCGGGACGCCGCCGGTCTTCTGCATCTCCACCGCAGCCCCGAACGACCGGAGGCGTTCCGCGATGAGGTCTGCATCCTCCTCCAGGATCTCGCCCTCCGCACACTGGATCAGGACCGGGGGCGCGCCGTCGAAGCGCGCATGAATCGGAGAGATGCGGGGGTCGGACGGGTCGTTCTCCGCCACATAGGTGCGGGCGATGCGACGAAGCGTGGCGATGGGGAACAGGATGTCGTCCCGTCCGTCCGGGGCGGGGCGACCGGGGTTCAGATCGACGGCGGGCGAGGCGAGGATCAGGCGTTCCGGCCCGGCCCGTTCAGGCAGGAGAGCGGCCAGCGTGGTAAGGGCGAGCGTTCCGCCCGCGCTGTCGCCCCCAAGCGCGAACGGTCCCCCGGCCGCGATCCCGCGCACGACCGCGATACAGTCATCATGACCTGCGGGGAACGGATTTTCGGGTGCCAGTCGATAGTCCGGCACGATCACGCGCCGCCCCGTGCGCCGCGCAAGTGCCCGTGCCAGGCCCGCATAGCTGCGGGAGGAGCCGAGGATGAATCCGCCGCCATGCAGCCAGACAAGGATGCCCTCCGCGTCGCGCGGCGTGAAGACGCCACAGGACACGCCGGCGATGTCGGACCGATCCATGCGGACATCGCAGTCGCCGGAGGTGGGCGGCGCAACCAGATGGAACGCCTGGCGCAGGACGGGCCAGGGCACGGGGACGGCCAGCGCCGGCTTGACGAGGCGGCGGCACAGGGCGACCAGCGCGCGGTCACGCCATGTCATGCAGCGGTCTCCTCGGCGTCGTCCTCGTCGATCAGGTCGTCGCCGAATTCCGTCTGCACGATCTGCGCGTCGTAGCCCTGCGACTCGAGCCACTGGCGGAACACGGTCGTATAGCCGTGGGTCGCGAAGATGCGCGTCGCGCCGGTTTCGGCGATCGCCGCGTTCAGCCCCTTCCAGTCCGCATGGTCGCTGACCACGAAGCCGCGATCGGCCGCCCGTCTGCGTCGCACGCCACGCAGCGCCATCCACCCCGACGCGAAAGCCGTCGACAGGGTGCCGAACCGGCGCGTCCAGTTGCCGGCAAGAGCCGAAGGCGGCGCGATGACGAGGGCGCCCGGATGTGTCTTTGCCGTGACCTCCGGCGTCACGCGGATGGTCTCGGGCAACCGCAGGCCCTGGGCGCGCATCACCTGATTGGTGTTTTCCACCGCGCCATGGGTCAGGATCGGGGCGATGGAGGGATCGATCATCGTCAGCACCCGCTGCGCCTTGCCGAGCGAATAAGCCCCTATGGCGGACATGCGGCCGGCGTGGCGGTTGGCCTGCCACCATTCGTTGATCTGGGCGGCGAGTTCCTCTTCGGGGCGCCAGTCGAAGACGGGCAATCCGAAGGTGCATTCGGTGATGAAGGCGTGGCACGGCACCGGCTCGAACGGTTCGGACAGACCGTCGGACGTGGTCTTGTAGTCGCCCGAGACAACCCAGACCTCACCCCCGTGCTCAACTCTGATCTGCGCGCTGCCAGGGACGTGGCCTGCGGGATGGAAGCTGACGGTGACGCCATTGATGTCGCGCGTCCGACCGAACGGGATGCTGTCCAGGTCGATGTCGCCCAGCCGGTGCCGGATGACGGGCGCCGCGGCCTCGCTGGTCAGGTAGTGGCGATGCCCCGGATAGGAGTGATCCGCATGGCCATGCGTGACCAAAGCGCGTTCGACCGGTTTCCACGGGTCGATGTAGAAACGGCCGGCGGGGCAATAAATCCCCTCGTCGTGAAATTCCAGAACCATGTCCGACGATCTAGGCGTCGCGCGTCCCTGCGACCAGTGCGGGGGCCAACTTGGGCACTGAGAAGGCGCATCAGGGGCAGGAACTTCCGATCCCGTCACGGAGATCGCGCGGTTTTAACCATTCGGGTGAAGCAATGGCCCGGGGGGCGTGGGCATTGTCGGCGTAGGCTGAACAATCGTGCCTTTTTCTGGTCTCATTCCGGAGCGATACCCGACAAGAGTATGAACGGAGGAGTAACCATGAATATCTGTCTCGACGGTCTGAAATCCGGCTCCTTCTGCTTCGGGGACAGCCTCGCCCGGTTGCACGGAACCGAATACGGGTTGACCCACACCGGCCTCGGCATGCTCGCGCTCATCGGTGTGGCAATGGTCGTTTACGTGTTCCGCGATCCGGCTTGATCCTTCGTAAGGTCGCATCCGAATGGACGCTTCGGCACCGCATGCTGCGGACCTGTCGAGGGCGGGGTGGTGACCGTCAGGTCTCCGGCGTGCTGAGGATGAGCTCGCCGTCCTCCTCCATCTGACGGATTACGGCGACGATGGCGGACATGGCCGTTTCGGCCTCCTCCGCGGTCGGGGGTGAACGCTCGGCCACCTCATCGCGCAGTTGCTCGGCCAGGCGTTTGGAAATCGCACCCAGCATGAATTCCGATATCGCGCTCATCTCTGGCGGAGTTCCCGCTATGGCGGTGACAAGCACGGTGTTCTCCACCCCTCGCAGGACGCGGGGCAGGTCGCGCGGATCGACCCGGTCGGCGATGTTCTCATAGCTGAAGACCGTTGCACGGACGCGAGCCGCGAAGGCGGCATCCACGGCGTCCAGACTGTCGAGAATGCTCCGCCGTACGCCTGACGTGGCTGCGTTGAGGATATTGCCCACCCGCTTGACCCCATCGGCATCGAAGGCCGGCGTCCTGCGCGTAGCGCTCTGCCGCCCGAGCGCCATGCCGATCTGCGCGACGGCGGCGGGGGTCACATCCTCGGTCCGGGCGAAAGCCGCAGCAATACTGTCGGCCCGGTCGCTGGGCAGCGATCCGATGATCTCGGCCGCACGGGCCGCCGGAAGTTTCGACAGCAGGACCGCCGACACCTCATCGGATTCCCCGTCCATCATCTGTCTGATCGCGGCCACGTCGAGTCCGGCGATTTGAGCCCACGGCCCGTCACCGGGCCGCGCGGTATCACCCAGTTCGGCCATCATTCCGTCGATCACGTCGAGGGAAAGCTGGCTTTCCAATGCGGCCAGCACCCGGGCGGGGTCGCGCGGGAAGTGCAAGCCGATGCTGTCGAGTTCCGAGGCGAACTCGGCAACCACACCGGCCAGCGTCTCGCGGTCGATGAATCGCAGGCGCGCGATCTCACGAACGATCAGACGCTGCTGGTCCGGCGGCAGGTCGCGCAGCCCAGGGTCCGCCCCGCCCGACACCAGCAGGTGTATGATGACGGCGGCCTTCTGACGGGGAGTCAGGGGAGCGGAGGGCGCCCGCGCGGGCAGGGAAGGGAACGACAAGACGGCAACCTCGGGGGTCGGGGGGATGCCCCCTTGTTGCCTTTGAAACGTTAAGAACCCGTTGCAAGACGGAACGATCCCGTGCGACGGCTTCCGGTCGCCGTTGCGTCAATCGCCGGTCGCGAAATCGTTCCAGCAGAGCGCATCTTCGTCTTGCCAGGTCGTGCCTGGATTGCATTCGCCCACTTCGATGTTGGCGGTTCCGGCCGGAATGATGGCGCCGGACGAGGTTTCGTCGGTGACACCCGCGCCCGTCAGGACGAGCACCGCCTCGCCGGATTCATCGACGATGATCCGCGAGATCATCGCATCCTTTTCACCCGTAAGCAGCACGGCCGACCGACCCAGGCCGGAGAACGCGATATCGGTGTCGTCGTTGATGACGATGCTCGCCGTTTGGCCGGTCGCAATTTGCGGCGGAGCCACGAGGTCCGCATCGGTCACTTCCGGATTATCCGCCGACGCAGTCGTCGTGGCGACGACGGGGTCGAGAGGGTCGATGGCGCTGACGAATTTCTGGGCGTAGGCGGCGCCGGGGGCGAGCATCAGGGCAACGACGGAAAGGCGGAGCATGGCAGGAACCTCGGTATTGGCAGACAACCGAAGGTTAAACAGGCAACGACGGCCGGAATGCGATGGCTTTATGTCAGACCGGCGGTTTCTTTGGCACCGATCATGACATTCAGGTTCTGCACGGCGGTTCCCGATGCGCCCTTGCCGAGATTGTCGAGAACGGCGGCCACCGTCACCCGCCCCTCGCCATCGCCCTGAACGGTCAGGATCATGCGGTTGGTGTCGTTGGCGGCCTGCGGGTCGATGCGGTCTCCGGGCTGCGCCACGGTCACGAAGGGGTCGCCCGCATAGAAATCGCGCAGGCAGGCCTCGATCCGGGCATGGCCCGCGACCTCGCCCGGCAGCATGTCGGCATGCAGGTGAAGTTGCACGATCATGCCCTGCGCAAAGGCGCCGACGGCGGGCTGGAACAGCGGTTTGCGGGTCAGGCCGCCATGGCGCATGATTTCGGGCACATGCTTGTGCGACTGGTGCACGGCATAAAGGTAGAAGCCCGGAGCAGCCCCCCCCTCATGCTCCGCGATCAGGGCCTTGCCGCCACCGGTATATCCCGACACGCCGGTCAGGACGACGCCGTGGTCCGCCGGCAGGATCCCGGCATCCGTCAGGGGGCGGAGCATGGCGATCGAGCCGGTCGCATAGCACCCCACGTTCGCCACCCGCCGCGCGTCGCGGATGCGGTCGCGCTGGCCTGGCAGTTCTGGCATGCCGTAGACCCACGTCGGATCGATCCGGTGCGCGGTCGAGGCGTCGATCAGCCGCGTGTTCCCCGCCATCCGCACGGCCTCGACCGCAGCGTCGTCGGGCAGGCACAGGATGGCAACGTCCGCCTGGGCATAAGCATCCCGCCGGGCGGTCCTGTCCTTGCGGTGCTCCTCCGGGACCGACACGATGCGGATGTCGTCACGCGCGCCCAGGCGGTCGCGGATGCGGAGACCGGTGGTTCCGGCTTCCCCGTCGATGAACACTGCGGTCGTCATGGCGTCGTCTCCGTCCTTCGTCCTTCCGCCGGGATACGCGACACTGCGGGAGGGAGCAACACGGAGGGGATCACCCAAGGATGTCGTGGCCCATCTGGCGGAACAGATCGACATAGTCGAGCAGCACCCAGTTCTCGGCGATCCGTCCGTCGGCGCAACGATAGAAATCCATGACCCGCAGGGTCAGATCCTTCCCGGTCGCCGGAAACCCGAGGTAATCGCCCCGATGCGTCATGGTCATCGACGGCCAGCCTGACACGGCTGCATAGTTCCCATCGCCCAGACGGCAATAGTGGTTGCCGCCCTTCCGGTCGGGAAAGGCGTGCAGGAAAGGCGCGCGGTGGTCGCGCACGAATCCGTCCCACAGGTAATTGGACCCGATGCCGCCGGGGCCATACCACAGCATGTCGTCGGCCCAGGTCCCGCCCTCGCCGGTCTGCCCCGCGGAGGCATTGGTCTCGGGATCGTAGACATGCAGGTCGCTCAGCATCCGTTCCACCAGCGACAGGCTCGCCTCACCGTCGCCTTCGGTCGGGCAGATGCCGTCGTGGGTGGCGGGGCCGGGGAACAGCATCTCGGTCCCCAGCTTCTCGGGCCAGGGGTCGCGGCCGGCCTGCCGCATCAGGTCGGGCAGGTCCATGATGATCCTCGACTCCGTGATGCGCCAGTCGTCGCCCAGCCGATGGAACTCCCCCCACCGCAAGAACGAGAGGCGCTGCGACGGTGCCACGCCCCACAGGGTGCCTTCGTGCATGCCCACGACATGTCCGAAGCCGGCGACCCAGCGGCCGCCCTGCGCCCGTCGGTTCATCCCGCCGATCCACAGCTCCGGCCGGCGCCGCGCCGCCGTCAGCGCCGAGCGCAAGGGCAAGATCACTTGCGCCAGGATGGCGTCGCGCCCCTCGACCCGGTCGAGCGGCGCCATCAGGTGCCAGACGGCATCCTCGGTCAAGATCCGTGGCGCTGTCTGCGCAGGATCGTCCGCCGATAACAGGTCGGCAAGGCCGGACATGGTCGCGGCGCGGAAATCGGTCATGTCGGGCCTCACTCGATGGGTAGATTCAGGCTTGCGCGGTTGGGGCAAGCGCGGCTAGCGTTCCTTGCAAGCGTATGCATCGCGGCGATCCTATTGGCATCGGGGCAAAAGAAAAGGTGCATTCGCAGGAAATTCGGCCGGTCGGCGTGGGGGAGGATACCGCGCGGCGGCTGCAACGGATCGACAGGGAGACGACGATGCTCATCAGGAAGCTTGTCCTTGCGGGGGCGATGGCGATGGGGGCGCAGGCCGCGGTCGCGGAATGTGCCTTCGAAAACGACGTGACGGTCAGGACGCTCAGCGCCGGGTTCGAGGCCTGGAAGGCCGTCACCGACGCGATGGCCGAATGCGGCGGCGTGCAGGCCGAACTGGATCAGGAGTTCCGCACCAAGCAGCCCGCGGCATTTGCGGCCAATCCCTCGCTCTATTCCGTCGGCGGAGTTTCGAACGGCACGATCACGCCCCTTCTGAACGAAGGCACGATCCGGCCGTTGGACGATCTGGTCGAGGAATACGGTCGGAACCTTGCGCCGAACCAGCTGATACGAGTCGATGGCAAGGTCATGGCCGTGGCCATGATGGTGAACACGCAGCACCTGATGTATCGCAAGGACATCTTCGAGGATCTGGGACTGGACGTCCCCACAACCTATGACGAGGTGCTGGAAGCCGCTGCCGCCATCAAGGAAGCGGGCGTGGTCGAATATCCGATCGGGGCCACGATGAAGGCCGGCTGGGACATCGCGCAGGATTTCAACAACATGTTCCTGGGCTACGGTGGCACCTTCTACAACGACGACAGCACGCCGGCGGTCAATTCGGAGGCCGGGTTGAAGGCGCTCGAGACGATGAAGGCGCTGACGGAATACATGGACCCCGAGTTTCTCGTCTCCGACAGCACCTATGTCCAGCAGCAGTTCCAGCAGGGCAAGATCGCCATGGCGAACCTCTGGGGGTCGCGCGGCGGCGCGATGGAGGATCCGGCAGAAAGCCAGGTCGTCGGCCTCGTCGGCTCGGCAGCGGCGCCGAAGGCAGTGGAGGGCGGCCCGCCCGCCACGACGCTCTGGTGGGACGGCATCGTGATCGCCCAGAACATCGACGACGCGACCGCCGAAGCGGCTTTCCGCGTGGCGATGGAGGGGATGGACAGCGAGATGGTCAAGAACCACCAGCGCGATGCGATCTGGCTGATCGAAGGCTATGAGCCCGACGAAATGGCCTCCGGTGCGATTGCCACCGCGATGGCCGATCCCGCGCCGCTCAGCTATCCGTCGACCAGCCAGATGGGGCTGATGCACACCGCCATCGGCAACGAGCTGGACGGCTACTTCACCGGCCGCCGTTCCGCCGACGAGACGCTGAAGGCGATCGAGGAGAGCTATATCTCCGCCGCCAGGGAAGCCGGGCTTCTCTAGTCGCGACGGGGGCGTCCGCTGCCGGGCGCCCCGCCTTCCCGGAGGGATCATCGGATGAAGTTCAAGACCTTCGCCATGTTCGTGGGACCGTCGATCCTGCTGATGCTGGTCTTCATCGCCTTTCCGCTGGTGACGGTCCTCGTCAACTCGTTCCAAGTGACGCAGCCGATCTTCACGACCCAGACGGTCGAGACCTGCACCCCTGGTTTCGTGACGCAGACCTGCACAACCTCGGTCAAGACCGTGCCCGTGCTGGACGAGGCGGGCAACACGGTCACGACGACGCGGTGGGTGGGTCTTTCGTCCTATGCCAACGTGCTGGGCGGCGACCGGCTGACACGGGCGCTGTCGAACTGGGACATCGGCGCGGTCCTGCGGATCGACTTCTGGAAGGCACTGCGCTTCACGTTGACGTTCACCCTCATCACGTTGCCCTTCGTGCTGGCGCTGGGCCTTGCCGTGGCGGTCGTCGTCAACAATGCGGCGCGGTCGATCAAGGGACCTGTGATCTTCGTGTCGCTGCTGCCCTTCATCATCACTCCAGTGATCGGGGCCCTGTCGATCCGCTGGCTGTTCTACGGCGATGGAATCGTGACGATCTGGCTCGAAGCGCTGTTCTCGACGGACCTGGCGGTCGCGGCGAACGGCTGGGCGGTGGAGTTCCTGATGATGTTCTACCGCGTCTGGCACGTCGCGCCCTTCGCCTTCGTCATCTTCTACGCCGGGCTCCAGACGGTGAATCAGGACACGCTGGAATCGGCGGTGATCGACGGCGCGTCCCGGTGGGAGAGGCTGCGCTACGTCGTCATCCCGCATCTGATGCCGCTGATCGTCTTCATCACCCTCATCCACCTCATGGACGCCTACCGCGCCTTCGAGGAGGTGATCGGGTTCTCGTCGCAGTCGCACCGCATCACGCTGCAATACCTGACCTACGATTTCCTGCAGCCCGACGATGCCGGCAACCGTCAGATTTCATCGGCTTCGGCTTCGGCCATGCTGACGATGATCGGGGTGGTCATCCTGCTGGCCGCACCGCTGCGTCGCACCTGGCGCGACCACAGGGGGGGCTGACATGTCGATACCACAGGCCATGCGGCAGCCGCCGTCGCTGAAGCTGGCGTCGAACCTGTTCCTGCTGTTCTGGCTGATCCTCGCGGCGTTCCCGCTGGTCTGGATCCTGGCCATGTCGTTCAAGTCGCCGGTCGACGCCTTCTCGGCCTCGGCGTGGGACGTGCTGCGGGGGCCGCGCACCCTGTCCGACGGACACGGGCTGTCGGTGGTGGACATCGTCCTGGGGGTCGCGGTGATCTGGCTGTCGATCAAGGCCGGGACGCGGTGGCTCGTGCCGATGGCGGCCGGCGAGGGCACCTTGCAGCGCATCTTCAGCTGGGCCGTGATCGCCCTGGGCTTCGCGCTCCTGTTCATCATCGGGTTCTTCGTCATCGTCCCATGGGTCGCGGAGCCTCTCAACGCGTCGCTCGGGCCGCTGGGCCGGCCGGTGCTGGGCCTCACGACGCAGCACTACGAATCCGTCTGGATCGACAACGCCTTCTACGAGAACCTCCAGAACTCGATGATCGTGACGTTCGGCGTGGTCACCGTGTCGCTGACCGTGGGGACGCTGGCGGGTTACGGCCTCGCGCGCTCCGGCTCGACGCTGGCGTTCTGGATCCTGATCATCGCGCTGATCTTCCGCGCGCTGCCGCATTCGGTGCTGGTTGCGGGCTATCTGCCGGTGTTCATCAACTCGGCCGAGATCCTGCGGCCTATCCTGGGTGACAACGCTCCGACGCTCTACGGACAGCCGCTGGCCGTGATCGCCGTGCTGGTATCGATCAACCAGCCGTTCACCATCTGGATGCTGCGCTCGTTCTTCCAGAGCATTCCCGTCGATCTCGATGAATCCGCCCGCGTCGATGGCTGCACCCACTTTCAGGCATTCCGCTGGGTCATCATGCCGGTCATGTGGCCGGGCGTCATAACCACGGGGCTGTTCAGCTTCCTTCTGGCCTACAACGACTTCCTCGTGGCGTCCCTCCTGCTCGATGCGTCGAACCAGACGATGGTTCCGGCCATCGTGGGCTATTTCAACCGCGAGACGACGACCACCGACCAGGTCGAGGCCATCGCCGCCGCCGTCAGCATCACGGCGCCGTTGTTCCTGCTCGTCATGATCTTCCAGCGCCAGATCGTGTCGGGCCTGACGGCTGGGGCGGTCAAGGGCTGAGCTTAGGCGCCGTTTCCGCGGCCGGTGGCGCAACGCCCGTTGCGCGCCCTTCGGACTGCGCGTAACCCGATGGCATGCGGATACTCTTCCTCGGTGACGTGATGGGGCGGGCAGGGCGACGGGCGGTGGCCGAGCGTCTGCCCGGCCTGCGCACGGACTGGCGCCTGGATGCCGTCGTGGTGAACGGCGAGAACGCCTCCTCGGGGCGCGGGCTCAACGCGGCGCAGGCCAGGGCCCTGTTCGAGGCGGGCGCCGATGTCGTCACGCTGGGGGACCATGCCTTCGACCAGAAGGACATGATGCAGGGGGTCGAGGCGGACCCCCGCATCCTGCGCCCGATCAATTACGCCAAGTCCGCGCCGGGGCGAGGCTGGCGGGTGTTCGACGTGGCGGGGCGCAAGCTGCTGGTGGCGCAGGTGCTCGGGCAGGTGTTCATGTCGCGCACTTACGACGATCCGTTCTCCGCCATCGAACCGGTGCTCAAGGCGCATCCCCTCGGGCGCGCGGTGCAGGCCACGCTGGTGGATGTGCATTGCGAGGCAACGTCGGAAAAGATGGCTATGGGGCACTTTTGCGACGGTCGCGCGTCGGTCGTCGTGGGCACCCATACCCATGTGCCCACGGCAGATGCCTGCATCCTGCCGCGCGGCACGGCGTTCCAGTCCGACGCAGGCATGTGCGGCGACTACGACAGCGTCATCGGCATGGACAAGGCCGAACCCCTGCGCCGTTTCGTGACCGGCATGGCGCGGGAGCGGTTCGAGCCTGCCGGCGGCGAGGCGACGCTTTGCGGTCTGTTCACCGAGACGGACGACGCCACCGGGCTCGCCCGCGAGGTCATGCAGGTCCGCGTCGGCGGCCGCCTGTCGCAGAGCGGCCCGAAGTGACCTGGATCGACCTGTCGCAACCGGTCGAGGCCTGGGTCACGTTGATGACCCTGGCCGTCATGCTGGCGCTGTTCGTGCGCGAGACCTATCCCACCGAGGTGGTCGCCATGGGCGGCGCGGCCTTCCTGCTGGTGGCGGGCATCCTGCCCTACGATGCGGGGCTGGAGGTCCTGTCCAACCCCGCCCCCTGGACCATCGCCGCGATGTTCCTGTTGATGGGCGCTCTGGTCAGGACCGGCGCGCTCGACTGGTTCACGCGGCTTGCCGAAGGGCAGGTGGGGCCGCGGCCGAAGCTCGCGATCGGGCTTCTGATGATGTTCGTGCTGATCGCCTCGGCCTTCGTGGCGAACACGCCCGTCGTCGTCGTCATGATCCCGGTCTTCGTGCAATTGGCGGGTGCGATGAAGGTGGCGCCCTCCAAGCTGTTGATCCCGCTGTCCTATGCGTCGATTCTTGGCGGCACGCTGACCCTGATCGGGACGTCCACGAACCTTCTGGTCGATGGCGTGGCGCGGACGAGGGGGCTGGAGCCCTTTTCCATCTTCGAGGTGACGCCGTTGGCCATTCCCGTGGCGATCGCGGGCATGGCCTATCTCTATCTTTTCGGCCGCCACCTGCTGCCCGACCGGACATCGATGGCTGCGATGCTGGGCGGCCGGAAGGCGGCCAAGTTCTTCGCCGAGGCGGTCATTCCGCCCGACTCCAACCTGATCGGCCGCGTCCCGACTGACGTTCAACTGTTCCAGCGCGAAGGCGTGCGCCTGATCGACGTGGTGCGCGGCGACACCTCGCTGCGCCGCAACCTCAAGGACGTGTCGCTACAGGTGGGCGACCGGGTGATCCTGCGGACCGAGATCGCGGAACTGCTGACGCTTCAGCGCAACAAGGATCTCAAGCGCCTCGATCAGGTCGGCGCGGTCGAGACCACGACGGTCGAGGTCCTCATCACCCCCGACGCGCGCATGGTCGGGCAGCGGCTGGGCTCGATGCGGCTGCGGCGGCGCTACGGCGTCTACACGCTGGCGATGCACCGGCGCGATCGCAACGTGTCGAGCCAACTCGACAGCGTGGTGGTCCGCGTCGGCGATACGCTGCTGCTGGAAGGATCGGCCGAGGACATCCACCGCCTGTCGCAGGACATGAACCTGGTCGAGGTCAACCAACCCCGCGACCAAGCCTTCCGGCGCGAACGCAGCTGGGTGCCGCTCGTCGCCGTGGCGGGCATCGTCATCCTCTCCGCGCTGGACCTCGCCCCCATCCTGGCACTCGCGGTGATCGCTGCGGTGGTCGTCCTGCTGACCCGGTCGGTGGACGCGGATGAGGCATTCGGCTTCGTCGACGGGCGCCTTCTGGCGATGATCTTCGCCATGCTCGCCGTCGGCGCCGCGCTGGAGGCGTCGGGCGCCGTCACCATGATCGTCGACGCGGTGGCGCCTTGGCTGACCGACCTCCCGGCGCCCCTTCTCGTCCTTGCGATCTTCCTGCTGACGACGACGCTGACCGAACTGGTCAGCAACAATGCCATCGCCGTCGTCGTCACGCCCGTCGCAATCGCACTCGCCCAGGCCCTTGGGGTCGACCCGCGGCCGCTGGTGGTCGCGGTCATGGTCGCTGCAAGCTGTGCCTTTTCGACACCCATCGGGTATCAGACGAACATGTTGGTCTATGGTCCGGGCGGCTATCGGTTTACCGATTTCCTGCGAGTCGGATTCGGCATGAACATCGTCGTCGCGATCGTCTCGTCGGCCCTGATCCCGTTCATCTGGCCGCTTTGATCCGACTTGAGAGGTCCATATGCGTTTCGCCGTCCTTCTTCTGCCCTTCGCGCTCGGTGCGTGCCAAGCCATCGAAACCGCGCTCGACGATGGCACGCCGCGCACGGGTGACGCCCCGCCGTCGGCCGAGGTGCGGGTGGTCGGCGTCAAGGCGCGCCCTGACCGGGTGACGATCCGCCTGTCGGACGGTGCCCGCTGCGTCGGAGAGCGCCCGGAAAACGAACCCGGCGGCTGGTCCGGCATCACGACCGGCTGCGGCTATCAGCTGCCCTATACCGTTGTGCTGAAGCAGGGCGTGGAAGGTCAGCGTTACACGATCGAGACGCCGACGGCCGGAACCGGCCCCCGGGCCGAGGTTCTGGTAACAGACGTCGACGGCATTCGCCGCCTCTTCACGTCGGCCTTCGGACCCGACGTGCGGTTCGAGACGTTGCCCCCCGCGCCGGCGGCCTGAGCCGAAGTCATTCCCCGGCGAGCAAAGGGCGAGGATTGTCGGGAGGTGGCGTGGGATGCAGGTGCGCCGGCGCCGCTCGCCCTTCCGCCGACAGTTGCGACAAGGCGGCATTCAGCCTGCGATGCGCAGCCGGAAAGCCGCCCTGCCGAACCATGTGCCCGGCGACGAGGGCCGACAGGAACGGTCGGTCCATCCTTTCGACCTTGCGCATCAGTCCGCGCACCCAGGTCGCGTCCTGCCGCCTCGTCCGCCATATCCGGGCGAAACGTGCGGGGTCGAGCGTTCCGGTCTCGGCTTCGACGATGAGTCGTCCGAGGGCGCCGGTGCTTTCGATCCGGCGCTGGATGTCCGACCCGGCATGGGGCGCGGGAAGGCGGACGACGTGATCCGCGTTGAACAGGCTGGCGTGCATCGCGTCGGCGACCTCGGTCGGGTCGGTCACGACATAGACCCGCCGTGCCGCGTCGATCATGCGCGCGGCGTTGCCGTAGCGCGGCCCGAACGGCAGCGACCAGGCGGAGCGGAACCGCCGCTCCCAAGGCGTCACGTCGCGGGCCAGCGTCGCATAGGGCTGCATGAGGAACACGGTCGCCCCCGGCGCAGAGACGCTGAACGCAGCGGCACCGTAGGCCCCCATGCCGCCGCCCACGAAGATCACGCTGTCGAAATCGTCGAAGAAGCCGTCGTAGGTAAGGCCATCGAAGAAATCGATGACCGCCTCGTCGCGGAACCATGTCCGTCCTTCGGCCAGGACGTCGAGGGTCGCCCAGCCACGCTCCCTTGCGAGGCCTGTCGACAGGGGTAGGCCGCCGTCCCTGGCACGGGTCACGTCCAGCATCTCGAACGTCACGATGAGGATGTTCGCAGCCGCGGCCGGGCGGTGCAGGACAAGGTGGTCATCACCGAGCTGACGCAGAAAGCCCAAGTCGCCCGCCGCGTCGGCCAGGACCGCACGATGATCGGCGGGGGGCATGGGTCGGGAATCTGCCATGGGAATCCTCTTGCAACGGTTCCAAGTAGCGTAACCCGAACATGCGGCGCGATCAGGCCCTAAAATTGCGCGTTCAGGCCGAAATTGTCGCCGTATTGTCGTGTTATCTTCGCAAATGGACGGCGTATCGACCGGAATGTTCCGTCAGAAGGGACATGAACGACCGTTCGTTTTGCTCGGCTTCGTCGACGATCCATGGGCGGGCGACGACCGACAGGCTTCGGCTCAGGATCACTCCGGAGGATGTCCGCCGGCACGGTGTGCCGGTTTCGGCCACCGACGGCCGACCGACCGCGCCGGGTCTTGGCCGGCACCTCGTTACCCTCTACTCGAGGGAAAAAGGTGCGGATATGATCGAAACGCGAACGATGAACGCAGCGGTTCACGGTGATGTCACCGTGCTCGATGCCGTAGGCGACGCCGAGGGGCTGCGGCTGTTCCTGGCCAAGGGGACCGATCCGGCCCGGCTTCGCGCCGATGCGGATGTCTTGCCCCATGACGTCGTGGACGTGAACGGCTCGCTCCGGGTGACGTGCCGCTGGGATGGGGGCGACAGGGCGCCGCTGCCGCTGACGGGCTGCACGGCGGAGGTGACCGTATCGGCACCGGAGCCGGAGCTTTTCGTCGGGGCCAACGTTCTCATGGGCATCCGCAACGGCGAGAGCATCGCCAACCTGCACGACTGGATGCGGTTCCATGCGGAAATGCAGGGGGTCGATGCAATCCTGATCCTCGACCGCGCGCGACCGGGGGAGCCTGCGCTCGCCCCCGTTCTGAACGCGGTGCTGGCCGACAGGCCCATTCCGGGGTTGCACCGCGTCGTCATCGTCACCTGCCCCCTGCCGTTGGGCGGTCTACGCCCCAGCGAACGGCATCCCGTCCATGCGCCCGACGCGCCCGGCAAAGGTCGGATGACGACGCCCGAATCCGACCCGTGGACGTCTCCGGTCGAACAGACGATCGTGCTGGAAGCGCTGCGCTGGCGGTTCCTGACCGCGGCGCGGGCGGTGGCGTTCATCGACGTCTGCGACCTGCTGGCGCCGGCCCCGCTGGGCCGCAGGGCCTTCGACCTGATCGACGCGGCCAAGACGGGCGTGATCACGCTATCCGGCGGGCGCATCTATCCCTGGCGCGTCCGCAAGGGTCAGCCGGCGACCTTCGGCGACCACGTCTGCGACCAGTTCGACAAGCCCGAAAGCAATCGTCGGTGGGTCGCAGCCCCCGGTCGCATCCCCGAGACGGAGCCGTTCCGGATGCTCCGCGTCGGCAAGCTGAAACCAGGTCCCCGTGACACGGCCCACTTCCATCGCGCGATGGCTGTCCGCATGACCGAAGGCGAAGGTCAGCCGCTCGCCGCAAGGGCGGGGCTGGTGCTCGATGACACGCTCCTGTCGCTCGCGCGAACGGCATTCGGGCATGACCCCGTCCTGCCGCCGGTGTCCGAGGTCCCCGTCGCCCGGGGGCTTGCGGCATCGTTGCCCGGCCGGACGGCAGTCGTGACCTGCATGAAGAACGAGGGGCCGTTCATCTTGGAATGGATCGCCTATCACCGTGCGATCGGTGTGGACGATTTCCTGGTCTACAGCAACGATTGCACCGACGGCACGGACCGCCTGCTGGACCTGCTGCAGGACCACGGCATCGTGGCGCACCGTCAAAATCCGTTCCGGGAAATGGACCTGAAACCACAGAACGCCGCGTTGGAGGCGGCGGAGGGCGAGGCGATCCTGGACCGGGCCGGCTGGGCCATCTGCATGGACGTGGACGAGTTTCTGAACATCCACGCAGGCGCCGGGCACCTTCGCGACCTCTATGCCGCAGTGGGCGACGCGAACATGATCTCGGCCACATGGCGCCTGTTCGGCAATTCAGACCTGCACGGGTTCGAGGACGTGCCCACCATCGCCCGGTTCGACCGTTGCGCGCCGCACAAGACGCGCAAGCCGCATCAGGCCTGGGGTTTCAAGACCCTGTTCCGCAACATGGGTATCTATCGCAAGATGGGGGTGCATCGTCCGAAGGGGCTGAGGCCGGACCTTTGGCAACAGATCCGCTGGGTCAACGGCTCCGGCAAGCCGATGCCCCGGACGATGCTGCGAAACGGCTGGCGGTCGACGAACGATACCTATGGCTATGACCTGGTGACGCTGAACCACTATGCCGTGCGCGACGCCGAGAGCTTTCTCGTCAAGCGCGACAGGGGTCGGGTAAACCATGTCGCGCGCGACCAGGGCCTGGGCTACTGGTTCCGCATGAACAACAACGCGGAACACGATACGTCGATCCAGCGGATGTTGCCCGCGCTGGAGGCGGAGCTTGCCCGGCTTCGCGCCTTGCCGGGGGTGGCCGCCCAGCACAACGCCTGCGTCGCCGCGCACCGCGCCCGGATCGCGGCGCTCCGGACGAGCGAGGCCTTCGGCGACTTCTACGCCGAGATCACCTCTCCCTGGATGGAGCGCCTGTCCCGCCTCCACGCGCACTTCAGCGGCAACGTGTTTCTGGCGGGGCCGGACTGCCTGCCCGATAGGGTGTGGCAGGGGGAGGTCGCGCCTGATGACTTCTTCGCCATGGAGGAGGTGGAGAAGACGGCGCGCTGACGCCTCCCATCGGGTCAGCCGCTGCAGATCTCGCGCAGCGCCTGCCACGAAGTGTCGTCCAGCGCCGGCGGCATGTCGGATGGCAGCGTTTCGCCCGGTGGCAGGCCTACCGCCTCGGCCCAAGGCGTCCAGGCCAGGCGGGCGGCGTCGAAGCCGGAGCGGAGCGTGTCGTCGGGCAGACGCGAGTGGCCGTTCGCCAGCAGCTTGTCGACATGGCGGTCGATGGTCGAGCCCGGCACGTCCCCGCGCGCCATCAACGATGCGATCCGAAAGAATCCCGCTTCGTCGAGGAATCGCGCCAAGGGCGGCTCGGCGCGGGCCGCCAGCGCAGCCGACAGGATGTGTCCGGCGGCGACGTTGGGGTCGTCCTGCTCCACCAGCACGGCGTCCGAAACGACGATCAGGCCGCCGGGGAGCGCAAGCGCCGGTTGCGGCAGGTCGCGCAGGATGACGAGGTCCGCGGGCGTCGCGGGCAGCAGGCGAGTCTTGAGCCGCGCCAGCGCCTCCGATCCGGTCAGCGTGCCGCAAGGCGGCCCCGTCAGCGCGGTCATGCGACCGAGCATCCGGGCCCCGATCTCGGCGCGCTGCGACGCGGGGATGATCGCCTCGGCTTGGCGGCGCAACGCGCCCGGCAACCACATGACCAGCAACCCGACTGCGAAGCCCAGCACCAGCCCCGTCAGCAGGCGGCGCAGCGATCCGGGGCGGCGGCGCCCTTTCTCGACCGCCGCGACCAGACGGTCCAGCGCGGCGACCATCTCGGGCTCGTCGATCTCCAGCTCCTCGTCGGCGCCGGCATTCGGGGCGTAGCGCGCGGGCATGACCCGCGGGTTCAGGCGCACCAGTGCGGGCAGGGACCAATGGCTCAGCGCCGTGCCCTCCCGGTCCTGCACGACCAGCTCAGCTTCTCCGATCGAGACATAGACGTTGCGCCGCGCGGCCGCCCCGTCCGCGCGCCAGAGACCCGACGTCTCGAACCGTTCGATACCGTCGAGCGCCGTCACGCCTTGGCGGCCTCGCGTGCCCTGTCGCGCAACGTGAATTTCTGGATCTTGCCCGTGGAGGTCTTGGGCAGCGGGCCGAAGACCACCGCCTTGGGCGTCTTGAACCCGGCAAGACGCGCGCGGGCGAAGGCGATGATCTCCTCCTCCGTCGCCGTCGCGCCGTCGCGCAATTCGACGAAGGCGCAGGGCACTTCGCCCCAGCGGTCGTCAGGCCGGGCGACGACTGCGCAGAGCGAAACGGCATCGTGGTGCATCAGCACGTTTTCGACTTCCACCGAACTCACGTTCTCACCGCCCGAAATGATGATGTCCTTCGCCCGGTCGCGGATCTGGACGTAGCCGTCGGCATGGCGCACGCCCAGATCGCCGGTGCGGAACCAGCCGCCGGCGAAGGCTTCGGCCGTCGCCTCGGGGTTCCGGTAATAGCCCTTCATCACCGCATTGCCGCGCATCACGATCTCGCCCTGCGTCTCGCCGTCGGCCGGAACCGGAACGTCGCCTTCGTCGAAGACGTCGATCCCCTCCATCATCGGATAGCCGACCCCCTGCCGGGACTTCAACGTGGCCCTTTCGTCGCCGGGCAGCGTGTCCCAGTCGCCCGGCTGCCAGACGTTCTCGACCACATGGCCGAAGGTCTCGGTCAGGCCGTAGACGTGGCTGACGTTGAAGCCCATCGCCTCCATCCGCGCCAGCGTGGCCGAGGAGGGTGGGGCGCCGGCGGTATAGACCTCGACGTGCTGGTCGAAGGGCCGCGGGGCGGTCGCGTTGACCAGCATGTTGAGAACGATGGGCGCGCCGCCGAAATGGGTCACGCCCTCATCCGCCAACGCATCGAAGATGGCGGCGGCGGTCACGTCGCGCAGGCAGACGATGGTGCCGCCGACCAGAGGCGTCATCCAAGCATGGCACCACCCGTTGCAATGAAACAGCGGCACCACCGACAGAACGCGAGGATAGAGCGTCATGCGCCAGCTGATGACCGTGCCCATCGTCACCAGATAGGCGCCCCGGTGATGACAGACGACGCCCTTGGGCCGCCCTGTCGTGCCGGAGGTATAGTTGAGCGCGAGGCTCTCCCATTCGTCCTGCGGCATGTGCCAGGCGAAGGTGGGGTCGGCCTCGGCCATCAGGTCTTCGTAGACCGGGTGCCGCCCGGTGGGCGGATGACCCGCGTCCGGATCGCCCACCTCGACGATCAGCGGCGGGTCCTCCATCGCGGCGCAGGCTTCCTCGGCCAGCGGCAGGAATTGCGTGTCGGCCAGAAGCACCTTCGCGCCTCCGTGGCCCAGGATATAGGAAACGGTGTCCGCATCGAGCCTGATGTTGATGGTGTTGAGGACCGCGCCGCAGGCGGGCACGCCGAACCCCGCCTCGACCTGCGCCGACACGTTGGGCAGGATGGTCGACACCACCTCGCCCGGGCGGATGCCCAAGCGATGCAACATGGAGGCGTGCCGCGTCACCCGTTCGCGGTATTCGGCATAGGTCCAGCGGCGGGGGCCATCGACCAGAGCCTCCCGCCTGGGCCAGATCAGCGCCGCCCGGTTCAGATGCGACAGAGGCGTCAGCGCCACGTGGTTCGCGGCGCAACGGTCCAGTCCGGTTTCGTCCGACAGCCAGCCCATGTTTCCATCCCTTTCGTCCGGAGCGTTGCCTGCGCCCTGTTTCGCACGCAATAGTGGCGTGACCGACGGGGGGAGGACAAGGGCACATGCGGAACAGACCCCTTGCGGCGACGATGTCGGTGCTTGGCGGCGTGGCCGTGCTGGGCTTCATCGACCAGTTCGTCCGACTGATCGCCGTGGAAAGCAGCCTCTGGACGTTCCATGCACTCCGCACAGCGATGATCTTCGCCCTTGCCGCGGGCTGGCTGATCCTGTCGGGCGGGCGATTGCGCGTCTTGAACTGGCGCGGGGTCATCGGCCGGTCGCTCGTGATGTCCACGGGCATGCTGGTCTACTTCGGCGCCCTCGGGTTCCTGCCGGTGGCGCAGGCGGCGTCGGGCCTGTTCTCCGCCCCGATCTGGGTGATGGTCCTGTCGTTCGGCCTGTTCGGCCTGCGGATCGGTCCTGTTCGCGTCGCCGCCGCGCTGGTCGGTTTCGCCGGCGTGATCCTGGTGCTGTCGCCCGACCCGGCGAACCTGTCGGTCCTGTCACTGGTGCCGGTCCTGTCAGGGGTGTTCTATGCCGTGGCCGTGATCGCCACGCGGGAATGGTGCGCGGGGGAGCAGGCGCTGACGCTGGCGCTCGGCAACTTCGCCTGCCTCGGGCTTTGGGGTCTGGGTGGGCTCGCGGTGATTTCGGCGACGGGCGCTGCTGGGTCGGACTTTCTGGACCGGGGATGGGTCACGCCGGATGCGGGTGTCCTCTGGTGGACCTTCGTTCAGGCCATCGGAAGCCTCGGGGCGGTCGTCCTCCTGACGCGGGGCTACCAGCTTGCCGAAGCGTCCAAGGTGGCGGTGCTGGAATATTCGATGTTCGGATTCTCGGCGATCTTTGGCTTTCTCCTCTGGCGGGATGTCCTGTCGCTCTCGGGCCTTCTGGGTCTCGCGCTCATCGCGGGGGCAGGCGCCTTGATCGCGTTGCGCGGCCGCGACGCGGCCCAACCCGCATGACGCGGACGCGCGCCTGGCCGGCATCGGCGGACCGGCGCCGATTATCTGCGCCCGTCTGTCGCCGTCTGCCGCGATCGGGCCATGCATGGCACCTGAGGCGAATGTCCGGCGCACGCCTGGACGGAACGGAAGACACAATCGCATGACCGACAACCCCATTTTCAGCCGTCCGGGGTTCGCGGCGGGCGCGGGCGCGTCCGATCCGCCGCCCATGTTCCTGCCCGGCACCCTGCTCGCGACGCCGGACGGGCCGCGCGCGGTCGAGACGCTGGCGGAAGGCGACATCCTGACGACGCTTTCGGGCCCGCAGGCGGTGACGGCTGTCGGCGTAGAGGTCGTGCCCCGCGCCGACTGGGCGTTCCGGCGCGAGATCTGGCCGGTTCGCGTGCCGGTGGGGTCGCTCGGCAACCCGCGCCCGATGCGGCTCGCGCCGGGGCAGCGGGTCGTCCTGTCGGGGTCGACGGTGGAACGGGTCTGCGGCGTGGCCCAGGTGCGCGTCGCCCTGCGCGATCTGGTCGGCATCCGCGGCCTGATAACGGAGCGTCCGCTGGCAGACCTGCGCCGGCACGGCCTGTCGCTGGGCACCCCCGCCGTCATCGAGGCGGAGGGCATCCTCTGCGCCACGGGCGATGACCGTGCGGAGGATGTCGCGCTCGACATCATCCGCACCGCCTTTGCCGAGATGCATGCGGCGGGCGAGCCGCCGCTGCGCCTCTGATCCGCCTCAGGCGGCCTTGACCGCCCGTTCGCCGTAGAAGGTCGCCCCGTCGCTGGCCATCCGGCGCAGAAGATCGGGCGTGGCGAACCGGGGGCCGTGGGTGGCCGCCAGCGCGTCGCAGGTCTCGGTCGCCCAATCGGCACCCACGATGTCGAGCCAGCTGAAGGGACCGCCCGACCAAGGCGCGAAGCCCCAGCCCAGGATCGCGCCGACGTCGCCTTCGCGGATGTCCTCCAGCACACCGTCCTCCAGCGCGCGCACGGCCTCCAACACCTGCGCGAACATCAGGCGGTTCTGAACATCATGGAGGTCGGGCTGATCCTCGGCCAGCGGATAGCGGGTGCCCAGTTCGGCCCACAGACCCTGCCGCTTGCCCTTGTCGTCGTAGTCGTAGAAGCCCGCATTCGACTTGCGCCCCAGACGCCCGGCATCGGCGAAGGCGAACAGCACCTCGTCCACCGCGCCGTCGGGATAGGCGTCGCCCATGGCGGCGCGCGTGGCCTTGGCGATCTTCACGCCGAGGTCGATCGACGTCTCGTCCACCAGCTGCATCGGCCCCAGCGGGAAACCCAGCATCTTGGCCGCGTTCTCGACCAGGGCGGGCGAGACACCCTCGGCCACCATGCGGATGCCCTCGTTGATGTAGGGAATGATGCAGCGGTTGGCATAGAAGAACCGCGCGTCGTTCACCACGATGGGCGTCTTGCGGATCTGACGCACGAAATCGAGCGCCTTTGCCACCGCACGTTCGCCTGTCTCCTTCCCCTTGATGATCTCAACCAGCAGCATCTTGTCGACGGGGCTGAAAAAGTGGATGCCGATGAACTGCTCCGGGCGGACGCTGGCCTTCGCCAGCTCGGTGATCGGCAGGGTGGAGGTGTTGGTGGCGAAGATGCAGTCGTCGCCGACGATGGCCTCGACGGCCTTGGTCATCTCGGCCTTGACGCCCATGTCCTCGAACACGGCCTCGACGATCAGGTCGCAGCCCTTCAGCGCGTCGAGATCGGTCGTCGCGGCGATGCGGCCCAGAACCTCGTCCTTCTTCTCGGGCGTCACCTTCTTGCGGCTGACGCCCTTGTCCAGGATGCCCTCCGCATGGGACTTGCCCTTGTCGGCCGCCGCCCGGTCGCGGTCGATCAGCACGACTTCGATACCCGCATTCGCCGCGACATAGGCGATGCCCGCGCCCATCATGCCGGCCCCCAGGACGCCCAGCTTGGCGACCTTCTGATCCGGCACGTCGGGACGGTTCGCGCCTTTTTCCAGCGCCTCCTTGCTGATGAACAGCGACCGGATCATCGCCTCCGACGAGGGATTCATCAGCACATGCGTGAACCACCGCGCCTCGATCTTGAGCGCGGTGTCGAAGGGAACCAGCGCCCCCTCATAGACCGCCGACAGAAGCGCCTTGGCCGCGGGGAACGCGCCTTGCGTCTTGCCGTTGACCATGGCGCTGGCGCCCACGAAGGTCATGAAACCCGCAGGGTGATAGGGGGCCCCGCCGGGCATCTTGTAACCCTTCTGGTCCCAAGGCTTGACGATATCGGCGTCCTTGGCGGCCAGAACCCACGCGCGCGCATCCGCCACCGGGTCGTCCGACACCTCGTCGATCAGGCCGGCGGCCTTGGCCTTCTTCGGGTCCGACAGCTTGCCTTCCAGCAGGAACGGCGAGGCCCCCATGGCGCCCAGCTTGCGCGCGAGCCGCGTAGTGCCGCCCATCCCGGGGAAGATGCCGACCATGATCTCGGGCAAGCCGATCTTGGCCTTGGGGTTGTCGGCCGCGAAGATGCGGTGGCAGGCGAGCGGTATCTCGAAACCGATGCCGAGCGCCGTGCCCGGCAGGACGCAGGCGACGGGCTTGCCGCCCTTCAGGGTCTTCGGGTCCATCCCCGCCCGCTCGATCTTGCGCAGGATCGCGTGGGACCGCATCAGCCCTTCGAACAGGCCCGCCGCCGGGTCGTCGCCGGCGCTGGCCTTCATCTTGGCGATCACGTTCAGGTCCATCCCGCCTGCGAAGCTGTCCTTGCCCGAGGTGATGACGATGCCCTTGACCGCCTCGTCCTCCAGCGCGTCGGTCACGCAGGCGTCCAGATCGTCCCAGCCTTCGAGGCTGAGCACGTTCATCGACTTGCCCTTCACGTCCCAGGTGATCGTGGCGATGCCCTCGGCATCCTTGGTCAGGGTGAAATCACTCATGTCAGGGGTCCTCACACGCGTTCGATGATGGTCGCGGCGCCCATGCCCGAGGCGACGCAGAGGGTGGCCAGGCCGAGCTGCTTGTCGGTGCGCTCCATCTCGTCGAGCAGGGTGCCGATGATGATGGCGCCCGAGGCGCCCAGCGGGTGCCCCATGGCGATGGCGCCGCCGTTGACGTTGAGCTTGTCATGGTCGACGCCGAACGCCTGCATGAAGCGCAGGACGACGGCGGAGAACGCCTCGTTCACCTCGAACAGGTCGATGTCTTCGATGGAAAGGCCGCTTTCGGCCAGGATCTTCTCGGTCACGGGAACGGGGCCCGTCAGCATGATCGTCGGGTCCGTCCCGATCTTGGCGGTGGCGCGGATGCGCGCGCGGGGCGTCAGACCCCAGCGTTCGCCGAAGGCCTTGCTGCCGACCAGAACGCCCGCGGCACCATCGACGATGCCCGACGAATTCCCGGCGTGGTGGATGTGGTCGATCCGCTCCAGATGCGGATATTTCATCAGCGCGATCTTGTCGAAGCCGGGCATCACCTCGCCCATCGCCTGAAACGCGGGGTTGAGCGCGCCGAGCGACTGCATGTCGGTCTGGGGCCGCAGGTATTCGTCCCGCTCCAGGATCGGCAGGCCGTTCACGTCGCGCACGGTGATGACGGAGCGGTCGAACCGCCCTTCGTCCCACG
Source organism: Jannaschia rubra (assembly GCF_001403735.1). Lineage (GTDB taxonomy): Bacteria > Pseudomonadota > Alphaproteobacteria > Rhodobacterales > Rhodobacteraceae > Jannaschia > Jannaschia rubra. Next base: position 115,216 of record NZ_CXPG01000016.1, read on the forward strand.
CCTGCTTGGCGCGCTTCTGGCTCGCCACGGCATAGGCATCGGCGTCGTCGCGGCTGATGCCGTATTCGGTGGCGATGATGTCGGCCGAGATACCCTGCGGCACGAAGTAGGTCTCCATCGCGATGCTCGGGTCCACGGCGATGGCCGCGCCGTCGCTGCCCATGGGCACGCGGCTCATGCATTCCACGCCGCCGGCGATATAGCCGTCGCCCGCGCCGCCCTTGATCTGGTTCGCGGCCAGGTTCACGGCCTCCATCCCGCTAGCGCAGAAGCGGTTGATCGACAGGCCGGGGATGCTCTGGTCCAACTCGCTGGCCAGGACGGCGGTGCGCGCAAGGCATCCGCCCTGTTCGGCGACCTGCGTGGCGTTGCCCCAGATCACGTCCTCGACCGCGTGGCCTTCCAGCCCCGCGCGGTCTTTCATCGCGTCGAGCACCTGCGACGACAGGCGGGTGGCCGTCACCTCGTGCAGGCTGCCGTCGGGCCGGCCCTTGCCGCGGGGGGTGCGGACGGCGTCGTAGATGAATGCATCGTGCATGGCGATCTCCTTGCGTGGCGGGACCGGGTCAGGCCCGGTCGGCCGGGTTTCCCGGCATCAGGTCGTATGGGTGCTTCCAGCCGGGCAGGGCGGCGATGCGGTCCAGCCAGGCGTCGATATGGGGCCAGTCGGCGCGGTCGAAGCCGAAGGGTTCGGGGTAGTAGAGGTATCCGCAGCAGGACAGGTCGGCATTGGTCACGCCGTCGCCCACGATCCACTCGCGTCCCTCCAAATGCCGGTTCAGCACGTCATAGGCGGCGCGCAGGCGGCCCTGCATGAAGGCGATGACCTCGGCCGGGCGCTTGTCGGGCGGCAGGAAGTTCATCAGGAAGCGCGTATTGCCCGCTTGGGACGACAGCTTGTGGTTGTCCCACAGAACCCAGCGCAGAACCTCGAATCTGTCGTTTCCCTCGCCGCCGAACCGACCGGTCCGCTCGGTGATCCAGGCCTGGATCGCCCCGGACTGCGACAGGCGCATGTCGCCGTCGATCATCACCGGCGCCTCGCCCATCGGGTTCTCGGACCGCCATTCGGGCGTGCGCGCGGCGCCGCCGAAGAAATCGACGAAAACCGGCTCCCATTCGAGGCCCGACAATTCCAATGCCAGCGCAGCCTTGTAGCTGTTCCCGCTTTCACCGAAGCAATGCAGTCTGATCGTCATGTCGAGCCTCCCCCGTTTCAACCGCCCTTCGTCTCGCGCCGCGCCAGCATCTCCCGGTGAAGGCGCAGGCGGTGGTTCAGGTTGTCCTCATGCGTCACGCTCTCGAAGTTCTCGAACAGGAACGACAATGCCTCGCTCTCGTCCAGCCCCGCGTCCGTCGCGAACTTGCGAAGACGGCGAAAGGCCGCCTCGCTCATCTGCGCGGGAAACCTGCGCGTCAGGCGTTGGGGTCGTGGCATGGAGCATCCCTTTCGCGTTCCCTCAGAAGGCCGTCGACTCCAGCGCCATGATGGTGTCGGGTCCGGTCTCGATCCGGGCCAGGTGCATCGCCGTCGCCGGAAGCTGGCGCGCCATGTAGTAGCGCCCCGTGGCGATCTTGGCTTCGAGGAAGTCGCGGTCGGCGCCATCCTCGGCCAGCTTCTCGCCCGCGGCCTTGGCCATGCGCGCCCACATCAGGCCCAGGCAGACATGGCCGAACAGGTGCATGAAGTCATAGCTGCCCGAAAGCGCCGCGTTCGGGTTCTTCATGCCGTGCTGCATGAAATACATCGACGCCGCCTGCAGGTCCTTCGACGCGGCCTTGAGGGGGTCGAGGAACCCGGCCTCCAGCACCTCGTTCCCGGCGTTGTCCTTGATGAAGGACTTGACCATCTCGAAGAAGGCCATGACGTGCTTGCCGCCGTCCTGCGCCAGCTTGCGACCCACGAGGTCCAGCGCCTGGATCCCGTTCGCACCCTCATAGATCTGGGCGATGCGGGCGTCGCGGACGAACTGCGACATGCCCCATTCCTCAATGTAGCCGTGCCCACCATAGACCTGCTGCGCGTTGACCGCGAACTCGAATCCCTTGTCGGTCAGGAACCCCTTGATGACCGGGGTCAGCAGGGAAATCAGGCCGTCCGCATCCTTGTCCTCGTTGCGGTGCGCCCGGTCGATCATCATGGCGCCCCAGAAGACGAAGGCCCGCGCGCCTTCGACGAAGGACTTCTGGTCCATCAGGTTGCGACGGATGTCGGGGTGCACGATCAGCGGATCAGCCGGACCGTCGGGGTTCTTCGCGCCCGTCACGTCGCGCCCCTGAAGCCGGTCGATCGCATAGGCCAGCGCGTTCTGATACGCGATCTCGGCCTGCGCGTAGCCCTGAAGACCCACGCCCAGCCGCGCCTCGTTCATCATGGTGAACATGGCCCGCATGCCCTTGTGCGCCTCGCCCAGCAGGTAGCCGGTGGCTCCGTCGTAGTTCATCACGCAGGTGGCGTTGCCGTGGATGCCCATCTTCTCCTCGATCTTGCCGACCGAGACGCCGTTGCGTGCGCCGATGTTGCCATCGTCGTCCACGATCATCTTGGGCACGATGAACAGCGACACGCCCTTGATCCCCTCCGGCGCGCCGGTGATCTTGGCCAGCACCAGATGGACGATGTTCTCGGCCATGTCATGATCGCCGGCCGAGATGAAGATCTTCTGTCCGGTGATGCGATAGGTCCCGTCGTCCTGCGGCTCGGCCTTCGTCCGCATCATGCCGAGGTCGGTCCCCGCATGGGGCTCCGTCAGGTTCATGGTGCCGGTCCATTCGCAGGTGACCATCTTCGGCAGCCACTTCTGCTTCTGTGCGTTGGTTCCATGCACATGGATCGCGGAATAGGCGCCGTGGGTCAGGCCCTGATACATGTTGAAGGCCATGTTGGCGGCCGACAGGATTTCGCCCACGCCGGTCTGCATCAGATAGGGCAGGCCCTGGCCGCCGTATTCGGGGTCGCAATCCAGCGCCGTCCAGCCACCGTCGCGCACCTGGTCGAAGGCTGCGCGGAACCCTTCCGGCGTCCTCACCACGCCGTTCTCCAGCGTGCAGCCCTGCCGGTCGCCCACCTCGTTCAGGGGGTGCAGGACATCCTGCGCCAGCTTGCCCGCCTCCTCCAGCACTGCGCCGGTGAAGTCGCGGTCCATCTCGTCATAGCCGGGAATGTCCTGGGTGCTGGCCTGCAGGAGGTCGTGCAGGACGAACTGCATATCCTTCGTGGGCGCGGTGTAACTGGGCATCGTCGTCGTTCCTCCTCGATAACGGCGGGGCCACGGGCCCGTCAGGCTGGATCAGCAGGCCTTCCGCGGCCGGGCCTCTTGCATCATCTTCTCGCCCCACCGAAGCTGTTCCTCCAGCTCGGTGATGGCCTCGTTCAACTCGTCGCGCTGCGCGATCATCGCGGCCAGCCGCTCGCGCCCGATCTCATGGCTGCGGGCGACCTGCGTGTACTGGTTGTCGCCCAGGTCATAGAGATCGAGAAGCTGCCGGATATCCTCCAGCGAGAAGCCGAACCGCTTGCCCCGCAGGATCAGCTTCAGCCTCGCACGGTCCCGGCGCGTGAACCAGCGCTTCTGCCCCTCACGCTGGGGGGACAGCAATTCCTTGGCTTCGTAGAAACGCAAGGTGCGGGGCGTGACGTCGAAGACGTCGCACATCTCGCGAATTGTCATCAGGGTTTCAGGCATCCCGTGGCTCCAGTTTCAGTGATGCTCATCGTTTCAAGCCCGAGATGCGGACGGCCCCCCATCGTTACAAGATGAAGTGACGTTCACGTAACGCAAACGTGGCGTCACGAGAATGGTTGACGTAACGAACAGTCGCGTCAACGGCGGGGGGTGCAACTTCCGAACCCCGGCGACCACGTAGGGCTCAGGCGCTGCCGTCCAGATCGACGCGGACCTTGTCGCGCAGGCTCCGCAGTTCCTCGATCGCCTCGTCGAGGTGTCGCCGCCGTTCGGCCAGCTCGGTCAGTTGCCGGTCCGCCGCTTCGATCCAGACCTGCATCTGCGTGCGACCTTCGGGGTCCGCATCGTAGAGCTCCAGCCACTGCCGGATCTCCTCCAGTGAAAAGCCGAACTTCCGGCCCCGCAGGATCAGCGTCATCCGGGCGATGTCGCGGGGGCCGTAGAACCGTGCGCGGCCTTCGCGCTCGGGCGACAGGAGCTCTATGTATTCGTAGTGGCGCAGGGTTCTGGGCGTCACGTCGAAACGCGCGCACATCTGCTTGAAGTCGAGCCGTTCGGTCATCGCACCCTCCGCGCCGCAGTCTGCCATGACGCGGGCGGCCATGTCCATCGGGCGGGCTTGCGGCAGGGACAAGATAACGGCAAGGCTCTGGCCATGACGGACGAACCTTCTCCCCGTGCGCGCGCCGCGCATCAGTTCATCGCGGCCCTGCCGCATTGCCGGGCCCTGTCCATGTCGGTCGAGTCGGTCCGCGATGGCGAGGCCGTGATCTCCATGCCCTGGAGCGAGAACCTCGTGGGCGATCCGCGCACCGGGGTCATCCACGGCGGCGCGGTGTCGGCATTGATGGACACGTCGGGCGGCGCGGCGGTGCTGAGCCATCCGACCGCGCCCCTGAACACCGCGACGATGGATCTGCGGATCGACTACATGCGCGCAGCCACCCCGCACCAGACGATCACGGCACGGGCGGTGTGCCACCACGTCACCCGGTCCGTCGCCTTCGTCCGGGCGGAGGCCTTCGACGAGGATGTAGAGAAGGGCCCTGTCGCGGTGGCCAACGGCGCCTTCGCCCTCGACCGGGGGAAGCGGCCGTGACCGCGCCGGAGCCGGTTCAGCGCATCAAGCAGCGGCGCGACGGTGCCCTGCGCGCGCTGGTGGGCGGCGTGCCCTACGCCGGCTTTCTCGGGATCGCCTTCGACCGGAGGGGGGACGAGCTGACCGGCGTCCTGAACTTCGACCCCAAGCTGATTGGGAACCCGATCCTGCCCGCGCTGCATGGCGGGGTCACGGCGGCGTTTTTGGAGGTGACGGCCATTGTCACGCTGTCGTGGTCGATGCTCTGGGACGATCTGGAAAGCGGCCGCATCGACGTCGATGCCTTGACGCCCGAGACCCTGCCACGCCTGCCCAAGACCATCGACTTTGCGGTCGACTACCTCCGAACCGGGTTGCCGCGCGACGCCTATGCACGGGCCCGCGTCAACCGTTCGGGTCGGCGCTATGCCTCCGTCCACGTCGAGGGGTGGCAGGACAACCGCGACCGTCTGTTCGCGCAGGCCACCGGTCATTTCCTGATGCCGCCCCGCGACGGATGAGCGAGCTGACCCACCGGCGCATCCTGCGTGTCGCGATTCCGGTCGTCCTGTCGAACGCAACCGTTCCGATCCTGGGCGCGGTCGACACGGGGGTGGTGGGACAGATGGGTGCCGCCGCCCCCATCGCGGCGGTGGGCGCGGGGGCCATCATCCTGTCGTCGGTCTACTGGATCTTCGGCTTCCTTCGCATGGGCACCACCGGCCTCGCCGCGCAGGCGCTCGGCGCGTCCGACCGGGCGGAACTCGTGGCGCTGCTGTCGCGCGCGCTCTTGATCGCGGGTGTCGCCGGGGCAGGGCTCATAGCGCTGCAATGGGCGATCTTCGCGGCAGCGTTCCGGTTGGCGCCCACCACGGCCGAGGTCGAGGGGCTTGCCCGGTCCTACATGACGATCCGCATCTGGTCGGCGCCCGCCGCCATCGCGATCTATGGCCTGACAGGATGGCTGATCGCGCAGGAGCGGACGGGCGCGGTGCTGATCGTGCAGCTGGCCATGAACGGGGCGAACATCCTGCTCGACCTTTGGTTCGTGCTGGGACTGGGCTGGGGCGTGCAGGGGGTGGCGGTCGCCACGTTCCTGGCGGAGTGGTCGGGGCTGGCGCTGGCGCTGTGGTTCGTGCGCGACGGGTTCGCGGACGGGCTATGGCGGGACCGGGCGCAGGTGTTCGACGGCGCACGCCTGCGGCGGATGGTGGCGGTCAACACCGACATCCTGATCCGGTCCGTTCTGCTTCAGATCACCTTCGCGTCGTTCCTGCTGATGGGCGGACTGTTCGGCACGGTCGCGCTGGCGGCCAATCAGGTCCTGCTTCAGTTCCTCTACATCACTTCCTATGCGCTCGATGGGTTTGCCTTCGCCGTCGAGGCGCTGGTCGGCCGTTATTTCGGGGCGGGCAACAGGCAGCGCTTGCGCCGTGCTGTCGTGATGTGCGCGGGATGGGGCGCGGGGACGGTCACGGTGCTGGCGCTCGGCTTCGCCGTCTTCGGCGGGCGGATCGTTGACGTGATGGCCACGGCCCCGGAGGTTCGGCAGGCGGCACGGATCTATCTGCCCTGGATGGTACTCGCCCCGCTGATCGGGGTGGCGGCCTGGATACTGGACGGCGTGTTCATCGGCGCGACGCGGACGCGGGACATGCGCAACATGATGGTGCTGAGCTTCGGGGCGTATCTTGTCGCCCTGCTGGCGCTTGTCCCCGTTCTTGGAAATCACGGCCTCTGGGCGGCGCTGATGATGTCCTTCCTGACGCGCGGCGTGACGCTGGCCGCGAAATACCCCGCGCTGGAGCGGGCGGCCACAGTCGGGGGGCCAGCCCCCCGGACCCCCCGGAGTACTTGAGACAGGAAGAATTCAGAGCCAGCGGTCGCGATCGGTGCCGACCGCCTGCGACACGTTATCGAACCCGTCGCGTTCCAAGAGGGCTTCCAGACCCCGCAAGATACGGACCGGCAACGAGATGCCTTGGTAGACGAGCGCCGTATAAAGCTGCACTGCCGAAGCGCCTGCGCGGATCTTAGCATAGGCCTGCTCTGCCGTCGCCACGCCACCCACGCCGATCAGCGGGAGGTCGGTCAGGGTGGACAGCCGCGCAAGGATGCGGGTCGAGCGCTCGAACAGTGGTTGCCCGGACAGGCCGCCCGCCTCGTCCCGCTGAGGGGAGGTCAGGGAGGTGCGGTCGAGCGTGGTGTTGGAGGCGATGATGGCGTCCACGCCGCCCGCTGCGGCGGCGATCTGTTCCAGGTCTTCGGCCGACAGGTCCGGCGCAATCTTCAGAAAGACGGGGATGCGCCGAGGCAGGGCGTCCCGAGCCGCCAGAACGCCCGAAAGCAAGGCCCCCAGAGCAGCCGGCCCCTGAAGCTCGCGCAGTCTCTCGGTGTTGGGGCTGCTGACATTCACCGTTGCGAAATCGACATGCGCCCCGCAGGCCGTCAGGACGGACACGAAATCGGCGGCACGGTCTGCGCTGTCCTTGTTCGCCCCGAGGTTGAGCCCGATGACGGCCCCGTCCGGGCGTTGCGCAAGGCGGTCCGCGATAACCTCGGCGCCGTCGTTGTTGAAGCCGAAGCGGTTGATCGCCGCGCGGTCCTCGGTCAGGCGAAAGAGGCGAGGGCGCGGGTTGCCCGGCTGGGGCTGCGGCGTGGCGGCGCCGACCTCGAGGAAGCCGAAGGCGCAGCGCGACAGGGGCAGTAGCGCGGTAGCGTTCTTGTCGAACCCCGCGGCGAGCCCCACGGGGTTGGGCAGGTCGAGCCCCGCGAGCCGTGTCCGCAGCCGGGGCGACGTGACCGGCCCGCCACGGGGTCCGATGCCGGCCGACAGGGCAGTCAGGGCCAGTCCATGCGCCCGTTCCGGATCGAGACGGTGCAGAAGGGCGAGGCCCAGCCTGTCGATCATTCGAGCCCTGCCGGGAACATGTGCACGCCGTCCACCATGGGCAGGGGCTGCGCCCAAGCCACCTGATCGCCGCGCAGGGGCGCGTGGAGGTGGGGGAACAGGTCGCCGCCGCGCGACGGTTCCCATTTCAGGTTGTCTGACACGGTGGCTTCGTCGACGGCGATCAGCCAGACGCCTTCGACTCCACGAAAGTGCCTTGCGGCCGTCTCGGCGACCTGCGCCGCGGTCGAGAAATGGATATAGCCGTCGGCCAGATCGACGGGCGCGCCCCGCGTCGTTCCGTCGGCGTGCAGGGCCTGCCATTCAGGGGTTCGGAACAGCTTGTAGATCATGCATCCGGCATGCCCGGCGCATCCCGCCGCGTCAAGCGCGCCGCCCCACAGATGGGCTTTGACAAAATCCCGGCGGGCCAGCACCATCGGCCCGGTACAACCTGAGGGGGTTCCTGACCGATGACACGTTTCCTGACCGCCACCGCCGCCCTTGCGCTCAGCACCGGGATCGCCAGTGCGGAATATTCGCTGACGATCCTGCATACCAACGACTTCCACGCCCGGTTCGAACCGATCAGCGCCTACGACGGCCCCTGCGCGCAGGAGGATAACGCCGCCGGAGAGTGCTTTGGGGGGACCGCGCGGCTGGTCAATGCCATCGCCGAGGCCAAGGCGCGGGCCGACAACCCCATCCTGGTAGATGGCGGCGACCAGTTCCAGGGCACGCTATTCTACACCTACTACAAGGGGAAGATGGCGGCCGAGATGATGAACATGCTGGGCTATGACGGCATGACGGTCGGCAACCACGAGTTCGACGACGGCCCCGAGGTCCTGTCGGAATTCATCGACGCCATCGAGTTTCCGATCCTCATGTCCAATGCCGACATCTCGGCCGAACCGCTGCTGGCTGACAAGCTGAAGAAATCGACCGTGATCGAGCGGAACGGCGAGAAGATCGGACTGATCGGCCTCACCACCGAAGACACGGATGAACTCGCCTCGCCCGGGCCGAACGTCATCTTCACCGACTCGGTGGAGGCCGTGCAGGCCGAGGTCGACCGTCTGACGGCCGAGGGCGTGAACAAGATCATCGTGTTGAGCCATTCGGGCTATGCCGTGGACCAGCGCGTCGCCGAGGGGACGACCGGCGTGGACGTCATCGTCGGCGGTCACACGAACACCCTGCTGGGCGACATGGAGGACGCGGAAGGCCCCTATCCGACCATGGTGGGCGATACGGCCATCGTGCAGGCCTATGCCTACGGCAAGTACCTGGGTGAACTGAACGTCACCTTCGACGACGATGGCAACGTGACCGAAGCCTCCGGCGCCCCCATCCTCGTCGACGCCAACGTGGCGGAGGACGAAGCCACGATCGAGCGTATTGCCGAACTGGCCGGGCCGCTGGACGAGGTCCGCCAGAAGGTCGTGGCCCAGACCGAGACGCCCATCATGGGCGAGCGCGATATCTGCCGCGTGCAGGTTTGCGAAATGGGCGTCCTGATCGCCGAGGCGATGCTGGACCGGGTCAAGGACCAGGGAATCGAAGTGGCCATCGCCAACAGCGGCGGTATCCGTGCTTCGATCGACGAGGGTGAGGTGACGATGGGCGAGGTGCTGACCGTACTGCCCTTCCAGAACACGCTGTCCACCTTCCGCGTCGACGGCGCCACCCTGCGCGCCGCGCTGGAGAACGGCGTGAGCCAGATCGAGGAGGTCGCGGGCCGCTTTCCGCAGGTCGCGGGCATGACCTTCACCTTCGATCCCGAAGCCCCCGCGGGCGAACGGGTCGGCGACGTGACCGTCGGCGGCGAACCCCTCGACCCCGAGCGGATGTACGGCGTTGTCTCGAACGACTATGTGCGCAACGGGGGCGATGGCTACGAGATGTTCAAGGATGCGGCCGATGCTTATGACTACGGCCCCGACCTTGCGGATGTGACGGCCGAATACCTGATCGCCAATGGCCCATATGCGCCATTCGTGGATGACCGTATCAGTGTCAAATGACATGATCGAAAGCGACGTTTCCGTCGTTATCGAAAGTTGAACGGATTAAGGGGCGGGATTATATCCCGCCCCTCTTTTCATCCTTGCAAGCTCTGGCTAGGCTCTGGCCATATTTCTGGTGGATCCGTGATTCCGGGCCGCCGCACAATTGGATTTTTTTTTCGACCCGGTTTGGGATTGCGACTGGCTGCCTGCTGGACCGGATGTACAAGAGGCCGTCTCCGATGATTGCACCGATTCATCCCGATTACGTCGACCGCCTTGCCGCCATCCGGCGCTACGACCTGGGAACATCCGCGCATGACGGTGCCTTTGACGGGCTGGTATCGCTCGCGGCGCAGATCTGTCATTGCCCCATCGCGCTGGTGTCCATCGTGCATGAGGACGATCAGCGGTTCGAGGCGCGATGCGGGCTCGACCGGGAGTCGACGCCTCTCAATATGGCGATCTGCAGTCATGCCATCCTGCAGGATGAAATCCTCGAGATTCCCGATACGCGTCTCGACATGCGCACGCGCGACAATCCGCTGGTTACCGATCCAGACGATCCGCTGCTGTTCTATGCCGGCGCGCAGATCGTGACGAAAGGCGGTGTGTCGCTCGGCACGCTCTGCGTCCTTGACCGCAGGCCGCGCAGGCTGGGCGATGCGGAGCGGGCAAGCCTTCGCATCCTCGCCGATCAGGTGATGCAGCGGCTGGAGTTGCACGAGGCGCTGCGCCAGCAGGAGGCGATGCGCCGTGAGGTCGATCACCGGGTGAAGAACAGCCTCGCGAACGTGGCGGCAATGACGCGGATGGCCGCACGCAAGGCCGCGCCCGAAGCGCGCGGCGCCCTTCTGGCAGTCGAGCGGCGCATCAACGTGATGGTTGAATTGCATGAGGATCTGCACCGGGCCGACGACCCTGACGGGCCGATCGAACTGTCGGATTACCTTGGCCGCGTGGCAGGTCACCTTCAGCATATCTCGCCCCCAGGGGTGGAGATCGACGCTGAGTTCGATCCCGTCGCGCTGGTCGGGCGCCGGGCGTCGGCCCTGGGCGTGCTGTTGAACGAGATGATCTCGAACTCTTGCAAGCATGCTTTTGAGGACGGGCAATCAGGGCGCATCGTGGTGCGGGGCAGGGATCTCGGCGACGGGCGCTATCTGATGTCCTGCAAGGACGATGGCATCGGAGCCGCGGCCCCCGACGGCAAGGGCGGGCTGGGCCGCCACATCATGCGGGCCTCGGCCACGCAGCTTGACGGAGAGTTACGCCTGACCCCGTCTGCAGATGGCTATCTGGCGGAACTCGAGTTTCCGGTCAGCCCGGTCTGACGCCGTACCCGAACGAAAATCGACCCGCGCGGGGCGCGGGCCGATCAACCATCGGGAGATTTCGGCGTCGATCCGAGCAGGGAGATCGTAAAGGGGGGAGGATGCTGATCGTCCCGGCTCCGGATCGTCGCCTTGGGTGCGAAGATGCCCGTCAAATGTGTCAGGTTTGCGACTCCTCAACAGTCATGTCGCGACAGTGCGGCCCGTCGGCCACACTGTCGCCCGTCAGTCAACGAAGATCCGGCGGGGTCGCCTCCGCCGCGAGGTCCTGCGTCACGCGGTCGAGCGCGATGACCTGCGTGGTCTTCTCGCCCAGACGGCGGAGCGTAACCGTGCGGTCCGCCACTTCCTGCCGGCCGATGGCAAGGATCACCGGCACCTTCGACAGGGAATGTTCGCGCACCTTGTAGTTGATCTTCTCATTGCGCACGTCCGCCTCGGCGCGGACGCCGGCGCGGGTCAGAACCTCGACCACCTCGCGCACGTAATCGTCCGCCTCCGACACGATCGAAGCCACGACGACCTGCCGCGGGGCGAGCCAGACGGGCAGGCGTCCGGCGGAGTTCTCGATCAGGATGCCGATGAACCGCTCGAAGCTGCCCAAGGTGGCACGGTGCAGCATGTACGGACGGTGTTTCGCGCTGTCCTCGCCCACATAAGTCGCGCCCAGCCGTTCCGGCAGGTTCGGATCGACCTGGAAGGTGCCGCATTGCCAGACCCGGCCGATGGCATCGGTGAGGTAGAAGTCGAGCTTGGGTCCATAGAACGCGCCGTCGCCTTCCTCGACCCGGTAGGCGTTGCCGGTGGACTTGATCGCCGCCTCCAACGCGCCTTCGACATGGTCCCAGCTTTCGTCGCTGCCCACCCGATTTTCGGGACGGGTGGCGAAGGCGATCTCGAACTGCTCGAAGCCAAGGTCGCGATAGGTCTCGGACAGGAACTCGATGAAGCGGGCACATTCATCCTGGATCTGGTCTTCCGTGCAGAAGATGTGACCGTCGTCCTGCGTGAATCCGCGCACGCGCATGATGCCGTGCAAAGCACCCGAGGGCTCATACCGGTTGCACGATCCGAACTCGGCCATCCGCAGCGGAAGGTCGCGATAGGATTTCAGGCCCTGATTGAAAACCTGAACGTGGCAGGGGCAGTTCATGGGCTTGAGCGCGTTGACCGCTTTTTCGCGGGCGTGTTCCTCGTCCACCTCGACGATGAACATGTGATCCTGATACTTGTCCCAGTGGCCCGACGCCTCCCACAGTTTGCGGTCGACGACCTGCGGGGTGTTCACCTCGACATAACCGCCGCGACGCTGCCGGCGGCGCATGTAATCCTGCAGCGTGACATAGATCGTCCAGCCGTTCGGGTGCCAGAACACCTGACCGGGCGCCTCCTCCTGCATGTGGAACAGGTCCATCTCGCGGCCCAGGCGGCGGTGGTCGCGCGCTTCGGCCTCCTCCAGGAACTTCAGGTGGGCCTTCAGGTCGTCGCGATTGCGGAAGGCGATACCATAGATGCGCTGTAACTGCGGCCGCGTGCTGTCGCCCAGCCAATAGGCCGAGGACACCCGCGTCAACTTGAACGCATCCGCCGGGATCTGGCCCGTATGCTGCAGGTGCGGACCGCGGCACAGGTCCTGCCATTCGCCGTGCCAATACATGCGGATCGGCTCGTTCCCCGGAATCCGGTCCAGAAGCTCGACCTTGAACGGCTCCTCCGCCTTTTCGTAGTAGGCGCGCGCATCCTCACGTGACCAGACCTCGGTGCGGACCTTGTCGCGCGCGGCGATGATCTTCTTCATCTCGGCTTCGATGGCGCCCAGGTCGTCGGGGGTAAACGGCTCCTGCCGGTCGAAGTCGTAGAACCATCCGAAGTCGCGGACCGGCCCGATCGTGACCTTCACGTCAGGATAGAGCTGCTGGACCGCGCGAGCCATGACATGCGCCAGATCGTGCCGGATCAGCTCCAGCGCCGGCCCGTCGTCCTGCATGGTGTTGATCGAGATAGCGGCGTCCGTCTCGATGGGCCAGGCGAGGTCCCAGTGGGCACCGTTCACCTGCGCAGAAATCGCCTTCTTGGACAGGGACTTGCTTATCCCCTCGGCCACCTCGCCGGGCGTCGTGCCCTGGGGGACATCGCGCGTGTTGCCATCGGGAAAGGTGAGGGTGATCTGGGACATGGAACCTGTCCTCCGTCGTTTCGGCGCCCACGGAACGCCCGGTTGCGGGTATGTGCGGCGCCTTTTGAAGCCTGCGTTGACGCAGGTCAAGGTGCGCGACCGCCGCCCGTGCCAGCCTTGCCCCGACCATCCCCAAGGAGGACATCATGGGCCCCATCATCGTCGCGACCGACCTGAGCCCCCGTTCCGACCGCGCCATGCTGCGCGCCGCGCGCATCGCCAAGGAGCAGGACGCGCCGCTCCACATCCTCCACATCCTCGACGAGGAACTGCCCGCCGCCATCCTGCACGGGCATGCCGAAGATGCGAAGAAGACCCTGCAATCGCGCGTTGACCAGACGCCCGAAATCGCCGACCGCAGCCCGCGGGTCGACATCGAGGTGGGCCACCTGTCCCGCCTGCTGCCCGGCATCCTGTCCGATCGGAAGCCCGGCCTTCTGGTTCTCGGCTCGCACCGCGACCGGGGTCTGGCGGAACTGATCGGCCAGCCCAGCCTGTCGCGCATCATGGCGGTGTCCGACGTGCCGATCCTGCTCGCGGTGGGCGAGCCTGACCGCGATTATGCCAAGGCGCTTGCCGGATGGGACTTCTCGGCTGCGGGCAATGCCGCGGTCGACCTGTCACGGAGGATCGCCCCCGACGCCTCGCTGACGCTGGTGCACGCCTGGGACGACTTCGCGGCGGTCGCGCCCTATGGCGGCTCGATGGGCGTCGGTGCCAGCCCCGCCACCGTCGCCCGGCTGGAGGAGTCGATGGAAAGTGCGGTCGCCGACCTGCACAAGACCTATCCCGATGCGACCATCGACCAGCATACCCAGATGGGCGGGGCAGCGCATGTCATCCTGCGGCTCGCGGCCGACCGGTCGGCGGACCTGATCGTCATGGGCCGCCATGCCCGCTCCGGCATCGCGCGGTTCTTCCTCGGCCACACCGCCACCGCGGTGGCCCTGCGGTCGCCTTGCGACGTGTTGATCGCACCGTCGAGCTGACGACGTCCCGGCGGGGCCGGACAGGTACGCCCCGCGCGGCTCTCCGGCGCGGGGTTGCCCTCCGCGTCGCGGCGTGAAACAGGAAATTGCCAACCGACACATCCTACGGAGACCCCCGATGGAGATTCGCGAGGCCCTCACCTTCGATGACGTCCTGCTCGTCCCCGGCGCCAGTCATGTCCTGCCCGCGACGGCGGACACACGCACCCGCGTCACGAAATCCATCGGCCTGAACATCCCCCTGCTATCGTCGGCCATGGACACCGTGACCGAGGCGCGCATGGCCATTGCCATGGCGCAGGCGGGGGGGATGGGGGTGATTCACCGCAATCTCGACCTCGACGCGCAGCAGCAGGAGGTGCGCCGGGTCAAGCGGTTCGAAAGCGGCATCGTCTACAACCCCGTGACCCTTCGTCCGGACCAGACGCTGGCCGACGCCAAGGCGCTGCAGGACCGGTACCGCGTGACCGGCTTCCCCGTGATCGACGGTAGCGGCCGCGTGCTGGGCATCGTGACCAACCGCGACATGCGCTTCGCCTCCGACGATGCGACGCCGGTGGCCACGATGATGACCTCCGAACGGCTCGCCCTGCTGCGCGAACCCGTGGACCTCGCCGAAGCCAAGTCGATGATGCACGCACGGCGCATCGAGAAGCTGCTGATCGTGAACGACGAGGGGCATCTGACGGGGCTTCTGACCATCAAGGATATCGAACAGGCGGTGCTGAACCCTCACGCCTGCAAGGACGCGCTCGGCCGCCTGCGCGTGGCCGCCGCGACGACCGTGGGCGATGCGGGCTTCGAGCGGTCGGAGGCGCTGATCGACGCCGGGTGCGACCTGATCGTCGTGGATACGGCGCATGGCCACAGCGAGGGCGTCGGCCGCGCCGTCGACCGCATCAAGCGGCTGTCGAACGACGTGCAGGTCCTGGCGGGCAACGTGGCCACGGCCGACGGCACCCGCGCCCTGATCGACGCGGGCGCGGACGGGGTCAAGGTGGGCATCGGACCCGGTTCGATCTGCACCACGCGCATCGTCGCGGGCGTGGGCGTGCCGCAGCTTTCGGCCATCATCGACGCCGCAAGTGCCGCAGGCGACGTGCCAGTCGTCGCGGACGGCGGCATCAAGTTCTCCGGCGATTTCGCCAAGGCCATCGCGGCCGGCGCCTCCTGCGCCATGGTCGGCAGCATGATCGCTGGCACCGACGAGTCGCCGGGCGAGGTCATCCTGTACCAGGGTCGATCGTTCAAATCCTATCGCGGCATGGGCAGCCTGGGCGCAATGGCGCGCGGGTCGGCCGACCGCTACTTCCAGAAGGACGCGGCCAGCGACAAACTCGTTCCCGAGGGGATCGAAGGACAGGTGGCCTACAAGGGCAGCGCGGCTGCCGTCGTGCATCAGCTCGTCGGCGGCCTTCGGGCGGCGATGGGGTACACCGGCTGCGCCACCGTGGACGAGATGCGGCGCAACTGCACCTTCGTCAGGATCACCAACGCCGGCCTGAAGGAAAGCCATGTCCACGACGTCCAGATCACGCGCGAAAGCCCGAACTATCGGACCTGACGTCGCCGTCGTCCGGGGGCCGCAATGACGCCCGGCGCGCGCGTTCAGGCGGCGATCGAGGTGCTGGACCGGGTTCTCCGCGGTGCCCCTGCCGAGCGGGAATTGACGGCTTGGAGCCGCGCCAGCCGCTATGCCGGATCGAAGGATCGCGCCGCCGTCCGTGATTACGTCTTCGACGTCCTGCGGAACCTGCGATCCGCCGCCTGGGCGGGGGGGCAGGGGGACGTGCCGCTTGCCAGCATGGATGCACGTGCCGTGATGGCGGGCCTCCTCCGCCTGCACGGGGTCGATCCGGCAAGCCTTTTTACCGGCGAGGGTCACGCCCCCGATCCCATTCATCTGTCCGACGACCCAGGCCCGATGCCGGACGGCGTCCGCGCCGACCTGCCCGACTGGCTGCTCGGTCCGATGCGCGACGGCCTGGGCAGCAAAAGCGCGGACGTGTTCGAGGCGCTTCGCACCCGCGCGCCGGTGTTCCTTCGCACGAACCTCGCCCGCATCACGCGAGCGGAGCTCGTCGAACGGCTCCGGGCCGGCGGCTTCGATGCCGCAGCCGAACCCTTTGCAACCGGGGCCATCCGCATCGAAGGCCAAGCGCGCGGCCTGTCGAACCTTGATGCCTTTGCCGACGGCCTGTTCGAGTTTCAGGACGCCGGATCGCAGTCCCTGGTCGACCGGCTGCCGCTGACGCCGGGTGCCCGGATTCTGGACCTCTGCGCCGGTGGCGGCGGCAAGACCCTTGCCATGGCCGCACGCGGAGCCGGTCCGCTGTTCGCCCATGACGCCGACCCGGCCAGGCTGCGCGACCTGCCACTCCGCGCGGCGCGGGCGGGGGCGTCCGTCACCCTGCTTTCCCGGCCGGAAGACTCTGCGCCATTCGAAGGCGTCGTGGCCGACGTGCCATGCTCCGGCAGCGGCAGTTGGCGCCGTGCGCCCGAGGCCCGCTGGCGCCTCACGCCGCAAAGGCTGGCCGAGTTGAACAGGTTGCAGGACGAGATTCTGGATCGCGCGATTGCCCTGACGCAGCCGGGCGGATGGATCGCCTATATGACCTGTTCGGTCCTCGACGCCGAAAACACACAGCGCATCCGGGCCGCCCTGGACCGTGACGGCCGTCTCGAGCCGCTCTCGCAATGGTTCTGCCTTCCGGTCGAGGGCGGGCCGGACGGCTTCTATCTCGCCCTCCTTCGCCGTCTGGGTTAACGGGTTCGGGGCCTTTCGTGGTAGCACTGTTAAGGGCGTCTTAACTTTTGGCCCCGATAGCTGGCGGGGACGATTCCATCACCGCGTCCGGCCGGACGGCAGGCAGGGAGGCTGGTTTTTTGGGCGAAACGGCAAAGCTGCTCCGGCATCTGCGGAACGGGTCATCGGTGTTCCTTCTCGTGGCGCTCGGTGCGCTCGCGGTGTCCTTCGCGACCGAGGCCGGTCCGTCGCGCCTGCTGTTGATGACGGCCGCCGGGGCGCTTGGATCGGTCGTGATCCTGCTCTATCTCGCTACGGGCATCATGGGCCGAATGGCGCGACAGCGGTTGCGCATCGTGATGGACTTCCTCGAACACGACAACGCGCCCGGTTTCTGCACGGACGAGGATGGCGCGATCTTCGCCCAGAACCGTTCGGCGGTCGAACGGTTCGGCGCCCACGACGGCAGCACCGTGACCCGCGCGTTGGAGTCCCTGTTCGCGAATCCCGACGCGGTGGTCCATCGCCTCCGGTCTGCGGCGCAGGGCCGCTCGACTGCCCGCGAAGACGTGGTGACCCGGCGCGGCCACGTTCGCGTTGCCGTGCACCGCGTCCCCGGCGGCTTCCTGTGGCGTCTGGAGGACCTTGTGGAACGCCCCCCACGCGGCGCCGACGGTATCGGGCTTCCGATGCTCACGTTCGGGCCATCCGGCACCATCCTCTACATGAACGAGGTTCTGCGCACGGGCGTGGGACGCAGGGTCAAGCGCATTCGCGATCTTTTCGAGGACGTGCCGTTGGAGAACGGCGGCCTCAATCGCCTGCTCGCAAAATCCGGCACGACCGACGTCCGTGTGGTGCTTTCCGAACCGGTCAACGGTCGGCAGGAGGTCTTCGTCCTGCCCGCCGGGCGGGCCGCCGAAGGACAGGTCGCGCTGGATGCGTTGCCGGTCGCACTGCTCCGCCTCGACGCCGAGGGCCGGGTCTCCTTCGCCAACCGCCTCGCGCGCGACCTGCTGCCCGCGACCGCCAACGGCGACGAACGCCGCCTCGCCGCCATGGTCGAGGGGCTAGGCCGCAGCGTCCGGGAGTGGGTGAGCGAAGCGGCGGCCGGACGGGGCCTCTACCGCGCCGAGGTCGTGCGCGTCACCGGAGCGGAAGTCGAGACCTATCTCCAAATTACCCTCGGCCGCCCGATGAACGACGGCGAAGGGGGGCTGCTGGCGGTTCTCAACGACGCCACCGAGCTGAAGACGCTGGAGGCGCAGTTCGTCCAGAGCCAGAAGATGCAGGCCATCGGTCAGCTGGCCGGCGGTGTCGCGCATGATTTCAACAACCTGCTGACCGCGATTTCGGGGCACTGCGATCTGTTAATGCTTCGCCACGGTGAGGGCGACGACGACTATGCCGATCTGACGCAGATCACCCAGAATGCGAACCGGGCCGCGGCCCTTGTGGGCCAGCTTCTGGCGTTCTCGCGCAAGCAGACCCTTGAGATGCGCCCGATCGACCTGCGCGATACTCTGGGCGATCTTGCTCATCTCCTTAACCGACTCGTGGGGGAACGGGTGACGCTGCGTCTCCAGCACGATCCCGCCCTCCTTCCTATTCGTGGCGACCGGAGGCAGCTTGAACAGGTGCTGATGAACCTCGTCGTGAACGCGCGCGATGCGATGCAGGACGGCGGCGAGATCCTTATCGAGACGGAATGCCGGTATCTTGCCACGTCGATGAATCGCGACCGGGTTTCCGTGCCCGCCGGTCAGTACGTGGTCGTGACCGTTTCCGACCAGGGTCGCGGTATTTCCCCCGACAACCTGACAAGGATATTCGAGCCGTTCTTCACCACCAAGCGCCCCGGCGAAGGCACCGGTCTCGGACTGAGCATGGCCTACGGAATCATCAAGCAATCGGGCGGCTACATCTTCGCCGACAGCACGTCCGGCCAGGGAACGTGCTTCAGCCTCTATTTCCCTGCCCTGACCGATCAGTCGGAAATCGAAGGGGCGGTCGAACCGGCGCAGCCCGGATGCGCGGGCGTCGCTCCGGCGCTGATGCTGCCGGATCTCCTTCCCCCGGCGCCGCCGGCGGCCGAGGTCATCGACGAAGAGTCCCAAAAGGACGAGAACGGCAAGTCCCCGATGGTGGACCCCGAGGTTCCGGCAGAGGGTGAGGGAGCCGATGACATTCTGCGATCTCTTCTCGCGCAAACGGACGATGCGGATGGGGATGCGGAGGAGGTTGCCGATAGTTCGGCCTTCGACGAAGAGGTTTTGGCGACCGAAACTGCAGGCGATGAGGCCATCGTCTTGAGGCAGACGGCTTCTGTGGCGGGTGATAGTCGACCGGACAATGACGATCACGGTACGAGCCTGACTTCGACGTCTCGCCCCGTCGTCCTGTTGGTGGAGGACGAAGCGCCGGTCCGGGCGTTCGCCTGCCGCGCGCTCCGCCTTCGAGGATATGATGTGGTCGAGGCCGAGAACGCGGAATCCGCCCTGGAACAGTTGTCGGACGCGGACCTGTCCGTCGATCTGTTCGTGACCGACGTGATGATGCCCGGCCTCGACGGACCCACTTGGGTGCGTGAAGCAATGAAGACCCGCCCCGACGTGAGGACGATCTTCATTTCCGGCTATACGCAGGATGCCCTTTCGGAAACCAGCGTTCCGGTGCCGAATGCGATCTTCCTGCCGAAGCCGTTCTCTCTCTCTGACTTGACCCGTACAGTGGAACGCGCGCTCGGCTGAGCCTTCAGCTGCCCCGGGCGTTCTTCCAAAGCGCGAAATCCTCGGCGTACGCAGCCTGCAGTCGGTCAAGGTGTTCGGGTGCGAGCACAAGATCGCCCGGGGGTGAGACGTTTGCGCGGTCGAGCGTGATTTCCCGTTCCAGCCGGTCTTCAAGGAAGGCACGCAAGCCCACTCCGTCGTCATGGCGAAAGAGGTGATCGACCCCTCCTGATAGGAACCTTGATTGCGCCCCCACCCGCGCGAAATCCGGTTGAGGGTCGGCCAGATACCCTGCCACGAAGTCGTCGAACGTCATCCCGGCCGTCGAATTCGGCTGACCCTTCAGGTCGGCCCGCCTCCGGTATCGATACCAACTTCCCAGCCAGGAGATGGGCTCCCTGATCACGGCCAGAAGATCGAGAGGCCGCTTTCCCTTCTGCTCGAAAAAAGGAGCGAGTTCGCGGCGGTACTTTCGAACGGTGCAATGCTTCAGGCCGGGCGGATTGACGATTGCGGCGTCGGCCCAGGGTGCCAGTGCATTCTCAAGTGCGGTCGTGCCGGTCTTCGGCACCGCAAGCACCACCAGCCTTGCTTTCCAGAAAACGAGCATCGAAACCTCCCGACCGACCTTGGCCGGTAACGATAATTTAACCATCCGGCCGCAGGATCGGCGCCAGCCCGGAAGGGCTTGCAAGCGTTCCGCTTATGTTCCATACAATAGGAAGAACATAATGCGAACGACAACCAGATTGCCGCTGCTGCGGCAGCATGCAACAAGGTCCCAAATCATGGCAACGGCGAACCTACTCGACATGGCTGACAAACGCAGCGCAGACAAGCAGAAGGCCCTCGACAGCGCCTTGGCGCAGATCGAACGGCAGTTCGGCAAGGGCTCGATCATGAAGCTCGGCGGGCAGAACCAGATGCCCGACATCGAGGCGACATCCACGGGATCTCTCGGGCTCGACATCGCGCTCGGCATCGGTGGCCTCCCCAAGGGGCGCATCATCGAGGTCTATGGCCCCGAGTCGTCCGGCAAGACGACGTTGACACTGCATGCCGTGGCCGAGGAGCAGAAGAAGGGTGGCGTCTGCGCCTTCGTCGACGCGGAACATGCTCTCGATCCGCAGTACGCCAAGAGGCTGGGCGTCAACCTGGATGAACTCCTCATCTCGCAGCCCGACACGGGTGAGCAGGCGCTGGAGATCGTGGATACGCTGGTGCGGTCGGGTGCGGTCAGCATGGTGGTGGTCGATTCCGTCGCCGCGCTGACGCCTAAGTCCGAACTGGAAGGCGACATGGGCGACAGCTCGGTCGGCGTTCATGCCCGGTTGATGAGCCAGGCCATGCGCAAGCTGACCGGATCGATTTCACGGTCCAACTGCATGGTCATCTTCATCAACCAGATCCGCATGAAGATCGGCGTGATGTTCGGATCGCCGGAAACGACGACGGGCGGAAATGCCCTGAAGTTCTATGCCTCCGTCCGTCTCGACATCCGCAGGATCGGTTCGGTCAAGGACCGGGATGAGATCGTCGGAAACACGACCAAGGTGAAGGTCGTCAAGAACAAGGTCGCTCCCCCGTTCAAGGTTGTCGAATTCGATATCATGTACGGCGAAGGGATCTCGAAGACCGGTGAATTGCTGGACCTTGGCGTCAAGGCGGGCGTGGTCGACAAATCGGGCGCGTGGTACAGCTACGGCGACGAACGCATCGGCCAGGGGCGCGAGAATTCGAAGCTGTTTCTCAAGGACAACCCCGAGGTGGCCGCGGCAATCGAGGACAAGATCCGGGCTGCGCATGGTCTCGACTTCAACATGGCCGATGGTGACAGCGACGACACCAAGGACGATTTCATCGACGAGTGATCGCCCGTCGCGTCGGAGCATCGCTTCGACGCCCGGAGAGACCATCAGCAAGGGTCGCCGTTCGGCGGCCCTTTCGCTTGTTCACCGCTTCCACCACCGCTAACTAGGCGCGCATCCGACCAGAGGGACCAAAATGGCCAGCCTGAACGACATCCGTAGAACATTCCTGGATTACTTCGTCCGCAACGGCCACGCGGAAGTCGACTCAAGCCCTCTCGTCCCGCGCAACGACCCGACGTTGATGTTCACCAACTCGGGCATGGTCCAGTTCAAGAACGTCTTCACCGGGGTCGAGACGCGCGACTACGATCGCGCGACCACGTCGCAGAAGTGCGTGCGCGCGGGCGGCAAGCACAACGATCTCGACAATGTGGGCTATACCGCGCGCCACCATACGTTCTTCGAGATGCTGGGCAATTTCAGCTTCGGTGACTATTTCAAGTCGGATGCGATCCCCTTTGCCTGGGAGCTTCTCACGCGGGACTTCGGGATCGACCGCGACCGCCTGCTGGTCACGATCTACCATACCGACGACGAAGCGGCGTCCATCTGGAAGAAGGTGGCCGGGTTGCCGGATGAACGGATCATCCGCATCGCGTCCGACGACAACTTCTGGCGGATGGGCCCGACCGGTCCGTGCGGGCCCTGCACCGAGATCTTCTACGATCACGGACCACAGATTGCTGGCGGTCCTCCGGGCAGTCCCGACGAGGACGGCGACCGGTTCATCGAGATCTGGAACCTGGTGTTCATGCAGAACGAGCAGCTCGCCGATGGAACCATGCGTCCGCTCGACATGCAGTCGATCGACACCGGCATGGGGCTGGAGCGGATCGGCGCGTTGCTGCAGGGCAAGCACGACAACTACGATACCGACCTGATGCGCGCTCTGATCGAAGCCTCCGCACATGCGACCTCGACCGATCCGGACGGCCCGGAAAATATCCATCATCGCGTCATCGCCGACCACCTTCGCTCCACGTCGTTCCTGATCGCGGACGGCGTGATGCCGTCGAACGAAGGGCGCGGCTATGTGCTGCGGCGGATCATGCGCCGCGCGATGCGCCACGCGCATCAGGCCGGCGCAAAGGACCTGGTCATGCACCGGTTGGTCCCGGCGCTGGTGCAGCAGATGGGACAACATTATCCGGAACTGGGCCGCGCGAAGGCGTTGATCGAGGAAACCCTGCGCGGCGAGGAGGAGCGGTTCCGCTCCACCCTCGACCGTGGGCTGCGGCTTTTGGAGGAGGAGGTCGCGAAGCTGCCTGAAGGCGGCACACTGGGCGGCGACGCGGCGTTCAAGCTCTATGACACCTATGGCTTTCCCCTCGACCTCACGCAGGATGCCCTTCGGGAGAAGGGGCTGTCCGTCGACAACGATGGCTTCGAGGCCGCGATGTCCGAACAGAAGTCCCGCGCGCGCGCGGCTTGGGCGGGCTCTGGCGAACAGGCCGACGCGGCCATCTGGTTCGACCTGGCCGAACGGCACGGGACGACTGAATTCCTGGGTTACGATACCGAAACGGCCGAAGGTCAGGTGCAGGCGCTGGTGCGGGACGGGGCCGAAGTGGCAATGGCCAGCGAGGGCGAGACAGTGAGTGTCGTCGTCAACCAGACTCCCTTCTACGCCGAGGCGGGTGGGCAGGTCGGCGACACCGGTACTATCCGGACCGGGACCGGGCGCGCAACCGTCACCGACACGCGCCGCTCGGCCGGTGTCGTCATGCATCTGGCGCGCGTCGACGAGGGACAGATCAAACCGGGCCAAGCGGCCGAACTGGTCGTCGAGCATAGTCGACGCAGCGCCATTCGCGCCAACCACTCCGCGACGCATCTGCTGCACGAAGCGCTGCGGGGTGTTCTGGGCGAGCATGTGGCGCAGCGCGGGTCGCTAAATGCTTCGGATCGTCTGCGTTTTGATTTCAGTCACGGGCAGGCCGTTAAGCCCGAGGAACTTGCGCGTGTCGAGGCGGAGGTGAACGACTTCATCCGTCAGAACTCCGAAGTCTCCACCCGGATCATGGCGCCGGATGCGGCACGCGAGCTCGGCGCACAGGCCTTGTTCGGTGAGAAATACGGTGACGAGGTACGCGTCGTCTCGATGGGATCCCTCGAAGGGTCAGGCAAAGGCACCGACAAGCGGACCTATTCGATCGAACTTTGCGGCGGCACGCATGTCGGTCGCACGGGCGAGATCGGGGCTTTCGTCACGTTGGGCGACCAGGCCAGCAGCGCCGGCGTCCGGCGGATCGAGGCGCTGACGGGGCAGGCCGCGCTCGACCACCTTCGGGCGCAGGATCAGCGCGTTTCGGAGCTGGCAAACCTGTTCAAGGCCCAACCGGAGGAAGTCGGCGCTCGGGTTCGGGCGTTGATGGAAGAGCGGCGGGCATTGCAGAACGAGGTGGCGCAGCTGCGGCGCGAGCTATCCATGGGTAGCGGTGTTGAAGCCAGCGAGGTCAATGGGATCAAGGCCGTTCTTCAAGTCGTATCCGGCGTGTCCGGCAAGGATCTTGGTCCGATGATCGATGAGCAGAAGGCCGCGCTCGGCTCAGCCGTCATTGTGTTCATTGCAGACACTGGTGGGAAGCCCGCGGTCGCGGCAGGCGTGACGCGCGACCTGACGGACCGGGTCTCGGCGGTCGATCTGGTCAAGGCCGCAGTCGATGCGCTCGGCGGGCGCGGTGGCGGCGGACGGCCCGAGATGGCGCAGGGCGGCGGTGCGGACATCGCTCAGGCCGACGCGGCACTGGCGGCCGTGCGCGCGGTGATCGAAGCGGCGTGAAAAAACGGGGCCGCGACGGTCGGTCCCGTTGCCTAACCTGTGGTCCGGGAGAAGACCTGCATCACGACGATGCCCGCGACGATCAGAGCCATGCCGATGATCGCGGGCGCGTCCAGCCTTTGATCGAAGGCTGTCCAGCCGATCGCGGCGATCAGTACGATGCCAAGCCCCGACCAGATCGCATAGGCCACGCCGACGGGCACCGTCCGCAGCACCAGCGACAGCAGCACGAGCGACGTCACGAAACAGGTGAGGGTGATCGCCGATGGCACAAGACGGGTGAACCCGTCGGACACCTTGAGGGCGGTCGTTCCCACCGTCTCGAAAGCGATGGCGAGGATAAGAAGAAACCAATGCATCAGCGCCCCACGTAACGATCACGGCGGTGATTGACCGCGATTATGAGATTGACGATGACCGCGCCGATCAGCGATGCGGCCACGAGACGCGGATCCAGAACTGCGAAGGCCGCCGCGAACATCAGGCCGTCGAACCCAAGCTGCACCCAACCCGCCTGCACGCCGAAGCGTTCCTGCACCCAAAGGGCAAGGATGCCGATGCCGCCCAGCGACGCGCCGTGGCGAAAGATCACGATCAGGCCCATCCCCGTCACGGCGCCGGCAAGTGCAGATGCCGCCAGCGGCTCGATCCGCTCGAAGGCCATCACCTGCGGCAGGATCCATGACATGACCGACAGCAGGGTGACGGCAACCAGGGTGCGCCAGACGAACCGCGGCCCCATCCGCACCCAGCCCAGCACATAGAACGGCAGGTTCAGGACGAAGAACCAGACACCGAACGACCAGTCGGTGACATAGGACAGCAGGATCCCCAGCCCCGCCGTCTGCCCGGTGACGAGGCCCGCGGCGGTCAGGAGTTGCACGCCGAGCGCGCAGAGCGCGGTACCCAGAACGAAGGCCTGCGCGTCCTCCAGCGGTGAATGGGCGAGGCGCGACGGGCGGTGCGGTTCGCGGCTGTCGGGCGGGGGGGACGTTCGGGCCATGGCGCCGGTGCTAGGACCGGCGCAGGCCGTTGTCCATCGCGGAAAGGGAACGGGCCGCCCCTGGGGCGGCCCGCTATCTCAGCCGTCAAGGGCCTTGTTCAAGTTCTCGTCCACCTTCTCAAGGAACCCCATCGTCGTCAGCCACTTCTGATCGGGCCCGACCAGAAGCGCGAGATCCTTGGTCATGTCGCCGGATTCCACGGTATCGACCACGACCTTCTCCAGCGTCTCGGCGAACTCGATGAGCTTGGCGTTGTCGTCCAGCTTGCCGCGATGCTTGAGGCCGCCGGTCCATGCGAAGATCGACGCGATGGAGTTGGTCGACGTCTCCTTGCCCGCCTGATGCTGACGATAGTGGCGTGTGACAGTGCCATGCGCGGCCTCGGCCTCGACGATCTTGCCGTCAGGCGTCATCAGTTGCGACGTCATCAGGCCCAGCGACCCGAAACCCTGCGCCACGGTGTCGGACTGCACGTCGCCATCGTAGTTCTTGCAGGCCCAGACATAGCCGCCCGACCACTTCATCGCTGCCGCGACCATGTCGTCGATCAAGCGATGCTCATAGGTGATGCCGGCCTTCTGGAACTTCTCGGCGAATTCCGCGTCGAAGATCTCCTGGAAGATGTCCTTGAACCGGCCGTCATAGGCCTTGAGGATCGTGTTCTTGGTCGACAGGTAAACCGGATAGTTGCGCGCGAGGCCGTAGTTCAGCGACGCACGGGCGAAGTCGCGGATGCTGTCGTCGAGATTGTACATCGCCATCGTCACCCCCGACGACGGGGCGTCGAAGACCTCGTGCTCGATCGTCTCGCCGTCCTCGCCCACGAACTTGATGGTCAGCTTGCCGGCGCCCGGAAAGCGGAAATCGGTCGCGCGGTACTGGTCACCGTAGGCGTGGCGACCGACGATGATCGGCTGCGTCCACCCGGGCACCAGACGCGGCACGTTCGAGCAGATGATCGGCTCGCGGAAGATCACGCCGCCCAGGATGTTGCGGATCGTGCCATTGGGGCTGCGGTACATCCGCTTGAGGCCGAATTCCTCCACCCGCGCCTCGTCCGGCGTGATTGTGGCGCATTTCACGCCGACACCGATCTCCTTGATCTTGTTGGCAGCGTCCACGGTGATCTGGTCGTCGGTGCGGTCGCGCTCCTCGATGCCCAGGTCGTAGTAGAGCAGGTCAATGTCGAGGTAGGGCAGGATCAGCTTGTCCTTGATGAACTGCCAGATGATCCGCGTCATCTCGTCTCCGTCGAGCTCAACGACGGGGTTCTCTACCTTGATCTTGGACATGGGGGCCTCCGGCTTGGAATGGTGTCGCGGGCCGGATAGCGCACCTTGACCGCGCGCGCCAGTCCGTATGCCACGGTATACCGCAAACGGCGAAGGTTGACACGACCGTGGCTGAGGCCCGGCGATCAGCGGTCAGTCGTCGGACTTCACCGTCCGCTTTTTCGCTTCGAACTCCGCGATCCGGTCGCGCAGCAGGCGTTCGGCCCGGATCGCCGCCCGTTGCACCCGGACCGAGGTGACGAAGGCCTCCTGCAGGGTCTGGGAGCTGTCCCCCAAGGCGCGCGCCATGACGGCGATCATGTCGTCGTCGCCCGTCTTTTCGACATGCGCGATGACGCGGGCGGCCAGCTTGTTGGCAAGATCGTCGGCAAGGGACATGGGGCAGGGGCCTTCTGCAACGGCGGGACGCGCGCCCGCCGCACCCTGCCGCCCGTGCGGACCGGGTTCAAGACCGCCCCGAACGCCGGCGGTTCAGCGTGTCGTTTC
>NZ_CXPG01000017.1 GCF_001403735.1 Jannaschia rubra
CTCCTCCACCCCATAAAGGCATCGAGGCAGCCGCGACAAAGATGCTGTGCGCCACATGGCAGCGCTGCCGGGTCCGTTTCCAGCGAAACGTTCCGGCCCACGCGGGCAAGAGCGGCAGGCGGGTTGCCCGGCCTTCATCGCCACCGCCTTCGCTCAGGACACCGCCAAAGCCGCGAGCACCCGTTGGCGTGCCGTCGCCGATCGGCTTCGTCCCGAGGTGCCGAAGCTGGCGGACGTCATGGATGACGCCGGGCACGACGTCCCGACCTGCATGACCTTTCCGAGGGAGCATCGTGCCGGGCCGCGCTCCGCGACTCCGATCGAGCGTCCGAACGGCGAGATCCGGGCGGCGCACCAGAGGCGTCGGCGTCTTCCCGATGACGATGCCATCCTCCGCCTGTCCGTCGCAGCACGCCGATCAGGCACACCCGCGCCGGACGTCATGGCGATCCTCGAGGCCAGATACATCGGTCAGTGGGATACGATACTTTTGCACACCATTATGAGCATGAAGAGATCAACGCCGAGCCGGAGTCGTCGGCAGGGTTGCGACACGTTGGATCTGCTTCGGCAATATCCTGATTCCGGCAGCGGAGAGTGATCGATTTCGCGGCTTGAAGGTTGTGATCGACGCCGGCCCGACCTCGTCGGCCGGGTTCGTGAACTTTTCGCCAGGGAAGATCGCGAAGCTGAAGATCTGCTTTGTGATATCGTGCGCATGCATGGCCGTCGCCGGGGCACCACGGTCGACGATTTTCGCGACCCTGTTGCCCGAAGCCTGTCCGGGATTCACATTGCGAGTCCGGTGTCATGGCCGGGTCGCATGTCCGAGCCTGCGCCGACCCGCTGCCGCACCCTGAACCGGTCCGCCTGTCCGGTCCGCCTGTGACGTCGCGTTGGGTGAACGCGGATCGCTGACTGTCCGGTTCGATCCGTCGACGTCTTGGCACACGGCGCCGTGGGGCAAGCGCGGCGGCCGGTCTGCAGCGACGCGGCCATTCAGGACCGCCTGACGATCGAGATGCTGTTCGGTCTGCCGCTCCGGCAGACGACGGGGTTCGCCGCAAGCCTGCTGAAGCCGGGGGCCTGGACTGGCCGGTGCCTGACTTCTCGACGCCCTGCCGACGCCGGAGGTCCGGGCCGTCCATTGCCGGCAGCGGCGTGGGCGACGCGCCCGTGCTGCCTGACCTGCTCGGCCAAGTTCCGGCCCGAAGCCTGCCGCCGTTCGGCATCGGTCTCGGACCCATGGCGGCTCGATGCCTCACCTTCGATCGCCAGACCGCCGAACTCCAGGTCCGCTTCGCCCTCCCGAACCGCTTCACCGCCCTCGGCATCCCCGTCACAAGACCCGCCGCCCGAGCCGATCGGGGAAAGCGGAAGCTCAGCCTTCATCGCGTTCCGTGCAGCAGAGCCGATCTTGCGCGAAGCGCGCGCAGGTCGACCGGCAGAACTTCATTGAGCAGCCAATTTGCCAGAAGCGCATTAGTTCGCGGTCCAAGATCGAGCGACGCATGGCGCGCGTGCTATCGGCCGTGGGCGCTTTCTGTAACTCGCGCTCGCCGAACTGTCCGAAGCTCTTCGCTTTTCGGATGTGGCGCTTGCGACGCTGCTTCTCCTGAGGAGGCGAGACGTCATCGACAATTATTCGTCGGGCATCGAGGCGTTTTCCCAGGAGCGTGCCAGAAAGAGATGCGTCGAAAAAACACCGTCAATGAGGCTACGCCTATGATCGTGCGCGCGAAAAGTGGGTCAAGCAAGGTTTGGCCATACCGTCAGGCATACCATCAGATTTCATTGCTATGCAGCGATAGACCCGAACATAGTCGGTATTCTATATCATGTTGGTCAGCATGTTACGCGTTATTTGACGACAGATGCCGATAGCCTCCATACGCTCTGAATTATTCCCATTCGATCGTGCCCGGCGGTTTCGACGTGATGTCGTAGGTCACGCGATTGATGCCGCGCACTTCGTTGATGATACGGGTGGCGGTCTCGCCCAGGAAGTCGTGGGTGAAGGGGTAGTAATCGGCCGTCATGCCGTCGACCGAGGTGACGGCCCGCAGGGCACAGGCGAAGTCGTAGGTGCGGCCGTCGCCCATGACGCCCACGGTGCGGACGGGCAGGATGGCGACGAAGGCCTGCCAGATGTCGTCGTAGAGGCCGTGCCGCCGGATCTGGTCGATGAAGACCGCGTCCGCCTGCCGCAAGATGTCGAGCTTCTCGCGCGTGATTTCCCCCGGACAGCGGATGGCGAGGCCGGGACCGGGGAAAGGGTGGCGGCCGATGAAGGACGGCGGCAAGCCCAGTTCGCGGCCCAGTTCGCGCACCTCGTCCTTGAACAGTTCGCGCAACGGTTCGACCAGTTTCAGGCCCATCTTTTCGGGCAGGCCGCCGACGTTGTGATGCGACTTGATCGTGACCGAGGGGCCGCCGGAGAAGCTGACCGACTCGATCACGTCGGGGTAAAGCGTGCCCTGCGCCAGGAACTTCGCGCCACCCACCTCGGCCGCGTGCTTCTGGAAGACGTCGATGAACAGGCGGCCGATGATCTTGCGCTTGGTCTCGGGGTCCGAAACGCCGTCGAGTTCGCCCAGGAACAGCTCGCGTTCATCGGCGTGGATCAGCGGCATGTTGTAGTGGTCGCGGAACATCCGCACGACTTCCTCCGCCTCGCCCTGGCGCAGCAGGCCGTGGTCGACGAAGACGCAGGTAAGCTGGTCGCCGATGGCTTCGTGGATGAGGACGGCCGCGACGGAGGAGTCGACGCCGCCCGACAACCCGCAGATCACCTTGGCATCGCCCACCTGTTCGCGGATCGCGGCGATGGCCTGGTCGCGGTAGCCGGCCATCGTCCAGTCGCCGGTGAAGCCCGCGATGCGGACGAAGTTCTCGAACAGGCGCGGGCCCTTGGGGGTGTGATGCACCTCGGGGTGGAACTGCATGCCGTAGAACCGGCGCGACGGGTCGGCCACCACGGCGAAGGGCGCACCGGGCGAGGTGGCATAGACGTCGAAGCCGGGCGCGATGCGGCTGACGTGATCGCCATGCGACATCCAGACCTGTTCGCGGCCGGTGGCCTCCAGCCCGTCGAACCAGCCTTCCAGCAGCTCCAGCCGGGCTTCGGGGAGGATGAAGGCGCGGCCGAACTCCGACGTGCCGTGCCCGCGCTCGACCTGACCGCCCAACATCTGCATCATCACCTGCTGGCCGTAGCAGATGCCCAGCACCGGCACGCCCAGATCGAAGACCTCGGGCGGGGGGCGGGGGCTGTCGGCGTCGGGAACCGAGGCGGGACCGCCCGACAGGATGACGGCCATCGGCGCGAAACCCCGCAGGAAGGCGGCGTCGACCGACTGGAACGGGTGGATTTCGCAGTAGACGTTCAACTCCCGCAGGCGGCGCGCGATGAGCTGCGTGACCTGCGAGCCGAAGTCGACGATGAGAAGGCGCTGGTGTTCTGGCATGTCCATGGCACCGGGGATTACGCGCGGGCCAACCCACTGGCAAGCCATGTCGCCTTTCGCCCGCCCGCGCCGGAAACGGCGCTTTGGCGCGCAGGCTTTACGGGTAACTGGGGGCGAAGGTCGAAGCAGCGAGGGGTCGGGCATGGCGGAAGGCGGACGGGGACGGCGGGGCGGCGGCGGTGCCGCGCGGCGGGCGGAGCGGACGTCGGGCAAGATCGAGCAGGCCCGCTTCATCACGCGCAACATTCCCGATTTCGAGATCCTGAACGCGGAGGCGCTGGAGATCATCGAGGCCAACGCCGAGACAGTGCTGGAGGAGATCGGCGTCGCCTTTCCCGAAAACGAACCCGCGCTGGCGCTCTGGCGCGAGGCGGGCGCGGGGGTGGAGGGCGACCGCGTCCGCATTCCCCGCGGCTTGGCGCGCAAGCTTTGTGCGACGGCGCCGTCGACCTTCACGCAGATCGCGCGCAACCCCGACCGCAACGTCGAGATCGGCGGCCGCAACCTGGTGCTGGCCCCCGTCTACGGCCCGCCTTTCGTGCGCGACGCGGGCGGGCGGCGCTATGCCACGCTGGAGGATTTCCACAAGTTCGTGAAGTTGGGCCACATGTCCAAGTGGCTGCACCATTCGGGCGGCACCGTCTGCGAGCCGACGGACATTCCGGTGAACAAGCGGCACTACGACATGCTGCTGGCGCATATGACGCTCACCGACAAGCCGTTCATGGGCTCGGTCACGGAACCCAGCCGCGCCCGCGATTCGGTCGAGATGTGCGACATCCTATTCGGCGGGCTCGACGACCGGACGGCGATGGTCAGCCTCATCAACATCAACTCGCCGCTGACCTTCGATTCGATCATGATGGGCGCGCTGGAAGAATATGTCCGTGCCAACCAGGCCGTCATCATCAGCCCCTTCATCGTCGGCGGCGCCATGGCGCCCGTGTCCGTCGCGGGCACGTTGGCGCAGGTCCTGGCCGAGGTGATGGCCGGCGTCGCCTACAGCCAGCTTGTGCGCGCGGGCGCGCCGGTGATCTTCGGCGCCTTCGTCACCTCGATCGACATGAACAGCGGGGCGCCGACCTTCGGGACGCCGGAGGCTGCGCAGATCACCTATGGCGCGGGGCAACTGGCCCGGCGGCTGGGCCTGCCCTACCGGAGCGCGGGGTCGTTCTGCGGATCGAAGCTGCCCGACGCGCAGGCGGCCTATGAGACGGCGAACAGCCTGAACACCGGGCTTCTGTCGGGGGTGAACTTCATGCTCCACGCCTGCGGTTGGCTGGAAGGCGGGCTGGTCGCGGATTTCGACAAGTTCGTCATGGACGCCGATCAGCTTGGCATCCTGCACAAGCTGGCCGAAGGCATCCCGATGGACGAGAACGGGCAGGCGATGGATGCCATCCGCGAGGTGGGCCCGGGCGGGCACTATCTGGGCTGCGCGCACACGCAGGCCAATTTCAAGTCGGCGTTCTGGAAGTCGAACGTGCTGGATTACAAGCCGTTCGAGACCTGGGCCGACGAGGGGTCGCGCGACACGCGCGCGCTGGCGTCCGCACGGGCCGACGCGCTGCTCGCCGCATACGAGCAGCCAACGATGGATCCCGCCGTGCGCGAGGCGCTGGCCGACTATGTCGCGCGGAAGAAGGAATCGATGCCGGACGCGTTCATGTAGCGGCGCTTTCGGCCACCCGGTCCTGAAGGTCGCGCAGCACAGCCACCCGGATGGCTGAGGCGAGGCCCGCGCTGACGCCCCGGTCACGGTCGATCCGGGCGGCGAGGGCATTGACCGACAGGCCCTGCGTCCGGGCCATCTCGACGAAGGCGACCCAGAAGGCCTCCTCCAGCGAAACCGACGTGCGGTGGCCGTGCAGCGTGAGGGAGCGTTTTCGCGGCCGGGCGTCGGTCATTCGATACGGTGCCCGTCCAGATCGCGGCTCTTGCGCTCGGCCTCCTGCCGCTCGCGCTCTTTCTCCTCGCGCGTGCGGCCGAAGCGGGCGGCGTTGCTGTCGGCCTCCGCCCGCTTCGCCGCCTTCGCGCGGTCCTTGCGGACGCGGGAGAGGGAGGCGACCTTGCTCACTTCGGGCCGATCATCAGCTTGGGGTCGACCACGCGGTCGAAGGTCTCACCGTCGACCAGACCCATGGCCAGCGCCTCCTCCCGCAGGGTGGTGCCGTTCTTGTGGGCGGTCTTGGCAACCTTGGTGGCGTTATCATAGCCGATGGTAGGTGCCAGCGCCGTCACCAGCATCAGCGATTCCTTCATCAGCCGGTCGATGCGTTCGACGTTGGCACGGGTGCCTGCGACCATGTTGTCGGTGAAGCTGCCGGCCGCGTCGCCCAGAAGCTGCATCGACTGCAACACGTTGTAGGACATCATCGGATTGTAGACGTTCAGTTCGAAATGACCCTGGCTGCCGGCGAAGCCCACAGCGGCGTCGTTGCCCATGACCTGCGCGCAGACCATGGTCAGCGCCTCGGCCTGCGTCGGGTTGACCTTGCCCGGCATGATGGACGACCCCGGCTCGTTCTCCGGCAGGATCAATTCGCCCAGACCGGAGCGCGGGCCGGAACCGAGGAAGCGCATGTCGTTGGCGATCTTGAACAGGCTCGCGGCGACGGTCTTCAGCGCGCCCGAGAACATGACCATGGCGTCATGGGCGGCCAGCGCCTCGAACTTGTTGGGGGCGGTGACGAAGGGCAGGCCGGTGATCTCGGCGATTTCCGCCGCGACCTTTTCCGCGAACCCCTTGCGGGTGTTCAGCCCGGTGCCGACCGCAGTGCCGCCCTGGGCCAGCTCGTAGATGTCGGGCAGGCACGTCTCGACCCGTTCGATCCCCTTGGCGACCTGGTGGGCATAGCCGCCGAACTCCTGCCCCAGGGTCAGGGGGGTGGCGTCCTGCGTGTGGGTGCGACCGATCTTGATGATGTCCGCGAACTCCTCCGACTTCGCCAGCAGCGCCTCGTGCAGCTTGCGCAGGCCGGGCAGCAGGGTGTCGCGGGCGGACATGCCGATGGCGACATGCATGGCTGTGGGGAAGGTGTCGTTGGACGATTGGCCCATGTTGCAATGGTCGTTGGGGTGGACCGGATGCTTCGATCCGATCTCGCCCGACAGGATCTCGATCGCGCGGTTCGAGATGACTTCGTTGGCGTTCATGTTCGACTGGGTGCCGGACCCCGTCTGCCAGACGACGAGGGGGAAGTTGTCGTCGAACTTGCCCTCGATGACCTCCTGCGCGGCGGCGTCGATGGCACCGGCGCGCTTGGCGTCCAGGTCGCCGAACCCGAAGTTCACCTTCGCGGCGGCTTTCTTGATCACGCCCAGGGCACGAACGATGGCGACGGGCTGGCGCTCCCAGCCGATGGGGAAGTTCTGGATCGATCGCTGCGTCTGCGCGCCCCAGTACTTGTCGGAAGGAACTTCGAGCGGTCCGAAGCTGTCGGTCTCGGTACGGGTGGCGGTCATGGCGCGCTCCGGTGGCATGGCGGTTTCAGTCGCGCATGGGTCTAGCGAAGCCACCCGGCGGCGTCCATCGGGCACGGCCTACTTGCGGAAACGGTCCAGGCTGACGACCTCCGCGTCCTGGCGCGGGGTCTCCTCGATCTCGGCGAAGGGGGCCTCCTCGTCGTCATGCATCCCGCCGGGATCATCGGGTCCGTCGTCGTCACGCTGCTCGAAGCGGAAGCCAAACTCGACCGAGGGGTCGACGAAAGTCTTCATCGCCTCCCATGGGACGACGAGCGGCTCGGGGCTGTCGCCGAAGTTGAGCGTGACCGAGAACCCGTCGTCACGCACGTCGAGGTTGTCGTACCAGTGCTGGAGCACGATGGTCATGTCCTCGGGGTAGCGGTCGTGCAGCCATTGGGCGATCTGAACGCCCGGATGGTTCGTGTCGAACGAGATGAAGAAGTGGTGGTCCCCCGGCAGACCGTCGGCCGCCACCTGGTCCAGCACCCGCCGGATCAACCCGCGCATCGCGTCGTGCATCATCGTGCCGTAGTCGATGGTCGTGCGGGCCATTCGCGATCCTCAGCATTTCCGGGCGGACTGCACCGGCCCTCGATCCGAGATAAACAGAGCATCCGGGGGCTCACAACCCCGTTCTGGATCGCGGGAGGCGCGGGATCGTCACGTGCGCCCCGGTCCATGCACGCGGAACGGATCAGCGACGTATCGAAATGGCTGGAAAAGTGCAGGCTTCTGTTGCCAGGTGCCTGCGAACCCCGCCTTACACTGCTAGGCGCAAGGACTTAAGTTTCGATAGGTCCGGTCGCTTACGCGGCCATCGCCATCGGAGCACGGTTGGTATTGGCAACTGTACATTTTGAACCGATAACGGTGGTATCTCACCGAGCGAAAGCATTACCCCTTTAGACGTCCGTCGATCCTGTTTCGACCCCATGATCCCCCAATACCGGGATGTTGGTGGAGTCGCCGGGTACCGCCCCCGGGTCCGAACCGCTTATTACGGGCGCGTTTATCGCCATAGTCCCCCGAGGGAGACACCCCGAAGATAGGCGCGGTGCCCGCGCGGTTCAAGTGGTGTCGGAGGCAGGATACCGTATTTTCACGACCCCGCCTGCCGACAAGCGAAAGGCCCCGCCGGGGGTCCGACGGGGCCTTCGTATCGACATCGGAAGCGTCGGATCAGAAACCCGCCTTGATCCGCTCGAACGCCTCGGCCTGCTTCTGGCGCAGGGGGCCGGGCATCGGCAGTTGCGCCAGTACAGGCGCCGAGATCTGACCCAGGCCGGAGGCGACCAGTGCCTCCTCGCCCTGGCCCTGCATCGCCACGGCGTTCGACTGGCCATAGCCCGCGTCGAGCAGAGGCTGGGTGGCGGATTCGTGCAGCATGGCATTGACGTAGTCGTAGACGAGGTCTTCCTCGCCCGCGCCGTCCTTCATGTTGACATAGCCGCAGAGCCAAAGCGACGATCCTTCCTCCGCCTCGCGCTGGAAGCCGATCGGGAACCCTTCGTCCGCCATCGTGGGCAGCGTCTCGTTCCAGGCCCAGGCGGCCAGAACCTCGCCCGACGCCAGAAGCTGCGACAACTCCGCCGGATCGGTCCAGTAGGTCCGCAGGTTGGGATGCGCCTGCCGCAGCCAGTCGGACGCGGCCTCGAACTCTTCGTCGGTGGCATCGGTCCAGTCGGTCGTGCCGGTCGCCAGATAGGCCAGCGCATAGGCGTCGTCGACGTTGTCGGGCAGGGTCACGCGGCCCTGATACGCGGGGTCGAGGAAGATATCGAGCGACGCGACATCCTCGGCCGGCACCTCCTCGGTGTTGTAGGCGATGCCGGTGGAGCCGTAGTCGATGGGCAGGAAATAGACCTCCTCCTCGCCCGCCATCTGCTCGCCGGTGAGATCCTTGTTGAGGTTCTTCCAGTTGGTGATGCGCGACAGATCCCACGGCTCCAGCAGACCGGATTCGGTGAACTTGGTGACCGACCCGCCGCAGATGTGCGTCACATCCGCCTTGAAGCCGGAGGACAGCTTCTGGAACGCCTCCTCCTCGTCGCCGAAGAAGGCGAAGTCGGGCGAGTCGCCGTGCTGCTCGACGTATTGCTGGTGGAAGGCGGGAACCTCGAACCCGGCATAGTCGAACACGGTCATCTCGGCCGTGGCCGGAAGGGCGGCAAGCGTGGCGGCGCCGGTCAGAAGGGCGGCTTTTAAGGTCATCGAAATCTCCCGCTGGTTGGTCGTTTTGACGCGAAGCTAGGGGCGTTCGCCCGTCGCGTCCAGCACCGGATTGAGGCATGTCGCCGTTTGACATTCCACGGGCAGGGCGCCACCCATATGCTTCGGGCAGCAGGGGAGGCGGCCTTGAGACATCTGGCCCGCATGACCGCGCCGCATTGGCTGGCGCTCTATGGCACGCTCGTCGCCGCCTGGGTGGCGGTCTGGCTGATGGCCGCGCCCGTGGAGTGGGGCACGGCGCTGCGCGACCTGTGCCTGACGCCGGGTGCGGCGCTCGGGCCGGGCGGGGCGCTGGCGATGTGGCTGATCATGTCGGCTGCGATGATGCTGCCCACGGCGCTTCCCGCCTTCGCCACCCACGACGACATCGCCGACAGCCAGGGCACCGGCGGCGGCGCGCGGCTGGTGGCGGGCTATGGGCTGGTCTGGGTCGGGTTCTCCGCCCTCGCCGCGGTTGCGCAGATGGCGCTGGGCCACCTCGGCGTGGCGCGGGAGGCGTGGCTGGCGCCGGTCTTGCTGACGCTCGCCGGGGCCTATCAGTTCAGTGCCCTGAAGGACGCGTGCCTTTCGAAATGCCGCCAGCCGCTCACGTTCTTCATGGGCCACTGGTCCGAAGGGCCGCTGCGGATGGGGCTGCGGCTGGGCGCGGTCTGCCTTGGTTGCTGCTGGGCACTGATGGCGCTCGGCCTGATCGGCGGGGCGATGTCGCTGGGCTTCATGGCGCTGGCGACGGCGCTGATGGTACTGGAAAAACTGTCGCGCGGGGTGCTGGTGCCCCGCGCCATCGGCCTTGGCTGCCTCGTCGGCGCGGGCTTTCTGATCGGAGGGATGACATGACCACAACGACGTTGACGCAGGTGCGCCCGGCCGCGGCCACGGGGCAGACGCCCTGGGCGATCAAGGGCGAGCTGATCCTGAACTGCAACTGCACTGTCTTCTGCCCCTGCGTCGTGTCGCTGGGCAAACACGGCCCGACCGAGGGCTACTGCCAGGCCTGGGCAGGCATCCGCATCGACAGCGGACACTACGGCGACAGCGACCTGTCGGGCCTGAACGTCGGCCTGCTGCTCGATATTCCGGGCTTGATGGCGCGGGGCAACTGGAAGGCCGCGGCCTTCATCGACGACCGGGCGGAGGATGCCGCCTACGACGGTCTGGTCGAGATCTTCTCGGGGCGGGCGCGCGGCACCACCGGCCTGTTCCGCATGCTGGTGAGCGAGTTCCTGGGCGCCGAGCGTGCCGCCATCACCTATGAGACCGAGGGCAAGACCCGTCGCCTTATGGTCGGCAAGAAAATCCAGGGCGAGGTGATCCCCGTTCCCGGCAAGGACCCCGACCGCGACATCGTGGCGACCAACACCGAATACTGGATGGGCAGCGACATCACCGTGGCCACGGCGACGAAGGGCCGGGTGCGTGCCTTCGGGCGCGTATGGGACTTCGACGGCCGCAGCGCCGAAATCTGCCAGATCGACTGGTCCGGGCCGGAGGTCGCGAAGTGATAACCCTCGGTTGGGTGCGAATGACGGCGCTCTACAACGCGTGGCAGAACAGCGGTTTGCGGCGCGACGTTCAGGCGTTGGACGCGGGCGAGGCGACCCGCGATCGGGGCGCGTTCTTCGGGTCGATCCTTGGCACGTGCGACCATCTGCTCCGGGCCGACAAGATGTGGCTTTCCCGCATTGCGGACGGACCGGAGGCGCCGCCGGGCGGGATCGCGGAGTCGCGAAACCTGACGCCGGACGTGGCCGCCTGGGCCGCGCGGCGGAAGGCGACGGATACCGCCATCACCCGTTGGGCCGAAGCGTTGTCCGATTGCGACGGCGACCTGACCTGTTCCTCGGGTGCGCTCGGGCGCGACATCGCGCGGCCGATGGCGGTTCTGCTCACGCATTTCTTCAACCGCCAGACCCATCACCGGGGGCAGATCCATGCCATGCTGACCGCCGCGGGGGTCGAGCCGGAGGATACCGACCTGCCGTTCATGCCGGAGCCGGCGTGACGCGGCTCGCGCCCTCCAACCGCCTGCGCCGGACCTGGTGGACGGAGGCGGTGGAGGCGTCGGGCGTCAGCGCCTGGACCGTCTACAACCGCACCCTGCTGCCGTCGGTCTTCCGCAGCCCCGCAGAGGATTGCGCCCACCTGAAGCGCGCGGTGCAGGTCTGGGACGTGGCCTGCGAACGCATCGTCCAGATCGAAGGGCCGGGCGCGGACCGCCTGATGCAACGGCTTACACCGCGTGACCTGGACAGGGTGGGGGCGGACCGCTGTGCTTATCTGCCGGTCTGCGACAGTCGCGGTGGGATGCTGAACGACCCCGTCGCCCTGCGGCCCCGACCGGGGGTTTGGTGGCTGTCGCTGGCCGATGGAGATCTGGGACTTTGGGTTTCGTCGCTGGCAGAGGGCGGCTTCGACTTCCGCGTGACGGAGCCGGACATCCAGACCCTTGCCATCCAAGGGCCGAATGCCCCGGAACTCGCTGGTCGCGTGCTTGGCAACGCCGTGCGCGAGCTGCCGTTCTTCGGCTTCGCCTGGGCGCCCTTCGACGGGGCGGAGGTGCTCGTCTCCCGATCCGGGTTCTCGAAGCAGGGCGGGTTCGAGGTCCGCGTCGCGTCCGAGGCGAAGGCTCATGCGCTCTGGGACCGGCTGATGGCCGAAGGCGCCGATCTCGACGTGCGCGCAGGCTGCCCCAACACCATCGAGAGGATCGAGGGCGGCCTTCTGTCCTACGGCAACGACATGACCCGCGACGACACCCCGGCCGAGGCGGGGCTGGGCCGATACGTCCAGCGGTTCGACTGCATCGGCGGAGCGGCCTTGCGCGACCATCGTCCCCGGCGCAGGCTGATGGCGGTGGAACTGGAGGGCGACCCGCCGGTTTGCGACCGGGAATGGCCGCTTCTGAACGACGACGGCGACAGGGTCGGTCGCATCCGGTCGGCCGCTCGGTCGGAGGAGTTCCGATGCGGCGTCGCCATCGGCATGGTTGCGATGGACCACGGGCCGGGCGACCGCCTGACCTGCATGACACAGGACGGCCCGCTGGCCGCGACACCCAAGGAGAGGTTCTGGAGATGAGCGACACGTTCAAGGCACTGGTCGTCGACAAGGACGACGACGGCACCCGTGCGGCGGTCCGCGACCTGACGCTGGACGACCTGCCGGAGGCCGAGGTGACGGTGGCGGTCGAATATTCGACTTTGAACTACAAGGACGGGCTGTGCATCGGGCCGGGGGGCGGGCTGGTGCGGAACTATCCCCATGTCCCCGGTATCGACCTGGCCGGCACGGTCGAAGCGTCGTCGGACGACCGCTATGCCCCGGGCGACAAGGTCGTGCTGACCGGCTGGCGCGTCGGGGAGGCGCATTGGGGCGGTTATTCGCAGAAGGCCCGCGTGCGCGCCGACTGGCTGGTGCCGTTGCCCGACGGGCTGACGACGCGGCAGGCGATGGCGGTGGGCACGGCGGGGTTCACAGCGATGCTGGCCGTGCAGGCGCTGGAGGATCACGGCTTCCGCGCCGGCCCCGTGCTGGTGACGGGCGCATCGGGCGGTGTGGGCTCGGTGGCCGTGGCGCTCCTGTCGGCTTTGGGCAAGGAGGTGGCCGCCGTCACCGGACGCCCGGAGCAGGAGGACTACCTGCGCGGGCTTGGTGCCACGCGAATCGTCCCGCGCGAGGATCTGGCCGAGACGGTCAAGCGCCCGCTGGAGAGCGAGACCTGGGGCGGCTGCGTCGATGCGGTGGGGGGCGCCATGCTGGCCCGACTGCTTGGACAGATGGAATACGGCGCCTCGGTCGCGGCCGTGGGGCTTGCCGGCGGGGCGAGCCTGCCCGCGACGGTGATCCCCTTTCTGCTGCGCGGCGTGAACCTTCTGGGCATCGACAGCGTGCTGCAACCCTACGACAACCGGGTGCGCGCCTGGGACCGGATCGCGCAGCTTCTGCCCATGGAGAGGCTGGAGGAAATGGTGGTGCCCGCCACGCTGGAGGACCTGCCCAAGCTCGGCGCCGACATCCTCAAGGGGCAGGTGCGCGGCCGCGTGGTCGTCGACCTGAACGCCTGATCCACTGGACAGGGGCCTGCGCCAAGCCAGTTCCGATGTGACAAGCGGCACCGATCGGAGTACCTTCCGGCAAGATCACGCCTGTGACCCGCCATAGCCCGGCGCGTCCGAAGGCACGATCAACAAGAGGAGACAGCGATGACAGACACGACGCCGGACGGCGGCATTCCCAGTCCCGAGGGCGTGACGGAGGTGATCCAGACGGATTACGAAGTCGGGCAGGACAACATCCAGCGCGATATCGGTCCCTTCGGCGTCGATATCCACAACCCGGTCTTCGTCATCTCGGGCGTCGCCATCGTGGCCTTCGTGTTCTTCACGCTCGCCCTGCCGGACCATGCTTCGGCGATCTTCACGGCGATGTTCAACTTCGTCACCCAAAACTTCGGCTGGTTCCTGATCGGGGCGGCCGACATCGTGGTCGTCTTCGCGCTGCTGCTGATCGTGACGCCTTACGGATCGGTCAGGCTGGGGGGCACCGACGCCACGCCGGACTATGGCTATATCGGCTGGTTCTCGATGCTGTTCGCGGCGGGCATGGGCATCGGGCTGATGTTCTACGGCGTGTCGGAGCCCCTGACGCACTTCTCGACCTCCTTCGGCGAACTGGCCGCGGACGAAGCGGGGCTGCGGACCGACTGGGCGCCTCTCGGCGGCGCCACGGGGGATGAGGCCGGATCGATCCGGCTGGGCATGGCCGCGACCATCTTCCACTGGGCGCTGCACCCTTGGGCCATCTACGCGACCGTCGCGCTGGCGCTGGCGCTGTTCACCTACAACAAGGGTCTGCCGCTGACGATCCGTTCGGCCTTCTATCCGATCTTCGGCGAACGCATCTGGGGCTGGCCGGGCCACATCATCGACATCCTCGCGGTCTTCGCCACGCTGTTCGGTCTGGCGACGTCGCTTGGCTTCGGCGCGACGCAGGCCAACGCCGGCCTGAACGACCTGTTCGGCATCCCCATCGGCAACACGACCGAGGTGATCCTGATCACCGCGATCACCGCCGTGGCGCTGGTGTCGGTGCTGCGCGGCCTCGACGGGGGCGTGAAGATCCTGAGCGAGATCAACATGGGACTGGCGGGGCTTCTGGCCCTCTTTACCCTGATCGTGGGGCCAACGGTCTTCCTGTTCACCTTCTTCTGGCAGAGCCTCGTGGCCTATGTCGAATACCTGCCGGCGCTGGCCAATCCCTTCAACCGACCGGACACGAACTATTCGCAGGGCTGGACGGCGTTCTACTGGGCGTGGTGGATCAGCTGGTCGCCCTTCGTCGGCATGTTCATCGCCCGCGTCAGCCGGGGCCGGACGGTGCGCGAGTTCGTGGTCTGCGTCCTGCTCATCCCCAGCTTCGCCTGCGTCGCCTGGATGTCGATCTTCGGCGGTACGGCGATCCATCAGGTCATCACCGATGGCTATACCGCCGCGCAGGAGGCCGACCTGCCGCTGCAGCTGTTCAAGATGCTCGACCCGCTGCCGCTGGCGTCGATCACCTCGTTCCTGGGCATCATCCTGGTCATCGTGTTCTTCGTCACCTCGTCCGACTCCGGCAGCCTCGTGATCGACACGATCACGGCGGGCGGCAAGGTCGATGCGCCGGTGCCGCAGCGGGTGTTCTGGTGCGTGTTCGAAGGTGCCGTGGCCATCGCGCTGCTGCTGGGCGGCGGGCTTGCGGCCTTGCAGTCGATGGTCATCTCGACCGGCCTGCTGTTCACGGTGGTCCTGCTGGCGCTCTGCTGGTGCATCTTCCGCGGACTTCAGTCCGAGCGGGCCGAAATCTGAACCCTGCCGTTCGCGGCACGTCGCGGGGGCTTTCGGGCCCCCGTTTCCGTTCGCGCCCTTGCATCGTGGCGCGCGGCCCTAGATGACGGACCATGGCTCCGATCATTCTTTGGATGCGCCGGGATTTCCGGCTGACCGACAACCCGGCGATGCACTGGGCCGCGGAACAGGGCCGCCCCGTCATCCCCGTCTTCATCCTGGACGAGGTGGTGGAGACCTGGGGCGCCGCGCCCCTGTGGCGCGCCGGGCTGGGCCTTGCCACGCTGTCGGAACGGCTGGAAGACATCGGTTCGCGGCTGATGTTGCGGCGGGGCAGGGCGATCGACGTGCTGCGCGACCTGCGGGTCGAAACCGGCGCCGACACCGTGGTCTGGAACCGCCTCTACGTCGCCGACGAGCGGGCCCGCGACACCGAGGTGAAGGAGGCGCTCCGCGACGAGGGGACCGAGGCGCGGTCGTTCCAGGCACATGTCCTGTTCGAACCCTGGACGGTTCAGACCGGCGCGGGCGGATTCTACAAGGTCTACACCCCGTTCTGGAAGGCTGTGCGCGACCGCGATCTCGGTCGGCCGCTGCCCCCGGTCGAGGCGCTTGCCGCGCCGGACGCCTGGCCCGCGTCGGACGATCTGAACGCCTGGAACATGGGTCGTGCCATGCGGCGGGGTGCGGATGTCGTGGCGGATCATGTCCATGTTGGGGAACTGGCCGCCCGCGACCGTCTGGTCGACTTCATCGAGACGAAGGTGGACGACTATGCCACTGCCCGCGACATGCTGGCCGTCGACGGCACCTCCGGCCTGTCCGAGAACCTCACCTGGGGCGAGATCGGCATCCGCGAATGCTGGTTCGCCGGGCAAAAGGCGCTCCATGACGGGAAGGGTGACGCCGAGGTGTTCCTGAAGGAACTCGTCTGGCGCGACTTCGCGCACCATCTGGCGTATCACACGCCCCGCCTGACGACCGAGAACTGGCGCCCCGAATGGGACGCCTTTCCCTGGCAGGGCGACGGCGCAGATGCGGAGGCGTGGCGGCGCGGGCTCACCGGGATCGACGTGATCGATGCGGCGATGCGGGAACTCTACGTCACGGGCCGGATGCACAACCGCGCCCGGATGCTCGTCGGCTCCTATCTGACGAAGCACCTGATGACGCATTGGCGCATCGGCTGCGACTGGTTCGCGGACACGCTGATCGACTGGGACCCGGCATCGAACGCGATGGGGTGGCAGTGGGTGGCGGGGTCGGGGCCGGACGCATCGCCCTATTTCCGCATCTTCAATCCCGACACGCAGGCCGAGAAGTTCGACCCGAAGGCCGTCTATCGCCGCAGGTGGCTGGAGGACGACGCCTTCTTCGACGCGGTGCCGCGCAGTTGGGCCATTGGTCCGGACAGCCGGCCGGAGGAGCCCATCGTCGGGCTGGCCCTGGGCCGGGAGCAGGCGCTCGCGGCGTATCAGCAACGCGACGCGGAGTAATCGCGCGCCTAGGACTTGCCGACCGAGGCAAACCGGTGGTTCAGTCTGCCCGAGGTTCGGGAGAGACATGGACGCGATCACCACACTCGACGGGCAGAAGGACCTGCCGCGGTATTTTCCCCGGGCCTTCGCCATGGCGCAGGGCGCCGGGTCCGGGCGGCTCGACATCGTGCTGCCCGACGGTCGCCGCTTTCGCCACGACGGGCCCGAACCCGGCCCTGCGGCCGAGATCGTCGTGCAGACCGTGGACGTCTTCGCCCGCCTCGTGCGGGAGGGCGACGTGGGGTTCATGGAAAGCTACATGGACGGCTCCTGGACGACACCCGACCTTCAGGCGCTGTTCGACTACGTCAACAAGGAAGGCGACGCCCTGATCCAGCAGTTCCCCGGTTTCGTGGTTTTGCGAACCTATGAGAAGCTGCGCTTCTGGCTGCGCCGCAATACCCGCAGGCAGGCCCGCAGGAACATCTCGCGCCACTACGATCTAGGCAACGATTTCTACGGGCTCTGGCTCGATGAGACGATGACCTATTCCTCCGGCCTGTTCGCCACCGGACAGGAATCCCTCGAAGCCGCGCAGACGGCGAAATATGCCTCGATCGTCGACCGGATGGACGTCAAGCCGGGCGAGCACGTGCTGGAGATCGGTTGCGGCTGGGGCGGGTTCGCCGAATACGCGGCACGCGACCGGGGGCTTCGGGTGACCGGCCTGACCCTGAGCCGGGCGCAGTTGAACTTCGCCCGGGAACGGATTGAAAAGGCGGGATTGTCGGCGCAGGTCGATCTCAAGCTTCAGGACTACCGCGACGAGACGGGCAGCTATGACGGCATCGCAAGCATCGAGA
Organism: Jannaschia rubra; assembly: GCF_001403735.1. GTDB lineage: Bacteria > Pseudomonadota > Alphaproteobacteria > Rhodobacterales > Rhodobacteraceae > Jannaschia > Jannaschia rubra. Next base: position 17,331 of record NZ_CXPG01000017.1, read on the forward strand.
TGTTCGAGGCGGTGGGCCGCGAATACTGGCCCGTCTATTTCGGCATCCTGCGCGACCGGCTGCGGCCGGGGCGGCAAGCCTCGCTGCAGATCATCACCGTGCCGGACGTCCGCTGGTCGACCTACTCCCGTCAGGTGGATTTTATCCAGAAGTACATCTTCCCCGGCGGCATGCTGCCCGCACCCATGAAGCTGGCCGAACAGGTCGCTCGCGCGGGACTGGAGGACGGCGGCTCGGTCAGTCTTGCCAAGGCCTATTCCATCACGCTGCGCCGCTGGTTCGACCGCTTCAACGCCCGTTGGGACGACGTCGCCCGACAGGGGTTCGACGACCGCTTCCGCAAGATGTGGAACCTGTATCTGACGGGCTGTGCGGGTGCGTTCGAATATGGCATGTGCGACGTGATCCAGATGACCGTACGAAAGCCCATCTGATGCCCACCCCCTCGAAACTCGTCGCGGCGGTCCTGTTCGCGGCCCTTGCCTGGCTGGTGGGCGACCTGATCGTCCGCATGGTGCTGGAGGAAGGCGTCCGCGTCGGGCGCTTCCGCGAGATCCTGGCGCTGGGCGGCCTGCTGGTCGGCTGGCGCTATGTCGGGCGTGAGACGACGGGCCGGACCGGCAAGGGCACGACCATGGCGCGCGGCATCACGGCGGGCATCGCCGGGGCGCTGATCCTGATGATGCTGGCGCTGCTGCTGCATTCGCTGGGGGTGATGGTCCTCAATTCACTCGACCGGAAATACAATGCCATCGGCCAGGCCGGGTCGGCATGGATGGAGTTCCTTTGGAACGATCTGCAACTGGTTGCCCACCCGGCCATCCTGATCGTGCTGTTCGGCGGGGGGGCCGTGGTCGGCCTGGTTGCCGGCATCACCGGCCGCGTCACGCGGTGAGCCGGTATTTCCTGTTCGGGACGCTGACCTGGGACGCGCTGCTGACGCAGGTCGCGGGACGCCCGGTCGCCACGTCGCCCGCCACGCTCGACGGGTGGTCGGTGGAGCGCGCGGCCGATGGCGACTGGCCCGTCCTGGTCGAAGGCGGGCAGACGATGGGCCTGCTGACCGAACCGCTGAGCGACGACTGTCGCGCCCGGCTCGACTGGTACGAGACCGCCTTCGCCTATTCGCCGGAGGCCGTGACCGTGACGGGCCCCGACGGCCCGGTGGCCGCGCTGGTCTATCGCGCGGGCGGGGCAGAGGGCGCGGGCGTGCCGTGGTCGCGCGACGGTTGGGTCGCGCTGCATGGCGACCGCACGATCCTGGCCGCGGCCGAGGTGCAGCGCGCCATGGGCCGCATGACGCCAGCCGCCATCGCGGCCCGGCGCGGCGTGATCCAAGCGCGCGCACAAGGTATCGTCGCGGCCCGCGCCGCGCATCGTCCCGTGACCGTGGGCGGCGGCGCGCCGGTGGAGGACATCCGCGTCGAGTCCGTCGACTATCCCTATGAGGGGTTCCACCGGGTCGAGGAATGGACGCTCGACCATCCGCGGTTCGACGGCACCCGGTCGGGTCGCATCAACCGGGCGATCAGCCATATCACCGATGCCGCCACCGTCCTGCCCTATGATCCCCGCCGCGACCGCGTCCTGCTGGTCGAGCAGATCCGCATCGGAGCCCTGGCCAAGGGCGACCGGCAGCCCTGGATGCTGGAGCCGGTCGCCGGCCTGATCGACGCGGGCGAGGGGCCCGAGACCACCGCCCTGCGCGAGCTGGAGGAGGAGGCGGGGATCACCGTGGACCGCGGCGACCTGCATTTCGTGGCCCGCTATTTCCCCAGCCCCGGCGGCGTGGCGCAGGTCATCCATTCCTACGTCGCGGTCTGCGACCTGCCGGACGATGCGGGCGGGCTGCACGGGCTCGCCTCCGAGCATGAGGACATCCGTGCCCATGTCGTGCCCCTGTCGCAGGTTCTGGCCATGGTCGCCTCGGGCGAGGCGGTCAACGCTCCCCTGATCGTGTCGGTGCAATGGCTGGGTCTGCGCGCGGACGGCTTGCGCGCGGGAAGGCCGGTTGAAGACTTGCAATCCGGGGTCTAGACCCAAGGGGAGACCAGCCCCGGAGGCCTGCCCGTGACCGTCCATTCGTCCCTGTCCGATGCCATCGGCAACACCCCCCTGATCCGGCTCAACCGCGTCTCCGACGAGACGGGCTGCGAGATCCTGGGCAAGGCGGAGTTCCTGAACCCCGGCCAGTCGGTCAAGGACCGCGCTGCGCTGTTCATCATCCGCGACGCCATCGCCTCGGGCGCGCTGAAACCCGGCGGCACCATCGTCGAGGGGACGGCCGGGAACACCGGCATCGGCCTGTCGCTGGTCGGCGCGTCGATGGGGTTCCGTTCGGTGATCGTGATCCCCGACAGCCAGAGCCAGGAAAAGAAGGACATGCTGCGTCTGGCCGGTGCCACGCTGGTCGAGGTTCCGCCCAAGCCCTTCAAGGATCCGAACAACTATGTCCGCTATGCCCGGCGGCTGGCGGAGACGCTCGCGCGGACGGAGCCCAACGGCGCGATCTTCGCCGATCAGTTCGACAACACCGCGAACCGGCAGGCCCATGTCGAGACGACCGGGCCGGAAATCTGGGAGCAGACCGGCGGCAAGGTCGACGGCTTCATCTGTGCGGCCGGCACGGGCGGTACCGTCGCGGGTGTGGCGGCGGCGTTGCAGCCGAAGGGCGTCAAGGTCGGGCTGGCCGACCCGATGGGCGCCGCGCTCTACAACTTCTATGAGCACGGCGAGTTGAAGTCCGAAGGCTCCAGCATTTCCGAAGGCATCGGGCAGGGGCGGATCACCGGCAACCTGGAAGGCTTCACCCCCGATTTCGTCTGCCAGGTCACGGACGAGGAGGCGCTGCCCATCATCTTCGATCTTCTGGAACACGAAGGGCTGTGCATGGGCGGATCGACCGGCATCAACGTGGGCGGCGCCGTGAAGATGGCCCGCGACATGGGGCCGGGGCATACCATCGTGACGATCCTGTGCGACTACGGCTCGCGTTATCAGTCCAAGCTGTGGAACCCCGACTTCCTGCGCGACAAGGGCCTGCCGGTGCCGCATTGGCTCGACGGACCGGAGCGCGAGGTTCCGACGGCCTTCGAATGAGGTTTTTCCTCGCCGTCTTCCTGACGCTCTGGCTGGTCCTTCCGGGCGTGGCGCAGGGTGTCGACCCGGACTGGAAGGCCCTCTCGGAACGCACGGAGTCGGTGCTGGAAAGCGGCGATGCCTCGGCCGGGGCGCTGACGGCGCTGCGGGGGGAACTTGCCGACTGGCGCGCCCGGTTCCAGGAGGCACAGACTGCAAACGCCGCCCGGATCGAGACCCTGACCGCGCAGATCGAAGCGATCGGCCCCCCGCCCGAGGAAGGAGAGACCGAGCCGCCCGGCATCGGCATCCAGCGTTCGGAACTGAACCGGCGGCTGGAGGAGCTCAGGGCCCCCGTCCGCGAGGCGCAGGCATCCTTCACCGCTGCGGATGGCCTGATCTCCGAGGTCGATCGCCTGCTGGAGGCGAACCGCGCGGCGCAGCTGCTGTCAAAGGCCCCGGCGCCGGTCAACCCGGTGAACTGGCCCCCCACGGTCGCGGCCATCGCGTCCTGGCTGAAGGCGTTCGGGCAGGAACTCTACGCGCCCTTCGCCACGCCGACCGCCCGCGCCGTCTGGCAGGCCCGCGGGGGTGAGTTGGGGCTTCTGGTGTTGGTGGCGATCCTGCTGCTCTGGCGATCCGGGGTCTGGCTGGGCAAGCTGCGCGACCGTGTCGCCCTGCACGAGGCTGACAGCGCGGTCGCGCGTGTCATCCTTCTGACCATTTCCGTCGTCCGGTTGATCCTGCCGGTTGCGGGGCTATTCGCCGTCGTCCGCATCCTGCAACTCATGGGCGCCGAGGGCCTGCGGGTCGATGCGGCGACCACCCTGTTGCCGCTCATGGGGTTCACGATCCTGATGGCGCGGTGGCTGTCGCTCCAAGCGCTGCCGATGCGAGAGACGGCGCAGGCGTTCCTGCCCGTCAGCCCCGCGCGTCGGCCGGCTGCGCGGTTCTATGCGCTGATGCTGGGCATCCTGCTGGCGGGCGCCATGGCGGTGGAGGTCATCACCCAGACTGCGAACGATCCGGTCGTCAGCAACGCGGTGGCGCATTTGGTGCTGCTGGTCATCGCGGGGATCAACCTGTTCCGCATGGGCAAGCTGTTCCTGTCGGAGGGGGAGGCGGCGCGCGCCGACGACGATGACGGGGGTGGCGGCTTCTGGGCGCAGGTCCTTCGGCTGATCGGGCGAGGCCTCATACTGGTGGGGGTGCTGTCGCCGCTGGTGGCGGCGGTGGGTTACGTCAACCTCGCCAATGCGGCGCTCTGGCCCGCGGCACTGTCGCTCGCGCTCATCATGTTCATCGGGATCCTGCAGGGGTTCGCCTTCGATCTCTATGCGGCCGCGATGCGACGGCCCGATACCGGCCGCGACGCGCTGCTGCCGACGCTGGTGGGCTTCGTGCTGGCGCTGTTGTCGTTGCCGCTTTTCGCGTTGATCTGGGGCGTGCTGCCGTCGACGCTGCGGGAATGGTGGACAAAGTTCCAGCTTGGCTTCGACTTCGGCGAATCGCGGATCTCGCCGGGCAGTTTTCTGACTCTCGCCCTCGTGTTCCTCGTCGGCTACCTGATGGTCCGCCTGCTCAAGGGCGTGTTGCGGACCAGCGTGCTGCCCAAGACCAAGCTCGACACCGGGGGCACCAACGCGATCCTCTCGGGCACAGGCTATATCGGGATCACCATCGCCATCCTGATGGCCGTCACCGCCGCGGGCATCGACCTGAGCGGTCTTGCCATCGTCGCGGGCGCCCTGTCGGTCGGTGTGGGTTTCGGCTTGCAGACCATCGTGCAGAACTTCGTCTCGGGCATCATCCTGCTGATCGAGCGGCCCATCAAGCTGGGCGACTGGGTGGTCGTCCAGGCCAGCGGGGTCGAGGGGTTCGTGCGCGAGATCAGCGTCCGCTCCACCCGGATCGAGACGTTCGACCGCCAGGACATGATCGTGCCGAACGCGGACCTGATTTCGGGGGTCGTCACGAACTATACGCTCAACAACGCTTCCGGGCGGGTCGTCCTGACGCTGGGCGTGGCATACGGCTCCGACACTGAACGGGTCGAGCGGATCCTGCAGGAGGTGGCCGAGGAACACCCCATGGTCATCCTCAATCCACCGCCGCTGGTGACGTTCGACGGCTTCGGGACGAACGGCCTCGACTTCACGGTCCGCGTGGTGCTGCGTGACATCCTGTTCAAGGTCGTGGTCGCTTCGGAGTTGAACCACGCCATCGCCAAGCGCTTCAAGGCCGAGGGGCTGGAGCATCCGCTGCCCCGCCGCGACGTCCTGCTGCGCAACCCCGAAGCCCTGCAACCCGAAGGCCCGCCAAGCACATGACCGACCCCCTGTTCCGCACCGATCCCTACCTAAAGTCCGCCACCGGCCGCGTCGCGGCGATCACCCCCGAAGGCGGCATCGTCCCCGACCGCACCGTCTTCTATCCCAAAGGCGGCGGCCAGCCCGGCGACAGCGGGCGCCTCCGCTGGGACGGCGGCTCCTGCGAGATCGCCGGGGCGGTCAAGGGCGAGGGCGAGCGGATCGTCCTGCTGCCGGCGAGCGGCGGTCCCCTGCCGGAGCCGGACGCCGAGATCGAGATGCGACTCGACTGGGACAGGCGGCACAGGTTCATGCGGATGCATACGGCGCTGCACCTTCTGTCGGTCGTCGTGCCCCTGCCGGTGACGGGCGGCCAGATCGGATACGACAAGAGCCGGCTCGACTTCGACATGCCCGAGGTCATCCACGACCGCGACTTCATCCAGGCACGCCTGGGTCAGCTCGTCGCCGCAGACCATCCCGTGACCGAGGAGTGGATCACCGAGGACGCGCTCGACGCCAATCCGGCGCTGGTCAAGACGCTGGCGGTCAGGCCGCCGCGCGGCGCGGGCCGCATCCGTCTGGTTCGCATCGGTCGGGCGGATGCGCCCGTCGATCTGCAACCCTGCGGCGGCACCCATGTCCGCACCACGGCCGAGATCGGCATGTTCCGCATCGGCAAGATCGAGAGCAAGGGCCGGTCCAACCGGCGCATCTCGCTCACGCTCGACGGCTGACACACCGACCCCCGCGTCGCTGGCCGGCGTCCGGGCGTCGCAGTTTCATGTTCCCTTGCGTCGCCTGCCGTGGGACGCTGCGTCATCTGAGTATTCTTTTCTCGAGGAGAATCTGATGGCCCTGGGCGTCTGGATAAGTCTCTTAGCCTATTTCGCGCTGATGATCGGGATCGGCGTCTATGCCTGGCGGAAATCGACCGCCAGTTCCGAGGAGTACATGCTCGGCGGGCGCAACCTCAGCCCCGCCGTCGCGGCGCTGTCCGCGGGTGCGTCGGACATGAGCGGTTGGCTTCTGCTGGGGCTTCCCGGCGCGCTCTATGCCGCCGGGCTGGTCGAGGCGTGGATCGGGATCGGCCTGTTCGTCGGCGCGCTGGTCAACTGGATCGTGGTGGCCCCGCGCCTGCGCGAACAGACCGAACGCTACGACAACGCGCTGACGATCCCGCAATTCCTGGCGAACCGCTTTCCGAGCCGCGCGGCGGCGCTGAGGATCGTGTCGGCCATCATCATCGTGGTATTCTTTTCGGTCTACACCGCCTCTGGCCTCGTGGCAGGCGGCAAGCTCTTTTCCAGCGCCTTCGGCGACCTCATCAATTCCGACAGCTTCAGCGACTATTCCATCGGGATATGGCTGACGCTGGGCATCGTGATGATCTATACCGTCATCGGCGGCTTCCTCGCCGTCAGCCTGACGGATTTCGTGCAGGGCATCATCATGATGCTGGCGCTGATCGTCATGCCGCTGGTCGTCCTCTATGGTGCGGGCGGCGGCGGTTTCGATCAGGCGGGCGAGACTCTGGGCGCCGTCGACCCCGATTTCCTCTCGCTGACCAAGGGCCTGACGTTCTTCGGCTTTCTCTCCGCCGTGACTTGGGGCCTGGGATACTTCGGACAGCCGCACATTATCGTCCGCTTCATGGCCGTTCGGTCGGTGCGCGAGGTTCCGGTCGCCCGCAACATCGGCATGACGTGGATGTTCATATCGCTCGTCGGTGCGGTCAGCCTGGGCATCCTGGGCCGGGCCTATGCCGTGCGGAACGACCTTCCCGTGGACGACCCTGAAACGATCTTCATCATCCTGTCCAACCTGCTGTTCCATCCGCTCATCACCGGCTTTCTGTTCGCGGCGCTGCTGGCGGCGATCATGTCGACCATCTCCAGCCAGCTTCTCGTGTCGTCCTCTTCGCTGACGGAGGACTTCTATCGCCTGTTCCTCAACAAGCAGGCCGGCGACCGGGAGCTTGTGACCGTGGGCCGGATCAGCGTCATCCTGGTGGGCCTCGTGGCTGCCTTCATCGCGGGCGATCCCGACAGCCAGGTCCTTGGCCTCGTGGCGAATGCATGGGCCGGGTTCGGTGCGGCCTTCGGTCCGCTCATCATCCTGTCGCTGACTTGGGACCGGATGACCGGAAGCGGCGCCGTGGCCGGGCTGATCGGCGGGGCGGCCACGGTGATCGTCTGGATCACTCTGGGCTGGAACGGCAGTTTTCTCGGCGGGCCGGGCATCTACGAGATCATCCCCGGCTTCATCGTGGCCTGGGCGGCGATCTACTTCGTCAGCCGGGCCACCGCTTCCTCGGGAGAGTTCCGGCCGGCGCCGGGCGCGCGCGGAACCGCCGCCCGCTGATCCACCGCCTGACCGACGAAGAACGCCGCCCCTTGCGGGGCGGCGTTTCCACGTCGGCGGCGATCAGCGGTCTTCAACTTCGACGTAATCGCGTTCCGTCGGCCCGGTATAGAGCTGCCGGGGCCGGCCGATCTTGAGGTTCGGATCGGACAGTTGTTCCTTCCACTGCGCGACCCAGCCCACCGTGCGCGACAGCGCGAAGATCGGCGTGAACATCGACGTCGGGAAGCCCATCGCTTCCAGGATGATGCCGGAATAGAAGTCCACGTTGGGAAACAGCTTCTTCTCGGCGAAATAAGGATCGTCGAGCGCCTGCTTCTCAAGCTCCTTGGCGACCTGCAGGGTCGGATTATCCTCGATCCCCAGAAGCTCCAGCACCTCGTCGGCGCTCTGCTTCATCACGGTCGCGCGCGGGTCGAAGTTCTTGTAGACCCGGTGCCCGAAACCCATCAGGCGGAACGGATCGTCCTTGTCCTTGGCGCGGGCGATGAACTCGGGGATGCGGTCCACCGTCCCGATCTCGCGCAGCATCTCGAGGCACGCCTGGTTCGCGCCGCCGTGTGCGGGCCCCCAGAGACAGGCGATGCCGGCCGCGATGCAGGCGAACGGGTTCGCTCCCGACGACGACGCCAGCCGGACGGTCGAAGTCGAGGCGTTCTGTTCATGATCGGCGTGCAGGGTGAAGATCCTGTCCATGGCACGCGCCAGGATCGGATCGACGACGTAATCGTCCGCCGGGACCGAAAAGCACATGTTCAGGAAGTTCGCCGCATAATCCAGGTTGTTGCGCGGATAGACGAAAGGTTGGCCCACGGAATACTTGTAGGCCATCGCCGCGATCGTCGGCAGCTTCGCGATCAGGCGGATCGCCGCGACCTCACGCTGCCATTCGTCGTTGATGTCGGTGCTGTCGTGATAGAAGGCCGACATCGCGCCCACCACGCCGACCATGGTCGCCATCGGATGCGCGTCGCGCCGGAATCCGCGGAAGAAGTTGTGCATCTGTTCGTGCACCATGGTGTGACGCGTGACGATGCTCTCGAACTTCTCCATTTCGGCCGCCGATGGCAGATCGCCGTAGAGCAGAAGGTAGCAGACCTCGAGAAAATGCGATTTTTCGGCAAGCTGTCCGATGGGATAGCCGCGGTGCAGCAGAACGCCCTTCTCGCCGTCGATGAAGGTGATCGCACTGTCGCAGGACGCCGTGGAGGTGAAGCCGGGATCGTAAGTGAAGACCCCCGCCTGTCCATAGAGCTTGCGAATGTCGACCACGTCCGGCCCGACGCTGGGCGACAGGATCGGCAGATCGTAGTTCTTGCCGTCGAGCGTCAGTCTTGCCGTCTTGTCAGTATCAGCCATATCCGTCCTTTCGAAGGGGCCGCCGCGGTCGGCGTGCCATGCAACCAATTGATCGTTCGGGTGTCTTTTCCCGCAATCCTTACCCTGAGGTGGTGCGGCGACCACAAATGCCGCCGTCTCAGGAACTCGTCTCGACGGCGACATCGCCCAGCCGTGCGACCGTTTCGTCACGCCCCAGGACGAGCATCATGTCGAAGACGCTGGGGGTGGCCGTCCGACCGGCGAGCGCCGCGCGCAGGGGCGCTGCCAACTTTCCCAGACCCAGCCCCTTGGACTGCGCAAGATCACCCACGATCGCCTCGAGGTCGTTGCGCGTCCAGCTAGCATTTTGCAGGTGCGGCGTCAATTCCGACAGTATGCGACGGGATACCGGATCGAGCGCGTTCGATGCCTTGCCGTCGATATCCACCGGGCGCGAGATCAGCGCGAAGCGTGCCCGTTCGATCACCTGGGGCAGGGTCCGGCAGGCGTCCTTGACCAATGGAACGGCCCGCGCCAGCGCTTCCGCGTCGATGGGCGCCATGCCCGTCCTGCGCGCCCAATCCAGCGCTGCCGCCACCATCTCGTCGTCGTCCATTGCGCTCAGGTGCTGGCCCGACAGGTTCTCGAGCTTCTTCAGGTCCAGCCGGGCAGGGGCCCGTCCGATCCCCTCCAGCCCGAACCATTCCCGCGCCTGCGCGTCAGTGAAGAACTCGTCGTCGCCATGGCTCCACCCGAGGCGCGTCAGATAGTTGCGGACGGCCGCGGCGGGAAAGCCCATCTCGGCGTATTCCTCGACCCCGGTGGCCCCATGCCGCTTGGACAGCTTCTTTCCATCGGCGCCATGGATCAGGGGGATATGAGCCCAGACCGGCTGCTCCCACCCCATCGCTTCGTAGATCTGCGCCTGCCGCGCGGCGTTGTTAAGATGGTCGTCGCCGCGGATCACGTGCGTCACGCCCATGTCGCGGTCGTCGACCACCACGGCCAGCATGTAGGTCGGCGTACCGTCCGACCGCAGCAGCACCATGTCGTCGAGTTGATCGTTGGCGAAGGTCACGCGTCCCTGCACCGCATCGTCGATCACCGTCGCCCCATCGCGCGGGGCCTTCAGTCGGATGACCGACGGCGTGTCGGGGTACGTCGCCTCCTCCGCCTCGCGCCAGGGAGACCGGAACAGGGTCGAGCGCCCCTCCGTCCGCGCGGCTTCGCGGAATGCTTCGATTTCGTCCTGGCTGGAATGGCAACGGTAGGCGTGCCCGGAGGCCAGCATCGCCTTTGCCACCTCCGCATGGCGGTCGGCGCGAGCGAACTGGCTCACCGCGTCGCCGTCCCAGTCGAGCCCCAGCCATGTCAGCCCGTCGAAGATGGCCTGCGTCGCCGCATCGGTCGACCGGGCGCGGTCGGTATCCTCGATCCGCAGCAGGAACTTCCCGCCTCGGCCGCGGGCGAACAGCCAATTGAACAGCGCTGTCCGCGCCCCGCCGATGTGCAGATATCCCGTCGGGGACGGGGCGAAACGGGTGACGACGGGGCGGTCCTCGGTCGAGGCGGTCATGGCGGAATCCTTGGTCTGGCGCGGTGATGGCACGGCCCGGTTAACGATTTGTAAACCAGACCTCGCGCAGGGTCGCCGGGTTGATAGGCAGCCCGGAGGTCGAGGGCAAGGATGCACCCCGCCGACGTTGCGCCACCCGCGCCGCACCCCTGGAGCGCGCGCCTCGCTGCGGAGTGTCAAGCCCTGCGCGGCCATCGCCTGCCCTGGATCGCGGTCGCCTTCGGCACGGGTGTGGGGCTTTACTTCGCGTTGCCGGCCGAGCCCGGATCGGCGGCGGCGGTTGTGGCCGCGCTCGCCTGCCTTCTGCTGTTCGCCGTCGCATGGGGCCTGCGCGGTAGCGTGGGGTTCGTGCCCCTGATGGTCGCCGTCTCGGTCACGGGGATGCTCGCGGCGCAGATGCGGACGAACCTCGTGGCCGGCCCGGTCCTGGGGTTTCGCTATTACGGAGCGGTCGAGGGACGGGTCGTCGACATCGACCGATCCGCTTCCGGTGCGCCCCGACTGACTCTCGACCGCGTCAGGCTCGACGGACTTGGCCCGGACGAGACCCCGCGCCGCGTCAGGGTTTCGCTTCACGACGAGGCGGGTGCGGTCCCGCGCCCCGGCCTGCGGGTGATGACGACGGCGCATCTCACCGCGCCGCCCGGGCCGACCGAGCCCGGCGGCTTCGACTTCCAGCGGCACGCCTGGTTTCTGAAACTGGGGGGCATCGGCTACTCCCGCGTGCCCCTGCTTCTCGCCGAGCCGCCCTCCAACGGAATCTCGCTCGCCGTCGCCCGCCTGCGCGCCGCCATCGGAAACGGCTTGCGGGAGCGGCTGCCGGGGCAGGTGGGACAGGTCGCGGCGGCAATCACGACGGGCGACCGCGCCGGCCTGTCCGACCAGGTGACCGAGGATCTGCGCGCGTCCAACCTCGCCCATCTGCTCGCGATTTCAGGGCTTCACATGGGCCTGCTGGTGGGCTTCGTCTTCTGGGCGGTGCGCGGTGGCCTGGCGCTGATCCCATCCCTCGCGCTCTACCATCCGACCCGCGCCTGGGCCGCGGCAGCTGCGCTGCCCTTCGCGCTGGCCTATCTGTTCCTGTCCGGCGGGGGGGTGGCAACGCAGCGCGCCTTCGTGATGGCTGTCGTCATGCTGGGTGCCGTCTTGCTGGGGCGGCGCGCCCTCTCGCTTCGCAGCGTCGCGATCGCCGCGCTCCTCGTCCTGCTCTGGCGCCCCGAAAGCCTGACCGGGCCGGGCTTCCAGATGTCCTTCGCCGCCACGGCCGCGTTGGTCATCGCCTTCGGCGCTCTGGCCCGGACGGATCGTCCCGCCTGGATGCGGGGCTGGCGGGGGGCCGTGATCTCCCTGCTCCTGTCTTCGGTCGTGGCGGGGCTCGCGACAGGCCCGATCGCGGCGCTGCACTTCAACCGGGTTGGCCAATACGGCGTTCTGGCAAACATGCTGGCCGTCCCGATGATGGGCTTTGCGGTCATGCCCCTTCTATTCATCGGTCTCATGCTCTGGCCCTTCGGATTGGAAGATCTGCCGTTCCGCGTCGCGGGCTGGGGGATCGAATGGATTCTGGCGGTCGCCCATAGGGTCGCGGAACTGCCCGGTTCGACAGGCCATCTGCCGGCACCCACCTGGCAGGTCCTCCCCCTTCTGGGGTTGGGGCTTGCCATTTTCGGGGCCGCCCGTGGCAACCTGTCACGCGGTACGGGTGTCGTCCTGGTAGCGGTGGCTGGCCTGATCTGGATGCAGGGAAGCCGGCCCGATATTCTTATCTCGGACGACGGCCGGCTCGTCGGGACGATGGGTCCGTCGGGACGTTGGCTCAGTCGCGAGAAGGGCGCCTCCTTCGTGGCCGGGGTCTGGCTTGAAAACGATGGCGACGGTGCGGATCAGGCGACCGCCGCGGCAAGGCCCCGGCCGGACATGACCGAAACGGGCATCGTGCTGCATCAGGCAAGGTCGAAGGGCGACGTTCCAGCCGCCTTGCAGGCCTGTTCGCTGGATCCGGGATGGGTCGTCCTGCCCGTCCCGATGGAGCCGGGACAGCAAACCATCGCTGACGGATGCATCATCCTGGATGTAAAAAGCCTGTCGCGGACCGGCGCAGTGTCACTGTCCCGTCTGGCCGACGGAGCGGTCCTCTTCCGAACGGCCCGACAGATGCAAGGCGAACGCCCCTGGTCGATGGGGCAGGGAGACTGAACGTCAGGCAACGGTCCAGACTCTTCAACTCGTGAAGCCATTGTTGGACTTGATCGACACAAGGAACGTCCAGACTGCCGCCCGGAGGCGGACCCCGGCGGCCGTGCCGACATTAGCCGTGCCGAAATCAAGCGTCAGTAGCTGCGGATCAGGCCGACAAGCCGCCCCTGAACCTTGACCTGATCTTCGCGCAGGAGTCGGGTTTCATAGCTCGGGTTCGCCGCTTCCAGCGCGATCATCCCCTTCACGCGACGATACCGCTTGAGCGTCGCCTCATGGCCTTCGACCAGTGCGACCACAATGTCGCCGTTCTCGGCCGTGCCCTGATCGCGGATCACCACGACGTCCCCATCGTTGATGCCGGCGTCGATCATCGAATCGCCCTTGACCTCAAGAGCGTAATGATTGCCCCCACGATCCAGCATCTGGCCGGGAACCGCAACGTGATGCGAAACTTCGCTGATCGCCTCGATCGGCACACCGGCTGCGATGCGTCCCATGACGGGCAGTTCGATTGCGTGAATACGAACCGGCATGGCATTGTGCGGGGCACCCTGTTCCGACGCGCCGCCCTCGATCACCCGGGGTACGAAGGACGCACCGCCGACCATGTCTTCCGGCAGGCGCGTGATCTCGATCGCGCGCGCACGGTGCGCAAGGCGACGGATGAACCCCCGCTCCTCCAGAGCGGTTATGAGCCGGTGGATTCCCGATTTGGAGCGCAGATCCAGCGCGTCCTTCATCTCGTCGAACGAAGGCGGCACCCCATCCCGCTGAACGCGCGTGTGAATGAACGCCAGAAGGTCGCGTTGCTTGCGGGTCAACATGATTGGGATTCCCTTGGTAACGGCATTATGGCCCATCATCGGATGTTCTAGAAAAGTTCACCTTTTGTGTCAACATCCAGAAGGCCGGGCACCATCAGCTTTCGCGTGCGAAGGTTAATTGCAGGTTAACGCGGCAGATCGATCACGTCGACCGGATCTCCGGGCCCACGCTCCGGATCGCGGGGGGGACGTACGAGCAGGACATCGGCGTCGGCCAGGATGGACAGAAGGCTGCTGTCCTGTCGTGCATGCGGCTGCGCCCGACCGTCACGAAGGGTCGCGCGCATATAGTGTTCGCGTGGTCCGTTCGGTCCGATCCCGACGGCGAGGGGGACGACGCGACGTGGCACGCCGGGGGGCAATCCCAACATCGATCGGAGGAGTGGTAGAATGAAGATCAACCCGCAAACCATTGACGATACGGGATTACCCGGAAGGCCGACAAGGGTGGACCCTTTCAGCTTCCCGGCAAGGAGCGGCTTTCCCGGTCGCATCGCGACCTTGTGGAAGGATAGTTCGAGTCCGGCCGCACCTGCGGTCGCCGCGACGAGGTCGTGGTCGCCGACGGAAGCGCCACCGATGGTCAGCACCAGGTCCGCGCCTGCTGCAAGATCCAACGCCTGACCGAGGCTCTCCGGCGTATCTGCCGCAATCGGCAGCAGCCTGACCTGTGCCCCCGCATCCTCCAGCATCGCGGCCAGACCATAGCCGTTCGAGGCGGCGATCTGGCCGGTAGCGAGGAGCGTCCCGGGTGGGCGCAGTTCATCCCCCGTCATGATGATGGCGACCTCCGGGCGGCGGATCACCGACAGCTTGCCGTGCCCCATCGCCGCAAGGAGCGCGATGTCGCGACTGCCGAGCGGTCTCTGCGGGTCGTGGGTTGCGCCGGCGTCGAAGTCGCCTCCCTCGGGGCGGATGTGAGTACCGGAGCCTACCGTATCGGTCAGCACGATGACGTCGCCGTCACGCGTCACGTCCTCTTGAATGATCACGCGGACCGCTCCCTCGGGAACTGGTGCGCCTGTGAAGATGCGGATTGCCCCGTCGCCGTCGCACCGGCCCGTGAACGGATGCCCGGCTGCGGATTCACCTTTGATGCGGAACCTCTGGCCTGGCACCGGATCGGCGACGGCGATCGCATAGCCGTCCATCGCGGAGGCCGCAAAGGACGGCTGGGCATGACGCGCGCGGACCGGGCCGGACAGGACACGACCACGCGCGGCGCGGAGCGGCACCCTCTCGACCGGCAGCCGGCTGACGAGAGCCAGAAGTGCGGCTGACGCCTCCTCGACCGAGATCACCGGACAGGGGCCTCCCAGTCGCCCGATTTCCCACCTGTCTTGGACAGCAGGCGGATACCGCCGATGGACATGTCCTTCTGTACGGCCTTGGCCATGTCGTAGACGGTCAGACAGGCCGTGGTGACGGCTGTCAACGCCTCCATCTCGACACCGGTGCGGCCGGCGGTCCCGACGGTGGCCGTGACGCGAAGGCCGGGCAGATCGTCATCGGGCACAAGATCGACCGCGACGCGGGCGATGGGCAGGGGGTGGCACAGCGGGATGAGGTCGGCCGTGCGCTTTGCCCCCATGATCCCTGCAAGGCGGGCCACGCCGATGACGTCGCCCTTCTTCGCGGTACCGGATCTTATGATTTCGAGCGTTTGCGCAGACATCTTCACCCAGCCTTCGGCCACAGCCAGCCGTGCGGTTTCGGCCTTGACCGATACGTCGACCATATGCGCCGCGCCGCTGTCGTCGAAGTGGCTGAGTCCGCTCATCGCACGGGAACCATCGGGCTGGCGAGAAGATCGCGGGTCGCGGCGACGACGTCTTCCTGACGCATCAGGCTTTCGCCGATGAGGAAGCAACGGACGCCGTAGCGGGCGATGCCGGCGAGATCTTCCCGCGTATTCAACCCGGATTCGGAGACCAGCATCCGGTCTTCCGGAGCCCGGCGCGACAGATCGCGCGTCACCTGAAGATCGGTTTCGAAGGTGTTGAGATTTCGGTTGTTTATCCCGAGGAGGCGCGAATTGAGGTGACTGGATCGCTCCAGCTCCTCTCGGTCATGAACCTCGATCAAGGCGTCCATGCCCCAGTCGGCGGCGGCAGCCTCCAGCTCGGCGGCCTGAGCGTCGGATACGGCGGCCATGATGATCAGGATGCAATCGGCGCCGAGGCTGCGGCTTTCGGCGACCTGCCAGGGGTCGAACAGGAAATCCTTGCGAAGAACTGGCAGATCCACTTCGGCCCGAGCGGCACCAAGATAGGAATCGTCGCCTTGGAACGATGGCCCGTCGGTCAGGACGGAGAGACAGGTCGCGCCGCCCGCGGCGTAGGCACGGGCCAGCGCGGGCGGGTCGAAATCGTTGCGGATCACGCCCTTTGACGGGCTGGCCTTCTTGATTTCGGCGATCAGGCCATATCCTTCGATCTTGGCTTGCAACAGGGCGTCGGCGAAGGGTCGAACGGCGGGCGCGGCGCGGGCCGCGGCCTCGATCGAGGTCTGGTCGCGTTCGGCCTTCCGTGCGGCGATCTCGTCCAGTTTATAGGCCTTGATCCGCTCAAGGATCGTGGGTGTGGTCATGATGCCTCCGTCGTGAGGCGTGCAAGCGCCTCGACCTTGTCGCCTGCGGCGCCGCTGTCGATGGCGCGCGAGGCCCGTTCGACGCCGTCGCCCAGTTCGTTCACGCGTCCGGCCACCAGGAGCGCCGCCGCGGCATTCAGGAGGACGGCATCGCGGTAGGCCCCGGGCGCCCCGTCGAGCAGGGCGCGGAAAGCGCGGCCGTTGTCGGCGGGCTCCCCCCCGACGATGTCCGCGAAGGGGTGCGTCGGAAGGCCGGCGTCGTCGGGCGTGACCTGGCGTTCCGTGACCTCGCCGTCCGCTAATACCGCGACCGAGGTGGGTCCGCAGATCGACATCTCGTCGGTCCCGTCGTGGCCGTGGACGAGCCATGCGGCGTCGGAGCCGAGCGCGCGCAAAACCTCCGCCATGGGGCGGATCAGGACGGGCGAGAAGACGCCGGTCAATTGGCGCGCGACGCCTGCGGGGTTGGTCAGCGGCCCGAGGATGTTGAACACGGTCCGTGTGCCCAACTCGCCACGTACGGGCATGACGTGGCGGATCGCGGGATGATGCATCGGGGCCATCATGAAGCAGATCCCGACCTCGACCAGAGCCTTTTCAGCGACTTGCGGGCCAACGTTCACCTCGATCCCCATCTGGGTCAGGACGTCCGCCGCCCCCGACTTCGACGACAGGTTACGGTTGCCGTGCTTGGCGACCGGCACCCCGGTCGCCGCGACCACGAAGGCCGTCGCGGTCGAGATGTTGAGGGTGCCCTTGCCGTCGCCCCCGGTGCCGACGATGTCGATGGCGTCCGGCGGTGCGACGACCCTGTTCATTCGGGCGCGCATCGCACTCGCGGCGGCGGCGATCTCATCGACGGTTTCCCCCCGGGTCCGCAAGGCCATCAGAAGGCCCCCGATCTGGGCGGGTGTGGTGGCACCGTCGAAGAAGGCCGCGAAGGCGCTTTCCGCCTCGGCCCACGTGAGCGGTCGGTCGGGCGCCACGTTCAGGATCGGCTTGATGTCGATCATGCGGGCACGGGCATCATGTCGAGAAAGTTGCGCAGCAGGGCATGGCCGTGTTCGGAAGCGATGCTTTCGGGATGGAACTGCACGCCGTGGATCGGCAGGTCGCGGTGGCGCAGGCCCATGACGGTACCGCAAGCGAGGCTCGCGTTCACTTCGAGGCAATCGGGCAGGGTGTCCCGGTCGACGATGAGCGAGTGATAGCGGGTTGCGCCGAACTCCGACGGCAAGCCCGCGAAGACGCCGGTGCCGTCGTTCTGCATCCGCCCGAGCTTGCCGTGCACGATCTCGGGTGCGCGTACCACCTTGCCGCCGAAAGCCTGACCGATGGCCTGATGCCCGAGGCAGACGCCCAGCAGTGGCGTGCGCGTGGCGGCGCAGGCATCGACCATGGCAAGGCAGATGCCTGCCTGCGACGGGTCGCAGGGTCCGGGTGACAGAAGCACGCCCGCGGGGTTCAGCGCCATCGCGGCCTGCACGTCCATCGCGTCGTTTCGCACCACGCGAACGTCGGCCCCCTGCTCGGCCACGTAGTGGACCAGGTTCCAGGTGAAGCTGTCGTAGTTGTCGATCAGCAGCAGCAAGCCAATCCCTCCAGATTCCGCGTCAGGCGGGGGTATCCAAGCCGGACCTTCCGGTTATACAGGTCGCAAGGCCCGGCGAAAGGGTCAAGGGCAGGCAGTTGAAGGAGTCGCAGATGGTCAGGGGACTCTTGCTGGGGTCGGCGAGCGCGCTGGCGCTCTCCGCGCTTTTCCTCGTGTCCGCGTCACTACTTGTACCGTCGCCGGATCGCGGGCCGTCACGCCCCGTCCTGCGCGATCAGGCCGAAGCCGCGCCGCGCATCCCGGCGGTACCGGAGCGCATCGTGGCGGCGCCCCCGCCCGAGACCCCGGCGCCGATCGCGGAGGTCGCCCCGCAGGTCGAGGTCCGCCCGCAGGTCGAAGTCAGCCCGGCAGTGCCTGTGGTCGATGCGGTCGACCTGCCGGCCAGAAGCCAGTTCAACCGTCCGCCGGAGGACCGTACGGCAGACACGCCCGAGACCGACGCGCAGCCCCGTCCGGCTGCCACGGCCGAGGCGATGCGACCCGGCGTGGTGCCGAGCGACGCGCCCCTGCGACAGACCGAAAGCGCGACACGGCCGGAGCCAATGTCCGTCGATGCCCTGTCCGCGCCGCCGGAAGCCGGATCGGCGCCCGATCTGCCGACGTCTCTGGACGCCGCAGCGCCACGCAGCGGGACGTCGAACGCGGCTCCGGACCGCGTCATGCAGGCCCCGGACGACGCGCCGGACGAGATCGTCGCGCAGGTCGAGGTTCCGACAGTGGTGCCCGAGGAGGAGCGGGTGATTCCCCCCAGAGCCACCGACCCTGCCCCCGAGCCCATTCCCGAACCCGCGGCCGAGGAACCCGCGCCGTTCACCGGTACGCCCCGGCGGTTGATCCTGGATAGCGAAAGGGCCGCGGCGGAGGAGACAGAAGTCGAGGTCGAGCCGGAACCGTCCGTCCGACTGCCCGCGCTGAAGGCGCAGGCGGCGCCCTTCGACAACCCGCGCAACCTTCCGATGATGGCGATCCTCCTGATCGACGATCCCGATGCAGGGGTGGATCAGGGGGACCTGGAAGCGCTGGACATTCCAATGACCTTCGCCATCGACCCCACGCGGCCGGACGCGCGGAAGGCGGCGCAGGCCTATCGGAAGGCGGGGCACGAGGTCGTCATGCTTGCCAGTGCCCTTGCCCCGCAGGGATCCGCGCAGGACGTGGAGGTCGCGATGTCCGGCGCCGTCGTCGCCTTGCCCGAGGCGCTCGGCGTGCTGGACCGCGACGGGGCCGGTTTCGCCGCGAACCGGGAGGCCTTGCGCGCGCTGCTGCCCGCGCTGGCGGAGCAGGGCATGGCTTTCGTCGCCTATCCCAGCGGGTTGAACAGCGGCGTCTCGGCCGCGCAGAGAGAGGGTGTTCCCGCAGTCACCATCTACCGCGCCCTGGACCAGGACGACGAACGCGCGGTGGTGATTACCAGGTACCTGAACCGCGCCACCTTCGAGGCCGCGCAGGACGGCGCGGTGGTCGTGGTGGGTCACACGACGCCGGAAATGGTGCGCGCCTTGAGCGACTGGCAGGACGGCGGGCGGGCGGAAGGGGTCGCGGCGGCTCCGCTGTCGGCGGTCCTTCAAATGACCGAAACATCGAACTGAGCGTCAGCCGATCTGGTCGGGCAGGTCGATCCGGGCCACCTGCTCGGCGATGGGCTCGACAGACAGGGGGTGGGTTTCGTCCGCGTGGTCCTCGGGCGCGCCGATGGGCCGCCATTCGCGATTCTTGAAGATTTCCAGCGCGGAGAACTGGGCTTTGTAGCCCATCTTGGGCGATCCGGGCACCCAATAGCCGAGATAGACGAAGGGCAGTCCGGCCTCGCGCGCGATATCGACGTGGTCGAGGATGATCTGCGTGCCGAGGCTGTCCGGCAGGCGGTCCGGGTCGTAAAAGGAATAGACCATGGACAGTCCGTCATCGAGGACGTCGGTTAGGCAAACGGCCCGCAACGCTGGATCGCCCCCGTCGACCGCAGGACGGTCGTCCCAGTATTCGATGACGCGAGTGCGGACGGGCGTTTCCTCGATCATCGCGGCGAATTCGAAGATGTCCATGTCCGCCATGCCGCCTTCGGCGTGGCGGGCGGAAAGATAGCGACGGAACAG
Organism: Jannaschia rubra; assembly: GCF_001403735.1. Taxonomy (GTDB): domain Bacteria; phylum Pseudomonadota; class Alphaproteobacteria; order Rhodobacterales; family Rhodobacteraceae; genus Jannaschia; species Jannaschia rubra. The sequence continues at coordinate 37,295 of NZ_CXPG01000017.1, forward strand.
GGCGTATTGCTCCTCCGTCGCCCAAGGGGACGTGACCTCTCGCCGGATGTGGCGATTGCGTGCTAGCGTCTTCCGCTGGGATCGCGTGGGCCGGAAGTCGGACACGCGGATGCGCGCCGACAGGCAGGCCGTGCAATCCGCGCAGCTTGGGCGGTAGAGGACGTTCTGACTGCGCCGGAAGCCCTGCTTCGACAACTTGTCATTGAGCGCGGTGGCGCCCGAGCCTTGCAGAGCGGTGAACAGCTTCCGTTCCCGCCGCCCGTCGATGTAGGGGCAGGATTGCGGCGCCGTCACGTAGAACTGCGGCGTCAGCGGTAGGCTGTGGCGCATGGGATCTTGCTTTGATGATGTTCAGGGTCCGAGCCTAGACCAGAGACCCGGCGCGTCAATCGAAAAGACGCGCCGGGCGGGATGCCGGCCTCAGGAAGGACGGTTGATCGCGGCCGAGCCGAGAAGCAGGTCCGTCAGGCCCTGCCGGCGCGGCGTCATCAGCATGGCGACAACCGACGCCAGGATCGGCAGGACGAACATCATCGATGCGTAGTAGCCGAGGATGTGAAGCGTCGCCTGCATGCCGTCGAACCGCTCTCCGTCGTGACCGCGAAGCTCGATCCCCATGAGGCGCATGCCCCAGGTCGCCGAGTTGCCCGACAGGGTGGCGAAGCGGTAGAGCAGGCCGATGACCATGAAGAAGATCGGCCAGAGGAAGAAGCCGACGGTCAGGGTCGCGATCCCGGCCAGGATCGTCAGCAGCGTAATGACGGTTACGTCGACAATCCACGCGAGGAACCGCTTCGCCACGACGCCGCGATAGAATTCTGGCTGGGCATCGGGGTCCGGCAGGCGGGTCGTCGGGCGGGCGGTGAGGTCGGTCCAATGGGTCATCTGTGCGGCTCCGGTGGAAGGGGGCGGCCCCGCCGGAATGGGCGGGGCCGGTCGGATCAGGCTTCGGCGGCGTCGCCGTCGGTGCGCTTGCTGCGATCTTCCATGAACTGGTCGAACTCGGCCTTGTCCTTGGCTTCGCGCAGGCGGTTCAGGAAGCTCTCGAACGCCTCCTGCTCATCCTCGAGCCGGCGAAGCATGTCGGCTTTGTAGCTGTCGAAGGCCATGTTTCCGGTGCTGCGGAACCGGCTGGGGGCCATGCGGCCGCGGTTGCAGGAAATGCCTTTGAACATGCGCTTGCTCCAGATGGTGTATGCCAGAACGGCGAGGCCGACAGGCCAGAAGAAGATGAAACCGAGAACGGCGGCGGCGATCCATGCGCCCTTTCCGCGAGCGTCGAGCCATCCTTCGATCCTGGTGAACCAGTTGCCGGAGGTCTGGCCGGCATAGGCGGGGGCGGGTGTCATGCGTCTCTCCTCGGGTTTATGTGAATACCTTTCACATGATTTGAGATGGGAAAGCCGGATCGGGCCTGCAAGAGGCCGGTCGAAAAAAGTTAAACCGGTTTACATGTCGCGGATGTCCGCCGGTCAGTAGCCGCGCCAGATCCAGCCGCCGCCGAAGACGCGGGTGCCGTCCATGTCGTAGAATACGCAGGCTTGGCCGGGGCTGACTCCTTCCTCCGGCGTCAGAAGTTCCACTTCCGCCAGTCCGCCGGGCTTGGGACGCAGGATCGCGTCGCGCGGCGGGCGGGTGGACCGCACCTTGACCCCGATGTGCCATTCCCCCCGGCTGTCGAGAGGCGCATCGCCTAGCCAGTTGATCTCCCGCAGGGGGACGAGACGGGTGGCGAGCATCTCCTTCGGTCCGACGACGACCTCGCGCTTTTGAGGGTCGAGACGAACGACATAGAGCGGATCGACCAGCCCGCCGATGCCGAGGCCCCGCCGCTGGCCCACGGTATAACGGATCACTCCGTCGTGGCGACCCAGCTCGCGTCCTTCGATGTCGACGATGGCGCCGGGCTCTCCGGCACTGGGCCGCAACTTTTCGATGACGGCTGCATAGTCGCCGTTGGGCACGAAGCAAATGTCCTGGCTGTCGGGCTTGTCGGCCACGGGCAGGCCGTATTTCGCGGCCAGCGCGCGGGTCGCCGCCTTGTCGGGCAAGTGGCCCAGTGGAAAGCGCAGGTAGTCCAGCTGTTCCTCGGTGGTCGAGAACAGGAAGTAGGATTGGTCGCGCACGGGATCGGCGGCCATGTGAAGTTCTGGGCGGTCGCCCATGCGTCGCTGGATGTAGTGCCCTGTTGCCATGCAGTCGGCGTCGAGGTCGCGGGCGGTGTTCAGAAGGTCGCGGAACTTGACCCGTTCATTGCAACGGATGCAGGGCACCGGCGTCGCTCCGGCCAGGTAGGCGTCGGCGAATTCGTCGATCACCGCCTCGCGGAACGTGTTTTCGTAGTCGAGGACGTAGTGCGGAAACCCCATGGTCTCGGCGACGCGACGGGCGTCATGGATGTCGCGCCCGGCGCAGCAGGCGCCTTTCTTGGCCAGGGCGGCGCCGTGGTCGTAAAGCTGCAACGTCACGCCAACAACATCATAGCCTTCCTCGGCCAATTGCGCCGCGACGACCGAACTGTCGACGCCGCCCGACATGGCCACGACGACGCGCGTTTCGGAAGGCGCCTTGGCGAACCCGAGGCTGTTGAGCTTGACGTCGAGCGGCATGGGACCGGTCCGGGGCAGGGGCATTAGGCGGCAGATATAGGAAAATCCGCTGTATTCACAAGGCGCGGCTTCACCCCGGCTTAAGGCTTGGCGACGCAGGAAGTCTCCAGTCCAGACGAAGGAGGCTGCAATGTACCTGAGAAAGGGGCCCGGTCCGCATGTCGTGACCCTGCCCGACGGCTCGCAGATGTCACGTGCCGACCTTCCAGCGATCGGTACGACGCGGTGGGTGGCGCGACGAAAGGAAGCAGTCGTGCGCGGCATTCAGGCCGGTTTGATCACGCGGGAAGAAGCGATCGCGCGATATGACCTGTCGGATGAGGAACTTGCCGGATGGGAAAGCGCGATGAGCGCGCATGGAACCAACGGCCTGAAGACCACGTTGACCCAGCAATTCCGGCAATCCTGAATTGCGGGGGGACAGATTGTCGAACATGGTAACGATAAGTTAACCATTCCCCTTGAAGGTCGGTGCAGTCACCAGGACCTCCCGGAGAGAAGCATGCGTATCCTGCTCGTCGAAGACGACCCGACCACGTCGAAAAGCATCGAGATGATGCTCGGCAGCGCGAATCTGAACGTCTATTCGACGGACATGGGCGAGGAGGGGATCGATCTTGCAAAGCTTTACGATTACGACCTGATCCTGCTCGACCTGAACCTGCCTGACATGAACGGGCACGACGTCCTGCGCCAACTCCGGATGAGCCGGATCGAGACGCCCATTCTGATCCTGTCGGGGTCCGATGATACCGAAAACAAGATCAAGGGATTTGGCTTCGGTGCCGACGACTACATGACCAAGCCGTTCCACCGGGATGAGCTGATCGCCCGCATCCACGCCATCGTACGAAGGTCCAAGGGTCATTCGCAGTCGGTGATCCGCACCGGACAGGTGGCCGTCAACCTGGACGCCAAGTCCGTCGAGGTCGATGGGAACTCCGTGCATCTGACGGGTAAGGAATATCAGATGCTCGAACTCCTGAGCCTGCGGAAGGGGACGACCCTGACGAAAGAGATGTTCCTGAACCATCTCTACGGGGGCATGGACGAGCCCGAGCTGAAGATCATCGACGTCTTTATCTGCAAGCTTCGCAAGAAGCTGTCGGAAGCGACGGGCGGCGAGACGCATATCGAGACGGTCTGGGGCCGCGGCTATGTCCTGCGCGATCCGCAGGACGATGCGCGGGGCAAGCGGCTGGTCAGCGCCTGACGGAAACCTCTGACGGCGCGAATCGGTGGAAAGGGGCCCGGCCGGGCCCTATCACCATCGAGGAAGCCAGCGGAGGTCGAAGGGTGCGGAACGGAACGAAGGTCACGGTCGAGGATCTTGGGCCGCGCGAGGCCGAGGCGGAGCTTCGCCGCCTGGCGGACCTGCTCAATACGGCGAACGACGCCTATTACCGCGACGACGCGCCCGAGATCGACGATGCCGAATACGACGCGCTGAAGCGACGCAACGCCGCGATCGAGGCGCGCTTTCCCGACCTGATACGACCGGACAGTCCGACCGAACAGGTCGGGGCTGCGCCTTCCGACAGTTTCGGCAAGATCCGGCATGACGTCCGCATGCTGTCACTGGCCAATGCCTTCGATGCCGGCGACGTACGGGATTTCGACACGCGCATCCGGCGGTTTCTCGACCTCGGTCCCGATGTGCCATTGGCTTATACCGCCGAGCCCAAGATCGACGGTCTCTCTCTCTCACTGCGCTATGAGAACGGTCGGTTGGTCAGCGCGGCGACGCGCGGCGACGGTGAAGTGGGGGAGGACGTGACCGCGAATGCCCGGACCATTACCGACATTCCGACCAGCGTGGACGGCGCCCCGGCAGTCATGGACGTTCGGGGCGAAGTCTACATGAGCCACGCCGATTTCGCCGCCCTGAATGCGGTACAGGCCAAGGCGGGCACCAAGGTCTTCGCCAACCCCCGCAATGCCGCCGCAGGCAGCCTGCGGCAGCTCGACCCCGCCATCACTGCCTCCCGGCCGCTCCGCTTCTTCGCCTATGCCTGGGGCCGTCTGTCGGAGCCCTTGTCCGACACCCAGTTCGGAGCGCTGGAGCGCCTGTCGGCCATGGGTTTCTCCACCAATCCGGAGACGCGGCGCTGCGACGGTCCGCAGGAGATGCTTGCCGCCTACGACGCTATCGCGGCGGCGCGGGCGGAACTGGGCTATGACATCGATGGGGTGGTCTACAAGGTGGACGACCTCGGCTTGCAGGACCGGCTGGGATTCCGCTCGACCACCCCCCGTTGGGCCATCGCGCACAAGTTCCCGGCAGAGACGGCATGGACGCGGTTGCTCGGCATCGACATCCAGGTGGGACGCACGGGCGCGCTGTCACCCGTCGCGCGGCTGGAGCCGGTGACGGTGGGCGGCGTCGTCGTGTCCAATGCGACCCTGCACAACGAGGACTATATTGCGGGTCGCGGCTCGGACGGCGATGCCATCCGTGGCGCCGACCTCCGGGTGGGCGACAGGGTCGAGATCTATCGGGCGGGCGACGTCATCCCCAAGGTTCGCGATGTGGACCTTACGGCCAGACCTGCGGGCGCGGTGCCCTTCGCCTTTCCCGACATCTGCCCCGAATGCGGCAGTCCTGCCGTCCGCGAACCCGGAGAATCCGTGCGCCGCTGCACCGGCGGCCTGATCTGCCCGGCGCAACGGGTCGCGCGACTCAAGCATTTCGTATCGCGCGGCGCCATGGACATCGAGGGACTGGGCGACAAGGAAGTCGAGCGGTTCCATGACCTCGGCTGGCTGCGGGAGCCTGCGGAGATCTACACCTTGGCGGAGCGGCACGGACGCGGGTTGCAGACAGTGGCCGCGCTCGACGGTTGGGGCGAGACCTCGGCAACCAAACTGTTCGCGGCCATCGAGGCGTCGCGGACGCAGGGTCTGGCCCGTGTCCTGTTCGCTTTGGGCATCCGCCACCTTGGCGAGACGGCCGGCCGCGATCTGGCGCGGCATTTCGGAACCTGGACAGAGTTCGCCGCCATTGTCGATGCGGCGGGTCCGGCAGCCGAGGCCCATCGCGCCGCGGAGGAAGCAGTCATGGCCGAACGCACCGCGGCCAAGGCGGATGATCGGCGCGCCAGGGTAGCCGAAGCCCGTGCTTCCGTCTGGGAGGAGGTGCCGCCACAAGCGCGAGCGGCCTGGGATGACCTGACCGGCATCGACGGTGTGGGCGCGACACTTGCCTTGGCGATCTGCGACGCGCTGTCGTCCCCGGCGGAGCGGTCGGCCATCGACGCGGTGCTCTCCGAACTGTCCCCGGCGCCTTTCGTCGCGGCGGCCGGCGAAAGCCCCGTCGCCGGCAAGACGGTCGTCTTCACCGGCACGCTGGAGCGGATGACGCGGGCCGAGGCCAAGGCGCGGGCCGAGGCATTGGGCGCGCGGGTATCGGGATCGGTTTCAGCCCGGACCGACATCGTGGTCGCCGGGCCCGGCGCCGGGTCGAAGGCCGCGAAGGCCGCCGAACTGGGGGTCGAGACGATGGACGAAGATGCCTGGCTCGCGCTGATCGGCGCATGACGGGGCGCCCGGAGCGTCTTTTCCCGCTGTTCGCGGGGCTGGAAACCTTGCCGGGCGTCGGGCCCAAGACGGCGCGGCTTCTCGCAAACCTCCATGTGGCGACGCCGAAGGACCTTCTGCTGACGCTGCCGACTGGCGGGGTCGACCGGACGCCCGTGGCATCGATCCGCGATGCGGCGCTTCCGGGTGTCGTCACCGTGACCGTCATCGTCGGCCGCCATCTGCCGCCCGCGTCGCGCAACCGGCCGTACCGCATCGAGGTGGAGGACGCGCGGACGACCTTTCAGGTGGTGTATTTCCGCGGCGCGCCGGATGTTCACGCGCGCCTATTACCGACGGGCCAGCGGCGCATTCTGTCGGGCAAGGTCGAGCTTTATGACGGTGTCGCGCAGATGCCGCACCCCGATCATGTCCTGGCCGAAGGCGAGGCGTTGCCGGCGTTCGAGCCAGTCTATCCACTGACCACGGGCATTACCTCTAGGGTCATGGCCCGAGCCGTTGCGGGTGCGTTGGAGCGGGTGCCGGGCCTGGAGGAATGGATCGACCCCGGCCTGATGGCGGAGCGGAACTGGCCTGCCTTCGCCGAGGCCCTGCACGGGGCTCATCATCCGCAGGAGGCGCGCGACCTGACACCCGGCGCGCCTTCGCGGGAACGGCTGGCCTATGACGAACTGTTCGCGCATCAGCTGACGCTCGCCCTCGCGCGGTCGTCGGAGCGGCGCCGGCGCGGTATCGCGACGGAGGGTGACGGCCGACTGCGGCGCAAGGTGCTCGACGGCCTGCCCTTCGCGCCGACCGCAGCGCAGAAGCGCGCGATCGACGAGATCGCGCAGGACATGGGCATGCCCCGACGGATGAACCGTCTGCTCCAGGGCGATGTGGGGTCGGGCAAGACGCTGGTCGCGCTGATGGCCCTTCTGACAGCGGTGGAAGCGGGCGGGCAGGGTGTTCTGATGGCGCCGACCGAGATTCTGGCGCGGCAGCACGCCGAAGGGTTGCGGCCGCTGGCAGAGGCGGCGGGTGTCGTCCTGGAGTTGCTCACGGGCCGCGACAAGGGACGCGAACGTCAGGCCAAACTCGATGCGCTGTCCCAAGGCCGGATCAACATTCTGGTGGGTACGCACGCCGTCTTTCAGCGCGACGTCGTCTTCGCCGACCTGCGGCTGGCGGTCATCGACGAGCAGCATCGCTTCGGCGTGCGGCAGCGCATGCTGCTGGGCGAAAAGAACAGGGCCACGGACGTCCTCGTCATGACCGCGACGCCCATCCCACGTTCGCTGGCGCTGACGCAATATGGCGATATGGACCTAAGCGTCCTGGACGAGAAGCCGCCCGGACGAACGCCCGTGACGACGGCGACGGTGCCGGTGTCGCGGATGGACGATGTGGTGGCCAAGCTGCGCACGGCTGTGGCGGAAGGCCGGCAGGCCTATTGGGTCTGTCCGCTGGTGGAGGAATCCGAAGTCGTCGACACCACCTCGGCGGAAGAGCGGTTCCGCAGCCTGTGCGCGGCGCTGGGCGAAGGTATCGTAGGGCTGGTCCACGGTCAGATGCCCCCTGCCGATAAGGACGCGGCCATGGCCGACTTCGTTGCCGGGCGGACGTCCGTCTTGGTGGCGACGACCGTGATCGAGGTGGGCGTGAACGTGCCGAACGCGTCAATCATGGTGATCGAGCGTGCGGAGACGTTCGGATTGGCCCAGCTTCATCAGCTTCGCGGCCGCGTCGGGCGGGGGGCCGCGGCGTCCACGTGCCTGCTTATGTACAAGGCGCCGCTGGGCGAGACGGCCGAGGCACGGTTGCGCATCCTGCGCGAGAGCGAGGACGGCTTCCGCATATCGGAGGAGGATCTGGCGCTGCGCGGAGCCGGCGACGTGATCGGGACGGCCCAATCGGGTCTTCCACGGTTCCGCATCGCGGATCTCGAGCGTCAGACCGGACTGATGGCATTGGCAAGCAGTGACGCGCGCGCCTTGCTGTCCGCGGACCCGGAGATGAACGGACCGCGAGGTCAGGCGGCACGGATGCTTCTCTGGCTGACGGAACAGGATAGGGCGTTGCGGCTGCTATCTGTCGGATAGGATTGAAGTTCCCATTTGTTCCTGTTTGTTCTGATAAAGTTCTTGATTTTTTGTTAATGATGTGAGAACAAATGAGCAACAGGAAGAAAAGGTGAGCAGATGACCCACAAGATCAAGACCACCCTGAACCGTGTGGAGGCGGAGCCCGTCATGGATGTGCTGGCCGGGGTCTGGCTGGTGACACTTCTGCTCAGTCTCCTGCACCTTCCGTCATTGGTCGTCTGATCGACTACGACCCGTTACCGCCTGCATCCTCTTCGATCTCTCGTCTGTCCGGATCTCCCCATGTCCGCAGACATAGCGTCGCCGCCTCGTCCCCGGGAGGTGATGCCCGGCCGGCGCGGTCCTGCCCGACCGCCGGCCATCGATCGAACGCCGGGATGCCACTTTGCCGCCGCCTCCGCCCCACGGAGTGCGGCGGTTTTTTTGCCTGGATCGGTGCTGTCGTCAGACGTTGTCCTCTGCCTCAGTCCCCCCTGCTGCGAGGGAAGCCGAACCGGCATCACGCCAAACGAAGGTGTCGCACCAGTCCACGACGTCATTGATGCGCCGCCGGGCATCGGCTAGTCCTACGGTCGTATGGCGCGCGCCGGTTTCAGCTGCAGCGCAGATCATTTCGACTTCATCCTCGGTCCGGGCGAGAACCCCCAGGGTTTCCTCGATGGCCATGAATTTGCTTCTGCAACTTGCCATCGTCGTCTGAATCTCTGAAATCGAATCGCGGGTTTCGGCGGCCGTACGGACCGTGCCGGCGAACTCCGGAGCCAGGCGTTCGCTGTCTTCGCGCATGGTTCGTGTCCAGTCGCCGAGGGATCCGATGGAGGTCTGGATGCCCCCTGCCGCGGTCGCCGTCTTGCGCGACAGTTCCTTCACGGCTTCCGCGACGACGGCGAATCCGCGTCCCGCGTCGCCTGCCCGGGCCGCTTCGATCGAGGCGTTGACGGCCAGGATGTTCACTTGCCGGGCGATCCGCGTGATCTCTCCGTTCGACGCCACGATATCACGCAGGACGGCTTCCAGAACTTCCGTACGGGGCGCGATTCCCGTGCCCCAGTCCGAGAGGACCTGGTGATTGCGGAAATTCTCCGCGATGGAGTCGAGCCGCGTCGCCGCCTCCCTTTCGGTGCGCTGAGCGGACCGTGCAAGATCGTCGAATTCCGTCCGCAGGGCTGTCAGCGCGGTGGAGAACGCATCGGTGCTGCGGCGCAGTTTCTCGATCTCGGTGAGGGTGGCGTCGGACGTACCGGCCAAGCCATCCACGAAAGACGAGATGTCGCCCATCAGGTGGTCGAGCGGCCGGGCGTCGGGGGACGGCGTGTCGAATGTCAGCGAGCGCGGCAGGGCGGAACCGGTCATGCAACCTCCTTCAGGCGGCGGATGAGAGGTTCCTAGTCGCCAATCCTTACCGGGCGGTTAAGCGGTCGTCATTCACACATTCGAGCGCCTCGACCGTCGCGTCCAGCGCCAGCAGGATCGACGCGTGACGATTCGCGAAGTCACGGGCAGGCAGCAGAACTTCCAGACCATCGAACGGGGCGTCCGGCACGGGACCGCCTTCCTTGAGCATGGCGCGCAACTGGTCGCGTGCCTTGGAGACTTCGACCAACGTCCGACCGACCATGACGCGGCCGCTGACCGAAGCCGATGCCTGCCCCAAGGCACAGGCCTTCACGTTCTGACTGTACCGATCGATGCGCCCGTCCCGCAGGTCGAGCGCGACCGTCACCGTCGAGCCGCAAAGCGGCGAACGCTTGCGGACCGTCGTCGCCGGATCCGCGATCGGATCGGTGGCCGGCATGTCGGCCGCCAATTCGAGAATGCGCCCCGAATAGAGCTTGATGAGATCTGCGTCCGCCATCCGTCTTTCCCCGGCTGCTGTCCCCCCGTAGGTAGCGCCGGAGTCCCCGGATGCAAAGGCACCGCCCATGACCTTCGACCCCGCGACCCTGAAGTATGACGCCGCTGGGCTGATCCCCGCGATCGCGCAGGATCATGCCACCGGCGAGGTGCTGATGATGGCCTGGATGAACGCCGATTCTGTCGTACGGACGTTGAACACGGGGCGCGTCACCTACTGGTCTCGCTCGCGCCAGGCCTTTTGGATCAAAGGCGAAACGTCCGGCCACATCCAGACCCTGGTGGAGGCGCGGATCGACTGTGACCGCGACTGCCTCCTACTACTGGTGGAACAATCCGGCGCGGCCTGCCACACGAACCGCCGGACCTGCTTTTACACGGCCCTGCGCGACGGCAAGGAGGTCGAACTGATGGCGCCGGAGGGCTAGAGCCGCTTGAAGAACCGCCAAAAGATCGGCGCGCGCCATTCGTATCCGAGCCCGACATAGGCATCGCGGGCGACTGAATTCCCTTCGTGGGCGCCGATGACGACATAGCTGCACCCTTTGCTGCGCGCATCGTCCTCCGCTCGCGTCAGAAGGGCGCGCGCGATGCCCTGTCGCCGAGCCGAAGGGGTCACGAACACATGATGCAGGTCCACGCCTCGCAGACCGTCATGAACCCGCGCATGACGCATCATCAGGACATAACCGATCAGCGGATCGCCGGCCCCGAAGCCCCATGTCCAGCCATCGGAAAGATCGCGCGTCAGGGTATCGGACGTTGCGGCGGACTGGTCTCCGTGATGCCCTGCAAGACCTTGCACCAGGGTCAGAAGGGCAACGCTGTCGCGATCTGTCAGGGGGCGGATTTCCATGGCGCGATCTGGTCATCGGATTTGCGGGTACGCAACCTCTCCTCTTGAACAGTTAGCGCTAACGAGGCATTTGTTCCCGTGAGGAGATCCGCCATGCCGCTTGACACCCGTATCGAGGAAATCACCGACCGTATCCGCGAAAGGTCACGCGAGACCCGCGAGGCCTACCTCGCACGGATGCGGGCGCAGGCGCAGCAGGGTCCGCGCCGGGCACATCTGGATTGCGGCAACCAGGCCCATGCCTATGCCGCGATGGGCGACGCCAAGGACGATCTCGCCGCCGACCGCGCACCGAACATCGGGATCGTCACTGCCTACAACGACATGCTGAGCGCGCATCAGCCGTTCAAGGATTTTCCCGACCGTATCAAGATCGCGGCGCGGGCCGCCGGTGCGACGGCACAGGTCGCGGGCGGGGTGCCGGCCATGTGCGATGGTGTGACCCAAGGCCAGCAGGGTATGGAGCTGTCGTTGTTCTCGCGTGACGTGATCGCGCTCGCCGCCGGGGTGGCGCTCTCGCACAACACCTTCGATGCGGCACTCTATCTGGGGATCTGCGACAAGATCGTGCCCGGCCTGGTGATCGCCGCGGCGACCTTCGGCTATCTGCCCGGCATCTTCGTGCCGGCGGGGCCGATGACCTCCGGCCTGCCGAACGAGGAAAAGGCTCGGGTGCGGCGAGAGTTCGCCGAAGGCAAGATCGGTCGCGACGAGCTTATGGCGGCCGAGATGGCCAGCTACCACGGTCCCGGCACCTGCACATTCTACGGCACCGCCAATTCGAACCAGATGCTGATGGAGTTCATGGGCCTGCACTTGCCCGGTGCGTCCTTCGTCAATCCGAACACCCCGCTGCGCGACGCGCTGACCGACGCGGCGACCCTTCGCGCGACCGAGATCACGGGGCTGGGGAATGCCTATACGCCGGTCTGCGATGTCCTGGACGAGCGTGCTTATGTGAACGGGCTGGTCGGTCTGATGGCGACGGGGGGGTCCACGAACCTGGTCCTGCACCTGATCGCCATGGCCCGTGCGTCCGGCGTGCAACTGACCTGCGGCGATTTCGATGCGGTGTCCGACGTGACGCCGCTGATGGCGCGCGTCTATCCGAACGGCCTCGCGGACGTGAACCACTTTCATGCCGCTGGGGGGCTTCCCTACATGATCGGGCACCTTCTCGACGCGGGGCTTCTGCACGAGGACGTGCAGACCGTGGCGGGGCAGGGCCTGTCGGCCTATGCGACCGAACCGCGCCTGGCCGGCGACCGCATCGAATGGGTGGCCGGGCCGCGCGAGTCGCAGAACGACCGCATCCTCAAGCCGCCGCATGAGCCGTTCGACGGGCATGGCGGCTTGAAACAGGTCCGGGGGAACCTGGGTCTCGGCGTGATGAAGATCAGCGCCGTCGCCGAGGACTTCCACACCATCGAGGCACCGGCCCGCGTGTTCCATTCGCAGGACGCCGTGAAGGAGGCGTTCCGGGCAGGTGAGCTTGACCGCGATTGCGTGGTCGTCGTCCGCTATCAGGGCCCCCGGGCCAACGGCATGCCCGAGCTTCACGCGCTGACGCCCCTCTTGTCGGTGTTGCTGCAACGGGGTCATCGGGTTGCGCTCGTCACCGACGGGCGGATGTCGGGTGCATCGGGCAAGGTGCCGGCGGCCATCCACGTCGCGCCCGAGGCGCTGGACGGCGGGCTGATCGCGCGCCTTCGGGACGGCGACGTCCTGCGCGTCGATGCGGCGAACGGCACGCTCGACGTGCTCACCGATGGGGTGGCCGAGCGGGAATTGACCCACCCCGACCTGTCCGCCAACGAGACTGGGCTCGGGCGCGAGCTGTTCGCCCTGTTCCGCAACTCCGCCGGCCCAGCCGATCGTGGCGCCGGCGTGGTCATCTGATATCCGGGCAGCAGTCCCGAACATGCCAAGAAGGAACCGCTCATGACACCGCAGGACCAGTCGAAAGCCGCGCACGACATCGCGGGGCGGGCACCCGTCATTCCGGTCCTCGTCCTCGACGACGAGGCGCAGGCCCGTCCGCTGGCCGAGGCATTGGTCGCGGGGGGGCTGCCGGCACTGGAGGTAACGCTGCGGACGCCGCAGGCGCTCGACTGCATTCGCGCGATGGCCGAGGTGCAGGGCGGCATCGTCGGGGCAGGGACGTTGCTCACGCCCGCCGACGTCAAGGCGGCCAAGGCAGCGGGCGCCCGGTTCGGCGTATCGCCCGGTGCAACGGATCGGCTGATCCAGGCCTGCATCGACGAAGACCTGCCGCTCCTGCCCGGCGTCGCCACCGCGACCGAGGCGATGGTCCTGCTGGAACGCGGCTACGACCTGCTCAAGTTCTTCCCGGCCGAGGCGTCGGGCGGCGCGCCCGCGCTGCGGGCCATCGGCGCGCCGATCCCACAGGTGTCGTTCTGCCCGACCGGGGGCGTCAGCTTGAAGAACAAGGACGATTACCTGTCGCTTCCGAACGTCGTCTGCGTCGGCGGCAGCTGGGTCGCCCCGGCCGACAGGATGGCGGCCGGGGACTGGGCGGGGATCGAGGCGTTGGCGCGCGAGGCGCGGGGCTAAGCCCCACGCCTCAGTCGCTGCCCTGTTTCAGCAGGGCGTCCACCTCGCGGCCGCCGATGCCCCCCAAGCGACCGAAGTCGCCCGCATCGAACATCTCCTGCCCCGCGTCGCGGATCAGCTTTTGCGTCGCCCGTGCCAGCGATGAGCCGAGCGAGACCCGTGCGACGCCAGCCTCGGCGAACTCCGCCAGCCCGTTCCGTGTCCACGGCCCGGCCACCAGCGCGTTGACTGGGGCCGACGTCGCGGCGGTGATCCGTTTCAGGTCGTCCATGGAGCCCGGCATGGGGCAATAAAGGACGTCGACGCCCACCTCCTCGAATGCCCTGAGGCGTCGGATGGCCTCCTCCAGATCATAGGTGCCGTGCATCACCCCGTCGGTGCGGGCGCAGAAGACGAAATCGTGCCGTGCGCGGCGGGCCGCCTTCGCCGCCGCGTCCATTCGCGCGACCGAGGCCTCGAAGGAATAGGGGGTGCCGTCGGGGGCGACGTCCTCGATGCAGCATCCGGCCAGTCCCGCCATGGCGGCCAGCTCGACGGTCGCGGCGCAATCGGCCGGCTCCGGTCCGAAGCCGTCCTCCAGGTCGGCCGACACGGGGACGGACACATGGTCGGCCAGGTCGGCCGCATGGGCGATCTGTTCCTCCCGCCCGATGCGGCCGCCATCGGGCAAGCCGCGCGTGAAGGCGTAACCCGCCGAGGACGTGCCGATGGCCTGCGCCCCGAGCGCGACCAGCATGCGCGCCGATCCCACGTCCCAAGCGTTCGCGAGGATGAACGGATCGCCGGGCCGATGCAGGGCGCGGAAGTCGGTCATGGGATCATCTTTCCGGCAAGGGCCACGATGGTGTCGATCGCGGCGAGAAGCTCATGGTCGGGCCGCGTCAGCGCGACCCGCACGTGCCCCGCCGCGGCGTCGCCGAAGCTCTCGCCCGGCATGACGGCAACGTGATGATGGTCCAGCAGTCGGGTCGCGAAGTCCAGTCCCGGGAGGCCGGTGGCCCGGATGTCGAGCATGACGTACATCGCCCCGCCCGACGGGATGACCCCGACGACCTGCTGCCCCGCCAGTCGGGCGAGACAGGCATCGCGGCGGCGGCGGAAGGGGGCGGCGATGCGCTCCTCGAACGCGCGGCCCAGGGACAGGGCGTGCAGGGCCGCATCCTGCACGAAGCCGGGGATGCCGTAGGTCGTATGCGTGGACAGGTCGGCGATGCGGTCGATGGCCGTCTCCGGTCCGATCAGCCAGCCGACCCGGCTGCCGGTCATCGCGTGCGACTTCGACATCGACCCGACGACCAGCGTCCGGTCCGCCATGTCCGGCAGGGCGCGGGGCGACAGGTGGTCACCCGACCAGACCTGGGTGTCGTAGACCTCATCCGAGATAAGCCACAGGTCGGCATCCCGCGCGACCCGCGCGATGGCATCAAAGGTGGCGCGCGAATAGACGGCGCCGGTCGGATTGTTGGGCGAATTGACCAACATCGCGGACGTCCGGTCCGTCAGCCCGGCCCGTAGGAAGGCTTCGGCGGGCTGGAACCCCCCGGATGCCCGCGTCGGCACCCGGACCGGCGCGGCCGAGGCGGCGCGGATTGTGCCGGGATAGGTCGCATAGAACGGGTCGGGGAACAGGACCTCCGCCCCCGGATCGGTCGCTGCCATGAGCGCCGAGAACAGGGCCGATTGGCCGCCCGGCGTCACCAGCACGTTGCCGCGCGCCGTGCGCACTCCGGTTCGCTCCTCCACGCGCGCGGCGATGGCATCGCGCAAAGCGTCCGTGCCGGGAATGGCGGAGTAGCCCGTATGCCCACCGCGCGCGGCAGCATCCATGGCCGACAGGATCTCGGGGTCGGTGCGCACGTCCGGCTCACCCACCGTCAGGTCGATGACGGGCATGCCCTGCGCGCGGAGGCGGACGGCCCTGCGGTGGATGCTCCATCCGTCGCCCGTGCCTGCGGTCAGGCCGCGGATGCGTTTAGATAGCTTCGTCATGGCGGCAAGGGACACGCGGCCCGGCGGCTTGTCAAACGCCTCTCGCACGTTGTCAGGCACGGGGCGGCGTGCTAGGCCCCGGCTATGGGCATCCGCATCTGCATCATCCGCATTTCGACCGCCCGCTGAGTGATTTCGGCGGGCGATGGGTGCCCGCGATCTTCCTCCGGCCCCATCCCGCCTCAGACAGGAGGAGCCGGTGATCCGTCTTCGCAACTCGCTGACCCGCAAGGTCGAACCGTTCGAGCCGCTCGACCCTTTGGCCATCGGCATCTACCTCTGCGGCCCGACGGTCTATGACCGCGCCCATCTGGGCAATGCGCGCAACGTGATCCTGTTCGACATCCTGTTCCGCCTTCTGCGCCACGATTACGGCGCCGAGGCCGTCACCTACGTCCGCAACTTCACGGACGTGGACGACAAGATCATCGCGCGCGCGGCCGAGACGGGCGAGGAGATCGATGCGATCACCGCTCGCACGATCCGGTGGTATCTGGACGACATGGCGGCGCTGGGCACTTTGACGCCGACGGAGATGCCGCGCGCCACTGACTACATCGGGCAGATGGTCGAGATGATCGAGGGGCTGATCGCCTCCGGCCATGCCTACAAGGCCGATGGTCACGTGCTGTTCTCGGTCGCGTCCTTTGCAGGATATGGCCGACTGTCGGGGCGATCGGTGGACGACATGATCGCAGGCGCGCGGGTCGAGGTCGCGCCCTACAAGCGAGATCCGATGGATTTCGTCTTGTGGAAGCCGTCGTCGGACGAGGAGCCGGGCTGGGACACGTCGTTGGGATACGGGCGCCCCGGATGGCACATCGAATGCTCCGCGATGTCGAAGGCGCTGCTGGGCCCGACGTTCGACATCCACGGTGGCGGCAACGACCTGCTGTTCCCGCACCATGAGAACGAACGCGCACAGTCCTGCTGCGCCGATCCCAATGCCGGGTTCGCGCGATACTGGCTGCACAACGAGATGCTGATGGTCGAGGGGCGCAAGATGTCCAAGTCGCTCGGCAACTTCTTCACGGTGCGCGACCTGCTGGATCGTGGCGTGCCGGGCGAGGTTATCCGCTTCGTGTTCCTGTCCACCCATTATTCGAAACCGATGGACTGGACGGAGGAGAAGGCACGGGAGGCGGAGGCGACGTTGCGGAAGTGGCGGGCGATGGCGCGCGCGGATGGACAGGCCGACGAACGCGTGCTGGACGCGCTGCGCGACGACCTCAACACGCCGGGCGCGATCACGGAGCTGCACCGGATCGCCAAGACGGGCGACGGAGAGACGCTTGCCGCATCCGCTGCGCTTCTAGGGTTGCTGGAGCCGGCGATGGGGGACTGGGCCGAGGTTTCGGACGATGCCCGCATTACGCGCGTTCTGGCCGCCCGCCTGGCCGCCCGCGCTGAAAAGGACTGGGCCCGTGCCGACGCCCTGCGCGACGCGTTGCTTGCGGCGGGCGTGGTCGTGACCGACGGCAAGGGCCGCGGATGGGAAGCCGGTGCGGGGTTCGACCCTTCGCGGCTGGAGGGGGTATTGTGACGGAGGGGGGAAAGACCCGGCTCTATCTCTACGACACGACCCTGCGGGACGGACAGCAGACGCAGGGAGTGCAGTTCTCGGCCAGCGAGAAGCATGAGATTGCGACGATGCTGGACGACCTCGGCATCGACTATGTCGAAGGCGGCTGGCCCGGAGCGAACCCGACCGACAGTGAGTTCTTCGACGCCGCGCCGAAGATGCGCGCCCGGCTGACGGCTTTCGGAATGACCAAGCGCGTTGGCCGGTCCGCCGAGAACGACGACGTATTGGCCGCCGTGCTGAACGCGGGCACCGGCACGGTCTGCCTGGTTGGCAAGACGCACCCGTTCCACGTCCGCACCGCGCTTGGCGTGACGCTCGACGAGAACCTTCAGGCGATCCGCGACTCGGTCGCCCATGTCGTGTCGCAAGGCCGCGAGGCGCTGTTCGATGCGGAGCATTTCTTCGACGGCCATGCCGACGATCCCGACTATGCACTGGCCTGCGCGCGCGCCGCGATGGAAGCGGGCGCGCGGTGGGTGGTGCTCTGCGACACCAATGGCGGCACCATGCCGTACCGCCTTGCCGAGGTGGTCGACGCGGTGATCGACGGCGGCGTGCCTGGCGGACGGTTGGGCATTCACACCCACAACGACACCGAACAGGCGGTTGCCGGAACGCTCGCCGCCGTGGACGCGGGCGTGCGGCAGGTTCAGGGAACGCTGAACGGGCTGGGCGAACGCTGTGGCAATGCGAACCTCACCGCGTTGATCCCAACGCTCCTGCTGAAGGAGCCATACGCCAGCCGCTACGAGACCGGCATTTCCCCCGACGCCCTGCCGCGGCTGATGCGCGTGTCGCGCCGGCTGGACGACATCCTGAACCGCGTGCCCCGGCGCGAGGCGGCCTATGTCGGCGCCTCGGCCTTCGCGCACAAGGCGGGACTACATGCCAGTGCGATCCTGAAGGACCCGACGACCTATGAACACGTCCCGCCCGAGGCCGTGGGCAACCAGCGGATCGTTCCCATGTCGAACCAGGCGGGCCTGTCGAACCTTCGCAAGCGGCTGGGCGACCTGGGCCTGACGGGAACCGAGGACCAGTTGCGCGCCATCCTGACGACGGTGAAGGAGCGGGAGGACGCGGGCTATGCCTACGACATGGCTCCCGCCAGTTTCGAGCTGGTCGCGCGCGAGGTGCTGGGACTCATGCCGGAGTTGTTCGAGGTAAAGCGGTATCGCGTGACGGTCGAGCGTCGCAAGAACAAGCACGACCGGATGGTCACGCTGTCGGAAGCGGTCGTGGTGGTCAAGGTCGACGGCGAAAAACGCCTGTCGGTGTCGGAGTCCATGGATGCGACGGGCGGGGACCGGGGGCCGGTGAACGCGCTGTCCAAGGCGCTGGCCAAGGATCTCGGGCCGTTGCAGGACCGAATCGCTGATATGCGGCTCAAGGACTTCCGCGTCCGCATCATGCAGGGCGGGACCGAGGCCGTGACCCGCGTCGTGATCGACCACGAGGATGACGCGGGGCGGCGTTGGTCCGCGGTCGGCGTCTCGGCCAACATCGTGGACGCCAGTTTCGAGGCGCTGCTCGACGCGGTCCGGTGGAAGCTGCTCCAGTGAGCGTTGACGACGACCTTACGGCCTGCGCGGGTCTGGTGCAGCGCGGTGATCCTGCCCGGTTTCGCGCCGTGATGGCCGCACCGATGCTGCTGCGCCGGATGCTGTTCCCGCTCTACGCCTTCAACCTGGAGGTTGCCCGTGCGCCCTGGGTCACGAAGGAGCCGCTGATCGCGGAGATGCGCCTGCAATGGTGGCGCGACGCTCTCGAGGAGATTGCGGAGGGCACGACCGTCCGCCGGCATGAGGTCGTCACGCCGCTTGCGGCAGCCATCGACGCCACCGCGGCGCGCGATCTCGATGACCTGATCGACGCACGGCGCGCGGACATCGAGGGGCCTCGGTTCGCCGATCGGGATGACCTGATGCGGTATCTCGATCGAACGGCGGGAACGCTGCTCTGGACGGGGGCGCGGATGGCGGGCGCAGCGGACGAAGCCGCGGTGCGCGATGCGGGCGTCGCGCAGGGCATCGTCGCATGGCTTCGCGCCGGGCCCGATCTGGTGGAGAAGGGGCGCCAGCCCCTGCCGCCCGGCGATCCGGCCGAAGTCGTGCGCGACCTGGCTGCCCGTGGCCGGGCGGCGCTGCAACGGTTCAGGGCGTCGCCACCGCCCCGGCAGGCCCGTCCGGTGTTCCTCGTCCTCAGCGATACGGACGCGGAACTTCGCGCCTTGGTCAGCGATCCCGGCGCACCGCCCGCAGTCAACCCTGCCGCCAGTCGTCTTCGGCTTGGCTGGCGCGTGCTGACGGGCAGGGTCTGAGGGCCGTCAGGCCTTTTCGGCCCGCAGATAGGACCGCATGCCATAGATCAGCGGCGTGCCTTCCTCATCCACGCGCACGGCGCGGACGGCGCCGATGATGACGTGATGGGTGCCGACGAGATCGGCGGACTGCACCTCGCAATCGAAACCGGCCAGCGCCCGCAGCACGGGCGCCCCCGTCGCCAGAACGTCCCAAGGGGCGGCGGCGAACTTGTCGCCGCCCGGCGCGTCGATGCGGCTGGCGAAAATGTCGGCCACTTCCTGCTGGCCTGCTTCCAGCACGTTCACGGCGAAGCACCCGTTCCGCAGGATCGGCTCCGCCGCCGATGCGCCCTTGTTGATGCAGACGAGCATCGTCGGGGTCTCGCCATCGGCGGACACGCTGGTCATCGCCGAAACCGTCAGACCTGCACGCCCCGCGGGGCCATCGGTGGTCACGACGCTGACCGTCGCCGCGGCGCGGGACATGGCGTGGACGAAATCCTGGCGGAGCTTGGTATCGGGCATGACCGTCACCTATAGCATGCCGGCCCGGAGTCGAGCGGTATCGGGGGCTTTCGCTTTCCGCCGGGGCGTGGTCAGACTTCGGCGACAGGACGGAGACCCGGCATGGCCCTTCAGGACGCGCGCGATCAGGTGGACAATGCGTTCCGGCGGGACGATCCGCGCGGGCTGAGCTTCGAGAACGCCTTTGGCGGCGCGACCTCGGCCTTTCGCCGCAAATACACCCGCGACCTGAGCGGCTTCGATCTGGCCATCACCGGCGTGCCCTTCGATCAGGCGGTGACGCACCGCCCGGGCGCGCGCTTCGGCCCCCGCGCCATCCGGGAGGCGAGCGCTTTGCAACCTTTCGATCCGCCCTATGGCTGGGGCTATTCCCCGCTGGAGGAGCTGGCCGTGGCAGACTACGGCGACTGCGGGTTCGACTATGCGCGCGTCGCGGATTTTCCGGGTG
Source organism: Jannaschia rubra (assembly GCF_001403735.1). Lineage (GTDB taxonomy): Bacteria > Pseudomonadota > Alphaproteobacteria > Rhodobacterales > Rhodobacteraceae > Jannaschia > Jannaschia rubra. The sequence continues at coordinate 57,658 of NZ_CXPG01000017.1, forward strand.
CGTTGCGTGACCACATCCGCGGGATCCTGGAACAGGGCGCGGGCTGCATCGCCATGGGCGGCGACCACTACGTCAGCTTTCCGGTCCTGCAGGCCCATGCCGAGAAACATGGCCCTCTCAGCCTGATCCACTTCGACGCGCACAGCGACACCTGGCCCGACGACGACATGGACCGGATCGACCACGGCACGATGTTCTACAAGGCGGTGAAGACCGGCGTGATCGACCCGGAAACCAGCGTCCAGATCGGCATCCGCACGGTGAACCCCGATACCATGGGTGTCACGACCATTGACGCGCGCGCCGTGCATGAGGCCGTGCCGGGCGAGGTGGCACAGCGGATCAAGGACGTCGTCGGTGACAGGAAGTGCTATCTGACGTTCGACATCGACTGCCTGGATCCCGCCTTCGCCCCGGGAACCGGCACGCCGGTCTGGGGTGGGCTGTCGAGCGGGCAGGCGGCGGCGATCCTGCGCGACCTGGCCGGGATCGACCTTGTCGGCGGCGACGTGGTGGAAGTGTCGCCGCAATACGACACGACCGGGGCCACAGCGATCGCGGGCGCGCATGTCGTCATGGAACTGATGTGTCTTTGGGGATGGACGCGGCGCAAGGGGCCCGGACCGCGGGCATAGGTGCCCACGGCCCGGCCGTGTCAGGCGGCCTTTTCAGCGCTTTCTGCACGAAGCCAGTCCAGGATGGCTTCGGGTTTGGTCTCGCCGTAGGGATCGTCGGCGCAGTTGTCGCAGCGGCCCGGCTCCTCGAACCAGGCTTCGATCACGCCGTCGTTGACCACGGCCGCATAGCGCCACGACCGGGGTCCGAAGCCCAGGTTGTCCTTGGCGACCAGCATGCCCATCATCCGCGTGAACTCGCCCGATCCGTCGGGGATGACGTCGACAGCCGAGAGGCCCTGTGCCTTGGCCCACTGGTTCATAACAAAGGCGTCGTTCACCGACAGGCAATAGATCGCGTCGATGCCCTCGGCGCGGAATTCGTCGGCCAGACGCTCGAACGTGGGGAGCTGGAAGGTCGAGCAGGTGGGCGTGAAGGCGCCCGGCAGGGAGAACAGGACAACACGCTTGCCACCGAAGTAGTCGGCGGTCGTCCGGTCCTCCCAGCGGAACGGATTGTCCCCGCCGATCTGCGCGTCGCGGACGCGGGTGTGGAACGTGATCTGGGGAAGGGGAATGCCGGTTCGCATGTCGTCTCCTGTAGTCTGGTCGCGCAGCCGCATTGTCCGGCTCGCATCGTTCAACCCTTCAGATAGTGTTTTCGCCGCACTGCGGCATTGCAGATTCCGAAGACCCGTCATGCGTCGAGGGAAACCGTTGGTCTGGCACGGCAATCCATCGGGGGTGCGTCAGAGCCGCTCTCGACATGGCACCCGGTGCAGCATATCAGGTGAATGACCGGAGAAGGAGGCCACCCGGATGCCCCGCGATCTGAAGATCCCCGCCGAGCGGCACCCCGAAAAGGCGCGCCGGCCCGACAATCCGCAGCCTAAGAAGCCCGCGTGGATCCGCGTGAAAGCACCGGCGGGCGAGGGTTACAAGGCGACCGCCAGCATCATGCGGGAGCATAGGCTCGTCACAGTCTGCGAGGAGGCCGGCTGCCCCAACGTCGGCGAATGCTGGTCGCAGGGCCACGCCACCATGATGATCATGGGCGAGGTCTGCACCCGCGCCTGCACCTTCTGCAACATCGCCACCGGCAAGCCGCCCGAGGCGCTCGACGTGTTCGAGCCGGGGCGCGTGGCCGATGCGGTGCAGAAGCTGGGACTGAAGCACGTCGTCATCACCAGCGTGGACCGCGACGACGTGGAGGACGGCGGGGCGGAGCATTTCGCCCAGACCATCCGCGCCATCCGCAAGCGGGCCCCGGATACCACCATCGAAATCCTGACGCCCGACTTCATCCGCTGCGCCCCCGAGGCGCTGGAGGTCGTGGTCGCCGCGCGGCCGGACGTGTTCAACCACAACCTGGAAACCGTCCCCGGCCTCTATCCCGAAGTCCGCCCCGGCGCGCGCTACTTCCACTCGCTGCGGTTGTTGCAGCGGGTGAAGGAGCTTGATCCGTCGATGTTCACCAAGTCGGGCATCATGGTCGGCCTGGGCGAGGACCGGCAGGCCGTGATGCAGGTCATGGAGGACATGCGCGCCGCTGACATCGATTTCCTGACCATCGGCCAGTACCTGCAACCGACGCCCAAGCATCACGCCGTCGACCGCTTCGTGACCCCCGAGGAATTTGCCGGCTACGAGAAGGCCGCCTATGGCAAGGGGTTTCTGATGGTGTCCGCTACGCCGCTCACCCGGTCCAGCTATCACGCGGGCGACGATTTCGCGCGTCTGCGCGCGGCGCGGTTGCAGCGGTTGGGCCAGGCCTGACCCAGACGCGCACCGTCCGTCAGGTCTGACGTGCGACGCGCCATCTGGCCCAGTCTTCAGGCGTGTCGAGGTCGGTCAGGGCGCGGCGTCCGGGCAGCGCGACGTGCTGGGGCGGATGACGTTCCAGAACTGATCGTGCCCCGGTATCGCCCGTCAGGGCGGACAACCTGGGGAACAGCGAGCGGTGGAAGATGACAGGCTGGCCCTGCGACCCATCCTCCGCCGTGGCCTGCATCGTCGCAGCATCCGATCGCTGCCAGGCCTCGACCATCCTTGCCATTTCCTCAGTCCCTATCTCTGGCATGTCGGCGAGATGGATCATCAAGGCATCGGCGCCGCAAACCGCGACCCCTGAACGGATCGAGGCGGACATCGCGCGATCCGCGACGTCGACGAGAAGGGCGGGGGTGTCGCCAAGCCACGCCCGTCGCGACCTGTCGTTTGCCGGCAGGGTCACGATGACCTCGGCCGCCGCGGCGCAGGCGGCCCGGACCGCGCGGAGGATCAGGGGTGTGCCGTCGATCTCCTGCAGAAGCTTGTCATCGCCGCGCATCCGCCGGGAGGCGCCAGCGGCAAGGATCAGGATGGCGGGCGGCGGGCGCATGCCGAACCCTAGTCCCGCGGTGATCCGCGGGCAACGGCCGCGGGCCGGTGGCCGCGGGCAGAGAACAAATCCCGACAAGACCCTTCCCGCGCCGCGCCGCAGCGTCTAATCCAGAGGGAACGGACGGGAGGAGCGGCCATGAAGGACATTCTCGGACAGCTGGAGATCCGGCGCGAACAGGCGCGGCAGGGCGGTGGCGAACGCCGCATCGCGGCCCAGCACCAGAAGGGCAAGCTGACGGCACGGGAGCGGATCGAGCTTCTGCTGGACGAGGACAGCTTTGAGGAGTTCGACATGTTCGTGGCCCACCGCGCCACCGACTTCGGCATGGCGGACGACCGCCCGGCGGGCGACGGCGTGGTAACGGGATGGGGCACGGTGAACGGACGCCTCGTCTATGTCTTCAGTCAGGATTTCACCGTCTTCGGCGGCAGCCTGTCGGAAACCCATGCCCAGAAGATCTGCAAGATCCAGGATATGGCGCTCCAGAACGGCGCGCCGGTGATCGGCCTGAACGATTCCGGCGGTGCGCGCATCCAGGAAGGTGTCGCCTCGCTCGCGGGCTATGCCGAGGTGTTCCAACGCAACATCGACGCGTCCGGTGTCATTCCCCAGATTAGCGTCATCATGGGGCCCTGCGCAGGCGGCGCGGTCTATTCGCCGGCGATGACCGACTTCATCTTCATGGTGCGCGACTCGAGCTACATGTTCGTGACCGGGCCTGACGTAGTGAAGACCGTCACGAACGAGGTCGTCACCGCCGAGGAGCTGGGCGGCGCGGCGACGCATACGAAGAAATCCGGCGTGGCGGACCTCGCCTTCGAGAACGACGTCGTGGCCTTGGCCGAGACACGCCGCCTGATCGACTTTCTGCCGCTGTCGAACCGCGAGAAGCCCCCGGTCCGGCCGTTCTTCGACGATCCGGGTCGAGTGGACGACAGCCTCGACACGCTGATCCCGGACAATCCCAACAGCCCTTACGACATGGCCGAGCTGATCACGAAGCTCGCCGACGAGGGCGATTTCTTCGAGTTGCAGCCCGACTTCGCCCGCAACATCCTGACCGGCTTCATCCGGATCGAGGGACGAACCGTGGGCGTCGTTGCCAATCAGCCGATGGTGCTCGCCGGATGTCTCGACATCGACTCCTCGCGCAAGGCGGCGCGGTTCGTTCGGTTCTGCGACGCCTTCGAGATTCCGCTGCTGACGCTGGTGGATGTTCCCGGCTTCCTGCCCGGCACGGCCCAAGAGTTCGGCGGCGTGATCGTGCATGGCGCCAAGCTGCTCTTCGCCTATGGCGAGGCCACGGTGCCGAAGGTCACGCTCATCACGCGCAAGGCCTATGGCGGCGCCTATGACGTGATGGCGTCCAAGCACCTTAAAGGCGATTTCAACTATGCCTGGCCCACGGCCGAGATTGCCGTGATGGGCGCGAAGGGCGCGGTCGAGATCCTGTATCGGTCCGAGCTGGGCGAGCCGGAGAAGATCGCGGCGCGCACCAAGGACTATGAAGATCGCTTCGCAAACCCTTTCGTGGCCGCGGAGAAGGGTTTCATTGACGAGGTGATCCAACCCCGAATGACGCGCAAGCGGATCGCCCGCGCCTTTGCCTCGCTGCGCAGCAAGCGGCAGGAACGGCCCTGGCGTAAGCACAACACGATTCCGCTGTGAACGCTGGCGGTGCAAGACCCGGGCCGGGACGGACGAATGCCATAACAGGAACCTGCGCGTCGCTGTTATTGTTCATCCCGAAAGGAGGACGCCATGGCCAAGGAAAGCAGCAACAGCATCAAGGACGCGGATACCTACGAAGCCTTGCGCGATCAGGGCGCATCGAAGGAAAAGGCGGCCCGGATCGCCAATGCGCAGGCGAACCCGGACATGCATCCTTCGAAGAAAGGTGGAAAAGCCCCACCCTACGAGGAGTGGACGAAGGACGATCTCTACGACCAGGCACAGGAACTCGATATCGAGGGTCGGTCCGACATGACCAAGGACCAGCTGATCGACGCGCTTCGCAACCACTGACATGGTTCCGGCGGATGGCAGGCGGCGCGCTTCTGTCCCTCACCTTCGCGTTTTCCGCCGTGGCGCAGGGTGCCATCCCCTCCGGGCAGGCGATAATCCTGTGGGAAATCGTCTGGGAACGCGTCGAAGGCGGCACCACGCAGGCGGTCCTAAGGTTCATCGCACCGGGCATCGCGCGGGACACCGGTTCCATTGATGCGGCCGCAGCCATGGCGGACATCGACTGGCTCTGTGCGACGCATGCCGTGCCGCTGGCCCTGTTACCGGCTGCACGTGCGGAGACCTATGTCGTGACGATCATGGATCGTGCTGTCGCGCGCGGTGAGGCTGATGCCGAAGCGACACAGTATTTTGGAATTTACGCCATTACTGACGGCAAATGTTCGCCCGAGGATTTCTGATGGAAGAAATTCTGCGATCATTGGGCTTGCAGGAACCATCGGCGCGCCCCAAGGGTTTCGGGGGAGGGGACGTGCACCGACTCTGCCGACTACCCCCGCAATTCGACAGGAGAAATAAATGCAGAACATCATCAAAGTCGTCGCCATCCTCGGCGTCACTGCAGCTCTCGGCGCTTGCGCCGGCAAGACCCAGAACGACCAGGACGTCGTTTACGTGCCGGTTCAGCCCGAGCCCGTCTCGACCAAGTACTGACCATTGCGACGCCGGCCGGGCATTCCTCGGCCGCGACGATCTCGATGTTCCACGGCCGGACCCTTGCGCTTGCGCGGATCCGGCCGTTTTTGATTCCGCAGTGATGGGCGACGATATGCCGGGAGATTTGCGGATTGTCGCCAATGGCGAGGTAGTGGCACAAGGGCGGCGGCAAACCGGCAGAATTCGGCGGCGCATGTATCGAAATTCGTTCCCTCATTGTCCGTGTTCGACGGCTCACGATGGAGGGCCGTGCTCTGCGAACGGTGTCGGACACGTGACGTCTATATCTTTTTCATGGCCGCCATCGTTTTTGCCGCGTTATCCGCGCCGACGGGCCGTTTTGCGAGTGACACGAGACCCAAGGCAATCATCTTCGTCAGGTCAAAGCCTGCCTTGGACTAGGTTCTCACGGTTTGATCCCCTTATGGCGCATAGAGACCGCCGCGCCTTGGCATCGCGGTCGGCTGCTCCGGGGGACAGGACATGATGAAGCATCGCGGCTTTCCGGGCCGGCTTCCCGGGACGGATTTCCAGTTTACTGTCCGCCGCGCCAACCCGCGGGGCGTCACGCCGATCATTCGGCGCGAACGGTTCAAGGACCGGCGGCCGCCCGACAGAGCCGCTGACCGTGGCTTCCTGCAGGCTCTGATCGAGCATTTCGGAGAGGAGCCGTTCGAGCGTGGCAACCTCGACGCCGGGCGGTTGTCCTGGCTGTTCGGGCGCGAAGTCCTGCCTATGGATGATCCCTTTGACCCCCGAAGCTACGATGCGCGATTGCGCGTTGACCTTGCGCAGGCCGAAGCGTCGTTCCCCGAACTTTTTTCCGACGGCGAAAACGTGGATGCTTGGGAAGACGAGGACGACTTTTGAGCGTGATACCGCCGAAGACCCTAGCCGATGCGCGGTCTGGCGCCGATCGTCGGTGGCCGGCCGTTTCAGGCTATTCCGGTCGTCCGTCCCGTCGCAGGCTCCGGTTGCGCCGGGTCTTTCCGTTCTTTTTTCGGGACGACCGGACCGGGCGCGAGTGGAACCGTACCCCTTCCCCTCCCGGGCGGTGGAGCAGCCTTCGGGTCGACCTGCCGCCCGGATCTCATGCAAGGTCCGCCCTTCGGGCCCCGTCCCGTTCGACGGGGGGCGAAATTACCCAAAAGACAATAATAAAACGAGCAGGAGCAATCATATGTCCCGTATCCTTCCCAGGCTGGCCGGCCTCGGGGCCGTCGCGCTGGCGCTGTCCGCCTGCGTCGGTACCGATGTCGAGCGTGCAGCCGGCGGCGCCGTTCTCGGCGGCCTCGGCGCAGCGGCACTTGACGGCAACGTGGCCGGCGGTGTCATCGTCGGCGCTGCGGCCGGTGCGCTGGCCGACGACGTCTCGAACTGGGCGCGCTGACAGCGTCTGCCCGTTCCCGACACGCCGCCACACAGGAACCACCGCACAACCGGCGGCGTTGACAACAATTGAGAAAAACGGAGAAATCTCATGTCCCGCACAATCCTCATTCCCGCGCTCGCGGTCGTCGCCCTTCTGTCGGCCTGCAATACCGGCAGCGATTTCGAGCGTGCCGCCGTCGGCGGTGTCGTCGGCTGTGCCGTCGGCGAGATCATCGATGACGGCAAGTGCGTCACCGGTGCCGCAATCGGCGCCGCTGGCGGCGCGCTGTCCAACGACTTCTGAGGGTCGCGCCCGCATCAGGGCGCGCCTCGGACATTCGGGCTGTCCGGTCGGTCGACCGGGCGGCCCTTTTTCATGCGTATCTGGCGTCAGACCGGAGAGGGAAGGGCCATGTTCAAGAAGATCCTGATCGCCAACCGGGGCGAGATCGCCTGCCGCGTCATCAAGACCGCACGCCGCATGGGCATCGCGACCGTCGCCGTCTATTCCGACGCCGATCGCAGCGCTTTGCACGTTCAGATGGCGGATGAGGCTGTGCATATCGGTCCGTCGCCCGCGAACCAGTCCTACATCGTCATCGACCGCATCCTGGATGCTGTCCGGCAGACCGGCGCGGAGGCCGTCCACCCCGGCTATGGCTTCTTGTCCGAGAACCCGAAGTTCGCCGAGGCCCTGAAGGCCGAGGGCGTGGCCTTCATCGGCCCGCCGGTCCGCGCAATCGAGGCGATGGGCGACAAGATCACGTCGAAGAAGATCGCGGCCGAAGCGGGTGTCTCGACCGTGCCGGGCCACATGGGCCTGATCGAGGATGCGGATGAGGCGATCCGGATTTCGGGACAGATCGGCTATCCCGTCATGCTCAAGGCGAGCGCAGGCGGTGGCGGCAAGGGCATGCGGATCGCATGGGACGAGTCGGAGGTGCGCGAGGGCTTTCAGGCGTCGAAGAACGAGGCAGCGGCCAGTTTCGGCGACGACCGTATGTTCATCGAGAAATTCGTGACGCAGCCCCGTCACATCGAGATCCAGATTCTCTGCGACCAGCATGGCAACGGGGTCTATCTGGGCGAGCGCGAGTGTTCCATCCAGCGTCGTAACCAGAAGGTGATCGAGGAGGCTCCGTCGCCGTTCCTCGACCCCGAGACGCGGCGAGCCATGGGCGAGCAGTCCCTGGCCCTTGCGCATGCCGTGGGCTACGCCAGCGCAGGCACGGTCGAGTTCATCGTCGACGGCGATCGCAATTTCTATTTCCTGGAAATGAACACCCGGCTTCAGGTCGAGCATCCCGTGACCGAGCTCATCACCGGAGTCGATCTGGTGGAACAGATGATCCGCGTCGCCGATGGCCAGAAGCTGCCGATCACGCAGGAGGATGTCCGGCTGAACGGCTGGGCCATCGAAAGCCGCCTATATGCGGAAGACCCCTATCGCGGTTTCCTGCCCTCCATCGGGCGCCTGACCCGGTATCGCCCGCCGGAGGAGGTGGCAGGCGAGACGCTGTCGGTGCGAAACGACACCGGCGTCTTCGAGGGCGGCGAGATCAGCATGTTCTACGACCCGATGATCGCCAAATTGTGTACATGGGGACCGGACCGGGCCAGCGCGATCCAGGGGATGCGCGACGCGCTCGATGGGTTCGAGGTGGAGGGGATCGGGCATAACCTGCCGTTCCTCAGCGCCGTCATGGACCATCCGAAATTCGTCGCTGGCGATATCACTACCGCGTTCATCGCCGAGGAATATCCCGACGGCTTCCACGGCGTTGACCTGCCGACCGATCACCTGAAGCGGATCGCGGCAGCCTGCGCCGCCATGCACCGTGTGGCCGAGATCAGGCGCACGCGGGTATCGGGCCGGATGGACAACCACGAACGCAAGGTCGGCGCCGATTGGGTCGTGACTTTCGGCGGCGCGGGCGGCGACACCCGGTTCGAGGTCACGATCGAGGCCGATCGCCATGGCGCCGACGTGACCATCGGGGATGAGGTGCTGCGCGTCGAATCCGACTGGACGCCGGGCAAGAAGCTGGCCCGCGTCTCGGTTGGCGGCGAGGTGGTGGTGATGAAGGTCGGCAAGATCTCGGGCGGGTTCCGTATCCGGACGCGCGGCGCCGATCTGATCGTCCACGTCCGTACCCCGCGGCAGGCGGAACTTGCCGCGCTGATGCCCGAGAAGACCCCGCCCGACACGTCGAAGCTGCTGCTGTGCCCGATGCCGGGCCTCGTTGTCCGCATCGACGTGGCCGAAGGCGACGAGGTTCATGAAGGGCAGGCCCTTGCGGTCGTCGAAGCGATGAAGATGGAGAACATCCTTCGTGCCGAGAAGAAGGGAAAGGTCTCGAAGGTCAACGCCGGAGCCGGCGACAGCCTGGCCGTGGACGACGTGATCCTGGAATTCGAGTGAGATGGACGCCGGCACGTTCCTCGGCATCGACGCCCGCATCTGGCAGGCCCTGATCGCGGGCAGCGTCGTGGCGGCGGGCTGGCTCTGGAACGGCTGGCGCGATCGCCGCGATGCCCGGCGCCTGCGGGCGGAGCGTCTGCGCGACTATCACAAGGCGCTGTTCGCCGAAATTCGGAACGCGCTGTCGGCCTATTGGGACGAAGGGGAGGCAACGGAAGACAGCGACAGGGTTCTGAGGCGGATGGAGGCCGAACCGGATTACGTCCCCTTCATCCCCCGCGAACGCCACGACCGCGTGTTCGCGGCTCTGGTGCAGGACATCGAGGTTCTTCCGCGCCAGACCATCGACGTGGTCGTCGCCTTCTATTCACAGGTAGATGCGATCGCTGCGCTGGCCGACGACATGAGGGGCGAGGGGTACGCGGAATCGGGACCGATCCGCCGGATCGCGATCTACAGCGACTGGATCGAGATGCGCGCACGGGCCTTTGCACTCGGGCAGAACGTGCTGCGCCTGATTGATACCTATTCCGCGCACGGACCACGGGCGGCGGACCGTCTGCTGTCCGATCTCGGCTATGTCCGGGTCAATACCCCGGACGCGGACCCGAGCGACCCGGAAGACCGGGAAACGGGGTGAGCGGGATGTCTTCGTCACGTTCCATGATCTGCCTTTCCATTGGCGTCACACTCAATATGGGGGTGCCGCGCGTCACAAGCAACTACCGCCGTTCCTGCATCTCACGCTGGCGGACGGGCATCTTGTCGATGGTGCGCGAAAGCTCCCGCACCGTCCAGGGCAGAGGCTTGCGCAGGTTGATCTCTCCGTCCTTGCCGATCAGCGCCAGCATGAAGCCGCGGGGGCGCAGCCGCTGGCGCACCTCGGTCCGCGCATCGGGGTCGGTATCGGCAATGAGGATCACGTCACGTTCGACCAATCGATCGACCTCGGACAGCAGCTTTTCCATCTGTTCGACGAAGGACGGATCGCGCGGAGAGTTGGCGAAGACGATGACGGGACGGGCAAGCCATTGCAACTCGCGCAGATCGACCTCCGACGCCTCGAAAACCTGCGTGGGGTCGGCCGCCCAGCGTTCGGGAACCGGCAGCACGTCGGCGGCTTGGGCTGCGAAAGCCCCGGTCATCGCGAAAAGCAGCAATATGATGTGGCGCATGTCCGTGGTCCGTCCTCTTTTCCCAGATATAGGGGTCGCGGACCCGAGGACGAAGGGTGTTCGCGCCGCATCGCGTCATTTCGTGGCGAATACGGCCCTTAACACCACGGCAGGACATGGGCGGGCAGGATGTGGTGCATCTGCCATCTCCCGAGGTTCTGATCCCATGCCGCAGCAGTCCCCGCGCCCGCCTGTCACCCTGCATCTGGGCGCCCACCGGACGGGAACGACCAGCCTGCAACGGTTGCTCGACCGGAACGTCGCACACCTGGATCGGCGTGGTGTGGCGATCTGGGGGCCGCGGCGAACTCGCACCGGTCTGCTGGCGGGCGTGATGGGCGACCCCGCTCGCTTTTCTGGCGGCGACGATCCGCACCTGCATCGCGCTGCGGGGCGCATCGCGATATCGCGTGCGGATCTGTCGGCCTCGGGCATCGGGCGGTTGGTGATCTCGGACGAGAACCTGCTGGGTGGCCTGCGCGAAAACCTGTTGCTCGCCCAACCGTATCCGACAGCCGGCGCGCGTTTGCGGCGGCTTGACCGCGCAGTGCCCGGCATCGATCGCGTCGTTCTGGCGATCCGCGCACCCGATGCGTGGTGGGCCAGCGTTTTCGCCTTTCTGATCACCCGCGGATTTGCTCCGCCGGACCGGATGACTGTCGATGCCATCGTTGCCGCCCACTACGGCTGGCGGCAGGTCATACTCGACGTGGCCGACGCGATGTCGCGGGCCCGCCTGACCGTCTGGACTTTCGAAGACATGGCCGTCGACCCCGCGCGCGCCTTCGCCGACCTGACGGGCCACAAGCCGTGCGGCAAGTCGGTCCCCCATCTCAATGCGTCCCCGCCGCTGGCCGTTCTGCAATCCCGCCTTCGTGACGACGGATGCCTGATGACATTGCCGCAGATGGCGGGGCACTATTCACCCTTCACGACCCGCGACCGCGCTGCCCTGCGCGCGCGGTACCAAGACGATCTGGCCTGGCTGCGCGACGGCGCCGATGGCCGTATCACCCTCGGGCCCGAGGCACCGCCGCAAGGTCCGTTCCGCGACAGGAGACGACGAGATGGCCAAGGACGACGACCGCAGCAGATGGACCCGACTGGCTGAAGCAGAGCTTCGTGGCCGCTCGCCCGACGCCCTGGTCTGGCGAACGCTCGAAGGGATCGACGTGCAGCCGGTCTATACGGCCGAAGACCTGGACGGTGTTGATCACCTCGGCAGCCTGCCGGGCGAGGCGCCCTACACGCGCGGCGTGAAGGCGACGATGTATGCCGGCCGACCCTGGACGATCCGGCAGTACGCAGGGTTCTCGACCGCGGAGGAATCCAATGCCTTCTATCGCCGCGCATTGGCGGCAGGCCAGCAAGGGGTGTCTGTGGCCTTCGACCTGGCCACCCACCGCGGATACGACAGCGACCATCCCCGGGTGCCGGGCGATGTGGGCAAGGCCGGGGTCGCCATCGATTCGGTGGAGGACATGAAGATCCTGTTCGACGGCATCCCGCTCGAAAAGGTCAGCGTGTCCATGACGATGAACGGCGCCGTCATTCCGATCCTCGCAAATTTCATCGTTGCGGGCGAGGAGCAGGGCGTGGCCCGCGCCGACCTGTCCGGCACCATCCAGAACGACATCCTCAAGGAGTTCATGGTCCGCAACACCTATGTCTATCCGCCCGAACCCTCGATGCGGATCATCGCGGACATCATCGAATATACGGCCGACGAGATGCCGAAGTTCAACTCGATCTCGATCAGCGGCTATCATATGCAGGAGGCCGGCGCCGACCTGGTCCAGGAACTGGCCTTCACCCTGGCAGACGGACGCGAATACGTCCGCACGGCCATTGCACGCGGCATGGACGTGGACCGTTTCGCCGGGCGCCTCTCGTTCTTCTTCGCCATCGGGATGAACTTTTTCATGGAGGCGGCCAAGCTGCGTGCCGCACGCCTGCTGTGGCACCGCATCATGGCCGAGTTCGAGCCGAAGAACCCCAAGTCATCCATGCTTCGGACCCATTGCCAAACCAGCGGCGTCAGCCTTCAGGAACAGGACCCCTACAACAATGTCGTCCGTACCGCCTATGAGGCGATGGCCGCCGTGCTGGGCGGCACGCAGTCGCTGCATACCAACTCCTTCGACGAGGCCATCGCGCTGCCGACCGAGAATTCGTCCCGTATTGCTCGCAACACCCAGCTCATCCTGCAGGAGGAAACGGGGATCACCAACGTCGTCGATCCGCTGGCGGGGTCGTATTATGTCGAGAAGCTGACGCACGATCTGGCCGAAGCCGCCTGGAAGCTGATCGAGGAGGTCGAGGAGATGGGCGGGATGACAAAGGCCGTTGCCTCCGGCATGCCCAAGCTGCGGATCGAGGAATCGGCCGCGACCCGACAGGCCAAGATCGACCGGGGCGAAGACGTGATCGTCGGAGTCAACAAGTACCGGCGTGAGACCGAGGATGAGATCGACATCCTGAACATCGACAACGACAAGGTGCGCGAAGGGCAGGTGGCCCGGCTGGCGCGCATCCGCGCGACCCGCGATCAAGCAGACTGCGACGCGGCGCTGGCTGAACTGACGCGGCGCGCGGAGCAAGGTGGCAACCTTCTGGAGGCCGCGGTCGAGGCCGCGCGCCACCGCGCCTCCGTGGGGGAAATCAGCATGGCGATGGAAAAGGTCTTCGGTCGCCATCGGGCCGAGGTGAAGACACTCGCCGGTGTCTACGGCGCGGCCTATGAGGGCGACGAGGGCTTCGCCGCCATCCAGAAGGACGTCGAGGATTTCGCGGTCGAGGAGGGGCGCCGGCCCCGGATGCTCGTCGTCAAGATGGGCCAGGACGGCCACGACCGCGGTGCCAAGGTCATCGCCACCGCCTTCGCCGACATCGGGTTCGACGTCGACGTGGGCCCCTTGTTCCAGACCCCGGAGGAAGCCGCGCAGGATGCCGTCGACAACGATGTCCATGTCGTCGGCATCAGCAGCCAAGCCGCCGGCCACCGCACCCTGGCTCCCCGCCTGATTCAGGCGCTGCGCGACGCCGACGCGGGCGAAATCATCGTGATCTGCGGCGGCGTGATCCCGCAACAGGATTATGAGTTCCTCCGGCAAGCCGGCGTTGCCGCGATTTTCGGCCCTGGCACGAACATTCCGAAGGCTGCGACGGACATTCTCTCGCTGATCAAACAGTCGCGGACCTGAGCGCAGCGTCGATCGGCCGAAGTCGACGGGAGGGCGGACACCTGGCCGGTGCTGAAATGTCGCGCCATTATCCTCCTGTCGGCGGCCACGCTGGTGGCGTTCCGTGCGGAGCGGCGAGCGACGCCACCGCTGCCCGCCGACGGCCAGCCTTCCGTTTTCATAGGATGATCCTGTTGGTCGTCCTGCCCCCTGGCTGCCCCGGTGTTTCCGTGTTGACCGGCGTAAATTTTCCCTTGCGACCCCAAGCCGCCTCCATTATCTCCCGCCGCACGTTGGGGTGTAGCCAAGCGGTAAGGCATCGGTTTTTGGTACCGTGTATCGTAGGTTCGAATCCTACCACCCCAGCCAGAATTCCTGATCGACGCCGGTTTTCCTGTCGCCTCGCAGGATAATATCGACGCAGGTCTGTCGATCCTCCGGATCTTTGCTCGGTACCGCGCACACCATCGTCATCACTCGGTCCATCCGAACGAATGCCGCGGCCCGTAACCGGCACCAAGGATCGGTCGGTATTGGCTAACGCGTTACGTAGATCATTTGACGTGACGTCATTCCCTTTGGCATCGTTCGATACCGAGGGAATATTTCGTCGTCCCAAGAAAAACGAGCGGATGTCATTTAACGTTCGGCGGCGCTTACTTCAGGCTCAAGCCCTTTGAAACTTGATCTTATGCGGTAGCATCGATTGTCGAGAACATATGCTCGGGCATCGAATGCGGCTCTCTATCCATCGGGTAACGGGGGATGAGGACCTTCAATTGGATTGTGGACAGGTCGCAGATTCTGCCGCATCCTCGATCACGGTGAAGGGGTTTGCCAATCAACGCCGGCAACGAATTGCAGTTGTCGGGACCATCTTGATCGTCAGGCGGCATGCCCGGCGATCGCAATCAGTATAGGGAACCCCGAAGATGCCGTCTTCAGCTTCGACTATTGGTGCATGGTGGATCAATGACCAGACGCCGGACAATCCTTTCGGCAAAAGCGATGATTACGAGGCCTTCATCGACTATACCGGTTCGCTGCGTCGCAGTCTGACGCCGGAAATCGCGGCGGAGCCGCTGAGGATCAACGTCGAGGAGCTGGGCAATCATCCCGACTATCAGGCGGCCGCGGTGGGTGCCCTGCAGATGTGGTCCTCCGTTACGCCGTTGGAATTCGAGATCGTCGATGACACGGCCTGGGATCCCGAAACCGACTGGATACGGGTGGTAAGCCCCGAACTGGGGGAACCCAGCGATGGCAGCGCGTTTTCGAGTAATCGCTACGTCAGCATCGGCCAGCGGTTCCACGACACCGAACCCGATCTCACGGAAATCGGCGGCTACGTGTTCGACTCCTTCGTCCATGAATTCGGGCATGAGTTCGGCCTCAACCATCCCGGTCTTTACAACTACAGCGGCCCCGGGGGCGTGCAGATCAACTATCTGAACAACGCAACCTGGATCTACGACCGTCAGCAATACAGCGTCATGTCCTATTTCGACGGCATCGACGTGGGCGAGGACACGCGGTGGTCGGCATCGACGCCGCTCATGGCCGACATCGAAGCGGTGATCCGCCGCTTCTTTTCGACCGTGGATGAGGACGGGGTGCGGACCTACGAGACCATCGACTTGATGACGGGAGACAACGTCTATGGCTTCGACAGCACGGAATATGGGTACGAGCTGACCTCCACCGGCCTGCAGCGGGACATCGGGTTCGTGATCCACGACACCGGGGGTAGCGACACGATCAATTTCTCGGGCTCCACCGCGGGCACGATCCTCGACCTGCGCGCGGGGCAGTTTTCGAGCGTGAACGGCCATAGCAACAACGTGTCGATCTTTGCCGGGCACAATGCCGACGACACGGAATACTACATCGAAAACGGTATCGGCAGTGCCCATGACGATATTCTGATCGGCAACGACGGGGCCAATGTGCTCGACGGGCGGGGTGGCGGTGACCGGATGGCCGGTTACGGCGGCGACGACATCTACTATGTCGACTCCATCGACGACATCGTGCGCGAAGAAGCGGACGGTGGAAACGATACCGTCATCGTGCTGTCCGCAGACCTCGACCTAGGCGAGATCGAGAACGTCGAAAACATCATCTATATCGACCGCACGACGCCGCCGCCTGACGTGATTAGCGAAGGAACCCCGCCCATCGTCGGTGACAATACGCTGACCAGCATCATCATCGGCGACGACATGAACGAACGGATCGACGGCGGGGCCGGCAGCAACACCATTTTCGGCCGGGGGGGCGACGACCTCATCATCGGCGGCACCGACTCGCTGGCCAGTCGGGACATCAACAACACGATCGATGTCGCCGACCTGGAAGATCAAACGGAAAGCGACGACGGCGACGACGCGCTCTATGGCGGTGACGGCAACGACACCATCTTCGGCGGACAGGGCAACGACCTGCTCGACGGGGGCGACGGCGACGATGTTCTCTACGGCCAGGACGGCATCGACATCTTCCGGGGCGGCAATGGCGTCGATACCGCGGACTTCAGTCGTGAAAGCCCGTTCCAGCTTCTCGTCAACCTCGAGACGAACGTCGCCAGCGGCGGAACCGCATCCGGCGACACCTTCTACAGCATCGAGAACCTGGTCGGCTCCGACGACCGCATCGACCGCTTCATAGGGACGGCGGATGCGAACCACTTCTGGGGTCGGGGAGGCGGCGACGTCTTCAACGGGCGGGACGGGGACGACATCCTCGACGGTGGCGCGGACGGTGACATCCTCTATGGCGAGGGTGGAAACGACACGATCATCGGCGGCAGCGGCCAGGATTACCTCGATGGCGGCGACGATATCGACACCGTAGACTATTCCGGCAGCAGTGACGGCGTGACGGTCGATCTCGTGGGCGGCACGGCCAGCGGTGGCGATGCCGATGGCCCGGTACAGATCGTCGGACGCGGGACCGTCATCCGCAATGACATCCTCGTCGGTTTCGAGAACGTCGTGGGTTCGCGCTTCGACGATCGGCTGATCGGGACGGAGGAGTCGAACGAGCTCTACGGTGGCTCCGGAAATGACGTCCTGACCGGCGGCGGCGGAGGCGACCTGCTCGACGGCGGAGCCGGCAGCGATACCGCCGACTACTCGAATGGCACGGTTGGAATGCTTGCGGACATACGGCGCGGCGATCTTGCCGGCGATACCTATGTCTCGATCGAGAACCTTGCCGGGACCGGGTTCGATGACGGCCTCAGGGGCGACGGCGCCGCGAACGTGCTGACCGGGCAAGGCGGCGACGACTGGCTCCATGGGGGTGGGGGTGACGATATCCTGCTGGGCGATTTCGCCTATCAGGGGGAGCCGCTGCCGCGGCCCGGGCTCGGTACGGGCACGGCCACACTCGGGGAGGATGCCGCGAACAATTCGATCGCAACGGCCTTCGACATCTCCGACAACTTCTCGCTGGACGAAAATCCGGACATCTTCGACTCGACGACCGTGCTTCACACGACCGTCAACGCGACCGGAAACGGCGAGGGCGCGTACTACAGCATCGAGCTGGCGGCGGGCACGTCGATCACCATCGACATCGACGGCATCGCCGACCCCGACGTCCACGACAGCTATCTCCGGCTTCTCGACAGCGAAGGCAACGTCGTTGCCGAGAACGACGACGGCGGCGGGGATCCCGGATCTGCCACGAACAGGGATTCGAGCATCGCCTTCGTCGTCGAGGAAACCGGAACCTACTACATCGTGGAGGGCAGCTGGACGCCGGATGCGCCGGGCAGCGGCTGGACGGATGCCGTGCCGGAGGGGTCGACCTACGAGATGCACGTCTCGGTCGACTTCCCGCCCGAGCCGGCGGAACCCGGCGAAGCGGGCTCCGACGTCCTGCGGGGTGGGCGCGGCAACGACCTGCTCGACGGCGGCCTCGGAGCGGACAAGCTCATCGGCGGGTTCGGAGAGGATTCGTTCCGCTTCTCCACCGCGCTCGAGGCGGACAACATCGACCGGATCACGGATTTCGACGTCGACGACGATCTGATCCTGCTCGACAATCTCGTCTTTGGGGCTCTGGGGGACGAAGGTGTCCTTTCGTTCGACGCATTCCATGCATCCCCGTTCGGTGAGGCTTTCGATGCGAACGACCGCATCATCTATGACACCGGCAGCGGAAGCCTATGCTACGACGAGGATGGCACGGGAGAGATGGAGGCGATCCAATTCGCGCGCCTGAGCGCAAATCTGGACCTCTCCGCGGACCACTTCATCATCATCTAGAGACGACCGGCGGGGGCGTCCCCAGGGCGCCCCCTCCTTCCACGGCGACCGTCCCTCCGTTGATCGGGAGTTGCCACGGTCCGCGAGAACGAAAGCGAGCCTGAAATGAGGCATGCCACCGGACGCCGGAAGGTGATTATGACGCTCGGCGTCATGGCCCTCGCCACGATTCCCGGCAGGGGTGCCACGCAACCGACGGTCGTCCCCGGTAGCGTCGCATTCGAGGGCGGCATGAACATCCCCGAAGGAGAGATCGAAGTATATTTCGACGATCCGTCCAGTTCCGATCCAGCGGACCCGGATGCCTTGTCCACACGCCTGCGCAGCGACGGCAACGCGAAGGCCATCGAATTCCTGCTGACCGTCGACACCGATGTGTCGGGTGTCAGGGAAGTCGTCGCGCGCCTGGAACGCAATGACGGCTGGCTGATCGCCCGAGGAAGCACCGTGTTCGAGTTGGGCGCACCCGTCCGGATCATGCTCCATACCGTCATGTATTGACGAGAGGTTCCGCGGGGAGCTGCGTGTCCTGGCGCGGGGAACTGTGATCGAGGAGTAGAGCAGGGTTGCCCCTTGCGCGGACGCTGCCGCAAAATGACGCTTCCTCAGGCCTCACTCAGCCCTTTTTCGGCAAGCTTGGCCCGGGCCTTGCGACCGACCAGCACGGTCACGGCCAGCGTGGCCGCGATGCCAACGGCGAAGAAGACCCACCGTAGCGGCCCTCCGTCGCCACCGCCCGCTCCAAGAGACGCGATCCAGACATAGAGCAGCGTGCCCGGCATGATGCCGAAGAAGGTGGCCAGCAGATAGGGCCAGAACGCGACCCGCGTGGCGCCCAGCGCCCAGTTCTGCAGCGAGAAGGGGATCGCGGGCGACAGGCGCAGCAGACCGACCACCTTCCACCCGTCGTCGGCGATGGCACCGTCGATGGCGCGCAGGCGGTCGTTGCGGTCGATCCGGTCGGCCACGCGATCGCGTACCAGATAGCGCCCCGCGAGGAACGAAATCCCCGCCCCGAGCGTGGCGCCGACCAGCACCAGCGGAAAGGCCCACAGGCCGAAGGCGAGGCCCCCCGCGATGGTCAGCAGCGACCCCGGTACGAGGCAAAGCGTCGCCACAGCGTAGATGACGATGAAGGCGACCCAGCCCGCCGCGCCCAGCCCGCCGAGCCAGCGTCGGAACGCCTCGGCCCAGTCCTGCACCGGAAGCAACGCATAGGCCGCGATCAGTGCGACGATGGCCGCAGCGATCAGGGCCCAGCGGATCAAGTCGGGCCGGGTCTCGGTCATCGAAGGCTCCTGCGCGGGTCGGGCCAGCAAACCCGACAGGACGCCATTCGCGGAATCACTTGTCCGTGACCGCAGCGCCATGAAACCCCGCGCGGCGCAATTCGGTCGTGGCAAAACGCGCGAGCCAGAGAACGAGAAGGCCGAATCCCAACAGCCCGAACCCGGCGAGCGCAAGCTGCACCCGGCTGGTGCCGACTGTGGCGAGGCCACCCATCTCGCCGATCCAGACCATGGCCAGCGTGCCCGGTGCGAGACCCAGCGTCGAGGCCACGACATAGGGAGCAAGGCGTACCGACGTGAGCCCCAAAAGCCAGTTCTGCGCGGTGAACGGCAGGATCGGCGTCAGCCGCAGCAGCCCAACGAAGACCATCGCGTTCTGACCGATGGCCCGATCGGCGGCGTGCATCCGGGGCCCCGCCATCCGCCGCATCATCGGGTCGCGCAGCCAGTAGCGGCCGACCAGATAGGGCGGCACGGCGCCGAGGATGCTGCCCAGCATCGACAGCGGAAAGCCCCACCAGCCGAAAGCCAGACCACCGACGACCGACATGGCCGCCGCGGGCAGCGGAAGGATCACCACGACGACATAGGCGACAAGAAACACCACCACGCCCAGCGGCCCGTGCGAGTCGACCCAGTCGCGCAGCATCGGCACCCAATCGCCCCATGGCAGAAGCCACATGGCGAATGCGATGGCCACCAGCAGCAGGGGCCAGAGCCACAGGTGCCAAGTCCTGATCGAGTCGGGGGGTGCAGTGGATGTCATACCCGGCGTCACCTAGTGTGAGGCACGGGGGGGCCGCAAGAGTGCACGACATCGTAACCAGGTGAACGTGACAATCAGGCGCGCACCGGCATCCAGGCCAGCAGGGCATCCGGGTCGGGCGGCAGCGCGACCGCCGCGTCGCCCGTGAAATCGCGCAGCGCATCGAGGTTGATGCCATTGACGCCGAGCAGCACGTCGGCACCGCTTTCCAGCGCGGCCGCGATGACCGGGCGGAAGCCGCGGCCCGCCGCTTCCTGCTTGCCGAACTTGTTGACGATCAGCAGGTCCACCCCGTCTGCCAGCCGCGCCTGAGTCGCGGCGACGGCGGTCTCCAGCCCTTCGGCATCCAGACGGCAGCCCCGCGCTTCGCGGCCGAGAGACTGGCTGATGCGAATGACGGGCCCATCGGGCAGGACGACCGCATCCATGTCGCACCGCGCGCAGCCGGGTCGATCGCTGTTGACCTGAACGATGCCCGCGACCCGCAGGCCCCGCGCGATGGCGGCCTGGGCCAGATCGTGGAGCAGGGGGTCGAGCTCTCCGCGCCCCTCGGTCATGGTATAGGCGATACGCATGCCGCTTCGTTCCACGGCGCCGGGCGGCGTGCAAGCCTTGACGCGGCGGGGGCTGCGCGCGACGCAGGGACATGGACGAGACCTTCCCCCGGATCGAGCCGCTGGGCGAAGCCGCGCTGCTGGTGCGGTTCGCGCCGCGTCTGGACGATGCGGCCAACCGCACTTGCCTCGCCTTCCGCGCCTCGCTGGAGGAGAACCGCCCGGAGGGTGTTGTCGAGACGGCCTCGTCGCTGGGTTCGGTCCTCGTACGGTACGAAGGCGATGGGGGCAATCTGGACGATCTGCTGCGCGAAAGGCTGGCCGCCTGTGACTGGGCGCGCGTCGCGTTGCCGCCGCGACGCTTCTGGCGCATTCCCTGCAGCTATGGCGGCGACGACGGCCCCCAGCTGACCGAGGCCGCAGCGATGGCCGGGGTGTCAGAGGCAGAGGCCGTGGAGGCGCTGTCCTCGGCACGGGTGCGGGTGCTGGCCCTGGGGTTCGCGCCGGGGATGCCATATCTGGGCATCTTGCCTGACGTGTGGGACTTGCCGCGCCAGTCGGGGCTGACACCGAAGGTGCCGGAGGGCGCGCTGGTGGTTGCGGTGCGCCAGCTTGTACTGTTCGGGACCGCGGCGCCGACGGGCTGGCGGCAGGTGGGGCGCACAATGTTCGGCTGCTTCGACCCTTCGCGCGCGCGGCCCGTCGCGCTCTCGCCCGGCGACGAGGTGGTATTCGAGGCAGTCACCTCCGCTGAAATGCAAGACCGCGCAGCGGCGGATGCGGACCGCCACGGCGGCGCGACGGTCGAGGATCTGACGTGATCGAGGTTCTGGCCTGCGGTCCGCTTGTCACGGTGCAGGATGGCGGCCGGCCCGGCTGGTTGGCCGATGGGCTGGCAGAGGGCGGTGCGGCCGACCGGCGCGCGTTGGAGGAAGCGCGCGCCCTGCTGGGCCATGCGGGCGCGGGAATCGAGACACCGGGCGCGCCGTTGCGCCTCAAGCTGCACGTGAACACGACCGTCGCGCTGACCGGGGCGCCGATGCGAGCCGCGGCGGACGGGCGCGCGCTGGCATGGAACGCCTGCCACCCGCTTCCGACCGGTACGGTGCTGGACCTGCGGCCGACCGGAGAGGGCGTCTATTCCTACGTCCATGTCGGTGGCGGACTGACGATGCCGGAGGTGCTGGGCAGTCGGTCCGCGCATCTGATCGCGGGGATCGGAGAGCCGCTTGCGCCGGGGGACAGTCTGCCCTGCGCAGCCTTCGCCGGCGCCGCGCGGCGTGTCGCGGCCGCGGACCGAATGGGCGGCGGGCTGCTGCGACTGCTTCCTACGCCACAGACGCGCATGTTTTCGCGCGACGCGATTGAGCGGTTCGAGAACGCCATGTTCCGCCGCGACGCGCGTGGCAACCGGCAAGGCGTGCGTTTGACGAGCGACGGGCAGGAGTTCGCAACGGAGGGGCAGTTAGGCCTGCTGTCCGATTTCATCCTGCCTGGAGATGTGCAGATGACGGGTGACGGCGTTCCCTATATCCTGGGGCCCGAATGCCAGACGACGGGGGGGTATCCGCGGATCGGGTCGGTGATCGCAGCCGATTTGCCGCGCGCATTGCAGGCAGTGCCGGGCGCGAAGGTGCGGTTCCGCTTCGTCACGCTGGCGGAGGCGCAGGCGGCAAGGCCCGGCCAGCCGACGGTCGAGCCGCTGACGCGCGATCCGGCGGAGGTGCCGGACCTTCTGTCGCTGCAACTGGTGGGTGGGGTCGTTTCGGCACGGGAGGACGGATGAAGGTCGATTTGAACGCGGACATGGGCGAAGGCTTCGGCGACTGGACGATGGGAGACGACGCTGCGTTGCTCGACGTCGTCACCTCGGCCAACGTGGCCTGCGGCGCCCACGCCGGCGACTGGGACGTGATGGCGCGGACCATGGCGATGGCGCGTGACCGAGCCGTGGGCATCGGCGCGCATCCGGGCTTTCCCGACCTTCAGGGGTTCGGACGCCGCCGCATGAACTTCGCTCTGGAAAGCATTGAAAATCTTGTGATCTGGCAATTAGGAGCCGCGCGTGGAATGGCAGCATCGTTGGGCGCTGAGGTGCGACATTTCAAACTGCACGGCGCGCTGTCCAACATGGCGTCGGAAGATGGAGAGCTTGCGCGCGCGGCCTATGGTGCGGCGCTGCGGGTCGACCCGGAGGTCATCCTGCTGGTCCTGGCCGGAACGGCGCAGGAGGCGGTCGCGCGCGATCTGCGCGCGCGATGGGCGGGCGAGATATTCGCCGACCGGGGGTATGCAGACGACGCGACGCTCGTGCCGCGCGGCCAGCCCGGTGCCATGATCCACGACCCGGAGGAAGCGGCTGCGCGCATGGTCCGTTTCGTGCGCGAGGGGGCGATCCTGTCGAACGGCGGGCGGCGCATTCCGGCGGCCTGCGATTCGATTTGCCTGCATGGTGATGGACCGGAGGCAGCGGCGATCGGCCGCGCAGTGCGCACGGCGCTGGAAGCGGACGGCGTGTCGCTGGCGCCCATGGAGGGGCGGCGGGGCTAGCGCAGGCGTGGCGGCGCGTCGGGGTCGCGGACCGGACGCGGGGCCTCGGGTTGCGGCAGGTCGATGCGGAGGCCGTGGCGCGAAAGTGTCGCCGCGAGCGTCTGATCCGCGCGCAGGAAGGTCACATCGAGCTGCCCGGCTTCAAGGCCCGAGAACACCAGCGCCTCGGACACCGCGCGGGCGATGTCGGTCTCGGCGCCGGGCACCGGATCGACGAACCCCAGGATGTGTCCACGCGATCCGTCGTCATAACGCACGCTCGCCAGATAGGCGCAACGCGCCAGCCCTGACGCGAGCCGCAGCTTGGCATCCAGCCCGGTAAGCAGGGCGTCGGGCAGGTCGCCCGGCGGCGTGACTTCGGAAATGCGGGCTTCCGTCTCCTCTGGCGTATGCGCCAGGGTCCGGTCGAGCCAGGCGATGGATGCGGGCTCCAGCAGTTGGGCGGAGGGCGCGTCTTCGAGGTTGAGGGCGAGGCCCAGACCCTCGCCCATCAGCAGGGCCGCCAGCCTGCGGCCTGAAAGCGTGGCAGTGGGTGCCGCGCCCGCGAAGGCGGTCAGGCGTTCGGGCAGATCGAAGGCAAGCGCATAGCGCTCTCCGTCGACCTCGACGAGGCGAGGGGTTACGGTCTCCCTGTCCTCCGTCTCGAGCAGGAGGTGGAGTTCGGCCTCGGCCAGCCGTTCGAAGAACCCCAATCGAGCGGCATCGGTGCCCAGGGTCTCAGCCGAGAGGTGCGCGCGGTCGAGCGGGGTTTCAGGCGTCATGTCAGAGCCTCGCGGATGGCGGCGCGGAGCGCGGGCAGGGTGTCGGTGGCGAACCACGGATGTTTCTTCAGCCAAGCGGTATTGCGCCACGACGGATGCGGCAAGCAGAAGATGCCGGGCGCCAGGCTTTCCCAGTCGCGCACCCGGTCCGTCACGCGGCCGCGACCCAGATGCCAGTCCTGCGCGTAGCCGCCGATGAGCAGCGTCACCCGGACAGGGCCGACATGTGCCAGGGCCGCCTCGCGCCAGGTCGCGGCGCAGAGGCGGGGCGGCGGGATGTCGCCGCCGGCACGGTCGTATCCGGGAAAGCAGAACCCCATCGGCACGATGGCGACCTTGTCGCGGTTCCAGAAGGTCTCGTCGTTCACTCCCATCCACTCGCGCAGGCGGACGCCGGACGGATCGTCGAAGGGTTTGCCGGAGTTGTGGGCACGCATCCCCGGCGCCTGGCTCGCCACAATCACGCGGGCGCCGGGGCGGAACCAAACGACGGGGGCGGGAGCATGGGCCGTCTCCGTTGCGGCGAAGCGGTCGGCGCAGAGACGGCAGGCAGCGATGCGGTCGGGGATCGGGGTGGTGTCGGACATGCAGCCCAGCTAGGAAGCGGCCGGCCATGCGCAAGGGGCGGTGTGAACGGGCCACGCATCCATCGGCGTTCTTCCCCGTTGACAGCCGCGTGAGGCGAGCCTAGCTAGCGGCGCAGTTGGCACTCCCCGAAGGTGAGTGCCAATGGAACCGTAACATTTCTGCGAAGAGGCTATCACATGGCTTTCAAACCGCTGCATGACCGCGTTCTGGTCCGCCGCACGGAGTCCGACGAGAAGACCAAGGGCGGCCTGATCATCCCCGATACCGCCAAGGAAAAGCCTGCCGAGGGCGAGATCGTGTCCGTGGGCGAGGGGGCCCGCAAGGACTCTGGCGAGCTGATCGCCCCTTCGGTCAAGGCCGGCGACAAGATCCTGTTCGGCAAGTGGTCGGGCACCGAGGTCACGATCGACGGCGAAGAGCTGCTGATCATGAAGGAGTCGGACGTCCTGGGGATCATCGCCTGAGCGAAGATCACCTGAAGTTCGCCTTTCAACGCATTACAATATCAGGAGAATAACATGGCCGCCAAGGACGTGAAATTCGGTACCGACGCCCGCAATCGGATGCTCAAGGGCGTCAACATCCTCGCCGACGCCGTCAAGGTCACGCTGGGCCCCAAGGGCCGGAACGTGGTTCTGGACAAGTCGTTCGGCGCCCCCCGGATCACCAAGGACGGTGTGTCTGTCGCCAAGGAAATCGAACTGGAAGACAAGTTCGAGAACATGGGCGCGCAGATGGTCAAGGAAGTTGCCCAGCGCACCAATGACGAGGCCGGCGACGGCACCACCACCGCCACCGTGCTGGCCCAGGCCATCGTGCGCGAAGGCATGAAGTCGGTAGCCGCCGGCATGAACCCGATGGATCTCAAGCGTGGCATCGACCTCGCGACCGCCAAGGTCGTCGAAGCCATCAAGGCCGCCGCCCGCGACGTGTCCGACAGCGCCGAAGTGGCCCAGGTCGGCACCATCTCGGCCAACGGCGAAGCCGAAATCGGTCGTCAGATCGCGGACGCGATGCAGAAGGTCGGCAACGAGGGTGTCATCACCGTCGAGGAGAACAAGGGACTGGAGACCGAGACCGATGTGGTCGAGGGCATGCAGTTCGATCGCGGCTATCTGTCGCCCTACTTCGTGACCAACCCCGAGAAGATGACGGCTGAGCTGGAGGACTGCATCATCCTGCTGCACGAGAAGAAACTCTCGTCGCTGCAGCCGATGGTTCCCCTGCTCGAGCAGGTGATCCAGTCGCAGAAGCCGCTGCTGATCATCGCCGAGGACGTCGAGGGCGAGGCCCTGGCCACGCTGGTCGTCAACAAGCTGCGCGGCGGTCTGAAGATCTCGGCCGTCAAGGCGCCGGGCTTCGGCGACCGTCGGAAGGCCATGCTGCAGGACATCGCGATCCTGACCGGCGGGCAGGTCATCTCGGAAGACCTGGGCATGAAGCTCGAGAACGTCGGCATGGACATGCTGGGGTCTGCTAAGCGGGTGTCGATCACCAAGGACACGACGACCATCGTGGACGGGGCCGGCGAGAAGGCCGAGATCGAGGCGCGTGTCAGCCAGATCCGCGGTCAGATCGAGGAGACCACCTCGGACTACGACCGTGAGAAGCTGCAGGAGCGGGTTGCCAAGCTTGCGGGCGGCGTCGCGGTCATCCGCGTCGGCGGCATGACCGAAGTCGAGGTCAAGGAGCGCAAGGACCGCGTCGACGACGCGCTGAACGCGACCCGTGCGGCCGTTCAGGAAGGCATCGTCGTCGGCGGTGGCGTGGCCCTGGTTCAGGCAGGCAAGACCCTTGAAGGTCTGACCGGCGACAACAGCGACCAGAACGTGGGTATCACCATCGTTCGCAAGGCGCTGGAGGCGCCGCTGCGCCAGATCGCCGAAAACTCCGGCGTGGACGGTTCGGTCGTCGCGGGCAAGATCCGCGAGAGCGACGATCCCAAGTTCGGGTTCAACGCGCAGACCGAGGAATATGGCGACATGTTCAAGTTCGGCGTCATCGACCCGGCCAAGGTGGTGCGTCACGCGCTGCAGGACGCGGCCTCGATCGCCGGCCTGCTGATCACGACCGAAGCCATGGTCGCCGACAAGCCCGCGAAAGAGGGCGCCAGCGGTGGCGGCATGCCCGACATGGGCGGCATGGGCGGCATGATGTAAGCAACGTTCGTTCTTCGAACGGATTGCGCCAGTCGCAGCGCAGGGGGCCCTTCGGGGCCCCTTGTCACGTTCTGGACCAGCGTGCCTCCTCGTGGCTCGTTCGGGAACGGTTCCCTGGGGCAAAGACGTTGCATTGTTACCGCACGTTCCAGAGGAGGACTGACATGACACATGGTGACAAGAGTCTCGTGGCCGCCAACGAAGTGTCCGGCACCGCCGTCTACGGCGCGGACGATTCGAAGGTCGGGACCATCGACCGGGTGATGATCGACAAGACTTCGGGCAAGGTGGCCTATGCCGTAATGAACTTCGGCGGCATCCTGGGCATCGGCGGGGACGAGCGCCCCGTGCCGTGGGAAACGCTGACCTACGATACCGGGCTGGGCGGCTTCCGCACCTCGATCACCGAGGCACAGCTGAACGATGCGCCTGCTGCGCAGGAAGGCTGGGATCGCGACAGGGACTGGGAGACGCGGACCTATCAGACCTATGGAGTGACGCCCTACTGGATCTGATGCGCGCCGATTTCGGGAGCGCCGTCACGTGCGGCGCTCTCGCCATTCGATGCGATGCCATGGTTCGCCTTGCCCGACCGTCCCCCCTCCGCTAGCTACTGCCCGCAGGCAAGGCTGGGGAGAGCGCATGTATCGGGTCTGGAACTTCGTCGCAAATTATTCGCTCCTTCTGATAACGGGCGCGCTGATCGCGCTGATCTGGGCGAATACCGACCTGCACAGCTACCACATGTTCGTGGATTATCCGCTCTGGTTCAACGACTGGATCGGGGCCGACCTGCACCATTGGGAGGAAATCCTGGGCGAGGATGCCGCGCTTTATGGCCATGCCGAGACGGCCAAGGTGCTGACGGCGCATTACCTCGTGAACGATATCCTCATGGCCTTCTTCTTCGCCATCGCGGGCAAGGAAGTTTGGGAGGCGGTCATCCTCGATCAAGGCAGCCTGCGGGGCCGCAAGGCCGCAACGCCCCTGTTCGCGACGTTGGGCGGCATGCTCGGACCCATAGGCGTCTATCTCGGTCTTGCCCTTCTGCTCGGGCCGGCGAAGTTCGGAGAAGTGGCGAACGGCTGGGCCATCCCGACGGCGACGGATATCGCGTTCTCGTATCTCGTCGGGCGCATCGTGTTCGGCGCGGGGCATCCTGCCGTCCGGTTCCTGCTGCTGCTTGCCATCGCGGACGATGCGGCCGGCCTCATCATCCTGGCGATCTTCTATCCTTCGGGGGAGCTTGCGCCGGTCTGGCTGCTGCTGTCGGCGGGGGCCGCGATCGCCGTGTTCCTGCTGTTCAACCGACTGCCGCGCAGGTTGGACCGTCACAACCAGTTGCGCCCCAATTCGACCTGGGTGCGCGATAAGCTGTCGTTCTGGCCCTATCTGGTGGCCGGGGCCCTGTCGTGGTTCGGATTCGCCCAGTCCGGGCTGCATCCCGCGCTCGGCCTGCTTCCCATCGTGCCGACCCTCCCACATGCGGACCGCGCCTTCGGCATCTTCGCCGAGGCGGAGCAATACCTGACCGATCTTCTGAACCACGCCGAGCATTTGCTGAAGCACCCGGTCGAGGTCGTCCTGTTCCTGTTCGGGCTGATGAACGCCGGTGTGGCCTTCTCTGCTATCTCTGAGCCGACCTGGCTGGTTCTCGCCGGTCTCATCATCGGCAAGCCGCTGGGGATCCTTCTGTTCGGCTACATCGGCGCGCATACGCTCAAGCTCGGGTTGCCGGAGGGGATGCGGACGATCGACCTGTTCGTGATCGGTTGCGTTGCGGCCATCGGCTTCACCGTGTCGCTGTTCGTGGCCTCGGTCGCCTTCGATCCGGGCCCGGTACAGGATGCCGCCAAGATGGGTGCCTTGCTCAGTTTCTTCGCCGCGGTGCTGAGCATCCTGGCAGGCAAGTTGACACGGGTGCAGAAGCAGGACGGATGATGCGCGCGGGCGGGATGCCGCCCATTCGCCCGGTTCTTCGCGCCCGGTCCATATGAGCGGGCGCGTATCACCATATTGTCGCCGGATTGGGCCTCTATCGAAATCGGCAGGCCTGTCCGATACTGATCAGACTTCAGGCGCAACACTCCGGGGGCCGTTGGTCCGATGATCGAATTCGATAACGTCTCCAAGTCTTTCTGGACGGGAAAGCAGCGCAAGGTGATCCTTCACCGCGCGTCTTTCCGGGTCGAGCCGGGGCGGTCGGTCGGGATCCTGGCCCCGAACGGCACGGGCAAGACGACCATCATCAACATGATGGCGGGACTGGAGAAACCGGATGAGGGCGAAGTGCACCGCACCTCCCGCGTCAGCTTTCCGCTCGGGTTCATGGGCGGCGTCATCTCGAAGAATACGGCGACGGAGAATGCGCGTTACATCGCAACGCTCTACGGTCTCGACCCCGACTACGTCGAGGCGTTCTGCCGTTATCTCTGCGGAATCGAGGAATATTTCGACATGCCCGTCGGCACCTACAGCCAGGGGATGAAGGCGCGGTTCAGCTTCGCGCTGATGCTGGCGCTGGAGTTCGACATTTACCTCATCGATGAGGGGATGCCTTCGACCACCGATGCGGAGTTCAATCGCAAGGCCGGGTCGATCCTGAAGGACCGTCTGGCCGAGGCGACGGTCGTCATCGTCAGTCATCAGCCGCAGGTCCTGGAACGCTTTGCCACGTCGGCGGCCGTCCTGCGCGATGGCGCGCTGCACCAATTCGATACGCTGGAAGAAGCGCGGAGGCTGTACGAATACGATGCCTAGAGCCGTCAAGTTCCGCATCCGCGCAGACGCCGGGTTCCATCCGCGCGAGACTTCGGCACCGGCCGTCGACGGCGCGGCACCGTCCGCGGACGCCGCGCCGGCGCCCGTCGCCAACACCTTGCCGGACGCCACGTTCGATTCCGTGCCGACCGGCCGGCAGCTTCGCATGGCCCGGCGGATCGCCCAGAAACATGGCATAAAGGTGTCCTCGGATCAGGAGGCCGTGGCCGCGTTGCGGTCCCGCGGCATCGACCCGTTCGAGCGGGCGAACATGCTGCAACTGATCCCCGGCCGAAAGATGCCGGCCAGACGCGACGACGCAGGCGGTGACGACCAGGTTCCCGCCGTTCGCCGGCAGGCCCCCGTGCCCGCCCAACCCGCACCCGGCGCCATAGACGCGGCAACCCGGGCCAGCGAGATCGTCCGCATCCAGCGCGACATCGCCCGTCGCAGGCGCCGGCGGCTCGTCCTGCTGACGGTGCGGCTGGCGTTCTTCGTCGGGCTGCCGACGATCCTTGCAGGGATTTATTATTACACTATCGCCACCCCGATGTATGCGACCAAGTCCGAGTTCATCATCCAGCAGGCCGACGGGGCCGCAGGGGCAGGGGGGCTCGGTGGTCTGTTCTCCGGTACCGGCCTCGCCACGCAACAGGACAGCATATCTGTCCAATCCTACCTTCTGTCGCGCGATGCGCTGGCACGGCTCGACGCGGACCTGGGTTTCACCGAAGAGTTCTCGGCCGAGGGGATCGACCCATTGCAGCGCCTCGAACCCGGCGCGACGGACCAGGCGGCCTACAAGCTCTACCAGCGGATGGTGAATATCGGCTACGACCCGACCGAAGGCGTGGTGAAGATGGAGGTTGTCGCCCCCGAGCCCGCCGTATCGGAAGCGTTCAGCAAGGCGCTGATCGGCTATGCCGAGGAGCAGGTGGACCAACTGACCGCGCGCCTCCGGACCGACCAGATGGCGGGCGCCGAAGACAGCTTTGCCGCCGCCGAGGTCCGCATGCAGGAAGCGCAGGGCCGGGTCGTCGCGCTGCAGGAACAGTTGGGCGTCGTATCGGCCGAGGCGGAGCTGTCCAACAGCTATGCCCAGATCGGCGCCATCGAGACCGAACTGCGGGCCGAGCGCCTGCGGCTGGACCAGTTGCTCGCCAATCGGCGGCCGAACGAGACCCGGGTTCAGGTCGCGCGATCGAACATCGCCCGGCTGGAGGATGAGCTTGCGCGGTTGCGCTCCGGCTTGACCGAAAGCGCGACCGACGATGCGAGCCTTGCCCGCGTGACGGCCGAGCTTCAGGTGGCCCAGGGCGATCTGGTGACGCGGCGCCTGCTGCTGCAACAGGCCGCGCAGCAGCTGGAGCTCGCGCGGATCGAGGCGAACCGCCAGGTGCGCTACCTGTCCACGCCCGTTCCGCCCATCGCCCCGGACGAGCCGACATACCCCCGCGCCTTCGAAAACACGGTGCTGGCATTCCTGATCTTTGCGGGGCTTTACCTGATGGTGTCGCTGACGGCGGCCATCCTGCGGGAGCAGGTGTCGGGCTAAGTTCGGGTTTGCAAAGACGGGCCATGCGGCTAGCTGTTGCGCAACCCGTTTCCCTCCCGAGGACTGCCATGAAGCCGATTGCCGACGTCACCCCCAACACCTGGGAATTCCTGCGCGACCCAATGATCGCGCCCACGGGCTTCCGCGAGTACGATGCCCGCTGGAAATACCCCGAGGGGATCAACCTGCCGGGGGTGACGGCGCTCGGGCTGGGACTGGGAACGCAGATCCACCGTCGCGGGGTCGAGCCGCGGATCGCCGTCGGCAACGATTACCGTGACTACTCCGTGGCCATCAAGAACGCGCTGATCCTGGGTCTGGTGCAGGCCGGCGTGCACGTGCAGGACATCGGTCCGGCCCTGTCGCCCATGGCCTATTTCGCACAGTTCCATCTCGACGCACCCGCCGTCGCCATGGTGACGGCCAGCCACAACCCGAACGGCTGGACCGGCGTCAAGATGGGCTTCGAACGGCCGCTGACCCACGGCCCCGACGAGATGGCCGAGCTGCGCGACATCGTCCTGAACGACGAGGGCGAGGCCCGCGACGGCGGTAAATGGGAACGCGTCGACGGGGTGATGGAGGCCTATCTCGACGATCTGGTGGGCGATTTCCGCATGACCCGAAAGCTGAAGGTCGTCTGCGCCACGGGCAATGGCACGGCCTCGGCCTTCGCCCCCGAAGTGCTCCGACGGATCGGGGTGGAGGTGGTGCCGTCGCACAATCGGCTCGATTATACCTTCCCGCACTACAACCCGAACCCCGAGGCGATGGAGATGCTGCACGACATGGCGGCCTCGGTGAAGGAATCGGGCGCGGACCTGGCGCTTGGCTTCGACGGCGACGGCGACCGGTGCGGCGTGGTGGACGATGAGGGCGAGGAGATCTTCGCCGACATCATGGGCGTCATCATGGCGCGCGACCTGTCAGCCCTGCATCCCGGCGCGACCTTCGTGGCCGACGTGAAATCCACCGGCCTGTTCGCGTCCGACCCGGTGCTGCAAGAAAACGGTGCCAAGGCGGATTACTGGAAGACGGGCCACAGTCACATGAAGCGCCGCGTGCACGAGCTGGGCGCGCTGGCCGGGTTCGAGAAGTCCGGGCACTACTTCCTCGCCGAACCCATCGGGCGCGGCTACGACTGCGGGATGCGGGTGGCGGTGGAGATCTGCAAGCTGATGGACCGCAACCCCGACAAGTCCATGTCCGATCTGCGGCGCGCGCTGCCGAAAGTATGGAACACGCCCACGCTGTCGCCCTTTTGCCCGGATGAGGAGAAATACGAGACGCTTCAGCGCATCGTCGACCGGATCGTTCCGATGAAGGGGCAGGGCAGTCTTGGCGGGCAGAAAATCGTCGATGTGGTGACGGTCAACGGCGCGCGCGTCATGCTGGAAAACGGTGGCTGGGGTCTGGTGCGGGCGTCGTCCAACACGCCGAACCTTGTCGTGGTCTGCGAAAGTCCCGCCTCGGCCGAGGAGCTTCGCGCGATCTTCGACGATCTCGACGCGATCATTCGGGTCGAGGACAACGTCGGCGCCTACGACCAGACGTTCTGATGCCGCGAACGGCGCGACGTGATCGTCTCTGGTCGCTGATCCGCGGCCTGTTCCTCGCGTTGGCGATCGCGTTCACCCTTCCCGTCGCCGCGCAGGAGACGCCGACGCAACCCTCCGGCGCGATCTCCACCGCGCAGGACGGGACCGAGGATGCCGCGATCGAACGGCGGATCGACGGCATCATTGGAGAACTCGACGAATATGAGGGCGTCAGCGTGGATGTCCGCGAGGGGATCGTGACCTTCGGCGGCGAGGTCCTGGACGGCGAGACGATCCCCGAACTGGATGCGCTGGCATCGCGGGTCGACGGGGTGGTCGCGGTCCGCAATACGGTGGTCGAGAACACCGACGTGGCGCGGCGGCTCGATCCCATCGTCGAGCGGACCAAGATGCGGTTCGTTCAATTCGTCAATTATCTTCCCCTGATCGTGGTGGCGATGCTGGCGGGCGGGCTGGTGATGCTTGTCGGCGTCCTGCTGGCCCGGTGGGAACGGCCTTGGGGAAGCCTGGCGCCGAATGCGTTCATCGCGGAAATCTATCGCGTGATCCTGCGCCTGGTCTTCGTGGTCGCGGGCATTGTCACGGCGCTCGATATCCTGAACGCGACCGCGGTGCTGACCGGCCTGTTCGGCGCGGCCGGCATCTTGGGTCTCGCAGTCGGCTTCGCGGTGCAGGACACGGTCGAGAACTTCATCGCCTCGATCATGCTGTCGGTGCGACAGCCGTTCCGGCCCAACGACATGGTGGACATCGAAGGCTC
This sequence comes from Jannaschia rubra, assembly GCF_001403735.1. Taxonomy (GTDB): domain Bacteria; phylum Pseudomonadota; class Alphaproteobacteria; order Rhodobacterales; family Rhodobacteraceae; genus Jannaschia; species Jannaschia rubra. The sequence goes on from NZ_CXPG01000017.1 coordinate 91,062, forward strand.
CGTCGGGACCGTCATCCGCCTGACCAGCCGCGCGACGATCCTGCTAGACCCTGACGGCAACCACGTCCGCTTGCCCAACAGCTTTGTCTTCAAGGCCAAGATCATCAATTATACCCGCAACACGACCCGGCGGTTCGGGTTCGAACTGGGCATCGATCCGAACGACGATCTGGCCGAGGCCAGGCGCATCGGGATCGAGACGCTGGCCGGGTTGGCGTTCGTGCTCGCCGATCCGCCCCCGCAGGTCTGGATCAAGGATTCAGGCGACAGCACCATCACGATGGAGTTCTTCGCCTGGCTCAACCAGCGGGAGGCGGCGTTCCTTCCCGCGCGGGGCGAGGCACTGCGTGTCGTAATGGCCGCGCTGACGCAGGCGGGCATCGGTTTGCCGGAACCGTCCTATCGCCTCAACCTGTCGGGTGGCGCCTTGCCGGTGGTTGACCTGCCGGACAAGGAGAACCGGGCAAAGGCCATCACCCTGACCGAGATGGACGCGGAGCCCGCACCGAAGCCGAAGCCCACACCCGAGCCGGTCATGCCGGACCGCACGATCGAGCGGATGGCGGATCAGGAGCGGGCGAGCGAGGGTGAGGAAGACCTGCTGAGCCATGGGGCGCCGCAGGAATGACGGAAGGTCAGGGCGCTGCGAAGTGCTTGGAGAGCTTCAACCCCTGACCCTGATAATTCGATGCGATCCCCTGGCCGTAGAGTTGCGCCGGGGTTTCCGACATCGCCTCGTACAGCAGTCGCCCGACGACCTGTCCATCCTCCAGCACGAAGGGCGCCTCGTGGCAGCGCACTTCCAGCACGCCGCGGGCGGGGGTGCCGTGTCCGAAGCCGGGGTCGAAAAAGCCGGCGTAATGCACCCGGAACTCTCCGACCATCGCCAGGTAGGGCGCCATTTCCGCCGCATGGGTAGGCGGGATCGTCACCGCCTCGCGCGAGACGAGGATGTAGAACGCACCAGGGTCGAGGATGACGTGCCGGCGGTCGGTCCGCACAGCCTCCCAGAATTCGGCCGGAGGATAATGGCCCACGCGATCGAGGTCGATGACGCCGGTGTGCGGTTTGGCGCGCCAGCCGACCAGCCCGTCGGGACCCGGGTTCATGTCGACCGAAAAGCCCAGACCGTCGTCGATCATCGGGGTGCCGTCGACCAGGGGCATTCGGTCGTGGAGGGCGCGAAGTTCGGCGTCGGACAGCAGGGCGGTCCCGGCCCGGAACCGGATCTGGTTCAGGCGCATGCCCGTACGCGCCAGAACCGAGAAGCTGCGCGGGCAGATCTCGGCATAGAGGGGGCCCTCGTAGCCTTCGGGGATGCGGTCGAACTCCGTCCCGCCATCGGTCACGGCGCGGGTCAGGAGGTCGAGCCGCCCGGTCGAGGACTTGGCGTTTGCGACGGCGGACAAGCCCTTGGGCAAGTTCAGACTTTCCTGCAACGGGACGAGGTAGACGCAGCCTTTCTCCAGTACCGCCCCCTGCGTCAGGTCCACCCGGTGCATGCCGAATTCCGGCAATCGGTCGAGCATGGCTCGCCCCGCGCCCGGGAGGAAGGACGCGCGCACGCGGTAGGCAACGGACCCGAGCCGAAGGTCGAGGCTGGCCGGCTGGACCTGGCCCGGCGCGAGACCCGGGGCCGCGATGGCGCCCGACGCGAACAACGCTTCGATCTGCTGGCTCGCCAGAACGCCCCTGGGATAGGTCATGCGATGGTCCCCCGCGGGCCGTGCCCCTGACAAGCGAAACGCCCCGCCCCGACAGGGGAGAGGCGTTGCGATTTGGTCGGGCTAGCAGGACTCGAACCTGCGACCTTCCGTCCCCCAGACGGACGCGCTACCAGGCTGCGCCATAGCCCGACTGGCGCCCTACATACGGCTTTCACCGGGGCGCGCAAGTCCGAAAGGTCACGAATTTCCACCGCTGGAAAGCTCTGCCTCGACGTCGTCGATGAGGCCGCGAAGCCGTCGCACGATGCGGCGCAACTGGCGACCGTGGCCCGGACGCAGGACGGCCAGCGGCGCAAGGGCAGGCTTTGGCGCGTCGGGTTGCGGCGGCGGTGGTTCAGTTCGGTAGGCGGTGTCCGCGGGGTCCACGCCCGGCTGCGGTGCGTCGATCGGCGCATCGCCAAGCTGCTCCGTGTCGGCGGGTGCATCCGGCTGCATCGTCTCGGACGCGGGGTCCGTCGGTTGCGGCAGCGTGTCCTCGTCGGGCTCGCGCTCGAACGGACCCACGCGCTCATCGGCCTTTCGACGGCTGTCGTCGGGCCGGATGACCCGACGGGTACGTCCGGATGTCGGGTCGTCCCCATCGAGATTGGGCGACAGGCGGGTGACGGCGTCGAGACCGTCGTCGTCGATCTTCTGGCTGACGCCGCGGATCGTCAGCCCCTGATCGTGCAGCATCACCTTGATGCCGCCCAGGAGCCTCATGTCCTCCGGGCGGTAGTATCGGCGGCCGCCTGCGCCCTTCACCGGAGCGATCTGCTCGAACTTCGACTCCCAGAAGCGAAGGACATGAGTCGGCACACCAAGCCAGTCCGCGACCTCGCGGATTGTTCTGAAGGCGCCGTCCGACTTTTCCGGTGGACCTGCCAAAATCAGCCTTTCCTGTCAGCGTTGCCAGCCGCCACGCGGTCCTTCATCAGGTGCGAAGGGCGGAACGTCAGGACGCGGCGGGGCGGGATCGGGGCTTCCTCGCCCGTCTTGGGGTTACGGCCGACGCGGGCCGTCTTGTCGCGGGTCGAAAAGGTGCCGAAGCCCGATACCTTCACCTGTTCGCCATCGACCAGCGCGTCGGAGACATGTTGCAGCACCTGCGTCACCAATGCTGCACTTTCGTTGCGGGACAGCCCGACGTTGCGGAAAACCGCTTCGCTCAGGTCCATTCGTGTCAAGGTCTTGGTCATCGTGTCGTCCCCTCGTTGGCTCCCATCGACCGCATCTTTTTGCGCGGCTGCCGAAATGTTTGGCGTCAAGACGAAAACAAGTCAACGTCAGACACTTGCGGCCCGATCTTCATGCGGAACGCCGCCAAAAGCGAACGGACGTGAAAGGTGTATGGTCGCCAGTGGCTTAGCCTACCAGCGAAGGGCGACGGAACCCCAGGCGAGGCCCCCACCAATCGCCTCGGTCACGACCAGTTCGCCGGGGTTGAGCTGGCCACGGGCCTTGGCCACCGACATTGCGAGGGGAATCGATGCGGCGGAGGTGTTGCCGTGGTCCTGAACGGTCACCACGACCTTGTCCATGGGCAGTCCGAGCTTGCGTGCGGTTCCAGCGATGATGCGGAGGTTGGCCTGGTGGGGCACGACGCGGTCCACCTGCGAGGTTTCGACGCCCGCCTTCGCCAGCACGTCGACGGTGGTCTGCGCCAGCTTCTCGACCGCATGGCGGAACACTTCCTTGCCGGCCATCATCAGGTGACCGGTCGTCCCGGTTGACGAAACCCCGCCCGATACCTGGAGGATGTCGCGGAACCGTCCGTCGCTGCGAAGGTCGGTGGCGAGGATACCACGGTCGTCGGTGGTGCCCCCACCCTCCGCCGCCTCAAGGACCAGCGCGCCGGCGCCATCGCCGAAAAGGACGCAGGTGGCGCGGTCGTCCCAGTCCATGATCCGGCTGAAGGTCTCCGCCCCGATAACCAGAACGCGCTCGGCCTGGCCCGAGAGGATCAAAGCGTTTGCATTGGCCAGCGCGTAGACGAAGCCCGCGCAGACCGCCTGAATGTCGAAGGCGAAGCCGCGGGTCATGCCCAAGCCGTCCTGCACGATGGTCGCCGTCGCGGGGAAGGTCAGGTCGGGGGTCGAGGTGGCGAGGACGATGGCGTCGATCTGCCCGGCCTCCATCCCCGCATCGTCGAGCGCCGCGCGCGATGCCCGGATGGCGAGATCCGAAGTCGTCTGCCCCTCGGCCGCGAAATGGCGACGTTCGATGCCGGATCGGCTGACGATCCATTCGTCGGATGTGTCGAGAAAGGTCGTGAACCATTCATTCGGCACGATGCGGTCGGGGAGATAGTGGCCTACACCCCTGACGACGGCGCGCTTCATTCCGTGTCCCCCAGCGTGGCCGTCGCCGCCGCCACGCGTGCCCGCAGGCGGTCGCTGAAGCCCGATTTGGACAGGTTCCACGCGAGGCCCACGGCAGCGGCCACGCCGGTCTCGTCAGCCGAGCCGTGCGATTTCACCACGGTGCCGTTCAGGCCGAGAAAGACACCGCCGTTCACGCGGCGCGGGTCGATGCGTTTCGACAGGCGCTTGAGCGAACTCATCGCCAGCAGGGCCGCCATCTTGGACAGGGGGGTCGCGCGAAACGCCTCTCCCAGCATGTCGCGGACGAACAGGGCGGTGCCTTCGCCGGTCTTGAGCGCGACATTGCCGGTGAACCCATCGGTCACGATGACATCGACGCGGTCGCCGGGGATGTCGCCGCCTTCGACGAAGCCCACGAATTCGAAGCCGTTGTCGGCGGCGAGCATCTCGATCCGGTCGTGTGCCTCGCGCAGTTCGGACCGGCCTTTGTTCTCTTCGGTGCCGACATTCAGCAGGCCCACGCGCGGGCGATCGATCCCCAGGCCGTTGCGAGCATAGGACATGCCCATCAATGCATATTGGATGAGGTCGTCGGGGTCGGCGCGGATGTCGGCGCCCACGTCGAGCATCACGTTGAAACCGGACGGATTGCGCGATGGCCAGAGGATCGCGATGGCAGGGCGGTTGATTCCCGGCAGTTTGCGCAGGCAGACCATGGATACGCCCATCAGCGCGCCGGTGTTCCCGCAGCTGACGCAGACCGTCGCCTCGCCGGAATGAACAGCGTCGACTGCGGACCACATGGAGGTATTCTTGCCCGTCCGCATCACCTGACTGGGTTTATCGGTCATGGCCACGACGTCGGGCGCATGGCGCACCGTGCAATGATCCGCCAACCCGGGTCGTCTGGCGATTGCGGCCGACAACACAGCCTCGTCCCCGTGCACGATGAAGCGCATGGCGGGGTTTGTCTTTACGGCCAGTGCCAGTCCGGCCACGATGGCGTCCGGCCCGTGGTCACCCCCCATCGCGTCGATCGAAAGGACGCCCGCGGCATCCGGATGGGCGATGGGGGCCGCGCCGGTGTCGTCCGACATGGAACCCCCCTGAGTTGTCCTGTGCGAGCCGATGGGTTCAGGCGACGTCGTCGTCGAGGTCGACCGCATCGGCGGCGATCACTTCGCGGTCGGCATAGTGGCCGCAGGCGCCACAAACGTGATGCGGACGCTTGAGTTCGCCGCAGTTCGGGCATTCGGCCGGGTTGCCGGGCACCAGGAAATCATGCGCACGGCGCATGTTGCGGCGCGACTTGGTGACCTTGTTCTGGGGAACGGCCATGTCAGTACCTCGGGTCTTTCGGGGCCCGCCCGCGGCGGCCCGGAGTCACATTGAAACTTGTCAGCGGTCCCTAGTGCCATTCCGGGCAGGGGTCCAGCGCTTTCCGGCCCCTTTTTCGGGTCGGAAGCGGCGTCATACAGCGATTCCGCCGGGATGCAAGTAGACGCCTTCGCGTCGTCAGTCTTCGTCGCGTTCCATCTTGGCCCGAAGCTCGGCCAGACCGGCAAAGGGTTTCACCGCGTCGTCGGTCAGCGGTTCCGCGCCTGCCGGTGTTGCGGTCAGGTCGATGTCCTCGGCCCCTTCGGCGCGGGGAAAGTCGGGAATGGCAAGGGCCAACGCCTCCTCCAGGACATCGCCCAGATCGAGCAGGGCGGGCAGCGGCTCGATGCTGTCGTCCTCCGGCATCTCGACCTCCTCCTCACGGGGGATGTCGTAGTCGGCGGCATAGCGGCGGGTGACGGTGTCGTCGATGCGGGTCGTCACCGGATCGGTCGTGACCCGGCAGGGTTGCACCACCGTCGCACCCAGCGTGCCCGTCAGGGTCCAGTCCCGGCCGGGGCCGGGCGAAAGCTCCAGATCCATCCGCACCTTGCGGAACTGATCGACGCCAAGCCTGTCGGCCAGCGATTCGAGTTGCCCCGCGTCGGGGACAAGGCGGACATGGGTCGATTTGCGCTGCGGCAGGTCGGCGAGGCGGACGGGGTGGGACAGAACGGGCTTCATCGGAGGCTTCGGATCCGGGATCGGGAATGCCCGCCCTTGATGGGGCAGGCGGGGACGGTTAAGCCATAATCCGAAAGGCACCTCCGGGCAACGGGGGTCCGATCTTGCGGGAGCAGGCGATGACGACGATATTCAAGGGTCTGCTGATCGGTGCATTGCTGGCGGGGCTTGCCGCCTGTTCCGCGATCTATCGCAACCACGGATACGTTCCCGACGAGGCGGCGCTGCAATCGCTGAGCGTGGGGTCCACGACGCGCGATCAAGTGGCGACCAGCATTGGCCGCCCCTCCACCAACGGGGTCGAGCGGGACGATGCCTGGTACTATGTCCAGAGCCGGGTCAAGACCGTGGGCCCGTTTGCGCCCGAGACCGAAAAGCGGGAGCTCGTCGCCGTCAGCTTCGCCGGGGACAGGGTCGCCAACATCGAGCGTTTCGGTCTTGAGCGGGGTCGTGTCGTCACCCTGTCGCGTCGCGTCACGGCGACGTCGATCCGCGAGTTTGGCCTGATCCAGAACCTGATCCGCAACTTCGGCAGGGTGAACGTGGGCGAGACGTTGGCCGACGGGATATGACCGGCACCCCAGTAGTGTGAACGGGGTAGGCGCGACCGGGCGCCTTACCGTCTTTCCATGCGTGACGGCCCGGTCACCGGGACCGGACTTCAGCCTTCGGGCTCGAACTCCAGCGCAACGCCGTTGATGCAGTACCGCAGACCCGTGGGTTTCGGACCGTCAGGGAAGACATGGCCCAAATGGCCGTCGCAGCGGTTGCAGTGCACCTCGGTGCGTTTCATGAACCAGCTGTTGTCCTGCGATTCGCCGACATGTTCGCCCTCCACCCCGTCATAGGGCTGATAGAACGACGGCCATCCCGTACCGCTGTCGAACTTGGTCGCCTGGTCGAAGACGGGGTTGCCGCAGCCCTTGCAGACGTAGATGCCCGGCCCCTTGGGAAAATCCTCGTGGGTACCGGCACGTTCGGTGCCGTGGTTGCGCATCACCTTGTAGGCTTCGGGGCTCAGCTCAGCCTTCCAGTCGGCGTCGGATTTCTCGACCTTGTCCATTCCGCTCTCCTCCGTGGACACCGCCTTCGGTGCGGTGCAAGGCTGGACATAGGCGCGCGACACCCATGCGCCAAGGGAAAGACGCGATGGAGATGACCGGCGGCCGCCTGCGTGCACGCATCGTGCCCCTTGCGGACGCGGCCGCGGCGCTCGACCTTCGGGCCAAGGTGTTCCGACGGGGCGCCTCCGACGATGACGCCTTCGATGCCGGGGCCCGGCACCTTCTGATCGAGGACGGGACGGCTCTGCGCGGCTGTGCCCGGATCACGGTGCAGCACGGTCATGCGATCCTGTCGGGTTACACCGCCACCACCTGGAACCTCACATCACTCGCAGCGCATTTTCCGGATGCCATCGAGGTGGGACGCGTCTGTTTCGCTCCCGGTGCGACCGATCCCGACGTGCCGCGCCTGATCCTCGCCATGCTGGCGCGCGTCGTTCGGGAAGAACGGACCGGTATCCTTTACGGTTGCTCATCCTTTCCGGCCAACGGTGCCGGGCTGGGCCGCCTGGCGGGGCGGCTCGCACCGGAGGCGTGGCGCCCGGTGGCCCGCGTGGCCGAGGCAGTGACGCTGCCCTCCACGCCAGGGCCGTTGCCACCGCTCCTGCGGTCGTGGCTGTCGCTCGGGGCGGTGGTGTCGGACCGGGCGGTCGTGGACCGCGACCTGGGCACGATGCAGGTGTTCACCGGCCTGCCCGTCGCCGCAATTCCGCCTGCCCGCGTGCGTCTTCTAGCGGGGCTGGTCGATGCGGCGTGATTGACGCTGCCGGCGCGCGGGGATAGGCGGCGCGGCATGGCACGCGCTCCCCTTCTCCAACTGTCGGACATCTCCCTCACTTTCGGGGGCAATCCGGTATTTTCGGACCTTTCGCTGAACGTCCAGCCTAGCGACCGCGTCGCACTGGTCGGGCGCAACGGGTCAGGCAAATCGACCCTGATGAAGGTCATGGCGGGCTTGGTCGAGGCCGACAGCGGAACCCGGACCCTGTCGCCGGGCACGGCCACCGGGTACATGGAGCAGGAGCCGGACCTCTCCGGGCACGCCACGTTGGGCGACTATGCGCGATCGGGTCTCGACCCGTCGGAGGCTTGGCGCGTCGAGGCGGTAGCCGAGGGGCTGAAGCTGAACCTGGAGGCTGCGCCCGATGCGGCTTCGGGCGGCGAGCGGCGCCGCGCCGCCCTGGCGAAGCTGCTGGCCGAGGCGCCGGAGCTGATGTTGCTGGACGAGCCGACGAACCATCTCGACATCGACGCCATCGCCTGGCTGGAAGCGGAGCTGAAATCCACGCGCGCCGCCTTCGTCCTGATCTCGCACGACCGCGCGTTCCTGCGGTCGCTGACGCGGGCGACGTTGTGGATCGACCGGGGGATGGTGCGGCGGCAGGAGAAGGGCTTCGAATCCTTCGAGGAATGGCGCGACAAGACCTGGGAGGAGGAGGATCAGCAGCGCCACAAGCTGGACCGCAAGATCAAGTCGGAGGCCCGCTGGGCGGTCGAGGGGATCTCCGCGCGGCGCAAGCGCAACCAGGGGCGCGTGCGGGCGCTTCAGGACCTGCGCGCCGAACGGTCGGCGCAGATCCGACGCGCCGGGACGGCGGCGCTGGAGCTCGACTCGGGGCAGGCTTCGGGCAAGCGGGTGATCGAGGCCACGGGTCTGACCAAATCGTTCGAGGGGCGTGAGATCGTCCGCGACTTTGACCTGCGCGTCCTGCGCGGCGACCGGATCGCCTTCGTCGGACCCAACGGTGTCGGCAAGACGACGGTGCTGAAGCTGCTGCTGGGCGAGATCGAGCCGGATGCGGGCACCGTCAAGGCGGGGACCAACCTGGAGGTCGCCGTCTTCGATCAGGCGCGCGCCAAGCTCGACCCCGAAGCGACGCTGTGGGACAGCCTGACGCTCGACCCGCTACTGGGGGTGTCGGGGGCCAGCGATCAGGTGATGGTGCGTGGAACGCCACGCCACGTCGCCGGATACCTCAAGGATTTCCTGTTCGACGACAAGCAGTTCAAAGCGCCGGTCAAGTCGCTGTCGGGGGGCGAGAAGGCGCGTCTGCTGCTGGCGCGGATCATGGCGCTGCCGTCCAACGTGCTGGTGCTGGACGAGCCGACGAACGATCTGGACATCGAGACGCTGGACCTGTTGCAGGACGTGCTCGACGACTATGACGGGACCGTTCTTCTGGTCAGCCACGACCGCGATTTCCTGGACCGCGTCGCCACCCAGACCGTCGCGATGGAGGGCGACGCGCGGGTGCAGGTCTATCCGGGTGGCTGGACGGACTATCGCAACCAGCGGGGCCATTCGACCTTCGACACGCCCCGAAAGGCCGCGGGGAAGGGCACGACGAAACCCGCCGCGGACCCGGCACCTGTGCGTGCGTCCAATGGCCTCAGCTATACCGAGCGGCATCGGCTGGAGACGCTGCCGGCCGAGATCGCACGACTGGAGGCGGAGATCGCCAAGCTGGAGGACCTGCTCTCGGACGCCGACCTGTTCACGCGTGAGCCGGTGAAGTTCCAGAAGGCGACCAATGCGCTGATCGAGCGGCATGGCCGCCTGTCCAAGGCCGAGGAGGAATGGCTGTCGCTGGCCGAGCGGGCCGATGCCTGATGCGGGTCAGTCGCAGATGTCATCCAGATCATCGCCCCATGGCACGGTGACGGCGCGGGCGAAGGCTTCGGGTTCTGCCACGGGCATCACCTGACGCAGCAGATGCTTCAGCCGGTCCGTCCGGCTGCCGCGGGGATCGAGCGTCGCGCAGCAGAGGTATTCCTCCACCAGGCTGGCCTGTTGCTCATAGCCGAAGTCGAGGAAGCCGCGCGGATCGTCCGGGTCCAGCAGGTAGGGGTCGTCGACCGCCAACTGCTCCGAAAACGCCTTGACGGGATGGTACCCGGTGACGTCCCGGTTCTGCCATTGCCAGACATGCGTCATCTCGTGGACGATGAACATCGCGCCCGCCAGATCGAGCGCCCCACCCGCTTCGTCGGTCGCCGCATAATCGTCGGCATAGGCGCGGGGGCTGAGCAGCAGCGTCTCAAACAGCGCGATGCCCGCTGTCTGTGCGGTGATCCGCCCGGCCTGCGGCGGCGCAATCCGTTCGCGACACGTGGTCCGGGGGCGGGCGTCGTAGGTGATCGGGAAGATGCCGACAATGGGCGTCTGCGAGATGCGGACGGAGGCGGTGTCGAGGGTCGGCCCGTGGATCGGCGCCACCAGCGCGGTCTCCGCCGGGGTAAGGGGGCGGGTGCAGGCGGTCAGGGCGAGGATGAGGAGCAGGGAGCGCATGGGTGAATCTGCGAAGTTTGGAAAGTCACAGGTGGTTCCGTCACGAAAGCGGACATTCAGCGGTCCGCAACGCATTCGGACGTGATCCCGATTTCCAGTACGGGACAGCCACCGTTGGGTCCAGCATCAAGACGATAAAGAAGCTTGCCTATCCACGTCGTCGAGGCCCCGAATGTCCGGTAGACATCCTCCGTGCCTTCCACACCATCCTTGTCGATTTGATGTGCCCCAAGATTTGCAGACGCTTCACCCCCTGACTTTGAGGTCGGGAGGTCGACATTGGGACGAGCCGTGACAGCGATGAGTTCGAGCGGGATGTGGTCGCGCGGATCACCGAGCGAGGTTGCCCGGCCAGCGGGGTGTCGGGGCGGCTCGGGGTAGATCCATACTCGCCCTCCGCCTGGAAAGGAAGTTCGCGACGACGTCACCCGGCGATGGTGGGAAGCATACCGGGATCGGGCGTCTGAAGCGCGAGCTGGCGCGGGCGATCGAGGAGCGCGATACCCGGAAAAAAGGGCGAGGCTTGTTCGCCATCGGTCCGAGGACGATGCCCAGCGCGTACTTCGCGCGAGAGTTCCGATGAAGTACGCCGTTGTTCAGGCGCATCGCGAGGAGTTCGGCGGGCAGGCTAGGGAAGATGCCCGGCAGACTTCACTGATCCGCGATGCCTGGCCTGACAGCGGCAAGGTCTACGGCTACCGCAAGCTGCATGACGATCTACGGGATCCAAGGCGAGGCGTGTTCGCCGAACCGCGTGGCACGGCTTGCGAGCCACGCGGGGATCGCAGCCCGGATCGGTTGCCGGCGAAGGCCAGGGCGGCAAGCCGGCGGTCGCTGCTGAAAACAGGCTGGACCGCCAGTTCGAGGTCCCCTCTCGTGGTTTGCTGGCGAACCATTGCCGGGCGTTGGATGCAACCCCGGATGACAGCGGAGCTCGCCCTGACAGGCGGTGCTCACGGCCGTCCGCCGCAGGAAGACCAAGGACACCGTCTTGGTTCACCCAGTTCAGGGCAGGCAGTTCTGGAGCCACGACTGGAGAACATTCCTGTCGCAGCACGATCTCGAACCCGGCATGAGCCGACGCGGAAATTGTCATGACAGCGCAGTCGCGGAAAGCTTCTTCCAGCTTCTCGAGCGGGAACGGATCCGGCCATGGGCCTGCGCGACCCCAGAGGCCGCGCGGCAGGACGTGTTCGAGTACATCGAGACATTCGACAACCCCAAGCGCAAACACACGAACGGGATGCTGTCGCCCGTCGAATTCAAGACACGGCAGCAAAATACCGAACAAGGCAGGCGTCCACGAAACCAGGAACACCTCAAGGGACCGCATGGCGTAGGTTGCCGGAATTGGACGCCCAAGCTTGTTCGCATCAGATGAAAAGCTTTATGGAAATCGACTTCTCCGACCGCCGCCGTGACCTTCTGCACCTGGATCTGGCCGAATACGGCATGATCTCGGACACACTGGCGCATGCCACCAAACCGATCGAAACTATATGCGCTCAGGACAGGCAGGGCTGCCGTCCTGACTTCGCGCGGGATAATCTGATCCGACGCCATGACCTTGCCCGGAGCCGACCTTCATTGGAACTGCAGGAGGAAACGGTGTTCAGATCAGCCGCGTGATGTCTCGACCCTTTCGATCCGAACGGATTGTGGCTCCAGATCGGCGGGGGGCCAGATCGCCGGGGCTTCGGACAAAGGGGTCCCATCGGTCGACACGGTCACACGTATGGGACCGCGGTCGAACGAGAGTTGACCGGGCCCTGCATCCACCGGCCGATACGGCGTCGCAAATGCGTCGCGATCGTCTCTGCGCAGACGCAGAAGCGCGCGGGTCAGCGACAACTTCACCCGGTCGAAGCCCGTCACGGCGCCGTCGGCCAGCCGATCGAAGTCTACCTCGGCGCGGTTGTCGGGGTCGGTCAGGCGATAGTTCCCGATTTCGGTGCCCTGATAGATGTCGGGAATCCCCGGCACGGTCAGTTGCAGGGCCGCCTGCGCCAGCGCGATCCCTTCGGCCCGCCGTGCCAGATCCGACAGGTCGGGCGGCATGACATGGGCGGCGGCGTCCAGGATGGGCTGCTCGAAGGCGGGGTCGGGGTCCGTCCAGGTCGTGTCCCGCTTCGCCTCTCGCATGGCCTTTTCCAGATGGGCCGGCAGGCGGTCGTGCAGGTCGCCGTCGGGCGCCCCGGCCCAGGTCGATTGCGCCAGGTACCATGACCAGGGGTCGGGCAGCGCCGGCACGGCGTCCAGAATGCCGGGCAGGGCACCGGGGTCATGGGACAGGGCGATCAGGCGTGCCCTCGCATCCGCCGACCGCTTGGTGTCGTGGCTCGACAGAAGGGTCAGGCCGGCAGGCTGTGTCCTCGCACGGTCCTGCATCGCGGCGTGGAACGCGCGAACGTCCATCGACGGCTCGTCGGGTTCGGACCCCACCTCATTCGCGGACAACAGGGGGACGAAGCGATAGAAGGCCGTATCCTCCTGCGCCTTCGCGATGGCCGCGCCGGTCACCTGCTGCATCCGCACACGCAGGGCAGGCCGGTCCGGGTCGGTCAGAAGGCGGGCAAGGTCGGGCAGGGCGCCGGGGTGGCGCAGCCCCTTCGCCGCGCGCGCCGCCGTGTCCCGGATCAGGGCGTCGTCCGCCTCGGGGACGGCTTCGGCGGCATAGCTGCGATAGCGGGGAAAGGCCCCGATAAAGGCGACGATGGCGTCCCGCCAATGGCCCCGACCCCATTCCGTCGTCGCATCCGCGGCCATCGCCAGGTCGGTGAGGGCGTCGAGCTCCGCCATCAGTTCAGTCGTCACGATCTGGTCCTTGGCCGCGGCCAGTTCGGCGCGGAAATCGGCGTCCGGCTGGGTGGCGGCCTTGATCCGCTCGACCCCGGTCCCGTCGGTTAGGACGCGGGCAATCGCGACCGCGGCCTCATAGCCGGTGGTTCCCTGAACCGGCCAGTCTGGCAGGGGCTCGTCACCGGTCAGGATCTTCTCGATCCAGATGGGTGTGTCCGGCAGGCGCGTCCGCAGGCGGTTCAGATAGGTGCCGGGGTCGGCCAAGCCATCGACGTGATCCACGCGCAGGCCCTGCGCCACGCCGGCGTCGATCAGGTCGAAGGTCAGACGGTGCATGTCCTCGAACACCTGCTCGTCCTCCACGCGCATCCCGATCAGGCCGGTCACGGTGAAGAACCGCCGATGGGTGATCGCCGCCGCCTCGGTCCGCCAATGCGTGAGGCGCCATGCCTGCGCGTCGTGGGGCGTGCGGGGGTCGCCCGTCGCGCTGCCGGGCCGCAGGGGCAGGGTCAGATCGCCGGCCTGTATCCGGTCGCCCGCGATGCTGATCTTGCCCTGTTCCACCATCTCCTCGAACGGCGCGGGCAACCACGGCAAACGCAGGCGGCCGGCGGACCAGTCGATGTCGAAATAACGGGCATATGCGCTGTCCTCGCCCTGCCGAAGGACGTCGTCCAGCCAGGGCGTTTCGGGCGAAAACGCCAGATGGTTCGGCACGATGTCCAGGATCAGGCCGATGCCTTGCGCCTGAAGTGCGCTGGCAAGCCCTTCCAGCCCTGCGCGCCCGCCCAGCAGCGGCTCCACCTCGTTCGGATCGATCACGTCATAACCATGGGTCGAGCCGGTGGCGGCGGTGAAGACCGGGGATGCATAGAGGTGCGAAATGCCCAGATCCCGCCAATACGGCACGAGGGTCGCGGCCCGCGCAAAATCCATCCCATTACGAAATTGAAGGCGATAGGTGGCGGTGGGCAGCTTCATTCGGACCTCGGGCGCGCGGCGCGCATTAGCGCGGTGATGCGGGAGAAGACGGGGTGATCGGCGATGGCGTCGACCGGCACGCTGCCGCGCGGCCGCCAGTTGGGATATTCGTCCGTCGTTCCGGGCCGGTTGGTCTGCCTTTCGGGGCCGATCAGATCGGCCAGCCGCACGCCGGCCAAGAGACAGGGCGTCGCCCCGATGAAGGCATGGGCGCCATCGAGAACCGCATCGGGCAGGGTCTCGGCCTTGGCGTCGGCCGTGACGTCGAGCGCCCGGATCAGCATTCGACGCTCCTTGCGGCGATGGGCACGGTGCTGGCGCGTCGCCTCGGGCGAGACCAGGCCATGTTCCTGCCGACCGTCGATGTCATCGCCCCGCCACCAGGCCGCCAGCACCGGCAGGTCGTGCGTCGACAGGCAGGCGAGCGCCTTTTCGGGATAGGACTTCGCGGGATGGAATCCGACGTCGTCCTGCTCGAAATAGACGATCCGGTACGACAGGACATTGGCCTCGTTCATCGCATCGCGGAAGCCTTCGGGCACGAAGCCCAGGTCTTCGCCGATGATGACCGCCTGACGGGCCTGCGACTCCTCGGCCAGGACGCGCAGCATGTCGCGCATGGGATAGCGCAGGTGCGCGCCCTCGGCGGCGGGTCGGCCGGAAGGGATCAGGAACAGCTGCCAGAGCGCCATCGCATGATCGACCCGCAAGGCCCCGGCATCGCGCAACTGCGCGGCGATCATGGCGCGGAAGGGGGCGAAATCGCGCGCCGCGAGATCGGTGGGCGAGGGGGCTGCCAGATGCCAGTTCTGCCCTTGCTCCGAGAACATGTCCGGCGGCGCACCGACGTCGAGGCCGGGCAGGGCAGCCGCTGCGCCGGACCAGGTGGCCGACCCGTCCTGCGCCTCGCCCACGGCCAGGTCGAGGTAGAGCCCTATGCCCATACCTGCACCCTTGGCTGCCTTCTGTGCGGCGTGAAGCTGCTGCCGCGCGACCAGCTGAAGCCATGCGTGGAAGCGGACATCCTGCGGACGGTCGCGCGCGATGGCATGGGCGGCGGCCCCCTCGGGGTCGTCGGGCAGGGGCAAGTCCAAATGTCTGATCGTCTCAAACAAGGCATGGAGGTGCAGATCCCGCCCCTCGGACGCCACGAAGGCGTCGAGCGCCCCGTCATCGACCCCGGCGTCGAACCGTTGCCGCAGCGCCCGGAGCTTTGCCGACGCGACGGCAGCATAGTCCACCAGATCACCACTCGGCAGGGACGGCCGGTCGCAGCCCAGCAGGTCCGGTGCGATGTAGAGCGGGTTCAGGAACCGCCGGTTCGACGGCGAGAACGGGGATGCGCGGTCGGGCTCGGCCGTGAACAGCGCATGGACCGGGTTGATCCCGAGGAAATCGGCCCCCGCCTTCGCGCAGACCGTCGCCAGCGCCGCAAGGTCGGCAAAGTCACCGACACCCCATTGCCGGGCGGACCGCAGCTCATAAAGCTGGCAAAAGATGCCCCACCCGCGCCCCTCGGGCAAATGGCAGGCCACGTCACCCGGCACCTCCATCGTCGCGGGCGCGACCGGCTTTGCGCTGCCCAATCCGTCCAGGATCAGACGCAGTGTCGCCTCCGGCACGGTGCGCCCGTCATAGGCGGTGGAAATGCCGTGTTTCCGGGCCCGTTCGCGCAGCGTCATGTCGACAACCAGAAGGCGGCAGACCGCGGCGCGCCGACACGCGCGCCCGTCAGATGCAGCCGGTCGCCCGGCGCATCCGGAACGGTTGCGGGCGCCGCGCCCATGTTGGCGCGCAGATGCAGCGTCGCGCCGTTCAGGCGCCAGTCGACCGCGATGCAACCTTCGGGCGCGTCGAGGATCGTGCCGCACCCCGGCCCGGTCCCCGCCAGCAATGGGACGATCCGTTTCCGCCGAAGGGTCAGCAGGTCGCGCATCCGGTCGAACGCCTGCCGGCCTTCGGACGTGTCCAGTTTCGCCCAGTCGATGCGGCTCGCGCGGAAGGTGGCCGGGTCGATCGGGTCGGGCACGTCGTCGCCGGAGTGGCTGGCGAAACCTGCGAACTCCTTTCGTCGGCCTTCGGTGACGGCACGGCCCAGGTCGCCCTCGAACCCGGCGAAGAACAGGAACGGATTGGTCTCGGCCCATTCGTCGCCCATGAAGATCATCGGGATATGCGGGGACAGCAGAAGGATCGCCTGCATTGCAGCGAGGGCATCGGCGTTCGCCAGCGTGGTCAGCCGGTCGCCCTGCGCGCGGTTCCCCGTCTGGTCGTGGTTCTGCAAGAAGTCGATGAAGGCGGCGGGCGGCTGGTCGGACGAGTCGACCCCTTCTCCTCCCGCGCCGCCCGTGGCGAAACCATGCGCCAGCGCGCGCGCCAGAAGGCCGACCGGATCGTCGGCATAGGTGTCGTAGTACCCTTCCGTCTCGCCTGTCAGGACGACGTGGGCCGCGTTGTGCATGTCGTCGTTCCATTCGCCGTCCATCCGGCGGCCCGCCGCGTCGGGTCTGTGCAGGTGGACGACGTTTCGGTTGTCCTCGGTCGTCAGCCAGGCGTCCGGGTGGCGGGCGCGGATTGCATGCGCCATCTCGACCAGCAACTCGGGCTCCGACGGGTCGCGGATCTGGTCGATGGCATCGAAGCGCAGCCCGTCGAAGCGGAACTCGTCCAGCCAGTAAAGGGCGTTGTCGATGAAGAACCGCCGGACCTGCGGCATGGCATAGTCGATGGCGGCGCCCCAGGGGGTCTGGCGATCCGGGTCGAAGAAGTCGGGCGCATAGGCGTTCAGGTAATTCCCGTCCGGTCCGAAGTGGTTGTAGACCACGTCGAGCAGTACCTTGAGGCCATGCCCATGCGCTGCATCGACCAGCGCGCGCAGGTCATCGGGGGTGCCGTAGGCCGGATGCGGCGCGTAGGGCAGCACGCCGTCATAGCCCCACCCCCGGTCGCCGCCGAACTGCGCGACCGGCAGGAGTTCGATCGCCGTCACGCCCAGGCGGGCCAGATGCGGCAACCGATCGATGGCGGCGCGGTACGTGCCCTCGGATGTGAAGGTCCCGATGTGGCATTCATAGATCACCGCCGCTTCCCACGGCGTTTCCGGTGCGTCGTGGCGCCAGTCGTGATCCGACACCACGACGCGACTGGCCCCATGGACATCGCCCACCTGCGCGCGCGCGGCAGGGTCGGGCACCGTCAGGCCGTCGGGCAAGCGAAAGGCGTATGCCGCGCCGTCACCCGCTTCGGCCGTGGCGGTGAACCAGCCGTCGCCCGCCGCCTCCATCGCCAGGTCGCGCCCACCCAGCACGAGGGTCAGCGCGTCAACTCCCGGCGCCCAGAGGCGAAAGGTCGTGCGGTCGCCGTTCGTCACCGGGCCCCATGCATGCTGCGGGATCATTCATCCCCTCCTGCGGATTTTTCGGAGCGGACGGGACCGGGGGTGTCAGCTTCCAGCAGGATCAGGCTGCGCGAGCGCAGGGTGATCTCGCCTTCGACGTCTGCCGGTCGGTTCGGAGTTACGTCCGTCGTCTCGGTGTCGACCAGCCGGTGCCAGCGCCCGGGCGGCAGGGCATAGCTCGCTTCCTCCTCACCGGCGTTGAAGGCGAGAAACAGCGCCCGGTCCGCATCGCCCTGAAGCAAAAGGGCCATGAGGCGACGATCGGGGTCTTCCCAGTTGCCCGCGTCCATCGCGCTACCATCGCGGCGCCGCCAAGTGGCGAACCGTCCTTCGGGGTTGTGCGCTTCGGCATGCAGGAACCGCTCCGACGTCAACAGGGGGCGGCTGTTGCGCAGGGCGATCAGGTCCGCCACGAAGGCGACGAAGGGGTCGTCCAGGCGCGACCAGTCGAGCCAGTTCATCTCGCCCGGCTGACAATAGGTGTTGTTGTTGCCGCCCTGGCTGCGTCCGTGTTCGTCGCCCATCAGGATCATGGGCGTGCCTTGGCTGAGCAGCAGCGTCGCCATCAGGTTGCGTCGCTGACGGTCGCGCAGCGCCAGGATGTCGGGGTCGTCGGTCGGCCCTTCGACGCCGTGGTTCCAGCTGACGTTGTGATCGTGGCCGTCGTTGTTGTCCTCGCCGTTGGCTTCGTTGTGCTTGTCGTTGTAGGCCACCAGATCGGCCAGGGTGAACCCGTCGTGCGCGGTGATGAAGTTGATGCTGGCCCACGGGCGGCGGCCCCGATGCTCGAAGGTCGAGGCGCTGGCCATCAGGCGGTCGGCGACTGCGGGGGCCATGCCCTCGTCACCCTTCCAGAACGCCCGGACGGTATCGCGGTAGGTGTCGTTCCATTCGGCCCAGCCTGGGGGAAAGTTGCCCATCTGATAGCCGTCGTTGCCGGTGTCCCACGGCTCCGCGATCATCTTCACGCGCGACAGGACAGGGTCCTGCAGGACGGCATCGAAGAACGGTGCATGGGGGTCGAAGGTATCGCGCCGCCGCCCAAGGGTGGAGGCGAGATCGAAACGGAAGCCGTCGACATGGCAGTTCTCGACCCAGTAGCGCAGGGAATCCATCACCATCTGCAGGACGCGCCGGTTATCCACGTCCAGCGTATTCCCGGTGCCGGTCGTGTCGTAGTAGTACCGCTTGTCGTCGCCCAGCAGGTAATAGCTGGCGTTGTCGATTCCCCGGAACGACAGGGTGGGCCCCATCTGGTTGCCCTCCGCCGTGTGGTTGTAGACCACGTCGAGGATCACCTCGATCCCCGCATCGTGCAGCCGCCGCACCATGACCCGGAACTCGTCCAGCGCCGCGTGGCTGACGAGATAGCGTGTCGCCGGGGCGAAGAACCCCATCGTATTGTAGCCCCACCAGTTGACCAGCCCCCGGTCGAGCAGGTGTCGGTCGTCGGGGAAAGCGTGGATCGGCAGAAGCTCGATCGCCGTGACGCCAAGACGCTTCAGATGTTCGATGGTGCCCGGCTGTGCCAGCCCCTCGAAGGTGCCGCGTCGCGGCTCGTCGATGTGGTCGGCGCCCAGCGTCATGCCGGCCACATGGGCCTCGTAGATGACGGTCTTGGACCAATGCGTCTGGGGCCGGACGTCCTCGCCCCAGGAAGACGCATCGGGCGTGACGACGCATTTGGGCATCACGAAGGCGCTGTCCCGGCGGTCGAAGCTCAGGTCCGCCTTGCGGGAGCCGACCTTGTAGCCGAACAGGCTGTCGTGCCAGCGCAGCTCTCCGGCATGGGCACGCGCGTAGGGGTCGAGGAGAAGCTTGTTGGGGTTGAACCGATGGCCCGCCTCGGGCGCGTAGGGGCCGTGTACGCGGTAGCCATAGAACGCGCCTGGCCGGACGTCGGGCAGATATCCGTGCCAGACCTGATGGGTGTATTCCGGCAGGGGAATGCGGGCGATCTCACGTCGTCCGGTTTCGTTGAACAGGCAAAGCTCGACCTTTTCGGCATGGGCCGAGAACAGGGCGAAGTTGGTTCCGGCCCCGTCCCAGGTCGCACCGAGGCGGGCGCCTGAGCCGGGTTCCAGACGGTAGTCCGAGAATGGCATGATCTATCCGTTTCAGATGTCTGGCGTCAGGATCAGGGTTGCAAGCGGGGGCAGTGCCAACCCGGCCGAGACCGGCTGGCCGTGCCATCCCTGTCCGTCCGCGGTGATGAACCCACCGTTACCCGATCCGGTTCCGCCGTATTCGATGGCGTCGGAATTGAAGATCTCGCGCCAGGGCCCGTGCGACGGAAGGCCCACGCGGAAGTTGTCGCGCTGCACCGGCGCCATGTTGCAGATCACCGCGACCGGGGGCGCATCGTTCGCCAGCCGCAGAAAGCTGAAGACGTTGTTTTCCGCGTCGCCGCCGTCGATCCAGCGGAATCCCTCCGGGTCGCAGTCCAGCGCATGCAGCGCAGGATGGCTGCGATAGACACCGTTCAAATCCCGCACCAGCCGCTGGATGCCGGCGTGGCGTGAGTCATCGAGAAGGTGCCAGTCAAGGCTGCGGTCGTGGTTCCATTCCCGGTCCTGGGCGAACTCCGAGCCCATGAACAGAAGCTTCTTGCCTGGATGCGTCCACATCCAGCCCAGATACGCCCGGAGGTTCGCGAACCGCTGCCAGTCGTCACCGGGCATCTTGCCAAGCAGGGACCCCTTGCCGTGAACGACCTCATCGTGGCTGATCGGCAGGACGAAGTTCTCGGAAAAGGCGTAGTGCAGACCAAAGGTCATCTTGTCGTGATGCCAGCGGCGGTTGATCGGATCTTCGGCAATGTACTCGAGCGTGTCGTGCATCCAGCCCATGTTCCACTTGAAATCGAAGCCCAACCCGTCCTCGTCCACCGGACGCGACACGCCGGGAAAGGCGGTGGACTCCTCCGCGATGGTCATGCCACCCGTGCGTTGGGCGACCTGGACGTTCGCGTCGCGCAGGAAATCGATGGCGTCCAGGTTCTCGCGCCCGCCGTGGCGGTTCGGGATCCATTCGCCCGGCTCGCGCGAGTAGTCGAGGTAGAGCATGGAGGCCACAGCATCCACCCGCAGGGCATCGACGTGACATTCGTTCAACCAGTAGAGCGCCGAGGCCCGAAGGAAGTTCGAAACCTCATTGCGGCCGAAGTTGTAGATCAGCGTGTTCCAGTCCTTGTGGAAGCCGAGGCGCGGATCGTCGTGCTCATAAAGCGCGGTGCCGTCGAACCGGGCGAGACCGTGTTCGTCGGACGGAAAATGCGCCGGCACCCAGTCCATGATGACGCCGATGCCGGCGCCGTGCAGATGGTCGATCATCCCGGCGAAGTCCTGCGGGCTGCCGAAGCGGGAGGTGGGGGCGAACATGCCGATGGGCTGATACCCCCAGGACGGGGCATAGGGGTGTTCCGACAGCGGCAGGAACTCGACGTGGGTGAACCCCATGTCGTTGACGTAATCCGCCAGCAGCGGGGCGACCTCGGCATAGGACAGGACGGTGTCGCCATCGCCGCGGCGCCACGACCCCAGATGCACCTCGTAGATCGAGATGGGCTCGCTCTGCGGGTTTCCTTTGGGCCGGTCGCGCCAATCGCCGTCGGTCCAGTCGTAGCGGATCGGTCCGTCGACGATCGAGGCGGTGTCGGGGGCGCTCTCCTGCCGAAAGGACAGCGGGTCGGCCTTGAGCGGCAGGACGGCTCCCGACGCGCCGACGATCTCGTACTTGTAGACTTCGCCGCGGGACAGGCCGGGCACGAACAACTCCCACAGGCCCGCGCCGAGACGGCGACGCAGCGGGTGCCGGCGACCGTCCCAGGCGTTGAAATGGCCGACCACGCTGACGCGCCGGGCATTTGGCGCCCAGACCGCGAAGGCAGTGCCCTGCACGCCCTCATGCGTCATCGGATGCGCGCCAAGACGGGTCCAAAGCTCTTCGTGACGTCCTTCGGCGATCAGGTATTCGTCCGTCTCGCCGAGCACGGGGCCGAAACGATAAGGGTCGTCGCGGTCCCATTCATGGTCGCCCGCGCGGCAATGCAGGCGATAGGGAAACGGCTTCTTGCGACGCTTGAACGTTGTGTGAAACACGCCCTCGGGATGGATGCGCTCCATCTCGGCCAGCGGCTTCCCGGCCTCGTCCGTCACCGTCACCTCGCCCGCATCCGGGGCAAAAACGGTCAGACCGATCGCGGCGCCGTCCATATGCATGCCGAGCACGGCAAATGGATCGGACAGGCGACCGCGGACGATGGCCTCGCAGGTTTGAGTGTCGGGTCGGGTCATTCGGCATCCCCCAGGACATGCAGCATTCCGCGCAGCGGCACGTCGATCCATGCGGGGCGGAAATCCAGTTCGTATTCGACCTCATACGCACATTTATGCAGCAGATAGAGGTCCAGCAGCGCGTCTTCGAAGGCACGGTCGGTCGGGCGGATCGGCGCCCCATCGGTCGTATCGCGCCACGCGTCGAGGAACGCGCCCGAGGTCGCCATCCGCCAGTCGCGGACGCGGGACATCGCGCGGTCGCGGTCGGCCCCGGCCTCAAGCCGCCGGTCGAGCGCGGTCCAGAGGGCATAGTCGAAGCTGCGGAGCATTCCCGCCACGTCACGAAGGGCCGACGACTTGGCCTGACGATCGGCCAGGCTGCGAAGCGGCTCCCCTTCGAAGTCGATGATCGCGAGGTCGTTCTGCGCCACCAGAACCTGACCCAGATGATAGTCACCGTGAATACGGCTCGCCGCACCCGATGGTGTCATGTCACCCACGCGGTCGATCCGTGCCAGGATGTCGTCCCGCCGGTTCAACACGTCGCGCACAAGGTCGCCGGCCTCGTCCGTCAGGTCAGTGCCCGCCAGCCGATCGAGCGCGCGGTTCACGTCGCTTCGGCAATCCGCAATCAGGGTGCGAAGGCGGTCCTCGTCCATCGGCTCGGTCCCGAAGGCCCCGTCGCCCGACGCGAGCGCCAGGTGCATCTGCCCCGTCCGCTGGCCCAGCAGGGTGCCGAGGTCGATGGCCCCGAGTTGCAAGGGCCGGTCGCTTTCCGCGTCCGATCCGACTTCGCGGGCCTCCATCTCGCGGTCCAGGCCCTCGGTCACGAACGCCCAGGCGTCGCCCTGGTTCGAGACGTATTCCGACGCGGCGGCCAGCACCGTCTCGGTTCCGTCCTCGGCGATCCATCGGATCGTGCCGAGCAGCCGCGGCGTGCCGTCGAAGTCGGTCTCCTCGGTCAGGAAGCGGCCCACCTCGATGTCGGGCTGCACGCCCTCGCTGACGCGCCGGTAGAGCTTCAGGATCACCTTGTCCGAAAACGCGATGGAGGCGTTGGATTGCTCCGCTCCCAGCAGGCGCGGCTCCACGTCCGCAAGACCCTCGATCTGGCTGCCTTCGAACACGATCCGGCCGCCATTGCCCGCGACTTCGGCGCCCGAACGCATGGCGTCAATCAGGGCCCGTGCCATTTCCTCGTCGGAGGCCCCATCGATCAGGGCACCGACCCGGTTCTGACGGCGCAGCTTGCCCAAAGTCGCCGGCAGACGGGGCGACAGCGTCAGCGCGCCTTCGTCCCAGACCGCCGACAGCGGCAGGAAGTAGCTCTGCGTCTCGCCGCCCGTCTCGACCTCGGCCACCGACAGCAGGTGCTGCCCGTTGCCCAGCTCGCCCAACTGCCGCATCCGGACCTTGGTCACGCCGGCTTCCTTGCCGGCGAACCACCGTTGCAGCATTAGATAGCGCGGCAGGGTCTCGGCCTCGAATTGCCGGCCCTCCCGGCCCGACAGGGCGGTGGACAAACGGCCGTCGCGGGTCGTGATCGTCAGAAAATCCGGCAGGACCGCCGTCGCCGGCGTGTGCCATGCGGGCGCGTCCTCCTCATCCGCCAGGACGAACCAGAAGAATCCATAGGCCGGTAGCGTCAGCATGTAGGGAAGCTCCCCCACCGGGGGAAATGGCGACTGGCCGACGAGTTCCACGGGCACGCGTCCCCTCCAGCGGCTCAGGTCGATCTCGACCGCCTGCGGGGCGCGCGACAGGTTGGCCACGCACAGCACGGCGCCGTCGGCCGGATCCCCCGCCTCGACGTCCTTGCTGCGGCGGACATAGGCCAGCACCTTGCGGTTCGCCGGATAGAGCAGGTCGATCTCGCCTCGCCCGAAGACGTCGTGCTTCTTGCGGACCGTCACCATCCTGCGCATCCAGTTGAGGAACGACGACGGCGAGGCGGCCTGCGCCTCGACGTTCACGCCCTCGTAGCCATAGACCGGGTCCTGAATCGTGGGCAGGTACAGGCGCTGTGGGTCTGCGCGGCTGAAGCCCGCGTTGCGGTCGGCGGACCACTGCATCGGGGTACGGACCCCGTCGCGGTCGCCGAGGTAGATGTTGTCGCCCATCCCGATCTCGTCGCCGTAGTACATTATCGGCGTGCCCGGCATCGACAGCAGCATGGAATTCAGAAGCTCGATCTTGCGGCGGTCGTTCTGCATCAGGGGGGCAAGACGCCGGCGGATCCCCATGTTGATGCGCGCCCGCTTGTCGGAGGCATATGTCTCCCACAGGTAGTCCCGTTCCCGGTCCGTGACCATTTCAAGCGTCAGCTCGTCATGGTTGCGAAGGAAGATGCCCCACTGGCAATCCTCGGGGATCTCGGGTGTCTGGCGGATGATGTCGGTGATCGCGTGCCGATCCTCCTGCGCTACGGCCATGTACATCCGCGGCATCAGGGGGAAGTGGAACCCCATGTGACATTCGTCGCCATCCCCGAAATAAGGGCGGGTGTCCTCGGGCCACTGGTTCGCCTCGGCCAGCAGCATCCGGCCTTCGTAGTGTGCGTCGAGATCGCGCCTGATAGCCTTCAGGACGTCGTGCGTCTCGGGCAGATTCTCATTGTTGGTGCCGTCGCGTTCGACGAGATAGGGGATCGCGTCGAGCCGAAGGCCGTCCACCCCCATGTCGAGCCAGAAGTGCATGACATCCAGGACCGCGTCGATGACTTCCGGATTGTCGAAGTTCAGGTCGGGCTGGTGATCGAAGAAGCGGTGCCAGTAGAATTGTTCCGCCACCGGATCCCACGACCAGTTGCTGTCATGCGTATCGTTGAAGATCACGCGGGTCGTGTCCATCCACTGCGTGGGGTCGTCCGACCAGACGTAGAAGTCCCGCTCCGGGCTGCCCTTGGGCGCGCGGCGGGCACGCTGGAACCACTCGTGCTGGTCGCTGGTGTGGTTGATGACGAGTTCGGTTATGACCTTCAGGCCGCGGCGGTGGGCCTCGTCCACGAAGTTCTGAAAATCTTCCATGTCGCCGTACTGCGGGTTCACCGCCTTGAATTCGGCGATGTCATAGCCATCGTCGCGCAGCGGCGAAGGATAGAAAGGCAGGATCCAGATCGCGGTCGCGCCGAGCGACTGGATGTGGTCGAGACGCTGCATCAGGCCCTTGAAGTCGCCGATGCCGTCGTTGTCGGAATCCTGGAATGCCTTGACATGGCATTGATAGATCACGGCGTCCTTGAACCAGTCGGGGCGGTCTGCGGGATCTGCGGCGATTTCCTTGGAAGGGGCGTTCATCGGTCGGCTCCGGGGGGAATGAGTTTCCAGATCGCATAGGGGCGCGTCTGCGGGTCGAGCGTCAGACGGTGGTCGCGGCCATGCCAGGTGAAGGAATTGCCCTGAACCATGTCCTGCACCTCGATCGACGCCTCCGCGGGCAGGCCGAAGTTCCACAAGGGAACCTCGAACCCGAACTCGGCCGCAGAATGAGGGTCGAGAAGGACGTGAAAGAAGATCGCGTTTCCCGATGCTTCATCGTGGCGCAGCCAAGACAGGACGCGGTCGTCGTGGGCTGGGACGAACCGCAGGTTCCGCATGTCCTTCATCGCGACGTTCTCGCGCCGGATCCGGTTGATGAGGCGGATGTCGTCCTTGATGTTGTCGGGCGCGTCAGGATCGCGATGCCTGAGCTCGTATTTCTCGCTGTCGAGGTATTCTTCCTTGCCTGGCATCGGGGCGCCCTCGCAGAACTCGAACCCTGAATAGAGACCCCAGTTGCCGGCAAGCCCCGCGGCGAGGATCGCGCGCGTGCGGAAGCCCGGCCGTCCGCTCGACTGAAGCGGGATCGGGTTGATGTCGGGCGTGTTGACGAAGAAGTTGACGCGCATGTAGTCGCGGCAGTCCTGCTGCGTCAGTTCCTCCAGATAGTCCGTCAGCTCCGCCTTGGTGTTGCGCCAGGTGAAGTAGCTGTAGCTCTGATTGTAGCCCAGCTTCGCCAGGCGCTTCATCACCTTGGGGCGGGTGAAGGCCTCGGCCAGGAAGATGGCGTCGGGATGGTCGGCCCGCATCTCGGCGATCAGCCACTCCCAGAAAGGAAAGGGCTTGGTGTGCGGGTTGTCCACGCGGAAGCATAGAACGCCGTGGTCGGCCCAGAACCGGAACATGTCCAGCACAGCCCGCCAGAACGGCAGATTGGGGGCGCCGTCGTCCAGATAATAGCGGAAGTTGACAATATCCTCGTATTTCTTGGGGGGGTTCTCGGCATAGGCGATGGAGCCATCGGGCCGCCACTCGAACCATTCGGGGTGTTCCTTGACCCAGGGATGATCGGGGGACGCGTTCAGCGCGATGTCGAGCGCGATGTCGAGGCCCTGCTTCCGTGCGGCATCGACCAGATGGTCGAAATCGTCGAGCGTGCCCAGTTCGGGATGGACGGCCATATGCCCGCCGTCCTTCGATCCGATGGCATAGGGAGACCCCACGTCGTCCGGTCCGGCGGTCAGGGTATTGTTGCGGCCCTTGCGGTTCGTGCTGCCAATGGGATGGATCGGCGGAAAGTAGAGCGTATCGAAGCCCAGGTCGGTGACATAGCCCAGATGCCCCTCCACGTCGCGGAAGGTGCCATGCGTACCGGGCTGACCCATCGAGCGCGGAAACAACTCGTACCACGCCGAAAATGCGGCCGCCTCGCGGTCCACCCAGATGGGGTAGTCCGGCGATTGCGTCAGGTTCGCGCGCGGCCCGATCCGGGCCATCAGGCGGCGCGTGTCGTCCGAGGTCAACGCATCTGCCGCGCCCGGACCCTTGGCCGCCTGCCGCAATTCGCGCAGGGCGGTCAGGTCGTCGCCCTTGGCTTTCGTGGCCTTCAGGATGGCGCGTGCCTCGATCAGTTCGACATCGACGGACTGACCTGCCGCGATCTTCTTGGCCGTGTCACGCGCCCAGGTCCCGAAGATGTCGCGCCATGCGGTGATGGTGATCCGGGCCGAACCTACCGCATCGAACGCATGCGATCCGACCCACCGGTCGTTCACGTCATGGCGCAGCGAAACCTGCGTGACCTCGCGCCGGCCCGGCACCGTCACCAGAGCCATGGCGCCCAGAACCTCGTGCCCGTCGGCGAAGATGTCCGCCTCGATGGGTGTGGGCCATCCGGCCACCGCCTTGGCGGCGAACCGTCCCGCGTCCACCACGGGGCGGACCGCCTCGATGGCCAGCCGGGCGGAGGCGAGCGCGGTCGGATCGGTGGTTTCCTGTCGGTTCATGCACATCCCCCTTCGCACGCTCTTGTGGCGGGGCCTCCCATGGAGAGCCCTCGCTGTTGAACGCTCAACCGGGATCGGGGTCCATTTGTTCCGCAGGTCCGTCAGGTCGCGGCCGCCGTTCCGGCCGCGCCGGGATCACGCCTTCGCGTCGTCGGCCGGGGCCACCCGCACGACGGTCAGGGTCCGCCGCTCGTTTCCGCGCGTGTTCCAGAAGAAGGTCGCACCTTCCTTCAGGCCCAGAAGCGCCACGCCGATGGGCGTCATCACCGACACGCGCTGCCGGTCGATGTCCGCATCTTCCGGGTAGACGAGGCTCACCGACTTTTCCTGTCCGGTCGTCTCGTCGCGGTAAGTCACGACATTCCCGATCGAGACGACGTCCGGCGGCATCTTTCCCGACGGGACGATCCGGGCACGGCCGATCTCATCCAGGAGGCGGTCGGCCAGGTCGGGATTGCGCTGCATCGCACCCTCCGCCAGACCTTCGATATGGGCGAGATGGTCCGCGTCGATGACGATCTTCGGCGCCCTCGGATTGCGCGGCTTGCCGTTGGTCGAGGTGAGCGTGGTCATGGTGACAATTCCCTTGATGGAAGATGAATGGCGAAAGTGCGTTTCAAACGGGCCGTCGCAGTCGTCGGACGGCTGTTGGGCAGAGAAGGGCGCGCCGAATGTCGCCAGGAACAAGACGGGTGGCGATCATCGCTCCTCCTCGGGGCGCGAGGCGCCACCTGTTCCAGCCTGACTGCGAGGGGGCCCCGGGGGCGCGTCAGGCGCGGATGCGCCTAGGCCGCCCGGGGAAACGGGCGGTTCAGCAGGGGAAATCCAATATGGCCCGCGTGAAACGTCATGTCCTGAAGCTAGGTATCGCCCACCCCGGCGTCAATCGCGGTGTCCGGTTCGGCGGCGGTTCGTCGCCCCTTTGCCACGCTTGCGAAACTTTCGGCATTTACGTGCCGCCCGCATCGACCGCCTATTGAAAAAGGGGACGGTTCGGGCAAGATCTGCCTCATGATGCTGGTCTGTCTGCATAGAAGGTTCCTGCTGTCGGCGGGAAACCTGCTCACACGCCTCTAGCCCCGGACGGGGCGGGCTGCCGGGCCCTCTCTGTCCTCGGGGCATCCAGTTTCCACGGATCACACGAACGGGACGGCGACGTCCGCAAAGGATCCTCCGGCGGTCCGGCGCGGGCGGTCACACGTTCCGGATGGCACATCGGCACAGGAGGATGACATGTCGGTCTACATCACGAGGCAACTGCTGACTTCGGCACCGGATCAGGCGACCCGTACGCGCACGCTTGCGGTGCTCCGCCGGCGGCTGAACGCGACGCTGAGACAATGGCGCCGACGCAAGGTCGCGGCCGTCCTGCAGAAGCTCGACGACGCCACGCTCGACGATATCGGCATCGTGCGCGGCCAGATCGGGCGCTTCGTCCAGGGGCTGAACCCGCGCAACACCGCAGGGGACGCCCGGTCTGCCGCGCGCTCGTCCATGCACAAGGTCGGCTGACGATCCCGACGTCCCGCGCCGCCCCTGGTTGGCGGCGCGGGACCGTGGCCGGCGCGTCGGACGTCGCCACTCCTTTCACTGACCGTATTGCAGACCGGGACGCCGTCGCGGCATCGGGCCGCGCATCCCCGACGGAGTTCCTTTCATGCTCGAATTCCTCCTCCTCGCCGGGGCCGGGCTGGCCGCCGGGGCGCTCAACGCCGTCGCGGGCGGGGGGACGTTCCTCACCTTTCCCGTGCTCGTCTGGCTGGGCGTGCCGCCGATATCGGCCAATGCGACGGCGACGCTGACTGCCTTGCCGGGCTATCTGGGCAGCGCCTGGGGCTACCGGCATGACCTGCACGCCGAAGGGTCGCTGGGCCTGCGCGCGATCCTCCTCGTCGCGGCGTTCGGGGCGATGGCCGGCGCGCTGCTTCTGCTCGTGACCCCGGGTGATGTCTTTCGGGGCCTCGTCCCATGGCTCCTGCTCGCCGCGACAGCCCTGTTCGCTGCTGGGCCGCGCCTTCTGGCCGCGCTGGCCTCGCGCGGGGTGGGACAGGCGGGGCCGGGTCTTTCGGTCCTGGGGATCCTGGCGGTCTCGGTCTATGGCGGCTACTTCAACGGCGGGCTGGGCATCATGCTCCTCGCCATGTTCGGCCTGCTCGGTCACACCGACCTGCATGCGATGAACGGGCTCAAGAACGTATTGTCCGCGCTGCTGTCGCTTCTGTCTGCGGCCACCTTCGTCGTTGCGGGCCTGATCGCGTGGCAGCCCGCGCTGGTCCTTGCCATTGCGACGGCGATAGGTGGATGGCTGGGCGCCAGGTCCAGCCGCCGCATCCGCCGCACCGATCTTCTGCGGCTGTTTGTCGTCGCCGTAGGCGCCTTGATGACGGTGGCGTTCTTCCTGCTCTGATGGGATGCGGCCGGAACCGGATGCCGGGGCCGGGGATTTGCCTCCAGCCATCGCTCCGTAATCCATATCGCCGGAAAGTCGATCCATGCCGAACGCTCTTCCCCGCCGTTGCGGGCGGCGCCCGCCATCCATCAGCGTTATCAGGTCCGCCGGTCGGCACCGAAGATGATGCGCCCCGTTCCCGACCGGGCCACGCATGGCCCCTTGGGCGTTGCCCTGATCGTGCTGGTCGCAGCTGTTCTTCTCGTTCTGGCCTGGATGCTCTCCTACGTTTTGCTCGTTGCGTTCATGGGCGTTTTGATCGCCGTTCTCCTGCGACATTCGGCATGCGCCATCGCCCGACATACGCCACTGTCCGCGAGGATGTCGGTCGGTCTGATCGTTGTCGCGGCTGTGGCGGTCGGCACGGCTTTCGTCATGACCTTCGGCCCCCGTATCACGTCCGAGATGGAACAGATCGGGCAGATCCTGCCCGAAGCGGCCAGAACGGTCGCGGACGCGCTGCAAGACCGGTCATGGGGAAAATACCTCCTGAACAACATTCCGGGTGGCGATGCCGGTCCCGACCTGAACCTGTTCGGCGCCATAGGCGGGACGCTTTCGACGGTGATCAGTGTGGCGACGAACGTGCTCGTGTTGATCGCCGTGGCGATCTTCCTCGCGCTCGATCCGCAGCTTTACCGTCGCGGGGTCCTCCACCTCATGCCGCTGTCGCAACGTGATCGGGCGGAGGAGATCCTGGATGCGCTCGGCTACAACCTCTGGCTCTGGCTTCAGGGGCAGCTTCTCGACATGGCGGTGGTCGCCGTCCTGACCGGGGCCGGGCTCTGGCTGATCGGGGTGCCGCTTTCGATCACGCTCGGCCTGATCGCGGGCATCACCAACTTCATTCCCTATGTAGGCCCCTTCATCTCGGGCATCCCCGCCGTCCTGATCGCCTTCGCGAACGAACCGTCGGACGCGCTGTGGGCCGCGGGGGTGTTCCTCCTCGTCCAGCAGTTCGAGGGGAACATCCTGATGCCCGTCATCCAGAAACGCGTGGCCTCCCTGCCGCCGGCGCTCAGCGTCCTCGCGATCGTGGCCTTCGGCGTCCTGTTCGGGTTCATCGGGTTGCTGGTGGCGACGCCGCTGCTGCTGGTGGTGATCATCCTGATCAAGATGATCTACGTCGAGGACATTCTGGGCGACCATTCCGTCGCCCCGCCCGAAAGCGCCGAGGACGACCGTTGACCGGGGTGGACCGGTTCCATCTCGCCCCTACCTCCCGCTGTCCCGACCCCGACCGGAGACTACGATGACACTGTCCCACCACGGCCGCTATGCGTTCAAGCCGATCACCGAACGGCCCGACTTCACCTGGCCCGAGGGGCGGCGCCTGGCCATCTATGTGGCGATCAATGTCGAATGGTTCGCATTCGACGAGGAGGGCGGCGCCGTGCTGGCCCAGGCCAACGATATGCCCGACGTCCTGAACTACGCCTGGCGGGACTACGGCAACCGGGTTGGCATCTGGCGGATGCTGGAGCTGCTCGACCGGCTGGAACTGCCGTCGGCCGCGCTGCTGAACGCCGAAGTCTGCGATCAGGCGCCGCAGATCGTCGATGCCTTCGTCGCCCGCGGGGATGAGATCGTGGCCCACGGCCGCACGAATTCCATTGCGCCGGGGCAATTGTCCCGTGCGGATGAGAAGGCGATGATCGAAGGCGCGCGGGACCGGCTGGCGCGGGCGACCGGAACGGTGCCGCGCGGATATCTCGCACCGTTGATTTCCGAGTCCGTCCATACGCCGGACCTGCTCGACGAACTCGGGTTCTCCTACCTCATGGACTGGGCGCATGACGAACAGCCGGTCTGGTTCGACACGCAGACATCCAAGGGCGCAGGGCGCATCCTGTCTGTGCCCTATCCGCAGGAACTCAACGACGTGCCGCAGATCGTCGGTCGACGCCAGGAGGGGGCCGGATTTGCAGACATGATCCGCTCGGCCTTCGAGGTGCATCTGGCGGAATGCGCCACCCGCCCCTCCGTCATGGGCATCGCGCTGCATCCTTATCTCATGGGGCAGGCGCATCGCTTCGCACATCTGGCGAAGGTTCTGACCGACCTGAAGGAAAAGGCCGGCCCGGAGGTCTGGTTCACGACACCGGGCCGGATCGACCGGCACTGGCGGGGTCTGGATCCGGGTTGACCCGCCGCCCGACGCGGGGCCGGGCGGCGGGACGGATCAATTGCCCAGATAGGTCGAATAGCCGTAGGCGCTGACCAGTACGGGGACGTGATGATGCCGGTCAGTGTCCGAGACGGCGAAGGTCACGTCGATCTCCGGGAAGAACGCATCGGGGCCGAAGTCGTCATAGGCCGTCATGTCGAAGACCAGTCGATAGGTCGCGGCCTCCGTCGTGATGTCGAAGCCTTCGACGCGGCCGTTGTCCTGCGTGGTGCCGGTGCCGATCTGCTCCCAGCCGTCGCCGCTCCGCATTTCCAGCGTCACCGGAATGCCGGTACCGCCCATTCCGGTCGAGATGTCGAGGACGTGGGTCGAGATGTCTTCGGCCAGCGCCGGCGCCGCGGCCAGCAGGGTTACGGCGGTACAGGCGGTCAGGAGGGTCTTCATGAAATGTCCTTTCGGTCGGGGTACGGGGTGGAACGCGTCGCCGTGCCTAACCGATCCGCTTTCTTTCCCGCCTGAACCTTCGTCCCCAGCCTGAAAATCGTGTTGGGGCTTGCCATCCCGGCGGAAGAGATAGGTAGTGGCCCGGATCCGCTCCTTCAGACGCATGTCGGGAGGCGACGCTTCACCCGGACCGTTCCGCGCGGTATCCGACGACCCGGACGCTTGACCGACAGGGAGCCAGGCACGAATGAACTCCCCCCGAGCGCCCGAAGACGCGGTCCGCGCGCGGATCGAGCTGTCCGAGGGGACGGTCGACCTGTCGGGCGACCTCGTGATCGAGACGATCGCCGATCTGTCGCATGACGTGGGCGGTGCGCGCCGGATCGACCTGAGCGATGCCGGACGGATCGACTCCGCAGGCGCCTGGTTCGTGCTGGACCTGGCGGGCCGTATCGAGGGGGCCGATGCCGACCATCCCCCCATCGACGGGGCGAACGACGCGCAGCGGCAGATCCTCGACACCGTCCGTCGCAACATGCCGCCTGCCGAGAAATCCGGGGACAAGCGCGTCACGATGCTCGACCGGCTGGAGGCTTTCGGCCGCCGGACCGCCGAAGCCGGTCGTATCGCGGTCGAACTGACGGCGTTCCTGGGGCAGGTGGTGGCGACGCTGGGCGCTCTCGTCATCCATCCGCGCAGGCTGCGGCTCACCTCGCTGGTCCACCATATGCAGGAGGTGGGGCTGAACGCCGTGCCCATCGTCGCGCTGATGGCCTTTCTCATCGGCGTCGTGCTGGCGTTCCAGGGTGCGAGTCAGCTTCGCCAGTTCGGAGCCGAGGTCTTCGTGGTCGATCTGATCGCGATCTCCGTCCTGCGCGAACTCGGTATCCTGCTGACCGCGATCATCGTGGCGGGGCGGTCCGGCTCGGCCTTCACGGCCTCCATCGGCGCGATGAAGATGCGCGAGGAGGTGGATGCGATGCGGACGTTGGGCCTCAACCCCATCCAGATCCTCGTGGTGCCGCGCGTGCTGGCGCTCATGCTGATGCTGCCGGTTCTCGGGTTGATCGCGGACCTCTCGGGCCTCATCGGCGGTGCGATGATGTCGTGGATCGAACTCGGCGTCTCGCCCGCGGTTTTCCAGTCGCGGCTGGTGGCGAATACCGACGTCTGGCATTTCGTCGTGGGCCTGATAAAGGCGCCGTTCTTTGCGCTCATCATCGGGATCATCGGCTGCTACGAGGGGATGAAGGTCGGCGGCAACACCGAATCCCTCGGTCGCCTCACCTCCACCTCGGTCGTCTTGTCGATCTTCATGGTGATCGTGGTGGACGCGGTCTTCTCGGTCTTCTTCGCGGTGGTGGGGGTCTGATGGCGGAGGAGGAGCCCATCATCAAGGTGCGGGGGCTGGTCAAGGCGTTCGGCGATCATGTCGTCCACGACGGCGTGGACCTCGACGTGCGCCGGGGCGAGATCATCGGCATCGTCGGCGGATCGGGGACGGGCAAGTCGGTGCTGCTGCATCAGATCGTAGGCCTGCTGAAACCCGACGCGGGCCGGATCGAGGTCTTCGGCGAAAGCGTGCGCGACACCTCGGACGAGGAATACCGCCGCCTGCGCCGCCGCTGGGGCGTGATGTTCCAGGACGGCGCGCTATTCTCGTCGCTGACCGTGCGTCAGAACGTCGAGGCGCCGATGCGCGAACAGATGAATCTGCCCGACGACCTGCGGGAGACGCTGGCCGGCATCAAGGTGCGCATGGTGGGTCTGCCGGAGAACGCCCACGACAAGTATCCGTCAGACCTGTCCGGCGGCATGCGCAAGCGTGCGGGGCTCGCCCGCGCCATTTCGCTAGACCCCGAGATCGTCTTTCTCGACGAGCCGACGGCGGGGCTCGACCCCATCGGTGCGGCCGACTTCGACACGCTGATCCGGGAGCTTCAATCGGCTCTCGGCCTGACCGTCTTCATGGTGACGCACGATCTGGACTCGCTGCACGCGATCTGCGACCGCATAGCGGTGCTGGCCGACAAGAAGGTGCTGGCCGTCGGAACGATGGCCGAGATGCTGGAGATCGACCACCCCTGGGTGCGCGAGTACTTTCACGGCCCCCGCGCGCGCGCGGCCCAAGGCAAACCCCGACCGGACGAGGTGGATTGATGGAAACCCGCGCGAACTTCATTCTGATCGGGGCGTTCACACTGGCCGGCATAATCGGCACGCTGCTCTTCTTCGTGTGGCTCGCCAGCGTGCAGATCGACCGACAGTACGAATCCTACGGCATCCTGTTCGATGATGTGTCGGGTCTGGACGCCTCGGGGAACGTGTCCTTCAATGGTATTTCGGTCGGCAGGGTCATCGCGCTCCGCATCTCGGAGGATGACGGATCGAAGGTTCTCGCCACGATCGAGGTGGATGCCTCCACCCCCGTGCGCGAGGATACGGTGGCGCAGCTTTCGTCGCAGGGCGTGACCGGGGTGGCTTATGTCTCGCTCAGCAACAGCCGTGCCGAGGCCCCGCCGCTGACCGCCCCGGAGGGGGAGCTGCCGATCATTCCGTCCCGGCGGTCGACCGTGCAGGCGCTGGTCGAGGATGCGCCCGACCTGATTTCGGAGGCGACGAACCTGCTGACCCGATTCCAAGAAATCGCGGGGCCTGAAAATCAGACCTATGTGACGAACATCCTTCGCAATCTCGACGCCGCATCCGGCGGGTTGGAACAGGCGCTGACGGATTTCTCGGAGATCTCGAATACGGTGGGCGAGGCTACGGCACAGATCGGTGATTTCACCAACCGGCTCGACACCATCGGGGAAGCGGTCGAGACGACGCTCGGCAACGCGGACGAGACGCTGAACTCCGCCACCAGTGCCTTCGACGCGGCCGAGACCACGATGAACGCATCGCTGTCGGCCATCGACAGCGCGGGCGAAGCCTTCCGCCAGGCCGAGACGATCATGCGCGACCAGGTGCCCGGCATCGTGACCCGGATCTCCGAGACCACCGACACGCTGAATGCGGCTGTCACCGACCTGTCGGCGCAGGCCGGCAGCACGCTGGGCGGGTTCGAGCAGACGGCCGACCTTCTGAACGCGCGCCTGGCCGAGTTGGAGACGACTCTGGCGGAAGCGGACGCCGCCTTTGCGGCCGTGACCGAAGCCTCCGACAGCTTCGACACCCTGGTCGACGTCGACGGTACGGAATTCATAGCGGAAGCACGGGCGGTCCTGACCGAGATAAGTTCGGCCGTCGCGACCATCGAGACGGTGATCGACGAGGACGTCCCCGTCGTCGTTGCAGACATCCGCAGCGCGGTCGCCACGGCGTCGGCCGCGGTCGAGCGGGTGGCGACCGACCTGACCGATGCCACG
This sequence comes from Jannaschia rubra, assembly GCF_001403735.1. GTDB lineage: Bacteria > Pseudomonadota > Alphaproteobacteria > Rhodobacterales > Rhodobacteraceae > Jannaschia > Jannaschia rubra. The sequence goes on from NZ_CXPG01000017.1 coordinate 126,615, forward strand.
GGTCAGCTCGACCCGCTGGCCATCGACGCGCGTGCCGCCCTGACATCCGCCACGCAGGTTTTCGACCGCGCGACGCAGACGCTGAACCGTCTGGAAGGCTCGCTCGACGTCGCGGACGGGGCACTGGTTTCGGCGCAATCGGCCTTCGACGGCGCGACCGATGTCCTGTCGACCGATCTTGGCCCGGCGATGAACGACATCCGTTCGGCCGCCGGCCGGATCGAGACGGCGGCGGGTCAGGTGTCCGACGACCTTCCGGCGATCACCAGCGACCTTCGTTCACTCATCGCCCGTGCCGACGACGTGGTCGCGCAGGTGCAATCGAGCGTCGCCGGCGCCGCGCCGGGTCTGCAGAACTTCACGAACAACAGCCTGCCCGAACTCGGCCGACTGGCGAACGAGGCGCGGGGGCTGGTCCAGTCGCTCAATCAGCTGGTGCGCCGCGTCGAACGCGATCCGGCGCGGTTCCTGCTCGACGAACGTGTGCCCGAATACCGGAGGTGACCGACATGACATTGCCCAACCTGACCCGTCGCGCGGCCCTTCTGGGGGCGGCGGCCAGCCTTGGCGGATGCTCCGCCATCTCGTCGCTGAACGCGGCGGCCACGGTGCTTGCCACCTACGACCTGACACCTGCTCCCGGGTCGACGGCAGGCGCGCGGTCCGGCCGGACGCTCGTAGTGGCCCGCCCGCAGGCGGGCGCTGCGATCACGACCGACCGTATCCTGATCAAGCCGAACCCCCTGTCGGTGACCTATCTTCCCGATGCCCGCTGGCCGGACGAGGCTCCGGCGTTCCTGCAGACGCTGCTCATCCGGTCGATCGCGGATACCGGGCGCATCGGCTACGTCGGCCCGGCAGAGGGCGGGCCGGTGCCCGACCGCGCCCTGCTGACGCGGATGGATGCCTTCCAGGTGGAGGTCAGGGGAGAGGCGTTCCTCGTGTCCGTCGCCCTCTCGCTCACCGTCCTGAGCGACAGCGACCAGCGCGTGATTGCCACGCGCGCCTTTCGCCATTCGGCACCGGTGGTGGATGACAGTCCACTCGCCATCGTCGCCGGGTTCCAGGCCGTCATGGACGCGCTGCTGCCGCAGATGGCGAACTTCGCCCTCGCGGCCTGACGCGGGGCGGGTCGGTCGACGCGGGCTTCCGGCCGGCCGTCACCCTGCCGTGACATCCAATCTTTCCAGGCCATGGAAATGATAGATGTCCGCATATCGCGGCGGCGCCGTCACCCGCAGGCGGGGGCACCGCTCGGTCAGGACGCGGAGCGCCAAGAGCAGTTCCAGCCGGGCCAGCGGCGCGCCGAGGCAGAAATGCAGCCCGGCACCGAAGCTGTGATGGACGGGCGCATCGGGATAGCGCGCGGGGTCCAGACGGTCGGGGTCGAGATAGACCCCCGGGTCGCGGTTCGCTGCCGCGAGCAGCAGCCCAACCCTGTCGCCGCGCGCGAAGCGGTGGCCGAAGATCTCCACCTCCTCCGTAACGTAGCGGGCGAACATGTGCAGCGGCGCGTCGTGGCGCAGCACCTCCTCGATCAGGTCGTCCGTCACCGTCGCCCCCCAGAGGTTCGCCGCACAGAGCCCCGCGACGCTGTTGCCCAAGGTGTGCACCGTCGCCTCGTGCCCCGCGTTGAGCAGCAGGATGCACGTCGCGTTGACCTCGGGCCGCGTCAGCCTTCCCTCCGCCTCGACGCTCAGAAGCTGCGCGATCAGGCTGTCGGGCGGGGGCGCGCGGAACACGCGGTCCAGATAAGCGGTAAAGTCGCGCGCGGCCCCTGCGGCGGCGACCTCATCCGCATGGGTGCGACGGGCCTGATACATCCCGACCATGGCGTTCGACCAGGCGAGCAGATGCGGAGCATCCTCCTCCGGCACGCCGAGAAGACGGGCGATGACGCGGACGGGCAGGGGTCGGGCGAAGGCGTCGAGCAGGTCGAATTCGCCTGCGGGGAATCCGTCTATCAGCTCATGGGCCAGCGCCGCGATCTCGGGTGCCAGCGCCGCGATCCGGCGCGATGTAAAGGTTCGCAGGACCTGACCACGCAGGGCGGTGTGACGCGGCGGCTCAAGCTCCAGCATCGAATGGTCCTCGACCGCCCAGAACCCCGCCTGATGATCGGGACGCGCTGGCGGGCACGGGTCTTCGCGTCCGAACCGGCGGTCGCGCAGCAGCATTCCCACAGCTGAATGGGACGCGGCCATGGGCATGTCATAATCGATCCAGAAGGCAAGCGGCCCGGCTCTGCGCAGCCGGTCGTAGAACGGCCAGGGGTTCTGGACGAAGGCCGGATCGGTCGGCGACTGCGACAAGCGTTCCATTCCCTGACATTCCGCGGCACGACGGTCGCGTCAAGACTTGGCGCCTATGGATTGCGGCCTAATTTTCCGATCATGGAGCGTGCGCTTCCGATCCGTCGGTCCCTTCTCGCCGCGACCCTCGTCGCCCCAGCGGTGTAATGGGCAACGCCGGGAACCGCGCCCGACACGCCGTACGCCAAGGACCGCTCCGACCTGAGCCTCGCGGACGACCGGTTGCCGCTGGAATTGCAACGATCGCGCGAGCGGGCAGCGATGCTGTCGAAGGACCGGAGCGTCCTCCTGTCCATCGAGCGCACGCCGGACATCATCTATGGCGAAGCGTGACTGCGGTCGGGGGCGTCGGACATCCTGCTGCTGCTGAGCGACGGCCAGGTCGCCGCCAGCGCCTCCGGACGGTGCGGCGACATGGGAGGCGCGCCATACATGACCCGCGCGCTTCAGGGCGCCTTGGGAGCCCGGTCGATCTCGGACGGACGCATCTTCGATCATGCCGCCCCATGTTGGATAACGCCGGCCTCATCGCGGGGGCGTTCCTCGCACTTCGAAACCCGGAGGGCAGGGGTAACAACCTCGGCCGCGTCGACGATCTGGCCGTCCGCATGGGGCGCATCATCCGCAACCTGTCCGCCTTCGCCCGCGCCGAGCCGCAACCCGCCGACCCGACCGATCTGGCGCAGGTAATCGGGGCCGCGCTGGAGATCACAGAGACGCGGCGCCGGGAGGCCGGCGTGCAGATCCGGCTGGACCTGCCTGCATATCCCGTCATCGCGATGGGCGGCGAGATGCGGCCGGGGCAGGTGGTGGCGAACCTGATCGCCAAGGCCGTGGACGCCGTGGCGGGGCGCGACGACGCACGGCTGACCGTGACGCTGCGATCCGACCCGCCCCGGATCACGGTCCGCGACACCGGGTCCGGCCTGGCGAACCCGGCGGAGATCTTCGATCCCGTCTACACGACGAAGGAGATGGGGGTGGAGCTTGGGTTGGGGCTGCCGATCGACTATGGCATTGTGTCGGGCTTCGGCCGCACCATCCGGGGGCGCAACACGGGGGAGGGCGCGGAGTTCACCGTGGAGTTGTTGCCCACCCCGCAAGGGATCGCGGCATGACCGGTGTCCCGCGGTGGAGGACGAGCTGAGCGTGCGCGAAGCGCTTTAGCAGACACTGGACTTGGCGGACTTGCCGCGGGCGCAGGCGGGCGGCTTCGTCGCCGCGCGGCCCCGCCTGACCCGCGATTTGGCCGGTGTGGTGTCCAGCGACATCCGGTGCTGTTCCCGCACTACCTGAACCTTGCCGGCGAACATGTGGATACCCCCGTGCCCGAGGTTCCGTCCGACATGCAGGCCCGGCGGATGGCGCGCGACCGGCCGGGCAATGCGCGGGGCCTGATGAACCGCACCATGCGGTTCGCCACGGGACTGGAGGACGAGACGGGGACGCCGCGTGCGGGGCTTGCCGCGCGGATGCGCGCGGTGGAACGGTCGTTCCTGATCGAGACGCTGATGCGGCACGGCGGGCAGCGATCTCGATCTGCCGCGCGAAACGTTCTACGACAAGCTCGCCCGACATGGCCTGCGACGAAAGGATTGCCGGCGGGTTTGACCTGTCCGGATTCCCGCACAGGGGATGGGGAAAGACCGTGCAAAAAACCGCACTCGATGTGGTTTTCACATGAGGATCAAGCTGTAGATGACTGATACAGAGGCCGAATGTTCGCAGGCAAGTTCCCGCTTTACCCAGCCTTCCCGCCTGATAACCTTCGGGGCAAGCGCTTCCCTCGGGGGGCGTGCCAACAGGGAGAAATACAATGAAGCTGCTGACAACCGCCGCGACGGCGCTTGCCCTTTCGGTGACCGCGCAGGCCGCCTTCGCCGCCTGCGACGACGGTGAGATCGTCGTCAAGTTCGCCCATGTCACCAACACCGACAAGCATCCGAAGGGCATTGCAGCGTCGCTGTTCCAGGACCGCGTGAACGAGGAGATGGACGGCACGATGTGCGTCGAAGTCTTTCCGAACTCGACCCTCTATGACGACGACCAGGTGCTCGAGGCGATGTTGCAGGGCGATGTCCAGATGGCGGCGCCGTCGCTGTCGAAGTTCGAGACCTTCACCAAGGTCTTCCAGGTGTTCGACCTGCCGTTCCTGTTCCCGGACATCGCCGCCGTCGATGCCTTCCAGCAAGGCGAGACCGGGCAGGCAATGCTCGACTCGATGCAGCGGCGCGGCCTTCAGGGGCTGGGGTTCTGGCACAACGGCCTCAAGCAGATGTCTGCCAACAAGCCGCTTCTGGTGCCCGAGGACGCGGCGGGGCTCAAGTTCCGCATCCAGCCGTCCGACGTGATCGTGGCGCAGATGGAGGCGATCGACGTGTCGCCGCAGCCGATGGCGTTCTCGGAGGTCTACGGCGCGCTTCAGACCGGCGTCGTGGACGGACAGGAGAACACCTGGTCCAACATCTACGGCCAGAAGTTCTTCGAGGTTCAGGACGGCATCACCGAGACGAACCATGGCGCCCTTGACTATCTGGTCGTGTCTTCGGTCGATTTCCTCGACAGCCTGGAGCCGGAGGTCCGCGACCAGATGCTGACCATCCTGTCGGAGGTCACGGAGGAGCGGAACGCGGCCGTCACCGAAGTGGATGCCGAAGCGCGCCAGTCGATCATCGACGCCGGCGGGGAGATCCGCGAGTTGACCCCGGAGCAGCGCCAGGCCTGGGTCGATGCGATGAAGCCTGTGTGGGAGCAGTTCTCGGACGGCATCGGTCAGGACGTCATCGACGCCGCCGTCGCTGCCGGCGAGCAGCAGGGCTGATCCACGCGTCCGGTCCGGGCCGCACGACGCGGCCCGGCCATCTCCGCCGAAAGGAAAAGGCATGGCCACGCGATACGAGCCGACAGGCCGCCTGGGCCGCATCGTCAACACCCTGGAGGAAAGCATGATCGCCTTCCTTCTGGGGGCGATGACGCTTCTGACTTTCGTGAATGTCGTGTTGAGATACCTGTTCAACCATTCGATGATCTGGTCGCTCGAGGTCATCCTGATCCTGTTCGCCTGGCTCGTGATCTTCGGCGTCAGCTATGCCTTCAAGATCACCGCGAACCTGGGCGTCGATGCCGTCACCGCGATCCTTCCCGACCGGGGCAGGCGGATCGCGGCGATCGTCGCGGCGCTCATCACCATCGCCTATGCGCTGCTCCTGCTGAAGGGGTCATGGGATTACTGGGCGCCTTTTGCCGCGTTGGAACGGACCAGCGGCAAGTGGTTTCCGACGGGATTCGACGAGCGGACGCGCGATCAGGCGTTCTACGTGACCGAGCAGGTCCCGCAGGTGCGCTGGCTGTTCGGCTGGCTCGAGCCATTGATCAACCAGGGCGAGGTCTACGAAAAGCTGCCGCGCGTGGTGCCGTATGTGATCCTGCCCGTGGGCTCCGCGCTGATCCTGTTCCGGGTGGTTCAGGCGACCATCGGCATCCTTCGCGGCACCCGCGCCAGCCTGATCGTCAGCCATGAAGCCGAGGATGCCGTCGCCGAGGTCGTCGCCGCCCGCGAGGGCAAGCAGACGGTCGATATCTACAGCAGCCATCTTCCCCCCTCCGAAAGGACCTGAGCCGTGGAAGTCGTCCTCCTGTTCGTGATGATCGTGGGGTTGCTGCTGATCGGCGTTCCGATCGCGGTCTCGCTGGGTTTCAGCTCGATCCTGTTCCTGCTGGCCTTCTCCGACACGTCGCTCGCCAGCATCGCGCAAAGCTTCTATCAGGCGATGGAGGGGCACTATACGCTGCTCGCCATCCCGTTCTTCATCCTCGCGTCGTCCTTCATGTCAACTGGGGGCGTCGCGCGGCGGATCATCCGGTTTTCCATTGCCTGCGTGGGTCACCTCCGCGGCGGGCTGGCCATCGCCGGGGTCTTTGCCTGCATGATGTTCGCGGCCCTGTCCGGGTCGTCGCCCGCCACCGTGGTCGCCATCGGCACGATCGTCATCGCGGCGATGCAGCAGGCGGGCTATACCAAGGAGTTTGCGGCCGGCGTCATCTGCAACGCAGGCACGCTGGGCATCTTGATCCCGCCCTCCATCGTGATGGTCGTCTATGCCTCAGCCACCGATGTGTCGGTCGGTCGCATGTTCCTGGCGGGCGTCATTCCGGGCCTGCTGGCCGGTCTGATGCTGATGATCACGATCTACGTCATCGCCGTTCACCGCAACATGCCCAAGGGCGACTTCGCCGGCTGGGGCGAGGTCGGCGACAGCTTCCGCGACGCATTCTGGGGGCTGATGCTGATCGCGATCATCATGCTTGGCATCTACGGCATCCCCGGCGTGACCGGCGCGATCTTCACGCCGACCGAGGCGGCGGCGGTGGCATCGGTCTATGCCTTCGTGGTGGCGATGTTCGTCTACCGCGACATCGGCCCCCTTCGCGCGCGACCGGCGCAGTCGGTAGGGGCGGCGGTGGTCGACGGCCCACTTCATGCGCCCGTCGGCACGCCGAAGTCGCTCCTGTCAAATCCGCAGGCATTGCTCACCGCGTTCTTCCATCGCGACACGCGCGATACCCTGCTCGACGCAGGCAAGCTGACGATCACGCTCATGTTCATCATCGCCAACGCGCTGATCCTCAAGCACGTCCTCACCGACGAACAGATCCCCCAATCCATCGCCGCCGCGATGCTGGGCACGGGCCTCGGGCCGATCACCTTCCTGATCGTGGTGAACGTGATCCTGCTGATCGGCGGTCAGTTCATGGAGCCTTCGGGCCTTCTGGTCATCGTCGCGCCGCTGGTCTTCCCCATCGCGATCGAGCTGGGCATCGATCCGATCCATCTGGGCATCATCATGGTCGTGAACATGGAGATCGGGATGATCACCCCGCCCGTCGGCCTGAACCTGTTCGTCACCTCGGGCGTGGCCGGCATGTCGATGATGGCGGTCGTCCGGGCGGCACTGCCGTTCCTTGCGGTGCTGTTCGTCTTCCTGATCATGGTGACCTACATCCCGATCCTGTCGACATGGCTGCCGACGCTGGTGATGGGCCCGGAAATCATCATCAAATAGCGGCGAGCGCCTCAGCTTTCCGCCAGCGCCTTGACGATGGGAAGGAAATCCGCGGCCGCGAGGCTGGCGCCGCCGACCAGCGCACCGTCGACGTTGTCGAGTGCGAACAGGTCGGCCGCGTTCCCGGCCTTGACCGACCCGCCGTAGAGCAGGCTGAACCCCGGCCCGACGCGCGCGCGCAGGGCATCATGAACCTCGGCCACCTGATCCGGGGTGGCGACCTTCCCGGTGCCGATGGCCCAGACGGGTTCATAGGCGATGACCGTGTTGTCCGGGGTCGCGCCGCTCGGCAGCGATCCGTCCATCTGGCTGCGAAGGACGTCCAGCGTCTCGCCCGCCTCGCGCTGCGCCAGCGTCTCGCCCAGGCACAGGATCGCGGTCAGGCCCACGGACCAGGCCGCTTCGGTCTGCGCCCGCACATCGGCGTCGCTCTCGCCATGGTCGGCGCGGCGCTCGGAGTGGCCGGTGATGCACCAGGTCGCGCCTGCGTCGGCCAGCATGGGCGCCGAAATGTCGCCGGTATGCGCGCCCGACGTGCTGGCATGGCAATACTGGCCGCCGAGGGCCACACCCAGGGCCGACATGGGCACCAGAAGCGTGGCAGGAGGACAGATGACGACCGTGCACCCATCGGCGCCGGACGCGATGGCCCGCGCTTCCTCGACCGAGGCGCGCAGGCCGTTCATCTTCCAGTTACCGGCGGCGATCTTTCGGGTCATGGCATCCTCCTCGGGGGTATTCCGAGGGGATAGCACGTCAGGCGTCATTGCCCAGCTTTTCGTCGAACTTGATCGACTCGCCACAGCCGCAGGCGTCCACAACATTCGGGTTGCGGAACCGGAAGCCGGATTCGAGAAGCGAGGTCTCGTAATCGATCTCGGTCCCGAACAGGAACATCTGCGCCATGGGCGCGATCAGGACGCGCGCGCCGCCGTCGACCTCGACGACCTCATCGTGGACCTCGGCCTCGGCGACGTAGTCCATGGTGTACTCCATGCCCGCACAGCCGCCCTTCTTGACCCCGATCCGAAGACCGGCGGCATCGCGTTTCGCCATCAGACGCGCGATCTGCGCGGCGGCGGCGGGTGTGACGGTGACGGGCGATTGACCGGGAATGGCAAACATGGGCAGGGCCTCCTCGATCCTTTACCTAGGCGCACGGGCGCGGTGCCTCAAGGGGTGTTGCTGGACAGGCGGGACGACAGCCAGGCGCCAAGGGCGTCCAGGGCGTCGCGGATCGCCGGGCCATGCCGCGCATCGTGATGGCAGACGAGCCATTCGTCATGGCTCAGCGCGTCGATCCGGTCGGACAGCCGGTCAAGGCCGGAGCCGTCCCCCACGAAGCAAGGCAGCACGATCCGCCCCACGCCCGCCCGCGCCAGTTCCAGCCCGAGGCGCGGGTCGTTCACGGTGGTGACGACGTCGGCGCCGTGATGCTGCGCGACCCAGCGGGCCGAGGGCGTGCTGACGGCATCGCTCGTCGCCCCGATCCAGCCCGACACGCCCGGCCGGCCGTAGACGGCGAAGTCAACGCGCGCCGTGCGTCGCCCCGCCATCCAGGGCTGTTCGGGCCGCCTGTTGCGGACGCCGATGTCGATTTCACGTCGGGCGATGTCCATGTCCTTGTCGCAATGGACGAACTCCGGAATCCAGGCGGCACCGGGTGACCAGAACTGTCGGACGTCTGCGGCCAGCGTCTGCGCGGTCCATGCGCCGGCCGAGATGCGAACCCGCGTGGGTCCGGCGCCGTCCGCCTGCCATTGGGCCACATCGGCCGCCGCCGCCTCCATGCGCCCGGCACGGACCAGCAGGGCAGCACCGTCGTCGGTCACGGCGTACCCCTGCGCACCATGGCGGAACAGGCGCCGGCCCAGCCGGGATTCGAGCGCCGTCATCCGACGGGACAGGGTCGCGCTGGACATACCCGTTTCGGTCGCGGCACCCGCGAGCGTTCCGTGCCGGGCGATGGCGGCAAACAGCGCGAGGTCGTTCCAGGGGATCGGCACTTGCATGATCGCAACCCTAGTTGCCGACCCGGCGGGCTGCAATCGCGTCATCTGATGGGCAGGGTCGGCTTAGTCGAAGAAGGAGCATGCCATGATCGACCTGTCCGATCAACCAGTCGTCCCGAAGACGAGCTACGAACGCGAGCAGGCCCATTTCGCGAGCTTGCGAGCCGAGGCACGGGAGCGGACGCCGTCACGGTGGCGCCGCTGGATCGCCCGGTTGCTCGGCCGATGAAAAAGGGGCGCCGGACCCCCGGCGCCCCGTCTCTGCTTTCCCGATATTCCGGGAAGCGCGAGGGGTTGGCCCCTCGCACGCCCGAAACCGTCAGAGACCCATGCAGTTCGCGTAGAACGTCACCGTCGCCGGCCAATCCGAAAAGATGCCCGCGACGCCCACGTCCTGCGCCAGCGCATCGACCAGTTCATAGGTCACGCCGTCGTTGTCGGTGACATCCTCGATCGACTGATAGTACCAGCCGCCGCCGTCCGACAGCGGACCGGACCGTTCCAGCGACCAGGCGATCATGTTCAGCCCCGCGGCCTTCGCTTCCTCGGCATAGACCGACGGCACGATTTCCCCGTCCTTCGACGTCACGAGCATCCAGAGCGGCGGCGCGATGTAGTTCACGCCCATGTCCGCCAGCTCCTGCATGGTGGGCTTGAAGGTAGAGGCGTCCATCGGGTCGATCTCGCCCTCGTCATCGTCGAAGGCCTCGTAGCGGTCGTCGAGATAGACGGCCTGCGCGCCGAACTCGGGCTCATTCTCGATCCAGTACCTTATGTCCGACAGGTCGAAGGACTGCAGCCAGACATCCGACGCAGGAACGTCGGCGGCCTTGTATTCATCGACCAGCTTCTGCGCATAATCTTCCTGGGTGAAGCCGTCGTGGGGCATGTCGACCGACGCGGATTTCAGCTCAGGCGTGAACTTCGCCTCCATGTCGCGGAACAGCTCGATCGATTCCGCGTGGGTCAGAAGATGCGCGCCATCCGCATAGGTGGTCGTACGATAGGGCGCGACGCCGCCCTGGTAGTCCTCCGGCGTCGTGGCGTTCGCATCGGAGCTGTCCATCTTGGGCGTCAGCGTGCGGAACTGGTCCAGCGTAATCTCGGACGTGCGGCATTCGGCGGAAGCTTCGGTATCGCCGGAGGCGGGGCTGAACGGGGTGACGCAGGTGTCGGCCAGGTCGGTGAGCAGGATGTCGGTCGTCGTCGCGAGGTCGTTCTGCGCGTGGCGGCAGACCAGTTCGTGATCCTGCGTGAAGGTCACGTCGCATTCGAGGATGCCCGCACCCATTCCGGCGGCGGCGACGTTCGATTCGACAGTATGCTCGGGGAACATCAGAGGAGCGCCGCGGTGGCCGATCGAGAAGTCGGTGCGGCTGGGGGTCTGGCCCAGGCAGGACTGAAGTTTCGTCTTGAGTTCGCCGTCGTCCATCTGGCCGATCAGCCAGGCGGGACGGGGGCCATAGGACAGCCCGGCGTCGTGGGTATCGGCGAATACGGGGGTTGCGGATAGCAGGGTCAGCGCAAGAAGCGGTCGGACGGACATGGATGTTCCCTCGGGCTCTGGTGGTGTCGCCGCTCAGTGAACGGCTTCGGTAACCAAAGCGCAACGATTTCGTGAGGGAGCCGTGACTGGACATCAGGTCGCGCCGGCGGCGACGTTGCGGGGGAAGACCGGCTTGCCGGTGTCCTGCTCGATGCGGGCCGCCCGGGCAAGCAGCCGTTCGCGCACCGCGCAGGCCACCTCCCAGGAGGTGTTGGGATCGGTACAGGGCAGGCTGAACCACACCTCCATCCCGAAGACGTCCTGACCGCTGACATTGACGCTCGCGCCGTCCAGGTCGCCGAGCTCCTCGCCCAGATCGGTGTCCGCGACCTCGGACAGGGCTTCGTGAAAAGCCTGGCGCAGGGCCTCCACGTCCGCGGCGGGGTCGAGGCGCAGTTCGAGCACGCGCAGCATTGCCGGTTCTTGCAGCGACCAGTTCGAAAACGTCTCGGACACGAATTCCTCGACTGGCACGACGAGGCGAGTGCCGTCCCAGTTCCGCAACTGGACGAAGGTCATGTGGATCCGTTCCACATGGCAAAGCTCATCCTTGTAGACGACGCGATCCCCGACGCGGGCCGACTGGTTCAGCGCGATCTGGAGCGATGCGAGGACATTTCCGAGGATGCTCCGCGCGGCGAAACCCAGCACGAGTGTCAGCGCGCCGGCGGAGGCCAGGAGCGACAGGCCGATATCCTGGAACAGGTTGGCCGATGTCAGCACGATGACGGTGCCGATCACGAACACCACCACCACGAGAACCCGCTTGGCCGCGTTGAGCCTCGTGGCCAGGATCCGCGCCTCGGTCTGTTCGGCGCGGGTCAGGTCGACGTCTTCGCCGGGGGCGATCAGGTTGTCGAGCAGGACCTCGACGCCATTGACGATGAACAGCAGGATCGCGGTGACGAAGCCGATCGCGACGGCGGGGGCCAGGAACACGTCGATCCGGCCCGAGAACACGAAGACCCGCCCGGTCACCCACCAGACGAGCGTCGTTACGCTCGCGATGATGAGGGGCGTGGACAGGGCCCGCAGGATGCCGGTCGCCACCCGCCCGTCGGCGCGTCGCCAGAGCCTGCGAAGGATGCGGTGCACCACCCATCCGATGGCGATGGCCCCCGCCAGCAGCAGCGGCATGCCGATCAGTTCCCACCACATCAGCCCGCCGAAAGCATCCGTCCGCAGCATTTCCGGCAGCATCATCTCGAACCGGGAGGGGCCGTAGGCGCGGTGCAGGGCGGGAACGTCGCGGACCGTCTCGCTCGGGAAGATCCAGACGGCATCCTCGGCGTCCGCAGGCTGGACGCGGTTCAGGCGGATGGCCGCGGGAACGAGGTCGAGCGGCAGGTCGCGCAACAGCAGGGACCGTCGCGGCTCACCCGCCTGCGGGGCGTTCTCGCCCCCCCGTGTCTGCAGCGCGTCGGGCCGGTCGATCAGGATGCCCCAATCCAACACCGCCTTCCGGTCGATCACGTCAAAAAGCTGCCGGGCCAGCACGGGGCCCTCGACGGGCTGACGTTCGGGGGGCGTTTCCGCGAGGTCGAGGACATGGGCGGCTGCGTCCCAGTCGCCGTCCCGGGCCGCGCGCAGAAAGCTGGCCATGGCGGAGCGCGGGGTGCGCAGGTCGATGCGGTCTGGCACGGGGCCCAGCCCCGCGTTCAGTTCGGGGATCTCGAAGACCGAATCCTGCGCCAGGGCGGGCAGGGTCAGAAGGGCCGCGAGAACGGCAAAGAGGATCGGAAGGATGCGCGACATGGTCCGAAACGTCCGCGAAGGGCGGCGGTTCCGGATCGGGCCGGCGGTCGGTTACATGAACCCGAGTTCCAGGCGGGCCTCGTCCGACATCATTTCCATGCCCCAGGGCGGCTCGAACACCAGGTCGACATCCACGGTGCGGACCCCGGGCAGGGCAGACACGGCATCGGCGACCCAGCCCGGCATCTCACCCGCGACGGGGCATCCGGGGGCGGTCAAGGTCATGATCACGCTCACGTCGTTCTCTGCGTTGATGTCGATCGTATAGATCAGGCCCAGGTCGAAGATGTTCACCGGAATTTCCGGGTCGAAGACGCTGCGGCAGGCATCGACCACGGCTTCGTGCATCGGATGATCCGTGGTCGAAGGGGCGATAAGGGGGGCACCTTCCAGTCGGTCCGTCGTCTCGGCGGTCATCGCGTGTTCCTTCCTTTGTCGAGCGAAAAGATAAGGATTGCGGCCGCCGGGGTAAAGGGTGTGGATTCCATGAAAAAGGGCGCGCCGTGATGGCGCGCCCTTGCGTTTCCCTAACGGGAGCCCGGCGAACCGGACAGCGTCTTAGAAACGGTAGTTCAGGTTCAGACCGACCGTGGTCAGCTTGGTGTCGACGCCTTCGAAGCTGTCGAAATCGTCGAACTCGTCGAACTCATGGTAGAGAGCTTCGGCGCCGAAGGTGACGGCGGGAGTCAGGTAACGCTCGAAGCCGAGACCGGCGAACCAGCCATCGGCGTCGCCCGCGTCGTTCGTGTCGGCCTGTGCCCAACCGGCGGCACCGTAGAACAGGTTCTGGCCCGCGTTGTAGCCCAGACGGGCACCGACGCGCAGGACGCTCTCAAGCTCGAGGTCCGAGTCGTCGAGGTCGATGCTGCCGAAGTCGTACTGGATCAAACCACCGAGCACGGCCGCGCCGAAGTCGTAGTCGTAACCTGCGCGCAGACCGTAGAGGGCGCCGTCGCCGTCGCTGTCGAAGTTGATCAGATCGTCATCGTCATCGTCGTCATCGTCGTCGAACAGGCCATCGGCGTCGATGTTGGCGTAGGCGACCTGACCACCGACATAGCCACCGGTCCAGCTGTAGACGGGGGCGGCGGGGGCGGCGGTGAAGACCGGCGCGGGCTCGACCGGGGCGGGCGCGATGTTGCCGGCGAAGGCGGGGGACGCCATCAGCGGGATCAGCGCGAGGGTAGCAAAACGGTTCATGAATAACTCCTGTGTCTCTGCTCGGCCCCGATTCTGGGGCTGCTTCGTCGAGCTAAGGGGGTAATGAGAGGAATACAGGAAAAGTTCCTGTTTACAGGGGGCATGCGCCCTTTTCCGCCGACGCCTTGACCGTAACTGGCGGTTGTCCGCCTACTGTTGTTTCTTTGCACTTGAAGCTGTTAGGGGGCATTCCAACGGTGGCGGAGGGCCTATGACACAGCACTTTTCGTTCGATTTGGGGGTGACGGATGGCGGCGCGCGAACGGGTCTGATCCGCACGCCCCGCGGTGACATCCGCACCCCCGCGTTCATGCCCGTCGGCACCGCCGCCACCGTCAAGGCGATGTTGCCCGGGTCGGTCCGGGCGACCGGGGCCAATGTCCTGCTGGGAAACACCTATCACCTGATGCTGCGTCCCACGGCGGAGCGGATCGACCGTCTGGGTGGACTGCACCGCTTCATGAACTGGGATCGTCCGATCCTCACCGATAGCGGTGGGTTTCAGGTCATGTCACTCGGTGAGCTTCGCAAAGTTGATTCCGACGGAGTGACATTCAAGTCACATATCGATGGGTCCAAGCACCGCCTGACCCCAGAAAGGTCCATAGAAATCCAGAGGTTACTTGGCTCTGACATCGTCATGTGCTTCGACGAATGCCCTGCTTTGCCCGCCGATCGCGACCGAATCGCCACCTCCATGCGCCTGTCGATGGATTGGGCGGAAAGGTCCCGCGCGGCCTTCGGCGACCGGCCCGGACATGCGCTCTTCGGCATCCAGCAAGGCGGTCTGGACCTCGACCTGCGTGCCGAGTCTGCGGAGCGCCTGCGGGCCATCGGGTTCGACGGCTATGCCATCGGCGGACTGGCCGTGGGCGAAGGGCAGGCGGCGATGTTCGACTGCCTCGACGTCGCGCCGGGACAACTGCCCCAAGACAGGCCGCGCTATCTGATGGGAGTGGGCAAGCCCGACGACATCGTGGGCGCTGTGGCGCGGGGCGTCGACATGATGGATTGCGTCCTGCCATCCCGGTCCGGCCGGACGGGCCAGGCCTGGACACGACGTGGACAGGTCAACCTGCGGAACGCACGCCACGCCGACGATCCGCGCCCCCTGGACGAAACCTGCACCTGCCCGGCCTGCACCGGGTTCAGCCGCGCCTATCTGCATCACGTCGTCCGCGCGCAGGAGATCATCGGATCGATGCTCCTGACCTGGCACAACCTGCAGTACTATCAGGATCTGATGGCCGGGATGCGCGAGGCCATCGGGGCCGGGCGGTTCGCCACCTGGCAGAAGTCATTCCACGCCACCCGCGCGGAGGGTGACATCGAACCGATCTAGGCCGGATGGGGCAGTGCGATCGGGTTGCGCAGGATCAGCACCGGCGCCGCCAGCGGCCGCAGGAGCAGCGTGGCCGCCGGACGGCCGATGCCGGTGTCACGGTCGCGCAGCGTCGCGTCGAAACAGGCGAACCGCATCCGCCGCTCGGCCGACATCATCATCGAGGCGAGGTGGACGAGCCGCGGCCCCGATTGCACCCGAGCCAGTTGCGGCCGGCCGCCAGCGGTCCTGCAGATAAGGGCAAGCGCCTTGTTCACGACCGACGTGGCCGTGCCCCCCACGATGGTGAGGGAGGCCTTCTTGTCCTCGACCGTGCCGAACAGCGCGCCGTCGACGTGCCGGAACCGGATCGCCCCGTCGGGCTGCGCGCGAATGGCGTAGTAGTCGGACGTATCGAAGGTACGCCCGAAGCTGCCTGTCGCGGAATAGGTGCGGACGGCACGCGACAGGAAGTCGAGCGTCGCATCGACCGTCCAGCCGGGTTCGTCGAAGGGCAGTGCCTCCGCCGGACGACGGGTCAGACCATGGCGACGCCCAAGGTGATGCCGACCCTGCCTGGCCTGAAGACGCGCCTCTGCGACGCGCTGTGCCACGGTCCGGGAGGTGGGAGAGACGCTGTAGGAGACGTGCATTCCTGAACTCGTGTTTAACCAGTTAACGACAAGGCCATCGTTGTTCCCGGATTTCGACCATAGCATGACGCAGATGGGGCATGGGTCAATCCTGATCGCAAATTATGAATAATTTCTGAAAACACGGTGTCAGGAAGTACTCGGTCGGTCGACAATCGCGCCAGGTTCACCGGGAAGATGACGCGAGGACCAGACCGGCAGAAAAACGGAAACAATCCAAATTCATTCGCGCGTCCGTCACGCCGAAATTTGCCTGGCCAGGGTCGTCATGGCACGCCGTCGCGGCAACCACTGACGTTACGGCAGGATAGGCTCGCCAAACCCGGTTCGAGCCGCATCGGTCGGCCCTTTGTCTGATCCCTTTATCGCAAGATGCGCGCGTGGCTTTCAGTTCCGGCCGGTCGGACGACGTCGACCCCGACGGGTTCTTCGGGAACATCAGCAAGGCCCAAAGCCTGCACAACCTTAACCGGCGCAATTCCGGGACCAAAGCCTACAACAAGGCGTTCAACGACCTCCGCGACAAGCTGGCCGACCAGGAAGCCGTGAAGAAGGCGCGGGCCGACTTCGTGGCCAACCTCATCTCGCTCGCCGTGACGATCCTCATCGGCGGCTGGATGTCGGTGCGGCTGGGCCGTGCGACCCGGTCGCGCGCGGTGGGCGACGCGGCGAGATACATGCCGGGCGAGGCCTTCGGCGAGGTCCAGAAGAAGCTGGGCGCCGCCGCGACCTCTGGCATGGCAGGCGCGGGGACGCAGAACAGCTTATTCGTCGTTACGACGACGATGATGGACAAGCTCGACTTCTACCTCGATCTGGACACGTGGGTCACGGCGCACAACGTGTCGCCGAACAGCGTCCATACCGCGATCAAGCGAAGCGGACTTCCCACCGGAGAGAAGGACGCTTTGGCAAACCACGCCAGCCGGACCCGGTTCATCGCGGACGCACCCTCCGGCACACGGGTGGCGAGTACGGAGCGCGCGGCCGAGGCGATCGAACGGGCGCTCTGGATGGATTTTCGTTAGACATGGACTACCTCCAGACCTCCTACGAAGACTGGGGCAGCAACTCTTCCCAGACCGCCTGGAGTGACGCAGGCGGGATCGCCGCCGTCCCCGGATCGCCATCCTGTCTGACGGAACTGGTGCCTTGGCTCAGCAGCCGTTGCTATTTCAAGCTCAGCGACGGCTTCGACGCGGGCGGGCTTCAGCGCGCCCTCGTGGCCATCCCCGAGATCGGGCACAAGTTCCCAATTTGACATTAACGCCATCGTAGCGCCCTTCGCCGGACTAGCAGCCGACGGGTGTGCCGGTCTGTCATGCTTTGCGTAAAATTCGTGTCGCCCCCTTGTGCCCGTCCGCTTGGCTGGCCAGACTGGGAAACAAGACGGGAACATCCCGCGCATTGACGCCAGCAATCGGCATCCCCACCTAGGGTATCGATGACGGAGGACTCCACATGCCGCCGCAATGGGGCAGGGGTCTTTGCGAAAGGACATGACAGACATGACGACTTCCACCCATCCCGTGCTGCCGCTGCGTGACATCGTGGTCTTCCCGCACATGATCGTTCCCCTGTTCGTGGGGCGCGAGAAATCGGTCCGCGCCCTTGAGGAGGTGATGGCCGACGACAAGCAGATCCTCTTGTCGAGCCAGGTCGACCCTGCCGTGGACGAGCCGGATCAAAACGGCATCTATCGCGTGGGCGTGCTGGCCAACGTGCTGCAATTGCTCAAGTTGCCCGACGGAACTGTCAAGGTTCTCGTCGAAGGACGCTCCCGCGTGCGTGTCACCCGTTTTCTCGACAACGACGCCTTCTTCGAGGCGGAGGCCGAGACGATGGAAGAGAGCCGCGGTGACGACGCCACGATCGAGGCCCTGCAACGCTCCGTTGCTGAGGAATTCGAGCGTTACGCCAAGGTTAAGAAGAACATTCCGGAGGAGGCGCTCGGCGCAGTTTCCGAAGCGCAGGATCCGGCCAAGCTGGTCGATCTCGTGTCGGGACACCTGGGCATCGAGGTCGCGCAGAAGCAGGAACTGCTCGAGATGCTGACCGTGTCCGAACGGCTGGAAAAGGTCTACGGCATGATGCAGGGCGAGATGTCCGTGCTTCAGGTCGAGAAGCGCATCAAGTCCCGCGTCAAGTCGCAGATGGAGCGGACGCAGCGCGAATATTACCTGAACGAACAGATGAAGGCGATCCAGAAGGAACTGGGCGACGGTGAGGATGGCCAGAACGAGGTCGCCGAACTGGAAGCGCGTATCGCGAAGGTCGACCTTTCGAAGGAGGCCCGCGAGAAGGCGGAGGCCGAGCTTAAGAAGCTGCGGAACATGTCGCCCATGTCCGCGGAGGCGACCGTGATCCGCAATTATCTCGACTGGATGCTTTCGATCCCGTGGGGGAAGGGCAGTCGCGTCAAGAAGGACATCGTCAAGGCGCAGACCGTGCTGGATCAGGACCATTACGGACTTGAGAAGGTGAAGGAGCGGATCGTCGAATATCTCGCCGTCCAAGCGCGGTCGGCCAAGCTCAAAGGCCCGATCCTGTGTCTCGTCGGCCCTCCGGGCGTGGGCAAGACGTCGCTGGGCAAGTCGGTTGCCAAGGCCACGGGGCGCGAATTCATCCGCATCTCGCTGGGCGGCGTACGCGACGAGTCCGAGATCCGTGGGCACCGCCGCACTTACATCGGGTCGATGCCGGGCAAGATCATTCAGGCCCTGAAGAAGGCCAAGACGACCAACCCGCTGATCCTGCTGGATGAGATCGACAAGATGGGTCAGGATTTCCGCGGTGATCCGGCTTCCGCCATGCTTGAGGTTCTGGACCCGGAGCAGAACGGCACTTTTGTCGATCACTATTTGGAGGTCGAATACGACCTGTCGAACGTGATGTTCCTGACGACGGCCAATTCCTACAACATGCCGGGGCCGCTGCTCGACCGCATGGAGATCATCCCGCTCGCCGGTTATACCGAGGAGGAGAAGGTCGAGATCGCGCGGCAGCATCTGCTGCCCAAGCAGGTCAAGAACCATGGCCTCCGCAAGGGTGAGTTCGACGTGACGGACGGGGCCCTGCGCGAGATGGTTCGCACCTATACTCGCGAGGCAGGGGTTCGAAATCTGGAGCGCGAGATCGCCAAGCTGGCCAGGAAGGCCGTGACGCGCATCGTCGGCAAGAAGGAGACCGCGATCACGGTGACCGAAGACAACCTGGACGATTTCCTGGGTGTCAAGAAGTACCGCTATGGCTTGGCCGAGCAGGACGATCAGATAGGTGTCGTGACCGGTCTGGCCTATACCAGCGTGGGCGGCGATCTGCTGCACATCGAGGCGCTGCGCCTGCCGGGCAAGGGTCGCATGAAGACGACGGGCAAGCTGGGCGACGTGATGAAGGAGTCGATCGATGCGGCGGCCAGTTACGTCCGCTCGATCGCACCCAGCATCGGGGTGAAGCCGCCGAAGTTCGATACGATGGACATCCACGTCCATGTGCCGGACGGCGCGACACCCAAGGACGGCCCGTCGGCCGGTCTGGCGATGGTGACATCCATCGTTTCGGTCCTGACGCAAATCCCCGTCCGGCGCGATATCGCGATGACGGGGGAGGTCAGCCTGCGCGGGAATGCGATGCCGATCGGCGGTCTGAAGGAGAAGTTGTTGGCGGCTCTGCGGGGGGGCATCACGACGGTATTGATCCCGCAGGAGAACGAGAAGGACCTGGTGGAACTTCCCGACAGCGTGAAGGAAGGTCTCAAGATCATTCCGGTCAGTCACGTCTCGGAGGTGTTGAAACTTGCCCTGACTCGGATGCCGGAACCCATTGATTGGGACGAGGCCGCCGAAGAAGCCGCAGCATTGGCTGCCAAATCGTCACAGACGGGGCAGGGTGCTACGGCGCACTGAACGGTTCGATAATGCATAAAAGGAAAGGGCCCTCAGGGGCCCTTTCTCGTCTTGTCGAACCGTCCAGTTCCAATCAGTTTGCCGCTGCGGCGGCGATGAAGACCAGAAACAGAAGCGGGACGACGATTCCCTGCGCGCTCGACGATGTGTCCTCGACGATGACAACCGGTTCCGGGGGCGGGGGCGCGATATTGCCGGCGGAGGCGGTCATGGTGCCTGCGGCAACGACGAGCATTGCAAGTGCGGTTGAACGTAGCATTGACGATGTCCTCTCAAAAATGAGTGCGGCCTTGGTAACCCTTCCGAGTCTGGTCCAAGGTTGGAACGAGTCAAGGTCATTGTCGTTAACCTGGTTCATACGGAGACTCGGGGCGTGACGAAAACCCCGCACTTTAGGTCCTCGATTCCCTGTGGATGGCACTTGAACCCCTGCCGCGCTTTGGCTAAGCCCATCCACGGATCGGGTGATTAGCTCAGTGGTAGAGCGCTTCGTTCACATCGAAGATGTCGGGGGTTCAAATCCCTCATCACCCACCATCATCCCGCTCGGATCCTAGTCGTCAGTTCCGCCGCCCGGAGGACGTGAGCAGATCGTAGAACGCCAGTCCCACCGTCAGGACGGAGACGGCGATCAGGTCCGGGCTCGGTACGGCCACCACGAGGATGCCGACGAAGCCCGCAAATACGAGGAAAGCGATGGCCGCAATGGTTCGGTTCATTCCGTTTCTCCCGCTGTGTCCACCCAATCGTAGAGCCATTGCGCCGTCCGAAGCAATCGCGCATCGCCTCCCCGCGGACCGATCAACTGCACCCCGAGTGGCAGGTCAACGACCTGCAAAATCGGCACGGTGACTGCCGGCGTCCCGCACAGGGTCCACAGCCCGTTGAAGACCGGGTCGCCAGTGGTGTCCCGCAAGGGCGCAGGGCCGGGGGCGGCCGGGCAGAGGATCGCGTCGCATCGCTGGAAAATCTCGTCCAGAGCAGCGTTCAGGATACCTGGCCAGTCAAGCGCAGCGATGTAGTCTCGGGCAAGGATCGCGTTGCCTTCCTCCATCGCGGCACGCAGCCCCTCCGACAGACCATCGTTGCTGGCGTAGCGATGGTAGCAGCGCGCCATCTCGGCCAGGTTGATGCGGCGGCGTATCTCTTCGGCCTGATCGAACAGCGCCGGCAGCACAAGTTGGAAAGCCTGATCACCCAAGCTATCGGTCAGTTCCGCGAACGCGTCTTTCGTTTCCGTTTCGGCCCTGTCCCAGCCCGGCGGTTGCAGCACCGCCAGGGTGGGCGGCACGGGCGCGCCGGCCTGAACTGTCTTCAAAAGACCGGGCGGCGGCACCGGCACCCCCGCCCTGACCTGCGCGAACAGGACGTCGCAGAGCAGTGCGGCCTCCCTCGGAGAGCGTGCGAAGACGCCAACCGTGTCGAGGCTCGGCGATTGCGGCAGAACGCCCTTTGTCGAGATGGCATCAAAGGTCGGCTTGAACCCGGTCGTCCCGCAGAACGAAGCTGGGCGGATGACAGACCCGTTCGTCTGCGTGCCGACGGCCAGCGCCGTCATGCCGGCTGCGACGGCCGCAGCGGACCCCGCCGACGATCCGCCGGGCGTCCGGGCCGGGTCGTGCGGGTTGCACGTGATCGCCGGGTCCATGAACGCCAGTTCCGTCGTCACCGTCTTTCCGAGAATCAGCGCTCCGGCGGCTTTGAGGTTCTGGACGAGGGCAGCGTCCTGACCGGGCACACGGCCCGCGTCGATCCGGCTGCCGTTTTCCGTCGGGATGCGCGCGGTGTCGATGACGTCCTTCAGTGCGACGGGCACGCCGTGAAGCGCGCCGATGGCACGACCGGCCCGCCGGTGCGCATCGAGGGCATCGGCCTGTCGCCGCAGGTAGGCGGCATCGAACCAGGCAAAGGCGCCGATCTCGGGGTCCTGCGCTTCGATCCGCGCGATATGCGCCTCGGCTACCTGCGCCACGGACAAGGCGCCCTTCGCGATCCTGTCGCGCAAGGCGATGGCGTCGGGACTGATCTCCTCAGTTGCCATAGAACTGGTTTGGCAGGTGGAAGACGATCTGCGGGAAGACGTACATCAGGACCATGGCGATGAAGACGCACGCGAGGAAAGGCAGGCAGCCCGCGAAGATTTGCGTCAGACGGACTTCGGGCGGGGCGATTCCCTTGAGGTAATAGGCCGACATGGCCATCGGTGGCGTCAGGAAGCTGGTCTGCAGGTTCAGCGCGACGAGCACGCCGAAGAACAGCGGGTCGATCTCGAAGATCGCCAGAAGCGGCAGGAAGATCGGCACGAAGATGATGATGATCTCCGACCATTCGAGCGGCCAGCCGAGCAGGAAGATGATGATCTGTGCCAGCAGAAGGAACATCAGCGGCGTGAGGTTGAGGGACTGGACGAACTCGCTGATCACGTGCTCGCCCCCGAGATAGGAGAATACCGACGAGAAGGTGTAGGAGCCGACGAACAACCAGCACACCATCGCGGTCGTGCGAACCGTCAGATAGACCGATTCCCGCAACCGTTGCCATGTCATCGCACGGTAGACCAGCGCCAGAAGAATGCCGCCGAGCGCGCCGATCGACGCGGCTTCGGTCGGCGTGGCCAGACCGAACAGGATCGACCCCAGCACCGCCAGGATGAGGAACGCCAGCGGCACGAAGGAGGTGACGACCATTACCAGGAGCTTGCCCATGGGAACGTCCGGCACCTCCGCTCGCGTGGGTTTGGGCGCGACGCTGGGTTGCAGGATCGACCGACCGACGACGTAGACCAGGTAGAGTCCGGTCAGTGTCAGGCCCGGCAGCAGCGCGCCGGCATAAAGGCGGACGATCGAAACGTTGGACGCAGCCGCATAGACGATCAGCATGATGGATGGCGGGATCAGGATGCCCAGCGTGCCGCCCGCGCAGATGATGCCGCTGGCAAAGGCCGGATCATAGCGGGCCTTGAGCATCGCGGGGAGCGCCAGCAGGCCCATCAAGGTAACGACCGCACCGACGATGCCGGTGGCCGTGGCGAACAGCGCACAGGTGATCAGCGCGGCCACCCCCATGCTGCCGGGCACGCGGCGCGATGCGATGTTGAGCGTGTCGAACAGCCGGTTCACGATGTTCGCCCGTTCGACGATGTAGCCCATGAACAGGAACAGCGGCACGGCGGTCAGCACCTCGTTGCTCATCACCGTATAGGTCTGGTTCACGAACAGGTCGAAGATGCGGTTATTGAGCAACCCTTCCCACCAGAGGCTCGTCTGGTCCCACCAGGACGCGGCGTCGATGTCGAGCCGGTCATAGGCACGCCACATGCGCCGTTCGTCGAAATAGGCGTAGTAGCCGAAGCCGATGCCCATCGCCATCAACGTGAAGGCGATGGGAAAGCCCAGGAAGACGAAGACGATGAAAAGCCCCAGCATGAACAGGGCGACCTGCGGATCGGTCATGGATGGGCGTCCTTTTCGGCCGCATTGGCCTGTTGCATCAGAAGGTCCTCGGTCTCGAACACATCCTCGTCGGCGATGAGCCATTCACCCGTTCGGATGCAGTGGATACAGCGGAAGACCTCGGCGATGCCCTGTATGAACAGGAGGATACCGGCAGCGACGATCACCGTCTTGAACTGATAGATCGGGATTCCCGCCGGGCTGCTGACCGACACCTCGGCGTATTGCCAGGATCGGGCTGCGTATTTCCATCCCGCGAAGATGAGGGCCAGGACGCCTGGAAAGAAGAAGAGGAAATAAAGCACCAAATCGACGCGCGCCTGCCACCGCGGCGACCAGAGTCGATAGAGAAAGTCACCCCGCACATGGCCGCGCCGCGATAATGTATAGGCTCCGCCCATCATGAACAGCGTGCCGTACATGATGAATGACACGTCCAACGCCCAGACCGTCGGACTATTGAGGACATAGCGTACGAAGACCTCGTACCCTGTGCCCACCGACATCAAAATGATGAGCCATGCAAACGTCTTGCCGAACCATGCTGACACCGCATCGGCGAACTGGATGTATCGCAGCACGAAAATTCCCCCAGGAAGTCGGGCAATCGGCCCCCGCGCGGTACGCAGGGGCCGACGGCGGTCAGAGCTTCAGCTTGCCCGGGAAATAATGCTCATAGGCCAGAGTATAGTCGGGGGCGTTCATCAACTCGTAGAACACCACGTCCTCGACCCAGGCCCGCTGGCTGTCGAGGCACTTCTTCATGAACGGGTCCGACTCCAGATCGGGGATCAGCTCGTCCCAGGCTTCGATCTGCGCTGCGAGGATTTCCTTGGACGTCCGCTGAACGTCCACCCCGGCCTCCTCCTGAAGCCACTTGAGGTCCGCGGAATAGCGGCGGGCCGCCTTGGCCGTGTTCGCCGTCGACACCGCCTCGACCCCGTGGATCAGGATGGCCTTCAGGTCAGGCTCCATGTCTTCCATCAGAAGCCCGTTGAACAGGAACTCGAAGCTTTCGGATGCCTGATGGTAGGACGACAGCAGATAATTCTTCGCCACGTCCTGAGCGCCGAAGTCGCGGTCGGACGAGGGGTTGTTGAACTCGAACGCGTCGATGACGCCGCGCTCCATCGCGGGGACGATCTCGCCACCCGGAAGCTGCGCCACCGACATGCCCAGCTTGGCCATCAGGTCGGCGGCCAGGCCGACGGTCCGGTACTTGAAGCCCTGAAGCTGATCCACCGAGGAGACCGGATTCTTGAACCATCCGAACGGCTGTGCGGGCATCGGGAAGGCCATGTAGCCGTCGATGTCGAGGCCCATGATGTCCTGCGTCAGCTCATCATAGAGCGCCTTGCCGCCGCCTTCGTAGAACCAATTCATCATCGTGCTGGCCGAGCCGCCGAAGACCGGCCCCGTCCCGAAGAGCGATGCGGCCTTGTTCTTGCCGTACCAATAGACGGGCACGTCGTGGCCGATATCGAGCAGGCCGTCGTTGACGGCGTCCAGCACCTGGAACGCGCCGACGACCGCGCCCGCCGGCAGAAGGTCGATCTTCAGCCGTCCACCCGACATCGCCTCCACACGGGTGACGTAGTCCTGCGCCATCTCCTGCCAGATGTTGGACGACGGCCAGGCCGTCTGCATCTTCAGGACCATGGGCGACTGCGCCATGACCGCCGGGGCCGCAAGGACGCCGACACCGGCCGCGCCGCCGCCCAGGGCGGTCTTCTTCAGAAAGGACCGGCGGCCCATCTTGGTTGAACTCGTCATGTCAATCCTCCCAGATTTTTTTCGGGCATCGCGCATGACGAATTTGCGAGCCCTTGGGGACCGTAACATGACGACCCCGACGGACAAGCGGGAATCGGTTCCGTCCCCTGGCCACGTCCCGTCTTTCCACTTGCGCCGCGTCTGCCCGGCAAGGATACCGCCGCCATGGACACCCCTTCGATCCCCGATCTGCTGCCGGACCTGATCGTGATGCGGCATGGCGAGACCGAATGGAACGTCGCGCGTCGCCTGCAGGGCGCACTTGATTCGCCGCTGACCGCGCGGGGCAGGAAGCAGGCATTGGCGCTCGGCGCGATGTTCGCGACGATGGGCCTCGGCCCCGCGTCCCATGATCTTCGGACCAGCCCGCAACCCCGCGCCGCCATGACCGCCGCACTGGCCTTCGGCGAAGGCGCGACGACGGACCCCGATCTGCGCGAGATCGGGCTGGGTGCCTGGACGGGGGCGGGCATCGCGGGCCTGCGGACCGATCTCGCGCCGGATGTCGATATGTTGGCGTTCTACGATGGGGCACCCGAAGGCGAGGGGTTCGTCGCACTGGAACACCGCGCGCGGTCTGTCATGGCACGCATCCGCCGCCCGACGATACTTGTGACCCACGACATGACGGGGCGGATGATCCGGACGCTGGCCCTCGGGCGCAGCGTCGCCGATCTGCCGGACCTGGCGAGCGGGCAGGGCGCCGCCTTCCGTATTCGGGACGGGGTCGAGACGATGATGACGCCCGATCTTGATGCCTTCGCGTGACCGCGCTAAGGCCCTCGCCACGGGTGGTTAGCTCAGTTGGTAGAGCGTCTCGTTTACACCGAGAATGTCGGGGGTTCGAGCCCCTCACCACCCACCATTTCCCTTGATGGACATGGCTGCGCCGCCTCGCCCTCGTGACGGCGAAGAGGCGCAGCGAAACCTGAGATCTTTGCGCGCTTCGACGCTTGACGGCGACCGAGCCGCGCCATACACCCGCCCCACGCCGGGGGACCGGCGGGCATGCTGCGCGGTTGTAGCTCAGTTGGTTAGAGTACCGGCCTGTCACGCCGGGGGTCGCGGGTTCGAGCCCCGTCAACCGCGCCACTGCCCATCGGTCCCCCGCGTGATGCGCGGTTGTAGCTCAGTTGGTTAGAGTACCGGCCTGTCACGCCGGGGGTCGCGGGTTCGAGCCCCGTCAACCGCGCCACTTTTCAGCAGCAGCTTTCGAACTCGGTAGGAATAATGGCACCGACGGCAACTGTCAGTGCGCTGAAATTGTTCCATTTCTAAGGCTGTCGTTGCTTCCAAAGCTCTCGACAAGCCGTTGGACGACGTCGCCCGCCCTTGGATTGCCCCCCTCTGCCATAAGACGGAGTGCCTTGAAAGCATCCTGATCACCTCGGGAAGCCCGCATTTCCGCCATCAGAAGACGGTGTTGTTCGATCTGAGACTGTCCGATGGCAACCTCTGCCATGGAAACGAATTCCATCTCCCGCGAACGTCCCTTGAAGAACCCGCGACCGCATTGAATGGACTTCTGGAGTTCGTAGGCGGAGGAAACTGGTCCAAGCATTGCCGACGCGACCGTCAGGCAGGCCTGATAGTGTTCCTTCATCTCGTTCTTGGCCGCGACTTCTGTCCTGAACCGGTAGTCCCTCATGCCCAAGGCCGCACGTGCCTGTATTGCTCCCACGACTGCCGGATGCTGCCGGGTCAATGGCGTCTGGTCTTTATCCGCTGCGGCCCAGAAGCTATCGTAATCGATGTCGAAGCCTGACATCTTCTGGATCTGTTGCCCTCTTGCGGCTTGGTCGAGTTCTCTGATCACCGCGCGGGAAAAAGTCGCTGTTCGGGAATAGGGTGCACCGGGCCGAAGCGTAAATTCGCCAAAGACCGGACCATCCGGCGAATCGTAGCAGTCCACGCTCAAGAAGCGGGCACCGCTCGCTTGCGAAAGGTCACGTGCCATCTTGACCATTGCGGAAGCGTGGAGCGGCACGACCGGCGCGCCCATCTGGAAATATTCGGTATCAAAACTGAAATCCGTTCCACCCACCAACGGCATGAAGGATCCGTCGAAGTAGTATCCTCTTGCCGGTTTGGACGATCGATCGATCTGAAGAATCAGAGCGATCTGACCACCAAAGCAATAGAACTTGTAATCCATCGGAATGACATGTCCGGCCACCGTCGATTCCACCAGATCTTCCACCAGCCAGTAATCGGTCCGAACAGATATCCGACTTAGTTCATCCGTCGTGCGGATCTGAAGCGTGTTGAGGTCGAGAAACTTCCCAGACTCAAGTTGCTGCAGCAAGTAGATGTGCTTGCCACCAAAGAAACCCGAAGCCTTCAGAGCGAACTTCTTGGATGTAGTCGCGGAAATTGCTTCGGCGGCGGAATCGAAACGTTTGGACTCCGGAACCCGCCACCCACGAGACCTAGCAAACTCTGCACCGACCAGCTTGTCCTCAAGATGTTCCGGAACCTCGTCTGGTCCAAGAGCCACGCGATAGCGTCCGTGAAGCAGGGCATAAAAGATAGACATTAGTGGCGTCTATCGCGGGATGAGCGGAGCAACAATGCCGAAAAATCTCGTCCTCGCCCGTCCTCGGTTTCGACGAATTCGGCGTATTGGCGCAGCGCCTCCGCCCCCACGGGCGTCGCGGCATCGACGGCGTCGGCGGCCTGCATGGCCAGCCTCATGTCCTTGACCATCAACTCCGCCGCGAATCCCGGTTTGTAATCGTTGTCGGCCGGCGATTGCGGCCCGATTCCCGGGGCAGGACAGTAGGTCGTGAGCGACCACGATTGACCGGAGGAGGTCGAGGCGACGTCATACATCGCCTGACGGTCCAGCCCAAGCTTGTCGGCCAGCGCGAAGGCTTCGCATGTCACCGCCATAGTGGCGCCCAGGATCATGTTGTTGCAGATCTTTGCCGCCTGACCATTCCCGGCGGGGCCGCAGTGCACCGTCCGTCCGCCCATCACATCCAGAAGCGGCTGCACAGTGACGAGCGCCTCGGCCCGCCCGCCGACCATGAAGGTCAGCGTGCCGGCGGTCGCACCGACGACGCCGCCGGAGACCGGCGCGTCAAGGGCGTGAACCTCCCGATCGGCCGCCTGGGCCGCGACGGCCCGCGCGCTGTCGACGTCGACGGTGGAACAGTCCAGCAGGACAGCCCCGGGCGTCATGGCGGGCAGGACCTGATCGGCCACGGCGCGCAAGACGGCGCCATCGGGCAGCATGGTGATGACGACATCGGCCTGCATCGCGGCGTCGGCGGCGCTGTCCGCTGCGTTGACGCCGTCCGGCATCGGGGCGGCGGTGTCATGGCCCCGGACGTCGTGACCGGCGGCGGCAAGGTTCGCGGCCATGGGCCCGCCCATGTTGCCCAATCCGATGAAACCGATTCTCATGTCCAGACCTCCAGATCAGGGGCGAGCGGCCCGAGCGGGCGCAGCATGTTCTCCACATCCATCCGCGACACATCGGCTGCCGAGGCGTGTTTCCAGCGGGGCGCGCCGTCCTTGTCGATGATGCGGGCGCGAATGCCTTCGATGAAATCGCCGTGCTCCATGGCGCGGAAGGTGAACCGGGCCTCCAGCCCGAGCGCCCGTTCGATCGTCGGGTCGTCGCGCAGACGGCGCAGGATCTCGACGGTGCAAGCCATCGACAGCGGGGCGTTCTGCGATAGGGCCTGACGCAGCGTGTCCGCCGCCGAACCCTCGCGTCCATCGAGCGCCGCGGCGACGTCGGCCAGCGTGTCGTGGGCGAACAGCGCGTCAATCTCGGCCTGCATGCCGGCCAAGGCGGCCTCGGGCGGGGCAAGGGCGGCGGCTTCGACGGCGGCCACGTCCCCCGTTTCGACCAGCGCGTCCTTCAGGTCGCCCCACTCCTCCGGCACGTAGTGGTCCGCGAACCCCGCCCGGATCGCATCGCCCGGCCCCATCCGCGCGCCGGTGACACCGAGGTATTCCCCCAAAAGGCCCGGTGCATTCGCGAGGATGAACGTGCCGCCCACGTCGGGCGCGAGGCCGATGGCACATTCCGGCATGGCGATGCGGCTGTCGTCGCGCACGATCCGGTGTGAGCCGTGACACCCGAGGCCCACGCCGCCGCCCATCGTGAATCCGTGCAGGAAGGTGATGACGGGCTTCGGGAAATGGAACAGCTTGGCGTTCAGGCGGTATTCGTCCGCCCAGAAACGCCGCCCGTAATCGTAGCGCCCTTCGATGCCGGCCTCGTGCATGGCGATGATGTCGCCCCCGGCGCAGAAGGCACGGCCGGGTACGGCGTCGATCAGGATCACCTGAACATCGTCCTGCAACCGCCAGTCATCCAAGGCCTTTTCGATTCTGAGGCACATGTCCCAGCTCAGCGCGTTCAGGACGTCCGGACGGTCCAGCGTGATGCGCCCCGCGCGACCCTCGACGCGGATGTGGATGTCGTCGCTCATCCCTTCAGCAGACCGCGTGCCACGATCATCCGCATGATCTCGTTCGTGCCCTCGAGGATCTGATGCACCCGCAGGTCGCGCACCAGCTTCTCGATTCCGTAGTCGGCGAGGTAGCCGTAACCCCCGTGTAATTGCAGGCATTGGTCCACCACCCGGCTTCCGGTTTCCGTCACCAGCTTCTTGGCCATCGCGCAGAACTGCGTGGCGTCCGGCGCTCCGGCGTCGAGCTTCCACGCGGCCTGCCGCAGGAAGACGCGCGCGGCCTGAAGGTCGATCTCCATGTCGGCCAGGCGGAATTGCAAAGCCTGGAACTGGTCGATGGTCTGGCCGAAGGCCCGCCGTTCACCCATGTAGTCGAGAGTCATGTCCAGCGCCTGCTGCGCCGCGCCCAGCGAACAGGCCGCGATGTTGAGGCGCCCGCCGTCGAGCCCGGCCATCGCATAGCGGAACCCCTGTCCCTCCTCGCCCAGCAGATCCTCGGCTGGAACCGGGCAATCGTCGAGCTGCACCTGACGCGTCGGCTGCGACCGCCACCCCATCTTGTCCTCCAGCGCGCCGAACGACAGACCTTCGGCCCCGTCCTGCACGATCATGGCCGAGATGCCCTTCGGCCCGTCCTCGCCGGACCGCGCCATGACAATATAGGCGTCGGAATATCCTCCGCCGGAAATGAACGCCTTGGTCCCCGTCAGGCGCCAGCCCTCGTTCGTGCGCTCGGCACGGGCGCGAAGGGCCGCCGCGTCCGACCCGCTGCCGGGTTCGGTGAGGCAATAGCTGAAAACGGTTTCCATGGTGACGGCACGGGGCAGCCAGCGCGACTTCAGGTCGTCCGACCCGAAGCTGTCGATCATGCGGGCGCACATGTTGTGGATCGACAGGAACGCCGCGACCGACGGGCAGGCCATCGACAGCGCCTCGAACACCAGCGTCGCGTCGAGCCGCGACAGGTTCGACCCGCCCTGTTCCTCCGAGACGTAGAGTGCACCGAAGCCCAGTTCCGCAAGCTTGGGCCACAGATCGCGGGGAATGGTGCCCTCCGCTTCCCACCGGCGGGCATGGGGCGCGATTTCTGCCTGGCCCAGGTCGCGCGCCACGTCGAAGATGGCTTCCGATTCCTCGGACAACGCGAAATCCATCGAATGACCCTCCCCAGCCGGCAATCGAACGCTTGTTCAATTATGGCCGGGATGACCTTTCGGGGCAAACGAAAACGCCGCCCCGAAAAGGGCGGCGTCGGGCGGGCGGGCCATGGCGCCCGTCAGATCAGGCGAACCTGCGTCCCGATAGGCGTGATCTCGAACAACTCCGCGATCTTGTCGTTATAGAGCCCGATGCAGCCCGAGGACGACCGCCGCCCGATCTTGCGCGTGTCATGCGTGCCGTGGATGAGATAGGCCGGCCAGTCCAGATACATCGCGTGCGTGCCGAGCGGATTATCCGCCACGCCACCCTCGATCGTGATGGGCAGTTCGGGGTTGCGGCGACGCATGTCGGCAGTGGGTGTCCAGCTGGGCCCGACCTTCTTGCGGACGATCTGCGAATAGCCGCGGCGCGTCAGCTCCTCCGACATGGGGACGGAAGTAGGATAGAGGCGATAGTCCGTGCCCGTCGAATCCCAGTAGTGCAGCGCCCGTGACGTGGTGTCGGCGATGATGGTGGCCGCGCCCAGCGTGTCGAAGTGATCGCGCCAGTCGATCATCTTGAAGCTCGAGGTATTGCGCCGCGTCTCGGTCGGTCCGGTCACGCCGCCGAACTGTTCGGCCGTATAGGTCTGCGCGCGCAGGATGGTGGGCGTCGCAAGTGCCGCAGCGGCACCGAGCATCAGCGAACGGCGGGTCGAACGGGTCATGGCTGCTCCTTCTCTCTGGAAGGGCAGATACCGTCCGAACTTCAATGCAGAAAGGGGCCGGCCGTTCACAATCGCGAAAGCGCGCCTTTGATGGGCGAAAAACCGCCCACCCCAAACCGGCGCGGAGGACGTCCTCCAGACGCGACAGGAGCGCCGCATTGTCGAACCGCGTCTCTGCCGTCTGCCGGGCCGCGTCCATCATCTCCTGCGGATCGGCGGTCAACGCCCGTCCGATCAGCGCGGTGAACTCCTCCAGATCGTGTTCCGCGCCGAGCCAGCCGTTGACGCCGTGGTCCACCGCTTCGGGAATGCCGGCATGGCGGGTGGAGACGACGATGCAGCCGGAGGCGAGGGCCTCCTGTATCGCGGTCGGAAGGCCCTCGGCGTCACCCGACGGGCCGACCACGGAATGCTGCAGGAAGACCTGCGACGTCGCCAGCGCCTCGCGCACGACCCTATGGGGCTGCGCGCCGTCGAACGAGACGCGGTCCGCGATGCCGAGCCGCCGGGCTTCTGCTCGCGTGCGCTCCAGCAGGGGGCCGTCGCCGATGAAGCGAAGGCGGGCGTCGGGCAGGTCGGTCGCGGCGGCGGCGAAGGCGCGCAGCGTCGTCAGCGGCGCCTTCTTCTCGACCATGCGCCCGATGGCGACGCAGGACCCCGGCACTTTTTCGCCCGGCCGGAAGCGTCGCGTGTCGACGCCGGAAGGAATGACGTGGGTGTCGGGGTGCGTCAGGTCCTTGGCAGCAAGCTGGTCGACGAGAAACTGGCTGACGGCGATGACGCCGGTGAGCTGCGGGATCAGGGTCCGGTAGCCGCGCAGGCGGCGCGGCTTTGCCAGTTCTTCAGTGGCGTCCCTGCCGCGGAAGTAGGAGAAACAGGGGATGCCCAAAGCCTTGGCCGCAGGAACGACTTTGGCCATCCGGCTGCCCATTTCCGACAGGACCATTTCGACTTTTTCATCCAGAAGGAAGCGCCGCAACGCAGCTTCGCCGGTTCCGAAAGGCACGTGACTGGTGCCGTAGACGCGCAGGTTCCGAAGCCTCTCCGGCAACGACAGCAGCAGAGGCAGGCCGCGCGGCCGTGTCGCGCCGATGTCGAAGATCGCCTTGTCGTAAGGGTTCTCACCGCTCGATGCGTCCGTCGAGATGATGCAGGTGTTCCCGCCAAAGAGCCGTTCGATGTGCCGATTCACGAAGGTTTGCCCGGGCATCGGGTGAGAGCCGACGAGGAGGGCGGTTCGGGGGTTGGTCATGGAGGGGTCCTTGGTCATCTGCACGCAGGGGCCGCCCGGGCTCGCGCAATTTAGCTGTTGCAGCATTACTTCTTCGTCCACGACGATCGGTCGACTTCCACCACCTTGATGATGCCCTGCTCATCACGCCAGTCGCGCCCGGTATCGTGAATGAGGGCGCCGCCATCCGGCGCCTTCAGAAAACGACAACGATACGCGCCGAGCCAATCATTGAGGGTGGGATTTGCAGGGCGCCGCATCTGCTTCTCGGGGTCGAGTGCCGGGTCCATCCGGGACGCCAGTTCGCGCAGGAAGACGCCATCGGCCAAGGCCGGGCCGGTGTTGAACAGGGGCTCGATCCTTGGTGCCGCCCAGAGCCGCCGTAGGCCGCTGACCCGTGTCCGCTTTTCGCTGAAATCCCTTTCACCTTTCCGACCATGATGAACGCTGACGAACGACACCATTCGCACCCTGTGATCGAGCCAGTCAGCCGCGATCTCCAGGTCGATCGGCGCGAGGCAGCGCCAGTCGTCCTCCAGGTGCAGCACGGGGCCATCAGGCACGCGCGACCACAGTCGGGTCACGGCGGCGCCGAAACCCGGCGCCTCCGGCTCGAACACCTCCGCATTGGGGAAGTGCCGGCGGATCACCTCGACGGCTTGGGCTTGATCCGCCTCGGTCCCCATAGCGGGATCGACGTTCACGAAGACCGGACCGTCGGGCCAGCCCGGCCGCAGGTGACGGTCGAAGTCCTCCAGCGTCCGGGCAAGAAGATCAGGCCGCCGCACCGCGGTCAACGTAACGGCCCCGCGCATTGTTTACTCCATGACAGGAATCGAGAATTCGCCGCCTTCCTTGATGCCTGACGGCCAGCGGGCGGTGACGGTCTTGGTGCGGGTGTAGAAGCGGAAGGCGTCGGGGCCGTGCTGGTTCAGGTCGCCGAACATGGATTTCTTCCAGCCGCCGAAGGTGTGGTAGGCCAGCGGCACCGGGATGGGCACGTTGACGCCCACCATGCCCACGTTCACCCGCTTGGCGAAGTCACGGGCGGCGTCTCCGTCGCGCGTGAAAATGGCGGTGCCGTTGCCGTATTCGTGGTCCATGGCGAGCGCCAGCGCCTCCTCATAGGTGGCGGCGCGGACACAGGACAGCACAGGGCCGAAGATCTCCTTGCGGTAGATCTCCATGTCCTTCGTCACCCGGTCGAACAGGTGGGGGCCGACGAAGAAACCGTCCTCGTATCCCTGCAGCCCGAAGTCCCGGCCGTCGACCACAAGTTCGGCTCCCTCGTCGATGCCCGACTGGACCAGGCGCAGGATGTTCTCCTTGGCCGCCGCCGTTACCACGGGGCCGAAATCCACGTCGTCGCCTGCGGTGTAGGGGCCGACCTTCAGTGCCTCGATCCGGGGGACGAGCTTTTCGATCAGCCGGTCGGCGGTTTCCTCGCCCACGGGCACGGCGACCGAAATCGCCATGCAGCGTTCGCCGGCGGCACCGTAACCGGCCCCGATAAGGGCGTCGGCGGCCTGATCCATGTCGGCGTCGGGCATGACGATCATGTGGTTCTTGGCGCCCCCGAAGCATTGCGCCCGCTTGCCGTTCGCCGCGGCGCGCTCGTAGATGTAGGCGGCGATGGGCGTCGAGCCGACGAAACCGACGGAGGCGATGCCGTCATGGTCCAGGATCGCGTCGACCGCCGCCTTGTCACCGTTGACGACCTGCAGGATGCCTTTGGGAAGACCTGCCTCCTCCAGCAGTTCGGCCAGCATCATCGGCACCGAAGGGTCCCGCTCCGAGGGCTTCAGGATGAAGGCATTGCCGCAGGCCAGCGCCGGGGCGAACATCCACATCGGGATCATGGCAGGGAAGTTGAACGGCGTGATCCCGGCGGTGACGCCCAGCGGCTGGCGCATGGAGTAGATGTCGATGCCGGGCCCGGCCGAATCAGTGAAGTCACCCTTCAGCAGTTCGGGCGCGCCGATGCAGTATTCCACCACCTCCAGCCCGCGCTGAACGTCGCCCGCCGCATCGGGCAAGGTCTTGCCGTGCTCGCGGCTCAGCGCTTCGGCCAGCTTGTCCATGTCGCGGTTCAGAAGGCCCACGAAGCGCATCAGGACGCGCGCGCGCCTCTGGGGGTTGGTCGCGGCCCAAGCGGGCTGCGCCGCCGCGGCGATCTCGACCGCGCGATCCAGAACGTCCTTGTCGGCAAGGGCCACCTGCGCCTGAACCTCGCCCGTGGCGGGGTTGTAGACGTCGGCCGTGCGACCGTTGCCGGCGACGGTCGCACCGTCGATCCAATGTCCAATCTGCTGCATCTGACCTCTCCCTGCTTTCGGATTGGTCATAGACCGGACGATGCCGGGCGAACAGGGGCTGCGCGTTGACGAAGCCTCAACCTTTGGCCGGCAGAAGGGTGACATGGTTCGCATGTTCCTCCTCCTGATGCTGCTGCCCGGTCTCGCCGGATGCGCCGTCGTCTTTCCGCCGCCCGATCCGGACCCGACCCGCGTCGTGACCTGCGGGCATCTCGTCGCGCTGGCGGGCGCCGTGGTCGACGGGCGCCAGGCCGGCCAG
Organism: Jannaschia rubra; assembly: GCF_001403735.1. Taxonomy (GTDB): domain Bacteria; phylum Pseudomonadota; class Alphaproteobacteria; order Rhodobacterales; family Rhodobacteraceae; genus Jannaschia; species Jannaschia rubra. The sequence continues at coordinate 161,709 of NZ_CXPG01000017.1, forward strand.
TCGAGGGAGGAGCAGCGCCAGTTCGTCTCGCGCGGGTCGCCCATCCCGAATACCCACCTGGGCTATGTCGAAAGCGTCTACGACTGGCCACGTCCGACCACCGCCCGCGGCTGGGCGGACTTGCGGGCCCGGACGGCTGCGGCGGCGCAGCTGAACTGCCTCAACTATCCGGTCGCGGTTCTGGGGGGCCCCGTCAGCCCGCCTGTCCTGCCGTGACGAAAATGTCCTGCATCCGACGATGCTTGACTTGACGATGCGTCAGAGCGACGCTCGATCCTATCGCATCGACCGAGGGAGGCCCGTCATGTTCGTCAGCCAGATCCTGTCCATGAAGTCCACGCAAGGCGTGCTGACCATCAACCCGGGGACTTCGATCGCCGACGCCGTGGGCGAACTGGGGGCCCGGCGTATCGGTGCATTGGTGGTCTCGACCGACGGCACCCATGCGGAGGGCATCCTGTCGGAGCGTGACATCGTGCGCGAACTGGGTCGCGAAGGCGCGGCCGTGATGGAGCGTACGGTCGGCGATCTGATGACGCGCGACCTGCAGACCTGCGTCCCCGGCGACGATGCCCAAAACATCCTGAGCCGCATGACCGAAGGCCGTTTCCGTCACATGCCGGTCGTCGAGAACGACACCCTGATCGGGCTCGTATCGCTGGGCGACGTGGTAAAGGCACGGCTGAGCGAAGTGTCGATGGAGAAGGACGCCCTGACGGCGATGGTCTCCGGCTACAGCTGAGGCGACAGTCTGCCGGGTTCAGACCGGGTGCCTGCTTGAACCCCGTGCGACGCCGTGCAAGCGTGGCGTGACAGCCCTGCGGAGACGGCCCCATGCGCACCGCGCTCTATCCCGGCACTTTCGACCCGATCACGAAGGGCCATATCGACATCATCAAGCGGGCCTGCACGCTGGTCGACCGGCTGGTGATCGGAGTGGCCATCAACCGGGACAAGGGGCCGCTGTTCTCGCTGGAAGAGCGGGTCGCCATGGTCGAGGCGGAATGCGCCTTCTGGTCGGAACGGACGGGTACAGAGATCATTGCCCACCCCTTCGAGAATCTGCTGATCGATTGCGCCAGCGACGTTGGCGCGCAGATGATCGTGCGTGGCCTGCGCGCCGTCGCCGATTTCGAGTACGAGTATCAGATGGTCGGAATGAACCGTATCCTCAACGACAAGATCGAGACGGTCTTCATGATGGCGGAAGCCAAGCATCAGGCCATCGCGTCCAAGCTGGTGAAGGAGATCGCGCGCCTCGGCGGCGACGTCTCCGCATTCGTCACGCCCCCCGTGGAAAAGGCCCTACTCGCGCGGTTTGCATCCTAGGTATCAGGGTGCGTTGGACGGTCCCGGTCGATGCGCTGTCGCTGACGGTTTTTCGCTCGTTCTCATAGCCTGACGGATTGATGTTCGCGGCCACCCAATCGCGGGTGCCCGTTCCGGGATGTCCGTGCCGCCGATGACCAAAATCCCGGATCGCCTGATGGTCCTTTCTCGGGGCGGACTTTGATATGACGGAACCGGATCGCATGTATCGAACCGCACCGTGGTTGGTCGGGAGGAGACATACGATATTAGGCTTGCCGAAAATGATTGGTTTGGGGAGGGCGTCCGTCTCCGCACCGCTCGCGGGGGGACCGAGACCGGCCCATCCAGCACGTCTTATCCGGGCTTAAAGCACGTCGGCTGCGCAAGGCAACGTACCAAGACGATCGCGCGATCGAGGCCTCGGCAAGATGACAGCCGGAGTTCGGCGGAACCGGTTGGAACCTCCGGATGCAGCGGACCCGATGCGTCAGGCGTTGCCGCGCGACAGGGCCGCGATGCCGGTGCGGGCCATCTCGACCAGGCCGATGGGACGCATCAGATCGGCGAAGGCGTCGATCTTCCGCGAATCCCCCGTGATCTCGAACACGAAGCTGTCGAGGGTGCTGTCCACCACGTTCGCCCGGAAGATCTCGGCCAGACGGAGCGCTTCGATGCGCTTGTCCCCGGTGCCCGCGACCTTGAACAGCGCCAGTTCGCGTTCGACCGCAGCGCCTTCGACCGTCAGATCGTGCACCTCGTGCACTGGAACGATGCGTCCCAGTTGCGCCTTGATCTGCTCGATCACCTGCGGGGTGCCCACGGTGACGACGGTGATGCGCGACTGATGGCCCTGATGGTCCACCTCGGCCACGGTGAGGCTTTCGATGTTGTAGCCGCGGCCGGAAAACAGCCCAATTACCCGCGCCAGGACACCTGCCTCGTTGTCGACCAGGATGGCGAGGGTGTGCCGCTCCTGCACATCCGAAAAGTTCGGGCGCAGGTTGTAGGCGGAATGGCTGCTGGAGCCTTTCTTGAGCTTGAGCGGCGACATCTGATCCCTCCGACATGTGCGTCGGTGTTGTGCCGTGTTTCGCCACGCGATGGAAGGCTGCTCGGAACCTGGCGCGAGGGGCATGTGTTGTCGGGCCAGAGGCGGAACGGGCGTGCCGTTCCGCGAACCTGCAAGACACCAAGGAGCCTTTTACGATGAAAGCCACCAAGTTCTTCACCGCATCCGCTTTGGCATTCATGCTTGCCGGTCCGGCCGCCGCGCAGATCGCGATCCGCGCCCATGACGTCGACGGCGACGGCATGCTGACCGGCGCGGAGTTTCGCGACCTGTTCGACGCCGACGGCATCGTCAGCCTCGCGGCCTATGACACGGACGGCGATGGCCAATTGTCCGAAGCCGAGTTCGACGCCGCATTCGCCGATGCCAACGTCCATTGGGGCACCCTCGGCTATGGCTCGACGACGTATACCGATTGGGACCTCAATTCCGACGGTCTCGTCGCGCAGGACGAATACACCCAAGGGTTCCTCGTGATCTACGACCGCGACGGGTCCGGATCTATCGAGGGCGCCGAGCTGGAGCAGATGGAGGCCGACTTCGCCGCGGACGGCATTTTTGCCGGCTGACCTTCGCGTTGGCCATTTCAATATCAAGGGCGGTCCTGCGGTGACTCATTCCGCGCGGTGAAACCCAAGGTAGTCAAGACGGTCGGCCCAAGAGGGTCGGCCGTTTTTCGTTCGCCTCAGGAAGCATTGGGCAGCTCTATTCTGCCGCCAGCCTTCTAGCATTCACACACGTTGAAGGCTCCTCCGGGCTCTGCTGCACGGAACGCGATGAAGGCTGAGCTTCCGCTTTCCCCGATCGGCTCGGGCGGCGGGTCTTGTGACGGGGTGCCGAGGGCGGTCAAGCGGTTCGGGAGGGCGAGGCGGACCTGGAGTTCGGCGGTATGGCGATCGAAGGTGAGGCATCGAGCCGCCATGGGTCCGAGACCGATGCCGAACGGCGGCAGGCTTCTGGCCGGGCAGCGTCATGCAGTCTATCCGCTGACCGGCAGGGTCATGCGAAGCATGATCCCGAGAGGTTTCGTTTCGGCGCGGCTTCGGCGGTGATGGCCGCTTCGGTTGCGCCAGATGGTCCTGCAGAGGCGCTTGGTGGTGCGCAGCGCCTCATTCCCGACTGCCGCCCCGGGGCTGGCCTTCTTTCACGGCTTGGCGTTGCGCCCGGGAGGAATGACCGCGTCGACGCCCCGGCTCGCGATGGCATCGCGGCAGCCGCGGGTGTCGCAGGCGCCATCGGCGGTGACGGCGGCGATCTCCTCATCTGCCGGAACCTGGCGACGACGACATCCGCAGTGGCACAGGGCCACTCCGTCATCGAAACGGGAGACATACATGAAGATCGAGATCGATCGCAAAGCACTGGCCGATCCGAGCGCCACGGTCACCGATAGTGGCGCGAAGCTGCGGTCTTCCTACCAGTTCACGATCGAGCGGCGCCGTGTCCGAAGGCAACTCGCTCATCGGGGAGACGTCCGATGAGGACCGAGATGAACAAGGATCTGTTCGCCGGTCTCGTCGCAGCAGCCCTGGCGGATGCGCAGATCGCCGCCTTCGGTCTACGAGAGACTGTCATCCCGGCATGGCCGCCGGCGAAGCGCGCATTTCCCGCCGACCTCGCTCGCCGGCTGGAGCGGGCTGAAATTTTCGACGAAGGGTTCATCGACGAGATGGGCGCCTTGATCGAAGTGCTTGCCGCCCGAATCTCGGAGGGCACGCATGTCGGCTGGGAGGCGGACGAGGGTCACGTTCGCGGTGGCTACGAAGTCATCCACCTGGAAGAGGAGACGCCCGCTCTGGTGCGCTGCGCAAACGATCTGCACGCCGTCAGGGAAGCGGTCACCGAGATGACCCGGAACGAGCGACTTTACATCCGGTTTCAACCATCAAAGCGTGGATCGTCTGAAGTCCAGCTTCCGCTGCCCTGGGATTTCATGCTGGAGGCCGCCAATCTCCCCGCAGATGCCGCCGCCTACCTTCTGACCGAAAAGGGCACGCCATTCGCATCGTCGGGCTCGCTCGACAACGCGGTCCGTAAATGGACCATCGCGGCGGGTCTCTGCGAGCCTGCGCTCGACGACGAGGGCAACCCGATCCTGGAAAAGAACGGGAATCCGAAGATGCGCGCTACCCGATCGCAGCATGGCATCCGCAAGCGCCGCGCAGAGCAGATCGCAGAGGCGTCCGGATCGGTTTACGAGGTGATGGCCTACTTGTCTCACAGTGATCCCAAAACCGCCGCGATTTACACCAAGCGGGTGGACCGGGCAAAGCTCGCCGAGCGCGCATTTGTGCGCGCCGAGGCGGCCGCAGAAGCCCGGAGTGTCCCACACCCCGAAAATCGTGGGACACTGGGAGCCGTAGAGCCCAGTAAAATAACGGAAAAATAGGGAGAGTGGCAGCCCGTAGGGGAATCGAACCCCTCTTTCCAGGTTGAAAACCTGGCGTCCTAACCGATAGACGAACGGGCCACGTTCTGGCGTGAGGGGTGTTTAGGCGAGGGGTTCGGGCCCTGCAAGCGGTTTTTGGGCGGTGGAGCGGGGAAATTCCAGGCGATTTCGGAGTGGGAACATCGTCCTCAGCCGGACGGAGTTTCGCTGGTCAGGGACAGGTCTTCCAGCTTCAACTGTACGTCCTCCCGGCCTTGCCATCGGTTGAGGTCCAGGCGGCCCGCGACGTGCATCGGGGCGCCTGCCGCGCGGTCGATCGCCTCCGCGATCCCTGTCGTCGACGCGCGGAATGCGATGGCGTCCAGCCGCAACGGGCCGCCGCCGGTGAACGTCACCTTGAGGTGCCCGTCGCCGACGGGGCGTGCATGGGCCACCCTCAGGTCGGGGAAGGCGAAGCGTGGGGCAGAGGCCCCCTGGCCGAACGGCCCCGCCTGTTCGAGGCGCGCGATCAGGTCACGGGTAGCCGCACCAGGCATCAACGTGGCGTCGATCCGCAGGTCGCGCGGCCCCTCTGCGCCCGCTCCCTGCCGCTTCAGAAGGTCGCCCAGGCGCGTCATCGCGGCTTCGATCCCGTCGGCCCGAACGGTCAATCCGGCTGCCATTCGGTGTCCACCGCCCTTGACCAGCAATCCTTCCGCCACGATCCGCTGCACCGCTACACCCAGATCGACACCGGCGACCGAACGCGCAGACCCCTGCGCCAGGCCGTCGTCGCGTATGCCGATAACGACTGCCGGCTTGTTCAAGGCTTCCTTCAGGCGAGAAGCGACGATCCCGACCACGCCGGGATGCCAGCCTTCGCCGCAGGCCCAGGCGAGGGGGCCACCGCGCGCCTCGGCCTGTTCCAGCGCCTGTTCCGTGACGCGCGCCTCGATCCCGCGGCGTTCGGCGTTCAGCACATCGAGACGTTCGGCCAGGGCGGTGGCCTCTGCCTCATCAACGCTGGATAGCAAACGGGCCCCCAGATCCGCCGCACCGATGCGACCGCCCGCGTTGATGCGCGGGCCGAGCAGATATCCCAGGTGATACGGCGTCGGCGGCCCGTCCATCCGGGCGACATCGGCCAGCGCGCGCAGGCCCGGACGATTGCGGTCGCGCAGGACGCGAAGGCCCTGATGCACGAGGGCACGGTTCACGCCGATCAGCGGCGCCACGTCGGCCACGGTAGCCAACGCCACGAGGTCGAGCATCTGCATCAGGTCCGGACCTGTTCGGCCTTGCACCCTGAGCCTCCGGTTCGCCTCGACCAGGACGAGGAAGACGACGGCGGCGGCACAGAGATGCGCGAGATCCCCGGTTTCGTCCTGACGGTTCGGATTCACGACAGCCACCGCCGGGGGCAGCGTCTCCCCCCCCAGATGGTGGTCGATGACGATGACATCGGAGTCTTCCGCCGCCGCGAGCGCCTCGTGCGAGAGGGTTCCGCAATCGACGCACACGATGAGGTCATGGTCCCGCGCCAAGTTGCGGATGGCCGGTGCGTTCGGACCATAACCCTCGTCGATGCGGTCGGGAACATAGGTCGTGGCCGACAGCCCGAGTTCGCGCAGCCAGACGACAAGAAGGGCGGCCGACGCGCCGCCGTCGACGTCGTAGTCGGCGAAGATAGCGATACGCTGTCGCCCGGCCACCGCCGCCAGCAGCCGATCCGCGGCCACGCCCATGTCGCGCAGCGTCAGCGGGTCGGGCAGTAGGTCCCGCAACCTGGGCTCAAGGAACGCCGCCGCGTCTTCGGGCAGGACGCCGCGCCGGGCCAGATGGCGCGAAAGGGCGACGGGCTGTCCAGTCTGCGCGATGGCTTCGGCGAGGCGTTCCTGTTCGGGGTCGAGCCCCACCCACCGACGGCCGGTGGCCGATGACACGACGCCGAGCCAGCCCACGTCAGGTCGGGTTGCGATAGATCATCCGGCGGACCGACCCCGTCTTGGACCGCATCAGGATCGTTTCGGCCGTGAGGTATCCGACCTCGCGCCGGATGCCTGCAAGGATCGACCCGTCGGTCACGCCGGTCGCAGCGAAGATCACGTCCTGCGTCACGAGGTCGTCGCGCGTATAGACGCGGTCCAGGTTGGTGATCCCGGCCTTCTTCGCGCGCCCCCTTTCGTCGTCGTTGCGGAAGGTCAGGCGACCGAACATCTGGCCGCCCATGCATTTCAGGGCGGCGGCGGCCAGAACGCCCTCCGGCGCGCCGCCCGATCCCATGTACATATCGATGCCGGTCTGTGCGGCTTCGGCACAATGGATGATGCCCGCCACGTCTCCGTCGGTGATCAGGCGGATCGCGGCGCCGGTGCTGCGGATGTCCTCGATCATCTGCTCATGCCGGGGGCGTTCCAGGACGCAGACGGTGATGTCCTCGGTCGAACATCCCTTGGCGGCGGCCAGCGCGTTGACGCGCTCGGCGGGCGACATGTCCATCGTCACGACGCCGGTGCGATAGCCGGGGCCCACCGCCAGCTTGTCCATGTAGACATCGGGGGCGTGCAGCATCGACCCGCGCGGCCCCATGGCGATGACGGTCAGGGCGTTGGGCATGTCCTTGGCGGTCAGCGTGGTGCCTTCCAGAGGGTCGAGCGCGATGTCCACTTCGGGTCCCTTGCCGGTGCCCACTTCCTCGCCGATGTAGAGCATGGGGGCTTCGTCCCGCTCGCCCTCGCCGATGACCACGGTGCCGGCGATGTCGAGCAGGTTGAGTTGATCGCGCATGGCGTTGACGGCGGCCTGATCGGCGGCCTTCTCGTCGCCGCGGCCGATCAGGCGCGCGGAGGCGAGGGCGGCGGCTTCGGACACGCGGGCAAGGCCCAGGGACAACATGCGGTCGTTGAAATCGGGCTTGGGCATGGGACGGATCCTGTAGGTGGGGTCACGCCCGGCTTAGGTCGCGCGGGGCCGGGCGGCAAGGCTGGGGGCGCTAACGGCGGCAAAATCCGGGTCAGACTTCCTCCGAGGACTTGGCCCAGAGGTTCAGGCCCTTCTCACCCGACAGCGCGTCGATCCGGGTCAGTTCGTCATCCGTGAAGTCGAGGTTCGTCGTGGCGCCGACGCAATCGACCACCTGTTCGGGTCGCGATGCCCCGATCAGGGCGCTGGTCACGCGCCCCCCGCGCAGAACCCAGGCGATGGCCATCTGCGCCAGCGTTTGCCCCCGCGCCTGCGCGATGTCGTTCAGGCCGTTCAGCGCCTCGATCATCTCGGGCGTCACGGAGTCGGGGTTCAGCGATTTGCCCTGCGTCGCGCGGCTGCCTTCGGGGATGCCCTTCAGGTATTTTCCGGTCAGCAGGCCCTGCGCCAGCGGCGTGAAGACGATCGACCCGATCCCCTCGGCGTCGAGCGTGTCGAGCAGGCCGTCACGTTCGACCCAGCGGTTCAGCATGTTGTAGCTGGGCTGATGGATCACGCAGGGCGTGCCGAGGTCGCGCAGGATCGCCGCCGCCTCGGCAGTGCGTTGCGAATTGTAGCTGCTGATCCCGACGTAGAGCGCGCGGCCCGACCGGACGATGTGGTCCAGCGCGCCCATCGTCTCCTCCAGCGGGGTGTCGGGGTCGAAGCGGTGGGAGTAGAAGATGTCGACGTAATCGACCCCCAGCCGTTTCAGCGACTGGTCGCAGGACGCGATCAGGTATTTCCGGCTGCCCATCTCGCCGTAGGGACCGGGCCACATCAGATAGCCCGCCTTGGACGACAGGATCATTTCGTCCCGATGGCCGGCGAAATCATCGCGCAGGATCCGGCCGAAGGCGGCTTCGGCGGCGCCGGGCCGGGGGCCGTAGTTGTTGGCCAGATCGAAATGCGTGATCCCGTGGTCGAAGGCGGTGCGGCAGATGTCGCGCTTGGTTCGGTGCGGCGTGTCGTCGCCGAAGTTGTGCCATAGCCCGAGAGAGATCGCCGGCAGCTTCAGGCCCGAACGCCCGCAGCGGCGATAGGGCATCGTGTCATAGCGGTCGGCGGCGGGGGAATATGTCATGGGGTATCCTCTCTCGGGTCAGGCGGGGGTCTGGATCTGCAATGCCACCGGGTCGCCGTTGACGACCCCGGTCGCTGCCAGACCATCGATTGCGGCGGTCAGATCGCCCGGCGCGCAGGGGTGCGTCACGATGAGGACGGGGGCGTCGTCGCCCGTATGGTCGTACTGACGCATCCGCGCGATCGAGACACCGGATTTGCCGAGGACAGTCGCCACCCGTGCCAGCGCACCCGGCTCGTCGCGCAGCATCATCCGCAGGTAGTGCGGGCATTGCGTTGCCACATTGGCGCGGACGGGGCGGGACAATGTCGCGGCCGGCTGGCCGAAGGGGGGCAGGGTGAAGCCCCTCGCGATGTCGCAGACGTCGCCCATCACCGCGCTGGCTGTCGGACCTTCGCCCGCTCCCGCGCCGCGCAGGACGATCTGGCCCACCGCGTCGCCTTCGATCACCACCATGTTGGTGCCGCCTTCCAGCTGGCCCAGGGGGCTGTCGACGGGAACGAGGGTGGGGCGCATGGACTGTTCGATGCCGGCATCGGTGCGCCGCGCCTCGCCCAGCAGCTTGATGCGGTATCCCATGTCGCGCGCGCGGCGGATGTCGTCGATGCTGACCCGTTCGATCCCCTGAAGCTGTACGCCCTCGAAATCGACCTGCGTGCCGAAAGCGATGGCGGACAGGATGGCCAGTTTGTGCCCGGCATCGATGCCGCCCACGTCCAGCGTGGGATCGGCCTCGAGATAGCCGAGCTGCCGCGCTTCCTCGAAGACGTCGGCATAGGGTAGGCCGGCGGATTCCATGCGCGTGAGGATGTAGTTGCAGGTGCCGTTCATCACTCCCGACACGCGGCTGATGGCGTTTCCGGCCAGCCCCTCGGTCAGCGCCTTGATGCAGGGAATGCCGCCCGCCACCGCCGCCTCGAACCGCAGGGGGGCGCCATTGGCCTCGGCCAGTTCGGCGAGGGCCTGTCCGTGCAGCGCCAGCATTGCCTTGTTGGCGGTCACGACGGCCTTGCCCGCGCCGAGCGCCGCTTCGGTCGCGGCCTTCGCCGGCCCGTCGGATCCGCCCATCAGTTCGACGAAGATGTCCACATCGTCCCGCCGGGCGAGCCTCACGGGGTCGTCTTCCCACGCCGTGCCCGACAGGTCCACGCCGCGATCCCGAGCGCGGTCGCGCGCCGAGACGGCCACGATCGAGACGTCTCGACCCGTCCGCAAGGTCAGCATCGCCGCGTGATCCTGCACGATGCGGACGACCCCGACGCCGACCGTGCCGAGCCCCGCGATTCCGAGGCGAAGGGGAGTGGTCATGCGCAAGTCTCCTGTGGTGTTCGGATCGGGTTAGCGGCTGGAACGGGGCGGCGCAACGCCGTCAGATCGGCGCGTCCCGCAGCCGGGCGGCCCGGTCGCGCAGCGCGATGGACCGCGCGGCCAGATCGCCTGTCACGGGAGCGGGGACGCTGGCGCGCGACAGAGCGGCCCCCCGTACACGAAGGGGAGCCCCCACGGTCGCGGCTGCGGAGGTGCGTGCGCCCTCTACCAGAAGCGGATCAAGCGGAACGAGCATTGGATAGGGCTGCGCCCGCGCCTCGGATGAGATCGTGCGCTCCGCGAGCGGAAGCTCGGCGCAGGCCGCAACGAGTATGACAAGGGGCAGGAAGCGGATCATGCGGGGCAGGGTAGGGGGTCGACCGGCCCGTCACAAGACGCTTGGAATTGAACGCCCGTTCGGTTTATCCGGATCCATGGCGAGACCAAGCGGATCAGATGCGGGTGTGACCGGCCCGCGCGTGCATGCTGCGGCCGAGCGGCTGTTCGCCCGCTCGGGCTATGCTGCCGTGTCGATGCGCCAGATCGCCGCCGAGGTGGGGATCGGGGCCGGCGCGCTCTATCACTACACGCCCGACAAGCAGACCCTGCTGCGCCGCCTGATGCTGGACCATCTGAAGGACCTTCTATCGGCCTGGGCGGAGGCAGATCCCGGCGGCGATCCGATAACACGGCTGGATGCCTTCGCGCGCTTCCACATCCGGTTCCACCTCGACCGGCCGGATGCCGTCTTCATTGCTTACATGGAGCTGCGGTCGCTCGACCCCGACAACTTCTCCGCGGTCGAAGCCAGGCGGAAATGCTATGAGGCGATCCCCGAGACCATCCTGCGGGACGGCGTCGCGGCCGGTCGGATGCGGTTGGCCGACCCCAAGGTGGCGTCCGTCGCGCTTATCGCGATGCTGACGGGCGTGAACACCTGGTATCGTGACGGCGGGCGGCTGGACCGCGCCGCCGTGGAAGGCATCTACGCCGATCTGGCGATGGGGCTGGTCGGCGCGCGGCGCGGGGCCGGCTGACGGGTCAGGCCCGTTCGGAGTATTCCATCGTCTCGGTATTGACGATGATGTCCTCGTCCTGGCCCACGAAAGGGGGCACCATGACGCGCACGCCGTTATCGAGCAGCGCGGGCTTGAAGCTGTTGGCCGCCGTCTGACCCTTCACCACCGGCTCGGTCTCGACGATCTTGCAGGTGACCTTCTGCGGCAGCGTCGCGTTCAACGCTTCGTCCTCGTAGTATTCGACCAGCACCATCATCCCGTCCTGAAGGAAGGGGCGGCGCTCGCCGAGGATGTCGGCGTCGAGCTCCACCTGGTCGTAGGTGTCGGTATCCATGAAGACCAGCTTTCCGTCCGTCTCATAGAGGAACTGCTGGTCCTTCTGCTCCAGCCGCACCCGCTCGACCTTGTCGGCGGACCGGAACCGCTCGTTCAGCTTCGAGCCGTTGCGGAGGTTCTTCATCTCGACCTGCGCGAAGGCGCCGCCCTTGCCGGGCTTGACGTGATCGACCTTGACCGCCGACCAGAGATGGCCGTCGTGTTCGAGGACGTTGCCGGGTCGGATTTCGTTGCCGTTGATCTTGGGCATCTGGAAGGCTCATGCTTTTGGCTGGGATTGATCGTCTTTATCCAGCGGGTCCATGTCAGGCAAGACGAACGGCGCCGCACAACGCTTCCGCCCTCAGGATGCAGTCAGATGCAAGGGCCGCCTTTCATATAAAGAAGGCAAAATGTTGACGAAACCTTGATCTTTGGACGTTGTCCCCCACATTTCGTGCTGGAACACCGGTCTGGACCAAACTATCCGGCATGCCCCGCCTGCTCGCATGATGCTGACGCAAGTGGGGTATTCCAATAACGCATAGCCCGAATCACATTCGGGGTGTTAGGTCGACGCACCGGGGAAGATGCAAGAGTATTACGGAGATTGCGGAATGACCAATTTTGTCGATGCAACGGCGTTCAATTTCGAGCAGGGGCAGCGTGCGCGCAAGCTCTTTGCCGCTGTCGTGCTCGCCGCGCTCGACGACGCCATCTCGGACGACAAGAAATTCGGCAACGGTCCCGAGCAGATCGCCCGCTGGGCAAGGTCGCGCGATGGGCGTGAGGTGCTGTCCTGCGCGGGCATCGACCCGAACGAGCGGGTCGTCTCTGGTCTGATGGAATTTGTCAGCCGCGGCGTCCGCACATCGGTCGCGCTGTCGCGCGAGGAGAGTGAACGGCGCCAGGCCGCCGAACTAGCCGAGGCTGCCGAAGCCGCCTGATCAAGGCGATCGGGAAAATGGAAAAAGCCGCGCCGAAGTGAACTCCGGCGCGGCTTTTTCTTGACCGACAACGGATTGCAGGCCGGTCTTCAGTCGAATTCGTCCGACGCGAGCATCAGCCGGATTTCCCGCCGAACCAGCTTGCGAACGTTTCTGGTGATCCGCTCCCCAAGCTCTCCCGACAGTTCCTGCCGCACGATTTCGGCGATCATGTCCCGCAGGGCATCCTGATCCAGCAGATCGACCGTGGCCAAGTCGGAAAGGTCGACCTCCTCCGGCTCGACATCCGCGGATGGCGACGTGGGGGCGTCAGTCGCCATCTCTTCATAGTCCGCATCTTCGGCATAGACGGCGGCGAAATCGGCGGCGGCGAAATCATCCTTTTCCGGTTCCCGCGATGCGGTAAAGTCCAGCGGGGCATCTGCACCCACGTCGCGCAACTCATCCTCTGCCCAGATCACCGTCCCGTCCGGGCCGTCGCTTGCCGCTTCGGTGTCGGTGACGGCATCGGTCGACAGGTCGTCGAAGGGTTCGTCCAGGATCTCGTCCGGCAGATCGCGCAGGATGTCGGAGAAGTCCGGCATGTCATCGGGTACGGAGCCCGACAAATATTCCGCGTCCAGATCGTCGCGTTCCTGCTGAGCAAGGGTGGGAATGGCCTGGAAGGGGTCTTCCGACTCGATCACGCGGTTCTGGGATTCGAGCACCAGCGCCGGTCCATCGGCCGTTCCACGCGTCGTCGGGCCGTCGTTCGCCACCAGCCGCCGTATCGACGAAAGGACATCCTCGATGTCTTGTGTCTGCGCCATTCCCGTGTCCCCGTTATGCCGCCCGCGCGGCCTGCATCGTCCTTCGGGACGGTAGCATTACGAAGGGGGGAGCCGTCCATCGGCTGCCCCGCAGAAATCCGAAAACCGGTCAGTTGCGACCGAAACGCCGCATCACGCTGTCCAGTCGTCCGCCCTGGGACGAAGGCCTCGTGCCGGTCGCCTGCGGCGCATTCGACACCACGTTATAGTAGACGGAGGGATCGTAGCGCTCGACCGAAAGGCCCAGGTGTTCCGTCGTCAGAAGACCCATGGCCGCCAGCACGTTGTAGATCGCCAGTTGCGCGTCGGATTCGGCCTGCAACTGATCGGTCCGCGCATCGAGCAGGTCCTGTTCGGCATCGAGAACGTCGAGTGTCGTCCGCGCGCCAAGCTGGGCTTCCTCGCGGAAACCTTCAAAGGCGAGCTGCGATGCCCGGACGCCTTCGCGCGTGGCGCTGATCTGGGCCCGCGCGACCTCCAGCCCGGCCCAGGCGCGCCCGACGCCATCGACGATGGCCCGGCTTGTCTGTCCCAAGTCGGCACGAGCGCCCTGAGCCCGCGCGATCGCCTGACGTTGCAGCGCGGGAAGACGACCGCCGGTGTAGAGCGGCACCCGACCCTGAAGCTCCACGCGAAGGCTGTCATTCTCGGGCCGCGTGCGCCCGGCCGACCCCTGAAGGTTCACGCTGGGCAAGCGATCGGCGGCGCGGGCATCGGCAAGAAGGGTCAGGGCGGCGATCTCGTGTTGTCCGGCCGAGATGAGGGGGTGAACCTGGAGCGCCAGCTGCTGCGCGCTTCCGACCGTCGCAGGCAGTTGGGGCGAGGCGGGGGGATCCTGCAGGTTGCCCACCGGCAGCCGACCCACGGTCAACCGGAAGACTTCGAGCGCGATGTCGACCTGTCCGCGCGCGGCGGCAAGGGCCGACTGCGAGGACGACAGGCGCGATTGCGCGATGGCCACGTCGGTCCGGGTGACTTCACCGACCTCGAACCGGTCCTCGGCAGCGCGCAACTGTTCCCGGATCAGCCTGACGTTGTTCTCGCGTACATCGACGATGCGCACGGCGAGCCGCAGGTCGAAATAGGCGGTGATCGCATCGAGCAGGACATTCTGTTCGAACTGCACGAGGCCGAAGCGTGCACCCAGAACCGACTCCTTCGCGGCGCCGATCCGCAGATACCGCTGTCCTCCGTCCACCAGCGTATAATCGAGGACCAGTGCCAGCGACCCGCCCGTCGACGTGGTGCGGGGGATGAACGGCGTTTCCGCGGTCGTCTTGGAGTAGTTCGCCTGGAAGTTGACGGCCGGGCGCAGGGCGGACACCGCGATGGCGACGTCCTCATCCGTGGCGCGCAGCAGATAGCGTTGCTGTTCCAGGAGCGGGGAGGACCGATACGCCGCGATCAGGACGTCGCTCAGCGTGTCGGCATGGATCGGCGCCGCCATCACGATGGCCACCGCGGTTGCGGCGATGCCGCGCCACGCGCCCCTCACAGCTGAAACTCCCGCACGGCCGCAAAGCCCGGTAGCACCGGACTCGTGGCGTTGAAGACGAAGCGCCAGCTCATATGGCCGTCGACCTTCTGTCCGATGCGGGCCTCGCCCAACGCCCCGTCTTGGAATATCGCGGCCATCCGACCCTCCTCGGTCAATTGTTCGATCAGCGAGGCGGGTAGGCGCTCGACACCGCCATCAATCAGGATGACGTCGAAGGGCCCGGCCTTGGCAGCGCCTTCCGACAACGTGCCCTGCAGGACAACGGCGTTCACGATATCCATTCCCGCCAGCGCGGCTTCGGCTTCGGCCGCGAGCGTTTCGTGCTCCTCGACCATCACGACGGAGTCGGCCATGCGTGACAGGACAGCAGCCGAATATCCCATGCCACCGCCAATGACGAGAACCTGGTCCTCCACCTGAATGTCTAGCGCGTCCAGCAGTTTGGCCAGTGTCCGCGCCTCCATCATCTCACGTCCGGGGGCGAGGTTGACGGGCGCAGCCATGTAAGCCACGGGCCGGGCCGCCGGGGGAACGAAGGCTTCGCGCGGAACGTCGAGCATGGCCGCGATGATCGGAAACTTCGTCACATCCGACGGCCGGATTTGAGTGTCTACCATCATTGTACGCAGTGTCTGGGACGCAGGCATGGCAATCCGAACCCATCGGTCTGTTTTCTGTTGCGTCCAGAAAGCATGTCTGTCCCGATGCTGCAACGGCAAAGCCGGAAGCGGCATGACGGGAACGCGAGGCCGTCGCCCGATTGCATCGGTGGGGGCGCAAACGACAGTTTCGAAGCGGTCGGATGGCTTCGTCAGACGCCGCCGAACGATCCTGTCCCGCCGCGTTGTGTGGGTTCTGGTTGAGGTGGTCACCGGCGATGTTCCGGCAGGGTCTGGTTGTTGGCGCCGGCCTGGACCGGAAAGACCACCGACGGCCGTTGACGCGATGGACTTGCGCGACCTTGTCGAGAAGGCCCCGGATGCTGACCTTTTGCGCGAGATGGCCGGCTGTGCAGCCAGGCGCGTGACGGAAAGAAAGGTCGGTGCCGCCACTGGCGCGGCTTATGACCGGAAGGACCCGGCCCGACAGGCGCGGCGCAACGGCTATCGCGACCGGGACCGGGGGGCTCGGTCCGGAACGGTCGGACTGTGCGTTCCGAAGCTTTGGAAGGGCGTGCCCGCGGCACCTTCCCCGGCCTTCTCGAGCCGCGCCGGATGGCCGAGAAGGCGCGGACTGCCGTGATCCGGGAAGCCTGTATCAGGGCATCCCCACGCGCTTTGTCGACGACCTCGCGAAGGCCATGCCCTGCCCGGCAGGCGCGTGTGCGGCATGCTGCCGAAAGGGGGCATGAGCGGCACCCCGAAGAGCCAGGCGTCACGGCCCTGCGGCGAGATCGATGGCAAGGTGAAGGCGTTTCTCGACCGCCCGGTCGAAGGTGATCGGCCTTGCCTCTGGATCGACGCCACCTGCCTCGAGGTTCGCCGCGGCGGACGGATCGCGTGGGTCGCCGTCATCATCGCCGCAGGCGTCGACACGAACGGGCGCCGCGAGGTCCTGGGCATGGAAACAGGGACATCCGGGGCAGAACCGGTCCGGACCGAGTTTCTGCGCGGGCTGACGCGGCGCGGTTTGCGGGGAGTGAAGCTCGTGATCTCGTCCGTCGGGCAAACAGTCCCCCGGGCTGTCTGGCTGACCCTCCTCCACCCCATAAAGGCATCGAGGCAGCCGCGACAAAGATGCTGTGCGCCACATGGCAGCGCTGCCGGGTCCGTTTCCAGCGAAACGTTCCGGCCCACGCGGGCAAGAGCGGCAGGCGGGTTGCCCGGCCTTCATCGCCACCGCCTTCGCTCAGGACACCGCCAAAGCCGCGAGCACCCGTTGGCGTGCCGTCGCCGATCGGCTTCGTCCCGAGGTGCCGAAGCTGGCGGACGTCATGGATGACGCCGGGCACGACGTCCCGACCTGCATGACCTTTCCGAGGGAGCATCGTGCCGGGCCGCGCTCCGCGACTCCGATCGAGCGTCCGAACGGCGAGATCCGGGCGGCGCACCAGAGGCGTGGGCGTCTTCCTGATGACGATGCCACCCCCCGCCTCGTCGGCCCGCCGCTCCTCGAACAGGACGATGAATGGGCGGTCCAGCAGGGGGCGGTACGTGACACTGGAACCCATGGACCCTTCGAGCGAAGATGCCATCGTCAGCCTGCCCGTCGCAGCACGCCGATCAGGCACACCCGCGCCGGAC